>PGZJ01000001.1 GCA_002840055.1 Gammaproteobacteria bacterium HGW-Gammaproteobacteria-11 | reverse complement strand
CTATGCCCTCAGGAGCGCGACAGACTTCCGTCCGACCCGAAACGCTAGTAGCTAACCAGCGTCCGGGGAGAGATACAAGGAGCGCGCTTGAGCGCGAACAGGGCAGGTTGCAGGCTGGTCCAGAAAACCCTTCGCGGTCAAGGCTTGGCCGGCCGCCCCGGTCCTACTTATTAGGCTTTCGGCCACAGGCCGCTGATCCCGGCAATGCCCTGGGCGCCAATGGCGAAAGCTTTCTCCAGCATGCTGTCATCCATCCCGCCAAGTAAATACACCGGATAGTTCACCTGAGCGATCAGCTCGGCAGCGGCTTCCCAGCCTAACGGTCGCGCGTCCGGATGACTGCCAGTGGGTAGCACCGGTGACAGGGTTGCGAAGTCCACCCCGATTTTACCGGCCATCTGTAGTTCTTCGGCTGAGTGACAGGAGGCCGCTAGTAATCCCTGCCAGTCTGTTGTTTCGGATGCTAAAGCCTGAGCTGGGGTTCCTGGGAGGGCCGAGTTCCATCTCGGCCAAGTAGTTGGCTGGTTTGTGCGCTGGTCGAGATGGGACTCGACCTTCCCAGGCTGAGGTTGTTCTGACTTATCGAGTTTCGGCTCGGGTCGAAAGTGATCAGATCGATTTTCCTTGGGGAGGGGAGATGCAGTGTGTGGTTTTCTTCGCCATCCAGCCGCATGCAGTTGGCGTAGTTGCAGAGCGGTCAGATGCCAGCCATGACCCTGTACTGGTTGGCTGCCCTTGAGTATCCAGGTGGCCTTGTCGGCGTGCTCAGCCAGCACGGCTGTGGCCAAGGCGTGATATTGCTCGGGCGGCAGGCTGGGTTGGCGCAGCTGGATCATACCGTTGCCGCGTGGCTCAAATTGTCCAAGATCGGAGTCCAGCGTCGCGGGGTCAATGCCGTCCGGGGTAATCAGATAACGTTCCGGCAACTGCGCCGCCTGCACAATAGGGCGGTTGGCTTCAGGAAAGGCATATTCGGACAGTTGTTCAGCGCTGACCCAACGAATGGGTTGGCCCTCAGCCCCATGGGCTTCGCCAGTGAAATTCTCTACCAGCCAGACATCCAGGCGGATTGATTTATCCGTGTAGTCATGGCGGATATCAATCAATGGCCGTGCCACGGTCACCTGAATCCCCAGTTCCTCCTGCAGCTCGCGGACCAGGCCAGCCAGGCGCGCTTCTTCGGATTCCAGCTTGCCGCCGGGAAACTCCCATAATCCGCCCTGATGGGCGTTGTCAGCGCGCCGGGCAATCAGAATCCGTCCGTCCACTCGGCGGATCACCGCAGCCATTACATGCAGGCGTTTCACCAGGGTTACTGGGGTGGCAGGTCGTCGGAGAAAATGTCCTGCTCGAGTTCCTCGCCGGGAATGGCGTGCTCCTCGGAGGCCCAGGCGCCCAGGTCAATCAGACGGCAGCGCGGTGAGCAGAAGGGTCGGTCAGGCGATTCGTCATTCCAGTTGACCGGGGCCTTGCAGGTCGGGCATTCAACACTCAGGGTCATGCGGTAACTCCCTTGGTCAAGGCAAGATAGCGTTGGTGCAGGGCGTCTACCTGCTGATGCAGGGCGGCCAGATCACGGTCATTGCTGATCACATCGTGGGCATGGCGCAGGCGCTCATCTCGCGATGCCTGGGCCTGCATGATGGCGCGAACCTGTGCCTCGGGCACCTGATCCCGCTGGCTGGTACGCAGCAGCTGCAAGGCTTCGGGCACATCCACTACAAGAATGCGTTGGGTCATCTGGTGCTGACCTGACTCCACCAGCAGCGGCGATACCAGCAGACTGTAGGCGGAGGTTGCACTATTCAGATCGCGGACGATTTCATCACGGATAAGTGGATGCAGCAGGGCTTCCAGCCAGCGGCGTTGTTCGGCATCGGCGAATACCTGCTCACGCAGGGCGGCCCTATCCAGTTCGCCATTGGGCTGCAACACGGCAGCGCCAAAGCGGTCAACGATATGCTGCAGAGCGGGCTGGCCCGGTTCAACCACAACCCGGGCCTTGATGTCGGCATCCACAATATGGATGCCATGGGCGTCAGCGAAGCGGCGGGCAGCAGCGCTTTTGCCGCTGCCTATGCCGCCGGTCAAACCAATGATCATGGATCAGAATCCGGCAAATTTCAGATAAGTGCCGGTGATTGTCTCACCCCAGATCAAGGCAATCCAGCCGGCAATAGCCAGATAGGGCCCGAAGGGGATAGGTGTGGCGTTATCCTTGCCACGGCTCTTGAGGATAATGATGCCGAGTATGGCGCCGACCAATGAAGACAGCAGTATGGTCAGCGGCAGTATCTGCCAGCCACCCCAGGCGCCGAGCATGGCCAGCAGCTTGAAGTCACCATAGCCCATGCCTTCCTTGCCGGTGATCAGCTTGAACAGCCAATAGACCGACCATAAGCTCAGGTAACCGGCAACAGCACCCCAGAGTGCGCTGTTCAAGTCGGTAAAGAGTCCGGTGCTGTTGACGATCAGCCCGAGCCAGAGCAGCGGCAGAACCAGTATATCCGGCAGCAGCTGGGTATCGGCATCGATCATGCTCAGGCTGATCAGGCCCCAGGTCAGCAGCAGCATGGCGCCGGCGGCCCAGCCAAAGCCAAAGTGCCAGGCCACCAGCATCGAGAGTCCGGCCGTCAGGAGCTCGATCAGCGGATAGCGTGGGCTGATACGCTCGCGGCAGTGGCCGCAGCGGCCCTTGAGCTGCAGATAGCTGATCACCGGCAGGTTTTGCCAGGGTTTGATTTCGGTTTGGCAATGCGGGCAGTGCGAATGAGGCAGAATCAGGTTGTAGGTAGGCTGTTCTGGAGCGGGCTGGTCAGGGCTCAGGAACTCATGGCATTGCTGACGCCAGTCGCGCTCGAGCATGCGCGGCAGGCGATGAATGACGACGTTCAGAAAGCTGCCGATGATCAGGCCCAGAAGCCCAGCCAGTAAAATAAAGGCCAGCGCTTGGCTGGCCAGGTAATCAAGAATGGGCATGGGTCAGACAACGCCACCCAACTGGAAGATCGGCAGGTACATGGCGATGATCAGGCCGCCCACCAGAATGCCCAGTACCGACATGATCATCGGCTCAAGCAGGGTAGTCAGGTTGTCCACGGCGTTATCCACTTCGGCTTCGTAATAATCCGCGACCTTGTCGAGCATGCCGTCGAGGTTACCGGATTCTTCACCAATGCCGGCCATTTGCACCGCCAATGAGGGAAATACGTTAGTGGTACGCATTGAAAAGTTCAGTTGGGAGCCCGCCGAAACGTCTTCCTTGATCTGCATCACGGCATTGTAGAACACCACGTTACCGGCGGCGCCAGCAACCGAATCCAGCGCATCCACCAGAGGCACACCAGCAGCAAAGGTAGTCGACAGGGTGCGGGCATAACGCGCTACCGCGGCCTTGTAAACGATATCGCCAATAATCGGCGCCTTGAGTAAGAGGCGATCCTGTCCGTCTCTGAAGGCCTTGGATTTCAAATGGGCCTTGCTATAAGCGAAACCAATCACAATAAACATGATCAGTACCACAAACCACCATGCTTGCAACCATTCAGATAAGCCAATAACAAACAGAGTAAAGGCAGGGAGATCAGCACCAAAGTTGGCAAAGACCTCAACAAATGCGGGTACCACTTTCAATAGCATGATGGCGGTAACGATAACAGCTACCACGACAACTGATATTGGGTAGGTCATGGCTTTGCGGATTTTAGCCTTTAGGGCTTCGGTTTTTTCTTTGTAGGTCGCAATACGGTCCAGCAGGGACTCCAGCTTACCTGACTGCTCACCGGATTCGACCAGGTTGCAGAACAGGTCATCGAAATATTTCGGATGTTTGCGCAGTGAGTCGGCCAAGGTATTACCGGCGGCCACATCGGTTTTTATTTCATTGACCAATTTAACCAGGTTGGGGTTTTCCGTGCCTTCGGCAATGATTTCAAAGGCCTGAATAATAGGTACGCCCGAGGCCATCATGGTTGCGAGCTGACGGGTAAAAAAAGCGATATCCAGTGGCTTGATCTTCTTGCCCTTGCTGCCAAAGAGTGAAGATTTTTTCTGAATTTTGGTGACCAATACGCCCTGCTTGCGCAGTTGCGCCTTGACCAAGGCGGCGTTGGTGCCCTGAATTTCTCCCGCGACCTTGGTACCTTTACGGTCTTTACCTTCCCATTTGAACGGGACTGTATTTTCGACCTTGGTCTTTTTAGCCGCTACCGGCTTGCGTGCTGCTGTCTGTTGCGCCATGACTTAATCCTTGGTCACTCGGTTGACTTCCGCCAGGCTGGTCACGCCTTGCTCGACCTTCTGGAGGGCGGACTGTCGCAAATTGTGGAAGCCTTCGCTCTGCGCGACATCGGATATCTCGATGGAGTTGCCGTCTTCCATGATAATACGCTGCATAGCCGGAGTGATTTTAACCACCTCGTAGATGCCCACTCGTCCTTTATAACCGTCCTTGCAGTTTTCGCAACCCACAGGACCATAAATTGTGATGCCGGCGTCTATTTTTTCCGGGCTGAAGCCTTCCTCGGCCAGCACTTCTTTTGGAACGTCCATGACTTTCTTGCAGCTTTTACACAGGCGTCTCGCCAGGCGCTGGGCAATAATCAGGTTTACCGAGGTGGCGATATTGAAAGAGGGTACGCCCATATTGCGCAAGCGTGTCAGGGTTTCCGCAGCACTGTTGGTGTGCAGGGTCGAGAGTACCATATGACCGGTCTGGGCGGCCTTGATGGCGATTTCCGCCGTTTCCAGGTCGCGGATCTCGCCGACCATGATGATATCCGGATCCTGACGCAGAAAGGCACGCAATGCCTGGGCAAAGTCGAGGCCCTGCTTGGGGTTGACGTTGACCTGGTTAACCCCCTCAAGGTTGATTTCAACCGGGTCCTCGGCCGTGGAGATATTGCGCTCCATAGTGTTGAGAATGTTAAGGCCGGTATAAAGTGAAACGGTCTTGCCCGAGCCAGTCGGTCCGGTGACCAGGATCATGCCCTGCGGGCGCGCCAGCGCTGACATGTACATCTCTTTCTGGTCTTCCTCATAACCAAGGGCATCAATACCCATTTTGGCGCTGTCCGAATCCAGAATACGCAGTACTACCTTCTCACCCCATAGCGTGGGCAGGGTGTTGACACGAAAATCGATGGCCTTGTTCTTGGAGATTTTCATCTTGATCCGGCCATCCTGCGGCTTGCGACGCTCGGCCATATCCATGGAGGACATGACCTTGAGACGGGCTGCAATGCGCACGCCCAGTTGCACGGGTGGTTTGGCTACTTCATGCAAAATGCCATCGGTTCTAAAGCGTACGCGATAGAGCTTTTCGAAGGGTTCAAAGTGCAAGTCCGAGGAACCCATGCGCACGGCATCAAGGAGCATCTTGTTGACGAAGCGGACAATGGGAGCATCGTCAGCATCACTGCCGCCATCCGCTTTGTCGTCGTCCTTGACCGATTGTATATCCAGCTCATCCAGGGCGTCGTCGCCCATATCACCAAAACCGGCAGCCGGATTGTCGAGGAACTTCTCGATGGCGGCCTGCAGCTTGTCATCTTCAACGATGACCGCATCGGTCATTAGCCCGGTGTTGAACTGCACATCGCTCAGGGCTTGCTGATTGGTAGGGTCTGAGATGGCCAGAAAAAGTCGGGTACCGCGTTTGAACAAGGGTAGCGCGTTATGTTGGCGAATCAGCTTTTCACTGACCAACTCCCTGGGCTGGGTCTCTTTATCGATGGAGGCCAAATCAAGGTAGGGGTAGCCGAATTCTTCAGCACAGAGCATGGCCAGGTCACGGGCATTGGCCAGTTTGTGTTGTACCAGGTAAGTAATAAAAGGGATTTTGTCCTGACTGGCCTGCTTGCTGGCCTTGCTGGCCACCTGAGCGTCCAGCAATTGGTCCTGAACAATACGCCGGGCCAGACCGGAGAGCGCGGGGGTATCCATAGGCGGAGAACTGCCTCAATCCGTTGTTATATATATGATGTTTGATGGGACTATAGTACAGGCGGAGGCTGCTGCACACTCCCTGCGGATAAAAAGCCCTCTATTTTGTAGCAGCTTGTCCGGGCTTGGTGACAAAAAATGTCAGTGACTGACCCTTGGTGTCGTGGTTGCCGGTAACATTTGTCTTGCAGCCCGGCGGGAAAGCTGATGTTTGCAGGATATGTTGACGCTGGCATGCAATATGCTTTACTCAAATCAGCCCTGTGGCTATCTACCAAAATATGGAGTTGCACATGAAATCACAAATGCAGAAAGGTTTTACCCTGATCGAACTGATGATCGTTGTAGCCATCATCGGTATTCTGGCTGCCATCGCACTGCCTGCTTACCAGGATTACACCGGTCGTGCCCAGGCTTCCGAGCCGCTGAGCGCCACTGCTGGCCTGCGCGCTGATATCGCTGTTTACTCTGCCGAGAACGGTGGTGTAGCCGGTGTTGATGCTGATGCCAACATTGCCGCAGGTACTGCTGCCCTGAATGGTAACTACTTCAGTGCTGGTGGTGTTGCTGTTACTGCTGCTGGTGCCCTGACCATCGCCTTTGACGATGGCGTACATAACGGTGACACCATGACTCTGACCCCGACTGTTGAAGCTGCTACTGGTCAGATCTCTACCTGGACTTGCACCGGTCTGGACAACAAGTTCCTGCCGTCTGCTTGCCGCCCCTAATCTGTTCTATGCGGGTAGCTGTCTGACGTCCTGGCTACTGCCCTCATAAACCAGACTGAAAAACCCCGGTTCGCCGGGGTTTTTTTATGTTTGCACTCCATCTTTAAGACGCTTTGCTGAGTCATGGATGGCTGGTTGTTTTCACGTTTAATCCAGGCGCGTATTTGGCCGAACAGTCCGAATAATGAGTCTGGTTGTTATAGAGTTTTTACTCTATTCTGGCTACCCCAATAACAAAATGAGCATTACCCCTATGTCCCTATCCCCCTCTGCACTGGCTTTCCTGGGTCTTGCCGCCTGGATGCTGTTACTGCTTCTGGTCATGGTCAATCAGCGTGGTTTGTTGGTGTTGACTGGCAAAATGGCGGTCAACGGCTTTGCCCCGGATGGCAGTAATACCCCCGCCGGTTTTGGTCAGCGTCTGGTGCGCGCCCATGCCAACTGTATTGAAAACCTGCCCTGGCTGATGGCATTGCTGCTGTATGCACTGGCGACAGGTCAAGCTGCGCTTACGGATGGTCTGGCACTGGTGCTGCTGGCAGCCCGACTATTCCAGTCGGTCATGCATTTGATCAGCACTTCAGCCTTATTTGTCTGGCTGCGTTTTGCCGGCTTTTTGCTGCAGCTGCTGATTGCACTGTGGTGGCTGTTGCTGTTTGCCGGGCTGGCCGGCTGAGCCCCGCCGCCCGATAGTGCGGCTTTCTTTCTGTCTTCCCCTGTCAGCTTGGACCGGGCTGCACTAGACTGTGTGCATGAGCTCTAGGAGGAGACATGCGCGCACGACCCTGGATACTCTTGCTCTGTGCACTGCTGGCCCTTGGGTGGCTAGTCAGTCAGGAGATTGAACACTCGTTTTATCAATCCCACTTTATTAGCCGATATGCCGCGCAGCTGAATTACGATCGCGTGCAGAGCAGCAGTGCGCGCGTGCATTACCCCGAACAAGGGCCTTTCAACCAGCGCCTCGGTTACACTGCCTTGCCAGAGCTGCTGGCACGCTTGCAGCAGAGTGGCTATGAAATTACCGAGCAGATGCAGTTTTCGCCGGCGTTATTGCGTTATACCGAGCTCGGTTTGCATCCACCCTATCCGGAGAAGACCCGTGCTGGTCTGGGTATCCGTGATTGCCGCGCCGAGCCATTGTTTGATTTTCGCTATCCACAGCGGCAATACGGCACCTTTGAGCAGGTGCCGGCCTTGCTGGTTGAGGGATTGTTGTTTATTGAGGATCGGGATTTGCTGAATCCCGAGCATCCTCGGGTCAATCCGGCGGTCAACTGGCTGCGCCTGGCGGGTGCCTCTGTGTCATTGGCCAGTAGTCGTTTCAATGCTGATCGCGCCAGCTATGGTGCCAGCACCCTGGCGACGCAGATCGAGAAATTTCGCCATTCCCGCGAAGGTCGGACCCATGGTCTGCAGGACAAGCTGATTCAGATGGCTTCAGCCAGTGTGCGAGCCTATCGAAACGGGCCAGAGACCTTGCCTGAACGTCAGCGGTTGGTGCTGGATTATCTGAATACGGTGCCCCTGGCCGCTGCTCCCGGGCATGGTGAAGTCAACGGTGTGGGTGATGCACTGTGGGTCTGGTTTGCCACTGACTTTGAACGCTTCAGTCGGGCTCTGAGGGGGCAAGACGGACTGGCGAATCAGGCTGTTGCCCTGCGCCAGGCCCTGGCGCTGTTGATTGCACAGCGTCGCCCAAGCTATTACCTGTTACAGGGTCGTGCCAATCTTGAGGCGCTGATTGACAGCCATGTGCGTTTGATGAACCGCGACGGCCTGGTTGATTCTGCGTTGCGAGATCAGACATTGGTCAGTCCTTTAGTGTTTCGTGACTGGGCCAGCCAGCCATTGCGTGACCGCTTGCCTGCAAATAAAGCGGTAACGGTGGCGCGGAGCCGTCTGGCCGGTTTGCTGGGACAGGCGCAGTACGCTGTGGATCGCTTCGACCTGCAAGCAGACAGCAGCCTGCATGGTGATCTGCAGCAGCAGGTCAGTGCCTACCTGGAAAGCCTGGCTGACCCCCAGGTGGCACAGGGGGTGGGGCTGTTTGGTGAGCGCTTGCTGGCCCCCGACAAGGTTGGGCAGGTGCGCTACAGTTTTACTCTGATGCAGCGTGCAGAGGGCGGCAATCAGGTGCGGGTGCAAACCGATAACACCGGTCTGCCCTTCGATCTGAACGAGGGCAGTAAGCTGGAACTGGGCTCCACCGCCAAATTGCGAGTGCTGGCGACCTATCTCGAGATTATTGCCGAACTGCATAGCCGCTTGCAGGATGATGAAGCGCGGGCGCAAGCGGTTGGCGATGATGCCTTGAGTCAGTGGGCGGCGAACTATCTGCGCAGCAATCCGCAGGCCCCTGTCGAGCAAATGCTTGAGGCTGCGTTGGAGCGCCGCTACTCGGCCAATCCCGACGAGCGTTTCTTTACCGGGGGTGGGGTGCAGCGGTTCAGCAATTTCCGGCGTGAGGATAATGGCCGAAACCCAACCCTGCGTGAGGCCATGCGCGAGTCGATCAATCTGCCCTTTGTGCGCCTGCTGCGGGATATTCTGCGTTACGCCAACAATGCCGCCAGCGTCGATTATCAAGCCTTGATGCGGAATGACGCAGATCCCCTGCGCGAGGCGTATCTGCGTCGTTTTGCCGACCGTGAGGGCACGACCTTTCTGTTGCGTTTCTGGCGCAAGTACGACGGTCTGGATGAGCAGCAGCGGCTGGAGACCTTTCTAACGGGGCTGCGTCCAACCTCGGCGCGGCTGGCGGCGGTGCACCGATACCTGTATCCAGAGGTCGATCGGTCTGCCTTTGATGCCTTTATGCTCAGCCAACCCGGTCAGAATACCTTGAGCGAAGAGCGCTTGCGTGTGCTGTATCGCGATTACGGTCCCGGGCGCTACAGCCTGCCTGATCAGGCCTATATCGCCCGTGTGCACCCGCTGGAATTGTGGCTGCTGGCCTATAAGCTCAATTCGGACCCTGTTGCTGATTTTTCCGCTGCGGTGGCCGCCAGTGAGGCTCAGCGTCAGGAGGTCTATGGCTGGCTGTTCCGTACTCGGCACCGCAGTGCGCGGGATACACGTATTCGCAGCATGCTGGAAGTCGAAGCCTTTTCCGAGGTGCATCGGCGCTGGCAGCGACTGGGTTATCCCTTTGCCCATCTGGTGCCGTCCTTGGGCACGGCGCTGGGTAGTGCCGGTGATCGTCCTGCGGCGCTGGCCGAGTTGATGGGGATCATTCAGAACGGCGGTGTGCGCTATGGCAGCCGGCGTATCAATGATCTGCACTTTGCCGAACATACACCCTATGAGGTGCGCCTGCAGCGACAGGATGATGCCGGCCAGCAGGTCATGCATCCGGCGGTGGCGGCGACGCTGCGGGCCAGCCTGGCTGATGTGGTCAATAACGGTACGGCAAGGCGATTGCAAGGTGCATTTGTCAATGTGGATGGAACCGCACTGGACATCGGTGGCAAGACCGGCACCGGTGATAATCGCATCCACAGCCTGACCAGTGATGGTCGTTCCAGCGCCAGTGAGGTGATGAATCGAACAGCGACTTTTGTGTTCTATCTTGGACCGGATCACTTCGGCAGCTTGACCGCCTTCGTGCCAGGCCGGGCGGCAGACGGATTCAGTTTTACCTCGGCTTTGCCGGTGCAAGTGCTCAAGGGCATGGCGCCGCTGCTGCAGGATTATCTGAGCATCCCGGCGTTGCGCTGTCTGCCTGGTAGTATCGAGTCAGAGCATGGCCAGCAACTGACGGAGCTGATGGGTGGGGGAGGGTAAGCATGACCGAGACCGGCGCGGATCGAACGCCAGCCAGCGTGTTGTTGCTTGATCTGGAGAATTGCCCGCATCACCTGAATAACCTGCCCAGGAGTCTGGAGCATTTTGATCGGGTGATCATCTGTTATGCCCAGCGCGGGCCCAAGGTGCCGCTGGACTGGTTGGTACCACTGGCCCAAGCGATCAATTCGGAAAAACTGACCATTCACAAGATGGAGCAGACCGGCAAGAATGCGGCGGACTTTGGTATCTGTTTCTTTGCCGGCATGTTGATGCATGAGTTGCCGGAGGATGCGCACTTTGTGATTGTCTCCAACGACAGTGATCTGGACCATACCATAGGCCTGCTGCGCAGTCAGGGGCGCTCCGCCGAGCGGGTTGGTTCACAGAAGGCGGATGCCGAAAACGGTGACGAACTGGATGAGTCGGTGCGGCTCTATGCCCAGCATCTGCTGCGTTACAGTCGTAACCGTCCGGCGCGTCAGGACAGTCTGCGTAACAGTGTCAACAATAAGTTCAAGCTGCAGCCAGTCAAGGCGGGGATTGTCTATGAAGCCCTGTTACGCGCTGGGGCGGTGCGTATCGAACAGGGTCGCGCGCTATATGACGATGCGGTGATAAGCCAGTTGGCAGACAGCCGATAGCCTTGGCAAACGAAAAGGCCGGACGGAAACCTGAAGGTCCGTCCGGCCTGTTCCAGGTATCATCAAAAGCGCATGATAGTGCCTTGCTCCGGGCTGATGTTGCCTTTCAGTGTGTCCAGATAGGCCTTGGCGATAGCCTGTTCGCCGCGCACCTCATTAACCTTCATCCATTTTGCCACTGAGCCGACCAGCGGCGCCCAGAGCCGGGCGAAACGCTGCATCAACTCGGCATTGCCCAATTCTTTACCGCGTGTCTCCCAGTAGCCGGGAGCGAAGAAAACCTCGGCGGCCGGTCCCGGCAATTGCTTGTCACCCCCTCGCTGATCCCAATGGGCGGCGCCCACCAGCGAACTGAAACGCAGGTTATCGGCAAAGTGCTGATGAATGTCCGCCAGTACCTGGCCATTGCCGGCAAAGTCTACCGAGACCGACAATTGATTGGCATCCAGACTGTCGATTGCATCGTAGCTGACAACCTTGTCGTAATAACCCAGTGACTCGACAAAGGCGCAGTTGCTGCTCGAGGTCAGTGCGGTGATAGTCAGGGGCTGGCCGCGCTGACTACGCTGGTGCTGGAGCATAAAGGCCAGTCCCAGGGCGGTCTTGCTTGAGGCGCTGGTAAGAATGATCTGGTCGGCGCTGAAGAAGGCGTTTTCCGCCAGAAAGTCATCCAGCAGAAAGGAGGTCAGCAGTAACGGGCGCAGCAGCATCTGCAGGGCTTCGTATTGTGGCTGGTAAGCCGGGTCTGTGGCGGTAAACACATACTGGTTGTAGGCCAGGGCCAGATGCGTGCGGTGCGCCGAGGTGTCAACAAAACTGCTCTGGCTGACCCTGCCGGGTAGCACAAGCAACTGGCTTGCCATCGGCAGATAACCATAGACCCGACTGCCGACACTGATCTCAGGGTGGCGCGAAGCACTGACATCGGCAAAGCCCCAGACCGGAATCTGGCCCCAGGGTGCCTCGGCGGGGAAGAAGTCCCAGTACTTGAAGCGCTTACCCAATGCCGCATAGGTAATGTTATTGGCGGTAAAGGCGGCACTGTCGACCTTGAGCAGGACTTCACCTTCGCTCAGGTCTGCGGCCTCGATAGTTGGCAGTGTCTGCGTCTCGCACTGTTCAAGGTGGTTCTGGTCGACAACAAAACGGCTGCTGTTCATGCGCCTGGCCTCCGGTTGGGTGGGTATCAAAGCCTTTATCCTGCCTGAAATTGCTGGCCGGGTCTGTGTTTAATCATGCCCATAATAGAGCCCGATAACAGGGGGCGAGATAGCCGCTGATATATCGCTGGTTGGCCTCTTATGGGCGCGCTGCCGGCATGCTAGATTGGCAGTGCAGAGTATCCTGCTTATACCCCGGGGAGGGGTGAGAATCATGTCGCCGATGGTGTTGGTACTCTTTGTTGTTGGTCTGGTATTACTGGTAGTGGGTGCCGAGCTGCTGGTCAAGGGCGCCGCACGTGTCGCGGCAAGCTTCAGGATTTCGCCGCTTGTGATTGGTCTGACCGTAGTTGCTTTTGGTACCAGTGCGCCGGAGATGGCGGTAAGCGTCAATGCGTCGGTGTCAGGTCAGGGTGATATCGCGCTGGGCAACGTAGTTGGCAGCAATATCTTCAACGTGCTGTTTATTCTCGGCTTGTCAGCATTGATTGCGCCCTTGGTGGTGTCGCGTCAGTTGATCCGCCTGGATGTGCCGATCATGATCGGTGCCAGCCTGCTGGTTCTGCTGCTGGCCCTTGATGGCCGCCTGGGCCGTCTGGATGGCGCCTTGTTGTTTGTGCTGATTCTGGCCTATACGGCCTTTCTGATCATCAGCAGCCGCCGCGAGAACCAGGTCGACGACTTGCCTGAAGACAAGGCTGCTGCGCCGGTATGGCTTAATGCGTTGTGGATAGTCATTGGTTTGGTCATGCTGGTGCTGGGCGCTCGATGGCTGGTCAATGGTGCGGTCAGTATGGCCCTGAGTTTTGGGGTCTCTGAGCGGGTCGTGGCGCTGACCATAGTCGCTGCTGGCACCTCACTGCCTGAGGTCGCCACCTCGGTCATGGCCAGTATTCGAGGGCAGCGGGATATAGCCGTCGGTAACGTGATCGGCAGCAATATCTTCAACCTTTTGGCGGTGCTGGGTCTGGCTGCACTGGTAGCGCCATCCGGCGTTGTCGTCAGCGAGGCGGTTTTGCGCTTTGACCTGTTGGTGATGCTGGCGGTAGCGATAGCCTGCCTGCCCATTTTTATCAGCGGCATGCGTATCGGTCGCTGGGAGGCTTTGTTGTTTCTCGGCTACTTCATCCTCTATACCTTGCATGTAGTGACCAGCGGCACGGCCAACAGTCTGCCCGGACTGGGCAGTGCAGTGGTCTTTTACCTGCTGCCGTTAACGGCCGTTACCCTGGTCTTGATCCTGCTGCGTGACCGGTTGCGCAACGCGTCGGGTAAAAGCTGAGCATTCCTTGCGCTCAGGTGCACCCCTTGCTGATGTGTTCATGCGCTTTTTTGGTGCATGACTTGGTCTGCAAGGGGTGCCCAGATTCGTCCAAGCACTGTTTCATCATACCTGTACTCTCCGCTGCGCCGTGCACTGTAGAGCGGCTGCCCGGTGTTAGCTGGGTCACATCCTGTCGTTCTGACATAAAAAATATCTGATTTCGTGACCTGTTGGTCATATAATTGCATTATCTATTTATGTCTCAAGCTCGGGATGGCGTGATATGCCGTCGGCTTTGTGAAATGCCTTATTTTATTGGCGTGTACCCTTGATCAGGGTCAATACACGCTGATCTTCAAGAGGCAATCATAGCCTTTGTTCATGCTGCCTGACCCTACACCCACCTTGGCGAACGAGGACTGTTCCAATGAAACAACTGACGCCCATGGATTCGCATTTCTACTATTTTGAGAGCCCCAATCAGCCGATGATGATTGGCAGTCTGTGGCTCTGTGACCAGAGCACTGCACCCGGTGGGCTGGTCCGCCACAAGGACATTCTGCAATACGTCGGGGACCGTCTGAATACAACCTCGTATTTCCGTCGCCGCCTCGAGCAGGCGCCTTTCCAACTGGATGATCCGTACTGGCTGGATGACGAAAACTTTGACCTTGAATACCACGTGCGCCACGTTGGCCTGCCGCAGCCCGGCGACTGGCGGCAGCTGTGCATTTTCACCGCGCGCACCATGTCGCGCAGCGTGGATATGGAGCGCGCGCCCTGGGAAATCTATATCATCGAAGGGGTCAACAATGTCGAAGGTGTGCCGCCCGGTAGCTTCGCTGTACTGATCCGCTTTCACCATGCCTACGTTGACGGCAAAGCGGGCCTTGAACTGACCACGGCCCTGTGGGAAGACACCTTTTCCCATGAATATGGCCGCCGTGACCGGGTTGAAGTGGCTGAGCGCGCACCTACCCGTTTGGAAATGTGGGCCCGAACCGCACCCCGCATGATGGGTCAGGCTCTGCGAACGCTGAAGGCTGGCGCGGTGTTTTCGCGCAAGAGTATCGAGCTGGCGCGGCGCCTGCGTTCCGATGCCAAACCGGACCAGAAACGGGTGCCCAAGACCATTTTCAATACGCCTATTACCCCTCATCGCTCCTATGGCGTGCATATCTGGAATATCAGCGATCTGAAACGCATGCGCGTGCTGAGCCCGGGGTCCAGCATGAATGATGTGATCATTGCCATCATTGCCGGTGGACTTCGCCGCTACCTGAGTTTTCACAAACAACTGCCGGTCGAGTCCCTTGTCTCCATGTGCCCGGTGTCGATTCGCCCGGATGAAGCGCGCAAGGATTGCGGGAATCTGATATCCGCCATGTACATCGGTATCGGTACGGATCTTGAGGATCCGGTCGAGCGCCTGATTGCCGTGCACCGGCGTACCGAGCGCGGCATTCCATTGGCCAAGGAAGTGCTTTGTGATCTGACCAATTCGGCAGGTGACATGATACCGGCCTATATGCGTGCCCTGGGTGCCTGGGCACAGAACAAGTCGCGACTGGCTGGTCGTTTCCCGCTGATCAATACCGTGACCACCAATGTGCCGGGTATTCCGGGCATGGCGCCCAAGTATTTTGCCGGAGCCAAGGTCAATCAGGTGTTTCCGCTGGTGCCGATCTCCGATGGTGTGGCGATCAGTCATGGCATGACCGGTATTTATGACAAGTTGAATGTCGGCGTGCTTGCGGACCGTAAGGTGATGCCGGATATGGACAGGTATATCGGCTTTCTTGAGGAGTCTACACAGGAGTTTCTGACCCTGGTTGATGCGTATGAGCAAGCCATGCGTCAGTCCGCCGAGCGCGAGAGCAGCAAAGCGCTGCCAGCTGCTGAGGTGAAGAATGCTGATGCAGCAAACAAGCCTGTGGCGAAAAAACCGGCGCGCAGCAGTGCGGCAGCCAAACGCAAGGCATCTGCAGGCTCGGCAGGTGCCAAGGCGGCAGTGCAGGGCGACAAGTTGGCGGCAGCTGAGCCGGCAACAAATAATGAGGCGCAGTTTGCCGTGGTGCCATCCAGCAAAAGCTGATGCAAGGAATCATCCCGGGCGTTCCTCGGAGCGCCCCTGACATATCGAGGTTGTCATGAAACTTTTTCAGCGAAATCAGACCAAGCAGTTACTCCGGGACATGGAAGAAGCGGAGTGTTACGAAGACTGGGCCGAACTGGCCTCAGCCTACGATCATGAGAATGGTCTGGACGACTGGAAACAGAATGATGCGTGTGAGAGCTATGACTATCGGGCAATCCGGTCTCGGCTGGATCGCATCCGTGATTTGCGTTTTCGCCGCGAGTACCACGATCTGCTGTTTGTCCTGAATGAGGGCATTCACGGCAATCTTGGTGGTATGGGCAAGCCCTCGCTGTACAACAAGGCCAAGCTGGGCACCAAGAATCTGATCAGCCAGTACATCAAGGAAATCTGCGGTGCCTTGAATGACCTGAACGAGGTGGATGAGAGCATCATTTCACTGGAGGAAAAACAGGACTTTTTCCTGCGTGCCAGTCATTGCTATGGTCGCTCAGCCTTGATGCTCAGTGGTGGTGCGGTGCTCGGCTTTTTTCATGCTGGTGTATTGAAGGCCTTGTTCGATCAGGGTCTGTTGCCGGAAATCATTTCCGGCTCCAGTGCCGGCTCGATTCTGGCGGCTACTGCCTGTACCCATCCGGACGAAGAATTGCGTGAACGCTTGAGCCTGGATGCGCTGCACCATGAAGCAGACGTGGCTGAAAAGATCCGTCCGACCCTGTCGCTGTTTGGTAACGGTCACCCGCGCATGGATGCCGATAACCTGCGCGATTATCTGACCAAGATCATTCCGGATATTACTTTTCAAGAGGCCTTTGAACTGACAGGCCGCAAGCTGAATATTACGGTGACCGGGCTGTCTCCCAAGCAAGCGCCTCGCCTGCTGAATGCGGTCACTTCGCCAAACGTATTGATTCACTCAGCGGTCATGGCCTCCTGCGCCATTTACGGTATTTATCCGCCGGTTACGCTGATGTGCCGCAATGCCAAGGGTGAAACCGTGCCCTATCTGCCTGACCTGAAATGGATTGATGGCTCTTTTGCTGACGATCTGCCGGCCAAACGGCTGGCGCGACTGTTTGGCGTCAATCACTTTATTTCCAGCATGACCAACCCGGCGGCGCTGGCCATTACCCCTGACCCGGATGCTCAGCCCAATCCGCTGCGCACGCTGTATAACTATCAGATGCGTTTTCTGAAGATCACGACGGCCGAAGCCATGCGCTTCAGTCGCGACAATATCCGCATCAAGTCGCCGGTGATCAGTTTGATGCAGCATCTGACCTACGGTGTGCTGCGTCAGGAATATACGGCAGATATCAATATCTTCCTGCGTAATCGCTGGGATCATCCCCTGCGTTTGCTGGCGCCGCCCTCACGCGAGGCCATGCACCGGTTGCTGCATGAGGGGGAGCGGGCGACCTGGGAAAAGGTCGAGATGGTGCGTAATTGCACCGCCATCAGCCGCACGCTGGACAACATTGTCCATGGTCGTGGTTGGGAGAAATAACACAGACCGGGATGGCTGTCCGGCGCCGCTCAGGCGTCTGACAGCTGTCCAGGCTGTTATCTTTGATCTGCGCTTCCAATGCGCAGCGGTGGGACGCACAATGACGGCTGACTCGATTTGTGACCATGCCCATGACCTCTGATGACCTGCCCCTGTCTGGCCGCCATATTGCGCTGCCGGAAAGCCGTGAACTCGACCTGTTTGCCGATATGCTGATCAAGCGTGGTGCTTCCGTGCTGCGCTGCCCGCTGGTTTCCATTCATGATGCACCAGACCAGCAGCCGGTCCTGGCCTGGTTGCAGCGTTTTGTCGAACAGCCGGTGGATGATCTGATTCTGTTGACCGGCGAGGGCTTGCGGCGACTTCTGGGTACTGCCGAGCGCGCCGGTGGCTCGCTAAAGGCGGATTTTATTGCGCGCTTGTCGCAGGTGCGCAAGCTGACACGCGGACCCAAACCGGGTGCGGCACTGCGCACTATTGGCCTCAGGGCCGATCTGGTTGCCCTGGAGCCGACCACCGAGGGCGTGATACGTACTCTGCAAAGTGAAAACCTGCTGGGCCGCAGGATAGCGGTGCAGCTTTACGGCACCGAGCCAAACCGACTCCTGGTGGACTTTCTCACCGAGGCTGGCGCCGAGGTCGATTGCGTGGCGCCCTATGTGTATGCCGATGATGTCGAGGACGCTCAGGTTGAAGCCCTGGTGGCCAGCGTGCTGGGCAAGAGTCTGGATGCCATCGCCTTCACCAGTGCGACACAGGTCCGACGGCTGTTCCAGATTGGCAGGCGTGTCTGTGGCGAGCCCGCATTGGTGTCGGCGCTGGGCAGATTGTGTGTGGCTGCCGTGGGGCCCGTGGTCGCGGATGAGTTGCGGGCGCGCGGTGTGCAGGTAGACCTGATGCCGGAGTCGAGCTTCTTTATGAAGCCTTTGGTCCGTGAGTTGGTTAAGGCACTGGGTCGGCCGGGGGCTGAAGATAGCGATTCAGACCAGGATGCCAACGGCTAGACAACCGTCTGGTAGGAGCGGCGGCCCCGCCGCGAAGAGACTCTTCGCGGTCAGGCGACCGCTCCCACCTCGGTTGCCCAAAGCGGAGGTGGGTCCATCCCAGGGAGTATGCCTTCTCGGTTGTTCTGTCTGCCTGAGCGTGTCGAGTTCCATCTCGACACGCTGAGCCAGCGGCCGCGCTATGGGCCGAGGTGGAATTCGGCCCCTCCCAGGGGGTGCTGAATCCTCTGTTTGAAACAACGTGTTATCCAGGTAATTGCGCCATGGCCGGCCACTTGTCTGCCCAGGGTTGGGCCTGTTCCAGTTGGCTGGCCAGCTGCAGTAGCCTGGCTTCACTGCCGCTCGGGCCACAGAGTTGCACGCCCAACGGCAGGCCATCGGCGGTCCAGTACAGCGGTACGCTCATGGCTGGTGTGCCTGTCAGGTTGGCCAATTGGGTAAAGGGCACATAGGTCAGGTTCTTGCGCGCCATGTCGCTGGCCATGTTATCCAGTGCACCCCAACGTGCCAGCAGCGGCAGAATGCCGGTATTCAGCAGCCAACCCAGGAGCTTTTCCTGTTGCGCGGGCAGGTTACCGCGTTCATGGCGGATCGGCGGATGCGCCAGGGTCGGGGTAAGGAACAGGTCATGTTGTTGGTAAAAGTTGCCCAAGGCCTGGCTGAACCCATTCCACTGGCGGTGACTGTTGATATAGGTGGCACTGTTCATGGCTCGACCAAAGGCCGCCAGCGTGCGCGTCAATAATTCAAACTCGTCATCACGGGCACCCATCTCTCGGGCCTGATCCAGGGTGGCCGCGACCTGGCCGAAGTACATGTTCAGGTAACAGCGCGCCAGCGCCTGACCGTCATAGTCGGGCTCGGCTTCGACCAGTTCATGTCCCAGTGAGCGCAGCAGCGCAACGGCGCTTTCCAGCGCTTTGATCGCCTCTGGATGCACTGGCGTATCAACCGGCGATCGGCTGCTGTAGCCGATACGCAATACGCCCGGTGGTCGTTGTGCGAGTTGACGAAAGCTGTCCTCCTGCGCCGCAATAACAAAGGGGTCACCCGGGTTGGCCCCGGAGAGCAGATCCAAGGCCAGCGCGGCGTCACGCACCGAGCGGGTGAGCACCAGGTCACTGGAAGCACCTTCCCAGATTTCGCCATGGGCCGGGCCGACCGAGACGCGTCCGCGACTGGGTCGCAGGCCAAAAAGACCACAGCAGGCGGCGGGTATGCGGATAGAACCACCCCCGTCATTGGCGCCAGCCATGGGGACCATGCCGGCGGCGACAGCTGCCGCCGATCCACCACTGGAGCCACCAGTGGTATGGGCGGTATTCCAGGGGTTGCGGCTGGGGCCAAAGGCCTGAGGGTCGGTGACGCCCTTGAGGGCCAGCTCCGGGGTATTGGTCTTGCCCATGATCACCGCACCGGCATCCAGCAGGCGTTGCACGATATGCGAGTGGCGTTGCGCCGGAATCCGGCTGAAGACCTTGCTGCCGGCCCCTGTGGGTAGACCAGCATAGTCCTGAATAGCATCCTTGATCAGCAGAGGGACACCCGCCAGCGGTCCAATGAGTGGCTGTTTGATGCGTTCACGCGCGATCTCGAACATCGGCTGACATACGGCGTTCAGTTGGGGGTTTAGCCGATGGTACTGGCTGATGGCATGGTCAAGCAGCTCACTGGCACTGGTCTCGCCAGAGGCAACATGCTCGGCCAGGGCCGTCGCGTCACTGCGCTGATAGTCATTGAGGCTGAGGGTCATGCGGGGCAGTCCTTATTGTTGGTCTTGTTTGGCTGAGTAAATACTCTAATCCAATTGCTGAGCCTGAACCAGCGACTATCCAAGCTTTGCCCCTTGTCACATTGCATTGGCAGGGCAACAATACCGATCTTACCCGCTCCATCAAGGATGTTTGATGACCAAGAATACCGAGGCACTGAAGCTCAAGCCCGAGCAATTGACCATGCCCATCGATCTGGACAGCCTGGGCTTCACTACGACGGATGAGCTTGAGCCCTTTCGCGGTATTCTCGGCCAGGACCGTGCGGTCCAGGCCATGCAGTTTGGCGTAGCCATGCACAGACCCGGTTACAACGTGTTTGTCATGGGTGAGCCGGGTACCGGTCGTTTTTCCTACGTGATGCGTTACCTCAAGGCTGAGGCCAAGCGCCAGATCACGCCGCAGGATTATGTTTACGTCAATCACTTTGAGGAGCCGCGCGAACCCAAGGTGTTGGGTTTGTCGCCGGGAACGGCGGGCAGCCTGCTGGCGGATATTGAAAAGCTGATCGACAACCTGATGGCCACCTTTCCCGCGGTATTCGAACACCCGGCCTTCCAGCAGAAGAAAAGCGCTATCGACCGCGGTTTCAATCAGCGTTATGACCGTGCCATCGACTCGGTCGAGCGCAAGGCACTGGAAAAGAATATCGCCGTCTACCGCGATGCCCAGAATATTGCCTTTACCCCGATGAAGGAAGGCAAGGCGCTGGATGAAGCCGAGTTCGCCCAATTGCCGGAGGAGGAACGCGAGCGTTTTCATGTGGATATTGCCGTGCTCGAGGAGTTTCTTAATGAAGCGCTGTCGAGCCTACCGCAATGGAAGCGTGAAACCGGCAATCAGATGCGCGAGCTCAATGAGCAGACCATTACCGAGGCCATTCAGCCGATCCTCGAACCCTTGCTTGAGCGTTACAGCGGCAACCCGGGCGTCTGTGATTACCTTGAGGCGTTACGGCACAACCTGTTGAAGACGGTCGTTGATCAGCTGGTTGATGAGCGTCTGCTTGAACAGCGTCCTGATGCCTACAGAAAACAGTTGTTGACCGAGCAATACGCGCCGAGCCTGGTTGTCGGGCACCCTGATAGCGGTGGTGCGCCGGTGGTACATGAACCGCATCCGTCCTATGACAACCTGTTCGGGCGTATTGAATACAGCTCCGAACAGGGTGCGCTGGTCACCAGTTATCGGCATATCCGCCCCGGAGCACTGCACCGGGCCAACGGTGGCTATCTGGTACTGGAGGCCGAAAAGCTGCTGGGCGAGCCCTTTGTCTGGGAGGCCCTGAAGCGCGCTTTGCATTCACGCGAGCTGAAAATGGAATCGCCCTGGGCCGATATGGGTCGCCTGACCACGGTGACCCTGAACCCGGAGGTCATTCCTTTGGCGGTCAAGGTGGTGATCATTGGCTCGCGCAATCTGTATTACACCCTGCAGGATCTGGATCCGGACTTTCAGGAAATGTTCCGTGTGCTGGTCGACTTCGATGAGGATCTGCCGCGTACCGCTGACAGTATCGAAGGTATGGCGCAGTTGCTGAAAACCCGTACCTCGGAGGAAGGCCTGGCGCCCCTGACGGCCGCCGCGGTGGCTCGGGTACTGACCCACAGCGCGCGCCTGGCCGAGCATCAACAGCGCCTGTCGGCGCGGATCAGCGATATTTTCCAGCTGGTTGCCGAGGCAGACTTTACCCGTCAGCTGGCGGGTGATGCGCTGATTGATACGGCACATATCGAGCGCGCCCTGCAGGCCAAGGAGGCGCGCACAGGTCGCGTCAGTTCGCGGATTCGCGAGGACATGCTGTCCGGTGTGATTCTGATTGATACTCAGGGTGCCGAAGTGGGTAAATGTAATGGTCTGACCGTGCTGGAGGTGGGCGACTCGGTGTTTGGCGTGCCGGCCCGTATCAGCGCCACGGTGTATCCCGGTGGCAGCGGCATTGTCGACATCGAACGCGAGGTCAATCTGGGTCAGCCAATCCACTCAAAGGGCGTGATGATTCTTACGGGTTATCTTGGCAGCCGTTATGCGCAGAATTTCCCGTTGGAAATTTCCGCCAGTATCGCCCTAGAGCAGTCCTATGGTTATGTCGATGGCGACAGTGCCTCACTGGGTGAAGTCTGCGCGCTGATTTCCGCCCTCTCACGTACGCCGCTGAAGCAGGGCTTTGCCATTACCGGCTCGATCAACCAGTTTGGTGAGGTGCAGGCTGTGGGTGGCGTGAACGAAAAGATCGAGGGCTTTTTCCGTCTCTGTGAAGCGCGCGGGTTGACCGGTGAGCAAGGTGCGATCATTCCGCGTTCGAATGTCCCGAATCTGATGCTCGATGGCCGCGTGCTGGAGGCCGTGAAATCCGGCCAGTTTAGTGTGTATGCCGTGAGTCACGTTGATCAGGCGCTTGGCCTGTTGGCCGGCCATGAACCGGGTAGGGCTGATGAGCTGGGCAGTTTCCCCGAGGGCACGATCAATGCGCGGGTCGTGGCGCGGTTACAGGAAATTGCCGAGCGGGATCGTGACGATGAGCCCGAGGCTACGACCAGTGCGGAAAAAGAATGACTCTGCGGTCTTTTTTGCTCAGTCGCTGAGCAGTTCAACGCAAGCCCCGTAGCAAACAGCACAGGGCGATGTTTCCCGCGTTTGCCCACAGAGTTATCCACACTTTTTGTGAGCAAGCGACAGGGCTCCGCCACTGCTGTCCGCTTGTCAAGAGCGTGGGAGGCAAAATAAAACGCTTTTAATGCTTGACCTTGTATGCAGGTGCAGGGCAGAGAAATAGCCTGCTGCAGCTGATTGGGAGATGGCCGTTTGACTTCTCCAGAACTGGTGGTTTTTTCACCAGTAGGGTGCAGCACTTGCCCTGGTTGACGCCTTTGTCATTATGCCAGTGCTGTCCACAGTGTTATCCACAGATACTGTTGACAACTTTTTTGATCCTTCGAGGTGGTCGTTTCATGGAACGTTTTCTGGAAAATCTGATGTACTCGGCGCGCTGGATTCTGGCGCCAATTTATCTTGGTTTATCACTTGCCCTTTTTGCCCTGGCCGTCAAATTTTTTCAGGAAGTGATCCATCTGATGCCGAAGCTGTTGAGCATTGGTGAAGCGGACTTGATCCTGGTGGTGTTATCTCTGGTTGATATGGCGCTGGTGGGTGGTTTGCTGGTCATGGTGATGATTTCCGGTTACGAAAATTTCGTGTCGCAACTGGATATAGATGATGGAAAGGAAAAGCTCAGTTGGCTTGGCAAGATGGATTCCGGCTCGTTGAAGATGAAAGTGGCGGCGTCGATTGTGGCGATCTCCTCCATTCATTTGCTGAAAGTCTTCATGAATGCACAGAATATCGATAATGAAAAAATGATGTGGTACGTGATCATCCATATGACCTTTGTTGTATCAGCCTTCGGCATGGGGCTGTTGGACAGGATGAGTAAAACCGAGAAATCCTCGGAAATAGTCTCCTGATCTTGTGCGGATAGTGGGCTAAATTTTTCTGATGTATAGTTCTTGTACAAGTTCAGGAGCTATACCATGACGTTGACACAGTTACTTGCCAAGGCCCATGCAGGGCGTGTGGATGAGCTCAATCTTCTCTCACATGAAGGTGCCATGTACTTTGTCGAGGTGCTGATCGAGGGTCAGCGGCGCCTGCTCAAAGAGCGTGAGACGGATGTTCGTGGTTGGGCTTTCCGCTCCCTGAACGAGGCTCGCCACGTGCTGGCTGAGCTGCCCATGGAATCCATTAATCTGGTGCATCTGAACGTCTGCGACGAGATCGGGCCAGCCAACCAGGCCTTGCCCCTCGATGCTGCTGCCATGCGTTTGAGTGTGCCGCTGCGGCCGTGAATGGCCCTAATGCCGTGTCTCTGGAATCCAATCTGGTGCTGGCCGAGCCAATGGCTGTAGTTACCCTGGATACCACGGGTCCTGATCCACGCCATGATCGGATCTGGTCCCTGGCGATCATGCCGATTGATCAGGGTCAGCCCGGTGAGTGCCTGTTCTGGCAGTTCGATCCCGGTATGCCAATACCCGCAACCGTCGGTCAGCGCAGGGTAACCCCTGTTTTGCCGTTGCATGGCTTGCCCGTTTTTTCTGAGCAGGCTACCGAGATAATCAAAGCCTTTGAAGGCCGCCGTATTGTGGCGCATAACGCGCGACTCTCTTACATTTTCCTGCGCAGGGGATTGCGTGAAAGCGGTTTGACCCTGCACTCAAAGGTGTTGTGCACCCTGAAGATGGCGCGGTTTTGCTGGCCCTCTTTGCCCAGTCACCGATTGGATAGCCTGCATGATGTCCTGGCCCCGGATAGTCGGCCGGATGTCGGGATCAACGAGGTAAGGACGGTCTGGCAGCTACTCCAGCGTCTCGCTGATCACCTTACAGTCGAGGACTGGCAGGCGGCGCTGGATCAGCAGCGGCGTATCATTACCCCGCGCCTGCTGAGCAGTCAGGAATTGGATGCCTTGCCGCAACGTCCTGGGGTTTACCGCTTTTATGCCGAGACGGGTGCGCTGCTGTATGTAGGCAAGAGTGTCAATATCCGCAGTCGGGTGCTGTCCCATTGTCAGGCTGATGGTGACAGCCGGCGGCAGATGCAACTGACCCAGCAGATGCAGCGGATCGAGTGCACGCCCACAGCTGGAGAACTCGGCGCTTTGCTTCTCGAAGCACGGCAGATAAAGGAATTGATGCCGCTGTTTAACCAGAGGCTACGGCGAATGCGCGGCCTGATCAGCCTGCAGCCGAATGAGCGGGGTTGCGTACATTTTGCTACACGCATCGAGCCGCAGCCTGAACGGCCACTGTTTGGGCTGTTTCGCTCACGCACGCAGGCAACGCAACGGCTGCGAGCTCTGGCCCGGGAGCGCTATCTTTGCCTCAAGGTTCTGGGTCTGGAAAAGGGCCGCGGTCCCTGCTTTGCCCGTCAATTGCAGCAATGTCGCGGCGCCTGTGTTGGCGAGGAGTCGCTCACTGCTCATGCCGCACGTCTGGTCGACGCATTGGAACCCTTGCAGCTTTTGGCCTGGACTTGGCCAGGCAGCATTGCTATCCGCGAGGAGGACGCTGAGCACGGTCTGGTTGAGTGGCATGTGATCCGTTTCTGGTGTCATCTGGGCAGCACCTCGGATGTTGATGCCTTGCCGCGCCTGGCGCAATCCAGCGCTGACTTTGATCTGGACATCTACCATCTGCTGGTTGGCTGGCTGCGCCGTCATCCGCATACCGAGATTATTCCGCTATGACGGTTCGTCGTTTGATTATGCTGCTGGGTGACCAGCTCAGTGCTGGTCTGTCCTCTCTGGTTGACGCCGATCCGGCCCGTGATCGCATCCTGATGGCCGAGGTGCAGGAGGAGGGGCGCTATGTGCCGCACCACCCGAAAAAAATTCTGCTGATTCTCTCGGCCATGCGGCATTTTGCTGATGAGCTACGAGAACGCGGTTTTCAGCTGGATTATGTGCGCCTGGATGATGCTGGCAACAGCGGCTCCCTGCTGGGCGAGCTGAGTGCCGCACGGGCGCGCTGGCAGCCGGAGCAGATCTGTATCACCGAGCCCGGTGAGTGGCGCCTGCTGGCGCAATTTCGGGCGTTTCAGGCGCAGTGGCCGGAGCTGGAGATTCGAGAGGATACCCGGTTCTTTTGCAGTCATGAACGTTTTGCTGGCTGGGCCAAGGATCGAAAACAGCTGCGCATGGAATTCTTCTACCGTGACATGCGTCGTCTCAGCGGCTTGCTTCTGGATGCGGATGGCGGGCCTGAGGGCGGCGCATGGAACTTTGATGCCGAAAACCGCAAGGCGCTGCCGACAGATGTGGCTGTGCCGGCTCAGCCACACTTTGCAGCGGATAGCATCACCCGTGATGTAGAGGCGCTGGTTGCCCAGCACTTTGCTGATCACTATGGCCGCCTGGAGGGCTTTGATTATCCGGTGACGGCGGCCGAAGCGGAGCAGTTATGGCAGTCGTTTCTGGCGCAGGGTATGCCCTCCTTCGGTGACTATCAGGACGCCATGGCTGACGATCAGCCTTATCTGTTCCATGCCCGTATTGCCGCGGCAATGAACATTGGCCTGCTCGATCCACGGCGCGTGTGCCTGGACGTTCAGGCGTCCTGGCAGGCGGGGGATATCCCGTTGAATGCCGCCGAGGGTTTTATCCGGCAGATTCTCGGTTGGCGCGAATATGTGCGGGGGATCTACTGGCTGCATATGCCGGAGTATGCCGAGCGTAATGCCCTGGGTAACAGTCGTGCCTTGCCGGACTTTTACTGGACTGGCGACACCCGTATGCGCTGCATGCAGCAGGCTATCGGCCAGACCCTTGAGCATGCCTATGCCCACCATATCCAGCGCTTGATGGTCACCGGCAACTTTGCCTTGCTGGCGGGTATCGAACCCAAAAAGATCTGTGACTGGTATCTGGCGGTCTACATGGACGCCTTTGACTGGGTCGAACTGCCCAATACCCTGGGTATGGTCATGCATGCCGATGGTGGTTATCTGGGCTCCAAACCCTACTGTGCCAGTGGCCAGTACATCAAGCGCATGTCCAACCATTGCAAGGGTTGTAGCTACAAGGTCAGTGAGCAAACCGGGGAGCGCGCCTGTCCGTTCAATTCGTTGTACTGGCACTTTCTCATGCGTCATCGCGAGCAGCTTGGCCGTAATCAACGTTTGAGCATGGTCTACCGCAATCTCGAGCGCATGCCCGAGGCCAAACAGCGGGCGCTGTGGGACTGGGGCGAGACCTTGCTGGCGCGGCTGGATGCAGGGGACAGGCTGTGATCAAGAAAGCAGACCTGCCGAGCAAGGTTTGCGTTGTGTGTGGCTTGCCGTTCAACTGGCGGAAGAAGTGGGCGCGCTGTTGGGATGAGGTGAAGTACTGCTCGGAACGCTGTCGGCGGCAGCGCGGGTAGCGGGGCAGGGCAGGTCGAGGCCCACACAGGGTTCGGTGCAGCACCCCGGGATTGACCGAGTTCCACCTCGGTCAGCGGTGCTTGCAATCAGCGCCTATAGTCGAGATGGAACTCGACCCTCCCAGGCCGAAGCCCACACAGGGTTCGGTGTAGCACGCCGGGATTGACCGAGTTCCACCTCGGTCAGCGGTGTTGGCAGCGAGCGCCCATGGTCGAGATGGAACTCGACCCTCCCAGGCCGAGGCCCACACAGTGTTCAGTGCAGTACCCTGGGATTGATCGAGTTCCACCTCGGTCAGCGGTGCTTGCAATCAGCGCCTATAGTCGAGATGGAACTCGACCCTCCTAGGCCTAGGCCCACACAGGACTCTGTGTGGCATCCTGGGATTGACCGAGTTCCACCTCGGTCAGCGGTGTTGGCAGCGAGCGCCCATGGTCGAGATGGAACTCGACCCTCCCAGGCCGAGGCCCACACAGGATTCGGTGTGGCATCCTGGGATTGACCGAGTTCCACCTCGGTCAGCGGTGTTGGCAGCGAGCGCCTATGGTCGAGATGGAATTCGAATCTCCCAGACCGAGGCCCACAGGGCTGTGCATCGTCAGGCAGCCAGCAGGTATTACTCCCAGGCGGCCAGTACGTTGAATTTGGGGTGGGCGGAGAGCTGTTCGATCTTGTTGAAGAAGGTCCGCAGCTTGACGTGATAACCCATGTGCCGATTACCTACTATGATCAGGCGGCCCTGGGTGGTCAGTACCGCCTTGCTTTGCTCGAACAGGCGCATTGCCAATTCATCGCCGATCACCTGCTGCTGGTGAAAGGGCGGGTTGCAGAGAATCAGGTCGGCGCTGCCGGGGGCGAGGTTCAGCAGGCCGTCGGCCACCACGAAGTCGGCCTGGCGCTCTGGAAAGGCCAGGGTAAAGTTGGCTTTCGCTGAGCTGACCGCAGCATAGGACTCATCGATAAACAGCAACTGCGCTTCTGGATTCAGCTCGGCAGCGCGAATCCCCAATGCCCCATTGCCGCAACCAAGATCGACAATGCGTGCGCTTCCCTGGCCACTGGGCAGACACGCCAGCAGGGCGCGGGTGCCGATATCCAGATGCTCGCGGGAGAACACACCTGGCTGGTTCTGCAGGCTGAAAGGGCTACCTTCGAGCGCGTAGCGGGTAATCAGCTCGGGCTTTGCCGGAGTCAGAGACGGGTCCATTTTCGCGTTCAGGAGTCGGGCTTTTTTCCATGCCAGTGAGGCCTGATAGGGGCCAATATAGCGGGCCAGCAGGTCACCGGCGCTGTGTGGCAAGTGCTTGACCATGGCGCCGGCGTTGACCTCGGCGTCGTCAGTCAATCGTTCGCGCAGGCGTGACAGTTGATCTTCCAGCAGACTCAGACTTTTTGGCACCTTGACCAGCACCCGTGCATACGGCCCCTCTGGTGTTTCCTGGCTGCTATAGCTGCGTACGGCATCCGGCTTCAGACCGTTGGATTGCAGATTGTTGATCAACGCCTGTTGGGCCAGGAAGGAATCAGTCCAGCTGTGAACCTGAAGGCCTGCCAGCGCCAAGGCGCAGGCCAGGGTGCCAAATTGATCGTTGATGACCAGAATCGGCCCTGCTGGTGCGGACGCATCAGCCAACTGTTGCAGCAGATACAGATCGGCTGTATCAAAAGGCTGCAGGGTCGGGTTTCGGGTTTCGGGGTAACGATCGAGCTGGAGGGCACCAAAGGGGGTGTTGCACGCTTGCATGGGATCACTGCTGAAGGACGGATGGCTGAGCAGTATACCTGATAGATCCCTTCATGGCCGATGCGTTGGACATCGGCCATGATCCGGGCTCAGGGGGTGCGCTGTTTGAGCAGATCGCGAATCTCGGTCAGCAGCAGTTCCTCATTGCTTGGCGCTGGTGGCGCAGCGGGCGGCGCTTCCTCTTCCTTGCGCTTGAGGCTGTTCATGACCTTGATGGCGATAAAGATCGCGGCGGCAATGATCAGAAAGTCGACAATACTCTGGATAAAGGCACCATAACCGAGTGTGACTGCGGCCAGTTCGCCCTCGGCTTCCTTGAGGACAATGGCCAGGTCAGCAAAGTCGACCCCGCCAATCAGCAGTCCGAGGGGTGGCATCACTACATTGGCAACAAAGGATGACACTACCTTGCCGAAGGCGGCGCCAATAATGATACCCACAGCCATATCGATAACGTTGCCACGCATGGCGAAGGCCTTGAATTCCTGAACTATGCTCATGTCGAGTTCCTCTCACGCGCCCCCATGGCGCGCTAAAAGCATATCCGCAAAACAGCCGCTTTTGCCAGTTATTTGAGCCGCTGACGCAGGTGCTCACAGATGGCCTTGAGTACCTGAATACGGGCATGACGTTTGTCATTGGCGGCGATCAGATTCCACGGCGCGAGCTTGCTGTTGGTGAAGCTCAACATGTCGTTGGCAGCATCGTGATAGGCGGGCCATTTGTCGCGATTGCGCCAGTCTTCATCGGTCAGCTTGTAGCGCTTCAGTGGCGAGGCGTCGCGCTCCTTGAAGCGGGCCAGTTGCTCGTCCTGGTCAATCGCCAGCCAGAACTTGATAATCACTGTGTCGGCCTCCAGCAATTGCCTTTCAAAGTCGTTGATTTCGCCGTAGGCGCGTTGCCAGTCAGCGGTTGTGCAAAAACCCTCCACACGCTCAACCAGCACTCGACCGTAATAGCTGCGGTCAAAAATCACGATCTTGCCCGGCGCCGGGATGCGCTTCCAGAAGCGCATGAGATAAGGTTGGCGACGCTCTTCTTCGGTGGGCGCGCGAGTGCCATGTACGCGCATCTGCCGTGGATCAAGGCACTGGCTGACGCGGCGGATGGCGCCGCCCTTGCCAGCGGCATCCGAGCCTTCAAAGACCAGCAACAGACTGAGTTTGGCAAAATCAGGGTGTGTCACCAGCGATTTGAGTTGCTTCTGGTATTTGTCCAGCTGGGTCTTGTAGTCGTCTTTTTCCAGTCGGGCACTGTAGTCGAGCTGGCCCAGCAGGTCCTCATTGGACGGTATCCAACTGCGTGGCAAGGGCAGACTTTCCGCTGGCTGTGGCTGGTTGCGCAAGGCATCCAGTATCAGCCTGCCAATTTGAATATCACGATAGTAGGGATCCTGGCTCGGGACGCGCTGCCATTCGGCACCGGGGCTGGAGCTGAGTTGGATCATGGCATGCGAGGCTTCGCGAACCTTCTCATAGTCCTGCGCGCTGAAATCCCCCCACTCACGCATACTGACCGAATCCAGCGCTTTTTTTACCTCGGACTTGGACAGCTGCAGGCGGACATTGTCGTTGCTCAATTGCAACCACAGCTTGACCAGTACCACGCCCTCGTTCACCAGCATCTGCTCAAAGCGCAGAATGTCCTGCATCTGCTGTTCAAACTCGGCGAAGGAGAGAGTGCCTCGGCTATAGTCCATCAAGGGTTGGTGATACCAGGAGCCCAGATAAAAGCCGATTTCGCCGCTCGATGGGAGAGTGCGCCAGTAGCGCCACATGCGCGGCATGCGTTTGTCGATACCTTCCGGCAGGTGGTAGGCGCGGGTATTCAGGTAACGATTGTCCAGCCACTCGTAAAAGCGATAGATGACTTCCGCCTTGCCGGCCATGTCGTTGCCGCTGATGATGACCAGTAGCGGGCCTTTGCCGTCACGGTTGAGGTCAAACTGAGCCTCCAGCAGGGCCTCATTCAGCTCGTCACTCAATGTGTTGAAGTCTTTCTTGCTCAGGGTATTCTCAGACATCGACAGGCCAGTTAACCTCGGGTAAGTGTTCAAAGGCCGGCTTGGCAAACAGATAGCCCTGGTACAGGTAGACGCCCATGCCGATCAGCACAGTGAGTTCCTCCTGGCTTTCGATGCCTTCGGCGATCACTTCGATATTCAGGGCGGCGCAAACGCCGAGTATGCCCTTGACGATGGCCTGGCGCACCGGGTCCTGATCGATTTCCCGGACCAGCTCCATATCCAGCTTAATGATGTCGGGCTGGAACTCAGCCAGCAGATTCAGCCCCGAGTAACCTGCGCCAAAATCGTCTATAGCGGTTTTGAAGCCCTGACGCTTGTACTCGCGAATGATGCTCTTCAGGTGTTCCTTGTCGACCAGCTTTTCGTTTTCGGTGATTTCGAAGATCAGTTGGTTGGTTGGAAAGTTGAAGCGCCTTGCTGCTTCAAGGGTGGCGCGGATGCAGGTGGCTGCCTGATAAACGGCATTGGGCAGAAAGTTGATGCTGATAAAACAGGGTATTTGCAGACGTGCTGCCAGTTCGACTGCCTTGACCCGGCAGGACTGATCGAAAATGTAGCGATTTTCTTCGTTGATGCGCGACAGTATGCTGGCTGCACCGCTGCAATCAACGCCGCGGACCAGTGCCTCATAGGCAAACAGGCTGCGATCGCGCATATCCACGATGGGCTGGAAAGCCATGGTAAAGTCAAAGGGCAACTGTTCACCGTCCTGGCAGGCTTTACAGGGTTTGGGTGTATCACTTGCGTTGGTCATACAAAGGTTCCATCTGCGCGGTGAAGGTCAGTATAGTCGATGCTTCAGCCTGGCTGCCGGCTGCTCTAGCTTTGTGACAAAGATAGCATCATGCATACCCCGGGGGGGATAGTGGCAAAAAATAAACGTCTGTACGGTTGCACCGAGTGCGGGGCGACCTTCAGCAAATGGGCCGGCCAGTGCGGTGAGTGTCAGGCCTGGAATACCCTGGTTGAAACCCTGATTGACGCTACGCCAACCGGTGGCACTGGAACGGCGCGCAGCGGCAACTGGGCCGGCCAGGCGGCACAGGTGAAAACCCTGGCCGAGGTCTCGACCGAAGAAGTACCTCGCCAGCCGAGCGGGTCATCCGAGTTGGACCGGGTCCTGGGTGGCGGACTGGTGTCGGGCTCGGTGGTGCTGATTGGCGGTGATCCGGGTATCGGCAAGTCAACTATCCTGCTGCAGACCCTATGTCAGTTGGCTGCCAGCATGCCAGCACTGTATGTAACCGGTGAAGAGTCGCAGCAGCAGGTCGCCATGCGCGCGCGGCGCCTGGGCTTGCCGGAAGACAAGCTGATGGTGATGACCGAGACCTGCATTGAAAATATCATCGCTACCGCCAGACAACACCAGCCACGGGTGATGGTGGTGGATTCGATTCAGACCATCTTTACTGAACAGTTGCAGTCGGCACCAGGCGGTGTGGCTCAGGTGCGTGAAAGTGCCGCCTTGCTGGTGCGTTATGCCAAGCAGAGCGGTACGGCCATTTTTCTGGTCGGGCACGTGACCAAGGAGGGTTCGTTGGCGGGCCCGCGTGTACTGGAGCACATGGTCGATACCGTGTTGTATTTCGAGGGCGAATCAGATGGACGTCTGCGCTTGCTGCGGGCGGTAAAAAACCGTTTCGGTGCGGTCAATGAACTGGGTGTGTTTGCCATGACCGACAAGGGCCTTAAGGAGGTCTCCAACCCCTCGGCGATCTTTCTGTCACGGTATGACACGCCGATTCCAGGCAGTGTGGTGATGTCCACCTGGGAGGGCTCACGACCGATGCTGGTCGAAGTGCAGGCCCTGGTGGATACCAGTCATCTGGGTAACCCCCGTCGGGTCACCGTGGGTCTGGACCAGAACCGGCTGGCCATGCTGTTGGCGGTGCTGCACCGCCACGGCGGCGTAGCGACCTATGATCAGGATGTGTTCGTCAATGTGGTTGGCGGCGTAAAAGTGCTGGAAACCGCTGTTGATCTGGCGCTACTGGCCGCGGTGATGTCGAGCCTGCGCAACCGGCCCTTGCCGATGGATCTGATGATTTTTGGCGAGCTTGGATTGTCCGGCGAGATACGCCCTGTGCCCAGTGGTCAGGAGCGCTTGAAGGAAGCGGCTAAACATGGATTTACCCGCGCTATCGTGCCCAAGGCCAACGCGCCCAAGGATGCGCCCAAGGGTATGCAGGTGATAGCAGTAACACGCCTGGATCAGGCGTTGGCGGCGATCTTCGAGTAGCAGCGGCAGGGCGCTGCTACAGCTGCAAGCCGCAAGCCACAAGCCACAAGCTACAAGCTACAAGCGGAAAAGCGGAAAAAATTGCCGACCATCTCGCGTGTATAGGGTTGTCATGCTATATGGGGTTGCAAAATCTGCTTGCAGCTTGCAGCTTGCCGCTAGCGGCTCAAAGCAGTGCTGCCAGCTCGCGCTCAAGCATAGCCTCGTCACCCATGTTCAGGGCCACCAGGCGCTTGAGATGGCTTATCGAATCAAGGTCAATGTGTGCGCACTCAAAACCCAGAAGCCCTTCCTCGGCGTGGGCCAGGGTGACTTCCATGCAAATCTGACTGCCCTCGGCCAGATCAATGATCGCATTGAAGGGCGCTTTTTCCCGTGGATGAGGCCAGTCGGCAGGCTGCATGATCAATAAGCCGCGCAGGGATATATCCACCAGTTGGACGTCCACCGACCAGTCATCCTGCTGCAGGCGAGTCTGAGCATCAAAGGGAATACGGGTAAAACGGCGTCTGTCATCGCTCATATATCAGCCCTGGAATAACGGGAATATCCTTACTATAGCTGTTCTGTGGCTTTGCCGACGCCGATTGTCGGATTCCGTTCCTATTTAAACGACGCCTTGAGCCAGCATGGCGTCGGCGACTTTGACGAAGCCGGCGATATTGGCACCCTTGACGTAGTTAATAAAGCCGTCCTGTTCCTTGCCGTAACGTTCGCAAGCGGCATGGATGGATTGCATGATGTCATGCAGTCGGCTGTCGACTTCAGTGTCGCTCCAGGCCAGACGCATGGCGTTCTGGCTCATTTCCAGACCGCTCACGGCTACGCCGCCGGCATTGGCTGCCTTGCCGGGTGCAAACAGGATGCGGTGCTCGTGGAATACGTCGACCGCTTCCAGTGTGGAAGGCATGTTGGCCCCCTCGGCGACTGCAACACAGCCATTCTTGACCAGGGTGCGGGCATCCTCTGCGTTCAGCTCGTTTTGCGTGGCACAGGGCATGGCAATATCGCAATTCAGGTGCCATGGACTGGACTTGCTCATGAACTCCCAGCCGGACTGCGTAGCCAGCTCTTCCAGTCTCCCACGCCGGACGTTCTTGAGCTCCATGATGGCATGCCACTGATCGTCATTCAGTCCATCCTTGAAGTGCAGAGTGCCACCTGAGTCGGACAAAGAGATCACTCGGGCACCCAGATCCATGGCTTTGCGCGCTGCGTACTGCGCTACGTTACCTGAGCCGGAGATGGCGACGCGCTTGCCACCCATGCTCTGTCCCGATTCCTTGAGCATTTCTTCGGTGAAATAGACGCAGCCATAACCTGTGGCTTCCGGACGAATCAGGCTGCCACCATAGGACAGGCCCTTGCCGGTCAGCACCGAGGTGAATTCATTCCGCAGGCGCTTGTACTGGCCGTACATATAGCCAATCTCGCGCGCGCCAACACCAATGTCACCGGCGGGAATATCGAGGTTCTCGCCAATGTGGCGCGACAGCTCGGTCATGAACGACTGGCAGAAACGCATGACCTCGGCGTTGCTCTTGCCCTTGGGATCAAAGTCCGAGCCGCCTTTGCCACCACCCATCGGCAAAGTTGTCAGCGCATTCTTGAAGACCTGCTCGAAGGCCAGGAACTTGAGCACGCCGAGGTTGACCGAGGGATGAAAGCGCAGGCCGCCCTTGTAGGGGCCGATGGCACTGTTCATCTGCACGCGATAACCACGGTTGACGTGCACCTGGCCCTTGTCGTCGGTCCACGGCACGCGAAACATGATGGTTCGTTCTGGCTCGACCAGGCGCTCGATGATGCCGTTGTTGAGGTATTTCGGGTTAGCCTCGAGGAAGGGCCAGAGCGTGCTCAAGACCTCTTCGGCGGCCTGATGGAATTCAGGCTGATCAGGGTCGCGAAGTTTGAGATGCGCGAGACAGGCGGCGAGGCTATCGGTCATGGAAGGGTCACTTTTCTGAAAGAGTTTGACGAAACCGCGACACTCTACCAGAGCTTTATATGCACAGAAATAGTGCAAAAATAAAAATCGCGGGTATTGGTTGAAGAGGCGCCCTTAGCCCTTTTCTAGAGGGCTAAGGGACGCATCCCAAGCTTCCATGCGCCAGGTTGGTGCAAAAAATCTTTGCTCTGCGGAGTAAGAAGCAGGCCTGTTCAGGCCAGCTTCTTGTAGCGAACACGGTGGGGTTGGGCAGCAGCGTCGCCCAGTCGTTTTTTCCGGTCGGCTTCGAATTCGGCATAGTTGCCCTCGAAGAAGGACACTTTGCCGTCGTCCTCATAAGACAGGATATGCGTGGCAATGCGATCGAGAAACCAGCGATCGTGGGAAATCACGATGGCGGCGCCGGGGAAGTCCAGCAGGGCCTCTTCCAGTGCGCGCAGGGTTTCAACGTCCAGATCGTTGGACGGCTCATCCAGCAGCAGGACGTTGGCACCCTGTTTCAGGGTCAGGGCCAGGTGCAGGCGGCCGCGTTCACCACCGGACAGGTCCTTGACGAACTTCTGCTGGTCCGCACCCTTGAAGTTGAAACGGCCGACATAGCCGCGTGAGGGCACCTCGTAGTTGCCGACCTTGATCATGTCAAAGCCGTCAGACACCTGCTCCCAAACGCTCTTGTTGCCGTCGAGGTTGTCGCGACTCTGGTCGACGCTGGCAATCTGCACGGTCTCGCCGATGACGATTTCGCCGCTGTCGGGCTGCTCCTTGCCGGTAATCATGCGGAACAGGGTGGATTTTCCCGCACCATTACCACCAATCACGCCGACGATCGCGCCCTTGGGTATGGTCAGGCTCAGGTCGTCGATCAGCACACGATCGCCATAGGCCTTGCATACGTTGTGCAGCTCGATGACCTTGTCGCCCAGCCGTGGGCCAGCCGGGATATAGATCTCGTTGGTTTCACTGCGCTTCTGGAATTCCTGCGACTGCATTTCCTCGAAACGCTGAAGGCGCGCCTTGGATTTCGACTGGCGTGCCTTGGCGCCCTGACGCACCCACTCCAGTTCGGCTTTCATGGCCTTGGCATGGGATGATTCCTGCTTGGCTTCCTGAGCCAGGCGCGCGGCCTTGGATTCGAGCCACTGCGAGTAGTTGCCCTCGAAGGGGATGCCATGGCCGCGATCCAGCTCCAGAATCCAGCCGGCGACATTGTCGAGGAAGTAGCGATCGTGGGTGATGGCTACCACGGTGCCGGGGAAATCATGCAGGAACTGCTCAAGCCAGGCGACCGAGTCGGCATCCAGGTGGTTGGTCGGTTCGTCCAGCAGCAGCATGTCGGGGGCCGAGAGCAGCAGGCGGCAGAGGGCTACCCGACGTTTCTCACCACCGGACAGGTGTTCGATGCGGGCATCCCAGGCAGGCAGACGCAGGGCGTCAGCGGCAACTTCAAGCTGACGATCCAGATTATGGCCGTCGGCCGCTTGCAATATGGCTTCCAGTTTGGCCTGCTCGGCAGCCAGCGCATCGAAGTCGGCATCTTCTTCTGCGTAGGCAGCATAGACCTCGTCGAGTCGCGCCTGGGCCTGCTTGATTTCGCCCACCGCCTCTTCCACCACGTCGCGTACGGTCTTGCTCGGGTCGAGTTCCGGCTCCTGGGGCAGATAACCGATCTTGATGCCCGGCATGGGCCGTGCCTCACCTTCAATCTCGGTATCGACACCCGCCATGATGCGCAACAGGGTGGATTTTCCCGAGCCGTTGAGGCCGAGCACGCCGATTTTTGCGCCGGGGAAAAAGGACAGGGAAATATCCTTGAGAATACGGTTCTTGGGCGGCACAACCTTGCCGACCCGGTTCATGCTGTACACAAATTGAGCCATGCTGTGAAAACCTGATGTGGGACAGAGAGCGGAGGTTTGCAGTGCGATGCCTTGGCAAAGCCTGATGTGCTGGCAAGGCTAGCCGAACTGCGGCCTCAGGGCAAATCCAGGCTGAGTCAGACTGGCTCAGCACGTCCTTTTACCACTATAGTGGCAGCCAGCCTTATATGTGGACGATAAAAGCCTTTTGATGGATTACAACAGCCGCCCCGCATCCGATACCTCAGTGCTCTCGCCGTCTGATGGCACCCATGACGCACGCCCAATGGGCATGGGTGTCCTGATAATTGCCGGTGTGGCAGTGCTGTTGACCGTCCTGATGTTCTGGCAGGCATGGCAGGACTACCGTGTACTGCGTTTGCAGCATGAAGCCCAGGTTGAAGAGTCGGTCTGGCTTACGGCCAGCCAGATTGGCCTGAATCTGGAGGTCAAGTCCGCCGCGTTGTCTCAGTTGCTTGATCATCTCTATGAAGATGACCCGGTGCTGGCTCAGCAGTCGGTGTCGCAACTGCTCCCCGGTTTGCGCAGCCTCACTCCAGCTTCCTTGATCAATTCGGCATCGTGGCAGGAAACCCCGCCCTGGATGCCCTCGGTACGCAGTCTGATGCTCAGTGGTCAGCCCTATGTCGTGGACTCGGACCTCAGCCGCTCAGTGCTGTATTGGGTGGTACCAAGCAGCCGTGTCGGGCATTTCTGGGTCATCGAAGTGAATGATCGGGATATTTCCGGTCTGGTGTCCGCGCAACCTGCCCAGGGCTATATCTGGCTGCTTGAGGATGCCGGTCGAGCCAGGGTGCTGGCACGACAGCAGGGTGATCGTCTGGTCTATCTGGACAACAAGGCAATGACTGCCCTGGAGCGTGAGCAGGTGGTTGTCAGCGCACCGGTGGATGGCAGTCTCTGGCAGGTCAGGGGGCTGGTCGAGGCGGACTATTACACGCAACAGTTAGGCCAGTTGTTACGCTTCAAGTTCTTTGTTGTGGGTTGCTTCGTACTGGTATTGCTGGTCATGATCTGGATGATTGCCCGGGACCGGCAAACCCACAGGCGTCTTCTGGCCGGACGTCGTGCCAGTGACCAGCACGCCGATGATGTCGAGCGTCGCTACAGCGAGGTGTTCCAGACGGCTGGTATGGCCTTGTGTCAGTTGGATCTGGCGGGTCTGCGTGACCGTTTGGTGCGCGAGGGTATTAACAGTCAGGCCAGTCTGGACAGCTGGCTGGATGATCACCCCTTGGAACATGGTGAGCTTTTCAGTCCGGTGCGTGTCATGGAAGCCAATGGCAGCATGCTGGAGTTGCTGGGGCTGTCTTCGTTGCAGGGGTTGGACACGCTGCTCAAGCGTAATGAGCGCATACGTGCCAATACCGCCCGTTATCGTTTGCTGTTGGCGGTGGTCAACCGTGACCGGCGTCTGGAAATGGAAACGCCGCTGCGTGCAGCCAATGGAGCCGCCCGCTATGTCTGGCTGGTCATGACCCTGCCCGAGCGGATAGAGGATTACCACGCCGTTGCTCTCAGCATGACGGATATCACTACCCGTCGCCGCATCGAGCTGTCCATGGTCGAGCGCGAGCGCTTCTGGTCACGGGCGCTGCGGGCGGTACCGGATGTGGTCTTCATCCGCGACATGCAGCGCCAGAGCTTTGTCTACAGCAACAGAAGACTGGCCCTGATGCTCGGTTACAGTCCGGAAGAAGCCGCTGAACTGCCCTCGGATTACCGTGACCGCCTGCTGCATCCGGATGATGTTGAGTCGATGCTGGTCAATCGCAATTTGCAGCAGGTGCTGGCCGACGGTGCGGTGCAGGAAAGCCGTCTGCGCTGGCGGCACAAGGACGGCAAGTGGCATTGGTTCAGTCTGCGGGTCAAGGCGCTGTCGCGACTCCCCGATGGCCGGGTGCGCCAGGTGATCGGGGTGGTGCGCGATATCACCGAGCAGGCTGGTGCCCTTGATGAGTTGCAGGTCAGTGAACAGCGCTATCGTTTGCTGGCGGAAAATATCAGTGACGTGATCTGGGCCAGCGATGTGGACTTCCGTCTCAACTATATCAGCCCCTCTGTGACGGCATTGCTTGGCTATACCCCGGATTATCTGATCAGCAAGGGCTTCAGCGACATCGTTGCGGGCAAGGAATATAACCAGTTCATGGGGTTGGTGCTGCGTGAGTTGAAGCCGCAATTGGCTGATCCTGAGGCCGCCAGAGCCCTGCGCGAGCAGGGTTTTCACCGGCAGATCAGCTTTGATTGCCTGCGCGCCAATGGCACCAAGTGCCCGATCGAACTGCGACTGTCATTGATGTGGGATGCCGAGGGGCGCTTTCTCGGCCTGTTGGGCATTGCCCGCGATATCACCGAGCAGCGCCGCACCGAAAATCGGCTGCGCATGGCGGCCACCGTATTTGAAAACACCACGGGAGGCATTGTGGTGACCGATCCTGCCGGCTACATAGTGCAGGTCAATGACAACTTCTGTCAGATTACCGGCTACAGCGCACCTGAGGTGATTGATCAGTTACCGCACATGCTGGCCTCCGATAGTCATGAGACAGGTTTTTACACCGATATTCGCGATACCCTGCAGCAGCAGGGGCGCTGGGAAGGGGAGATCTGGCCCCGGCGCAAGAACGGCGAAGCTTTTCCGGCCTGGGCGGGCATTACGGCAGTGCAGGACAATGATGGTGACCTGGTCAGTTATGTCGGATTTTTCGTCGACATCAGTGAACGCAAGGCCTCCGAAGCGCGCATTGAAACGCTCGCCTACTACGATGGGTTGACCGGGCTGGCGAACCGCACCTTGTTTCAGGATCGCCTGAAGACCGCGCTGCAACTGGCCGCCAGACGGGGCGATTGGCTGGTGGTGCTGTTTCTCGATCTGGATCGCTTCAAGCCGATCAACGATACCCTGGGTCATGCCGCTGGTGATGTCATGTTGCGTGAGGTGGCGCGACGTCTCAGGGAATGTGTGCGCGAGAGCGATACCCTGGCGCGCATGGGCGGGGACGAGTTCACTCTGCTGCTTGGCGGTTTGACCAGTCGCGAGGCGGCCATGGCAGCGGCTATTCATGTTGCCGAGAAAATCCTCGCACAGCTGACCCCCGCCTTTATATTGCAGGAGCGCGAGTTCTTTATCAGCGCCAGTATCGGCATGGCCCTGTCGCCGCAGGATGGCGAGGAAGTCAACGTTCTGCTTAAAAATGCTGATACGGCCATGTATCACGCCAAGGCCATGGGCAAGGATACGTTTCAGTTTTATCAGGCTGAAATGAATGCCAGTGCGCTTGATCGGCTGAGTTTGGAGGCGGACTTGCGCCGGGCCTTGCATGACAACGCCTTTGAGCTGCACTTTCAGCCGCAATTCGATTGCGCAACACGCCGCCTGACCGGGGCGGAAGCGCTGTTGCGTTGGCAGCATCCGCAGCGCGGGGCCATATCGCCGGCTGAGTTCATTCCCATTGCGGATGAAATCGGGCTGGTTGGCGTGCTCGGTGAGTGGGTAATGGATCGAGCCTGTCAACAGATGGCGGCGTGGCGCGCGAAGGGCTACCAGTTGCCACGGTTATCCATCAACCTGTCGGCGCGGCAATTTGCCGAGGGGAGCCTGAGCGAACAGGTGGGTGCGGTGCTGTCGCGCTATCAGCTTGACCCGGCCAGCATTGAGCTGGAACTGACCGAGAGCGTACTGCTGCAGGATGTCGAAGAAACCATGCAGGCGCTGGCGGCACTCAAGATGCTGGGTGTGTTTATTGCGGTTGATGACTTCGGTACCGGCTATTCGTCGCTCAATTATCTCAAGGACTTCCCGATAGATACCCTGAAAATTGATCGTAGCTTTATTCATGCCATGCATGCCGGCAATCGCGACAGTCGTTTGGCCAAGGCGATTGTCGCCATGGGTCGCAGCCTGCAGTTGCGCGTCGTGGCCGAGGGCGTGGAAACCCTGGAGCAGATGGGCTTGTTGATCGGCTTTGGCTGTGACGAGGTTCAGGGCTATCTGTTGGGTCGGCCACAATCGGTTGAACAGTTCGAGCTCAATGTGCTGAACGCCAAGCCCTGAGCGGCTGACGGATTGTTGAAACGAATTTGTTTGCTGATTGAGCGCTTTTCATGTGCCAGAAGCAGCTGCTTGCGCTAAAATGCCCCTCTTCTTTTTGAATGTCCTTGCAGGGGGCCTCCCGATGTTTAGCCGTTCCAACGATATTGCTGCTTTCGATCCTGAACTCTGGGCTGCCATGCAGCAGGAGTCTGTGCGTCAGGAAGATCACATCGAGCTGATCGCCTCCGAAAACTATACCAGCCCGGCCGTCATGCAGGCGCAGGGTTCGGTGCTGACCAACAAGTATGCCGAAGGGTATCCGGGCAAGCGCTATTATGGCGGTTGCGAGTTTGTTGACATTGCCGAGCAATTGGCCATCGACCGCGCCAAGCAACTGTTCGGCGCCGATTATGCCAACGTGCAGCCGCATGCCGGTTCACAGGCCAATGCCGCAGTATTCCAGGCCCTGCTGACCCCGGGTGACACCATTCTGGGCATGAGCCTGGCCCACGGCGGCCACCTGACCCACGGTGCCAGCGTGAACTTCTCCGGCAAGCACTACAACGCCGTTCAATACGGTATCAACACCGATACCGGTTTGATCGACTATGACGAAGTCGAAGCACTGGCTGTCGAGCACAAGCCGAAGATGATCATCGCTGGCTTCTCTGCCTATTCGCAGGTATTGGACTTTGCCCGCTTTCGTGCCATTGCCGACAAGGTTGGCGCCTATCTCTTTGTTGATATGGCCCATGTTGCCGGCCTGGTTGCCGCCGGTGTCTACCCCAACCCGGTGCCCTATGCCGATGTGGTCACCACCACCACCCACAAGACCCTGCGTGGTCCGCGTGGCGGTCTGATTTTGGCGCGTGCCAATGAGGCGCTGGAAAAGAAACTGAACTCGGCGGTATTTCCCGGTGGTCAGGGTGGCCCGTTGATGCACGTGATTGCCGCCAAGGCGGTGTGCTTCAAGGAGGCCATGAGCGATGAGTTCAAGGCCTATCAGAAGCAGGTCGTCAAGAACGCCCAGGCCATGGCCGGGGTGTTTATTGGTCGGGGTTTTGACGTGGTTTCCGGTGGCACAGAGAATCACCTTTTCCTGTTGTCATTGATCAAGCAGGACATCACCGGAAAGGATGCCGATGCGGCGCTCGGTCGGGCCCATATCACCGTGAACAAGAATGCCGTGCCGAATGATCCGCGTTCGCCCTTCGTTACTTCGGGTCTGCGTATCGGGACACCGGCAGTGACTACCCGTGGCTTCAAGGAAGAGGATTGTCGTGAGCTGGCTGGCTGGATATGCGACGTACTGGAAAACATGGGTAATGAGTCGGTGATCGAGCGTGTGCGCGGTGAGGTGCAGAGTATTTGTGGTCGCTTGCCGGTATATCGCGACTGAGCCGCGTATTGGTATGAAAAGACCCGCCGCCCGGCGGGTTTTTTTATACCAGTCATCCGATGGGGTAACGGGAACGACAAGTATGGCGCTAGCCAAGGTTGTCTATTACGCTTGCCTGCTTGGTATTTATGATGCAGGGCCATGATGTGATGTGTGTTTTTCGCTGTGCTGCACTGTGCTGGGTTTTGCTGAGCTGTCCGCTGGTAAACGCGGAACAACGCCCTGAGGTCCAGGTCGGCTTCACGCCTTTTCCCGGCTACGCTTACCTGAATGAGCAAGGTGAGCTGGCAGGCCATACAGTCGATTTGGCTCGTACCCTGCTTGACCAGGCTGGATACAGCTATCGCTTGCGGATAATGCCGGCAGCGCGAATATGGGTGGGCCTGGCCGACGGCAGCATCCATCTGTGGTCCGGGGTGTTGGCCCGACCTGAGATGGCCGAGCATGTGCGCTTTGTCCGGCGTGATTTCGGTCGTATTGGTTTGAATCTGTATGCCCGGCCTGGGCAAAGCTTGCCGGAGTGGCCTGGAGGCTTGGCGGATACAAGGCTGATTACCGTAACCAACTATCAGTACTCTGATGAAATTCAGGTGTTGCTGGGTGATCCACAGCTGGCCGTTCAGGTAGTCCAGAGCGCGTCAGCGCGAGGTGCGCTGGAGATGTTGTTGCGTGGTCGGGGTGATTACCTGTTGCATTATCGTGGTCAAGTAGATCCATTGCTGATCAGCAGAGGGCTTGAGCCCTTGCCCAGTCGGCTGGTGATGAACCCGCGTATTGACTATATGTTGTCCAGGCAAACGAGCTATGCCGAGCAATTGCAGCATGATCTGGAGTCAGCCTATGACAGCCTGCTGGCTCAGGGTGTTGAGCTGCACGTCACCCGCCGTTGAGCGCCCGCTGAAAAGGGCCTGGTTTTCCGCGCCACAACTTTTCAAGTTGAAATATTCAGTTGCAAGTCTTCATGCGCGCTGCTTGAATAATCAGCTTGGCGCGTGTGCTTGGCGGGGTTTCCGTGCAAGGACGCGAGCGTTATCTATTCCAGCGGACGGTAGACAATGACAATACAGAATTATCGGGTGTATTTTGCAGGTCATCTGGTTGAAGGCGTGACGCCGGACGCAGCCAAGGCCGGCCTGATTCAGCTGGGCATGAACGAAGCGCAGGCGTCCAGCCTGGCGGCTTTGAGGCCAGCCACGATAAAGCGCAATCTGAGTCGAGATCAGGCGCAGAAATACCAGCAGCGTCTGCAAGCTGCAGGTCTGCTGGTTGAAATCGAGATGGAACTGGCCTTGATGCCCTCCGATGACGCCCCTGATCTTGCTCAGGCTGCCGCAAAAGCCGAGCAGGATGAGTCCCCGGGTACCTGGCATGCTGTTCCCGCCATGCGCGCTGAGGCGGCCGATGCGGAACCGGCTGCGGACACGGAGCGTTTCAGCGCCCGCGAACCAACCCGCAGCCACGCCACTGAGGTGCCTGTTGAAAGGCGCATTGAGCCTATCCGTTTTACCGGTAGCGGTAGTGAGTACTTTGGTATCTGGATCGTCAACATCCTATTGATGATAGTGACTCTGGGTTTCTACGCCCCCTGGGCCAAGGTGCGAAATGCCCAGTACTTCTATGGACATACCGAGCTCGATGGCAGCAGCTTCCAGTATCTGGCTGATCCCTGGGTGATTTTCCGTGGCCGGCTGGTTGCGATTGTCGCCGTGATCATCTGGGCTGTCGCGTCCGAGTTCTATCCGATTGCGGGCTTGATCCTGGTTTTGCTGTTCCTTCCTCTGCTGCCCTGGATTGTCGTGCGCAGTCTGAAGTTTCATGCGGTCAATAGTGCCTGGCGCAATATCCGGTTCAACTTCAATGGCACCTATGGCGGCGCCTGCATGGTGCTCTTTGTCTGGCCCCTGGTGGCATTGTTGACACTTTTCCTGGCCTTCCCCCTGAGCATGTACAAGGCCCAGGCCTGGCGAATCGATAACACCTATTTCGGCACTATGCCTTTCAGGCTCAAAGCCAGCGCGGGCGACTTCTTTCTGTTCTTCCTCAAGCTGATGCTGATTGCTGCAGGTTTTGGTGTGGTGTCCTCTGCCTTGAGTGCAGCTATTTCGCCCTGGCTGGGTATGCCGGTCCTGTTTGCAGGTTACCTGGTGCTCTTTGGGTATTTCATGGCGGGTTTGCAGAATCTGATTCTTGGCTCAACGGTGTTGGGTATGCACAACCTGCATTCAAACCTTGGCAAGGGCAGAATACTCTGGATTTTCATGACCAACAGTATTCTGGTCGTGTTTACCCTGGGTCTTTACACGCCTTGGGCCAAGGTGCGCATGGCGCAGTACATGATGAGCTGTACCCAGCTTGAGGTCAGCGGTGATCTTGATCATTTCATTGCTGCAGAAACCGAGCGAACCAGTGCGCTGGGACAGGAATTGGGAGAAGCTTTTGATGTCGGCGTCTCCTTCATCTGAGTCGGCCGTTAGTGGGCTGTTCTTTGACGGCAAGCGTAGCCAGGGCTTTGCGGCGCAGCTGTCCCGGCAGGATCAGGCGCTTTGTCTAAGCTATGCCGACCAGTCGCTGGTGCTGGCCGCCAGCGCATTGCGTTTGGGTGTGCAGGTCGGCAAGGCCCGCAGTTATCTGAGTCTGGAGCAGGGTGGGGTTTTTGAGTCGGCCGATCAGGCTGGACTCATGGCCTTGGCCCGCGCCTCCGGGGTGCCCGGTGCCGGTGGTGCCTTGCAGCGACTCGAGGGCAATCTGCGGCTTATCCTGATCAGTGCCGTCATCGTACTGGCGGTACTGGCGGGGAGTCTGGTATTCGGCATTCCCTGGTTATCCAAGGTGGTGGCCAACCAGATTCCAGTCAGCATGGAAGTCGAGATGGGCAAGCAAACGCTGGAGGCCATGGAGCGCCTGTACATGTCGCCCAGCCAGCTCGATGATACGCGGCTGGCAGAGGTAAGAGACGCCTTTGGGCCCTATCTGGCGGCCCTTGCGGAGCGTCACCCCGAGCAAAGTCTGACCGTACTTTTCCGCGATAGTGATACTTTTGGTGCCAATGCCTTTGCCTTGCCGGGTGGCATCGTGGTGTTTACCGATGATCTGCTTAGCCTGGCTGAGCAGGATGAGGAGCTGGTTGCCATCCTGGCGCACGAAGTCGGCCATGTGGTGCATCGACACAGTTTACGCAGCGCTATCCAGAGTTCCCTGGCGCTGTGGCTGGTATTTGCCATCAGCGGTGATTTGTCAGCAGCCTCGGATCTTTCTACGGTCTTGCCGGCGCTGATTGCCAGTATGAGTTATTCGCGGGCCATGGAGCGCGAGGCGGATGCCTTCTCGCTGGATTTCATGCGTGATCAGGGGCTGCCTCCGGTGCACTTTGCCAATATCATGCGGCGACTGGACAGTGATGCCTCGGAAGAGGGTGGGGTGGGTGATTTTCTTTCGACGCACCCGCCGACACCGGAGCGCATCAGGGCGTTTGAGGAATAATGTGGCAATGCCCTGCAGCCTGGTATCAGGTCAGACTGCAGGGTAAAGCTCAGTGCAGGTTGAGTGTCCGCAGTGTGCGTTCGCGAACCTGTTTCAGCAGCGCGGCGTCATTGATCAATGATTGGCCGTAGGAGGGCACCAGTTCGCGCATGCGACTTTGCCATTCAGGGCTGGCCATCCGATCCTTGAAGCAGCGCTCCAGTACGTCGATCATCGCCTGAACAGCGGTAGACGCGCCGGGTGATGCACCCAGCAGGGCTGCCAGGCTGCCGTCCTTGGCGGCTACCAGTTCAGTACCGAACTCGAGTTTGCCATGGCCTTGGGCGTCTTTCTTGATGATCTGCACTCGCATGCCCGCATCCTGCAGCGCCCAATCCTTTTCTGTCGCCTGGGGAAAGAAGTTGCGCAGGGAGGCAACCCTGTCCTTGTGCGACTGAAAGGACTCGGCAATCAGATAGCGCGTCAAGTCCATGTTGTCACGTCCGACGGCCATCATGGGTGCCAGATTGCTGGTTTTGACCGAGCTGATCAGATCAAAGACCGAGCCCTTTTTCAGGAACTTGGTAGTGAAACCGGCAAAGGGACCAAAGAGCAGGGCCGGTTCGCCGTTGATGATGCGGGTATCCAGGTGCGGTACGGACATCGGCGGCGCGCCAACCGGCGCCTTGCCGTAGACCTTGGAGTGATGTCGCTGAACGATGTCAGGCTTCTTGCATACCAGCCACTGGCCGCTTACAGGGAAACCACCATAGCCTTCACTTTCATCGATATTGCACTTCTGCAGCAGTGGCAAGGAACCGCCGCCGGCACCGATGAACACGAATTTGGCATTGATGGTTTTCTCTTCGCCGGATTTGTCATCCTCGACGGCAACGCGCCAGTGGCCTTTCTTGCTCTTTTTCAAGCTGTGCACGGAATGGCTCAGACACAGTTCAAAGGCGTCCAGCTGTTCAAGATGTTTGACCATACTGCGGGTCAAGGAACCAAAGTCGACATCCGCACCGTGGTTGACGCGGGTAGCCGCCACGGTTTGCTTGGCATCGCGCTTGTCCATCACCAGCGGCATCCAATCGCGGATTTCCTCGGCTGACTCGCTATATTGCATTTCTGCAAAAAGGTGGTGGGCGCTGAGCAGCGCATGGCGTTTGCGCAGAAACGCCGCGTCCTTGTCGCCCCAGACAAAACTCTGGTGCGGTGTCGGATTGATAAATGTCGGCGGTGCCGGGAGTATCTTCTGCTCTACCAGATAGGTCCAGAATTGCAGGGTAACCTCGAAGGAGGCATTGATGGCCAGGGCTCTATCAATATTGATGCTGCCGTCGGGGGCTTCCGGGGTGTAGTTCAGCTCACAGTAGCCAGCATGGCCTGTTCCCGCGTTGTTCCAGCCATCCGTGCTTTCGTGGGCAACGTGGTCCAGGCGCTCGACCAGGGTAATGGTCATGGCTGGATCCAACTGTTTGAGCAACATTCCCAGAGTGGCGCTCATGACGCCACCTCCGACCAGCAAAACGTCTACGTTGCTTGCGGTCATTAACATGTCGCCTCTTGCATGAAAATCTGTCTCAATAATACCGTTTAATCACAGCGAGTGACACTCTCGAACACCTGTCCAAAGGTATAACTTGCGCTTTTTATTAACACATTTTTTCATTTTCATCCTTGTTCTGAATCATGGCGATGCCTGGGTCACTGCTTTATGCTGGGCGGGTTTGATTGGCGCGCGGATTGACGGGGCAGGATATGGAACGACTGAGTGTTGTGGGTGGGGGCGTTATTGGCTGTTTGACGGCACTGCAGTTGCTGGAACGCGGTTACGCAGTATCCCTGTTCGATAAAGGCCTGACCGGTAAGGAGTCGTCCTGGGCCGGGGGCGGGATAGTGTCGCCGCTCTACCCATGGCGTTATGCTGAACCCGTCAGTGCGCTGGCCGAGGCTTCCCAGGTCGCTTATCCGCTGTTGAACAGTCGGCTGTTTGAGGCGACGGGCATTGATCCTGAGTTCACGCCCTGTGGCCTGTTGTGGCTCGACCATAGCGAGCAAAAAACCGCTTTGGAGTGGGCCTGCGCGCATGCCAAACCCATTGTTGAGGTGGACCAGCACTTTATTTATCGCCAAGTGCCTCAGTTGCGCCAGGGTTATAGCAGGGCGCTCTGGCAGGCCGACCTGGCCAATGTGCGCAACCCCAGGCTGATGCGCGCGTTGCGCGCTCGCCTGTTGCAGTTCCCGCATTTTCAGTTGCATGAGCAGAGTCCAGTTGATGGCCTGCTGATTGAGCAGGGACGGGTCTGTGGTGTGCGCTGCGGCGACGCACGCATCCCGAGCGGAGCAGTAGTCCTGGCCGCGGGTGCCTGGAGCGGTGACTGGCTGGCCGAGCTGGGGTTGGCCTTGCCAGTCAAACCGGTCAAGGGGCAGATGCTGCTTTACCGTCGTGCGCCAGGCTGGCTACCGAGCATGGTGTTATTCGATGGCCGCTATGCCATCCCCCGACGTGATGGCCATATTCTGATCGGCAGTACCCTGGAGCATGCCGGTTTTGACTACAGTACTACGGATGCGGCGCTGGCGTCCCTGCGCGCCTCGGCTGAGGCGTTGTTGCCCGATCTGGCAGACAACCAGCCGGTGGCTCAGTGGGCTGGTCTGCGACCAGGTTCACCGGATGGCGTGCCCTTTATTGGCGCCGTACCCGGTTATGACGGACTGTGGCTGAATGCCGGGCATTACCGCAATGGTCTGGTTCTGGCGCCGGCATCCTGTGCCTTGCTGGCTGATCTGATCAGTGGCAGTAAACCGCTGATTGATCCGGCCGCGTATAACCCGGCAGGTCGACTGCAGGCGCTGTAGAACAGGCGTGTCAATCTTCCAGGCCGAGCTTCTTCAAGCGGTAACGCAATGATCGGAAGGTCAGCCCCAGGCGCTTGGCGGCTGCGGTCTTGTTCCAGCGGGTTTCCTCGAGTGCCTGAGTAATAGCCGTTCTCTCGATGTTGTCGAGGAAGTCTTCCAGTGAGTCAATCTCGTTGAGGTTTGAAGACGGATTGCCTTTGCTGTTGCTGGTCAATGCCGAAAGATGCAGATCGTCGACTCGAATTGTCTGGCCTTCGCACAGAGTAAAAGCCCGCTCCAATACATTTTCCAGTTCCCTGACATTGCCGGGAAAGCGGTAATTGCATAATGACTCGAGACTCTCACGCGCCAACTCGGGCACTGGCATCTGGTTGCGGTCAGCCAGTCTGGCAAGAATGTGTCTGCTCAACAGGGGGATATCTTCACGGCGTTCACGCAGAGGCGGGACGCGCAGCTCTATAACGTTGATCCGGTAGAACAGGTCCTGACGAAAGCGTCCAGCTGTCACTTCCGCGGCAAGGTCTTTGTGGGTGGCACAGAGCAGGCGTATATCAACAGGCTCTTCCTGCTGGGTGCCTAAAGGGCGCACGGCCTTTTCCTGAATGGCACGCAACAACTTGACCTGCATGGCCATGGGCAGGTCGGCGACCTCATCAAGGAACAGGGTGCCGCCCGACGCGGCCTGAAACAATCCGGGCTTGTCTGCCACTGCGCCGGTGAAGCTGCCCTTGCGGTGGCCAAAAAACTCACTTTCCATCAGCTCCGAAGGGATAGCGCCGCAGTTTACCGGCACAAAGGGCTGCTCGTTGCGCGAGCCGAGGGCGTGGATTCGTCGTGCTACCAATTCCTTGCCGCTGCCGGACTCACCGCTGATATACAGCGGGGCCTGGCTGCGTGCCAGCTTGTTGATCTGCCTGCGCAGTTGCTGGATCGGCGGTGAAATCCCGAGGATCGGGTCATCCTCGGCAAGTCCACTGTCCTGTTCGGTGTTCGGCGTCAAACGCAGCGCACTGTTGACCAGATCACGCAGGCGCTGCAAGTCAACCGGTTTGGTCAGGAAGTCAAATGCGCCCGCCTTGAGTGCGCAGATAGCCGTATCCAGGCTGCCATAGGCCGTAATCATGGCTATGGGTGTGTGCGGATGGTGCTGCTGGATATGACGGACAATGTCCAGACCATCACCATCAGGCAGGCGCATATCGGTCAGACACAGATCGAAGCGTTGCGTTTCCAGCTGCTGCATGGCTTCGGCCACGCTGACGGCACTGCAGGTCTTGACCTGCATGCGTTGCAGGGTCAAGTCCAGCAGCTCAAGAATATCGGGTTCGTCGTCAATGATGAGCACCAGAGGTTGCTTGCTATCGTTCATTGGCCTGACTCTGTTTGCTGTCCATGTGATCAATCATACAAGACGTTTGGGGTGGGCAAAGGTAATCCGCATGCAGCTTCCGCGGGGTACCAGTGGCTCGTATTCGAGACGCGCCTGATTGCTTTCGCACAGCTCGCGCGAGATATACAGGCCCAAACCGGTGCCTGAGGACTCGGTAGTGTAAAAGGGCTCAAAAATATGCGAAACATGCTCCTCGGCAATACCTGGGCCGTGATCGATGATCTCGAGGGTGGGTAGCTCACTGTCAGGGTGCAGGTACAGTTTCAGCCATATGGTTCTGTTGCTGCCCGCTTTGCCGCTATATCGAAAGGCGTTCTGGCAAAGGTTGTCGAGTACCTGATTAAGCTGGCCTGGGTCCATACGTGTCATGATGCCAGGCTGATCAATAGTCAGTTCAAGGTTGTCCGATGCCGGATTGATCAGGCTGAATGACTCACTGAACTGCTCCAGCCAGAGCCCCAGATCGACCAGTTGCGGCTCGCTGGCGCGGCGCCGTGAGAGTTCCAGCACTGTCTCGATAACCTTGTTCATGCGTTGCGAGTGCTGCTGGATGATTTGCGCCAGGCGCTTGTCCTGATCATCAATAACGGTGGATTCATTGAGCAACTGGGCGGCATGGCTGATGGCCCCCAGTGGATTGCGAATTTCATGGGCGATACTGGCGGTCAGCCGGCCCAGTGAGGCCAGCTTCAGCTGCTGTGCCTGCTGTGCAACCTGGGTGTTGTCATCCAGAAAGATCAATAACGTTTCATCACGTTCGGAAATCAGCGGCTTGAAGTTGGCCATGATTTCAGCCCCGCCACTGTGGTTATGAAAGGGCTGAGTACGAATCGAGGGATTGCTCTGCCATTGTCTGAGTCGCTGGGTCAGGCTGGGTGCCAGCTGATTGAGCGCCGAACCGCGGGCAATGTCGGTGCCGAGCATCCGGGCTGCCGCCTCGTTGGCCAGTAATACCTGATGGTTATTGCCGATCACCATGATGCCGGTACGCATGCGTTGAATGATCAGCTGGTTGATTTTCTCCAGGCTGGCAAGACTGGCGGCTTGTTGCTGGGCCAGGCTTTCGGACTGCCGCAGGCGTCTGCTGAGGCGCTGCACAAAGAGTGCGACGGCAAAATAGATGCAGCCAATAACACCGACCTGCAGATAACTTTGGGTGGTGGCCGGATTGGACAGACTGAGGAAAAAAGTCAGGTAAATGATCGCCAGGCTGGCCAGCGCCGGTAACAGCAGTCCAACGCGACCATGTAGCAGAATATTGCCGACGGCCACGGGGATAATCAGCAGATTGCCAAAGCCACTGCCTGCGCCGCCCGCCGAATAGAAGATGACGCCGAGCAGAATGATGTCGAGTACCGAAAGAGTGAAGAGGTGAACATCACGGCGGATCTGATGCAGCAGGAGTGCAATGAGAACGTTGATAAACAGATAGAACCAGCTGGCTTTTTCATACAAGCCTGAGTTATTCAGCTCAAGCAGGCCATCCTGCAGTGATGAGCTGGTCAGAATGGTCAGAAAAAAGCCGAGAATGACACGGTAAATATTGTAGTAGCGCAGTATTCTCGGACGCTGGGAGTCGGTGCTGATATCAGTCATGGGGTCCGGCATCGCGGTGTTCACTGCTGCAGAACCAGTGTTGCCCTTCACGCACGGCCTGATTTTCAGGCAGGTTCAACTTGCAGTGGGCGCAGCGCACCATCAGCGCGGGCTTCTGCTCGGCACCAGCGGTTTTTTGCCAGGCCTGGAAGCGACGCCAAAGCACCATCACTGCGACGATCAGCAGAATCAGAACAAGCAGTTTGAATAAGCCCATCAGGTGGCATCCGTTGACAATGTCGGACCAGTGTAGCCCATGCTGCAGCTGCACCAAAGGGGCGCGGCGCGGTAGATGATTGCGAGCGACAGGCGCATGCCAGACAATATGCCCATTCTGAATCAGGAGATGGACAATGAGCGCGAACCTCCGCGTTGTAATGGCACAGTTGAATCTGCGTGTAGGGGATATTCGGGGCAATCTTGAGCGCATTGTCGAGTCCGCCATAACGGCGCGTGATGAACTGCAGGCCCGTGTGATTCTGTTGCCCGAGCTGTCACTTTGTGGCTATCCACCTGAAGACCTGCTGTTGCGTTCGAGCATGCAGGCCAGAATCGACTGGGCTCTGCAGCAGCTGTGTGAGCGCGTACAGGGCATTTATCTGGTGGTGGGGTATCCCTGGCAGGAAGACGGTCATTGCTACAACCGTGCGGCGGTGATTGCCGATGCCAGCCTGCTGGCCCATTACAGCAAGCAGCATCTGCCCAATTACAAGGTGTTTGATGAAAAGCGCTATTTCACTGAGGGCGATAGCCCCTGCGTGCTGGATGTCGATGGCCTGCCGGTGGCCTTGAGTATCTGTGAGGACATCTGGCAAACCTCACCCATGGCCCAGGCCCGCGCCGCCGGAGCCAGGCTGATGTTGAATCTGAATGCCTCACCCTTTCACATGGACAAGCAGACCGAGCGCGAAGACGTGCTGCGCGAGCGCTGCAGCGAAGGCAGTATGCCGGTGATTTATGTCAACCAGGTCGGTGGCCAGGATGAACTGGTATTTGACGGTGGCTCGGTGGCCATGCAGGCCGATGGCGTGGTGGCGCTGCGCGCGCCGGCTTATGTCGAGGGCCTGTATCCGGTTGATGTTCTGTATGACGATCATCAGGTGCAATTGCGTCAGGGCAGCCTGGCACCACTGCCTGAGCTTGAAGCCAGCGTTTATCAGGCGCTGGTTGTCGGGGTGCGCGATTACATTGGTAAAACGGGCTTCAAAGGTGTGCTGCTGGGGCTGTCTGGTGGAATCGACTCGGCGCTGACCCTGGCGATTGCCGTTGATGCCCTGGGCCCGGACCGCGTCGAAGCGGTCATGATGCCCTACCATTACACGTCCAGCATGAGCCTTGAGGACGCCGAAGCACAGGCACGTACCCAGCGGGTTACATACCGAGTGCTGCCTATCGCGCCCATGGTCGAGGCCTTCATGCAGACCCTGGAGCCGGTGTTTGCCGGATTGCCGCGTGATACCACCGAGGAAAATCTGCAGTCCCGCTGCCGGGGTGTAATGCTGATGGCGCTGTCGAATAAAACCGGCGCGCTGGTGTTGACCACGGGTAACAAAAGCGAAGTGGCGGTCGGTTATGCCACGCTCTACGGCGATATGGCGGGTGGTTTTGATGTGCTCAAGGATGTCCCCAAGACCCTGGTATTTCGTTTGGCGGAGTACCGCAATCGGCTTGGTCCGGTGATCCCGCAACGGGTTATTGATCGTCCGCCTTCTGCCGAGTTGGCGCCGGATCAGAAGGATGAAGATTCGTTGCCGGCCTACCCTGAGCTGGATGAAATCCTGCGTCTGTACGTTGAACACGACTTGTCAGCCAGTGCCATTGTGGCAGCGGGATTTGATCAGGATGTGGTGCACAGGGTGGTCAAGCTGGTCGATCGCAATGAGTACAAGCGTCGTCAGGCGGCAGTGGGGCCGCGTATTACCCAGCGTGGCTTTGGTCGCGACCGCCGATATCCGATCACATCGGGTTGGGCCGCGGAAGACTAGGCCCGAACCTGATGTCTGCAGCATTAAAAAACCGGCCTTTCGGCCGGTTTTTTAATGCTTAGTCAAACAGCCCGAAGGTGATTCTGCTCCAGATTGAGCGCGAGGGGGCTTCATCCGCAGGGGCGCGGATATCGGCTGGCAGGGCGTCGAGGGCATTGCGATATTGTGCCTGCATTTCGCGTTCCATCTGCGTGCCCTGATTGCGCGAGGGTGGCGTCAACACTTTGTCCAGCAAGCCTGTGGTCATGCTGCGAAAGCGGCTGGCTTCAGCCTTGGCCGGCTCAACATGGTGGCGAAATTCGCCACTGCTCAGGCTGGGGTGTTCCGGGTAGTTCATTTGCAGTGTCAGCAAGGCGGTATCGGCCAGATCAGGCATGGCCAGGCGCTGATAGCCTTCGACCATGATGGCCAGGCCGTCAGCTACCGAAGGTGTCTGCTGGAAATTTTCGACGATATAGCGACCGCGGTTGACGGCAGCCAGATTGGCCTGACGCTTCAGATAATAATGAGCCACATGCACGTCATAGGCGGCCAGCAGGTTGCGCAGATAAACCATGCGCAGTCGTGCGTCCGGGGCATAACGACTGTCCGGGTAGCGACTCACCAGTTGGGCGAACTCATTGAAGGAGTCACGTGCAGCGCCAGGATCACGGCGGGTCATGTCCAGCGGCAGAAAGCGCTCGAAGATACCCCGGTCACGGTTGAACGAGGCCATGCCACGCATGTAATAGGCATAGTCTACGTTTGGATGCTGGGGATGCAGACGAATAAAACGGTCAGCCGACGATTTGGATGCCTCCGGCTCCATATTCTCGTAATAGGCGTAGATCAGCTCGAGCTGGGCCTGCTGGGCAAAGCGACCGAAGGGATAACGTGACTCGAGGGCCCGAAGCTTCTCAATCGCTGCCGCGTAGCTGTTGGCATCCAGATCCTGCTGTGCCAACTGGTAGAGTTCGGACTCACTCAGCGACTCGTCGAGGACGACGTTTGAGGAGCAAGCGGCCAGAAGGGCAAGCAAACCGACCAGCAGAAGGTGTTTCATCGACATAGTTGATTTCCGGATGGACGACCTCGTGCTGTTGCCCGGACAGCCGTCCTGTTATAGTTGGGACCTGTTTGCAGTCCGCCGGTCAGCCCGGTTACCGGCTGCAAAGTAGCCGTATTTAACCACAGCGTGGAGCCGAAACCAAAAAGGATTCAGCTTTGCCATTGCGCCCCGGCGCCTTCCAGTGAGTTCCGCATGTCTGATCGTATCCGCCTGTCTGCCCAAGTCACCCCAGAGAGTGGCGGTCAACGCCTTGACCAGGTGGCTGCCCAATTGTTCCCCGATTTTTCCCGCTCGCGTCTGCAAGGCTGGATCAAGGACGGCAGCCTGACCCTGGACGGGCGTACTGTGCGCCCGCGCGACACGGTATTCGGTGGCGAAAAACTCGAGTTGGATGCCGAGCGTGAAATTCAGGGTGAGTGGCAGGCCGAAGCCATCGATCTGGATATTCTGTATGAAGATCATGCCTTGCTGGTCATCAACAAGCCCGCTGGACTGGTTGTGCATCCGGCGGCCGGGCATGCCGATGGCACGTTACTGAATGCGCTGTTGCACCATGCGCCTGATTTGGCCAAGGTGCCGCGCGCGGGCATTGTGCACCGCCTGGACAAGGACACCACGGGCCTCATGGTGGTGGCAAAAACCCTTGAAGCGCAGAACGATCTGGTCAACCAGTTGCAGAACCGTACCGTTACCCGCGAATACGAGTGCGTGGTAGTCGGTGTGATGACGGCCGGAGGCAAGGTTGACCAGCCGATTGCCCGGCATGGCACCAACCGCCAGAAAATGGCGGTGATGGTTGGTGGCAAGCAGGCGGTCAGCCACTATCGGGTTATCAGTCGCTTCCGTGCGCACACCCACGTCAAGGTCAAACTGGAAACCGGCCGCACGCATCAGATTCGCGTGCACATGAGTTATATCAACTTCCCCTTGGTCGGCGACCAGACCTACGGCGGTCGTCTGCGCATACCCGCAGGCGCCACCAAGGAGCTGATTGCCATGTTGCGCGAGTTCCCGCGCCAGGCGCTGCATGCCCGGCGTCTTGAGCTGGAACATCCGGACGATGGCCGGCCCATGCGTTGGGAGGTGCCGCTGCCGCAGGATATGGTCACGCTGCTGGAGCTGCTGCATGAAGATGGCGAGCTGGGTGAATGATCAGCCATTGGCTGCAGGCTGACTGGCCCGCGCCACCAGGTGTGCGAACCTGTCTGACGACCCGGACAGGGGGTGTCAGTACGGGCGTTTGGCAAGGTTTGAATCTGGGCGATCATGTCGGTGATGACATCGCCCATGTAGCCCGCAACCGCGCACTCCTGGCCGCCGAGCTGGGTTGCACAGCTGCCTGGGTACAACAAGTACACGGCACGGCTGTGGTGCCAGCTACGGCACAGCAGGTGCTTACCGCTGATGCACTCTGGACCGATACGCCGGGTCTGGCTTGTTGCATCATGACTGCTGATTGTCTGCCCGTTCTCTTCTGTCGTCGCGACGGCACGCGTGTAGCCGCCGCGCATGCCGGTTGGCGCGGTTTGTTGGCCGGTGTGCTGGAACAGACCCTGTTGGCGCTGGATTGTCCGTCCGATGAGGTTATGGCCTGGTTTGGTCCGGCAATTGGTCCGCAAGCCTTTGAGGTGGGTGAGGAGGTACGTAGTGCCTTTGCCGATCAGCATCCTGAGGCTGAGCAGGCCTTTGTGCAAAACCGACCAGGCCACTATCTGGCTGATCTCTTTAGCCTGGCCCGGCAGCGGCTGGAACGCTGTGGTGTGGGTTATATCGGTGGAGGTGGGCTATGCACCTATAGTGATCCTGAGCGCTTTTATTCCTACCGGCGTGATGGTCAGACCGGGCGCATGGCGTCGCTGATCTGGCTGGATCCGCACTGAAATAACAGGCTGCCCCGACTCTCGCTTGTTGCTCTGCTGGGTAAAGCCTGGCCCTCGCCTGGATCTAGCCCGACCTTGCCGGGGTATGTACTTTCAATCAATCCTCAATGGTCGCAGGCACCCTCCTGGGCGTGTCGAGTTCCATCTCGACACAACGGCGTAAGCCGCGAACACCTATTGCCGAGATGGAACTCGGCCTTCCCAGGAAGACCCAGACCCTTCGCGGCGAGGCCGCCGCTCCCACCTGCTCCTGGGAGTGTCGAGTTCCACCTCGACATAACGGCGTCAGCCGCTAACACCTATGGCAGAGATGGGCTTCGGCCGTCCTGGGGTGACCTAGGCTCTTCGCGGCGAGTTCTGAGAGTGCAGATATCCCGCTCGAGACGCCACGGCACAATCCGGAATTCCCGGTCGTTGCAGGTTAATCCGACAATATTTTGACCCTGATCAATTTTTGCACACTTGAAAGACCAATAATCAGCCCTATCTATAGTCCATACTCATTGAATCCCATCGCGAGCCTGTGTGGCGGCGATTATCAAGACAGGATGGCAGATCATGCGCATTGACCGTTTCACCAGCAAACTTCAGGTAGCCCTGTCCGATGCCCAGTCATTGGCCGTTGGCCGCGACCATAACCAGATTGATCCTCTGCACCTGATCCTGGCCTTGCTGGATCAGCAACAGGGTTCAGTCAAACCGCTGCTGCGGCAGGTTGGCTTTGACACCAATGCCCTGCGCGCAGCGCTGATCGATGCACTGGACAAGTTGCCGACCATCAGCAACCCGACCGGCGATATCAGCATGTCCCAGGATCTGGGTCGCCTGCTGAATCAGGCGGATCGACTGGCCCAGCAGAACAATGACCAGTTTATTTCCAGTGAGCTGGTACTACTGGCCGCGATGGAGGGCAGCTCGGCGGTCAGCAAGATCCTGCTGGGCCAGGGTGTTTCGAAAAAAGCGCTGGAAAATGCCATCAGCAACCTGCGGGGCGGTGAGTCGGTGAACGACCCTAACGCCGAAGAGTCGCGCCAGGCATTGGACAAGTACACTGTCGATCTGACCAAAAAGGCCGAGGAGGGCAAACTTGACCCGGTGATTGGCCGCGATGACGAAATCCGTCGGACCATTCAGGTCCTGCAGCGTCGGACCAAGAACAACCCGGTACTGATCGGCGAGCCCGGTGTAGGCAAGACCGCCATTGTCGAGGGTCTGGCGCAGCGCATCATCAACGGTGAGGTGCCCGATGGCCTGCGTGACAAGCGCCTGTTGTCGCTGGATATGGGCTCGCTGATTGCCGGTGCCAAATTCCGGGGCGAGTTCGAAGAGCGGCTGAAGGCCGTATTGAATGAACTCGGCAAGCAGGAAGGCCGGGTCATTCTGTTTATCGACGAGCTGCACACCATGGTCGGTGCCGGCAAGGCCGAGGGCTCGATGGATGCCGGCAATATGCTCAAGCCGGCGCTGGCCCGTGGTGAGCTGCACTGTGTCGGCGCGACCACACTGGACGAGTACCGCAAGTACATCGAAAAGGATGCGGCGTTGGAGCGGCGCTTTCAGAAGGTGCTGGTCGACGAGCCGTCCGAGGAGGATACCATCGCTATCCTGCGCGGCCTGAAGGAGCGCTACGAAGTTCACCATAAGGTAGCCATTACCGACAGCGCGATCATTGCCGCAGCCAAGCTCAGCCACCGCTACATTACCGACCGGCAATTGCCGGACAAGGCCATCGACCTGATTGACGAGGCGGCCAGCCGTATTCGTATGGAAATTGATTCCAAGCCGGAGGTACTGGACCGTCTGGAACGGCGGCTGATTCAGCTCAAGGTCGAGCGTGAAGCGCTGAAGAAGGAAGAAGACGATGCGGCGCTCAAGCGCCTGGAGAAACTCAAGGAGGATATCGTCCGGCTGGAGCGCGAGTATGCCGACCTTGAGGAAATCTGGAAGGCTGAGAAGGCCGACGTGCAGGGCTCGGCGCAGATCCAGGAAAAAATCGAGCAGGCTCGTCAGGAGCTTGAGGCCGCCCGTCGCAAGGGCGATCTGAACCGCATGGCGGAACTGCAATACGGTATCATTCCGGACCTTGAGCGCAGCCAGCAGATGGCCGAGCAGCACGGTCCGACCGAGAACCAATTGCTGCGCAGCAAGGTGACCGAGGAAGAAATCGCCGAAGTGGTATCCAAGTGGACCGGTATTCCGGTGTCCAAGATGCTCGAAGGCGAGCGCGACAAGCTGCTGCGCATGGAAGAGGGCCTGCACAAGCGGGTGATTGGCCAGCATGAAGCGGTAGTGGCGGTGTCCAACGCGGTGCGCCGCTCGCGTGCCGGTCTGAGTGATCCGAATCGGCCCAGCGGCTCCTTCATGTTCCTCGGGCCGACCGGGGTGGGCAAGACCGAGCTGTGCAAGGCGCTGGCCGAATTCCTCTTCGATACCGAGGAGGCCATGGTGCGGATCGATATGTCCGAATTTATGGAAAAGCATTCAGTGGCCCGCTTGATCGGCGCACCTCCGGGGTATGTCGGTTACGAGGAGGGTGGTTATCTGACCGAAGCAGTGCGGCGCAAGCCTTATTCGGTGATCCTGCTGGACGAGGTCGAGAAGGCTCACCCGGACGTGTTCAACGTGCTGTTGCAGGTGCTCGAAGATGGCCGCCTGACTGATAGTCAGGGTCGTACTGTGGATTTCCGCAATACCGTGATCGTCATGACCTCGAACCTGGGTTCGGCGCAGATTCAGGAGCTGGTCGGTGATACCGAGGCGCAGCATGCCGCGGTGATGGATGCCATCGGGCAGCACTTCCGGCCGGAGTTTATCAACCGGATCGATGAGGTTGTGGTATTCGAGCCGCTGGGCAAGGAGCAGATTGCCGGTATCGCCGGGATTCAGATGCAGCGTCTGGGCGTGCGTCTGGCCGAGCGTGAGCTGAAGCTGGAGCTGACCGACGAGGCGCTGGAGAAGTTGATTGCTGTGGGGTACGACCCGGTGTATGGCGCACGTCCGCTCAAACGCGCAATTCAGCGCTGGATCGAGAACCCGTTGGCGCAGCGTATCCTAGCTGGTGATTTCGCGCCGGGGGTGACCATCAAGGCCAAGGTTGAGGATGATGCTTTCGTATTTGGCGTCTGAGGTTTCTTCGAGGCTGATGTTTGTTTTCTAGGCTCTTTCGCGGCGAGGCCGCCGCTCCCACCTGCTGTGGCGAGCGCTTTTCTGGTAGGAGCGGCGGCCCCGCCGCGAATGACCGTGGCTGCGGAGTATTGGTTGAGGTGTTGTGTCGAGCTGGAACTCGACACTCCCAGGGAAGTTACAACAGCATCGACCTGATATCCCCCAGCAACTCCCCCAACCGCTTGGTGAACTGCGCGGCCGCAGCGCCGTTGATGGCGCGGTGGTCGTAGGACAACGATAGCGGCAGCATCAATTTCGGCTGGAATGCATTGCCATCCCACACCGGCTGCAGGGTTGCCTTGGATACGCCAAGGATCGCCACTTCCGGGGCGTTGACTATCGGTGTGAAGTAAGTACCACCAATATGACCCAGACTGGAGATGGTAAAGCAGGCGCCCTGCATGCCGTCGGCACTCAGTTTCTTGTTGCGCGCCTTGTCTGCCAGTTCGGCGGCCTCGCCTGCCAGTTGCAGCAGACTCTTCTTGTCCACGTCACGGATCACCGGGACCATCAGACCATCCGGTGTGTCCACGGCAAAACCGATATGCACGTAGTGCTTGTGGATTAACTGTTTGCCGTTGGGTGCCAACGAGACATTGAAGTTGGCCTGCTCACGCAGCAGGTGGGCACAGGCCTTGAGCAGGAAGGGCAGTATGGTCAGCTTGACGCCGGCCTTTTCCGCCACGGCCTTCTGGTCCTTGCGGAATGTTTCCAGTTCGCTGATATCGGCCAGGTCAAACTGGGTCACGTGCGGCACGTTCAACCAACTGCGGTGGATATTGGCCGCGCCGATCTGCTGTAAACGGGTCATGTCCTTGACCTCGATTTCGCCAAAGCGGCTGAAATCGATTTCCGGTACGGCGGGTATGCCGGAACCGCCTGCCGTCGCAGGCGCGCTCTTGCTGTGCTTCATCACTGACTTGACGTGATTCTGCAGGTCTTCCTTGAGAATACGCTCGCGGGGCCCGCTGGGTTTGACCTCGGCCAGATTGACGCCGAACTCACGGGCGAGCAGACGCACGGAAGGGCCGGCATGAACCTTGGTGCCTTCGCGGCTTGGGCCACCGACTGGCGGAGGCGTTTCGTTCTGTTCGGCATCCTCGGCTTTTTCAGAGGCTTTGTTCGCTGAGCCGTTATCCGCTTTTGGGCTGCTCTCCTTGCCGGATTTATCAGCCTTTTCAGATTCGTCTGGCGCTTTAGGCGTCTCGCCTGCGACCTTCATATGCAGGATCAGGTCACCGGTTCCGGCGTCCTGGTCCTGCTTGATGTCCACCGACTCGACAGTGCCCGCGACCGGCGAGGGGATCTCCATGCTGGCCTTGTCGGACTCCAGCACGATCAGCGACTGGTCGACTTCTACGCTGTCGCCTTTTTTGACCAGAATCTCGATAACCTTGGCCATGCTGTCCGAGCCGAGGTCGGGAATCTTTACTGGCTGTACCGAGCTGCCAGAAGCCTGCTTGTCGCTGGCGGCTTTTCTATCTCCGGATTCCGTTTTGGTTTTCGGCTGCTGGTCCTTGTTGCTGGCGGGGGCTTCAGACTTGTCTTTGTCCGCTTTTTGCTCCTTCTCCTTGCCGGCGTCGGCGCCTTCGGACTCCAGCTCGATCAGCTCGTCGCCTTCCTTCAGGCTATCGCCGATCTTGACCTTGATCGATTTGATAGTGCCGGCCTTGGGGCAGGGGATTTCCATGCTGGCCTTGTCCGACTCCAGGGTGACCAGGCTCTGCTCGGCCTCGACCTTGTCGCCGACCTTGACCAGTATCTCGATGACTTCGCCCGCGCCGTCGCCGATGCCAGGTACTTTGATCACTTCACTCATGGCGTTCTCCTCAGCAATCCAGCGGATTGGTTTTCTCGGGATCGATACCGAAGGTCTTGAGCGCGTCGGTCAGGACCTTGGGTTTCAGATCACCGGATTCCACCAGCGCCGAGAGCGCGGAGTAGGCTACCCAGTAGCGATCCACTTCAAAGAAGTGACGCAGTTTGCGGCGGCTGTCGCTGCGGCCAAAGCCATCGGTGCCCAGCACCTTGAATGTGCCTGGCACCCATTGGCGAATCTGTTCGGCAAACAGCTTCATGTAATCGGTCGAAGCAATGACCGGACCGCTGCGCTTGGCCAGATTCTGTTCGACAAAGCTGACGCGGGGTTTCCTGGTCGGATGCAGGCGGTTCCAGCGTTCCACGTCCAGGCCATCGCGACGCAGCTCGTTGAAGCTGGTGACGCTCCAGATGTCGGAGGTGATGTCGAAGTCCTGCTTGAGAATGGTCGCTGCTTCGCGAATCTCGCGCAGAATGGTGCCACTGCCCATCAGTTGTACATGCAGTTTGCCGGGTTTGCTGCCTTCAAGCAGGTACATGCCGCGCATGATGCCTTCTTCCACGTCCTTGCCCTTGGGCATCGGCGGCTGCACGTAGGCTTCGTTCATGACGGTCAGGTAGTAGTAGACGTTTTCCTGCTCCTCCATCATTCGCCGTGCGCCTTCGCGGATGATCACCGCCAGCTCGTAGCCATAGGTCGGGTCATAGCTGCGGCAGTTGGGAATGGTTGAGGCGAGAATATGGCTGTGACCATCTTCATGCTGCAGACCTTCACCGTTAAGCGTCGTGCGTCCTGCGGTACCGCCAATCAGGAAGCCTTTGGCACGGCTGTCGCCAGCGGCCCAGGCCAGATCGCCGATACGCTGGAAACCGAACATCGAATAGAAGATGTAGAACGGCAGCATCGGCTGATTGTAGGTGCTGTAGGCGGTCGCGGCAGCGATCCAGCTGGACATGGCACCGGCTTCGTTGATGCCTTCCTCGAGGATCTGGCCCTTCTTGTCCTCGCGGTAGAACATGACCTGGTCCTTGTCCACGGGCTCGTACAACTGACCGACCGAGGAGTAGATACCCAGTTGGCGAAACATGCCCTCCATGCCAAAGGTGCGTGCCTCGTCGGGCACGATGGGCACGATGCGTGAACCAAGCTCCTTGTCCTTGACCAATTGCGAAATGATCCGCACAAAGGCCATGGTGGTGGATATCTCACGGTCGCCGCTGCCATCAAGAATGGCCTTGAGGCTGTCCAGCGGCGGCACCGGTACCTTGAAGCTCTCGACCCGGCGCTGGGGCATATAGCCGCCGAGCTTTTCCCGGCGCGAATGCAGGTACTTGTATTCGGCACTGCCTTCTTCGGGCTTGAAGAACGGCAGCTTCTCCAGGTCCTTGTCGTTGACCGGAATGTCGAAGCGGTCGCGGAATTTCTTCAGGCTGTCGATATCAACCTTTTTCGTGTTGTGCGCGGTGTTCTGGCCCTGACCGGCGCCGGTACCATAGCCCTTGATAGTCTTGGCCAGAATGACCGTTGGTTGGTCCTTGTGGTTGACCGCTTCGTGATAAGCGGCGTAAACCTTGTAGGGATCATGGCCGCCGCGGTTGAGCTTCCAGATTTCCTCGTCGGACAGGTCCTTTACCATCTCCATCAACTCGGGACGGGTACCAAAAAAGTGCTCGCGCACATAGGCGCCGTCATTGGCCTTGTAGTTCTGATAGTCGCCGTCCACGGCTTCTTCCATGCGCTGTTGCAGCAGGCCGTCGTGGTCCTGGGCGAACAACGGATCCCACATACGCCCCCAGATCACCTTTATCACGTTCCAGTCGGCGCCGCGGAAGCTGCCTTCCAGTTCCTGAATGATCTTGCCGTTGCCGCGTACCGGACCGTCCAGGCGCTGCAGGTTGCAGTTGATAACGAAGATCAGGTTGTCGAGTTTTTCACGACCGGCCAGGGAAATGGCGCCCAGTGATTCGGGTTCATCGGTTTCGCCGTCGCCAACAAAACACCAGACCTTCTGCTTCCCAGGCTCGATAAAGCCGCGGTGCTCCAGATACTTCATGAAGCGCGCCTGGTAGATCGCCTGAATCGGGCCCAGACCCATGGATACGGTTGGGAACTGCCAGAAGTCCGGCATCAGCCAGGGGTGCGGGTAGGACGACAGGCCCTTGCCACCGGTTTCCTGCCGGAAGTTATCGAGCTGGTCTTCGCTGATGCGGCCTTCGAGGAAGGCGCGGGCATAGATGCCGGGTGAGGCGTGGCCCTGGAAAAACACCAGATCGCCACCGTGCTCGTCGGTCGGTGCCTTGAAGAAGTAGTTGAAACCGATATCGTACAGGGTCGCGCTGGAGGCAAAGGTGGAAATGTGGCCGCCCAGATCCGGATCCTGCTGGTTGGTGCGCATGACCATGGCCAGCGCGTTCCAGCGCACCATGGAGCGGATGCGCCGTTCCATGAACAGATCGCCGGGCATGCGCGCTTCATGGCTGACCGGAATAGTATTGCGGTAGGGCGTGGTGATGGCGTAAGGCAGTGGAGTGCCGCTTCGGCTGGCCAGTTCGCCCAGGCGGGTCATCAGGTAGTGGGCGCGGTCCTCGCCCTCTTTATCAAGAACCGATTCCAGTGCGTCGAGCCATTCTTGGGTTTCGAGTGGGTCGATATCATCTTGCTTCATTGTTTAGCTCCAGACCTTGTGGGTCCAACCGGTAGTTTTTATCCAAACTACCGTGACTGTTTTTTGAGTGTATTTGTAGTTTAACTACATAAATCTGCAATTATCTAGCTAATTTAATGATTTTTTTGTAGTTAGGCTACATTATTCCCGCGTTGTAAATGTTCTGCCCTTTTCCATTGCGCTTGGCCATGGCAAGCTGCACGCCTGTGTTTTATTCAGGATAGACCATGCCCTTTACAACACCCCTTGCCTTGCCGACAGCTATCGATGCTCTGGTATCGCACCATCAGGCCCAATGGCGAGCAGCCGTTGGCGCACAGGGGTTGGACAGCCAGTTGGATCAGCTTGATCCCGGTTTTCTCGATTCATTGCCTCAGGTATTGGCTGGCAGCGACTTTGTTGCCGAACAATTGCGTCGTGACCCCCAGTTGGCGTGGCGCCTGCATGAAGATGGGATGTTGTGGCGATCGTTGGACAGAGGAGAGCTGCTCAAGCGCCTTGATGCAGCCTTGCTCGAGGTTGACAGCGAGGAGCGGTTGGCTCAGGTTTTGCGGCGCTTCAGGCAGTTGCATCAGGTACGGATTATCTGGCGCGACCTGACCTCACTGGCAAGTACCGCTGAAACCACCCGGGACCTCTCCGACATGGCTGATGCCTGCCTGGATCTGGCCTATCAGTGGCTGTATCGCCGGGCCTGCGAAAGCCAGGGTACACCCACGGGGCAGAGCGGTGCTCTGCAGCATATGGTGGTGCTGGGCATGGGCAAACTGGGCGCTCAGGAACTGAACCTGTCCTCGGATATCGATCTGATCTTTGCTTACCCTGAAGCCGGTGAAACCCAGGGTGGCCGTCGCAGCCTGTCGAATCAGGAGTTCTTTATCCGTGTTGGTCAGAAGCTGATCAAGGCACTGGATGCCATTACCGTGGATGGCTTTGTTTTTCGCGTGGATATGCGTCTGCGGCCCTATGGCGATAGCGGTGCACTGGTCTTCAGCTTTGATGCGCTGGAGCAGTACTACCAGAGTCAGGGTCGTGATTGGGAGCGTTATGCCATGATCAAGGCCCGCGTCGTTGCCGGTGACCAGGTAGCGGGCGCAGAACTGCTGGCCATGCTCAAACCTTTCGTTTACCGGCGCTATCTGGACTTTGCCGCCATCGAGGCACTGCGCACACTGAAGCAGATGATCCAGCGCGAAGTGCAGCGCAAGGGCTTGCAGGACAACGTCAAGTTGGGCTCGGGCGGGATTCGCGAGGTCGAGTTTATCGGTCAGGCCTTTCAGCTCATTCATGGTGGACGTGATCGCGGCCTGCAGCAACGGCCGATTCTGTCAGTGCTGGACATGCTGGCAACCAACAGTTATCTGCCGGATGAGGCAGTTGACGAGCTCAAGGGCGCCTACCTTTTTCTGCGCGACACCGAGCACGTACTGCAAGCCATAGATGATCGCCAGACCCAGATGCTACCGACCGATTCGCAAACCCAGGCTCGGGTAGCATTCAGCATGGGCTTTGAGGACTGGAGCCAGTTTCGCAGCATGCTGGATACCCAACGGGCCAGGGTCGCCCGGCATTTTGCCGGGGTGATTGCCGATCCTGACGAAGAGATGAGCACCGATGCCCCGTTGCATGCCGAATGGATTCCGGTGTGGGAGGGTGCACTGGAACCGGATCAGGCCCTTGCCCAGTTTGCCAGCGCCGGCTTCAAACAGCCGGATGAGGCCTGGCGATTGCTCGGAGGCTTGTTGGCTTCGGGGCGCGTCCGGGCCATGCAGCGTCAGGGGCGTGAACGGCTGGATGTGTTCATGCCGCGTTTGCTGGGTATGGCTGCTGAACAGGATAATCCGGATCTGGCACTGGAGCGGGTCATGCCGCTGGTGGAGGCCGTGGCGCGGCGCTCTGCCTATTTGCTGCTGCTGACTGAAAACCCCGGTGCATTGCGCGAGCTTTTGGTGCTGTGCAGCGCCAGCCCGTGGATAGCCGAGCAGATTACCCGCTACCCTGTGGTGCTGGATGAACTATTGAATGCCGGGCGCCTCTATCGCCCGCCGCAAACCCACGAGCTGGTTGACGAGTTGCGTCAGCAACTGATGCGCATTGCCGAAGACGACCTTGAGCAGCAAATGGAAGTGCTGCGTTACTTCAAGCGCGCCCATGTGCTGCGGGTAGCCGCCTCAGAAGTGGCCGGCAGTCTGCCCTTGATGAAGGTCAGTGACTATCTGACCTGGATTGCCGAGGCGATATTGCAACAGGTGTTGCTGCTGGCCTGGCGCGAAATGACACTACGTCACGGTTTCCCACGGCGGCTGGATGGCAGTCTCTGCGAACTGGATTTTGTCATTGTTGGTTATGGCAAGGTCGGTGGCATTGAGCTGGGACATGCTTCGGATCTGGATCTGGTCTTTATCCATGATGCCGATGGTCAGGCGGAAACCGATGGTCCTCGCCCAATTGACGGCAGCCGTTTCTATACTCGGCTCGGGCAGCGCATCATTCATATGCTGACCGCGCAGACGACCTCGGGGGCGCTCTATGAGGTGGACATGCGTTTGCGGCCCTCGGGTGAATCCGGTTTGCTGGTCAGTTCACTGGACGCCTTCGGTCGCTATCAACGCGAGGATGCCTGGACCTGGGAACATCAGGCGCTGGTCAGGGCTCGGGTTCTGGCAGGATGTAAAAGGTTGAATCACCGCTTTGATGATCTCCGCGCCGAGGTGCTGGGTCGTCAGCGCAACGAAGACGAGTTGCGGCAAGAAGTCGCGGACATGCGTCAGAAAATGCGCGAAAACCTGGGTTCAAAGGCGACCCAGGGCGGCTTGAGTCCTTCCGCTTTTCTCGAACAGGAGTCCTTTGATCTCAAGCAGGATGCTGGTGGTATCGTTGATATCGAATTTATGGTGCAATATGCCGTTCTGGCCTGGTCGTGCCGGTACCCCGAGTTACTGCGTTATACCGATAACATCAGAATTCTTGATGGGCTGCATGAGGCTGGCTTGATTGCCGGTGAGCAGGTGCAGTGTTTGCAGGAGGCCTACAAGGCCTACCGGGCAGCAGCCCATCGTCTGGCCTTGCAAAAGCAGCCGGGCAAGGTAAGTGGCGACCAGTTTCATGATTTCCGACACGGAGTCATCCGTCTCTGGCAGCAGTGGCTGCCTGACGACAGGACAGCGCCCGACTGAAACGGGTCGGTTTTTAGGGCAGGTCCAGGCCGAACAGAATCAATTGAAGAACAACCCAATTTATGGAGCTGGCTGCTATGTCGATGGCCGATCGTGACGGTGTTATCTGGTTTGATGGTGAAATGCTGCCCTGGCGCGATGCCAATGTGCATGTGCTGACGCATTCCCTGCACTATGGCATGGCGGTTTTCGAAGGTGTGCGCGCCTACAGCACGCCGGATGGCACGGCGATCTTCCGCTTGCAGGCCCACACCGACCGGTTGTTTGACTCTGCCCATATCATGGGCATGAAGATTCCCTATACCAAGGAACAGCTGAATGAAGCCCAGCGTGCCGTGGTACGTGAGAACAATCTCGAAACAGCCTATATCCGCCCACTAGTGTTCTACGGCTCCGAAGGTATGGGTATTCGTGCCGACAACCTCAAGGTGCATGTTGCCATCGCCGCCTGGCACTGGGGCGCGTACATGGGCGAAGAGGCACTGGAGCGCGGGATCAAGATCCGCACCAGTTCCTTTACCCGTCATCATGTGAATATCACCATGACCCGCGCCAAGGCCAGCGGTGCCTACATGAACTCCATGCTGGCGCTGCAGGAAGCCGTGTCGGCCGGTGCTGACGAGGCGCTGTTGCTGGACCCCGAGGGTTACGTGGCCGAAGGCTCCGGCGAGAACGTGTTTATCGTCAAGAACGGTGTGATCTACACGCCGGAAGTCACCGCCTGCTTGAACGGCATCACCCGTGGCACCGTTCTGGCCCTGGCCAGCGAATTCGGCATCCCGGTGGTCGAGAAACGTCTGACCCGTGACGAAGTCTACATCGCGGATGAAGCCTTCTTTACCGGTACCGCTGCTGAAGTGACGCCTATCCGTGAACTGGACAACCGCCAGATTGGCGCCGGCCACCGCGGGCCGGTGACCGAGAAGCTGCAAAAAGCCTACTTTGATCTGGTAACCGGACAGAGCGGGGCGCATGCCGAATGGCGTACGCTGGTCCGCTGATAGCGTCAAGCCGCAAGCGGCAAGCGGCAAGCCGTCGGAGATCGACTGCTTGCTGTCTTGCCTGGCTTACTTGCAGCTTGCAGCTTGAGGCTTGCAGCTTATGAGAATTCTGATCGTAGGTCCCAGCTGGGTTGGCGACATGGTCATGGCGCAGACCCTGTTTGCCTGCCTGAAACTGCGTCACGGCGCTGACTGTGCGATTGATGTGCTGGCGCCAGACTGGAGCCGGCCAATCCTCGAACGCATGCCCGAGGTGCGCAATGCCCTGAGTTTTCCGCTTGGTCATGGTGTGCTGGATCTAGCCGCACGACGGCGCATTGGCCACTCCCTGCGCGGACAATACGATCAGGCCATTGTGTTACCCAATTCCCTGAAGTCGGCACTGGTGCCCTGGTTTGCCGGCATTCCCCAGCGTACCGGCTGGCGTGGCGAGATGCGCTATGGTCTGCTGAATGATCTGCGCTTGCTGGACAAGCAGCGCTATCCGTTGATGATCGAACGCTTCATGGCGCTGGCCTTCGAGCCAACCCATGTGTTGCAGCGGCCGTATCCACGCCCAACCCTGAGTATTGACTCGGATAGTCGGCAAGCAGCGCTGGCGCATTTCGAGCTTGAGCTCGATCGTCCGGTACTGGCGCTGTGTCCGGGTGCCGAGTTTGGCGAAGCCAAGCGCTGGCCGGTAGAGCATTACGCTCGGGTTGCCGATGAGAAAATCCGCCAGGGCTGGCAGGTGTGGCTGTTTGGTTCAGCCTCGGACCGCGTAGGTTGCGAGGATATCCGCAGCCAGTTGATTCCGGGTCTGCGCGAGGAGTCAGTCAATCTGGCAGGGGCCACCAGCCTGGCCGAGGCAATTGATTTGCTCTCCTGTGCCCACGCGGTGGTCAGCAATGACTCGGGACTGATGCACGTGGCCGCCGCCCTCAACCGACCATTGGTGGCACTCTATGGCTCGACCTCGCCGGACTTCACCCCGCCCCTTGCAGCTCAGGTTGAGATCGTACGGCTGGGGCTCGATTGCAGCCCGTGTTTTGACCGTACCTGCCGCTTCGGCCATTACAACTGCCTGCGCGATTTACCGCCGGAGTTAGTGCTGGATGCCCTGCAGCGCCTGGTCGGTGAGCCTCTGGCTGACCCGCAGGCTATCTGAGCATGCGTGTTCTGCTGATCAAGACATCCTCCATGGGGGACGTCATTCATACCCTTCCCGCCCTGACCGATGCCATGCGCTGTCTGCCCGGCATTCAGTTTGACTGGGTGGTGGAAGAAGGATTTGCCGAAATTCCCGCCTGGCATCCAGCGGTTGCCGAGGTGTTACCGGTGGCGATTCGCCGCTGGCGCAAGCATCCGCTGAAAACCTGGCGCAATGGTGAGTGGCGTCGCTTCAAGGCGCGTCTGGCGGCTACCCGTTATGACCTGGTGATCGACGCCCAGGGACTGCTGAAGAGCGCCTGGCTCAGCCGTTATGTTCAGGGACCGGTAGTTGGTCTGGACAGCAGTTCCGCCCGTGAACCGCTTGCCAGTCGTTTTTATCAGCAGGGTTTTCATGTGCCCTGGGGCCAGCATGCGGTGGAGCGGGTGCGTCAACTTTTTGCCCAAGCCCTGGGATACAGCGTTCCCGAGGGCGTCGGTGACTACGGGCTGAACCGTCATTATCTGGCCGGTGACGCCACGTCTGAGCCCTATCTGCTGTTTTTGCACGGCACAACATGGGCCAGCAAGCACTGGCCGGAACTCTATTGGCGCCAGCTCGCCGAGCGCATGAGTGAGCAGGGCATGGGTGTGCGTCTGGCCTGGGGCAATGCTGAAGAGCAGGCCCGTGCCGAACGCATAGCATCCGGGCTTGACGGCGTGCAGGTGCTGCCGCGTCTGCCGTTGGCCGGTATAGCTCGCCTGGTAGCCGGTGCCCGGGCCTGTGTCGCGGTGGATACCGGGTTAGGCCATCTGGCTGCGGCGCTGGATGTACCCACACTGTCGCTATTCGGACCCACGGATCCGAAGTTGACGGGTGCCTATGGCCGCTCGCAGCAGCATCTGGCCAGCGACTTCCCCTGCGCGCCCTGCCTGCAGAAGCGCTGTCCCTATCAGCCGAGCCCAGCCGAGGCCAGACAGTTTGATCTGCGCCGTGAGCAGCCGCTGTGCTTTACTCGTCTGAATCCCGAACACGTGCAGGCGCAACTGGCCGTTCTGCTGATGGAACAGGAAGCACCCTGATGCAACTGGCGTTTGTGCTCTACAAGTATTTCCCCTTTGGCGGACTGCAACGCGATTTCATGCGTATTGCCCAGATATGCCAACAGCGCGGCCATCAGATTCGCGTCTATACCCTGATCTGGGAGGGTGACGTACCGGACGGCTTTGAGGTCCTGGTGGCGCCAGTCAAGGCGCTGTCCAATCATCGCCGCAACGAGAAATTCAGCGCCTGGGTCCAGGCTGATCTGGCGCGCCGCCCGGTGGATCGGCTGGTTGGCTTCAACAAGATGCCGGGGCTGGATGTCTATTACGCCGCCGATCCCTGTTTTGAGGACAAGGCGCAGACGCTGCGCAATCCTCTGTATCGCTACTGGGGCCGTTACAAGCACTTTGCCGAGTATGAAAGGGCCGTCTTTGCGCCGGAAGTGGGTACGCAGATCCTGATGATTTCGGAGGTGCAAAAGCCTTTGTTCATGAAGCACTACCGCACCCCTGAAGAGCGCTTTCATCTGTTGCCGCCAGGCATTGCGGCTGACCGCCGGGCGCCAGCGAATGCCACCGAGATTCGTCAAGCTTTCAGGGCCGAATTTGATCTTCAGGGCTCGGATCTGCTGATGCTGCAGGTCGGCTCGGGTTTCAAGACCAAGGGCCTGGATCGCAGCCTCAGGGCGCTGGCGGCGCTACCGGAAGCGCTGCGCCGACGTACCCGCCTGATGGTCATAGGTCAGGATGACCCGGGGCCGTTTCTCGCCCAGATCAAGTCCCTGGGGATCAGCGACCGGGTTGAGATCTTCAGTGGTCGCAACGATGTACCACGCTTCCTGTTGGGTGCGGATCTACTGATTCATCCGGCCTACAACGAAAATACCGGCACCGTCCTGCTGGAGGCGCTGGTCGCCGGTCTGCCGGTGCTGGTCACGGACGTCTGCGGCTATGCCCATTACATCGAAGAGGCGGATTGCGGACGGGTGGTCGCCAGCCCCTTCGAGCAACCGGTTTTGAATCAGACCTTGCAGGCCATGCTGGAGGACCCGCAGGCCCGCGCGCGATGGAGCGAGAATGGATTGGCCTTTGCCGATCAGGCCGATTTGTACAGCCTGCCGGAAAAAGCCGCCGACGTGATTCTGGGGGCAGCATGTTGATGCTTGCCGAACCCTTCAAGCAACTCTGGTCCGGGCGTGATCCCTTTGTTGAGGTTGAAGCGCTGCAGGGCGAGGTGTACCGCGAGCTGGAAGCCCGCCGGACCCTGCGTACCGAAGTTGATGGGCGGGCTTATTTTGTCAAGATTCACCGCGGTGTCGGCTGGGGTGAGATCTTCAAGAACTGGCTGACCCTGCGTGCCCCGGTATTGGGTGCAGCGCAGGAATGGCAGGCTATTCAGACGTTGACCGCAGCAGGCGTACCGACCATGACGGCGGTAGCCTTTGGTCAGCGCGGGCGCAACCCGGCCACCCAGCATTCTTTTATCATTACTGAAGCACTTGCCCCGACCATCAGTCTTGAGGACCTCAGTCGTGACTGGCTGCAATCGCCACCCGAGCCCGGTTTCAAGCGCGCCCTGATCGCCGAGGTGGCGCGCATGACCGGTCTGATGCACCGGGCCGGGGTCAATCACCGCGACTGTTACATCTGCCATTTTCTGCTGCACACCGATCAGCCGGCGTTTCCAGCACCACCCAAACTGTCCCTGATTGACCTGCATCGCGCGCAGATCCGCCGCCGGGTACCGCGCCGCTGGCGCGACAAGGATCTGGCTGGTCTGACTTTTTCGGCCCTGCATATCGGTCTGACCCGCCGGGATCAGCTGCGCTTTTTGCGTGATTATTTTCAACAGCCGCTACGCCAGATACTGCTGACGGAAGCGCCTTTGCTTCGGCATTTGCAGACGCGAGCAGCCGACTTGCAGGCCCGCTTTGAACGTAAATATGCCGCGGAGACAGAGCATTGAAGCGTTGGACCCTGAATCCTGAATACGCCACCGGTGATAGTGGCCGTTTGTTTGCCGACCTGGATGCGGTATTTGCACTGGAGGGTGAGTACATCACTCAGGATCCGTTGAGTACCGTGCACAAGGTCTGGGTTGGTGATCGCTATTACTACGTAAAACGCTATCTGGGGGCGGGCAAGCATTTGCGCCGTTTTATCGGTCGTCCGCGGGTTCAGGCTGAGTGGGAGAATCTACTGCACTTTCATGCCTGGGGTATTCCCGCCGCAACGGTTGTGGGTTTTGGCATGGAGCGGCGCGGTGGAGCCTTTGTTCGCGGAGCGCTGATTACCCAGGAACTGACCGACACCAACGATCTGGCTCGCATGGCCAAGAATCGGGATCCACGGTTGCAGGATCCGCGCTGGTTACGCCATGTGCTGCGGCAGATTGCCCATGCCACGCGCATGATGCATGAGCAGCAGTTTACCCACAACGATTTGAAGTGGCGCAATATCCTGGTTGATAGTCAGGCCTATGCCAATGTGTTCATGATCGATTGTCCCGGTGGAAGTTTCTGGTGGGGTCCATTGTTGGGTCATCGCAAGGTCAAGGACCTGGCCTGCCTGGACAAGCTCGGCAAACAGTACCTGAGTCGCAATCAGCGCCTGCGTTTTTATCGGGAATACAGTGGCAAGCAGCGCCTGGACCCTGCTGCAAAACGGCAGATAAAAGCCGTGCTGGGTTACTTCGAGGGACGCGAATGAGCAGCAACGCCTTTATTGCCGTCAATGCCCGGGACGTGCTGTGGCGGCATGGACTCGACTCCTTTGATGCCCTGTGGGATTTACAGCTTGAGGCTGTCGATGCACCCAATACCCAACGTGGAGGGTGGAGCAGCGTGTACCGTCTGGAGCTGGAAGATGCCAATGGTGCAAGGCAGAGTTTTTACCTCAAACGGCAGGACAACCATCTGACCCGTGGGCTGACAGCACCCCTTGGAAAGCCTACCTTTGCCCGTGAATTTGCGGCAATTCAGCATTATGCGCATCTGGGTATACCGGCATTGGAAACAGCCTTTTTTGCCGAACGTCAGTTGCCTGGCCACAAGCAGGCTATCCTCCTGACCCGTGCCCTGGATGCCTATGCTCCTGCTGATCAATGGTATCAACGCTGGTCTGATTTGAGCTGGCGCGGGCGACAGGATCTGATTCTCGCCAGTGCAGCACTGGTGCGCGCCTTGCACAATACCGGACGCATCCATAACTGCCTGTACCCCAAACACGTGTTTCTCAAGCTGGACGGCGACGGTGCTGGCGCACGCTTTATTGATCTGGAGAAAACCCGCCGCGCACTGTTTGGCGAGCGGGATTTTGTTCGCGACCTGGAGTCTCTGCACAGACGCAGTCAGGCGCCCAGCCGCAGCCAAAGGTTGCGCTTTTTCTTGGCCTACGCGGGTAAACAGCGTCTGGACACAGAGGCCCGTGCCCTTTTAAAGCGGATCCTCGCACGTCTGAGAGACAAGGCGCAGCGCTCATGAGGGCCGATCTACAAGCTCTGCGCAGGGAGGGGCGTACGCCTGCTGTGCCCTGTGAGCTGGTGCTTGCAGATGGTCGATACCTGCGGGTGTTGCAATGGCTGCGGATTTTGCCGGGCAAGCGGCTGGTGGGGCGGGCTGAGCTGGACGGTCAGACGGTATTGGCCAAGGTTTTTATAGCCAGTGCCAGTCAGCGCCATTGGCAGCGTGAAGTGCAGGGCCTTGAGGCCCTGGCCACAGCCAAACTGAGTACGCCTGAGGTCATTCTTAGCCAGGCTCTGCCGGGTGGCGGACATCTGCTCTGTACCCGTTTTCTTCAGGGGTCATTGACCCTGGCTCAGGTCTGGGATGGTCTTGCAGACCACTCACCGGCCAATGCTGCGGCAGTGGATTTGCTGTCGCAGGCACTGCGCGCGATTGCCGAAATGCATCAGGCGGGCCTGACCCAGGCTGATCTGCATCTAGGCAATTTCCTGCAGCAGGCTGATCGATTGTTTCTGATTGATGGGGATGCTGTGCAGGCCGTCTGCCCGGGTCAGCCTTTGAGTGCCGCCGATGCGGAGTGCAATCTGGCGATCTTCTTTGCCCAACTTGATAGCGACTGGGATGCGCAGATCGAGCGCTTGCTGGTCGAGTACTTGAGCGTGAATGCGGCCCGGGCGCTGAACCCGGATCGTTTGACAACACTGATTGAGAGGCACCGGCAACATCGACTCGAGGATTGGCTGGCGAAGGCGCTGCGCGATTGCAGTGCCTTTTTGGCGCGCCGTAACTGGTGGCGTTTCAGTGTTGCAGTGCGAGATCAGGCAGCGGATCTCGCACCCCTGCTGGCTGACCCTGATGCGTCATTTGCCAGTAAGCCAAGCTTGAAAGACGGCGGCAGTAGCAGCGTTACTCGTTTACAGATGGCAGAACGCTCCCTGGTGATCAAGCGTTACAACATAAAAGGGCTTGGACACTGGTTGAGTCGTTTCTGGCGCCCCAGCCGTGCCTGGCATGCCTGGTTGGCCGGACAGCGCTTGCGCTTTCTTGGTATTGCCACGCCAGCGCCGCTGGCCATGATCGAAAGCCGTTTTGGCCCCTTGCGTCGTCGAGCCTGGTTGCTCAATGAATTCTGTCCTGGCCAGGACCTGCTTTCGCTCTTTGATGCTACGGGTCAGACATTGCCGCCCGATGAGCAACTACAGGCCTTGCTCAGGTGTTTTCAGCAATTGGCGCAGGCGCGTATCAGTCACGGTGATTGCAAGGCGACCAATCTGCTTTGGCATCAAGGCAAGTTCTGGCTGATAGATCTTGACGCCATGCAGACGCATTCGACGGATGCCAGTTGGCAACGCGCCTGGTCCAAAGACCGAGCACGGCTGATTCGTAACTGGCCAGAGGGCAGTACTTTGGCCGGGTGGTTGGCGACCAATTTGCCGCATTGAAGGGAGTACCCATAAGGAGCTCACTATAGTGGATTACAGTTCAATATTTGAATTGCGAGCTGCCAGCTATGCTGAGGCTTCCGAGCGATTTCATCGGGTCAGAGAGCAGGAGTTGCTCTGCTTTGCCGAGCTACTTTGTGTTCGGCCCGATGAAAGAGTACTGGACGTTCCTGCGGGGACTGGATTGGCGCGAGATTATTTACCTTCGGACTCTACCTATGTGGCGCTTGACCCTAATCCTGAATTTGCCATGCGCTGCAAGAAGCATAGTTGCCAGATAGTTCAGACGAGCATACGCCAGGCGGGATTCAGAACTGGCGTTTTAGATGTCATAGGTAGCTTGACAGGGCTTCACCATGAAGCAAGGCGCTATGAAATAGACTCTGAGTGGTTTCGTATGCTGCGTCCCGGAGGCCGCCTTGTCATCATGGATGTATCAGTAGGTACTCCAGTGGCTGAGTTCCTGAACGAATTCGTTGATCAGTGGAACACGGCGGGTCATGATGGTGTGTTTCTGGATGACGACGATGTGTCAGCCTTAAAAGACTGTGGCTTTGAAGGGGTAGACGTAAAGGACCGTATATATAACTGGTCAGCTGAATCTGAGCAGCAAATGTATCTGTTTATGTGCAGCCTTTTTGGGTTGGATATGAACCCCTCTGTTGCAGCGTTTTCAAAAGCACTTCAGGCGCTTGGCGTCAGCGAGTTAAATGGCTTTTCAGTGAGATGGCAGCTTCGCAGCCTTTGCGCCATCAAGCCGTTCGATTCGGTCCCGTATTCTTAAACTAATTCGCGTTAAGTAATTTTGGTCATATGAATTTAATGCAGTTAGATGAGCAAAAGCAGGTGCAGGTTATGCTCTGTGTGTAGGGCCAATTGTTATTGCCTTTGCTCCTGAAGAGCGTTCCGGAATCGGCGGATGACATCAGTGATACTAGCTTTCGAGTGGATGAGGTCGTCTTGACTGAGATTCTAGTGCGCCAAACTAGCTGGACCCCAGCAGTGCCGGGTAAGCCAGCGCGCGTCGATTTTTTTATCGGCACCCCTCTGCGGGACTACCATACCTATATCGCCGGGGCGGGGCTGCAAGTGCAACATGGACTTGAGGCGGGAGTGGCGCTGGCTTTGCTGCCGGCTATGCGCACTGGTATGGATTTGCGAGTTGACGGTTACCTGTCAGACACTTTTTTGCATGGTGTTAAAAAATACATCGATGTTTTTACGCAAGCCTTACCAGAATTCAAGACCATCGACGTCAAACCGCTGGGTACCTACTTGGCAAAAAAGGTGTCAGGAAGCAGCCGTTGTGCGAGCTTTTTTTCTGGGGGTGTCGATTCTTTTTACACACTCTTGAAAGGGGCAGAAGAGATAACGGACATAATTTATATCCACGGATTCGACGTGCGGCTTGACGATTTGGCCCGACGTAGAGCCGTAGACGAGATGGGGCATGCCGTATCTACTGAACTTGGTGTCACTTATCTCGCAATCGAAAGTAATTTGGGCAAGGTTTTGCAGGATTTTGGCAAGTGGGCTGAGCATGCGCATGGCTTGGCAATGCTGGCAGTTTCGCGAGTACTGGCGGGATACGTCAGTGAGGTACGGATTCCAGGAACCTTTAGTGTTGCCGAACAAAAACCTTGGGGTTCATGGCTACAAACGGACCCCTTATTTTCAGATGAGCGCCTGCACATCGTGCATGATGCCTGCGATGCTCGTCGTATGGATAAGGTCAGACGCTTGGCCAGCGAGCCGTTGGCACTCCAATACATGAGGGTTTGCTGGGGTAGCGTCGAGGGCATGAACAACTGCTGCCGTTGTGAAAAGTGTCTGCGAACCATGACCTCACTGCACATACTTGGCGTGCTGGAAGGGTCTTCTGCCTTCACTTTGCCGCTGGACACAGCTTTGGTTGCACAGGTTTGCTTGCCAGTTAAAGGGCTGCGAATATTTCCTCGGGAAAATCTCGCTTTACTGCGAGAGTCCAAGCGGGATATGCCAGAGCTTGAGCGCGCATTGACACGGCAGCTCAATAGGCCCATCTGGTTGGCCCGACTGCGATTGAAGTGGAGAAAGCGCTTTCTACGATGGCAACGTAAGCTTCAATTGCCATAAGGAGGATGAGGTGCGCGATTGGCAGTCTTTTGCATGTTCTTCTGGATCAAGAGAGTGCCTTCTCTCAGTAATAGTGCCTGTCTATAACTACCATGACCGCGTGGCTGCCTGCCTTGAGTCTGTTGTTACCCAATTGACGAGCCAATGTGAGTTGATCGTTGTCGACGATGGTTCGACTGACAACACTCAGTCAGTCATCAAAGACTTTGTTGTGGCTGAAAACGTGGCTGCAGGATACGTCCTTCAGAATAATCAAGGCCCCGGTGCCGCACGAAATAGGGGTATAGCATTGTCCTGCGGAAGATGGATTATGCCCCTGGATGCGGACGATACATTACTGCCCGAAGCGCTTGCTAGCATTCTTGCTGTACTGAAAAAGTCTGACAGTATCGATCTGTTGGTCGGTGGTCATGTTGTCCTTAGCGAGTCGGGCAGCTCGGTTACGCGCCTTCCAGGGCCAATAAGTGATAACCCTAAGCGCAGAGTGCTCAGCTATTTACTCTGTCACGGAATCTCGATATTGCATGGTGCGACAGTATTCGCCCGTGAGTTGCTGGAGCGCTGTCCGTACCCTGAGCATATTCGTCAGAGTGAAGACGTGGCTATTTTTGCATACGCGCTGTCTTGCCCACGGGTTGTTCTTTTGGATATACCATTGGTGATAATCAATAAGCATCCTGACAGCTTGCGACATGACGTACGCTTGGCATTGGATGGGGGGCAGTGCGTAGCCGATCAAGTGTTCAGGTATTTACCCCCAGAATATGAGCGCTATCGGAGTCGGTTCGAGGCGCAGAGAGCCTTGTCTGCTTTTCGTGGTTTTTATCGCGCTCAGTGCGTTCAGGAGGCTGACTTTTTTTTCCGAAAAGCGGTCTCCTTATCGTGGCGTCAGGCATTGCGCTGGAGTTATCTTTCAAAATGGATACGGATGCGCTTGAGACTCTTGCTCATGGGTAAAAGGACTGATTAATGCACACCGAAGGGTCTAAGGCTTTAGTTGTTTGCCGAAGCGCAGTTGCTCGCTCAGCTTCCAGGGTCGAGTTCCAGCTACAGATCGCCGATAAGAACTATCAAGTCTATTTCGATTCTCCCCGTGCAGAACTGAATGGCAGTGTAGAGGCTGCAGTTTGCATGGCCGCTTTGGGATCGATGCGAAATAGCGCAGAAATTCATGTGCTGGATAGCGTGTCGACAACATTTCTTGCCAATCAACAGCGACTCGCCGAGATATTCTCCAAGTGGTTTCCGCAGTTCCATCAGCCGACCTGGATGGCTGAGCAGACCAGTCCTGTGAAAAAGTATGCAACTGGCCGTGTCGGCTGTTTTTTTACCGGAGGGGTGGACTCTTTTTATAGCTTTTTGAAGCACCGAGCAGAGATTACGGATCTTATTTATGTGCATGGCTACGATGTCCGTTTGGAGGATATGGAAAAACGCCTAGCCATTTCTGCAATGGGCGCAGCCATCGAGCAAGCGACGGGTATTCGATTTATAGAAATTGAGACCAATGCCATCCGTATTTTCAAAGACCATGGAAAATGGGGTCTTCATGGACACGGTTATGGTCTGGGTACCGTTGTTCGTTTGCTTGCCGGTTATCTGGATCGCATTTACATCCCGTCTTCTTTTGCCGAGTCGGAGCTGATGCCTTGGGCTTCGCATCCGGTCACAGATGTGCTTTTTTCGGATGAGTCTATTTCAGTGGTGCATGATGGTTGTGAGCAGGGCCGAGCCGAGAAAATTCGAGCCATCGCATCCAATCCGATGGCATTGCAACATCTGCGGGTGTGTTGGGAAAAGTTGGAAGGGGCTTACAACTGTGGCACGTGTGAAAAATGCTTACGTACCATGACAACGCTACACGGTTTGGGCGTGTTATCCACGGCTCGTACCTTTCCAGGGGCGCTCGACGCCAATGCCGTTCGTCGATTATTGCTGAATAGCCCTTCTGCCCTTACTTTTGCCAATGAAAACGTCCGTTTTCTCGATGATATGGGCTTGGAGTCCAGTGAAATCAGGCACGCGTGGCAGCATGTAATAAATCGGCCAGGTTGGAAAAGAAAACTGATACACCGCTGGCGTAGGTTGGGCAATCAGATCACGCGGCAACTGAATAAATTATGGTCAGCCCGCACAAAGTTAAAATCAGGAGGTGGCTAAGTGGAAATACGTGCGCTGGAGTTTACCAGCCCTGTTTTCCAGCGTTTTTTTAACTTGGGTGACGATATTCAAACCCTTGCGGTAAGTCGTCTTTTACCGAGGGTGGATGGTTATGTATGCCGTGAAGGACTGGACAAGGTCGAGACTGAATGTGTTGTGCCCCTAAATGGCTTCTTTATGAACACGAGTCACTGGCCGCCATCACCTAAAGTGCACCCAGTCTTTTTTGCTTTTCATGTCAGACCAGAGTCGGTTGCAACGGTATTTTCTGCTGCGGGTATTGCTTACCTTTTGAAGTGGCAACCTATAGGCTGTCGCGATCTGGGCACAATGGCGTTGATGCAAAAACACGGCATTGATGCTTACTATAGCCGCTGTGTCACTCTAACTTTGCCACGTCGCGAAGAAGAGCCTGGAGATAATGGTCAGGTCTTTATGGTCGGACTCAGTGATGCTGCGCGCCATGCTGTGCCCCGACATATAAGGAAAAAGGCAATTGTTGTCGATCAGGCCAAAGTGAGATTGCCCATTACCAGTACCAGCTTGAAGCTGGCTTTAGCCAAAGAGTTACTTGAACAGTACCGAGCCAATGCAAGCCTGATCATTACTTCTAAGATTCACTGCGCTATGCCCTGTATTGCCATGGGTATTCCCGTCGTTTTTCTGTACGACCGCGCCAGGCGGGACGACTACCGAGTCAAGATAATCAACGATCTTGTGGGTATAAATTACGTTCATGAGCATGGTTTGGGCGCCAAGTACATAAATGCCTTGGCATCGCAACGCATTGATTGGTCCCCTAAAGCCTTGGATATCGAAGCGTTGAAAGCAGATATTCGGCAGCAATTCTTGCTTGCATTTGATCGAGTTGTTAAATCTGTCTAGCCCCCTTTGATGGAGTTATTGCAGTGCTTCTTGATAAACGGATGCGTGCAAAAATCGGTTTCTTGGCAAAGCATCGGCGCAAACCGTCGCGGGAAGAGCTAGACCTGCTTTTGGGTAAACGGGCTCGTCAGCAGCTGGCAGAAACCCGTTTCATCGGAATCACTGGTAGCGCTGGTAAGTCAACATGTGGGGCCCTGTTGCAGCATTTGCTTGGTCACCATTTTCGCGTTGCAGCCTCACTTCTGGAGAACACGCCGCGTGTGCTCGCCAGACGGATCCTGGAGCTTTCCAAGCAAGATCAGTTTGCTGTAATGGAAATGAGTGGGCACATGTCAGGAGTCCTGACGACTTCATGTGATTTGGTGCAGCCTGAAATGGGCATTGTGATATCAATCAGCAATGATCATTACTCCAATTTCCGGGGTGTTGAAAAGACGATAGAAGAAAAAGTTACTTTAGTACGTCGGACCGCTGCCACTGGGTGTGTTTTTCTTAACGCGGATGATCCGGCTGTACTTTCTATGGCAGAAGCTGCACAGGCCAGAGTGCTGACTTTTGGTTGTCATCCCATGGCCGATTATAGGGCACGGGACGTTGGGCTGGATGTAGCAGGTTGGCTACAATTTAATTGTATCTATAAGGATCAGACGGTTCCTTTCAGGCTGCCGTTGCCCGCATTACACTTTTTGCCCAGCGTGCTTGCAGCGATAGCTTGTGCTCACCAAACCGGATTGTCATTAATCTCCTTGGCTCAACATGCAGAGCGCTTCAAACCGTTGCCTGGTCGCTGCTCGTTGCATCAGTTGCAAAGCGGACAGACTGTTATCTGTGACACGGTCAAGGCTCCGATGAGTACGCTTTCTCTCGCTTTTGCAACGTTGGACGGTTTTCAGCGCTCGCGTCCACGACGGATCATTCTGGGTAATGTATCTGACTACCCGGGGTCTTGGGGGCCGAAAATGCGCCGGTTGGCTGAAGAGGCACTAGGATTTGCTGATCAATTGATCTTTTTTCGACCATTAACAAAGGTTGATCCGCTGATTGCGCGTTATGGGTCAGACCGCATCGTGGCATTCGAGCGAATTGATGAGATTGCAGCTTTTCTTCGGGAACATGGCACGCCTGATGATGTTCTTTTGCTCAAAAGCTCTGCAAGAAATCATTTGGAAGCGCTTCTGCTGCCCTTGATTGGGCAGCCGAGCTGTTCGCGGGAGCCATGCGGGCTGAGTCACAGCTGTTTCAATTGCGAATATGGGTTTGCCAGGCAGAGGCAACACGAGTTTGATTACTATAAGGCTTATTGCACAGGGATTGTGCGAAAGTTAACTTGATCTGCCTAGTTCGATGTCGGCCATGTTTTGAGTAAGGTCTATATCTCTGGAAATGTAGTCTTGCGCCTGGTCTCTGGTGAGAGGTATGCCTGTGCGCTAGAGGAGGCGATAGATGATCAAGAGGCTGCGTTACTTAGTATTGTTAGAAAAGGCTGCCGGCAAGTCATTTCCTTAGCAACGGCACAGTCCATATCTCCCAGGTCGATTCTCGCCTTTTAATGATCCTTTGATTTGTCGCTTGGATGCATGCCAGATGTCAGGATGAGCGTATGAGATACTGATCAGTCAAGGTGTCCGCTTTGGTTTTCATTTCATGGCACTTCCCGGCTGGGAATCTACAGCGGCAATCGTTGTCCGAAATGTGTAAAATGCTTTGCTTTAAAGAAACCTGAACTGCAGAGGCACTCCAGTGGCATTGACGATTCTCGGACTCTCCGGCGCACTCAGCCATGACCCTTCCGCCGCCCTCTACATCGATGGCAAGCTGATTGCTGCGGTCGAGGAAGAGCGTTTTGTACGTGACAAGCATGCCAAGAATCGCATGCCCTACGAATCAGCCAAGTTTTGCCTGGAACAGGCAGGCATCAGCCCAGCGGATGTGGATATCGTCACCATCCCTTTTGCGCCCATCAGTATTTTTGGCAAGGCGCGCTGGCAGTACGCCAAGCGCTATTGGTATGCGCCTGATCGTGCTCTGGATGCGATTTTGATGGGTAATCGGCGCTATTATCGCTACAAGAAACGCATCGAATGGTGTCTGCTGCAATTGGGCTTTGACCTGAAAAAGGTCAAGCTCGAACCGGTTGAACATCACCTGGCCCACGCCTCCAGTGCTTATCACTGCTCAGGGTTCAAGGAAAAGACCGCGATCATGGGTATTGACGGCAAGGGCGAGTATGCCACCACCTTTTTTGGCTATGGTGAGAACGGCAAGATCCACAAGATCAAGGAGTTCTTTGATCCGGATTCCCTTGGTGGCCTGTACGGTGCGCTGACCGAGTACCTTGGTTTTGAGATGCTCGATGGCGAGTTCAAGGTCATGGGCATGGCGCCCTATGGCGATGCGGCCAAATATGATTTCTCAAGGCTGGCCAAGTTCGAGAACGGCGAGCTGGTCATCAATACCGATTATGCCAACGTTATCGGCTTCCGCCGCTACAAGGAGAAGGGCAAGGGCTATTACTTCTCGCCCAAGCTGATCGAGTGGCTGGGGCCCAAGCGTGAAGGCGATATCGCTGATGATCCCTACATTCACTATGCCGCCAGCATGCAGGCACTGTTTGAAAAGCTGGCGCTTGAGATGATGGATTATTACCTCGGTGACATTTTGCGTGAAACCGGGCGCATTGCCTTTGCCGGTGGCTGTGCGTTGAACGTCAAACTTAACCAGCGCATCATCGCGCGCCCCGAGGTCAAGGAGCTGTTTGTCCAGCCGGCGGCCGGCGATGCCGGTACCGCAGTGGGTGCGGCAGCCTTTGTTTCCGAGAAGAACGGTGTGCCAGTGGAGAAGATGGAGCATGTCTATCTTGGGCCAGAATACAGCAATGAAGACGTCATAGCCGCCTGCGCCCGGCACCCCAACAAGCCGGAGTTCAAGCTGCTGGATGATGTACCCGAGTACATTGCCGACATTCTCAACGAGGGCAATCCGGTAGCCTGGTTTCAAGGGCGCATGGAGTTTGGGCCGCGCGCCCTGGGTGGTCGTTCGATTATCGGTTGTCCGAGTATCAAAGGTGTGGCTGACCGTATCAATGCGCAGATCAAGTTCCGCGAGCGCTGGCGCCCATTTTGCCCCTCCATGTTGGATACCGTTGCTCCACAGATGCTCGGAATTGACCACCCGTCGCCCTTCATGACCTTCACCTTCGAGGTCAATGATGAATGGAAAAGACGGGTACCCGAGGTGGTGCATGAAGATGGCACGGCACGGGCTCAGGTGCTGAAGCGTGACTACAATCCGCGCTATTACGATCTGATGACCCATCTTGAACGTCTGACCGGCAATGGTGTGGTGCTCAATACCTCGTTGAATCGAAGAGGTGAGCCTATGGTCTGCTCGCCAACCGATGCTTTGAACATGTTCTATGGATCGGATCTGGAGTATTTGATCATGCAGGATGTGTTGGTGGTAAAGAGCCTGAAATGATCAGCCAAGACAGCCCCAAAGTCTTGCAGTTTTGCCATGGTTACGATGGTCCCTTTCTGGACTGTGCACGGCAATATGCCGCACTCTTTGATGGGACGTCATATAAGGTCACGACTGTTTTCTTGACTGGGAAAAAGGACGCTAAAGTTGCACAAGGATGTCATTCCGATGAAGTCATCTTCCTCGAACACAGCTCTGCCTCAGTCCGCGGCTTGAAGCTCAAGGCAATTCGCGATCTGCGACATATTGCCCGTGAGCGCGAATTCGCCTTTTGCATTGCCCACCGCTCCAAACCCACCTATATAGCCTGCCTAGCTACGGATCTTCCAGTTATCGGGGTACATCACGCTTTTGGGGATTTTGAACGTTTGGGCCGCAAACTGTTTGCCCGCGCTTTCCGTAAGCGTCTGCATCTGCTCGCCGTATCGAAAGCGGTTCGCGAGGATATACAACGGTGTCTGCCAGATTGGCCCGAGACAAGCCTTCACACCCTCTACAATCGTATTGATCTGCAGTCAGTTGAGGCTGAGCAGTTGGGCCGCGAAGCAGCACGTTTAGAGCTGGGCTTATCAGCGGATAGTTGGGTAGTCGCCAACGTGGGGCGGCTGCACCCAGACAAGGACCAGGCGACATTGCTGCGAGGCTTCGCCATGGCCGAGCCACAATTGCCTGCGAGAGCGGTGCTGCTAGTGATTGGCGCTGGGCGGCTGGAAAAGGCCTTGCGCGATCTTGCGGTTGAGCTTGGTATCGACAGTAAGGTCTGTTTTTCCGGTCCGGTTCCCAATGCTCGGCGCCTGTTCAAAGCCTTCGATCTTTTCGCACTGACCTCCGATCATGAACCATTCGGCATGGTGTTGCTGGAGGCAATGGCGGCAGGTGTTCCACTGATTTGCAGCGATTGCGGGGGGGGCGCCGAGGTGGTGCGGGGGATAGGTAGGCTTTTCCCCTTCAAAGACGAGCGAGCCTTGGCGGATTGCCTGATTGCGGCCGCGCGTATGGACCAAGCGGATATTCGCGAACAGCAAAACCTGATGATGAACAGGTTGACGGCCGATTTCTCTGACGCGGCAGCCAAATCCCACTTCTGGTCGCTGCCAGGTATTAAACAATTCAAGTAGGGCATCGATACATGCATCGGAACGAAATAGTCATGCCGCCCAGTATCCGCTTTGTGATCCCCTATTTCGGCACCTGGCCTTTCTGGATGGATTTTTTCCTGGAGGGTTGCCGTCGCAACACGGATATCGAGTGGCTATTTTTCACCGATTGCGGCGTTCCCGAACACGCGCCCGCTAACGTGAACTTCGTCGAAACCAGCTTCAAGGCGTATTGCGAGCTGGTCTCAGAGCGCTTGGGTATCTCGTTTTGTCCGCTGCAGCCTTACAAGCTGTGCGATATAAAGCCGGCACTTGGCTATATTCACGAAGACCGCCTGGCCGACGTAGACTTTTGGGCGTTCGGCGATATCGACGTCATATATGGAGACCTGCGGCAGTACTTCACCGCAGAGCGCCTGGCAGCAAAAGACCTGTTCGCCACCCATGCTCGCCGAATCTCTGGACATTTGTGTCTGCTGCGCAATACCCGGTTGATGCGCGAAGCTTTCATGCGCATCCCCAACTGGCAGCAACGTTACGCGGACCAAGCGCACCAAACACTTGATGAGGGCGCGTTCAGCCGCCTGTTCGTTCGCCACAAGAACTGGCCAGAAAGCCTCAGACTCTTCGCTGCCCGATTCAACTCCTGGAACCGCCGCAGCGAATTCGTCGAGTCGCATAGTACTTTCACCATTTTGCCCGACGGGGAGCGTGTGGTTCCCCTGCGTTGGTCTCTGCGGCAAGGACGGCTTACCAACAGTGAGTTGGGTGATCAGGAGCTTCCATACCTGCATTTTCTGGTCTGGAAGAACCAGAGCTGGAAAGGCCGGGCGCCAGATAGTCTTCGGGGGCCAGAGGGTTTGGCTGAGGCGGACAGTTGGGATGTGACCGAGGCCGGCTGGCAGAGGGTGGCCGAATGAGCGCACTGGAGCCGCAAGCGGCACCCCTCATTACGGTGGTTATTCCTTGCTACAACTATGCGGAATATGTCGGCGAAGCAGTACGTAGCGTGCTGGCACAGGACCACCAAAGTTTCGAGCTGATCGTCGTCGATGATGGGTCTTCCGATGGCAGTGTTGGGGTCATCGAGCATGCGATCGAAACCTGGCGGCCAGCGAGTACCGTGCAGCGGGTAAAAATGGTGTGCCAAGCCAATGCCGGGGTCAGTGCGGCACTGAATGCAGGTCTGGCCGAGGCTCGAGGGCAGTTTATCGCCACCTTCGATGCGGACGATGTCATGCCTGCCGGCAGACTGAGGGTACAGGCGGACTATCTCCTCCAACATCCGGAAGTGGGCTGTGTAGGCGGGTCGGCTGTGCGTATCGATGAAGCCGGACGACTACTCCCGAAGAAAGAAAAGAAACGCTCCGTTCGCCGGTATGATTTCGCCGAGGCACTGGCTAATGCGTTGGTGGTTGGTGGCAATATTGCGATGTTCCGCCGCGATGCAATTGATCAGGTCGGCGGCTACGATCCGAAAATCAAGATCCAGGATTTTCAGATGACACTGAAGGTTGCATGCGCCGGCTATTACATCGATATCCTGCCTGACGTCGTTACCCTCTACCGAAAGCATGAAGGTAGTCTGTCGAAAAATTATAAGGCCGAATATCGATACGGCCTGGAGGTCATAGCACCTTACAAGGATCACCCAAACTTCCAGGCGGCCAAGGCCAAACTCATCACCAAAGCGTTGCGAATGGCCGTCGTTTATGACAAAGCGTTCGGCTGGTCCCTGATCAAGGAAGTCCCGCCCAAGTACTGGGATGCACAACTGTTCAAGCGCCTGCGCCATTTGCTGGTGAAGAAGTCTAAAATAGCGCCAGAGGAAACCTTAAAGTGATCAATGCCACTGATTTTTCGGGACCCGCTGGTGGGCCAGTCTGCGTAGACGTGGTTATTCTGAGTCTGGCCAAAAACCAGGAACTTCGGGAAATGACCGAGACTTGTCTAAATACGCTGCTTGCCTCAGAAGATCCCAACAGAATCCGGTTTGATGTTGTGGTCGTGGAGTCCAATCATCAAGCGCCAGCCTATTCGCAGTCAGGTGTGCGTACGCTGTATCTGCCCCCGCCGTTCAATTATCACCAATACATGAACGAAGGGATCAAACGCACCAGTGGAGAGTTTGTCGCCATCTGTAATAACGATCTGTATTTTCATGCGGGCTGGGCATCGGCGTTGTTGGATGAGTTTGCGGCTGATTCAGAACTGCACAGCGCTAGCCCGGCGTGCTCCATCCATCATCCGCAAAACGGCTTTGCGCTGAACAGCGGTGTGTATCCAGGCTACCGAGTACTCAAGGAAATATCCGGTTGGTGCCTGGTATTCAGACGAGCCATGCTGGAGATCACCGGGCTTCTGGATGAGCGCTTCTACTTCTGGTACGCCGATGATGACTACGCCCATACGCTGCAAAAGCATGATTTGAGACATGCGCTTGTTACATCTTCAGTAGTTGACCACCTCGAAAGCAAAACCCTGAGGGCTCGCAGCTCCGTAAGGCAGCGGTTGATGACGAAGCGCGCCAAGTACGACTTTGAGGAAAAATGGGCCAATAAGAGTAAATTTTATTTTTTCAGAAAGCGTTTTAAATTATATATAGGGATCCCGCTTTATCTACTTGGTATAAAGAAAATTCTTTAAATAATACGTTCTCATCGGAGGTCGGGCCTTAATGTTGTTCAAGTTTTCACGATGGAGGGGAGGAGGAGCGTCTAATTTTTTTAATAAGATTGCTGGCGGAGTATCCTCATTTTTCTTGTTTTTCCAGCCTAATAAAAAGCGTATTTTGAAACGCCAAGCAAAAGTCCGTCTGCAGGAAATACACCGAAATGACTTCTCCAGGGATGGCTTGGCAATAGATAAAATTCCTTTTGAAGCTTGTTATTTTCTTAAAAGTGCTAATGGCGCACCCGAAAAATTAGAGAAGCGTCTGGCTGTATATTCAGTTTTTTTTGGCCCCACGCCTAATAGCACGTTTAGGCGCACTGAAGTGCGCGTAGATATTGACCACTACTTTATTTCCAACAATCGAGATGTGCTAGAGATTGCTGAGAGCAGCGGCTGGATACCCGTTTTTTTTGATATAGAGATAAGCGAAAACGTTATTTTGTCGGCTCATCAAGCTAAGATTGCAAAAGCAATGCCACACAAATTTCCTTTTTTAAATGCATACAGCTTCTTGCTTTATATAGATGATAAATTACAGTTTGATTTAGCAATGCTCAAGATTGCGGTTCAAGATCTTGAGTCTAGTGGTGCTGCACTCGCTATAAGAAAACATCCGTTCCTCCAGGATAATATTTTGGAAGAGTTTGGGGAGGCAATGCTTCAAAGAAGATATCGTTCACAGCGAGGGCAGATTGTAGAATATATCACTGGAGAGGTCGGCTCAGGCTATAGACTAAATCCCGGCCAGCTTTATGCTACAGGAGTGATTCTGAGAAACATGCGGCATACAGAGATTCAAAATATTAACGAATGTTGGTATTCGCATATTCTGAGATGTGGCATTGAGTGTCAAATCGCGTTTGATTTTGTTGCGCAGCGTTATAACAATGTCAATATTCTTCCCCAGGAGATCGCCTGAAGATCTTACTTTAGCCGAAACTTGGAGAAATAACACAATGATTTCTGACGATTTTCGGCTAATTCTTAGGCGAAGGTTTGCCTAGCCGTCCAGGGCTCACAAGGAATGTTTGAATTGCGAATTACGCCCTTCCATGTTTTAGCTCATGTCCATTTTGTACAAGTGGACAGCCTGCCTTGCCTATCATTTTACGCCATCGGAGCCACACTTCTCCTGAATGTAACGATCAGACCAGATTCGGCTGAACCAATGTGAGGTAGCATGATAGGCTGATAGTTTTTTGTATAGGTAGCGTGATGGTCCATAAAAAAATTCTGGTGACGGGCGGTTCAGGTTTTATAGGTTCCGCTGTGATAAGGCACCTCATTGAGCAAACGCAGCAAGATGTTGCTAACCTGGATGCCCTCACCTACGCTGGCAATTTGGAGTCTTTGTCCTTTGCGTCCGATTCCCCGCGCTATCGTCTGTACCATGTCGATATTTGTGACGCTAAAGCTTTGGCGCAAGTGTTTGCCGAGTTTCAGCCCAGTGCAGTGATGCATTTAGCTGCTGAATCTCATGTTGATCGCTCCATTGATGGCCCCGACGCGTTTATACAAACGAATATCGTCGGTACTTTCACCCTTTTGGAAGCGGCTAGATGCTATTGGAGTACGCTGAACATTGGGGCCAGGGAGGCTTTTCGCTTTCATCACATCTCCACCGATGAAGTTTACGGCGACCTCGAAGACCCCAAGGAGTTGTTTAGGGAAACGACCCCCTACGCGCCCAGTTCTCCTTACTCAGCCTCAAAGGCCAGTTCAGACCATCTGGTGCGTGCGTGGCACCGGACCTACGGTTTACCAGTGCTGATCACCAACTGTTCTAATAATTACGGCCCCTTCCACTTTCCTGAGAAGTTGATACCACACGTCATCCTCAATGCTTTGCATGGCAAGCCCATTCCGGTGTACGGGGACGGTTCGCAGATACGCGACTGGCTATTCGTTGAAGATCACGCTCGAGCGCTATGCCGTGTTGTCGCCGCAGGCACAATCGGGGAAACCTATAACATTGGTGGCCACAATGAAATACGTAACCTGGAGGTCGTTCAGACAATATGCGAGCTGCTCGAGGAACTTGCGCCTGAGAAGCCTGAAGGGGTGCTTTTCTATCGTGATCTTATAACCTTTGTTAAGGACCGCCCTGGCCACGATCAGCGGTATGCGATTGATGCGTCCAAGATCAAGCGTGAGTTGGGATGGGTGCCCAGGGAGTCCTTCGAAACAGGCATTCGCAAGACCGTAAGATGGTATCTGGATAATCCGGAGTGGTGGCAGCGTGTCTTGAGTGGAGACTATCGTCTTGCACGTCTTGGAGAGCGGGGCTAGAACTAGTGCCGACCTTGTCCCGGGAAATCATTTTGGCCCCTTGGGCCCACGCAGGAATAACCAGATGAAAGGTATTATATTGGCCGGCGGCTCGGGCAGCCGCCTACATCCCATCACTCGGGGCGTATCAAAGCAGCTACTGCCCATCTATGACAAGCCGATGATCTACTATCCATTGTCGGTGTTGATGCTCGCCGGCATCCGCGAGGTGCTGATCATTTCGACGCCTGAGGACTTGCCTAATTTTCGCAAGTTGCTGGGCTCAGGAGACGAGTTCGGGATACAGCTGAGCTATAAGGAGCAACCGTCCCCCGATGGTCTTGCCCAGGCTTTCTTGATCGGTGAGAGCTTTATTGGCGATAGCAATGTGTGCTTGATACTCGGCGATAATATTTTCTATGGTCAAGGCTTCAGTGCCATGTTGCGTGTCGCTGCAGCACGTCCTTCGGGGGCGACGGTATTTGGCTATCACGTGAGCGACCCGGAACGCTTTGGAGTGGTGGATTTCGATGCTGAAGGCAAGGCATTGTCAATTGAAGAGAAGCCACTTAAGCCCAAATCCAATTACGCGGTCACCGGTCTGTATTTTTATGACAACAGGGTTGTTGATATCGCTCGGAGGGTGAAACCGTCGCATCGAGGCGAACTGGAAATTACCGATGTGAACAATGCATACCTGAAGTTGGGTGAGCTGAACGTCAGTCTGCTGGGTCGCGGGTTTGCCTGGCTGGATACGGGTACGCATGATTCACTGATGGAAGCCGGACATTTTGTGCAGACGATTGAGTCACGCCAGGGGCTGAAGGTTGCTTGTCTGGAAGAGATTGCCTTTCGGCAAGGCTGGCTTAAGTCTGAGGAGCTGCGTGTCCAGGCTGAACAATTGAGCAAAACGGGCTACGGGCAATACCTGTTGCGTTTGCTTGAACAAGAGTCGCACACATGAATGTGCTGGAAACGAAGTTGCCGGGTGTCCTGATTATTGAGCCCCAGGTGTTTGGAGATTCACGGGGTTTTTTTCTCGAAAGCTTTCAAACCGAGCGATATAAGGAAATGGGAATTGATGCGCTTTTTATCCAAGACAACCACTCGCGTTCGCGCCGCGGGGTACTTCGAGGCCTGCATTTCCAGCGAACCCGTCCCCAAGGCAAATTGGTGCGCGTTAGTAGGGGGGCGGTATGGGACGTGGCAGTTGATGTAAATCCTTCATCAGCAACCTTTGGTTGCTATGAAGGTGTTGAGCTGAATGATGAAAATCATCGTCAGCTGTGGATTCCACCTGGGTATGCGCATGGTTTTTGTGTACTGAGTGATGTTGCCGATTTTGAATACAAGTGCACTGACCTCTATGTCCCGGAAGATGAAGGTGCATTACTTTGGAGCGACCCCGACGTCAACATTCCTTGGCCTGTGGATGCGCCTCTGTTGTCGGAAAAGGATCGGCGAAATCCAACACTACGACAACTGACTGAAAGCAGGGGTTGATGTGAGAGTACTGATTACGGGTGCGGCGGGGCAGGTGGGTACAGCATTGACCCAGGGTGCACCGGACTGGGCTGAGGTCATTGCGCTGGGTTCGCACCAGTTGGATGTCAGCGATGAGGCTGCGGTCAGTACTACCCTTTCGAGGTTAAAGCCAAGGTTAGTAATCAACGCTGCAGCCTACACCGCAGTGGACCGAGCAGAAGCGGAAGAGCAGAGAGCTGGGGAGATAAATGGTCTTGCTCTAGGTTATCTGGGTGCGGCGGCTGCACGGATTGGCGCCCCTGTTTTCCATATTTCGACCGATTACGTTTTCTCTGGGTATGCCACTGAACCTTATGTTGAGATTGCTCAGCCAGGCCCGCGCTCAGCATATGGGCGTGGAAAGCTGGCTGGGGAGCTGCAGTTGGCACGTAGCTGCCGCGAGCATGTTATTTTGCGTACCAGTTGGGTGTTTTCGGCACATGGCTCTAACTTCGTCAAAACGATGCTACGACTTGGACGTGAAAGGCCAGAGCTGAGAGTTGTGGCTGATCAACTTGGTGGTCCTACTCCGGCAGACAGTATTGCCGCAGCACTTTGGCAATTGGCTCAGTGCTGGCGACAGGGAGAGGGGTCCGAGTTCCAATGGGGTATTTATCACTTCAGTGGTTCACCCATCTCGTCTTGGCATGGCTTTGCCAGTGAGATTTTTAGTCAGGCCTATGCCCGCGGAATACTGTCAACAGTGCCGGAGGTCCTGGCGATCACCACCGCAGAGTTCCCCACGCCCGCTGAGCGGCCGGCGTATTCCGTTCTGGATTGCACTAAGCTGAAAGATACTTTTGCGATAGAACAGCCTGATTGGCGTACTGGCTTGAGCAGGGTGCTGGATGAGATCAAGGGCGCCTGAAGTCATAGCATAAGTGTAATTTTTGAAACGATAAGCAGAGCCAGCTGCCGCAGTTACCTTAAGCTAAACCTTAATGTTTGCCCAATCCTGATGAGTCTGTGTGCAAACGATAAACCAGGGATTCAGGAGTGATAGCGGATCCTGGTTGTAGCGAAGCGTTGTTAGCCCGGGGATACGCAGAACCTGTCCGCCAGCCGCTTCTACTACAGCTTGTGCAGCGGCCGTATCCCACTCACTGGTCGGGCCAAAGCGGGGATAAAGATCGGCCGCACCTTCTGCTACTAGGCAAAGCTTTAGCGAACTGCCCATGCTAACAAGCTCGGCATTGGGCAGGGCAGTCACAAAAGTTTCGAAATCGGCAGAAGCATGGGATCGGCTGCCAACGACCCTCCAGCGCGAGCCTGGTTGCGGTGGCTGGGCAGTCTGAATGGCTGAAGGCGCTGTTTGGCCAACTTGTTTGAAAGCACCACGCTGTCGTTCACCCCAGTAACTGATTCCCAGTGCTGGTGCATGCACGACCCCCATGACCGGGACGCCGTTATCAATCAGCGCGATATTTACGGTGAACTCACCGTTTCGCTTGACGAATTCCTTGGTGCCATCCAATGGATCGACCAACCAATAGCGGGTCCATTCCATGCGGCCAAGGCTATCCTTGGCAGATGACTCTTCCGATAGTACCGGGATATTTGGGGTCAGTTGTGCAAGGCGGTCGCAGATAAGGTGATGGGCACGCATGTCCGCATCGGTTAGCGGGCTGCTGTCCTGCTTGTTGACCACCGTAAAATCCTGTTGATATACAGCCATAATCTGCTCACCGGCATCCACTGCAATCTTGACTATGGCATGGATATCGATCATCGGCAGTTGGCCTTCCACAGAAATACTTGGCTTGATGGCTGTGATGCTAGCCATGGCAGAGGCTTATTCTAACCAGCCATACGTAGCATGTGAAATTGAAGTGCTATTTGTGGGCTGATTTAGTGTAATCCAGTCTTATAGACTGGAGCGATTGTTGCCTTAACTTTATACTGCTCGCCAAAATACATGGACGGTAGTAGGAGTACAAACGTGTCGGAAGCCCCCTTGGTATCCATTGTGGTTGCCTGTTATAACCACGGCGATTTTATTGAAGAATCTCTGCGCTCGGTGTTCGCCCAGGACTACCCGAACATCGAATTGATAGTGGTGAATGATGGTTCGACCGACCGCAGCCTTGAGGTAATCGAAAGGCTGCGCAGTGAGCACCATTTCACCCTGATCAATCAGTCCAATCAGGGTGTGACCCGTGCTGTGAGTGCCGGTCTTGAGGTTGCCAGGGGTGAGTTCTTTTTGACCTTTGATTCCGACGACATCATGTTGCCTTCGAGGATCAGTATCCAGGTCGGGCACCTGCTCAAGCACCCTGAACTGGGTGGCTGCGGGGCAAACTTTCAGTTTATTGATGCCCAGGGTGCGCCAATGAAGGGGGCGCCGAACAAGCCTGCAGCGCGTTATCGTTTCAAGGATTTTTTTGAAAATGATGACATCTGGCTGGGTGGCCCTACCGCGGTTTTTCGTCGAGAAGCTGTCCTGAAAGCCGGTGGCTATGACATCAATAATCGCATTCAGGATCACCATCTTGAGTTGCGCATTACTCACGCGGGTTATCCATTGGATATCATCGAGGATATGGTCACGCTGTATCGTCAACATGGTCGTAATCAATCGCACAATTACAAGGGTAACTATCCCTGGTTATTGATGGGGCTGGACTGCTACCGGGATCATCCCGGCTATATGCGCGGCAAGCGTAGTCTGATCAATAATACACTCAGGAGCGCGGTCAAGTATGACCGTGAATTCGCTCGACAATTATTTTCCGAGTTGCCCTGGTACCGCTGGAATGGCAAAACCATCAAGCGTTATCGGCACTTCCTGTTCAAATACCGTCCAGGCAAGGAGTTGGTCAAGGCTTGAACTGGCTGCGCACTAGCGGACTGACCAGCGCCCAATCCTGCTCATAGCGTAACAAGTGCTGGTAGTTGCGTTTGCGCATGCTGTTCGGCAAGGGTTTGCCCAGGCAGCGCAGGTCCGATATGTCGATCAGGCCGAGCTGGCCAGAAGGGGTTTGCACTATATTGCCCAGATGCAGCGAGCGAAAATACACACCTTTGTCATGTAATTCAGTGATAAAGGTGGCGAGCTTGGCAAAGAGTTCAATCTGGCCAAGACTGACGTCGCGGTTGAGCAGATCGCGCAGGGTTGTACCCTGCAGCGGGTGGTAATGCACCGCATTGCGAGGAGGGTTGATGAGCCGGTATACGGCAATAATGTCCGGGCAAGCTATGCCCAGTTTGCGCAGTACTTCGGCGTTGTCCGCAAAGCGTTTTGCTGGAGGGAACAGCAGCGTTTTCGAGAACAGGCTCTTGCGTCGGAACAGTTTGAAGAAGGTGCCGTCAGCAAAGCGCAGGACCTTGTCGCCATGGCCGTCCTTTTCCAGAACATCTGCGTTTGTGCGCCAGCGTTCAAACTCTGCGTTGCTGAGTGTTTGCAAATCTGTTATCCAATCAAAAAACAGCAAGTTTAGCGCATTTTCCATTCTACCGTTGGTCGATCTTTCCCTGTGTTAAACTCTCGTTCCGTCATTCTACTGCGAACTGTCCATGCCCAATCCATTGAATGAAAGCTTCATGCAATCCAGTGTCAGGATTTACCTGCGGCTGCTGGGGTATGTCAAACCCTACTGGATTCCCTTCAGCATCAGTATTTTGGGTTTTACCATTTTTGCTTCGAGTCAGCCGGCCATGGCCTGGATGCTCAAGTACTTTGTTGATGGTCTGAATGCCGGTGCTGGTGCCGAGTTCTTTGGCATCCCGCTGCTGTGGGGGTTCCCCGCCTTCATCATCCTGGTCGCTTTTTACCAGGGCGTCGGCTCATTTCTGGGTAACTTTTATATTGCCAAGGTTTCGTTAGGGGTAGTGCATGACCTGCGAACCGCACTGTTCAATAACTTTCTCACGCTGCCCAATCAGTATTTCGATAACCACAACTCCGGCCATCTGGTATCCCGCGTTACCTTCAACGTGACCATGGTGACCGGCGCGGCAACGGATGCGATCAAAGTGGTTTTCCGTGAAGGCATGACCGTGATCTTTCTGTTTGCCTATCTGTTATGGATGAATTGGAAGCTGACCCTGGTCTTGCTGGCTATCCTGCCGGTGATCGGCCTGATGGTGACCAGCACCAGCAAGAAGTTTCGCAAGCAGAGCAAGAAAATCCAGGCCGCCATGGGCGATGTAACCCATGTCACCTCGGAAACCATCAGTGGCTATCGTGTGGTGCGCAGCTACGGTGGCGAGCAGTATGAAATCGACCGTTTCAATCGCGCCAGCGAAGAAAATCGCCAACGCGGACTGAAGATGACCCGCACTGGTGCGGTGTTCACGCCAACACTGCAGTTGGTCACCTACGGCGCCATGGCCGTTATCATGTTCCTGGTACTTTTTTTGCGCGGCGACGCTACAGCAGGCGACTTGGTTTCCTATATAACGGCCGCTGGTTTGCTGCCCAAGCCCATTCGCCAGTTATCCGAGGTGAGTGCCAATATCCAGAAAGGTATTGCGGCGGCGGAAAGTATTTTTGAGCAGTTGGATGAAGACCAGGAAACCGATCTAGGGGTGATAGAACGCGAGCGGGTCAGTGGTCGGGTTGAAGTACGTAATCTCAGCTTCAATTACCCAGGCACCGACAAATCGGTGTTACAGGATATCGATTTTGTTATTGAGCCGGGTCAGATGGTTGCCCTGGTTGGTCGCTCAGGTAGTGGCAAGTCCACCCTGGCTAGTCTTATTCCGCGTTTCTATAACCACAGTCAAGGGCAGATACTCATTGACGGTGTGCCGGTTGAAGACTACAGGCTGCCGAATTTGCGCCGGCATATCGCTTTGGTTACCCAGCATGTCACCCTGTTCAACGACACCGTGGCCAACAATATTGCCTACGGCGATCTGGCCGGGGCGCCGCGCGCCGACATTGAAGCGGCCGCCGAGGCAGCCTATGCCAGCGAGTTCGTTAACATGTTGCCGAAGGGCCTGGATACCCTGGTTGGTGAAAACGGGGTGCTCTTGTCAGGCGGTCAGCGGCAGCGTTTGGCGATTGCCCGTGCCTTGCTCAAGGATGCGCCGCTGTTGATTCTTGATGAAGCAACGTCGGCGCTGGATACCGAGTCCGAAAGGCATATCCAGAAAGCGCTGGACAGAGTAATGCAGGGCAGAACCACGCTGGTTATTGCCCATCGCCTGTCAACCATTGAGAAGGCCGATATTATTATGGTCATGGATCAGGGGCGAATAGTCGAACGTGGCAGCCATCGGGAGCTGCTAGAGCAGAATGGCTATTATGCGCGCCTGCACAGCATGCAGTTTCAGGACGAGCCAGGTCAGGCGTCATGATCGGAACGCCCCTGAAGGGCAGAGAACACAGGTGAATATTAGAATGAAACTGAGTATGCCGCGCTTTGATTCAGCACCGGTACTGGTGGTCGGTGACGTGATGCTGGACCGTTACTGGCATGGGCCGACCCACCGTATTTCGCCGGAGGCGCCGGTCCCGGTGGTCAAGGTCGAGCAGATCGAAGATCGTCCGGGCGGTGCGGGTAACGTGGCGCTGAACATCGCAGCACTTGGCGCCCCAGCCTGGCTGGTGGGCGTGACAGGTGACGATGAGGCCGCCTTGAGCCTGCAGCAGCGCCTGAACGCGGCCGGCGTGTATTGCGCCTTTCAGGCGCATCCGGAACAGCCGACCATCACCAAGCTGCGGGTCATGAGCCGCCATCAGCAACTGATCAGGCTGGATTTTGAAGCGCCCTTCAAGACCGATGGTCAGGCCATTCTGGCTGCTGTCAGGGAGCTGATAAGCAAGGTCAAGGTCATGATTCTGTCGGATTACGGCAAGGGTGCGTTGGTCAACCATCAACAGCTTATTGCCTTGGCCCGGGAGCAGGCCGTACCGGTATTGGCCGACCCCAAAGGGACGGATTTTTCAATTTACCGAGGCGCCACACTGTTGACACCGAACCTGGCTGAATTCGAGGCGGTGGTGGGTCACTGTGACAGTGAACAGATGCTGGTCGACAAGGGCATGGCTCTGATCGAGACACTTGAGCTTGAGGCGCTGCTGGTTACCCGCAGTGAGCAGGGCATGACGCTGTTGCGCAAGGGCGAGTCGGCCTTGCACCTGCCGGCCCGAGCCCGCGAAGTGTTCGATGTCACTGGTGCTGGCGATACGGTGATTTCGACGCTTGCCGCTGCGCTGGCGGCCGGCGAGCCCTATCCGCAGGCCGTGGCCCTGGCCAATCTGGCCGCCGGCATAGTGGTTGGCAAGCTGGGTACGGCGGCTATCAGTGCACCGGAACTGCGCCGTGCAGTGCAGCGCGAGCAGGGGAGTGAGCGCGGCGTATTGAGCCTTGAGCAATTGCAGCAGGCGGTCGAGGATGCCCGTGTCCACGGTGAGCGCATTGTCTTTACCAATGGCTGCTTCGATATTATCCACGCCGGTCACGTCGGCTATCTGGAAGAGGCGCGCAGTCTAGGGGATCGCTTGATTGTAGCGATCAATGATGATGCCTCGGTAAGCCGCCTGAAGGGGCCGGGTCGGCCGATCAATAGTGTTGAGCGGCGCATGACCGTACTGGCTGGCCTTGGCGCGGTGGACTGGGTAATCAGCTTTGCCGAGGACACCCCCGAGAGGCTCTTGAGTCAGCTCAAACCTGATGTGCTGGTCAAAGGTGGTGATTACCGTGTTGATCAGGTAGTGGGCGCGCCCATTGTTCAGGCTTACGGTGGTGATGTGCAGGTGCTGAACTTTGTTGAGAGCTGTTCAACCACGGCCATAGTCGAGAAAATCCGCGAACGCGGTGACATCTAAAGGCGATTGAGCCCTTCTGGCCAACTGGCCCGAGGGGCACCTACCACCCAGCCCACCTGTTCCGCCATGCTTTCACTCAGCTTAGGCTGGGTTGGTCTACGCGGAATCAGCTCGCCCTTTTCCAGGGTAAAGACCTTGCCATTAGCTCTGCCGTCGCTTATCTCGGCAAGAAAAAGCTCGGGTCGGCGGCTGTCCATTTCAACAATGAGCTCACCGGTCTGGCTGTCGAGGTGTTCATCGGCATGCAGCAGGCTCAAACTGTGGCAATTGTCTGGCAGGCTGAGTTGCAGGGAATAGACCAGCTGCAGTGAATTGCTGGGCAAATGGACATAGGCCCTGGGTCGCTCGATCAAGTGCAGTTCGCGGCATAACACCGGGTGGGTTGCGCCTTGTAATGGGCTTAGGGTGAAGTGGTGGCGTTTGCTTTTTTTCAAACCGGAGTAGGGCGTGGGTAGCCAGGTATCCTGGTACCGGCCCTGCAACCAACCCCAGGGGCTCTCTATCAGCAGTTCTTCGGCTATTTCAGTGATGGCTGTGAGCAGGGGGACGCGGAGTTCATGCGCCGGCACGTAGCCAGACAATAATTTCAGAACGGTATCGCCGTGATCCTGGCGAATCTGCCGCACCAGAACCCGGAAGCTGCGGCCTTGCCAGTTCAGCGTCAGGTTAATGGATACGCCGAGGTTGGCGACCGTCAGTTCGAATTGCCAGGGGTCGCTGATCGAGACAGGTTGGCGCAGTGACTGCATTTCATCAAAGTTGAGTGGGTTGCCGACAGGGGTGTAGCAGAGTACTTCCGGCGTGGCCTTGACCTGAATGGCCTGGGTTTTGAAGATGACCGGATTTTTTCGGGCGATGATGCGTGACATGCATGTATCCCTATTGTTGTTTCAGCACCCTCACGGCTGCCGCGACATTGGCCCGCAAGTGTGCAGGATTGATGGTGCCGACAATGGCGCTGGTAACGGCGGGGTGGCCCAGAACCCATCTCAGGCTGGCTTCAGTCGGATCGCTGCCCTCTTTGCACAGGTGTCCGCTGGCCAGTGCTTTTTTGATCAGAATGCCCTTGTTGTGTGACAGCGCAAAGTCGAGCACGGCTGTCTCTGACTGCTCCTGAAGATTGTAAGTGACCATGGCGCAGTCACCCTGCTGCAGGGCAGCGATGCCGCCTTCCGCTGTTTTGCCGGAAAAGCCGAAGGCACGGATCAATCCCGCCTGTTTAAGCTTGGCCAAGGTTGGGTAGACCTCCTCGGACAGGACTGCCAGATCGTTGCCATCGGAGTGCACCAGCACCAGATCAAGGTAGTCGGTAGCCAGGCGCTTCAGCGAACGTTCAACCGACAGTCGGGTATGTCCGGCACTGAAGTCAAAGTGCGACTGGCCATTCTCGAACTCTTCACCGACTTTGGAACAGATCACCCAGGCTTGACGCTGGCGGCGTAACAACTGGCCAAGGCGCTCTTCGCTGCTGCCATAAGCCGGTGCTGTGTCGATCAGGTTGATGCCCAACTCACTGGCCAGCGCCAATAGATCGGCAGCCTCTCGGTCGCTCGGCAATTCAAAATGACTGGGATACTTGACCCCCTGATTGCGGCCCAGTTTTACCGTACCAAGTCCGAGCGGCGATACCAGCAGTCTGGTATCGCCCAGGGGTCTGTGAAAATCGCGCATATCGCTCATGGGAACAGGCTGTCCCATACCGGGACGGCCGGGGCGGGGCGGGGCAGACTAGGGTTGCTTTTCTGCGCCGAGGGCTGAATGCCCTGCCGTTCCAGCTCTGCCAGAATCTGGTCACTCAGATCCGGCGCCAGTGCCAACTTGGTCGGCCAGCTGACAAGGCCATTGCTGCTGGCTTGCAAGTAAGCGCTATCGGGTCTGGTAAGGCCACTCTGCGCCGGTTCTGCACGGTTAACGTGCAGGGTCTGCCATTGGCAGCCGCTGAGGTCTACCCAGGGTAACAGGCTAGCCAGCTCCTGTTGTGCTTTGGCAATCAGTTGCGCGGCACTTTGCTCAACGCCCTGTTCGGCGATCTCGCCACCCAGATACCAGCACCACTGGCCGTCATGGCAGGGATGGGTTGTCACGGTAAGGCGAGGTTTCGGGCTGCTGCCCAGGCAATGGGCATACAGGGGAGGAAGCTGTGCGCCTTTGACCAGGACCATCTGCAAGGGCCGGCGTTGCATCGCCGGTTTGCTCAGCCCCCATTGCTGCAGCAGCTGCTCGTTGCCTTCTCCGGCACACAGAATATAGCGCTGGGCGCGGATGAGGTGGCCTTCAATCGCTATGCCCTGGATGTCGCCATCAGCCCCTTGTAGGACCCTGGGGTCAGGGTCGGCGACCAGACTCTCAGCACTGAGCTCGGCCAGGTGCCGCACCAGGTCGGGTACGTCCAGCACCAGTTCTGCCAGTTGATAGACCTTACCCTTGAACGCGGGGTGGGCAAAGACCTCGGGGAGTGACTTGCCCTTGATCTGGTCAACCCGGCCGCGCAGAGCCTTGCTGGCAAAAAAGCCGGCAAGATTGCTGATCATGCTGCCGGGTGACCACAGGTAATGGTGCTGTGACAGTACTCTAACGCCGCTGAGGTCAAGCTCACCCCGACCTTCCAGACAGGCACGCCAGCGAGCGGGCATGCCCGAGATAGCTTCGGCAGCCTGGGTCAGGCTGCCTTGCAAGGCATACTTGGTGCCGCCATGGATAATGCCTTGGGATTTCATGCTTTGTCCGCCACCCAGCTGGTTTTGCTCGATCAGCAGGGTGCTGAAGCCCGCCGCACGCAGTCGTGCATTCAGCCAGAGGCCAGCAATGCCGCCGCCGATCAAGCAGATGTCGGTGTCAAGGGGTGTGCTCATGAGCTCCCGTACAGGTAAGGAAAAGAGCCCTAGTATAGACATTGCCGGGCCCTGTGCGAACTTCTGATACCATAGGTCGCAGTCAATTCGGTGACAACAGGTTGCCGACTGTCACTGGGGAGTCACGATGTCCCGTCTCGTTTATACCGTTATCTTTGTACTTTGCCTGCCACTGATTATTGCTCGCCTGCTGTATCGATCCTTGCGTGCACCGGCCTATGCGCGGCGCTGGCATGAGCGCTTCGGATTGGGTGGCGATCTGCGTCCCGGGGGAATTTGGGTGCATGCGGTGTCGGTTGGTGAAGCCATTGCTGCTGCGCCCATGGTGCGTGAACTGTTACAGCGCTATCCAGCTTTGCCGGTGACCATTACCTGCATGACGCCCACTGGCTCAGAGCAGATTCGTCGGCTATTTGCCGATCAGGTTGGACATGGTTACCTGCCCTATGATCTGCCGTGGTTACAGCGGCGTCTGCTGCGGCGGCTGCGTCCGCGCATCGGCATCATCATGGAAACCGAGTTGTGGCCGAACCTTGTGCATGAGGCCAAGGAGGCCAAGGTTCCTCTGGTCCTGGCCAATGCACGCTTGTCGGAACGCTCTGCGCGCGGCTATCAGCGCGTTGCCTGGTTGGTAAAGCCCATGTTCAAGGGGCTTGACTGGATTGCCGTACAAACGCGAGCCGAGTCCGTTCGCTTTGCCGCTCTGGGCGTGCCTGAGTCAGCCATGAGTATCACTGGCAGCATCAAGTTCGACCTCAAGCCGAATGCCGATAGTCTTGCCAGTGCCGCTGTCCTGCGCTCGGGATTTGGCGATCGGCCGGTGTGGATTGCCGCCAGCACCCATGCTGGGGAGGACGAAGTAATCCTGGCTGCACACAAGCGCATTCTGGACCATCAACCGGAAGCGTTGCTGATTCTGGTGCCGCGTCATCCCGAGCGTTTCAATGCAGTCGCTCAGTTGATTGCCAACAGCGGCCTGGGCTTTGCCAGACGCAGTCTTGGTGAGCAGCCCGCGGCACTGCAGCAGGTTTATCTCGGCGACACCATGGGCGAGCTGATGATGCTCTATGCCTGCGCCGATCTTGCTTTCGTCGGCGGTTCGCTGGTAGCCAGCGGTGGGCACAATTATCTGGAGCCGGCAGCACTGGGCAAGCCGATACTAAGCGGCCCGTACAGGTTCAATTTCGCTGAAATTGGCGAATTGCTGGAAGGTGCCGGTGCGCTGCAGGTTGTTGACGACGACGAGAGCCTGGCTGAATCGGTGTGTGCATTGTTTGCCAGTGCTGAAAGGATGCGTAAGGCGGGTATGGCGGGTCAGGCTGTGGTCAAGGATAACGAGGGTGCCTTGTCAGCCCTTTTACAGGGTATCGACCGGCTGCTGGTGTTGCCTGCAGAGAATGCCTGAAGTGCCATCCCCGCGGATCTTTCCGCGAGGATGGGTTGGTGTTCAGAACGAGCTGCGCATGCGCCGTTCATCGTCGCCAGCTGGTGTCTGACGACCAAGCGACATGCGTTGGGCCTCTTCTTCAGTGAAGGGCGGAATGAAATCGCGATCCGGGTTGTAGTCCGGGTTGAGCCAGGTGGACAGGTCAGCCAGATCGTCAGGGCTCAGGGTGCCTGCTGCCTGTTTCAGGCTCAGGTTGTCAATGATGTAGTTGTAGCGCACGGTGTTGTAGTCACGTACTGCACGGAACAGATTGCGCTGGGCTTCGAGTACGTCCACTACGTTACGCGTGCCTACTTCATAGCCGGTTTGCGTGGCATCCAGGGCGGCCTTGGCGGAAATGATCGCCTGGCGCCGGGCTTCCACTTCCTCAACGCTTGATGTGACGGTTCGATAGAGATTGCGCGTGCTCTCGACAACCTGGCGCAATTGCGACTCGCTGAGCTGCTCCGCCTGGGTAAGTCGATAGTTGGATTCGCGAACCCGTGAGGTGGTTGCGCCACCGGTGAACAAGGGCAGGGTCAATTCAACGCCGATGCTGCTCAGCTCGGAATCATTGTTGTTGCCGCCGCCAAATCCACCACCACCGCCTCCCGTGGTGCTGGCCCCGCTGGTACCGCTGTTGTTGTACCGGACAAAGGCATCGACAGTGGGAGCGTAGGCAGACTTGCTGCTGCGCAGGGTCTGGTTGGCACTGGTTACGGCCAGGCGACTGGCTTGCAAGCTCAGATTCTGAGCGGCAGCAGTATCGACCCATTGCTGCAGGTCACTGGGTGTGGGGGGTAGTATTGGCAGCTCATGGCTGATGCCGACCAGGCGCTGATAGTCGCGATTGGTCAGACGGGTCAGAGCCTGATAGCTGACGTCCAGGTTGGTCTTGGCGGTCAGCCGCGCCGCGCGCGCGGTATCGAAACCGGCCAGCGCCTCAAGTACGTCAGTGCGTGCTGACAGGCCGACATCGAAGCGCTCCCGAGCCTGATCCAGTTGGCGCTCAAAGGCCTCTTCCTCAGCGCGGGCGGTGGCCAGGTTGTCGCTCGCGCGCAGCACGTCGAAGTAGGCTCTGGCAACTTCAAGAATCAGATTTTGCTGGGTTGCTGAAAACTCGACTTCAGCTTGCTCGCTGATTGATTTGGCTGCCTGATAATTGAACCAGCGGTCGGCACGGAACAGGGGTTGGGTCAAGGAGGCCTGATAGTAATTGCTGGTGTAGCTATCGCTGCCAACGCCATCAATGTCAATGCGCTCGCGGCTGGTTCCGGCACCCAGGCCAATATTCGGCAGCAACTGAGCGCGGGCCTGGGGCAAGGCCTCCTGACGAGCCAGGGCATCTGCCTGGGCCGCAGCCAGGTCGGCACTGTTGGCCAAGGCTTCTTCATACACAGACATCAGGTCATTTTCGGCCAGAGCCTGTGAGGAAAAGCCGGCAAGCAGGATGGCGAGGTACAGAGGACGCAGCATGCAGAGATCCTTCGTAACGGGAGGGAATAATTGATCAAGGCTAATGACCGGCAGGTATATGGTCAAGCAAAGACTGCTGGTGGGCTTGGAACAGATTGTTTCCTCTCGCTGCCCTGGCATTCGGCGGCGCTGCTTCGGTATTGCCAGTGCGAGCTTGCAGCGGTGGTTTGCGACGCGGCGCTGGGGTAAGCTGTAGCCATCTTGACGGGGTGCTGCCTTGAGGGGCGGCTGAGATCATACCCGTTGAACCTGAACCGGCTAATACCGGCGTAGGAATCGAGATGTCTTGCAGTATCGACAGCCTTGTTGCTGCCGCTGCCTGTGACTTCGGTTCCCTGTGAAGTCAACCCGCAGTGGAGTACAGCAATGAGCAGCCAGTCATCGGATACCGCTATCGCCACCTCAGGCGCAGATAGCGCATCAACCAAAGCCTTTCCCAACTCCCGCAAGATCTACGTGACGGGCTCGCGCTCGGACATCCGGGTGCCGATGCGTGAAATCCGTCTGGCCGATACGCAGACGGACAAGGGTATTGAGCCTAATGCGCCGGTGTTGGTGTACGACACATCGGGTCCCTACACCGATCCGGCCGTGTCCATTGACTTGCGTGCTGGACTGGCGGATGTGCGCTCGGCCTGGATAGCAGACCGGCATGATACCGAGGTGCTGTCCGGGTTGAGTTCCGAGTTCGGCAAGACGCGTCTGGCTGACGAGCGGCTCGACCACATGCGCTTTGCCCATGTGCGCACGCCGCGTCGCGCCAAGGCTGGCCGCAATGTCACGCAGATGCATTACGCCCGCCAGGGCATCATCACTCCCGAGATGGAATACGTGGCGATCCGCGAAAACATGAAGCTGGCCGAGGCCCGGCAGGCTGGTTTGCTGACCGCACAACATGCAGGCCACAGTTTTGGTGCGAGCATCCCCAAGGAAATCACGCCTGAATTTGTTCGCGAGGAAATAGCCCGCGGTCGAGCCATCATCCCGGCCAACATCAATCATACCGAGCTGGAACCGATGATCATTGGTCGCAACTTCCTGGTGAAGATCAACGGCAACATCGGCAACTCGGCGCTGGGCTCCTCCATCGAAGAAGAAGTGGAGAAGATGACCTGGGGTATTCGCTGGGGATCTGACACCATCATGGATCTCTCGACCGGCAAGAACATCCATGAAACCCGCGAGTGGATCATTCGCAATTCACCGGTGCCGATCGGCACTGTGCCCATCTACCAGGCCTTGGAGAAGGTCGACGGTGTGGCTGAGAATCTGACCTGGGAGATCTTCCGCGACACCCTGATCGAACAGGCTGAGCAGGGTGTCGACTACTTCACTATCCATGCCGGAGTGCTGTTGCGTTACGTGCCCATGACTGCCAAGCGGGTCACCGGGATTGTCTCGCGTGGCGGCTCGATCATGGCCAAGTGGTGTCTGGCACACCACAAGGAGAACTTCCTCTATACCCATTTCGAGGACATCTGCGAGATCATGAAGGCCTATGATGTGTCCTTCTCGCTGGGTGACGGCTTGCGTCCCGGTTCGATCGCCGATGCCAATGATGAAGCCCAGTTCGGTGAGCTGGAAACCCTCGGTGAGTTGACCAAGATCGCCTGGAAGCACGATGTTCAGGTGATGATTGAAGGGCCGGGTCATGTGCCCATGCAACTGATCAAGGAGAACATGGACAAGCAGCTGGAGTGCTGCGACGAAGCGCCTTTCTATACCCTGGGGCCGCTGACCACCGATATTGCTCCCGGCTATGACCACATTACCTCGGGTATCGGCGCGGCGATGATCGGCTGGTTCGGCTGTGCCATGCTCTGTTATGTCACGCCCAAGGAGCACCTAGGCCTGCCCAACCGCGATGATGTGAAAACCGGGATCATTACCTATAAGATCGCTGCCCACGCTGCCGACCTTGCCAAAGGCCACCCCGGTGCGCAGATCCGCGACAATGCGCTGAGCAAGGCGCGCTTCGAGTTCCGCTGGGAAGACCAGTTCAACCTGGGCCTGGATCCGGATACGGCTCGGGCTTTTCACGATGAAACCCTGCCCAAGGAGTCGGCCAAGGTGGCGCATTTCTGTTCCATGTGTGGGCCGAAGTTCTGCTCGATGAAGATTACCCAGGAAGTACGCGACTACGCCGAAGCCCAGCGCATCGAGGCCATTGACCTGGAAGCAGAGGAAGGCATGCAGGCGAAATCGGCCGAGTTTCGCCAGGCGGGCTCGCAGTTGTATCAGAAGGTGTGAGGCTGGGGCCTCACACCTTCGCTGAAGGCTGAAAGCTAGAGGCTGGAAGGCCATCATCTGCAGTGTCAGGGAGTTTGGTGCACGGTTTAATGCCGAAGTGCTTTGCATCAGTGGTCACGAGGGCTAGTCTTCCAGCCTCCAGCCTCCAGCCTCCAGCCTCCAGCCTCCAGCGCTGACAGGACGGCTGCTGGTTGGCGGAGTATGGATGCCACCTCTGCCTTCCAGTTACAAACCGCGCTTGCCCGCAACCCTGACTTGCTTGTAGCTTGTAGCTTTCGTCTTGCCGCTTGAAACCGGGAGTTGCCGTGACCTTCAGTTCCGCCGATGTCGAGATCATTCAACGCAATACTGCCTTCAAGGGCTTCTATCGGCTGGATGTACTGCATTTGCGTCACCGTCTGTTTGCCGGTGGTTGGGGGCCCCAGTTGCGTCGGGAGCTCTTTGTTCGACATGACGCTGTCTGCGTGCTGCCCTATGACCCGTGGCTGGACAGCGTGGTGCTGCTGGAGCAGATGCGTATTGGTGCGATCGGCAAGTGTGACAATCCCTGGATGATCGAATTGGTTGCCGGGTTGATTGATACCGATGAGCAGCCAGAGCAGGTGGCGCACCGTGAAGCCGATGAAGAAGCCGGTCTGCTGTTGCGAGAGCTGATACCCATTACCCGCTACTTTCCCTCTCCCGGTGGCAGTGACGAACGCGTACATCTTTACTGCGCATTGGTCGATAGCCGTGGCGTGGGCGGTATTCATGGTTTGCAGGAGGAGGGCGAGGACATCCGTGTCAGTGTCTGGTCGCGTGAGGAGGCGCTGACAGCGGTCGAGTCGGGGCGCATCGACAATGCGGCCAGCATCATCAGTCTGCAATGGCTGGCCATGCACGCCCAACGCCTGCAACAACAGGCCGGACAGCAGCCATGAGCATGTTGCGCAAACCCCGCTACCGTGTTGATCTGATCGGTTTGCAGGCTGTCTGTGAGTCCAATTACTGGCGCTTGCTGAAATTGATGCCGGACACCGATAGCCTGACAGAACGCAGCTTGTTGCTCGATACGGGCGATGGTCAGCCCCAGCGCCTGTCAGTGCGGCTGCTTGAGCGTTGCCGCTACACCACCACAGTACAATTGCTGCATCACAGTGGTCCCGGCTGGTTGGCGCCGCCGAGCATGGAAGTCAGGCTGTATCACGATGCCGCCATGGCTGAAGTGGTTGCCGCCTACAGTCGCAGGCAGTTCAGAGGGGTTTATCCCTATCCGAACGAACAGATGTTGCAGCCGGATGAAAAATTCCAGTTGAACCAGTTTCTGGGGGAGTGGCTGAGTCATTGTCAGCGCCATGGGCACAGTGAGGATCGGCTCAGTTTTACCGGCTGAACGGTCTGAGACCGCTGCTTTTAAGCTGCAGCTGTGAACCAGTCACTGGATTATCTGCCATCTTGTTGACATCATAGGCCATTGTATTAGGACGGGGAGCAGGTGGTTCATGGCATCACCGCAAAAGACTGAATCAGGTCATATTCGTATTCTGCAGCTGACAGATTGCCATCTGTATGCCCAGCAGAATACCGAGCTGTTGGGGCTGGATACGTTGGCAAGTCTGCACGCGGTTGTCGATCAGGTGTTGGAAGAAGCCACGGCTATCGATCTGATTCTTGCCACCGGTGACATTGCCCAGGATGCCAGTGAGCAGGGCTATCGCCATTTCATCAGCGCTGTCGAACGCTTGCCTGCGCCCTGCGTGTGGATACCGGGTAATCACGATGATGCCCGTTTAATGGACTATATTGGCGCTCCACTGGGGCTCAACCAGAATTGGATTGATCTCGGTGCCTGGCGTATCGTCATGCTCGACTCGAGTTTGCCTGGCTCCGTCGCAGGTTTCCTCGCGCAGTCTCAGCTTGAACGGCTGTCTGATGCGCTGGCCAATGCCGATGATCGGTTCGTGCTGGTCTGCCTGCATCACCATCCGGTTGCCATCGGCTGTGGCTGGATGGACCCCCTGGGCTTGCTCAACAGCCCGGCGTTGATGCCGATTGTGGCGACTGACAAGCGTGTTCGTGCGTTGCTCTGGGGGCACGTACACCAGGAGTTTGACCAGCAGCATGGGCCGTTGCGGCTGTTGGCTACCCCGTCAACCTGCGTGCAGTTTGCTGCCCACAGCAAGGAGTTTGCCACCGACAGCCAGGCGCCGGGTTATCGCTGGCTGCAACTCTTTGATGACGGCCGGATCGAGACACAGGTCAAGCGCCTGCCGCATGGACGCTTTATTCCCGATCCTGACGCCACAGGGTATTGATTCGAAAAAGGTCGAGGAGGCGTGGCCATTGGCATGCCTGGCCGCAGACGGATACTATGCCGCATCAAGGATTGACCTGCCCCATTCAAGTGGTTGATCCTCCCTGCATCACCAGCATCAAGGAAGCCCAGACAAGCTATGTCACAATCGACCTATAACGCCGATGCCCTGGAGGTCCTCAGTGGTTTGGACCCAGTGCGTCGTCGCCCGGGCATGTATACCGATACCACGCGGCCGAATCACCTTGCCCAGGAAGTGATCGACAACAGTGTGGATGAAGCGTTGGCCGGTCATGCCCGCAGTATCGCCGTGATTCTGCATCAGGATAACCGCCTTGAAGTCAGCGATGATGGGCGCGGCATGCCGGTGGATATCCATGCCGAGGAGGGGGTGTCCGGGGTAGAGCTGATTTTCACTCGGCTGCATGCCGGTGGCAAATTTTCCAGCAAGAATTACCAGTTTTCCGGCGGTTTGCACGGTGTAGGTATTTCTGTGGTCAACGCCCTGTCCCTGCGTGTCGATGTGCGTGTGCGCCGTGATGGCAACGAATATGCCATGGCCTTCGAACATGGCGAAAAAGTCAGTGAACTCGAGGTGGTGGGCACGGTCGGTAAACGCAATACCGGTACCACCGTAGTGTTTTGCCCGGATCCCAGCTATTTCGATTCACCCAAGTTCAGCATCAGCCGGCTCAAGCACCTGCTGAAAGCCAAGGCCGTTCTCTGCCCTGGCTTGAAAGTCGACTTCGATGACCGCCAGAGTGGCGAGCAGCACAGTTGGTTGTATCAGGACGGTTTGCGCGATTACCTGCTGGATGCCTGTTCCGAGTGGCCTACCCTGCCGGAAGAGCCCTTTGTCGGCAGCTTCAAGGCGCGCCAGGAAACCGTGGACTGGGCCGTGCTCTGGCAACCCGAAGGCGGTGAGCTGATTCAGGAAAGTTACGTCAACCTGATTCCTACGGCGCAGGGCGGTACCCATGTCAACGGTTTGCGCGCCGGTCTGCTGGAAGCCATCCGCGAGTTTTGCGAGTTCCGTAATCTGCTGCCACGCGGCGTCAAGCTGGCGCCTGAGGACGTGTGGGAGCGGGTCAGCTACGTGTTGTCACTGAAAATGGCAGAGGCGCAGTTTTCCGGGCAGACCAAGGAGCGCCTGTCATCCCGCGAGTCAGCCGCCTTTGTCTCCGGCGTGGTCAAGGATGCGTTCAGCCTGTGGCTGAATCAACATGCTGATATTGGCCAACTGATTGCGGAAATGGCCATCAACCATGCTGGCCGACGACTCAAGGCCGGCAAGAAAATCGAGCGCAAGCGTATTACCCAGGGCCCGGCCCTGCCCGGCAAACTGGCGGATTGTGCCGGACAGGACAGTCGGCGTTCCGAGCTGTTTCTGGTCGAGGGCGACTCGGCTGGTGGCAGTGCCAAGCAGGCCCGTGACAAGGAGTTCCAGGCGGTCATGCCATTGCGTGGCAAGATCCTCAATACCTGGGAGGTCGACTCCGGTGAGGTGCTTGGCTCGCAGGAGGTGCATGACATTGCGGTGGCCATTGGGGTTGATCCCGGCTCGCCGGATCTGGCGCAACTGCGTTACGGCAAGATCTGCATTCTCGCGGATGCCGATTCTGATGGTCTGCACATTGCCACCTTGCTGTGTGCCCTGTTTGTAAAACACTTCGAGCCGCTGGTGGCGGCCGGTCATGTGTTTGTCGCCATGCCACCGCTTTACCGGATCGATATCGGCAAGGACGTCTTCTATGCCCTGGATGATGCGGAAAAGCAGGGCGTGCTGGACCGCATCGAGGCGGAGGGCAAGCGTGGCAAGATTCAGGTCACCCGTTTCAAGGGGCTAGGCGAAATGAATCCGCTGCAGTTGCGTGAAACCACCATGGCGCCGGATACCCGTCGACTGGTGCAACTGACCATCGACGATATGCCAGCCACTGAGGCCTTGATGGACATGCTACTTGCGAAAAAACGTGCCGGTGACCGCAAGATCTGGCTGGAAAGCAAAGGCAATCTGGCCGAGGTGCTGCTTTGATTGCCTCTGGCCGCGACAGGAGACTGTGCCGTGAGTGAGGCGCCGCAAACCCAGCGTCTTGGCAAGGTCATGATGTATCTGGCCTGGGCTGCCGGCCTGTTTCTCGCGGTGCAGTGGTTCGCTGCGTTCGAGGAGCGCAAGTACAACCCCAACCAGCAGCCGCAAGCGCAGACCACTGACGAGGGCATTGAGGTGCGCTTGCAGGCTAACCCACAGGGGCATTACCTGCTCAAGGGGCAAATCAATGGCGCTGATGTCACCTTCATGTTGGATACCGGGGCGACCTTCGTCGCTATTCCGGGTAGCCTGGCCGAGCGCTTACGCCTGGAGTCCGGGCGCCGTGTGATGGTCAATACCGCCAATGGCATGGCGGACAGTTTCGATACGCAAATCAGCTCCCTGAACCTTGGCGGTATTCGCCTCCGGGATGTCAGTGCCGGAATTATTCCCGGCATGACCGGAGATGAAGTACTGCTTGGTATGAGCGCCCTGCGCCAGCTGGACTTCAGCCAGCAGGGTGGCGAATTGATTCTGCGCCAGTATCGCTAACAGATGCGCGTTTTCTGATTTAACCGAGGATAAGTATGACTGACAGTCTGGATCTGAGTATGGATGGAGTAGAGCGACGCGCCCTGTCGGCCTTTACTGAAGAGGCTTATCTCAACTACTCCATGTACGTGATCATGGACCGTGCCTTGCCGCATATTGGTGACGGACTCAAGCCGGTGCAGCGGCGCATCATCTATGCCATGAGTGAGCTCGGTCTGTCGGCCGGCGCCAAGCACAAGAAATCCGCACGCACCATTGGTGATGTGCTCGGTAAATATCACCCGCACGGCGATTCGGCCTGTTATGAGGCCATGGTGCTGATGGCGCAGCCCTTTTCCTATCGCTACACCCTGGTAGATGGTCAGGGTAACTGGGGTGCACCGGATGATCCGAAATCCTTTGCCGCCATGCGTTATACCGAGGCGCGCCTGGCGCGTTACAGCGAAACCCTGCTGACCGAAGTAGCCCAGGGTACAGTGGACTGGCAGCCGAACTTCGACGGGACCCTGGACGAGCCTATGGTGCTGCCTGCCCGTCTACCCAACCTGTTGCTTAACGGCACCACCGGGATTGCCGTGGGTATGGCCACCGATGTCCCACCGCACAACCTGCGTGAAGTAGCCGCGGCCTGTGTGCGTATGCTGGATGATCCCGGCGCTGGGGTTGATGAGCTGTGTGAGCATATTCAGGGCCCGGACTTCCCCACCGAGGCGGAAATCATCACGCCGCGTCATGAGCTGTTGAAGCTCTATGCCACCGGACGTGGCTCGGTGCGCTGCCGCGGCGTATGGACCCGCGAGGATGGCGATATCGTGGTGACAGCCTTGCCGCATCAGGTGTCTGGCTCCAAGGTGCTGGAGCAGATAGCCGCGCAGATGCAATCAAAGAAGCTACCGATGGTCGCCGACCTGCGCGACGAGTCGGACCACGAGAACCCCACACGCATCGTCATCGTGCCGCGCTCCAACCGGGTCGATGCCGAAGAACTGATGCAGCACCTGTTTGCCACCACGGATCTGGAACACAGTTACCGCGTCAACATGAACGTCATCGGTACCGACGGTCGTCCGGCGGTAAAGGATCTGCGTACGCTGATCGGTGAGTGGCTGGGCTTTCGCATATCCACCGTGCGCCGGCGCCTGCAGTTCCGCCTGGACAAGGTGCTGGCTCGACTGCACCTGTTGGAGGGTCTGCTGGTCGCTTTCCTGAATCTGGATGAGGTCATTCATATCATCCGAACCGAGGAGCAGCCGCGTGCCGAGTTGATGTCACGTTTCGGCCTGACCGAAGTGCAGGCGGACTATATTCTCGATACGCGCCTGCGGCAGCTGGCGCGGCTGGAAGAAATGAAGATCCGCGGCGAGCAGGATGCCCTGGAAGAGGAGCGTGACAAGCTGCAGGCGGTGCTGGGCAGCGACAAACTGCTGCGCAACCTGGTCCGAGATGAGTTGTTGGCTGATGCTGAAACCTATGGCGACGACCGGCGCTCCCCGCTGGTTGAACGTCGCGAGGCGCGTGCCTTGTCCGAGACCGAATTGCTGCCCTCGGAACCGGTGACCGTTGTCCTGTCCGAGAAGGGCTGGGTGCGTTGTGCCAAGGGTCATGATGTGGACGGGCGCACGCTGTCCTATAAAGCCGGTGATGCCTGGCAGGCCCAGGCTTCCGGGCGCTCCAATCAGCAGGCGGTGTTTATCGACTCCACAGGCCGCAGCTATTCCCTGACGGCGCATACCTTGCCCTCTGCGCGGGGCCAGGGCGAGCCCTTGACGGGTCGCTTGAGCCCACCACCGGGTGCCGCCTTTGAGCGTGTGCTGATGCCGGACGAGCAGGCGCTGTACCTGTTGGCCTCGGATGCCGGTTATGGCTTTGTTGTCCAGGGTAGCGAAATGCTGGCCAAGAACAAGAACGGCAAAGCTTTGCTGAGTCTGCCAGAGGGTAGTCGGGTCATGCCGCCATTGCCGGTGTCGGCGATGGACACTGATCTGGTGGTGGCGGTGTCGAACGAGGGACGCTTGCTGGTTTTCCCCCTCAAGGATCTGCCGCAACTGGCCAAGGGCAAGGGCAACAAGATTCTGTCTGTGCCGTCGGCGCGGGTTAAAACCCGGGAAGAGTTTCTCTTGGCTACGGCCCTATTAACGCCGGATGCCAGTCTGATACTGACGTCAGGCAAGCGAACCTTGACCCTCAAGCCCGCTGATCTGGAACACTATCGTGGTGAGCGTGGACGTCGCGGCAACAAGCTGCCGCGCGGTTTCCAGAAGGTTGACCAGATGAACGTCGAGTTGGGCAAAGGGTCTGCCCAGATCAGTGTTGACGCTGACGGTAAAGATGACTGAGCTGCTGTTCCAGCATGCTCTGGTAGGGGTCCTGCAGTCGCTCTATGCAGTAGACCCCTGGTTGGCTGGCCAGACGCCGCACCACAGCCCGTTGCTGTAGGCCCGGCTGGTTGGCCAGTTCGGCCTCCAGCAACAGCAGGTTGCGGCTATATCCGATCTGTTCGAACAGCGTCTGGCAGGCTGGTTGGTCGGCCAGTTGTTGCTCTTCGACAAAGCGCATGCAGGGTGCATGGCCAATCGTCAGTTGCAGGTGCAGGGTAATGCCTGTGTCGGCAATTTCCACCTGCAGATCATGTCCCAGTACCCGGATCAACTCACCACAGCACAGCGCGTGCGTCAGTTCATCCTGCCGGCATTCGCGGGCATGGAACAGCATCAGACTGGTCCCGTCGATCAGTGTATGCAGGTGTCCGTTATACAGTTGGCAGGCCTGTTCAAGCTGCGTGCGGTAGCGATCAAGTAATGCCATCAGACGGTTGCGCGGCAAGCGCTTCAAGGCGTCCTGATTGCCGAGGCGGACCGCCAGCAATGCCGTTTCATGCTGCGGGGTGCCTGAGGGATGAACGTCCTGCATCTCGACCATTGTTTCTGTGCTGTCGGCTTCGTCAACGTGCTCTTGAGCGACGTACCCCTCGCCCTGTATTTCATCGGCAGCGTTGCTGTCTGCTGTCAGGTTGTCCTCGGCTGGGGTCGCCGCTGTGCTCGCTGCAATATCGGCTTGTACATCAAGGCCGTCGTCGCCGCTCAATGGCTGCTGGATGTGCACCTCGGTTGTCAACTGATCGGGTGGCGGGGGCTGAATGGGGGTGGCCGTATCCGCGTCAATCTCTGGCTCTGGCTCTGGTTGGGGCTGGTTGGCCATGGTGTTGGTTAGCATCTGTCTCGCCAACGCACCAATTTCATCACTGCGATACAGTCCAGGAATCTCAGTGCCGCCACGGGTATGCCATGCACCCAGGGCCTGTAATGCCGAGGTCATGCCATGCGCCATACGCCAGGCAGCCAGTCCGGAAGCGATCAGCAGGGCGATCAGTGCCCATAGAATGGTGCTGATCAGGGATTGAGCAGGCGAAGCAAAGGGCGTAGCGCTCAGACTGAGTTGAACCTGACCTTCCATGACGTCCTGAATCTGAATCGCCGCATTGAAATGCCCCTGGCCTGGCGCAATCCGGGCGGCATTGCGCTGTCCAGCTTCGGCAATCATGCGGTTATCAGCGTTGTAAACGCGGGTATGGGCGATCAGCGGGTTTTTACTCCACTGTGCCAGTTGCAAATTAAGGCTAAGCTGATCACCTGCCGCCAGGGAATCCGCCAGTGAGCTGGCGATCTGGCGGGCCAGCTCTGCTCCTACACGGTCGGCCTGGGTAGCAATGTTGTTGTGTACTTGTTGTTTGGCTAGCCCCAAACCCAAAAGAGCCAATAAAAGGGGGGTTACAGCCAGCATGGTCAGTTTGCTGCGCAGGCCAAAGCCCTTTTCCCGCCAATGGTTATAGCAACGGATAAACAGATTGTCTGAATGGGGCGGTATCGGGTTCAAGGTATGGCTCGGTCCGGTGAAGGCAGTCTGCCCTCAGGGGCATGCGAATACGGCCAGTATAGCGATTCCCCGAGTGTGGCAAAAGCCAGCATCTGTGAGCCTTGCCCGTTTTCCAGTTAGAATGGCGCTTAATAGCCATTTTCATTTCAGACTGGAGCGCCCCTTGAAGGAAATCGTGCTGATCAATATTACCGGACCGGACCGACCGGGCCTAACAGCAGCCATAACCGGTATTCTGGCAAGAGCCGAAGTTAATATTCTGGATATCGGCCAGGCTGTGATTCACGACACATTGTCCTTCGGCATTCTGGTAGAAATGGTTGGTCAAACCGGCATGGCTGATGTGCTCAAGGATATTCTGTTCCGTGGCTACGAACTGGATCAGCAGGTGCGTTTTACCCCTGTGAGTGCCGAGGAGTATGCGCGATGGGTTACCGGTCAGGGCAAGCCCCGGCACATTGTTACACTGCTGGCCAGGCGGGTGACTGCCGAGCATATCGCCAGGGTCAGTGAAATCACCGCGCGCTATGGTCTGAATATTGATCATATTGACCGTTTGTCCGGGCGAATTCCCGAGGGCCTTCCGGCCGACCAGGGCAAGGGTTGCATCGAGTTTTCCGTGCGCGGTGAACCGGCTGATCCGGCGCAACTGCGCGCCGAGTTTCTTACCATAGCCCAGGAGTTGAGCGTTGATATCGCCTTCCAGCAGGACAGCGTGTTCCGTCGTAATCGCCGATTGGTGGTCTTCGATATGGATTCCACGCTGATCGATGCTGAAGTCATTGATGAGCTGGCCAAGGCCGCAGGCGTTGGCGATCAGGTTGCCGAGATTACCGAGCGCGCGATGCGTGGCGAGTTGGATTTCAAGGCCAGTTTCCGCGAGCGCATGGCCTTGCTGAAGGGGTTGCCGGTGAGTGTTCTGGAGGAGATCGGCGCATCACTGCGGCTGACAGAGGGGGCTGAGACCCTGATCAGTCAGCTGCGTCGTCTGGGTTACAAAACCGCCATCCTGTCCGGTGGCTTCAGCTACTTTGCCGAACGCCTGCAGCAGCGTCTGGGTATCGATTACGTTTATGCCAATGCCTTGCCGGTGGAAAACGGCCTGGTCACCGGCGAGGTACTCGAGCCCATTGTCGATGGTCAGCGCAAGGCAGACTTGCTGCGTGAACTGGCCATTCGCGAAGGAATCAGTCTGGAACAGACCATCGCCGTGGGTGACGGCGCCAATGACTTGCCCATGCTGTCGATTGCCGGCCTTGGCGTTGCCTTTCGGGCCAAACCGCTGGTTAAACAGTCGGCCAAGCAGGCGATATCGACCCTGGGGTTGGACGGGATATTGTATCTTTTGGGGTTCCGCGATCGCGAAGGCGATTGAACATCGGGGCCAGTGGCCCCGATTCAGTCTCAGTCAGCAGAAAAGTCGTAATTCATGCTGTCGCTGGGCGACTGCAGGTAGTGCCCCTGTATGTAGTTCACCCCGGCTTGCCACAAGGTTGGCATCATCGCGGCAGAATCCACATAGGGCACGATAACCAGTTTGCCCATGCTGTGCAGGGTGGTGATCATTTCCTTCAGGGTATCGACAGCTTCAGGTGTTGACAGGTCTCGGCTGAAGGAGCCATCTACCCTGATAAGATCGACATGCAGGTGCTTGAGCGATGCGTAGGGGTTCAGTGCGCAACCAAAGTGACTGAGCGACACCTTGCAGTGCAGAGCCTTGAGCGATTCGGTCAGGCTCTTGGCCTGTTTCATATAGGTATTGGCGTCGGCATCATTGAACTGGAAGACCAGGCTGTCGCTTGGCAGGCGGTTATCCTTGAGTTGTCCGGCCAACCACTGCACCAGTTCGGCATCCTGCAGACTGGCGCTGGTCAGATTCAGGATCAGACGGGTATCGGCACCCTTGCTGCGATGACTGGCCAATAGCTTGACCGCCTGGCTGATGACCCAACGGTCGATTTTGGCGGCCAGACCGGCTTCTTCAGCGGCGGGCAGAAAATCTGCTGCCGGCACTTCTTCGCCCTGACTGTTGAGCAGTCTTAGATAGGTTTCATAGTGTTCGGCACTGTCGCCACGCAGACTGATAACCGGTTGAAACAGCAGTTTGAACGCGTTGGTTTCCAGCGTGTGCTTGACCAGCGCAATCAGGTTTCCACGATTGGCTTGGTGAGCAAGTTCATCCAGCGGATTGAAGACCTTGACGGCATTGCCGCCGGCCTGGCTCAACTGATCAGCCAGACGGTGTGCGCGGTTGATGGCCAGATCAGGCTGCGGATTGGTCTCGCTGATGGCTGATACGCCAATGCTTACGGTTATCTGAACAGTCCGGCCATTGGCTTCAAACAGGTTGCCCTCGACGCGCTTGCGCAGGCTTTCCAGGCTCTCTGTCAGGGCCTCGGGTTCCTTGCCGCTGAGCAGTACGGTACAGGCGTCATCGCCAAACCGGGCCATCAGGGTGTTTTCCGGGAAGCTCTGGCGCAGTACCTGGGCCAGGTCGGTCAGAATCAAGTCAGCGCCACCAATGCCGACGTCACTCTGAACCACGTTGAAGTTGTCGATACCGATGTAGACCAGGCTGCTGGGCTGGCCAGAATGCACGGCATGTTCACTGACTTTCTCCAGTTGCTCCTGGAAATAGGAGCGGTTGAACAGTCCTGTCACCAGGTCCTGACTGGACATGACCTTGAGCTTTTCTTCGAATTCGGCGCTGGCCGTTTCAACCCGGATCACCACCTGGGTGCAGGGCTCGCCATCATAACTGGCCGGCGAAAAGGTCAGCATGATCGGGAATTCCTTGCCATCAATATCAACGGCACTGCAGCGCAGTTCGTTCTTTTCGCCCATGTCGCTGTAATTGCGCAGAAAAGATTTGAATGCGTCACGATCCTTGGTGGCAATCAGACCGACCATTGGCTCGGCGGCCAGATCATCGGGATCGTCGTAGCCAAAAAGACTGATGTACGAGCGGTTGGCATAGATATGCATGCCGTCATGTACGTAGGCAATTGAATCAACCGAGCTGTCGAGAAGAAGCTGGCAGCGTTTTTCTGCTTCGCGCAGGGATTGTTCGGCGATGCGCAGTTGCCGGCGCGACATCAGACTGGCCAATTCACGTTTGACTACTGTGGTCAGCAGTGATTCAGCCGCTTCGCTGACGGCATCCTGCATACCGCTGCGTAAGGCAGACAGACGGCCCTCATCACCAGGATCCCCTGGACAAACCAGGATAAAGGGTATGTCACGGGATTGCCGGGCGATCATGCTGCAGGCGTCTTCAGCGCTCATGAAACTGGTTTCGGGACGGCCCAGACACAGATCCCAGGTGTGTTGCAGACTTTCCTGCAAGTCTTCAGTGGATGTTATCCGGTGAGCACGGGTAGCATGGCCTGCATTGCGCAAAAGGCTGACGAGATGCTCAGCATTGTTTTGCGAGTCATCGAGGATCAGCAATCTGATGGCGTTAGTTTCGTTGCCCATTGTCTTCCAAACTGATTAGGGCCGTCAGGCCCTGTATTGGTTAAGACGCCTGAATTTACAGCGACTTCCATAGTGAGTCAAAGTCATCATCGCTGCTGATAGCCAAACTTGTGCTGCCAGTCTCGCTTTTGCCTTTAAGCTCGGCGCTTTGCTCCAGCATGCGGTACTCGAATTGGCTGAAACTACCGGTGGCAGCCACTCTGTCAGTCAGGTGCGCCCGGGACTCGCGATTGCCCTGCAGAATCACTACCTTGCTGTTGACCTGAAAGGGCAGCCGAGGGGTGATGATGGTGGCGGGTCGATCAATGGCGGTCACTTCCGGCAAAATAAGGCCGCGCAGGAACTTGCTCGGCTCTTCGGTTTTGCGGATCAATTTGATCGCACAGGGAGTGCAATGCGGCGCGACCAGCTCGATACCCATCTGGGTACCGCCACCCCGTACCTGACGAATCCAGCGGACAACAGCCAAACTCCAGTCCTGGTCGCTGTCTTCCTGAATGCCGAGTAGTTCGCCGGCTTGTAACTGTTTGGGTACATCCTTTGGCCAGGTAAGGCAGAATCCACCCGGACTATGGTTGATGATCGGCAGGGTAAAGATCGGATAGTCTTCCTCCTGCTCCTCTTCCTCCACCACAGTATGCGCCGTGTTGTAATTGATCTGTTCGAACTTGCCGTTACCCCAGTCAACCGACTGGTCACCGTCGAATGCATTGCTCCATCCTTCCTGCCGTGCGCGCTGGGCGGCATCGGAGAAGGGGTTGATGTCGTGTTCGCCAGCGCTGATATAGCGTGAAAAAGGTGTGTTGCTGATGCGGTAATGCGTGGCGCTGATACCGATGCTGACTTTCAGCGCCCCACGTCCGGGTACCCGGTTGAATGTCCGTTCGGCCAGATCGCCCCATGATTGGCTGACATGCTGCAGCAGTTCGATTCCGAAACCTTCGGGCACCTTGAGTCCAGTGCGACTCTCAGCCCCGTTGAGCATGTAGTCCTTAATGCCATCTACCAGGTTTTGTGTGCTCAGACCCAAGCTGTCAGTCAGGTCTTCCTCAAGGATCAGTGAGCGGTAGCGCGGTGCGCAATCCATGGCTGGATTGACGATGAACAGGGCACGTGGATCTTCGGGCGGCAGCAGGCTGGCCATGCGACACCAATCCTCGAGGGTGGAAAAGACCCTTGCCATGCCGCTCTGACGCATTTGATTGGGTCTGGCTGACCCCATGAGCAGAGCCACCAGATAGCATTGTTCGATGCTAAGGGGCCGCTCGCTGACACTTTCACTGTCAGGAATAGGTTGTTGATGCACCTTGCGGCGTCGAGCGAGTTGATACAGTTGATGCAGCTCCAGCCAAACGCCGTCGGCTACCGGGCAGTAGAGTTGGAAGGCTCTCAACAGGGGGCCACACAAACCGCGCATGGCGCGCTGAATGGCCAAGCTGACGGTGTCTGCATGGTCGCGGGACTTGATCAGCCGCTCCTGCGCAACAACTATTTTATAGCCGTTAGCCATATGATTTTGCAGGGACTGGGACAGGTTGGCGACTTTACGCGGTTTGTCTTCCAGAACAATTGACTGGCCGAGATAATATTTTGACAAGGCACTGCAAACGTAATGGACCTGGGGTCGAATAAGCTCAAGCAGTGCCAGACGTTTTTCCGGAGAAATTTCCAATTGATTGAGTTCAATCAGGCCCTGATAAAGCTGTCGGGCGGTTTCGCCGATATTGGCCTTGGGCAGATTGGCCAACCAATGGCTTATACCTTTTTCACTGCTATCGGCAAAGCTCAGGGATTTCAGGCTTTGTTGCGGGATCCGCAAATTCAGTTTGTTAGCAGTGCTATCCATAATCAGTCGTATCCAGTACAGGCAGTTCTAGCCAAATCCCGAGGCATCAAGATGGGATCGCGGGTCCAACATGTTGTTTAAGCGTCAAATATTACTCTAGCAGTAAAGTGATCTTGGTGCTAAGTCAATAAACCGTTCTCATTCGTCTGGCATCGCCCCTGCAGCGCGGGGTGAAACAGGCAGCGGGAGTTTACTCGGTTGCCCGGCCTGCTCTCTGACCAGACGGGGTACAAGAAACCCCGGCAAGCGTGTCAGCATCTGTCCAACCAGCGTGCATGCCTGGGCGTCATCAACATGGAAATGATGGGCGCCACGAACCGCATCGAGTACATGCAGGTAGTAGGGTATGACGCCGTGGTCACCGAGAGCCTCGCTGAGGTTAATCTGGTCCTCAAGCCTGTCATTGACACCTTTTAACAGTACAGCCTGATTGAGTAGCGTTATACCGGCTGACTTCAAGCGCATAATGGCGGTGGCCATCTCTGCATCAAGCTCGTTGGCATGATTACAGTGCAGTACCATGGTGACCGGGAGTCGTGTGCCGCAAAGTGCATCCAGCAGTTCAGGGGTTACCCGCTGAGGTATGACCACGGGTAATCGGGTATGCACGCGGAGCCGGCGAACATGCTCAATAGCGGCAATTTCACGGGTCAGCCAGGTCAGGCGTCGGTCGTTGGCAGCCAGGGGGTCGCCGCCACTGTAAATCACCTCACGGATGCTGCTGTCGGCGCGGATATAATCCAGCGCCTGATCCCATTCAGCAGTACTGAGGTTGTTATCCGCATAAGGAAAGTGACGGCGGAAACAGTAACGGCAGTTGATCGCACAGCCCCCGCTAACCAACAGCAGCAAGCGACCGTGGTATTTGTGAATGATGCCGGGACGGGCATTGCTGTGTTGTTCACCCAGCGGATCAAGGACATACCCAGGCTGCGCAACCAGTTCTTCACCCAGCGGCAGTACCTGGCGCAGCAGGGGGTCGTCGGGATCACCCTTGCGCATTCTGCTCAGGTAGGGTTCGGGCACGCGCAGGGCGAATTCGCGGCTGGCGGCATGGGCAGCGTCCAGCAACTTCGGATCCAGCGCAAGGCGTTGCAGCAGGGTTTTCGGGTCGCTGACGCAGTTGGCCAGAATACTTTGCCAGCTGTCAGACTCAACAGGCGCTGAAGATACATGTATCATTACGTTTTTTCCGCGCATGGGTGGCAGGACATCCGTCGGGCGTTGTGATCAACGTCAGGCTGAATCCGGTCGATCAGACCAGTCTGTGACTTGGTTTCAGCGCGTTCTCGGATGTTTCCGTTCAAACTGTCAGTGGGAAATGTATGGCCAACTATTCTACCAATGAATTCAAGCCGGGTCTCAAGGTGATGCTCGATGGCGATCCTTGCTCCATCCTGGAAAACGAATACGTCAAACCAGGTAAGGGTCAGGCGTTCAACCGGGTCAAAGTGCGCAACCTGAAGACTGGCCGGGTCAACGAACGTACCTTCAAGTCAGGCGACAGCCTGGAAGGTGCGGACGTCATGGATCGCGAAATGGAATACCTTTATACCGATGGCGAGTTCTGGCACTTCATGGCCACTGATGGCTCCTTCGAGCAGGTTGCTGCCGATGAGAAGGCCGTTACCGAGGCCAAGAACTGGTTGAAGGAGCAGGTTATCTATCAGGTAACGCTGTTCAATGGCGCTCCGATTGCCGTTACCCCGCCGAACTTTGTTGAGCTGGAAGTGGTTGAGACTGATCCAGGTGTGCGCGGTGATACGTCCGGTGGTGGTACCAAGCCTGCCAAACTGATGACCGGTGCCGTGGTCAAGGTGCCCTTGTTCATCAACATCGGTGATGTGCTTAAAGTTGATACCCGCAGCGCCGAGTATGTCGGTCGCGCGTGATCGCTTTTAGCCAGGTGCCCTCGGGCGCAGATTAAACCGGGGCATTGCTCCGGTTTTTTCATTCAGGCCAATGGAGTTTCAGATGCTGAGCTGGCAACCCTCCGCGTCAATCGCGGCATTGCATCGTCGAGCCGAGATAGTGCAGCAGGTTCGTGGGTTCTTTTTACAACGCGGGGTGCTGGAGGTCGAGACGCCTTATCTGTCCTGCGCCGCAGTCAGTGATCCGCAGTTACATCCTTTTGTCACCGACTTTGTGCCAGAGGGAGGTGGTCTGCCGCAGTCATTATTTCTGCATACGTCTCCGGAATACCCGATGAAGCGCTTGCTGGCGGCTGGTAGCGGTTGTATCTGGCAATTGTGCCGGGTGTTCCGTAATGGTGAGCAAGGTAGGCGGCATAATCCCGAATTCAGCATGCTGGAGTGGTATCGGTTGGGTTTTGATCACCACCAGTTGATGGATGAAGTGGATGCTCTGGTGTCAACCATACTAGATACCCCGGCTGCAGGCAGGGTGACCTACGCGGCTCTCTTTGCTGCGCATTTGCATATTGATATTCACCAGTGCAGTGATCAGCAGCTTGCCGAGCTCGGATGCAAGCTCAGTGGTCTTGTTGCCGAGATGCCCAGAGATGGCTGGCTGAATCTGCTGTTTTCACACTACATAGAGCCAAGGCTGATCGAGCCGACGCTGGTCTATGCCTTTCCGGCTTCACAGGCAGCGCTGGCACGTATAGTGGATGGGGATGATTGCGTCCCGGTGGCCGCGCGGTTCGAGATGTTTATCAACGGCATGGAGTTGGCCAACGGCTACTTCGAGCTGGTTGATGCCGAAGAGCAGCAACGACGTTTCGCCAGTGATCAGGTCGAGCGCACAGCCATGGGCAAGGCCCCGCTGCCGGTCGATAACGCCTTGCTGGCGGCCATGCAGTCAGGCTTGCCTGACTGCGCTGGTGTTGCCCTTGGCCTGGATCGGCTGGTCATGCTCGCGCTGGATGCAGAGCGGATCGACGAGGTGATCCCTTTTCCGCTCGATAGGGCTTGAATAGTTAAACAAGCTGGAAGCTGGAAGCTTGAAGTAGTCCGCAGTGGCAGTGGTTGCGGTGTGTCGGCCAGGCTTGTGATGTGGCTTGACATAAAAGCCTGGCTCCGCAGACTTTTTCCAGCTTCCAGCTTCCAGCTTCCAGCTTCCAGCTTCCAGCTTCCAGCTTCCAGCTTCCAGCTTCCAGCTAAAAGCCTGGCCGATTAGTCGGGCGTGTTAGCTGGCCCCGTTGTAACCCCCATCGCCTGCCCCATCCGGACTGCATCCCCAGCTTGCAACTGCTCTGCCCAGCGAACCTGTTCAGGCCCGAACAGAATGATGGCCGTGGAACCCAGTTTGAAGCGGCCCATTTCTGCGCCGCGCTCAAGGTTTGGCGCGCTCTGTCCGTATTGCTGGGCTTTCAATTGACGCGTCGGTGGCGCAACCAGTCCGGCCCATACGGTCTCGACCGAGGCCACTATCATCGCACCAACCAGCACTACGGCCATGGGGCCAGCCGGACTGTCAAACAGGCAGACCACGCGTTCATTGCGGGCAAAGAGTTCGGGTACGTTTTCTGCGGTGCTCTGATTGACCGAAAACAGCTTGCCGGGCACGTAGATCATGTCCCGCAGGGTGCCCTGCAATGGCATGTGAACGCGGTGATAGTCGCGTGGTGAAAGGTAGACAGTGGCAAACTGGCCGCCCTGGAACAGGGCTGCATGCTCGGGATTACCGCCAAGCAGCTCCAGTACGCTGAAACTCTGCCCCTTGGCTTGGAATACCCGGCCATGTTCGATCTGGCCAATCTGGCTGATGGCACCGTCGGCGGGGCACAGCACGCTGTCCGGTTGATCATCCAGCGGTCTGGCGCCGTCTTTCAGGGCACGAGTAAAAAAATCGTTGAAACAGGCAAAGGCGGTCGGATCTTCCTGTTGAGCCTCGGACATGTCTACCTGATAGCGTTTGACAAACCAGTTTATGAAGGGGTTTTTCACCCAGATCCAGGTGCAGTTGGCCAGGCAACCAGCAAGGCGGGATAAAAGATGCTGGGGCAACAGGTACTGCATGATGATAAACAGGCGTTCTTGCATGGGTTTTCCTTAAAGTTCCACTGGGGTGTCGGGGTGATTCCCCCATTCCGACCAGGAGCCGGCGTAGGCTTTCACCTTTGGGTAGCCGAGTATCTTGGCGGCCAGATAGGTGAAGCCGGAGCGATGATGGGTCTGGCAATGAGTGACAATCTGTTGATCCGGGCTGATGCCAAGGGCTAGCAGTTGTTCTTGCAGGTCCCTGCGCAGCCGTAAGCCGCGCTGAGTATCCATACCGGCAGTCCACTCAAAGTTGACTGCGCCAGGGATATGGCCAGCTTTGGCCGCGAGCACTTTCTGACCACTGAATTCTGCCGGCGAGCGAGCATCCCAAATACGTAGCTCGGGTTTGCCGAGCAGAGTTGTCAGGCTTGCCAGATCGATGCTGGCGTCCTGATTGATCTGTATTGTCGGGTTGCTGACGGGCACCGTCTGCTGACCTTGTTCGGTTAGCAGTCCGGCCTGCTGCCAGGCGACAATGCCACCGTCGATATAGCTGTAGTGGGGATGCCCGATACTGTCGAGTATCCAGGCGAAACGCCCGGCCCAACCACCGCCCTCATCATCGTAGAGCACATAGTGAAGGTCAGGATGATGCCCGAGTTGAGCGAAGAGCGCGTGCAGACGAGCACTATCTGGCAACAGTCCCGGGCGTGGTGCGGGTGACTGGGTCTGTTCTGGAGGGACATGCACGGCCCCTGGGATATGCGCCTGAAGATACTGCTCTGTGCGCGACAGGTCGACCAGCCGAAAAACAGAAGGGTCCAGAGGCAGCTCGAGCGCCAGCGGGTCGATAAGTATGGGTAGAGCGGGTTGCGACATGCGCATTCTCTCCGACGTTTTCCGAATCAGGTTTTATGGCGTTTGGGGCGCTTGTTTGAAGGTGCTCAGGGCACGGTACAAACATTCAGCGGTTTTTTGCAGTGCTTTGCGTGGTTGCTCGCTTACCAGCGCGGTCGGCTCAAGATTCTGCGCGGCCAGCAAGGCTATGATCTGGCCCTTGTGCACTACCGGTAGCAGAAGTGCATGCTGATCGGCCAGCAACCGCTTGAGATTGCCAGGTATCAGCGCGCTTTCACGGCGCAGACTGCTGGTGGTCATGGCATGACAAGGGCTGCCGGCCAGCCAGCGCCCCCAGGCGGTATTGCGGCTGGGCCCCAGCTTGAGGCCAACAATGCTGCTGCCGATCTCGAAGCCGTGCACGGCACTGACCACAAGTTGCTGTTCGCGACCATTATACAGTGCTACCCAGCACTGTCCGATACCCAGCCCATCGTGCATCGCACTGAGGGTAACCTGAAGCATTTCGCTGACGCTGTTGAATCCGTTGGGTTGCCTGAGCAACTTCATGCATTGCTGGCGCCAAAGCGCCTGGTTCGGATGTAAGGCAGGCGCGTCGAGCTGTTTCAAAGGCTTGATGGGCGGGGCTGCGACGGTACTGGCTGAGGGCGTCTGGCGGTCGCGAGTCGCCCGGCTGCGTTGGCCTGTCGGCCACAGTAGCGCCTGGGCAGGCCGCCAGATTATACCTTCAGGTGCAGTCTGTGTTCTGGCGGCTTCAACTGCATTCTGATGGGTCAGACTTTGTACCGAGTCCAAGGGTGCACTCAGGTACAGGGCAGTAAGCTGTTGCCAGCGACCTGTATGCGCCGCATCCCAGTCGAGATGGGCACCCAGTGCCAGGCCGTTGGCAAGCATCAGGCTGTTGGCTGGCTGTGTAAGCCAGCGGTAGAGTGAACGGTCAGCGTCCAGTCGGGCTTGCTGCTCCTGCGGGTGGCTGACATCGCGGGCAATATGCAGTGCCTTGACGATAACTCGGCGGTCAACGTCCAGTGAGCGGTAACCTTGCAGAATCCAGGGAGGTAGCCACCAATCGGAGGCCAGTTGCTGGGCCGCATCAAGGAGCCGCTTACTGTCCGACAGCCAGGGATTGAAATGGTTTTTCTTATCCTTTTGTTGACCCAGTTGCATCCTTTCCCACTGCCGAAACAGGGCAGGGCGTTGATGGACCAAGACCCAGTAAGGCGCCAGAAAAAGCAGGGTGGCCAGGGAGACTTCGTGCCACAGTCTGGCCATGCGCTGGGAGAACAGCCCCTGAGCCTGACTTACCGCATGTTCGCTGATGCTCAGGAGCTGGCGATACTCTGCGGGCAGCTCATCCATGCTGGCGGTAGGCAAATCCTTGACCAACTGGGTGAGTTGCAGGACCCCCAGAAGATTACAGGCCTGCTCCAGCGTCAGGATGTCGATATCCCGTTTGCGCGCGGCCATGCCTGCTACGCGGCATATCTGCAGGGTTGCTGCGGGCACTTTGAGAATCTCGCGGGTCAGATCTGATATGCTCAGAAGCTCGTTATCGAGCTGTTCGATAAGTCGGCTACGCTGAGTTTTTTCGACAGGCAACACAAAATGCTTCAGGCTTTCGCGCAGGCTGCCGATATCCTCTTCTGTGTCCGGACTGACCTGATCATTTGTGCTCATATAGTTATACAGCCGTATAATTGATCCGCGAGTATGGTTAAGACTATAACGCTATCAGAACGGTTTTGCTGCGCTGGCCCTTTGCTAAAGAGCAGTTTACCGATGATTCGGGGGATCTGAAGGATTTATGCTGAAAATTGCCGGTTTTCTTGTGGTTATCATCTCTGTGCTGGTGGGCTTTGTCATGTCGGGTGGCAAGCTTATGGCCCTGTGGCATCCCTTTGAGATTCTGATAATCGGTGGTGCGGCATTTGGTGCATTCCTGACTGCCAACAACATGGCAACGGTCAAGAAGGTGTTCGGCAAGGTGCCGGTGATCATTTTCGGCCATCGCTTCAGCAAGGCGTTTTATCTGGATGTGCTGGGTTTGCTGTACGAAGTCCTGAACAAGAGTCGTCGTGAAGGCATGATGTCGATTGAGGCGGATATCGAAGAGCCGCTGGAAAGTCCCATTTTCAGCAAGTATCCGGCGATTCTGAAGGACAAGCATATGCTGTCCTTCATCTGTGATTACCTGCGTATCATGTCAACCGGCAACATGGCTCCACATGAGCTTGAGGCCCTGTTTGATGTGGAAATCTCCAGTCTGTCCGAGGAGATTCTCGAGCCTTCGCATGCCGTTACCCGGGTAGCTGATGGACTGCCCGCGTTCGGTATCGTGGCGGCCGTTCTGGGTATTGTGATCACCATGGGTATTCTGGGTGATGCCGAAAATGCTGAAATCGGTCAGAAAGTTGCCACGGCTCTGGTCGGCACCTTGTTGGGTATCCTTGCAGCCTATGGCTTTGTTGGCCCTTTTGCGGCGGCCATGGGGCATGAGGCCCATGAAGAAGTGAATACCTATGAAGCCATCAAGATGTGTCTGGTGGCGAGCGCCCAGGGTCTGCCGCCCGCGCTGGCGGTAGAGTTTGGCCGCAAAGCGCTGTTGCCGGAGCATCGCCCCAGCTTTCTGGAGCTGGAAGAGTCGGTCAAGGGGCGTTGATCGGTGGATAACAACCAACCCATTATCGTCAAGCGCATCAGTCGCAAGGCTGACGGGCACCATGGCGGTGCCTGGAAAATTGCCTTTGCCGATTTTGCCGTGGCGATGATGGCGTTCTTTCTGGTCATGTGGCTCCTGTCCACGGCGACTCCCGAACAGCTCAAGATGATTGCCGGTTACTTCAATGATCCCGTAGGCTTTTCCGAAGGCGGTAGCCCGTTTGCTATTGATCTGGGTGGGACGCCAACAGTCTCTCCGCAACGAACGCTCAACGATGCAGAGGAAGATAGCCATGTTATCCCTGTGGACGCCGAACGGATTCAGGAAATGGCGGAGGAACTTGAGCGCGTTGAACTGGATATGTTATTGCAGGAGCTGCAAAACAAGATTGATACCGAGCCGGTATTGCAGCGCTTCAAGGATCAGATTCTGATAGAGATTACTCAGGACGGTTTGCGCATCCAGATCATCGATGCCGAAAACCGTCCCATGTTTGCCAGCGGCAGTGCGCAACTGCAGCCTTACTTCGAAGACATTCTGCTGGCCCTGAGCGATACCATTGCCGTTGTGCCGAAAAAGATCAGTGTTGGCGGGCATACCGACTCGCAACCCTTTGTCGGTCGCCGTGGTTATGGCAACTGGGAGCTATCCAGTGACCGTGCGAATGCCGCGCGAAGAACCCTGCTGGTGGCAGGCTATCCGGAAAGCCAGGTGGCACGGGTCGTGGGCTATGCCGACTCGGCGTTGTTTGATCGCAATGACCCCCTCAACCCGATCAATCGTCGCATTGATATTGTGGTGCTGAACAAGAAAGCCGAAGAAGAATTGCTTGATAGGGTCGGTGAGAGTGGTATTGAAGATGAGCCCGTCAGCGATGATTCGGAGCTTCCAGCCGAGCAGGACAGTTCTGTCGATGCGGGAACTGGCCTGGCACCCTTGCCAGAAGAGCCCGTTGCGCCGATCGATTCTGCGTCTGAGTCGCAGGGACAGGAGGCGCAGGAATTGTTAGTTCCCACGTTGCCGATGGAGGCTTTGCCGACTGATGAGCCGGACTCCGCAGTGGATGGTGAGCCTGATCAGCCGCAGAGCGGTCAGCGCCCGGCAAATCTGTTTGAGGATGGCAATCCGCTGCGGCAGTTACGCGAAAGTCAGGCTCAGTAGCTCTCGGTTACCAGGCTGGAAAGGATTTGCCGGTAACTGGCCATGCGGCTGGCGGATATCAGTTTGCTCTCCACCGCCTGCAGCAGGGCGCAGCCGGGTTCATGCAGGTGCTGGCAGTCGCGGAACTTGCAGCGGCCCAGCCAGGGTCTGAATTCGATAAAACCTTCCAGCAGGTCATCGTGACTGATGTGCGTAAGGCCAAATTCGCGGATACCTGGCGAGTCGATCAGATCGCCACCCTCAGGGAAGTGAAACAGCCTGGCCGTGGTGGTGGTATGCGTACCCTGACCACTGGACTCGGATAGCGCGCCGACCCGCAGGTCAATGCCCGGTAGCAAGGCATTGATCAGCGAGGACTTGCCTACGCCGGACTGTCCAACAAATACACTGATGTGCCCGCACAGCGCGGCACGCAACTCATCCAGACCGCTGCCCGAGCTGGCGGACAGACTCATTACCTGATAGCCCAGAGCAGCGTAGTCGTCGAGCCACTTGCGCAATTCGTCAAACTCGCCGCCGAGCATCAGGTCGGCCTTGTTCAGCACCAGCAGGGGTGTCAGGCCGATTTGCTCGGAGGCCACCAGGTAGCGGTCGATCAGGGTGGTGTAAGGTGTCGGCAAGGGGGCAAATACAATCACCAGTCGGTCGACGTTGGCTGCCACCGGCTTGAGCTGGCCGCGGTGATCTGGGCGGTTGAGCTCGGTCTCCCGGGGCATCTGGGCAACAATGACGCCGCCTAGCTGATTGTCTGCGCGCCAGACCACGCGATCACCGGTGACCAGTGCTGGCAGGTTGGCGCGCAGGTGACAGCGACGTACCTGACCGGCCAGCTCACCGGAAAGTGCTTCAACATCAACCTGGACGCCAAAATGGGCGATCACCAGTCCAGCTTGTTCGGGCCCCAGGTCGCCGCCCATCAAGCTGGCTTCGGCCTGTTCGGCGCGGCGTTGGGCGCGAACCGTGCGCTCATCCTGTACTTTCTGGATTTGCCAGCTCTGTCGGCGGGTAAGGTGTCGCTTGGCCATGGGATTTGCTGTTCTCTGAAGTTGCGCCACTATACCACGGGCCGCGTATACTAGGCCTGAATCCAACCCGCCGCAGGAGCCCCCATGCAAAATCCCGAGAACCTGATCTGGATAGACCTTGAAATGACCGGTCTGGATCCGGACAAGGACGTGATTATCGAGATTGCCACCGTGGTGACCGATGCCCAACTGAATGTGCTGGCTGAAGGGCCGGTGATGGCGGTTAAGCAATCAGATGCGCTGTTGGCCGGGATGGATGAGTGGAATACCCGTCAGCATGGCCAGTCCGGTCTGACCCAGCGTGTGCGCGACAGTCAGATCAGTCCTGAGCAGGCCCAGCAGCAGACGCTGGACTTCCTGCAACAGTGGGTGCCGGCGGGCAAATCACCCATGTGCGGCAATAGCATCTGTCAGGATCGACGCTTTCTGTACCGCGGTATGCCCGAACTGGAAGTGTATTTTCATTACCGCAATCTGGATGTGTCCACACTCAAGGAGTTGGTGGCTCGTTGGGCGCCTGAGCTCAAGGGTGGCTTCAAAAAACAGGCCAGTCATTTGGCGCTGGATGACATCTACGATTCGATTGCCGAGCTGAAGTACTACCGCGAGCACTTTCTCAAGTACTGATGGACTCGGGTAGGGTTGCGTTGTGGCGCGCCAGCGCCCAGCGTACATGCTCTCGGACCAGTTCCGAGGGGTGGTCCAGGCGGCCTTTCAATGCCTCAATCACCTCGAGACTGGTGGGCGCATTTCCCAGGCCTACGGCCAGATTGCGCAGCCAGCGCTCATGGCCTATACGGCGAATCGGTGAGCCTTCGGTATTGCGCAGGAAGCTGTCCTCGTCCCACAGAAACAGGCTGACCAGACTGGCCTTGTCAAGCCGGTGTCTGGGGCTGAAATCCTGCTCTTGCGTTGGCTTGGCAAAGCGGTTCCAGGGGCAAACCAGTTGGCAGTCATCGCAGCCGAACACCCGATTGCCCATCAGCGGGCGCAGGTCTTCCGGAATGGCATCCTTGAGCTCGATGGTCAGATAGGAAATGCAGCGCCGCGCATCCAGTACCCGATCGTCCACAAAGGCATCGGTCGGGCATTTGTCCAGGCAGGCACTGCAGCGGCCGCAATGATCAACTGCCTGCACCTGGTCTATTGGCAGTGGCAGGTCGGTAAACAGCTCGCCAAGAAAGAAGTAACTGCCGGCCTTGCGGTTGATCAGCATGCTGTTCTTGCCGATCCAGCCAAGGCCGGCTTGCTGCGCCAGCGCTCTTTCCAGTACCGGGGCGCTGTCGACAAAGGCGCGATAGCCGAAGGGTCCGACAAGTGCCTGAATATGCTCAGCCAGTTGCTGCAGGCGTCGGCGCATGAGCTTGTGGTAATCGCGCCCCAGCGCGTAGCGCGACAGGTAGGCGGTGTCCGGTTGCTGCAGGCGCTGCGTCATCTTGGTGTCGGCGGGCAGATAGTCCATGCGCACGGAAATGACTCTGAGCGTATCGGGTACCAGAAGCGCTGGCTGGCTGCGTTTCTCGCCATGGCTGGCCATCCACTGCATATCGCCCTGATAGCCTGCATCCAGCCAGGTTTGCAGGTGGTGCGCATGCTCGCCCGTGTCGGCTGCACTGATGCCCACTTGCTGAAATCCCAGCTGCGCGCCGAGCTGCCGAATCTGTTCGGCCAGCGCGGTATAGTCGGTGGATTGATTGGGCATGGCAGGCGCGGTCATCCGGGTTTTCAGGTATAAAGTCTGTAATCGCTCGAGCGACAATTGTGCCAGACAATCCCGCAGGTAGCCTACTTATGAACGATGTCTTGCCCAACTGGTTCTATACCGCGCAGCAGACCCGTGAGCTGGATGCCGGCATCATAGCCGAGGGTATCTCAGGCTTTGATCTGATGCAGCGCGCGGCTCTGGCGCTGTGGCAAAACCTGCTGCAGCGTTGGCCAGAGGGCGGGCAGATCAGCGTGCTCTGTGGCGGCGGCAATAATGCCGGTGATGGTTATCTTTTGGCCAGGCTGGCCCATCAAGCCGGTTATCAGGTGCAGGTGTACTGGCTGACTGATCCCGTGCAGCTCAAGGCCGATGCGGCGCTGGCCTGGCAGGCAGCCTTGACCGCGGGCGTCGAGATTCAACCCTGGACAGAGGCGATCAGACTGCAGGGCGTTGTGGTTGATGCGCTGCTCGGTACCGGTTTGCAGGGTGAGGTGCGAGCGCCATTCACTGAGGCCATCAAGGCCATCAATGCGAGTGGATTAGCGGTTCTGGCCGTGGATCTGCCCAGTGGTTTGCATGCCGATCGGGGTGTGCCACTGGGTATGGCCGTCAAGGCTACCCTGACCCTGAGCTTTATTGGCCTGAAGCCGGGACTGTGCATGGCTGACGGACCGGATTATTGCGGTGAGCTGCGTTTTGCCCCGTTGGCGGACTTGCCCCGTGCGCGGCCGCAGCCCGTAGCAGAGCGGCTGAGTATGGCGCTATGGCAGAATTGCCTGGGCCGACGCCCGCGGGCGGCGCACAAAGGACTGTTTGGTCACCTGGTCTTGCTAGGCGGTGATCAGGGAATGGGCGGCGCTATCATCCTGGCTGCCGAGGCGGCACTGCGCAGCGGCGCCGGCAAGGTCAGTGTGGTGACCCGTGACTGCCATGTGATGCCGCTGCTGGCGCGCTGTCCCGAACTCATGGTCAAGGGTGTTGAGCAGCCTGCTGATGCGGCTGGACTGATTGCCGCCGCCGATGTGCTGGTAATAGGGCCAGGGCTGGGGCGTGCTGATTGGGGGCTGGAGTTGCTTGAGATGGGGCTGGCAAGGAAGGTGCCCAAGGTGCTGGATGCTGACGCCCTGAATACCCTGGCTGAGATGGGCGACGCTGGCAGAGCACTGGGCAACACAGCTATTATCACGCCGCATCCAGCCGAGGCGGCGCGACTGCTGAGGATTTCCACGACAGAAGTTCAGGCAGACAGACTCAAAGCCCTGCAGCGTCTGGTTGAACGCTGGGGCTGTGCTGTTGTCCTCAAGGGAGTAGGTAGTCTGATCGCAGGGCCTGACGAGCAGGCGCGGCCGCCTGCTCTATGCACCTATGGCAATCCAGCCATGGCAACTGCGGGAATGGGCGATGTGCTGTCAGGCTTGGCCGGCGCCTTGCTCGCCCAGGGGTTGACAGCACCTGATGCGGCTCGTTATGCCGTGCTGCTGCATGCTCTTGCCGGAGACCAGGCTGCAGCAGGGGATCAGCGTGGACTGCTGGCCAGCGATCTGTTTTTATCACTGCGACAACTGCTCAACCAACGGGATAGTGAATGAATCATGAGTTTCTGATCACCGATGAGGATGCCATGCAGGCACTCGGTGCTGCCATTGGTTCGGCCATGCAGGGGCGTGGGGTGATTTATCTGCAGGGTGATCTGGGCGCCGGCAAGACTACCCTGAGTCGCGGCCTTATTCGTGGTCAAGGGCATATTGGTGCGGTCAAGAGTCCCACTTTTACTCTGGTTGAGCCCTATGAACTGGCCACGGGGGTGATTTATCATTTTGACCTGTACCGCCTCCTGGATCCTGAAGAGTTGGAGTTTCTGGGTATTCGAGATTATTTCAGTGCAGACAGCCTGTGCCTGATTGAATGGCCAGACAAGGGCAGAGGCGTTTTGCCTATGCCGGACCTGAGCATTACCATAGGCAATGAAGGCGCCGGTCGTCGAGTAGGCTTGCAAGCCCATACCGCCCGGGGAGAAGATGCCTGCGTGGCCATCCAACAAAGTCAGAGCAAGAAACAGCCATGATGGGTAACGCCGGGGGAAGGGGTAGCGCAATGCTGAGAGGATTTATCTGCTGCCTGTGTCTTTTGATGACAGGTGTGTTGAAGGCTGCTGATATTCAGAATGTGCGGATCTGGCGTGCGCCCGATAACACTCGGCTGGTTTTTGACCTGACTGGCCCGTCGGAGCACACACTGTTTACCCTCTCCAGCCCGGAACGCATTGTCATTGATTTAAGCGGTGCCAGATTCAGCGCCGATGTCAGCGCCCTGCCGCTGGAAGGAACCCCTCTGACCGGCGTCCGTTCAGCGCCGCGAGAACAGTCTGACCTGCGCGTTGTACTGGACTTGTCGCGTCAGGTAACCGCCAAAAGCTTTGCCTTGCCACCCAATCAGCAGTATGGGCATCGTCTGGTCATCGACCTGTTTGACCAGGAGCAATCGGATCCTGCCTTGCCATCAGTCGCTCAGCCTGCCGCCACAAATCTGCCGGTTACGCCGAGCCGAACAGCGCCGCCAGAGGGTGAGCGAGACATCATCATTGCATTGGATGCCGGCCACGGTGGTGAAGACCCTGGTGCGCTTGGTCCAGGCGGTGCTCGCGAGAAAATTGTTGTGCTGGCGATTGCCCGCGAGCTGAAAACCTTACTGGATGCTGAGCCCGGGTTCAGGGCTGAGCTGGTCAGAACCGGCGATTATTTTATCCCTTTGCGGCGCCGTACCGAGATAGCACGCCAACATAATGCGGATCTGTTTATTTCTATTCACGCCGATGCCTTCACGCGCGCCAGCGCATTCGGAGCCTCGGTATTTGCCTTGTCTGACCGTGGTGCGACCTCGGAAACGGCGCGCCTGTTGGCAGACCGTGAAAACCGCTCCGACTTGATTGGTGGGGTCGGCGGCGTCAGCCTGGAAGATCGTGATCAGGTGCTGGCCAGTGTATTGCTCGATCTGTCTATGACCGCGACGCTGTCAGCCAGTCTTGATGTTGGCCAGCAGGTGTTGGCTTCCATTGGTCGGATTACACCCTTGCACAAGCGCCGCGTGGAACAGGCCGGCTTTATGGTGCTGAAATCTCCGGACATTCCCTCGATACTGGTCGAAACCGGCTTTATTTCCAATCCTGGTGAAGCGCAAAAGCTGGTTACCCGCAGTCATCAACAGGCGCTGGCGCGTGCAATGCATACAGGCGTCAGGGAGTATTTCCATCGCAGCCCGCCACCTGGCACGCGCATAGCCGCAATGAAGGCCAGTGGACAATTGCAAGTGCGTCGTCCAGCTGAACATACTGTGGCCAGAGGTGAAAGCCTGTCGTTGATAGCAAATCGTTATGATGTATCGGTAGCCAGCTTGCGTCAGGCCAACGCGTTGACCAATGACCAGATTCGCGTTGGTCAGGTTTTGAAGGTGCCGGCAGGCAGCCTGCTTGTGCGGAATGAGCCCTGACATGGCGCGGATCCAATTACTCAGCCCGCGGTTGGCAAACCAGATTGCCGCCGGTGAGGTGGTTGAGCGTCCAGCATCGGTTATCAAGGAACTGTTGGAAAACAGTCTGGATGCTGGCGCCCAACGCGTTGATATTGATGTGGAGCAGGGCGGCGTCAAGCTGCTCAGGGTGCGTGACGATGGTTGCGGCATTCAGCAGGATGATCTGTCGTTGGCACTGTCGCGCCACGCCACCAGCAAGATTCGCGATCTGGATGATCTGGAGCGTGTGGCTACCCTGGGCTTCAGGGGTGAAGCTCTGGCGTCGGTCAGTTCGGTGTCGCGCCTTACGTTGACCTCCTGTAGCGAGGGCGCTGATCAGGCCTGGCAGGTAGAGACCGAGGGCCGCGATATGGCGCCGCTTCTTCAGCCTGCAGCGCATCCGCGGGGTACTACGGTTGAAGTGCGCGATTTGTTCTTCAATACGCCGGCCCGCCGTAAGTTCCTGCGCACCGAAAAAACCGAGTTCAGTCATCTGGAAGAAGTGGTCAAGCGTCTGGCTCTGTCGCGTTTCGATGTGGCATTCAACTTGCGCCATAATGGCCGCTCGGTATTCAGTCTGCGCTCAGCACAGGGTGAGCTGGAAGCACGCCGGCGGGTAGCCAGTGTCTGCGGACCAGCCTTTGTCGAACAGTCACGCTTTATTGATAACGAGCGTGCCGGTTTGCGCCTGTGGGGCTGGGTCGGCCTGCCGACCTTTTCACGCAGTCAGGCCGATTTGCAGTACTTCTTTGTCAACGGTCGCATGATTCGTGACAAGCTGGTGGTCCATGCGGTGCGTCAGGCCTATCGCGATGTCCTGTTCAATGGCCGGCATCCGACCTTCGTGCTCTATCTTGAGGTCGATCCTGCGGTGGTTGATGTCAACGTGCATCCGACCAAGCATGAAGTCCGGTTTCGCGATGGCCGTATGGTCCATGACTTTCTCTTCAGCACGCTACACCGTGCTCTGGCCGATCAGCGCCCGGGCGATCAGTCGCAGCCTGAGCAGGCCGAGACACTAACCCAGCCGGCGGCGGTCGGTCAGGCGGCCGGGATTTTTTCCGGGCAGACCAGCATGGGCTTGAATGAGCCAGCCGCGTCCTGGCAAGCGGATACCGGTTATCGCCCCGAGCGGCCATCAGCTGGCGCTGTGGCGGGTACACTGGCAGCTTACTCGGGTCTGTATGCCGACACCGGGAAGACAGTGCCCGCCGACACGTCCGCTGATGATGTGCCGCCCATGGGTTATGCCCTGGCGCAGCTGCACGGGGTGTATATCCTCGCAGAAAATGCCCACGGACTGGTGGTGGTCGATATGCACGCGGCGCATGAGCGGATTACCTATGAGCGCCTCAAGCTGGCTATGGATCAAGAGGGACTGCGCGGTCAGCCCTTACTGGTGCCGGAGTCACTCGCGGTAAGCCAGCGCGAGGCTGACTGCGCCGAGGAGCATGCCGAGTGGTTTGCTCGTCTGGGCTTTGAACTGCAACGCATGGGCCCGGAAACACTGACTATCCGGCAAACGCCAGCGCTGTTGCGCCAGGCTGACGCTGAGCAGCTGGTGCGTGACGTTCTGAGTGACCTGCTCGAGTACGGTACCAGCGACCGTATTCTTGCGCATCGCAATGAATTGCTGGGGACCATGGCCTGCCACGGCGCCATTCGCGCCAATCGGCGTTTGACGCTGGCCGAGATGAATGCGCTGCTGCGTGATATGGAGCAGACTGAGCGTTCGGGTCAGTGCAATCACGGCAGGCCTACCTGGACGCAACTGGGTATGCAGGACCTGGACAGGCTGTTTTTACGTGGACGTTAACGGCGCCTTGGTGGGGGCTGTGAGATGTCGGGCGGCGTCATGAGCAGTCAGTCTCCGGCGGTGATCTGTCTGATGGGCCCCACTGCCGCCGGCAAGACCGATCTGGCCTTGTATCTGGCGGATAATCTGCCCTGTGAGTTGGTCAGTGTGGATTCTGCACTGGTCTATCGAGGCATGGATATCGGTACAGCCAAGCCGGATGCGGACACCCTGGCGCGCTACCCTCACCACCTTGTTGACATTCTCGACCCGGCGCAAGCCTATTCGGCGGCGCTGTTTCGTGCCGATGTGTTGCGTTTGATTGACGAGATCAGCGCGCGTGGCCGTATTCCCCTTCTGGTTGGCGGTACCATGCTGTATTTCAAGGCCCTGGCTGACGGTTTGGCGCCGATGCCACAGGCTGATGCCGGGGTGCGGCAACAGCTTGAGATAATGGCTGCTGCAGAGGGCTGGGCCGCGGTTCACGCCCGGCTTGCCGAGGTTGACCCCGAGTCGGCTGCGCGCATTCACCCCAACGATCCACAACGAATTCAGCGTGCTTATGAAGTATTTCTGGTATCAGGCACCAGCTTGAGCGACTGGCATCGATTGCAAGCCGCAGAAAAAGCCTGCACAACGGCGCGCAATGGCACATTTTTACCCTATACTATGCATTATCTTTCTGTCGCACCCCGTGAGCGTTCTGTTCTGCATGAGCGCATTGCAGAGCGTTTTTCGACTATGCTGCGGCTTGGATTTGTCGATGAAGTCTGTCAACTGCACGCGCGCCCCGATCTGCATGTCGGCATGCCCTCGGTGCGTGCAGTAGGCTATCGACAGATCTGGGATCATCTCGATGGGAAACTCTCACTGGATGAAGCGGTCGAAAGGGGGGTGATTGCAACCCGACAACTGGCCAAGCGGCAAATGACCTGGTTGCGCGGTTGGAAGTCTGATATTGACTGGTTTGATAGCATGGACCCGAAAAGATTTGCGCAGGCCTTGAAACGGGTCGAGCAGGTCACCATATAGGTCAAATCATCTGCTAGTCTTTTCAGGTGCCAGATCAGATTTTTTTGCGTCGGTAAGCGCTCAGGACGAGAGCATTTCGGCGATTTCGCATTGTTACAATGCTAACCACTATGGTTTCCAAAAGGAGTGAGGCAATGTCAAAAGGGCATTCACTACAAGACCCTTACCTGAACGTTCTGCGCAAGGAACGTGTTCCGGTATCCATTTATCTGGTCAACGGCATCAAACTGCAGGGTCAAATCGAATCTTTCGATCAGTTTGTCATTCTGCTCAAGAACACCGTCAGCCAGATGGTCTACAAGCATGCAATTTCCACTGTTGTGCCCGGCCGACCAGTTCGCCTGCCGGTTCAGGGCGGTGGCGACGAAGCCGAGGCTGACAGCCTTTGATGCGTCGGGAGGCTTGATTGTTTTTTGAGCGTCACGAAGGGGGAGAGCGGGCCGTTCTCATCCATCTTGAAGGTCATGACGAGCGAACCCGGGAAGATCCCCAGGAATTTGTCGAGCTGGTCAGCTCGGCAGGGGCGGATATTGCTGCCTTTATGACTGTCAATCGTCACCAGCCCAGCCCTCGTTTCCTCGTGGGGGCAGGCAAGGTTGACGAGATACAGTCAATAGTGCGTGAGCATGCTGCTGACCTGGTCATCTTCAATCATGTGTTGACGCCCAGTCAGGAGCGTAATCTCGAGCGTGAGTTACAGTGTCGGGTCATTGACCGGACCGGGCTGATTCTGGATATTTTCGCCCAGCGTGCACGTACTCATGAGGGCAAGTTGCAGGTCGAACTGGCACAGCTTGACCATTTGAGTACTCGTCTGGTTCGTGGCTGGACTCACCTTGAGCGGCAAAAGGGCGGCATTGGCTTGCGTGGCCCGGGTGAAACCCAGCTGGAGACCGATCGTCGACTTTTGCGCGAGCGGATCAAGCAGATTACCCGTCGCCTGGAAAAAGTTCGTAGTCAGCGTGAGCAGGCGCGACGCGCGCGGCGGCGGGCAGAAATCCCGGTGGTCTCTCTTGTTGGCTATACCAACGCCGGCAAATCAACTCTGTTCAACACCCTTACCGCGTCCAGCGTTTATGCGGCGGATCAGTTGTTTGCGACGCTGGATCCCACTCTCAGGCGTATCGAGCTGGCAGATATTGGCCCGGTTATTCTTGCGGACACCGTAGGTTTCATTCGGCACCTGCCACACAAGCTGGTTGAGGCTTTTCGTGCCACCCTCGAGGAGTCCAGTCAGGCAGATCTGCTGCTGCACGTTATCGATGCAGCTGATCCTGAGCGCGACTCGCATATTGAACAGGTGGTCAAGGTGCTTAGCGAGATTGGCGCCATTGAGCTGCCCATCCTTGAGGTCTACAACAAGGTCGATCTGCTCGAGGCAGTCGAGCCGCAGATTCAGCGTGATGAGTCTGGCGTTCCCGTCCGCGTCTGGGTTTCAGCGCAGAACGGCCTTGGGCTGGATCTGCTTGCAGAAGCGATGGCTGAGCGATTGGGTGAGGATGTAATTCAGGAGTCCGTCCTGCTGGAGCACGCCGAGGCTCGGTTGCGCGCACAGTTCTATGCGGCAGGTGCCGTTATCGCGGAACGCATCAGCGATGATGGGCGACAGCAGCTTGATTTGCGTCTGCAGCGCGCTGACTTCAACCGGTTGCTCAAGCGTGAAGGCTGGCAACCTGATGTCTTTCTTCAGCAACATACTTTGCAATAATGCACGGCCGACAGGTTCGCGTCACGTGCGCTAATTACTGTAGGATTGCACGAATTGAATCGTCATCCAATCCGGGTGGCGGTCTGGCTGGTTTACGTTTATACGGAGAACGCTATGGCCTGGAATGAGCCTGGTGGCGGCAAGAACAATCAAGACCCCTGGGGTGGTGGCGGTAATAACGGCAATCGTGGTGGCAAGCAGGGTCCGCCTGACCTTGATGAAGCACTGCGCAAATTGCAGGACAGTCTCAATGGCATGTTCGGTGGCAAGAAAGGCGGTGGCAAAAGCGCCGGCGGCGGTACCGCTGGTGGCCAGGGAATACCCAAGCCGCTGTTCTTTATTGCTGGTCTTGTTGCCGTGGTTGTCTGGTTGTCGTTTGCTGTCTACATGGTTGACGAACAGGAGCAGGCAATCATCCTGCGCTTCGGTGAGTATGATCGGACTGTCGAGTCGGGCTTGCATGTCTACTTCCCGCCAATAGAGCGCAAGTTTCAGCGCAATGTGACGCAGGTTCGTTCCTATCGACAGCAGGGTCAGATGTTGACTCAGGATGAGAATATCGTTGAGGTTCCCTTGGCTGTTCAGTACAGGATTTCCGACCTGGAAAACTTTGTGCTTATGGTTGAGGACCCTGAGACCAGTCTTCGTCATGCGACAGAAAGCGCCCTACGGCACGTTGTTGGTTCAACCTCAATGCACCAGGTGCTGACTGAAGGCCGGGAGCAGATGGGTGTTGAGACGACTGAACGTCTGCAACGCTATCTCGATCTTTACAACACCGGGATAACCGTTGTGCAGGTCAACATTGAAAGTGCCCAGGCACCGGCCGAAGTTCAGGATGCCTTTGATGACGTTATTCGTGCCCGTGAAGATGAGGTGCGTGAGCGTAATCAGGCTGAATCCTACGCCAACGGCGTCATTCCAGAGGCTCGTGGTCAGGCCCAGCGACTGCTGGAAGAGGCTAACGGTTACCGTGAAGAGGTTATTGCCAGGGCAGATGGTGAAGCTCAGCGCTTCAACTTGCTGGTCGAGCAATACAAGCTGTCACCAGTGGTCATGCGTGAGCGCATGTTCATAGAAACGCTGCAGGATGTGATGAGCAATACCAGCAAAATCATGGTCTCTGGTGGCGAGGGTAACAACAATCTGCTCTATCTGCCGCTGGATAGATTGATGCAGCAGGGTAGTGCGCCTTCTTCCTCGTCATCGAGCAATTCGCCTGCAGGCGATGCAACGGCACGTTTGCCTGTTCAGGTGCAGCCGCGTGACCTGCGTTCAAGGGAGACACGCTGATGAGTAACAAGTCTATGTTTGGGTTGGTTGCTGCCCTTCTGGTTGTGGTTGTGGGTTGGAACAGCTTTTTCGTTGTCAGCCAGATTGAGCGCGGTCTGGTATTGCAGTTTGGTAAGGTAGTCAGAGACGACGTTCAGCCGGGTCTGCACTTCAAGTTGCCCTTCGTCCAGGAGCATCGGCTGTTTGACGGCCGCCTGCTGACGCTGGATACCTCAACTCAGCGTTATCTGACACTGGAAAAGAAAGCCTTGATGGTTGATTCCTATGCCAAATGGCGTATTGCCAACGTACAGCGCTTTTATACAGCTACCTCCGGCTTGCGCTCTATTGCCGAGGAGCGCTTGTCTCGCCAGCTGGAGTCAGGGCTGCGTAACGAAGTGGCTCGTCGCACCTTGAACGAAGTGGTTTCTGGTGAGCGTGATCAGTTGATGGCGGACATCACCTCAACGCTTGATGCCAGTGCGCAACGTGAGTTGGGTATCGAGGTTCTGGACGTCAGGGTCAAGGGGATCGATTTGCCCCGTGAAGTTAACCGCAGTGTGTTTGAACGCATGAGTACCGAGCGTGAGCGTGAGGCCCGTGAGCATCGCGCCAAGGGTCGAGAGCTGGGTGAGGGTATTCGTGCCGATGCTGATCGGCAGCAGCGGGTGATTCTTGCTGAAGCCTTCCGTGAAGCTGAGCAGATTCGCGGTGACGGTGATGCCCAGGCAGCCGCCATTTATGCTGAGGCCTATAACAAGGATCCCGAGTTTTACTCCTTCTACCGCAGCCTTCAGGCCTACCGTGAGAGCTTCTCGAGCAAGTCGGATATCCTGGTACTGGATCCGGACAGCGAGTTCTTCCGTTATCTGCAAGGCAAAGGCGTTCGCTGATCTATCGACCGGCCACTACTGCAGTCAATGCAGGTGTGGCCGGGTAAAAACGTGATACAATCTTGCAGCCGGGTAATCCCGGCTTTTTTGTGACTATCGTGTGTGTCGCCCTTGGCGACAACGCCTGCGGCGCGAGCTTGAGGGTGAGCCATGTGGCAAAGTTTGGCTGCAGCATTGTGCCTGGTTCTGGTGATTGAGGGGCTGTTGCCGTTTCTGGCCCCGGCGCGCTGGAAGCGCATGCTGTTAAGCGTGGCTCAGGTGCCTGATCGTCAAATACGTTTGATTGGTCTGGCCTGCATGCTGAGCGGCACCCTGTTTCTATATCTGATTCGCTGAAGAGTGCGTCGAAGCAAGGGCGCCTCATTGTGTAAAAGGTTTGAAAATGCCCACTGTTGATAGCTGGTTGTTACCTGACGGTATTGAAGAGGTGCTCCCCCAGGAGGCTGCCCGTATCGAGGCAGCACGCCGGCAACTGCTGGACCTGTTTGCTTCCTGGGGTTATGACCTGGTGATTACCCCGCATATCGAATATGTCGAATCCCTGTTGACCGGTGCGGGTCATGATCTTGAACTGCAGACGTTCAAGATGATCGATCAGCTCTCAGGTCGGATGCTTGGCCTGCGGGCTGATATTACGCCGCAGGTGGCACGGATTGATGCACATACCCTGGGTGCTGATACGCCGAGTCGGCTTTGCTATTGCGGTAGCGTCATGCACACCCGGCCAAGGGCATTATCCAGTGCGCGTAGCCTGATTCAGTTGGGCGCCGAACTCTATGGTGATGCGTCCAGCGCCAGCGACATCGAGATCATTACGCTGATGCTTGAAACGCTGCGCTCTTGTCGCGTCGCCGATGTACATCTGGATATAGGTCATGTCGGTATCTATCGTGGTCTGGTGCAGGCTGCCGACGTGAGTGAAGCTGTCGAGCAGAAACTCTTCGACGCTCTGCAACGCAAGGCAACCGATGAAGTGCGTGCCCTGTCCGAACAGATCGGGCAGTCGTCCCTGGCGGCCATGATATGCAGTCTGGTTGAGCTTTCCGGTGGTCTGGAGGTGCTTGATCGGGCCCATGTGTTGCTGGACGGGGCGCCAGAGGTGGTTATGGCGGCGTTGGACGATCTGGCTGAGATTGCCCAGACCCTGACACGCCAGTATCCCGATGTGCCGCTGTATTTTGACCTGGGCGAGTTGCGCGGCTATCACTATCACACTGGCGCGGTGTTTGCCGCCTTTGTTCCTGGCGTCGGCCAAAGTATTGCCCAGGGTGGACGCTATGACGACATCGGGCAGTATTTTGGCCGGGCTCGCCCGGCTACGGGATTTTCCACTGACCTGCGTTTGCTGGTTGAGCGTGGCGCGATAGTGGTTCCCCCGCGTGGCGGCATATGGGCCGCCAGCGCCACGGCTCCGGGTTTGCAGCTTGAGGTCATGCGTCTGCGTCAGTCAGGTGAGCGTGTGGTCGTGGCGCTCCCTGGCCAGCTCGATGCTGATGCCGTGGATTATGGCTGTGATCGTGTGCTGCGTTGGCAGGGTGAGCAGTGGCAGGTCAGTAATCTGAATTCATGATTCGATGGGCCCTTTGGGTCATCCAAATGTTAGCGAGGCAAGAGCTGAAATGGGTAAGAACGTAGTTATCCTGGGCACCCAGTGGGGTGATGAAGGCAAAGGCAAGATCGTTGATCTGCTGACAGATCAGGTGGCGGCCGTAGTTCGCTATCAGGGCGGACATAATGCCGGACATACGCTGGTGATCGATGGGGAAAAAACCGTTCTGCACCTGATTCCCTCCGGGATCCTGCGCGAGAATGTTCGCTGCTTCATCGGTAACGGTGTGGTGCTGTCCCCCGAGGCGCTGCTCAAGGAGCTGACTGAGCTGGAAGCCAAGGGTGTGCCTGTTCGCGAACGTTTGCGCATCAGCCCGGCCTGTCCATTGATTCTGCCTTACCATGTCGCTCTGGATCAGGCGCGCGAGAAAGCCCGTGGTGAAGCCAAGATTGGCACCACCGGTCGCGGCATCGGGCCTGCTTACGAGGACAAGGTATCGCGTCGTGGTCTGCGGGTTGCCGATCTGTTTCACCGTGAACGCTTTGCCGCCAAGCTGGGCGAAGTGCTGGATTACCACAATTTTGCCCTGCAGCACTATTACAAGGTTGATCCGGTTGACTTCCAGAAAACGCTGGATGAGGCCATGGGCTATGCCGAATGGTTGAAGCCCTTGATGACCGACGTTACGGCACGTCTGCACGAGCTGCGCCGTGAAGGTGCCAATATCATGTTCGAAGGTGCCCAGGGCTCGCTGCTGGATATCGATCACGGTACCTACCCCTTTGTTACCAGCTCCAACACCACCGCTGGTGGTACCGCTACCGGTTCGGGTTTCGGTCCACTGTATCTGGACTATGTGCTGGGGATCACCAAGGCTTACACCACGCGTGTTGGTTCCGGCCCCTTCCCGACTGAGCTGTTTGATGATGTCGGTGCACGCCTTGCCGAGCGTGGTCATGAGTTTGGTTCGACCACTGGTCGGGCGCGTCGTTGTGGCTGGTTTGATGCGGTTATCCTGCGTCGTGCCATGGAAATCAACAGTATCAGTGGTCTGTGTCTGACCAAGCTGGACGTGCTGGATGGCCTGGATGTCATCCGCATCTGTATCGGTTACCGCAATGAAGAGGGTGCTGTGATTGAAGCGCCGACCGATGCAGACAGCTATCTGGGTCTGGAGCCGGTGTATGAGGATGTCCCGGGCTGGAGTGAGTCTACCCTGGGTATTCAGGCGCTGGATCAACTGCCGGCCAATGCGCAGGCCTATATCAAGCGTATCGAAGAGTTGGTCGGTGCGCCGGTGGATATTATCTCCACAGGTCCGGACCGCAACGAAACCATTATTCTGCGCAAGATTTTCTAAATTGCAGTTAACAGAAAGCGCCCTGCGGGGCGCTTTTTTGTGTCTCCCGCGCGCATGCCGACAGGCTGCGCGAGCAGAAACGGAGCTACTGCTTGAGGTCATGAGGTCAGAAAAATGGGGGTTACAGCGAAAAGCAAGATGGTGCCCAGGAGAAGACTCGAACTTCCACGGCCGTGAGGCCACCAGCACCTGAAGCTGGCGTGTCTACCAATTTCACCACCTGGGCATTGCGTGCAGCGCGAAGCGCTTCATGAGATAGTGCGTGAAGCTTGAAAATGGTGCCCAGGAGAAGACTCGAACTTCCACGGCCGTGAGGCCACCAGCACCTGAAGCTGGCGTGTCTACCAATTTCACCACCTGGGCGTGCAGGCATTATAGGAGTGCTAAGCTTGAAACAACCCGCATTTCAGCGTGCAACCCTTGATGCATCAACGGCGCGAATATTACGTAGCGGTTCCCGCCTTGTAAAGCCCCGGGTGAAAAATTTTATCCCCGCACCGGAAATAAGGTGCATGAAACACGGATTCGCGGTTCAATAGAGACCTATGACGAAAAAATCAATATCCAAAGACTCGGCTTCCCCGTCGAGCAACTCCAAACGTTCTTCCGCATCACCGGCCAACTGGGCAAGCATTGATCCAGAAGCCAAACGCGAAGCACAGAATTACGACAACCCCATCCCCAGTCGCGAACTTATCCTGGCCCTGCTTGAAGAGCGTGGTGCACCCGCCACGCGCGCGCAGCTGCAGGATGAGTTCGGTATTACCGATGAAGAGGGTGTAGAGGCCCTGCGCCGGCGTTTACGCGCCATGGAGCGTGATGGTCAACTGATCTATACCCGCCGTGGTGCCTACGCGCCAGTCGACAAGCTGGATCTGATCAAGGGTCGGGTACAGGGTCATCGCGATGGTTTTGGCTTTCTGGTGCCGGATGAGGGTACCGAAGATCTGTTTCTCAGCCCGGCGCAGATGCGCCTGGTGTTTGATGGTGATCGGGTTCTAGGTCGTATTACCGGTGTTGATCGCCGTGGCCGCAGTGAGGGCACCATTGTCGAGATACTCGAGCGTGCCCATGAAGTGCTGGTCGGCCGCTATTACAATGAAAACGGTATCGCCTTCGTGGTCGCGGATAACGCCAAGATCAACCATGAGGTGCTGGTGACGCCGGGTTGCGACGGCGGTGCCAAACATGGTCAGTATGTCGAAGTGAAGATTACCCATTGGCCGAGCATGCACCGTCAGTCACAGGGTGAAGTTATCGAAGTGGTGGGGGACTACATGGCCCCCGGGGTTGAAATCGAGGTTGCCCTGCGCAGTTACGATATTCCCAGCGTATGGCCCCAGGCGGTGCTCGATGAAGCGGCAAAGCTGAAAGATTATGTTGAAGAAAAGGACAAGCTCAAGCGCGTCGATCTCAGGCACCTGCCGCTGGTCACCATTGATGGCGAAGATGCCCGCGACTTCGATGACGCCGTGTTCTGTGAGCCGCAGAAGGCCAGTGGCTGGCGCCTGTTTGCCGGTGGCTGGAAGCTGTATGTGGCGATTGCCGACGTATCGCATTATGTGCCGGTAGGCTCGGCACTGGATGCCGAGGCTGAACTGCGGGGTACCTCGGTGTACTTCCCCAGTGAAGTGGTGCCGATGTTGCCCGAGGCTATCTCCAATGGCCTGTGTTCGCTGATGCCCAAGGTTGACCGGCTGGCCATGGTTTGTGAAATGACCGTGTCGAAAAGCGGTGAGCTGACCGACTATCAGTTCTATGAAGCGGTCATTCATTCGCATGCGCGCCTGACCTACAACAAGGTGTCCTCCATGCTGGAGCACCCGCGTAGCCAGGATGGTGCCCGGTTGCTGGATGAATATGCCGATGTTGTACCGGCACTGAAAAATCTCTATGAGTTATACAAGGCACTGGCCAAGGCGCGTCAGGGGCGTGGCGCCATAGATTTTGAAACCACCGAGACGCGCATTGTCTTTGGTGACAATCGCAAGATTGCAGAAATTCGGCCTACCACGCGTAATGACGCGCACAAGATTGTCGAGGAATGCATGCTCTGCGCCAATGTCGCGACAGCACGCTTTCTTCAGGATCTCGAGATGCCGGGTCTGTACCGTGTGCATGACAGCCCGCAGCCGGAGAAGATCGAGCGTCTGCGTCAGTTCCTGGGTGCTATGGGCATGAGCCTGACCCGCAAGAAAGGCGATCCAACGCCCGAGGATTACAGCGCCGTATTGCAAAAGGTGCAGGGGCGCCCGGATGCGCAGCTGATCCAGACAGTCATGCTGCGTTCACTGAGTCAGGCGGTCTACAGTCCGAACAACGCCGGGCACTTCGGTCTCAACTATGAGGCCTATACGCACTTCACCTCGCCGATTCGCCGCTATCCGGATTTGTTGACCCACAGGGCGATTCGTAGCGTTGTGCGCTCGCGGAAGAAAACCGATCGGGTACAGCGCGCCGGTGCGGGTGTGCTGCCGAAGGCCTCGATTTACCCCTATGATCATGCGGCCCTCGAGCGCCTTGGACAGCAGTGCTCGCAGAACGAGCGGCGTGCCGATGAGGCAACCCGTGATGTGGTCAGCTGGCTCAAGTGCGAGTTCATGAAGGACCGAGTTGGCGAGAGCTTTGATGGCCTGGTTACAGCGGTCACCGGTTTCGGTCTGTTTGTCGAGCTCAAGGATATCTATGTGGAAGGGCTGGTACATATTACCGCCTTGCCGGCCGACTATTATCATTTTGACGCTGTGCACCACCGTCTTGCCGGTGAGCGTTCCGGCAAGAGCTTCCGTCTCGGTGACCAGGTTCGCGTGCAGGTCGCACGGGTTGATCTGGATGAGCGCAAGATCGACTTCGAAATGGACAAGCAGCAGCCGCAGGTGGCCAGTACGGTTGAAGCCAGTCGCGCCGCCCGTCAGAAGCTGATGGAGGATGCAAAAAAAGCCGGTGGCAAGCCCTCCGGTCGTGCGCCAAAGTCAGGCGACAAGGGTGGTCGTAGTACTGCTCCGGCGTCCGCAAAGCCGGCCGGCAAAGCACCCTCTGGAGCGCCCGCACGTGCCCCGCGTGCACCCCGTGCTCCGCGCAAGCGCAAGTAACAATAAACGGATCAGCAGGGCACAGGCACAATGAGTGATATTGAATACGTCTACGGCATTCATGCAGTACAGGCCATGCTTGAGCGCTCGGCCAAGCGGGTAAAGCGGGTGACACTGGTCCGTGGGCGTCTTGATGTCCGCGCTCAGGTGCTGTTGGATCTGGCCGCAAGTGTGGGTGTCAGTGTCAACCGTGTTGCTCCCGAAGAGCTCGATAGACTGGTTGATGGTGTGCACCAGGGTGTGGTGGCTGAGGTCGCCGCCAGTCAGATGTGGTCCGAGGAGATGCTCGACAATCTGCTGGAAAAGCTCGAAGAACCAGCTTTGCTGCTGGTGCTGGATGGTGTGACTGATCCGCATAATCTGGGCGCCTGCCTGCGCAGCGCTGATGCGGCCGGAGCCCATGCGGTCATCATTCCAAGGGATCGCTCGGCCAGTCTCACCCCTGCAGTGCGCAAAGTGGCTTGCGGTGCGGCAGAAACGGTTCCGCTGGTTGCGGTGACCAATCTGGCCAGAACCCTCAAGCAACTCCAGCAACGCGGTTTGTGGGTGGTCGGTACCGCAGGTGAGGCCGACCAGCTTCTCTATCAGGTCGATCTCAAAGTGCCCAGTGTTATCATCATGGGCGCAGAGGGTGCTGGCATGCGTCGCTTGACTCGCGAGCACTGTGATTACCTGGCCAAGCTGCCGATGGCCGGCGCTGTCAGTAGCCTGAACGTCTCGGTTGCCGCCGGCATTTGCCTGTTTGAAGCGGTTCGGCAACGCAACAAGGCGTGAGCTTCAAGCTACAGGCCGCAAGCTACAATCTACAATCTACAAGCTACAAGCTACAAGCTACAAGCTACAAGCTACAAGCTACAAGCTACAAGCTACAAGCTTTAAGCTTTAAACCAAAAGCCAAAAGCCAAAAGCCAAAAGCCAAAAGCCAAAAGCCAAAAGCCACTACGGTCTGCTTGCAGCTTGTGGCTTAAAGCTTGCCGCTATCCCTTAAAGCTTGCAGCTTCCCACCCACTCCCCTAGAATGTGCGCCCCAATCTAGAGTTCTACTCCTTGCCAGACCATGTTGGGTGGCTGGCTATAACCCGTAAGGAGCACTTATGCGTCATTACGAAATCGTTTTTCTGGTACACCCGGATCAAAGTGAGCAGGTCGGCGGTATGGTCGAGCGCTACACCAAACTGATCGAAGAAGATGGCGGCAAGATCCACCGCCTGGAAGACTGGGGCCGCCGTCAACTGGCTTACCCAATCGACAAGATCCACAAAGCCCACTACATCATGCTTAACGTCGAGTGCAGCGCCAAGGCACTGGAAGAGTTGACTGAGAACTTCCGTTACAACGATGCCGTTATTCGTAACATGGTCATCCGTCGTGAAGAAGCCATCACCGAGCAGTCTGACATGCTCAAGCCTGAAGATACCGGCCGTGGTGAGCGTCGTGAGCGCCGTGAGCGCAGCGATGATGATCTCGATACCGACAACGACGGTGACAACGTCAACGACGACGACACAGACGGCGACGACGAGTAAGTCAAACCGGTCCCTTTTTTCAGAATCCTAGGAGACGCTGCCATGGCACGTTTTTTCCGTCGCAGAAAGTTCTGCCGTTTTACCGCTGAAGGCGTTAAAGAGATCGATTACAAAGATCTGAACACCCTGAAAGCCTACGTTACCGAAACCGGCAAGATCGTACCCAGCCGTATTACCGGTACCAAAGCCAAATACCAGCGTCAGCTGGGTGTTGCCATCAAGCGCGCCCGTTATCTGGCACTGTTGCCCTTCACCGACAGTCACGGTCGTTGATAGGCAGTTGAATTCCTGATCAGGGGATGTAAACCGGCATGCGCGCGTTGGCAGAGTACATTATGCGCGGTCGCAAGGAAGCCACACTGGTTGTGGCGATTGCCTCCGCAGTACCGCTGCTGTTTCTGCTTGCTGCTGCAGCAGTTGCCCTTGTGGTATTGCGGCGCGGACTGAGCGAGAGCTTGCCGGTAATCGGCTGGGGCATGTTGCCAGCCGTAGCCTGGGTTTTTATGGGCGATATCACGCCGCTGCTGGTCATTCTTGGCAGCGCCGCACTCGCGGTACTTTTGCGCGAGCGCGCCAGCTGGTTGCAGGTCTTGATGGCTGTTGTGCCAATAAGCTTGCTGTATACGCTGGTGTTGATGCTTGTTTTGCAAGAGCCGATGGCCGAGCTGGTTGCGCAGCTGGAAACAGACTTGCCTGAGGTGCTCTCTGCCAACGGTGTTGACGAGTCGGTTCAGCTTATGGTTATTGGCCTGCTCAAGCCTTTGCTGGCAGGCTCTTTCGGCATGTTCAACGGCCTTATGGTGTTGATCTCGCTGATGATAGGTCGCTCATGGCAGGCCGGCTTGTATAACCCGGGTGGTTTTCGTGCTGAGTTTCATCAGTTGCGTCTGTCGCCTGTCGTGGCTGCCATGTTCTGGTTGTTGTTCCTTGGAACATTGAATCTGGGACAATTGGCGATCATGGCGCCTATTGCAACCTTGCCGCTGCTGATAGCAGGTCTGGCCGTGTTGCATGGGGTTGTCGGCTTGAGGCAGATGGGCATTCAGTGGTTGGTGGTAGTCTACGTGCTGCTGGTTATTGCTGCGCAGGTGGTGTACCCCCTGATTATGGTTTTGGCACTCATTGACAGTCTGTTCGACTTTCGTTCACGTCTTGCGCCGGCCTCGGGCCCCCGTGATGACAACGATCCGAACGGCCAAGATTGAATAAAAGAGGTTATCGAAATGCAAGTTATCCTGCTCGAAAAGATCGCGAACCTGGGTAGCCTTGGCGACAAGGTTAACGTCAGTGCTGGTTACGCTCGCAATTTCCTGCTGCCCTTTGGCAAGGCTACGCCTGCTACTGCGGCTAACCTGGAAGCCTTCGAAGTTCGCCGCGCTGAACTCGAGCGCATTGCAGCCGAGAAGAAAGCTGAAGCTGAAGCCCGTGCGGCCAAGCTGGTAGAGCTGAGCGTTACCATTGCAGCTAACGCTGGTGAAGAAGGCAAACTGTTCGGTTCGATCGGTACCCGTGATATTGCGGACGCCGTGACTGCCGCTGGTGTAGCCATCGAGAAAAGCGAAGTACGTCTGCCGGAAGGCCCGTTGCGCAATGTAGGCGAGTTTGAAGTCGCCCTGCAGCTGCACAGCGATGTTGAAGCCAGCGTCAAGCTGGTCGTGGTAGCCGGTTAATCCGGGTACCCGCAACAGCTCGCGTGCCGTTGATCTGCCTTGGTGGATCGAGGGTGAGTTGAGTTGGCTTTGCAGTTAGACTGTTCAACACGGTGCCTGTCTCGGACAGGCGCCGTGTTGCTGTTTTAGGCTATCACTGAATGACGGCAATGGTTTTTGCCTGAATTGCCCGGCTAAATGCCATTCGGTGATGTGCTTTGCGCCTTACTGCTGTTTTCAGCCTGTACCGAGTCTGTGCCGATGAACGAGTCGAATTACAGTGATACCACGGAACTTGACCTGCAGACCTCTGCACTGAAGATCCCCCCGCACTCGATTGAAGCCGAGCAGGCTGTGCTGGGCGGTGTCATGCTGGAAAACAACACCTGGGAACGGGTGTCGGAGCAGTTGGCTGAGTCGGATTTCTATCGCCATGACCATCGGCTTATCTTTCGTGCGCTCGCCAGCCTGGCCGGGCGCAACCAGCCCTTTGATGTAGTTACCCTGGCCGAAGAGCTGGACCGCGAGGGTCTGATTGATCAGGTTGGTGGGCTTGCTTACCTCGGCCAGTTGGCCAAGAACACCCCCTCAGTAGCAAACATTACCGCGTACACCCAGATCATTCGTGAGCGCGCGACCCTGCGCAAGTTGATCAGCACCAGTTCGGATATTGCCGACAGTGCCTTCAACCCCAAGGGCAAGCAGGCCAACGAGATCCTTGACGAAGCTGAACGGCAGATTTTCGCGATTGCCGAAAGCCGCCCTAAAACGGGTGGGCCGGAATCGGTCAATACGCTGCTGACCAAGGCCATCGACCGTATCGATACGCTGTTCAACAGCGATGGCGCACTGACCGGATTGTCCACGGGCTTTACCGATCTGGACGAGATGACATCAGGGCTGCAACCGGCTGACCTGGTCATCGTAGCCGGTCGTCCGTCAATGGGTAAGACCACCTTCGCGATGAATCTGGTCGAGAACGTGGTGATGCGTTACGACAAGGCTGTGCTGGTATTCTCGCTGGAGATGCCAGGTGATTCGCTGGTCATGCGTATGCTGTCGTCACTCGGTCGTATCGACCAGAGCAAGGTGCGTTCCGGGCGACTGGATGATGATGATTGGCCGCGCCTGACCTCGGCGGTCAATCTGCTGAACGATCGCAAGCTGTTTATCGATGACACCGCTGGCCTGTCACCGATGGAGATGCGTGCCCGTGCCCGCCGTGTGGCGCGTGAACATGGTGAAATAGGTCTGATCATGATCGACTATCTGCAGTTGATGCAGGTGGGTGGCTCGTCGGAAAACCGCACCAATGAAATTTCCGAGATTTCGCGATCGTTGAAGGCGCTGGCCAAGGAGTTCAATGCGCCTGTGGTTGCCCTGTCGCAGTTGAACCGCTCACTGGAACAGCGTCCAAACAAACGCCCGATCAACTCGGATCTGCGTGAGTCAGGCGCCATCGAGCAGGACGCCGACATCATCATGTTTGTCTACCGGGATGAGGTATACCATCCCGATACCCAGGATCAGGGTATCGCCGAGTTGATTATCGGCAAGCACCGGAATGGCCCGATCGGCACTGTCCGTATGGCCTTCATGGGAAAATTCACCCGATTCGAGAATCTCGCACCCGGCTCTTATTCCGGGTACGGAGATATGGAGTAAGCATGTCCATCAGCATGCCGGCTGCCAAGCCGCTGTTCGATTATCCCAAGTACTGGGCCGAGTGTTTTGGCCCGGCGCCTTTTCTACCCATGAGCCGAGACGAGATGGATCTGCTGGGCTGGGATAGCTGCGACATTATCGTGGTGACCGGCGATGCCTATGTCGATCATCCGTCCTTTGGTATGGCGATCATCGGACGGCTGCTCGAGGCCCAGGGTTTCCGCGTTGGCATCATCAGTCAGCCCGACTGGCAGAGCAAAGACGCCTTCATGCAGCTGGGCAAGCCGAATCTGTTTTTCGGTGTTGCCGCCGGCAATATGGATTCGATGATCAATCGCTATACCGCCGACCGCAAGATCCGTTCCGATGATGCCTACACACCCGGCGGCCTGGCCGGCAAGCGCCCGGACCGCGCCAGTCTGGTCTACAGTCAGCGTTGCCGCGAGGCTTACAAGGATGTGCCCATTGTGCTGGGTGGCATCGAGGCGTCCCTGCGCCGTATTGCGCACTATGATTACTGGCAGGACAAGGTCAGGCACTCACTGTTGCTGGATGCCAAGGCAGACATCCTCTTGTACGGCAACGCCGAGCGTGCGGTCGTTGAAGTAGCACAGCGCCTGAGTCGTGGTCAGCCAATCCAGGAGATAACCGATATTCGCGGCACGGCTTTTGTACGCCGTGATACCCCTGAGGGTTGGTTCGAGCTGGATTCGACTCGTATTGATCGCCCCGGTAAGGTCGACAAGATCATCAACCCTTACGTGAACACCCAGGACAGCGCCGCCTGCGCGGTCGAACAGGCCCGTGGTGAGGCGTCAGTGCTGGGTGATGACGCGGATGTCCAGGTACTCGAGTTGTTGCCGCATCCTCGCCTGGAGCGCGACAGAACCGTGATCCGTCTGCCGTCCTACGAGAAGGTCAAAAGTGATCCGGTACTCTATGCCCATGCCAACCGGGTTCTGCATCTGGAGACCAATCCGGGCAATGCCCGCGCTCTGGTTCAGCGTCATGCGGACAAGGATGTGTGGTTCAATCCGCCGCCGATTCCCTTGAGTACCGAGGAAATGGACTACGTTTTCGGTCTGCCCTACGCACGCATACCGCATCCGGCCTATGGCGATGCCAAGATTCCGGCCTATGAGATGATTCGTTTCTCGGTCAATATCATGCGCGGCTGCTTTGGTGGTTGTACCTTCTGTTCGATTACCGAGCACGAGGGCCGTATCATCCAGAACCGTTCGCATGACTCGATCATCCGTGAAATCGAAGAGATTCGTGACAAGGTGCCGGGTTTCACCGGGGTCATTTCCGACCTGGGTGGACCGACCGCGAACATGTACCGGATCGCCTGCAAGAGCCCTGAAATCGAAGCGGCCTGTCGCAAACCCTCGTGCGTCTATCCGGGGATTTGTGAAAACCTGAATACCGATCATTCTTCCCTGATCGGCTTGTACCGCCGGGCCCGTGACCTGCCGGGGGTGAAAAAGATCCTGATTGCTTCGGGACTGCGTTATGACCTGGCAGTCGAGTCCCCCGAGTACGTCAAGGAGCTGGTAACGCATCACGTTGGTGGTTATCTGAAAATTGCCCCTGAGCACACCGAGCAGGGTCCGTTGTCGAAAATGATGAAGCCCGGCATCGGCAGTTATGACACCTTCAAGCGCCTGTTCGAGAAATACTCCAAGGAGGCGGGCAAGAAGCAGTATCTGATCCCGTATTTTATTGCGGCGCATCCGGGGACGTCGGATGAAGACATGATGAACCTGGCCTTGTGGCTGAAAACCAACGGCTTCCGTGCCGACCAGGTGCAGGCTTTCTATCCGTCACCCATGGCGACGGCAACGGCCATGTATCATTCCGGGAAAAACCCGCTGCGCAAGGTCAGCTACAAGAGTGATGGCGTGGCAACGGTCAAGGGCGAGCGTCAGCGACGCTTGCACAAGGCTTTCCTGCGCTACCATGATCCGAAAAACTGGCCCCTGCTGCGTGAAGCCCTGAGCGAGATGGGTCGGGCTGATCTGATCGGCAACGGCAAGCAACACCTGATCCCGACCTATCAGCCGGCGGTAGAGGGCTATGCCAGTGCACGGCGGAAGAATTCGACGCCAGCGGGCAAGACCGCACCCAAGCCAGGCAATATGCAAACCCAGCATACCGGTTTGCCACCCCGAGAGACGGGCGCGAAAAAGCCGACCAAGCGCAAGCCGGGTCGTGCAACGCCGCGTCTATCATCGCGATAAGGATAATCTAGTGTGACCGAGCAAGGCTTCAGGCTAGGCTGTAGTTGTCTGAATCAGGAGCTCGGTCATGCGCAGATTATTGCAGAACCAGAAGTGGTACAGCCTGCAGCTGACGCTGCAGGCCTACGCCGTTAATATTGCCGCAGCACAGGGCGGGACATATTGAAAACAGTGGGCCGCTAGCTAGGGACCTTCTTGCGCTCTATCCAGTAATTCAGCTTCTCGCGCAGCTGCGCCAGCTCAACCGGCTTGGCTATGTGACCATCCATGCCCACGCGCCGCGAGCGTTCGCGGTGTTCGGGGAGTATGTGAGCGGTCAGGGCAATGATCGGGATAGGCGGGCGACCGCTGCTCTTTTCCCAGGCGCGAATCTGTTCCGCAGCAGTAAATCCGTCCATCTCCGGCATTTCGCAATCCATCAGAATCAGGTCGTATTCACCGCGCTTGGCGGCATCGACTGCTTCGGCACCGTTCTTCACCGAGTCGACATGCATTTTCAGCTTGCCCAGCATGCCGCGAATGACCTTGGTTGAAATCGCATTGTCTTCGGCAACCAATATGCGAAAGCCACTATCGGACTCTTCGGGCTGGCTTGCGTGCTCGGCAGTTGCGGGGTCTATCAAGGCATGCTGCTGCCATTCATCAATCAGCGTCGTTCTCAAGGTATAACCGGCAACCGGCTTGCTCAGGATGCGACGAATACCGGCATTTCTGGCAATGATGCGACTTGGGGCCTGACTTACACCGGTCAGCATGATGATCATCAACTGGCCATTGAGGGCGGGTTCATCCTTGATTCTACTGGCAAGCTCGAGCCCGGTCATACCCGGCATGGACTGGTCAACCAACAGGATATCGAAGGCGTTACCGAGGTGAGCCTGGGTGCGCAGCAGGGCGAGGGCTTCCTTGCCGCTGGCTACGCCCTGTGCCTGCATGCCCCAGGCACTGCACTGTTGCTGCAGAACCTTGCGGCAAGTGGCATTGTCGTCAACGATAAGGACATTCCTTTCCTGCAGGCAACGCCCTTCAGCGTCGCCTTCAACACAGGGCTCGGTGGGGCTGATGGGCAGGGTAAACCAGATCGAGTTGCCCTGCTCGGAGGCATACTTGATGCCTAACTGCCCGTCCATCATGCGGATCAGTTGACTGGCGATCACCAGGCCAAGATGCCCGCTGCCATCGGCCTGATCAAGCAATCGGGAGGTCTTTGGCAGGTCCTTCAGCAAGCAGTCTCGCGCCTGTTCGGGCAGGGCGGCTCCGGAATCCTGTACGGCGAAATGCAGGCCATTGTCTTCATAGCCTACAACCAGAAGAATCTCGCCCTGTTCAGTAAATCGCAGTGCATTGCTCAATAGATTCATCAGAATCTGCCGCAGGCGCGTAGGGTCACCCTGTATGGTGCGGGGTACATCGGGATGGACAAAACCAATCAGCTCAATCGATTGGCCGTCGGCTCGATTGCGAAAGATATCCAGGCAGTCGTTGACCAGGGCATGAACGTCAAACTGTACTGATTCCAGACTCATTTGTCCGGACTCAAGCCGCGACATATCGAGAATCTCATTGATCAGATTCAACAGGTCATTGCCAGAACCATGGATGGTTTGCACATAGTCACGTTGCTTGGCGGACAATGCGGTATCCAGCAACAGTTCCGACATGCCGAGCACGCCGTTCATAGGGGTGCGAATTTCATGGCTTATTCGTGCCAGAAACTCGGCCTTGGCGCGGCGTTCAGCCTGGTGTGTAGCCTGTGTCTGCCGTTGCCCGACACGTTGGGCGAGATTGCGTTGCAGGCGGATATGCAGGCTCCAGGCAAAGGCAACCAAGGCAAGCCAGAGCATGAAGTCACTGACGTTGTTATTGACCTGCTGAGCGTTGTCACTGTGCCCGACAAATACGGCGGTCAACAGGAACAGGGCACCCGCTAAAAAAGGCCTGTCCAGTGGTTGGCGACGTAACCAGAGAAAGCCCAGCAGGCAAAGGCAGAGCAGCGGTAATCCCAGTTCGGCAAGCAGAAACAAAGGTTGCTGCAACGCTGGCCTGTAGGCCACTACCACGGCCATCAGGGCAATCAGCAGGCTGGTAATGGCAATCACTCCTGACCAGCGACCCGATTGCTTGAGGCCTGGGCCGGGTAACAGGCTCAACAGCAATAAACTGGTTAATGCGTAGGCTGATAGATGCAGCAGACTGGCTACGCGTCCTGCCAGCCATGGCATCAACTGCACCAGCCAACTGATACCTGACATGGCCTCAAGTGCCAGCATCAGTGAACCCAAAGCCAATAACAGGTGAAACGGATCACGGCTGATGCTGCCGTGCAGCAAACCATGCAATACCAACGCCAGCATGAAACCAATCAAAACACCCTGCAAGGCTTGTTGAGCAGCATGGCGTGACACAGCATCTGCTGCCGAACGCATTTCCAAACGGGTACTCAACGGATAGTCACTCTGCAGACGCAGCAGAAGTTGATAGTCGCCCCTGGCTTCAGTGGTAACCGGGAAGGCCAGGCCGGGCAATAATTTGGACGTCGAAGGTCTCTGCTGCAGCGTGCCAGCCTGGTGCTGGGATATCAGTTCGCCATTACGCAGCAGATACAGATTGACCCGTTGAATGGCTGGGTTGTCCAGTTGCAGCACCTGGGCGTTGCCGCGCTCTAGGGCAAACATCAACCACAGTGCCGAACCGTCACCGGGGATTTTCAGCGAGCCGGCGGGGCTGGGGATGAAACGATTGGCATAGCGATTGGAGGTGATGTCCTCCAGCGTCAGATTGGCGCTGGTATCGACGAAGCTCTGATAGGGCTGCTCACCGGTTTCGGTAGCAACGACCCAGTTGCTTGCTATCAGGATCAGGCTCGCCAGTGCAGCGAGAAAAAGCCAGCTTGCTTGCTTCACTATGTGTGCGTCCTGTCCTTGGGCTGTGAGTCAAATCGGCCTTTGATCTAGAACAGTATAGTTGAGCCGTTGCGGATAACCTATGGACTGTCCAGCCGCATTACTGTCCTTATCGGCCAGCATGAGGGTACTTATCGGACAGTCGCATGCCGCGGGGGTTCCGCGGCAGCGATGAGTCAGCCGGTTACTCGCGGGCAATCGCCCGGTAGCCGATGTCTCGACGGTAGAAACAGCCTTCCCAACTAACGCCGGCGGCCAGTTCGTAGGCGCGCTTCTGCGCCTCGCGAACACTGCTGCCAAGTGCTGTAGCGCACAACACCCGGCCGCCATGGGTCACGACCTTGCCGTCCTGCAAGGCTGTGCCCGCATGGAATACCTTGGCATCGCTGCTGCCTGCTGTCAGGCCAGTGATTGCGTGGCCCTTGGCGTAGTCTGCCGGGTAACCGCCAGCGGCGAGTACCACGCCCAGGCTTGGGCGCGGATCCCAGTGTGCTTCGATCTGGTCAAGTTGGCCCTGTAACGCCGCCTCGACCAGTTCAACCAGGCTGGATTGCAGGCGCAACATGATCGGCTGGGTTTCCGGGTCGCCAAATCGGCAATTGAACTCGATCACCTTGGGCGCGCCGTTGCCATCAATCATCAGCCCGGCATAGAGAAAGCCGGTATAGACGTTGCCTTCGGCGGCCATGCCGCGCACGGTAGGCCAGATCACTTCGTCCATGACCCGCTGGTGTACCTCGGGGGTCACGACCGGTGCCGGTGAATAGGCGCCCATACCGCCAGTATTGGGACCGGTATCGCCGTCACCGACGCGTTTGTGGTCCTGGCTGGTAGCCATGGCCAGAACATGTTCGCCATCCACCATGACAATGAAGCTGGCTTCTTCGCCATCCAGAAACTCCTCGATGACTACCCGGGATCCGGCGGCACCAAAGGCATTGCCGGCGAGCATGTCACGCACGGCATCCTCGGCTTCCTGCAGGGTCATGGCGACGATCACGCCCTTGCCGGCAGCCAGGCCATCGGCCTTGATGACGATGGGGGCGCCTTTGCTGCGCAGATAGGCCAGCGCCGGTTCAATCTCGGTAAAGTTCTGGTAGTCGGCCGTGGGAATCTGATGGCGGGCCAGAAAATCCTTGGTAAAGGCCTTGGAGCCTTCCAGTTGGGCGGCGGCAGCGGTCGGGCCAAAGCAGCTCAGACCGGCGCTGCGGAAACGGTCAACCACCCCGGCGACCAGCGGCGCTTCAGGACCAACTATGGTCAGTGCCACGTTGTCGCGGGCAAAGGCCACCAGTGCGTCCAGATCCAGTACGTCGATGGCCAGATTTTCGCATTTGGCCTCGGTCGCAGTACCGGCATTGCCCGGCGCCACAAAGACCCGTTCAACACGGCTGTCCTGCGCTACTTTCCAGGCCAGCGCATGCTCACGTCCGCCGCTACCGATAATTAATACGTTCATTCGAGCAACCTGTCGTAATTGGAGAGACGTTTCAGGCTGGAGGCTGAAGGCTTGAAGCTGGAAGTTCGGGCCCCGCGCGGGTTCTCGTTAATAGAGTCTGGCCAGATAATCAGCCACCCACTGCGGAATCCGTCTTCCAGCCTTCAGCCTAAAGCCTTCAGCGGTTTTAGTGCCGGAAATGCCGCATGCCGGTAAACACCATGGCCATGCCGGCTTCGTCAGCAGCAGCAATCACTTCGGCGTCGCGCATCGAGCCGCCTGGCTGAATCACCGCGCTGATGCCGTTGGCAGCTGCATTATCGATGCCGTCACGGAACGGGAAGAAGGCATCGGAGGCCATGACGGCACCCTGAACCTGCAAGCCGGCATGCTCGGCCTTGATGGCGGCAATGCGTGCCGAGTTGACGCGGCTCATCTGGCCGGCGCCGACACCGACCGTCTGGCGGTTGCGGGCGTAGACAATGGCATTGGATTTGACGAACTTGGCCACTTTCCAGGCGAAGATCAGGTCGTGCATTTCCTGTTCGGTCGGCGCGCGCTTGGTCACCACCTTGAGGTCGGCTTCAGTAATCATGCCGATGTCGCGACTCTGAATCAGCAGGCCGCCGTTAACCTTTTTGAAGTCCCAACCGGCGGCGCGCTCGGTGCCCCACTCGCCACACTCGAGCAGGCGCACGTTGGCCTTGGCGGCCACTACTACACGGGCAGCTGCACTGATCTTGGGTGCGATGATCACTTCGACGAACTGGCGATCGACAATGGCCTGGGCGGTATCACCGTCCAGCTCACGGTTGAAAGCAATGATGCCGCCGAAGGCGGATTCGTTGTCGGTATCCCAGGCCAGATCATAGGCCTTGCGAATGCCGCCATCGGCTTCAGGTACTACCGCAACGCCACAGGGATTGGCGTGTTTTACGATTACGCAGGCCGGCTTGCTGAAGCTTTTTACGCATTCCAGCGCGGCATCGGTATCGGCCACGTTGTTGAATGACAGTTCCTTGCCCTGCAACTGCACGGCAGTGGCAATGCAGGCCTCGGCAGCGTGCTCGACGTAAAAGGCTGCGCTCTGGTGCGGGTTCTCGCCATAGCGCATGTCCTGTGCCTTGATGAACTGGCTGTTGAAGGTGCGTGGGAAAGCAATACGGCCTTCAGTTGTCAGCTTCTCACGGCCCTGGTCAATACTGCCCAGGTAATTGGCGATCATGCCATCGTAGGCGGAGGTGTGTTCGAAGGCCTTGAGCGCCAGATCAAAACGCTCGGCGTAGGTCAGGCCGCCGCTCTTGAGCGAAGCAAGAATGCCGGCGTAATCACTGGCGTTGACCACAATCGCCACGTCCTTGTGATTCTTGGCCGCGCTGCGGACCATGGTCGGGCCACCGATGTCGATATTTTCAATCGCGTCGGCCAGGCTGCAGTCGGCTTTGGCAACCGTAGCAGCGAAGGGATACAGGTTGACCACGACCATGTCGATCGGCTTGATGCCGTGCTCTTGCATCACCTCGGTGTCCAGATCACGTCGGCCGAGGATGCCACCGTGGATTTTCGGGTGCAGGGTCTTGACCCGGCCATCCATCATTTCCGGGAATCCGGTGTAGTCGGCCACTTCGATTGCGTTGATGGCCTGCTCGCGAAGCAGCTTGAAGGTGCCACCCGTGGAGAGGATCTCCACGCCCTGGGCTGCAAGTTCACGGGCAAAATCAACAATCCCGGTTTTGTCAGATACGCTGATGAGCGCGCGACGTACCGGCAGGCGGGTGGTTTGGTCGGTCATATTGGGTCCTGAATTGGTTGCTGATGTTTGTGGCTCGTTCGATTGCGTTCGCCGAATGCTTGAGGCTCAAGGCTGGAAGGTCTGGTGCAGAGTTGATTACATATTCCGCTCATTGACCTGTCGCTTACGCCAGTACTTCCAGCGTCCAGCTATCAGCCTTGCGCCGCAGGCGCCGGCTTTTATAACAGTCCGTATTGTTTGAGCTTTTTGCGTAATGTGCCGCGATTCAGACCGAGGATTTCCGAGGCGCGGGTCTGGTTACCCTTTACATGCTCCATCACACTTTCGAGCAGGGGTGCCTCTACTTCGCAAAGAACCATGTTGTAGACATCCGTTACATCCTGGCCGTCGAGGTGTTCAAAGTAGTTTTTCAGTGCCAGCTCCACGCTGTCTCTGAGGGTCTGACTGCTCTGGCTGAGCGGGTCGGGCGTGGTGCAGGGCAGGCTGTCGGGGAGTTCGCTCACGGAATCTGTTCCATTAATTGCTGATGCATTCATAAGGCTCATGCCGCAAGGTCTCCTTCCAACAAGCGGATAAAAAATGTCTGTATGCTCCGAACCTGCTGCTGTGGGCAGTCGATAGCATTGAATTGGCGTCTGAAATCCTCAGCGCCGGGCAAGGTCTGCAGATACCAGCCGACGTGCTTGCGGGCGATACGCAGACCTTGTTCTGGTCCATAAAAGGCATGCAGGGCATTGAGGTGCTCAAGCAGAATACCCTGCTGCCAGTCGAGCGCCGGTTCCGGAAGATGTGTGCCGTGCTGTAGAAAGTGATTGATTTCGTTGAAAATCCAGGGTCGGCCCTGGGCCGCACGACCGATCATGACGGCATCAGCGCCGGTCTGTTGCAGCACATCACGGGCCTTTTCTGCCGAGTCGATGTCGCCATTGGCAAACAGCGGGATATTGATGGCCTGCTTGATTTCGGCAATGGTCTCGTATTCGGCCTGACCGGTATACAGCTGGGTACGGGTGCGGCCATGCACGGCCAGGGCCTGTATGCCACTGTCCTGAGCAATTTTTGCGATCTGCAGGCCATTACGCTGTTCGGGGCTCCAGCCGGTGCGAATCTTCAGGGTTACCGGCAGGCTGACGGCCTCGACCACGGCGCTGAGTATCTCGGCAACCAGCTTCTCGTCGCGCATCAGTGCCGATCCAGCGGCCTTGTTGCAGACCTTCTTGGCCGGGCAGCCCATATTGATGTCGATGATCTGGGCGCCCAGTGCCTCATTCATGCGCGCCGCTTCAGCCATCATCTGCGGTTCGCTACCGGCGATCTGCACCGAGCGCGGCTCTGCTTCGCCAACATGATTGAGGCGTTGACGGGATTTTCTGCTGTTCCACAGGCGGGTGTCACTGGTGACCATTTCCGACACAACCAGTCCGGCGCCGAGCCGGCGGCAGAGCTGACGAAAGGGCAGGTCTGTAACTCCAGCCATGGGCGCTAGTATCACGGGATTGGCAATCTGATAGGGCCCAATTCGGATCACTGCTAGGTCCATCCCTGTACTGTCAGCATGTCAGTGGCACGCCCGACGCGCAGCGCGAGTGAGGGTTCTCAGCGCCGATGCCGGGTCAGGAAGTGTGAAAAGGGGAGCCATCATACCTGCTCTTGATGACCATATAAAGACTGGATTGGATGAAATTTGAACAGAAACGCAAGGGCTGTTCAGGGGCTGAGGAAGTCCAGGGTGTAGCCGGCGGCGCTGGGGCCTGGGTCAAGCATATTCAGTCCAACGTGTACAGGGACCTGTGGCGGCATCAGCGTGACACCGGCCAGCTCTCCGGCCAGATACTCTTCAGGTCGCACCTGTTTGCTGGCCAGCTCGCGCCCGTTCAGGTCACTGAAGCGCATGCGCAACACCGGAAAGGGTTGGGCGAAGTCAGCCCGGTTGTACAAAATCACATCCACCGCGAGCGCATTGGGGAATTCCGGATGGGGACGAACCACCAGGTTGCTGCTGCGGATCAGGTTGATATCCACCCGAGCAGGCAATTCGCAGCCGGTCAGCAGGCAAATGCGCTCAGCCAGGGGGCGGGTGCTCTGGTGATGGCTCAGCGCGGTGAAGTTATAGGCCAGTAGCTGGGCGATCAGCGCCAGTGCCGCCAGAAGGCTCAACAGACCCCATAGCCATTGATGGCGAGGGCGTCGAACCAGGGGACGTTCATCGTCAAGCAACAGCAGCTCGTCATTGATGTCGGGCAGCGACAAGGCGCGGCCGAGAGAGGGTTCCTGGCGGCTGATGGCCGGTGCAGCACTGCGGCCAGACTTGCCGGTCCTGTTGTCGCGCAGAAAGATACCGTGGTCCCTTACCGGGGCAATCAGCGGCCGCATGGGCTCGGGAATGGCTGCGCCAAACAGGGTGTTTTGGCCGCGAAGCGAGGTATCCGAAGCGGTTTGCTTAGGTGGTTCGGGTATAAAGTCGTCGGCCCTGGGTGTGGACATGAAGGCTTCGTGCAGCTCCAGTTCGGGGCTGTCGCCTTCTTCCTCGGTCTCGTCAGCGTCGACATAGGGGTATTCAAGAGCCGGGTCGTACAGGCTATCCAGGTCGAAAGGGTCATCCTCGGCCTTTTCCTCAGTGTCAACCTCGCGTGCTTCTGCCGGGTGTCCGGATTCCGCGATCTCCTCGAGATCGAAACGGAGAGCACTGGGTTCGGATGTGAGGTCAGATTGCGCTTCCGACGGGCTAGGGATGGCCGCGGGTGCAGGCAGGTTTTCCGCGGCGCGTGCTGTCGGGTTGATTTCCTCGAGGATGGATTCATCAAGGCCCAGGTCCTTGAGATCCAGGTCATCGAGTTCAAGATCATCGTGAATCAGCAAGCTGCCCTGACGCGCTACCTGCCCAAGCTGGGTTGATTCAATGGGCTTAGAGACCACTGAAGTAGGTTCTGGCCGGCGGGTGCTGACCTGGGCTGATGCGCGTTGGGCCTTTTTCTCAGGGTCAGCGTTGAACACTTTCAGGCAGGCGCCACAGCGCACGTTGCCTGCGGCCGCCTGAAGGTGATCATGCGACAGCCGGAAACGCGTCTGGCAATAGGGGCATTGCGCTACCAGCGATTCACTCATGTTGGAACGCTTATCCTTGGGGTTCGGTGGCCTATTGTGCCGTGAACAGCCTTATGCCGCCAAGTGGCGTCTGCCGCTGATTCTGATCCAGCCATCACGCTCTGCAACCGGGTCCAGTTCGAAGTGCTCCCGGTACGCGGCAAGGATGTCTTCAGTCTGTTCGGCCAGTATGCCGGACAAGGCAATCAAACCGCCTGGTTTGACCAGTGCGGTCAGTTCCTCGGCCAGCTTGACCAGTGGTCCGGCGAGTATGTTGGCGACTACTACATCGGCGGCATGGCGTGGCATGTCTTCCGGTAAAAAGAGGGTCAGTTTGCTATCGGCAATCTGGTTGCGCTGGGCATTGTCACGCGAGGCTTCCAGTGCCTGACTATCGATGTCGGTTGCCACGACCTGATCAGCGCCCAGCAGCAGTGCGGCAATGGCCAGAATGCCTGATCCGCAACCAAAGTCGATCACCTGCCGGCCGGTCAGCGATTGGCCATCCAGCCACTCCAGGCAAAGCGCGGTAGTGGGGTGGGTGCCGGTGCCGAAGGCCAGGCCAGGGTCGAGCAACAGATTGACCGCGTCAGGTTCTGGTGCCGCATGCCAACTGGGCACAATCCACAGGCGCTGACCAAAGCGCATGGGGTGAAAGTGTTCCATCCAGCTGCGTTCCCAGTTCTGGTCGGCAATCTCCTGCAGTTCATGGGCGGGTAGTGATCCTGGCCAGAGCGCCTGAAGACTCTCGAGCAGTTGCGTGCGGTTGGTGTCCGCCTCGAACAGGGCCAGCAGATGGGTATTGGACCACAGCGGTGTGGTGCCCAGATCCGGCTCGAAGATCGGTTGATCCTCGGCATCCATAAAGGTCACGGATACTGCATCGAGGGCCAGCAGCATGTCTTCCAGCGGCTCAGCCTGATCGGGGGTAATGGCCAGTCGCAGTTGCAGCCAGGGCATGGAGGCATTCCTCTGGTACAGCTTGTCAGCGCAGGCTGCGCGTTTCAAGCAACAGGAAAAACAACGGGAGCGACAAGTCGCTCCCGTAATGGTGGACCACAGTCCGCACGCTATGACTGGCGCTTACTTGATGCCCAGCTTGTGCTCAAGGTAGTGAATGTTGACACCGCCCTTGCAGAAACCCGGATCACGAACCAGCTCGCGGTGCAGCGGCGTGTTGGTCTTGATGCCGTCCACCACCAGTTCGTCCAGAGCGTTGCGCATGCGTGCCAGCGCCTCATCCCGGGTCGCACCGTAGGTAATCAGCTTGCCGACCAGCGAATCGTAATTCGGTGGCACCTTGTAGCCACTGTACAGATGCGAATCGACGCGCACACCGTTACCACCCGGGGCATGGAAGAAGGTCACGGTACCTGGGCTGGGCATGAAGGTTTTCGGGTCTTCGGCGTTGATCCGGCACTCGATGGAGTGACCGCGAATCACTACGTCATCCTGGGTGATGCTCAGCGGCTGTCCGGAGGCAACCAGAATCTGCTCCTTGACGATATCCACGCCGGTGACCATTTCGGAGACCGGATGCTCAACCTGAACCCGGGTATTCATCTCGATAAAGAAGAACTCGCCGTTTTCGTAGAGAAACTCGAAGGTGCCGGCACCGCGGTAGCCCAGGTCGATACAGGCCTTGACGCAGCGCGCCTGAACCATGGCTCGGGCCTTTTCATCAATACCTGGAGCGGGTGCTTCCTCGATGATCTTCTGGTGCCGACGCTGCAGTGAGCAATCGCGGTCACCCAGATGGACGGCATGACCCTGGCCATCGGACAGCACCTGGACTTCCACATGGCGTGGATTGGTCAGGAATTTTTCCAGATAAACCATGGGGTTGCCGAATGCAGCGCCGGCCTCGGTGCGGGTCAGGCGAATCGATTTGATCAGCTCGGCTTCGTCATGCACCACACGCATGCCACGTCCACCACCACCACCCGAGGCCTTGATGATCACCGGGTAGCCGACGCGACGGCCGATCGCCAGACACTCTGCCTCGTCTTCCGGCAAGGGGCCGTTGGAGCCCGGTACGGTCGGAACGCCGGCCTTGATCATGGCATCAATGGCCGACACCTTGTCGCCCATCAGGCGAATCACATCGGCACTGGGGCCAATAAAGGTGAAGCCGGAGCGCTCGATCTGTTCGGCAAAGTCGGCATTTTCGGCAAGAAAGCCATAGCCCGGGTGGATGCCATCGGCACCGGTCACCTCGGCGGCGGCAATGATGGCCGGAATGTTCAGGTAGGACTCGCTGGCGCTCGGCGGACCAATACAGACGGTTTCGTCGGCCAGGGCCAAGTGCATCAGTTCGCGGTCGGCGGTTGAATGCACGGCGACGGTCTTCAATCCCAGTTCCTTGCAGGCGCGGATGACGCGCAGGGCAATTTCACCGCGATTGGCTATCAGTACTTTTTGCATCTAAGCCTCCGGGCCGGGCTCAGGCGATGCTGAACAGGGGTTGATCGAATTCGACTGGCTGGCCGTTATCCACCAGAATGGCCTGAATCACACCGCTCTTGTCAGCCTCGATGTGGTTCATCATCTTCATGGCTTCGACGATACACAGCACATCACCGGCCTTGACGCTATGACCTACTTCAACGAAGGAGCCCGCTGCCGGAGAGGGTGAGCGGTAGAAGGTGCCGACCATGGGCGAACGCACCAGGTGACCGGCCGGTTCGGCCGGAGCGGCTTCTGCTGCCGGGGCGGCAGATGCAGGAGCGGCGGCAGGCGCAGGTGCCGCGGCCATGGGCTGAGGCGCATAGTACTGCTGCGGTGCAGCCATCTGTTTGCTGTGACGGCTGATGCGCACGGACTCTTCACCTTCGTGAATTTCCAGTTCGTCGATACCGGACTCTTCCAGAAGTTCGATGAGTTTTTTGACTTTGCGGATATCCATGGATTGTTACGCTCCAGAGCTGATTAATGTTGTTCAGTTTGTTCGATGAGGTGTACGGCCGCGTCCAGAGCCAGCTGATAGCCCTTGGCTCCCAGTCCGCATATCACGCCTTGGGCGATATCGGAGAAGTAGGAGTGGTGGCGAAACGGCTCGCGCTTGTACACATTGGATAAATGCACTTCGATGAATGGGATGCTCACCGCCAGCAATGCGTCACGTATTGCCACGCTGGTATGAGTAAAAGCAGCCGGATTGATGATGATAAAATCGATGGCTTCATCCCGTGCGGCATGTATGCGTTCGATCAGTTCGTGCTCGGCGTTGCTTTGCAGTGACAGCAAATGATGGCCCTGCAGGCTGGCTGACTCGCGTAGCTGCTGGATAATCTGCTCCAGCGTGACGGCGCCATAGACGCCCGGTTCGCGGGTGCCGAGCAGGTTCAGGTTGGGTCCGTTGAGAACCAGGATGCTGGCCATTTTTATTGTCCACAGGCTGGGTAATCGAGTGACTGGAAAGTCATGGGTGAAGTCTGCCGCAATCCGTCGTGGCTGTCCAGAACCTGTGCAATGCCATCAGATGCCAGCATGATAGCCGCAGAAAGACTTAAAATTACCTTTCGAGCGCGGCGCGGGCATGCTCTTGAAAAACCGCCTTGCTTACCTCTCCAGCCAGCCGCAACGCGGTTATTTCCTGGCCATTGCGGTCGTAGAACAGAAAAGCCGGTGGGCCGAACAGATTCCGGCTGTCCAGCCACTGGCGTTGATCGGTGGTATTGGCGGTCAGGTCGAATTTGATGCGCTGCATGCGATCCAGGTCACGCCTGACTTCCGGATCGGCGAGAATGGTGCGCTCCATGAGTTTGCAACTGATGCACCAGTCCGCATACAGCTCGACTATGGCATGTTGTTGTTGCTGACTGGCCTGTTGCTGTCGTTCGGCCAACTCGGACTGAGCTGAGACGGTGAAAAAATAGCCGTCGGCCTGTTGCGAACCGGTTGCTTGTCCGGTCAGCGGGGCAAGGGGTTGCAATGGATTGTTGCCGCCGGCCAGGGCGCCGGCCAGCAGCGCCGCTGAGTAAAAAGCGGCCAACAAAGCCAGCACCCGCGCCAGACGGGCAAGGTTGCTTTGCGGATGTTGATCAAACAGACCCAGCTGGACGGCCAGACCAGCGCTCAGGGCAGACCACAGGGCCAGGCTCGCCGGACCCGGCAGTGCGCGCTCCAGCAGCCAGATGGCCACACCCAGCAGGCCAAAGCCGAAGAGCTGTTTGACGCCGTTCATCCAGGCGCCGGATTTGGGCAGCAACGCGTTACCAAAAACCGCCACCAGCAGCAGTGGCAGGCCCATGCCAAGAGCCAGGGCGAACAGTCGTGCTGCACCTCCCAGGGCATCGCCGGTGGTGCTGATATACACCAGGGCGCCGGCCAGTGGTGCGGAAATGCAGGGTGAAACAACCAGCGTTGAGAGTGCCCCCATGACCGCCGCACCGGGAATGGAGCCGCCGCGGGTACGGCTACCCAGGCGCTCGAGGGGCTCACGGACAAAGGCTGGCAAGCGCAGATCAAACAAGCCGAACATCGCCAGGGCAAAAATCACGAAAAACAGCGCGAACACACTCAACACCACAGGGGACTGCAGTCGTGCCTGGATATTCAGGGCCGCACCAAACAGGCCAATCAGGGCGCCCACCAGGGCGAAGGTCAGCGCCATGGCCAGTACGTAGCTGCTGGCCAGTATCAGCGCCCGTGGTCGATCAATGTCCGTACGACCAACCACCAGGCTGGAAAGAATCGGCAACATGGGCAGTACGCAGGGTGTAAAGGTCAGGCCCAGACCGGCCAGCAGAAACAGCAGCAGGGCAACCAGCAGACCGCTGCGATCGGGTGCCTGTGTTGCAGGCGCTGCGGCAGACTCGCCGGGCAGGCGCAGGGAAAGGGTTTCCGGCGGATAGCACAGGCCTGCATCGGCGCAGCCTTGATAGTCGATGCTCAACTCTGCTCCGGCAATCGGACCCGTACTGGTCAGGGTGATGTCCAGGGCGTTGTAATACACCTCAACATCGCCAAAGAACTCGTCCTGTTTTTGTTCTCCGGCGGGCAGGGTGATCTCGCTGATGCGGCTTGGCTCGCCATCAACCCTGAATGCAAGCCGGTGCCGATACAGGTAATAGCCGGGGGCTATATCAAATCGCAACTGAATCAGCGGGCCGTCCACCTCCGTTTGAGTCAGGCGGAAAGCCTGGTCTACCGGTAGAAAACGTTGCTGGGTTACGGAGCCAAAGAGACTGCCAGAGCTATTCGCTCCCGGGCTGGACAAGGGCGTGGCTTGGGCGTAGCCAGCCAGCAGCAGGCAGATCATCAGTGTCAGGCGTAACAGCAAGGTCGGGTATTCCATGGTTGCTCAGTGGCTGCCATCATAAACCCTGTGCCCCCGAATGCCGAGTGGCATTCTGTCTCAATCCTTTAACCGCCATACAGGGATGCCCTGGTTATTAGATGGTATGCTCTAGGAACACTTGGTTAAGGAGATCTGGCAATGAAACTTGGCAAATGGTCACTGGGTGAAGGCCGCGCGCCCTATCGGGCTGCGGGTGGCGCAGGTGGCCGGTCTGTGCTCGGCAAGGTGCTTGCCGCGCTTTTCGTGCTGTATATCCTGTTCTGTTTGTTGCTGGGCTGGTACTGGAGTCGTGAGCCCGGGCTTGAGCCACTTGGCGTGCAGACGCCGTCCAGCCAAAGTGTCAATGGTGAGCTGACGGCCCAGACCCTGAGCCGCCTGATGACAACGCTGCTGGACAAGCCCGGTGGCTTTTTGAGTAATGATATTGCTCCTCCCGGTGTCTGGCTGGACAACATGCCTGCCTGGGAGTTTGGTGTACTGGTCCAGGTGCGTGACATGACCCGGGCCATGCGGCGAGATATGGCGCGTTCGCAGTCGCAATCGGCTGAAGATCGTGATCTCGCCCGTGCCGAGCCGCGCTTTCATTTCGATAATGACAGTTGGGCCATGCCGGCCAGCGAAAGTGAGTATCGTGACGGTTTGAAGGCGTTGGACAGCTACACCGTGCGACTGCAGCAAGGTGAGGCCGATTTTTATCCGCGTGCCGACAATCTGGCCAGTTGGATGGGCGATGTCAGCACGCGCATGGGTTCCTTGTCCCAACGCTTGTCAGCCAGTGTTGATCAGGCGCCGGTAACGGATGGCAGCCGCCCCCGTGAACAAACACCCTGGCTGGAAATCGATGATGTGTTCTATGAGGCGCGTGGCACAGCCTGGGCGCTGGTGCACCTGCTGCGAGCCGTAGAGGTCGATTTTGCCGATGTCATTGTCAAGAAGAACGCCCAGGCCAGCCTGCAACAGATCATCCGTGAGCTTGAAGCGACACAGGAGCCTCTCTGGAGTCCCATGGTGCTGAACGGCAGTGGTTTTGGCCTGCTGGCCAATCACTCGCTGGTCATGGCCAATTATCTGTCGCGGGCCAATGCGGCACTGATCGATCTGCGCCGTCTGCTGGAGCAAGGCTGATCTTGGATGCGCAGTCGATTGCTGATTACCTCGCTGCTTCCGCCCGTGAGCAGGTGATCCAAGTTGATGAGTGGGATAATCCGCTGGGTGTCGTCAATCGTGAACAGGTGCAGCGTGAGGGCTTGATCACCCGCTGCACCTATATCTTTGTCTTCAATAGCAGCGGGTTGTTATGCATGCACCGCCGCACCGAGCACAAAAGGTTGTATCCCGGATACTGGGATCTGGCTGCCGGTGGTCTGGTAGGCGCAGGTGAAAGCTACCGACAGGGTGCAGAGCGCGAGCTGGAAGAAGAGCTGGGTATTGCCCATGTTCAGTTACGCTCGCATGGACGTTTCTATTACCAATCGCCTGAAAGCAAGCTATGGGGCGGGGTTTTCAGTTGTTGCTGGGATGGGCCGATACGCATGCAGCCAGAAGAGGTGCTGGCGGTGCGCTGGATCGATCCGAAGCTACCCTGGCAGCGGCAGGGGGAGTGCTATACCCCTGATTCTCTGCAAGCCATGTCGCGTCTTGCGGGGCTTTAACGGGGGAATCAGAGCAGGATGAAATCAAGCAAAGGCCTGGCCGGGCTGGGCGGTCTTGTCTACTCGACAGAAAGTGGGCGTACCTGCCCGCAATGCCGTAGGGCGATTGCCGAGTGCAACTGCGCTCAATCAGCCATTCCCGAGGGTGATGGCATCGCCCGTGTTCGCCGTGAGACCAAGGGCCGTGGTGGCAAGACAGTGACTACGGTCAGTGGCCTGTGTCTCAAGGCTGATGATCTCAAGAACCTGGCCAAGGAGCTCAAGGCCCGATGCGGCTGTGGCGGCGGAATCAAGGACGGGGTCATCGAGATCCAGGGTGACAAAAGCGAATTTATCTGTGACTGGCTTGCCGGCAAGGGTTTCAAGGTCAAGCGCGCAGGTGGGTGATAATACCTTGCGTGTTTTGTCAGCATTGTTGCAGCTTGAGGCTAAGCTTAGGTAAGGCGGTCCGGGCCCTCCCATCAAAGGTGCATCATGCAAGAACCGACAATCCCCGAGGATGAAGTTGCGCGGCAGCGGGATCTCGATCAACTGAATATTGTTGACACCCCGGCTGACCCCCAAATTGATGCACTTTTGCGCCTGGCTCAGCGTCTGTTTCAAGCCAGAACGGTGCTGGTTACCTTGCTCGACGGTGATCGCCAATGGTTCAAGGGGCGGCGCGGCATGTCGCTGGCGGAAACCCCGCGCAAGATTTCCTTTTGTGCCCATGCGATCCAGGATGAGGCCATCATGGAGGTGCCTGATGCACGACTTGACCCGCGTTTCCGGGACAATCCGCTGGTCCAGGGTGAACCCTACATCCGTTTCTATGCGGGCATTCCCTTGCATGGCCCTGACGGCTACCGGGTGGGTACCTTTTGTGTGATTGATGGCAGTCCGAGGCAGTTGAGTGATGAGCAGCGTCAGAGTATGCGTGATTTTGCCCGGCTGATTGACGGCCAGTTCAATATCCAGCAACTGCGCTTGAGCCTGCAGGGGCTGCAGCGTGAACTGAAGGATGCACGTCGTCGCGCACTGCTGGATCCGCTGACCCAGCTGTGGAATCGCGAAGGCTTGCAGCAGATGTTGCCTGGCTATGTCCGCAGCGCCCAGCGCGAGGAGTTGCTGGTTGGTTTCATCTACGCCGACCTTGATCGTTTCAAGGCCATCAATGATGACCTTGGCCATGGTGTTGGTGATGAGGTCCTGATCGAAGTAGGTCAGCGACTCAGTGCCGCCATTCGGCCGCAGGATCTGGCCATTCGGCTTGGCGGGGAGGAGTTCGGGGTGCTGGCTCTGGTCAGTTCTCATGATCAGCTCGCGGTGATTGCCGAGCGCATACGTCAGGCGATCCGCTCTGACCGAGTTGCTATTGAAGAACACCGTCTGCAGGTCACTATCAGTCTGGGCACGGCTGTCATGCACGCAGATGACGTGGATGAGGGGGGCGAGCTAATTGATCTCGCCGATCAGGCCTTGTACTGCGCCAAGCAAGCGGGACGAGATTGCGTGATGCGTGGCTAATCAGCCTGGTTTGGCCTGAGCCAGCAGTGCAGATAGCGACCCAGTCCGCGGTAGGCAGGGTGACGACTGTATTGCAGCTCATGCTCGATGATCTGTGATTCAGTTGCAAGAGACTGATATTCGGCCGGCATGTAGTCATAAAACACGCGAATACCGCTCTGCGCCTGACAGGTCAGACCGGTTTCGGCTATCCAGCCATGAACGTCCCGGGGGTCCAGTGGCTGCTGTGGCGTCAGGCTGCGCCGGCTGCCGGCCAGTGGCTTGTTGGCCAGCTTGCGGAACTGACCCTTGATCAGGTTCTTGTAAATCAGTGCGTCACGGTTGTAAAAGGCCAATGAAATCGCGCCACTTGGCCTGCACAGATGATTCAGGTGCTGGATGGCGGCGGCAGGATCAGCCAGCCACTCGAGCACCGCATGACAGATGATCAGGTCGTATTGGCTGTCGGCGGGCACATCCTGCAGCGCGCATTGCAGGTACTCAACCGGGTAGCTTGATTCCAGTCCATCCAGACGCAGGCGGGCTGCCTCAAGCATCTCGGCAGAGGGTTCGCAGACGGTGACTCTATGGCCCCGCTGCACTAGCCAGGCGCTCATGTGTCCCAGTCCGGCGCCTGCATCCAGCACCCGCAATGACTGGTCATGCTCACAAATGGCCGGCAACCACTCCTGCAGATCACGGGTCAATACGGCCAGCCGAATGCTGCCTTTGGTGCTGCTGTAGATCTTGTGCGCGAAGTGCGCACCCATATGATCGAAGTAACGGTCGCTCATGGTTTTGACTGACTGGCAGAGGGTAGTAGCAGTGAGGGTGAACTGCGGGCATAAAAAAAGCCAGCTTGTGGCCGGCTTTTACGGGGGCAAAACACTTATTTTTGGTAAGCGTTTACTGCCTTAACAATTTCCGCACGGGCTTCGTCAGCGTTGCCCCAGCGGTCAATCTTGACCCATTTGCCAGGTTCCAGGTCTTTGTAGTTTTCAAAGAAATGCTGGATCTGTTGGATGAGCAACTCAGGCAAGTCGGTATATTCCTTGATGTCGCGATACAGTGCGCTCAGCTTGTCATGCGGGACGGCGATCAGCTTCGCATCTCCACCACCGTCGTCGGTCATGTGCAGAACGCCAACCGGGCGGCAACGAATGACAGCGCCGGGTGAGACGGGATGGGGTGTGACTACCAGAACATCCAGCGGGTCGCCATCATCAGCCAGGGTGTTGGGAATGAACCCGTAGTTGGCAGGATAAAACATGGGCGTAGCCATAAAGCGGTCGACGAACAGCGTGTTGCTGTCCTTGTCGATTTCGTACTTGATGGGCGCATGATTGGCCGGAATTTCGATAGCGACATAAATGTCGTTAGGAACGTCTTTGCCTGCGGGGATCTGGTCGTAGCTCATGGGTTACCTGATTCGGGCATGTGAAATGAACGGGCGGGATTATAGGCGCTTGGGGCTTGGATACCAAGCAAAACCGCTAAAACTATGGTCGTAGTAACCTGGCAGCCGTTTTCGGGCTGCCGGGCAGACAAAGCGGGTTTTCAGGACAAGAGCACGGCTGGCCATGCACCCTTGCACAATATTACTACTGGCTATGCGGCAGGCTTCAGAGCTTCAGAGCTTCAGAGCAAAGTAGTGGAATTCTGCATCGTCGGAGAAGCCCAGTGAGCGGTACAGGCTGTGGGCCGTGGTGTTGTTTTCTCCGGTCATCACCGTCATGCGTTGAATGCCCTGGGCCTTGGCCATGACCTTGGCCTGGTTGATCAGCTTGTCGGCTACCAGTTGACGGCGAGCTTCCTCGATCACATAGATGCCCTTGAGTACCCAGCTCGGGGACAGGGTCAAGGCGGAAAAGCTCGGGATAAACTGGCAGAAGCCCAGTACTTTACCGCTGTCTTCGTCTTCGGCGACCAGAATGACCGCCTGCTCATGGGTCAGACGGTCTTCCAGAAAACGTCTGGATGCCTCGGGCTTGGGCAGTTGCCCATAAAACTCTCGGTACTTGATAAACAGTGGCGTAACTTCGTCCAATCGACTTAAGTCGGCCTGTACAATGCGCATACTGATACCCCATGAATAGTCAGATTATGCCCCGAAGGTTTTTTCGGGTCAGATAACATCATCCTGCCCCAGCAGGCTTAAATCTTCAATCGCTGCGCATAAAAAACCCGCCTGAAAGGCGGGTTTTCCGTTCTGTTGGCTCAGATCTTGAATTCCGGCAGCTTGCGCGGCACCAGTTGGTGCGTGAGGCGCACGTAGTCCGGCAAACCGTTGCGAAAAGGCGGCAGGTCTTCGCCCTGGATCAGGGGCGACAGATAACGGCGGCAGGCCTCAGTAATATGAAAGCCATCGGCGCTGATAAAGTCCGCAGGCATGAATTTCTCCACGTTGGCCACGTCTTTCAGCGGTGCTTCCATGATGTCCCATTGGTAGGGCTCGTCGGCCAGGCGGCGAATGGCGGGCATGATCGCGTTCTTGCCCTCCAGGGCGATACGAACCGCAGCCTGGCCCAGGGCGTAGGCCTGCTCGACATCCACCTTGGAGGCAATGTGGCGGGCGGCGCGTTGCAGGTAATCAGCCACGGCCCAGTGATACTTGTAGCCAAGCTCGTCCTTGACCAGCTTGGCAATGGTCGGGGCCACGCCGCCGAGTTGGGCATGACCGAAGGCATCGGTCAGGCCTGATTCGGATAGGAACTTGCCGTCACTGTTCTTGATCCCCTCGGAAACGCCGATGACGCAGTAACCATAGGTTTTCACGCAATGCTCAACGCGGGCCAGGAAAGCCGGCTGATCGAATTTCACTTCAGGGAACAACAGAATGTGCGGCGGCTGGCCCTCAGCTTCACTGGCCAGGCCGCAGGCGGCGGTAATCCAGCCGGCATGCCGGCCCATGACTTCAAGAATGAACACCTTGGTCGAGGTGGCGGCCATGGAGGCGACATCAAAGCCGGCTTCGCGGATCGAGGTGGCCACATACTTGGCTACCGAGCCAAAGCCCGGGCAGCAGTCGGTGATGGGCAGATCATTGTCTACGGTCTTGGGAACATGGATCGCCTGGATCGGGTAGCCCATGGTTTCCGCCAACTGCGATACCTTGAGGCAGGTGTCGGCCGAGTCGCCGCCACCGTTGTAGAAAAAGTAGCCAATGTCATGGGCCTTGAACACCTCGATCAGGCGCTCATACTCGGCACGGTTGGCTTCCAGGCTCTTGAGCTTGTAGCGACAGGAGCCAAAGGCGCCAGAGGGCGTATGGCGCAGGGCGGCAATGTCCTCGGCAGACACCAGGCTGGTATCAATCAGCTCTTCGGTCAGGGCGCCAATAATGCCATTACGCCCGGCGTAGACAGTGCCGATTTTATCAGGGTGCTGGCGTGCGGTTTCAATCACCCCGGCAGCAGAGGCATTGATAACGGCGGTCACGCCACCGGACTGGGCGTAGAAAGCATTTTTGATGGTCATGATGACTCCATGTTCTCAAAGCTGAAGGGGAGAGATGCTGCCTGCAGTGTGGTTGTGAAATAACGCGTAACAACCCCGTGGCCAATGCCGCGCATCATAGCCGAAACATCTCTGCTTTGCATGGCCGTTGGGCGGACGTGTAGTATCGTGGGCCTGATGCGGCGGCTTCCCGGGGCCGCAACTGACAGGCTTGCCCGGTACAGTGAGCAACAGAAGCCGTTAACGGCTTTTGTCTCGTTAGTCATGATCGTACGTTTCTTCAAGGACATTGAATGCATCTGCACATTCTGGGTATCTGTGGCACTTTTATGGGCTCACTGGCATTGCTGGCACGCGAGCTGGGACACACTGTTACCGGCTCGGACGCCAACGTCTATCCGCCCATGAGTACCCAGCTCGAGTCCCAGGGTATCGGCCTGATGGAAGGCTACAAGCCAGAACACATGCAACCTGCGCCGGACCTGGTAGTTATTGGCAACGCGCTGTCGCGCGGCAATCCCGCGGTCGAGTATGTCCTTGATCAGGGTATCCCCTATGTATCAGGGCCGCAGTGGCTGGCCGACCATGTGCTGCAGGGACGCTGGGTCCTGGCCGTGGCGGGCACCCACGGCAAAACCACCACCGCCAGCCTGCTGGCCTGGGTGCTCGAATCGGCCGGAATGGCGCCGGGCTTTCTGATCGGCGGTGTGCCGCAAAACTTCGGCTTGTCAGCGCGGCTGGGTGAGACCCCGTTTTTTGTGGTGGAGGCCGATGAATACGACAGTGCCTTCTTTGATAAGCGCTCAAAGTTTGTGCATTACCGTCCGCGTACCGCCATTCTGAACAATCTTGAGTTTGATCATGCGGATATTTTCCCTGATCTGGCGGCTATCGAACGGCAATTTCATCATCTGGTCCGGACTGTGCCGGGTTCCGGGCTGATTATCCATCCGCAGGCTGATGCTGCTTTGCAGCGGGTGCTCGGCATGGGCTGCTGGACGCCTTGCCAAACTACCGGCGACAACGGCGACTGGCAGGCGCGTCTGCTGACTGAAGATGGTTCCTGCTTTGATGTGCTGTTGGGTGGCGAACTGCAGGGCCGAGTCGAGTGGCAGCAAACCGGTGCGCACAGCGTGGCCAATGCCCTGGTGGCGCTGGCGGCGGCGCGTCATGTCGGGGTAACGCCCGCTCAGGGTATTGCTGCACTGGGGCGTTTTGCCAGTGTCAAACGGCGCATGGAGCTGATTGCCGACGTCAACAATATCAAGGTCTACGATGACTTTGCTCACCATCCCACCGCCATCGCGACCACGCTGGCCGGGTTGCGAGCGCAAATCGGCGATGCACCTTTGCTGGCCATTATCGAGCCGCGCTCCAATACCATGCGCCTGGGTAGTCATATGTCGGCCTTGCCCGCCAGTGTGCGTGATGCCACAGAAGTGATCTGGTATCAGCCAGAGGGGCTGGACTGGTCGCTGGACGCCGTTGTGCAAGCCAGCCCGGTTCCGGCTGTGGTACTGAGTTCAATTGATGCGGTAATCCAGCAGGCTCTGACGCGCAGTCAGCCGGGGACTCGTATCGTGATCATGAGTAATGGCGGCTTTGCCGGTATCCATGGCAAGCTGGTTCAGGCTCTGGAGGCGCAACATGGCTGAGGTGCGGAGGGTTACTCTGGCCGTCACCGGCGCCTCGGGTGTGCAGTACGCCATGCGCCTGCTCGAGTGTCTGGTCAAGGCTGAGGTTGAGGTGTCCTTTCTCATGTCGCAGGCGGCCATGCTGGTTGCGGCAACAGAAACCGACTGGCAGCTGCCGCCCAAGCCCCAGGCCATGGAAACCTACCTGACCGAGCAGTTTCAGGCGCAGCCGGGACAGATTCGCGTGTATGGCAAGCAGGACTGGATGTCACCGGTAGCCTCAGGCTCTGGTGCGCCAGCAGCGATGGTGGTTTGCCCTTGTTCGACCGGGACCCTGTCGGCCATTGCCACGGGGGCCAGCAACAATCTGATCGAGCGCGCCGCCGACGTAGCCTTGAAGGAGCGTCGGCAATTGATATTGGTGCCGCGCGAGGCGCCGTTCTCGACCATTCATCTGGAAAACATGCTGACACTCAGTCGCATGGGCGCGGTGATTTTGCCGGCCAGTCCGGGCTTCTATCACAAGCCGACCGCAATAGAGGATCTGGTCGACTTTATCGTCGCTCGTATCCTCAATCAGCTGGGTATTGAGCAAAAGCTCCTGGCACGTTGGGGGGAGTAGTTGTCCGCAGCGCCAGTTGATCCCTTGAGCAGATGATGGGGAATGTCTGTGCTGCGGGAGGTCAGTTGCTGGCCCCGCGCTAAACGGGGCCAGCAGATGGTTCAGACGAAGTACAGGGTAAGACCTTCGGCGATAAAGGCAGGTTTCGGGCTGCCTTCAATCTCCAGCGTCGAGCGGGCCTTGACCAGCCACTGTCCCGGGTTCTTCTCGGTAACGTCAATAACGGTTACCTGCAGACGTACCCGGGAGCCGACGCGCACTGGCTGAATAAAGCGCACGCTGTCCAGACCATAGTTGACGGCCATCTTCAGTCCCTGGGGGCGAATCAGCAGTCCGGCTGACAGCACAGGCAGCAGCGACAGCGACAAAAAACCGTGGGCAATGGTGCCGCCAAAGGGCGTTTGCTTGGCTTTTTCTTCATCGATATGAATGAACTGGTGGTCTCCAGTGCATTCGGCAAACTGGTTGACGCGTTGCTGGTCGATGGTCATCCACTCGGAATGGCCCATGTCCTTGCCAATGAAGGAGGACAGTTCGGATGCGGGTACGGCTGATGTCATGGCGATCTCCATGGCGCTATTGTTGTTTGCCCTGAGGGCTGCGTGAAACGAGCACTCACAATGAATGCCTGTTGAAATATAGACACAGGTTCCTAATTTTTGCCATGGTTGCAAGGCTGGCTGGCCAGGTCAATTGCCAGTGTGCCTAAATAGGTTAGCTGAATGCACTGACTGCAGATTAGGGGTAAGCATGAATGACACCTGTGCGCTGTTTCCATTGAAAAGTATTTTGCTGCCTGATTGCGTGATGGACTTGCAGATCTTCGAGGCGCGTTATCTGGATATGGTCAGTCGCAGCTTCAAACAGGGCGAAGACTTCCTGATTGTGCCGCTGGATACCGGTCCTGAGGTCGGCAATGGTGACTTGCGTTTCAGTGCCATTGGCTGTGAGGCGCTGATTGTTGATTGGCAGCAGCGCGACAATGGACTGCTTGGCATTCGCGTCAAGGGCGGGCGGCGTGCCCGTATCCGTGCTGCCGAGGTGGCCGCAGATGGTTTGGTCAGGGGTGTGCCTGACTGGTTGCCCGAGGCACCTGATGCGCCGCTGGATGATCAGCATGACGATCTCATGACGCTACATGGGACGCTGATGGAGCACCCCTTGGCTGAGGGGCTGGGGTTGCCCCCGGTGGCAGGCAGTCAGCAACGGCTGGGCTACCAGCTGGCCTTTTTGCTGCCCTTTGATCTTGATCAGAAGGTCGCTCTGCTGGCCACTGATTCTGCCGCTTTGCGCCTGGAGTTGATTAATGACTGGCTAGAACAGATGCAGGCTTGACCAGGCAAGTAGTGGCAGCAGCAAAAGGCTGGTGCGCAAGCTGTTGGTCAGCGTGGGCAGAGCAAAGGCACGCTCGACCATCCAGACGCTGAGCAAGGCTGCCGTTATGCTGACCAGACCGAGATTCAGCAGTGTAATAAGCGGGGTGCCCAGCTTCGCCAGAAGAATGATAATCAGCCCCGCCAGAGGGATGGCCGCCGTCATCCAGCCCACCCGAGTCCAGAAGTCGAAGCCTCGATTGATCAATACCAGCAAGCTGATATTCAGGCTGACGGCGATTGAGGCTGACAGAGTGATCATCTCAAGCCCCACTGACAGACCAGTCAGACTGGTCATCAGGCAGGCGCACAGGGGCATGGACATCAGTCGGAGCTGTTTGGCCTGCAGCAGACTGACCAGTGCCAGTAAGAGAACGACGACGGGAAATACCGGGCTGGCCAATGGCAGAAGCGCCAGGACAAAGGGCCATTGATGGGCTTGCAGCCACTGGGTGAAGGTCAGTGCAACAACGTGCAGATGGCCCTCGAGAAGATTCATGCCAGCCAGTGCGCACAGGCAAAGCATGGCTGCGACCAGAGAGCTCCAGCGCGTTTGCAGCCTTAAGATGAGTATCAGTGCCGTGAGCAGCAAGGCGCTGGCGCTCAGCAGCCCGAATGCCTGCAGCCAGAAGTGTTCGGGTACCGGCCACTTGGTAGCCTGTCCGGCCAGAAAGCCGGGCAGCACATAAGCCGGGGCCCAGGCTATCGCAGAGAGCAGATTGATCGCTACAAAGCGCCCGGTGGGCATGTCGAACATGCCAGCCACCATGGGGATGATCGGCCTGATCGGGCCGATAAAGCGTCCGAGTAAAATGCTCAGCATGCCGTGCCGTTGGAAAAAGGCTTCGCCGCGCTGAATCCACTGGGGGTGCCGTTTGAACAGGCGTAAGCGTTTGATGTCCTGGTGAAACAGACGGCCCAGGGCAAAGCTCATCAGGTCGCCTATCACCGCACCGGCAAAGGCAGCGGCCAGCACGGTTGAGAGTGGCATGCCGCTGCTGCCGGCCATGGCTGTGGTTGCCAGCAGCAGGACAATGCCGGGCACCAGCAAGCCGGCTATTGCCAGGGACTCAAGCAGGGCAATCAGGAAAATGGCCAATCCCAGCCATTGTTGGTGGGCGCCCAGCCAGTCCATGAGACCGCCGGTCAGCAAGCTCTCCATCTATCAGGTTTTTCCTACGCTGTTGGCAGTCCGGCCTGTGGCTCGAGTCTGCGCTGGATGATTCCAGAAGGTTACCCGGTCAAAGATAATCTCGATCATAGCAGTTGCGCCCTGTCCAGTACCGGGAGGGACAGTTATAATGCGCAACTTGGTTCAACGATGGGTATCAGGTGCGGGCATGGGCAGTGAACAGGTAAACGAGTATATGCTGGGCCTTGGGCGTGCAGCGCGAACGGCATCGCGTGTTATCGCCAGGGCCTCTACCAATGTCAAAAATAGTGCTTTGCTGGCGACAGCCGAGGCTATTGATGCGGCGCGCCCGGCGCTGCTTGATGCCAATCAGCTTGATCTTCAGGCTGGTCGTGAGAACGGTCTGGATGCGGCCATGCTCGATCGCCTGGCCCTGACGCCTGCCCGCCTGGATGCCATGGTTGAGGGGTTGCGCCAGGTTGCCGCGCTACCCGATCCGGTAGGTGCGATCCGTGACATGAATTTTATGCCGTCGGGTATTCAGGTCGGCAAGATGCGTGTGCCCCTGGGTGTTATCGGCATTATTTACGAGTCGCGACCGAATGTGACGGTCGAGGCTGCCAGTTTATGCCTGAAATCCGGCAATGCCTGCATTCTGCGCGGCGGCTCCGAGTCCATTCACTCCAACCGTGCCATCGCCGCCTGCATACGTCAGGGGCTGGATGTTGCGGGGCTGCCGGCCGAAGTCGTGCAGGTAGTAGAGACCACTGACCGTGCGGCGGTCGGCACACTGATCAGCATGCCTGAGTATGTCGACGTGATTGTGCCACGCGGCGGCAAGGGTCTGATCGAACGCATCAGCCGTGATGCCCGGGTGCCGGTGATCAAGCATCTGGATGGTATCTGCCATGTCTACGTGGATGATCGTGCGGATCTGGTCAAGGCCGAGGCCATCTGCCTGAATGCCAAGACCCATCGTTATGGCGTCTGTAATGCCATGGAGACCTTGCTGGTGCATCGTGCCGTGGCTGCCGCTTTCCTGCCAGGCATGGCTGCGCTCTATGTCGAGAAGGGGGTCGAATTGCGCGGCTGTCCCGCTACCTGTGCGATTCTGCCTGCGGCCTTGCCGGCCAGCGAAGAAGACTGGTCGACCGAGTATCTGGCGCCGATTTTGTCGATACGCATTGTCGACGACATGGATGCAGCTATCGAGCACATCAATGATTTCAGTTCACAGCACACCGACGCCATGGTCTCCGAGGATTACACTCGGGCCCGACGCTTTATTGCCGAAGTCGACTCCAGCTCGGTGATGATCAATGCCTCGACGCGTTTTGCTGACGGCTTCGAATATGGTCTGGGTGCCGAGATCGGTATTTCCACCGACAAGATTCACGCCCGTGGTCCGGTCGGACTGGAAGGCCTGACCAGCGAGAAGTATGTCGTCTTTGGCGACGGACACATCCGTCAGTGATACCCCTATGATGCGGCGGATCGGTTTGCTGGGCGGGACCTTTGATCCGGTGCACCATGGTCATTTGCGCAGTGCAGTGGAAGTGCGTGATCTGCTTGGCCTGGATGAGTTGCGTCTGATCCCCAGTGCCAGACCGCCGCACCGTCCGCAGCCCGGCGCCAGTGCCGAAGCCCGTCTGGCCATGCTTCAACTGGCGGTGGACAGGTGCGCTGGCTTTATCGTCGATGACTGCGAATTGCGTCGAGAGCAGTTGTCGTACACGGCCGACACGCTGGAGTCCCTGCGTGCCGAGCTGGGTGAGAACGTGGTGCTGTTTTTGATCCTCGGCTGGGATGCCTTTTGCGGGCTGCCCAATTGGCATCGCTGGGAGTCACTGCTGCAGTTGGCCAGTCTGGTGGTTTTGCAGCGCCCTGAGCAGGACTCTGAACTACCGGAAGCGCTGAAGAACCTGATGGCAGCGCGCAGTGTGACGGTGACGGATGATCTGGCGGCGCATGGGCAGATTATCTGTCTGTCCCAGACGCCCCTGGCTATTTCTGCCACGCAAATTCGAGGCTTGCTGAGCGCCGGTCGCTCGGCGCGCTTTCTTTTGCCGGATGCCGTGCTTGACTATATTGAAACCCATGGCCTATACCGGCCCTGACAACCTAGGATTTAAACCCGATTATGCAGATTGAAGACCTTCTCAAGGTAGTGGAAGACGCACTGGACGAACTCAAGGCCAAGGATGTGGTGCGCATCGATGTTCGCGAACTGACCAGCGTGACTGATTTCATGATTATTGCCAGTGGCAGTTCCAGCCGTCAGGTCAGTGCCCTTAGCGATACCGTGGTGGAAAAGGCCAAGGAGTCCGGATGCCGTCCTCTGGGTGTCGAGGGCAAGGATTCCGGCGAGTGGGTATTGGTTGATCTGGGCGATATCATCGTACACATCATGCAGCCGGCAACCCGTCAGTTCTATGATCTTGAGCGCCTTTGGCAGAGTGCCGAATCGCGCCGCGCACAGCAGCAAAAACCGATCGAAGAGTAAGCTGGCTTGCGTATTCGGCTGATCAGTGTGGCCTCACGCATGCCGCAATGGGTAGAGCAGGGCTATAGCGAGTATGCCAAGCGCATGCCCCCTGATCTGCCGGTCGAACTGGTGGAAATACCGCTGACCACACGTGGCAAGAATGCTGATATTGCCCGACTGATGCGCCGAGAAGGTGAGCAGATGCTTGCGGCAACACAGCCTGGGGAACGAATTGTCACCCTCGAGGTCAATGGCCGTAACTGGTCGACTGAAGTCCTGGCCGAACAACTGGAAAACTGGCGGCTGGATGCCCGCACTGTCAATCTGATGGTCGGAGGCCCTGAGGGACTGGCTTCCGAGGTGCTGGCGCGGAGTGATCAGCGCTGGTCACTGTCAGCCCTGACCTTGCCCCATCCCCTGGTCCGAATTCTGCTGGCTGAACAGCTCTATAGAGCCTGGACTATCCTAAACCGTCACCCCTACCACAAGTGAGTCATGGCCAGACCCATTCAGCTTAAAGATCACTCCAACGATGCCCGGGTCGTCCAGCGTCGAGTGGCTTTGGCTGCTGCCGTGGTCATGATGCTGGTGGGTGTGCTCATTGCGCGCATGTACTACCTGCAGGTAGTGCAGTACGAATATCACTCGACGCTGTCGGAGAACAACCGCGTGCATGTGCAGCCGGTTCCGCCCGGCCGCGGGCGGATCTACGATCGTAATGGTGTGGTGTTGGCCGAAAACCGCCCCAGTTTCAGTCTGAACATCACCCGTGAGCGGGCACCTGACCTGCAACAAACCTTTGATCTGCTGGGTAGCATACTGGGCTTGACCGCCGAGGAGCGTGAGCGTGCGGAACGCCGTCTGAGCCAGGGCCGCCGGCCTTTCGAATCGGTGCCCGTCATGTTTGGTCTCAGTGACGAGCAAATTGCCCAACTGGCGGTTAACCAGTTTCGTTTGCCAGGCGTTGAAGTGCAGGCCAGCTTTGTCCGCTACTATCCGTTGGCTGAGCACTTTGCTCACGCCGTGGGTTATGTCGGGCGGATCAATGAGCAGGAGATGACGCGTATTGACCAGGTGGCCTATGCCGGTACGCACTATATCGGCAAGACGGGTATCGAGCGTTACTATGAAGAGCTGCTGCATGGCACGGTCGGCTATGAAGAGGTTGAAACCAATGCCCGTGGTCGCGTGTTACGCGTACTCAAACGCACTGACCCGCTACCCGGCAAAGACCTGACCTTGCATCTGGATAGTCGGTTACAGGCCGTAGCCGAGCATGCGCTGGGTAATCGGCGCGGTGCCGTTATTGCCATCGAGCCGAGCAGCGGCGGGGTGCTGGCCTTTGTCAGCCAGCCGGGCTTCAATCCCAATCTGTTTGTCACCGGTATCAGTCATGTCGACTACGGCAATCTGCGTGACTCCCTGGATCAGCCGCTGTTCAACCGGGTATTGCGCGGCTTGTACCCGCCGGGCTCGACCATCAAGCAAATCGTTGCACTGGCGGGGCTGGATGCGGGCGTCACGACACGCACCAGCCGGGTCTATGATCCCGGTTTCTACCAGCTTCCCAATCACAGCCACCGTTACCGCAACTGGAACCGCTCCGGCGATGGCTGGGTGGATATGCGCTATTCGATTGCCCGTTCGAATGACACCTATTTCTATGATCTGGCGCATAAGCTGGGCATCGACCGCCTGCATGACTATATGTCGCGCTTTGGACTCGGCACCCGGGTATCCATTGACATGTTCGAGGAGTCTCCGGGCCTGATGCCTTCGCGTGAGTGGAAGCGCAATGCACGGCGCGAACCCTGGTACCCGGGTGAAACCCTGATCACCGGCATCGGTCAGGGCTATATGCTGACGTCGCCCCTGCAACTGGCACAATCCATTTCTCTGATCGCCAACCGGGGTGTCTGGCACAGACCACGAATGCTCATGCATGCTGATGGACAACTGCCGGACGAGGCGGATACCCCGGCGGATATCCAGTTGGGCAATCCGGATGACTGGCAGTTCATCATCGATGCGCTGGAGGATGTCATGCATGCTCAGCATGGAACTGCACGTAATTCAGCCCTGAATGCGCCTTATCGTATGGCTGGCAAAACCGGTACCGCACAGGTTGTGGCTATCGCCCAGGGTGAGCGTTATGACTCGCAGGCATTGCAGGAACGTCACCGCGACCATGCCCTGTTTGTTGGTTTTGCCCCGGTCGACGATCCCAGGATTGCGATTGCCGTCATGGTCGAAAATGGTGAGTCAGGCGGGCGGGTTGCTGCGCCGGTTGCCAGGGCGGTATTTGACGCATGGTTGTTGCCCGACCCGGAGCCAGTTGGTTTCATTGAAGAGGCCATGCCATGAAAGCCTTGTTTGGTAACGCCGCGAATGCGCGTGTTGGCCTGCAGCGCCGCACCCCGTTCTGGCAGCGCATCCATGTTGACCCCTGGTTGCTCTTGTTGATTCTGGTCCTGGCTGCGGTGGCCAGTTTTATTCTCTATTCGGCCAGTGGCCGGAACATGGCGTTGTTGTATCGCCAGGGGGCGGCCTATTGTGTTGGCCTGGCGGTGATGTTGATCATCGCCCAGTTCCAACCACGTTTTATGGCGCGCTGGGTTCCAGTGGCCTACATAGGCTGTGTATTACTCTTGCTGGCGGTGTTGCTGGTGGGCACCGAGGCCAAGGGTGCGCAACGCTGGCTGACCATTCCGGGCCTCATGCGTTTTCAGCCCTCGGAGATCATGAAGCTGGTCATGCCCATGAGTGTTGCCTGGTACCTGGCCAGACGACCATTGCCGCCGAGTTTCAAGTACGTCTGCGCCAGTATGGCAATCATTTTGCTGCCGGTGGTCCTGATCCTGAAACAGCCGGATTTGGGTACCTCTCTGCTGGTGGCACTGGCAGGCCTGTTTGCCTTGCTGCTGGCGGGTTTGCGCTGGCGATATATTCTTGGTGCGCTGGTCATGCTGGCGCCGTTGGCAACGGTCATGTGGTTTTTTGTCCTGCATGCCTACCAGAAACAACGCGTACTGACCTTTATCAACCCGGAGAGCGATCCGCTGGGTGCGGGTTGGAATATCATTCAGTCCAAGGCGGCGATCGGTTCAGGTGGCGTGTTTGGCAAGGGTTGGCTACAGGGTACTCAGTCACACCTGGACTTTCTTCCTGAGGGCCATACTGATTTCATTATTGCCGTGTTGGCAGAGGAGTTCGGCCTGGTTGGCGTGTGTCTGCTGCTGGTGGTTTATCTGTTGATCATTGCCCGCGGCATGGTCATCACCCTGCAAGCTCAGGATACCTTCAGCAAATTGCTGGCCGGCAGCGTAACGCTGACCTTCTTTATCTATGTGCTGGTGAATATTGGCATGGTCAGTGGTCTGTTGCCTGTGGTCGGGGTACCCTTGCCATTGATCAGTTATGGCGGTACGTCGTTAGTCACTCTGTTGTCCGGGTTTGGCATTCTCATGTCAATACAGACGCACCGCAAATGGATGCTCCAGGGATGAGCCTCTTAACCCCCTCGCTACTGCCAATTATGGGAATAAAAATGCCTGTCAGCTTTTCAACTGTATGTCGTCAAGGTGCTATTGCTGCACTCTTTGGTCTCTTCAGTCCGGTTCTATTGGCGGTGAATTACACCCTTGAACATCCGGCGGTACAGCCCTTTATTGATGAGATGCAAGCCGAACACGGCTTTGCCCCCGCCTATGTGCAGACCTTGCTGGCCGATGCTGAGCGTAAGGATTCAATTCTGACTGCGATCTCTACTCCGGCTGAGCGAGTCAGACCCTGGCACGAGTACCGGGCTATCTTCATCACTCAGCAGCGAATCGAGCGTGGGCTGGCCTTTTGGGATGAGCACGCCGAGGCACTGGCGCGTGCCGAGCAGGAATACGGTGTAGAGGCAGAAATCATTGTCTCGATCATTGGCGTGGAAACCTTCTATGGTGGTAACAAAGGCGGGCACCGGGTCATTGATGCGCTGACAACCCTGGGTTTCGACTACCCGCCGCGGGCCGATTTTTTCCGGCGCCAACTCAAGTCCTTTCTGGTGCTGACCCGTGAGCAGCAGATGGATCCGCTGACATTGACCGGCTCCTATGCAGGAGCCATGGGTTTCCCCCAGTTCATTCCCAGCAGTTACCAGGCCTTTGCCGTGGATTTTGACAGTGATGGCAAGGTTGATATCTGGAACAACCCGGTTGATGCCATTGGTAGCGTAGCCAACTACTTCCGCGAACATAAATGGCAAGCAGGGGCTGGGGTTGCCGTACCGGCTGCGGTCAGTGGTGAGCGCTTTACCGAGGGACTGACCCTCGAGCAGGGACTCGAGGCGCGTCGAGCAGTAGCTGAGCTTCGCGCCCTGGGTTGGCAGCCTGCAGCGCAGTTGGAGGATACCTTAGAGGTCATGGCATACGAATTTGATGCAGGTGATCAGATGCAGTACTGGCTCGGCCTGGATAACCTGTATGTGATCACCCGCTACAATCGCAGTGTGATGTATGCGATGGTGGTACATCAATTGGCTGACCTGATCCGCGAAGAGAGGGAAAAACATGCTCAGTAAGGCCTGCGGTGCTTGTTCCGCCCTGCTGTTGGCCGTGCTATTGACGGCCTGTTCCTCTGCGCCGGTGACACCCTCAGTCGGAGCGAGTGCCCCTCATGTGCCGGCTGTTCGGCCGTCGGTTGATGGTGCACCGCAGTACCATGTTGATGTGTCAAGCATTCCTGATGCAGTGCCGACACCGCACAATGGTCCCTACAAGGCATCGCCCTATACGGTGCTGGGACGGCGCTATGAGCCGATGCAGGATGGGCGACGTTACCGCGAGGAAGGTGAAGCTTCCTGGTATGGCACCAAGTTCCATGGGCAGCATACGGCCAATGGTGAGGTGTATGACCTGTATGGCATGACGGCAGCGCACAAGACCTTGCCATTGCCGACCTATGTGCAAGTCACCAATCTGGAGAACGGCTTGCAGGTGGTTTTGCGTGTCAATGACCGTGGTCCATTCTATTCCGACCGTATTATCGATTTGTCCTATGCAGCGGCCAAGAAGCTGGGCTTTGCCGAGCGCGGAACAGCGCGGGTACGGGTCGAAGGTATTGACCCGGTAGCCTGGCAGCAACAACAGAATCCGGGCTATCTGGTCACGGCTGACGCCGCCAGTTCGGCCCCGACACCCGTCAGTGCGGGTTATTACCTGCAGGTCGGTGCCTTTGCTTCCGAACAGTCTGCGGCGCAACTGCGCAGTCAATTGCAAGCCAGATTGAACGATCCGGTGTTTATCAGCCCGGTACAGCAGAATGCCCAGACCTTGCATCGGGTCCGTGTGGGTCCGTTGTCCAGCCACGCCGAGGCGCAGCGTTTGATCGATAGTCTGCGTGCAGCCAATCTGGGTAACCCGGCTCTGGTACCGGCCCAATAAGCTGGCGGCCTTTTTCATAACTCAATTTTCACACCCAAGACAGTGAGCACCATGTTCAACAAATTGCCCCAAACCCTGTTGTTTTCCGTCACGCTGGTTTATGCCGCTTTCAGTCATGCGCAGGCTCCGAGGCCGGCACCGCCAGCGCCTGCCGCTAATCCGCAGATCATGGCGGCACCACCGCAGATTGCCGCCTCCAGTTACATTTTGATGGATGCCAACAGCGGCGCCATTCTGGTCGAGCACAATGCTGACGAGCGCCTGCCGCCAGCCAGCCTGGTCAAACTTATGACCAGCTACATCGGTAGCCTTGAATTGATCGAGGGTCGGATCAGCGAGCAGGATGAGGTGCTGGTCAGCGAGGAGGCCTGGCGCAAGGGCGGTTCGAAAATGTTTATCGAGGTCGGTGACCGTGTGCCCTTCATAGACCTCAAGCGTGGCATCATCATTCAGTCTGGCAACGACGCCAGTATCGCCATGGCAGAGCATATTGCCGGCAGCGAAGGCGCTTTCGCCGATATGATGAACAGCCATGCTGCGCGACTTGGAATGGATAATACCAACTTCACCAATGCCACCGGTTGGCCGGATGACAATCTGTATTCCACCGCCCGTGATATGGCGATTCTGGCCCAGGCGATTATCCGTGATGATCGTGAGTACTACCCGATTTACAAGGAAAAGGAATTCGTCTGGAACGGTATTACCCAGAGCAACCGCAATCGCATGCTGTGGCGTGACTCCAGTGTCGATGGTCTGAAAACCGGGCATACCGAAGCCGCGGGCTACTGTCTGGTGGCCTCGGCCGAGCGCGACGGCATGCGCCTGATTTCTGTGGTCATGGGCACCAGCAGTGATGCAGTGCGCACAGCGGAAACGCAAAAATTGCTTACCTGGGGCTTTCGTTTCTTTGAAACCAAGGCGTTTTACCAGCCAGGTCAGGTGCTTTCCAGTGCGCGCGTTTGGGCGGGCGTCAATGATCAGGTGCCAGTTGGCCTGGCGGATGGGTTGATGCTGACCTTGCCACGTGGCCAGGCGGAAAAACTCGATGCGGGCATTAGCCTGAATGGGCAAATCAGGGCGCCCATCGTCAGTGGTGACGTGCTCGGCGAGGTGGTAGTCCGTCTTGAGGGTGAGGTGATTCATACCGCGCCGCTTGTTGCCTTGGCCAATGTCGAGCAGGCCGGCTTCTTCGGTCGCCTATGGGACAGCATCAAGCTGTTTTTCCTTGGTCTGTTCAACTGAGTCTGCAGGAGCCTGTGATGACCGATAAGCCCGCTGATGCCCCACGCATCGAATTTCCCTGCCGCTATCCGATCAAGGTGATCGGGACCGCCGAGGAGGGCTTTGCCGACCTGGTGGTGCGCATTGTCGAGCAGCACGCACCGGGTGGGGAAACCCGTCTGATCGAGGTGCTGGACAGCAAGAACGGACGCTTTCTGTCGGTCAGACTGGAAATTCATGCCACCGGCCCTGAGCAATTGCAGGCGCTGCATGCCGAACTCAAGGCGACCGGCAAGGTGCATATGGTGCTGTGATGACACGCCCTCTCCTGTGTCGTCGGCTAGGGCTGGTGGATTATTTGCCCACCCTGGAGGCCATGCGTCGCTTCACCGCTGAGCGGGACAGCAATACGTCGGATGAAATCTGGTTGTTGCAGCATCCTCCGGTCTTTACCCAGGGGCAGGCCGGCAAGCCCGAACACGTCTTGGCCGCCGGGGATATCCCGGTGGTGCAGGTCGAGCGCGGTGGGCAGGTGACCTACCATGGGCCCGGCCAGTTGGTGGCTTACCTGTTGTTGGATATTCGTCGCCGGGACATGGGTGTACGTGACCTGGTCAGTGCCATGGAACAGGCGTTGGTCAGCGTCCTGGCAAGTTATGGTATCAGCGCTGCACCCAGGGCTGACGCGCCCGGCGTGTATGTTGGCGAGGCCAAGATTGCTTCGCTCGGGCTGCGCATCCGCCGTGGCTGCTCCTTTCATGGCCTGGCTTTGAATGTTGATATGAACATGCAGCCATTTCAGCGCATCAACCCCTGTGGCTATCCCGGTTTGGCAATGACGCAGATGCGCGACCTGCTGCCTGCAGCACCGTCCTTGGCTGAACTTGAGATACGGCTGGAGCAGGCACTCAGGGTGTCGCTGGATGCTACTGAGGCCGTCTAGTTGAGACTGGTCAGAGGAATCAGGTTGGCTATCTTGGCTTCAGTCTGCCCCGGCACGGCTGCCGGTTCGGCCAGACCCAGGTTGTTCTTTTCGAATACCCGATCGGCCCGATAGCTGGAGCGGACCAGAGGGCCTGCCGGAACCTCCATGAAGCCCTTGGCCAGACCAATATCACGGTAACGGTTGAATTCTTCGGGGCTGACCCAGCGCTGCACCTGCAGATGATTGCGAGTCGGTTGCAGGTACTGGCCAAGGGTGACGATATCCACGCCAATGGCGCGCAGGTCATCGAACGTCTGCAGGATTTCCTCTTCGGTTTCACCCAGACCCAGCATCAGACTGGTCTTGGTGATGACCTGCGGGCGATGCTGCTTGGCATGGGCCAGAACCCGCAGGGTCTTGTCGTAGCCTGCGCGTGGGTCACGCACCACATGGGTCAGGCGTTTTACTGTCTCAACGTTCTGGGCAAAGACTTCCAGCCCTGAATCGACCACGCCTTCAATAGCCAGAAGATCACCGTCAAAGTCAGGGGTCAGGGCCTCAACCACGACCTCGGGCGTTCGGCGCTTGATGGCCCGTACCGCCGCTGCATAGTGAGCCGCACCGCCATCCGGCAGGTCATCACGGTCCACCGAGGTCAGGACGATGTAGCGCAGACCCATGAGCTCGACGGATTTAGCCGTGTTTTCCGGTTCATCGGCATCCAGCCAGCCATTCGGATTGCCGGTATCGACTGCGCAAAAACGGCAGGCCCGGGTGCAGACAGAGCCCATCAGCATGATGGTAGCGGTACCATTGGACCAGCACTCACCCATGTTGGGGCAGTGCGACTCCTGACATACCGTACTCAGCTTGTGTGAGCTGACATTGCGTTTGACCGCCTCAAAGCGTTCACCACTGGGCACTTTGGCTCTCAGCCATTTCGGCTTGGGTTCAAAGCCCTTTACCGCACTGCTGGCAGAGCGCTTTTTCTGACCATCCTTGATCGCAGTAATGCCCTGTGCAGTGCGGAATTTCTCACCACTGGCGACGGGTTTTGAAGGTTGGTCAGTCATCGAGCAACGGGGCTCCTGTGAGGCAATCTGTGAGCGGCAAGCGACCAGGCTGCCGATAGCATGCGACACAGTTTATCACAGGCTCCGGTGCCCGGCAGTCCTCTCCAAGGGTCATTGGCGGAGCTTTTCCAGCAAGGCCAGGGTCGGATAGCCATCTGCCGGCCAGCCCAGACTGACCTGCAGGCGACGAATTGCCTGACGGGTATTGGCGCCGATGATGCCATCAATGCCGCCGGGCTCAAATCCGCCGGCTTGCAGGCGCTCCTGCAGCTCCAGACGTTGACTGCGTGACAGCGGTTCATCATCGGTTGGCCAACTGCCGATGACAGTGTCCTGACCTTTGAGCTGGCTGGCCATCAGGCCAATGGCCAGGGCGTAGCTGGTAGAGTTGTTGTATTGCAAAATGCTGCGGAAATTCGCCAGCACCAGAAAGGCTGGGCCACGGTGTCCGGCGGGCAGCAGGAGGCTGGCCTGCTGGCTGTCGAGATGGTCGGACAGCGCGCTTTGCTTGGCATCCAGCAAACCGAGCTGACGCCATTCACTGACGGGTTTGCGGATGCTGGTGTCGGCCAGCGTGTAGTCGAAGGCATCCGGCAGATGCACTTCAAAGCCCCAGGGTTGCCCGGTCTGCCAGCGTGAGCTGCTTAAATAGTTGGCCGCCGAGGCCAGCGCATCGGCTGGGGAGTTCCAGATGTCGCGTTTGCCATTGCCATCAAAGTCCACAGCATGGCTCAGATAGGTGGTTGGAATGAACTGAGTCTGACCCATGGCGCCAGCCCAGGAGCCGAGCATGGCGTCGGGACTAGTGTCGCCCTGTTGCAGAATAGTCAAGGCCGCGAGCAGTTGGGTATGGGCAAAGTCCGGACGCCTGCCGGCATGGGCCAGGGTGGCCAGTGAGCGAACCACCTGACGGTCACCCATATTGCCGCCAAAATTGCTTTCCAGGCCCCAGATGGCCACCAGAACATGGCGGTCAACCCCATAGTGTTGTTCTATCGCCTCCAGTGTGCTGGCATGGCTGCTCAACAGTTGCCTACCGGTAGCCAGTCGCTGTGGCGAAATGGCAGTGTCCAGGTAGGCCCAGACCGGCCGCGTAAACTCGGGTTGACTCTGGTCAGCGCGCAGGACGGCCGGGTCCGGTTGAACACCCGTGAATGTACGATCAAACAGGTCGGCAGAGATACCCTCTGCCAAGGCTCTGCCACGGAAATCACGTTGCCAGTCGGCAAAACTGGACGCCGTTACCCTGTCCTCGGCGACAGGGACCGGGGATGCTGCCAGAGATCCGCTCAGACTGCCGGCCAGGAGGCCCGTGAACAGGGCGCCAAGGGCAGTCTGGCGGCGAAGCAATACTGACATGAATGGCATGACGATCTTCCACATTTGTTTTCAGGGGCCAACTCTAGCATGCGGCTCAGGGCAATGGAGATTGAAATAAGTCTGACGGGCTGCTGTGAACTGGCTGTTGCTGGCAGTCGGTGTTAATCTCAGCCCGCAGTAAGCTGGGTTGTGCAAGCATTTCAGAGCCGATTGCATTGCCGCGTTGCAATCAATGGATTTGACTTGGATGGCGCCTGAAGTTCAATGCAGAACCGAGGTGTTCTCGCTATGCATGGCTTAACCCACCATCTCTATCTGCGATCAGCGTCTGGCTTGATTGCCTCCTGAAGCTTGCTTCAGAAACAGGGACCAGGATATGACCCATCAGCTTGTTTCGCCCGAGCAAATTGCCGAGCGACAACAATTGGTACTGCGCCGGGGATTGGCGCAATGGCCACAGGAAACACCGGGAGAAGCTGCGCAGGTAAGCGCCTTTGCACAGTGGCTTGGCTCTCTGGCGTCTTCCACCGTGCTCGCGCACCCGCATTTTCCGTTGTTCATGCCGGTTGATGCTGACTTCAGCCCGCGCATGGCCTGTTACTTCTCCCTGGGCGATTACGAACAGGCTGATTTACAGTTGATTGATCAACTGATACAGGCCGGGGACAGGGTTGTCGAATGCGGTGGTGGGGCGGGGGTGACCGGCAGTTTGGCAGGCATGCGTTCTGGTCGTGCGGTGACCGTTGTTGAGCCCAATACGCGGATGCACGGGCAAATCCAGGCCACGTTCGCCGCCAATGGCCAGCAGTTGGAGCTGATTGATGCTGCCGTGGTAGCCGATAGCTACCCTTTGAACAGCATTGAGCTCGGCTTTTACCCTGAGTACTGGTGGAGCAGCAGTCTGGCACCCGCCTTGGCCGATCGTCGAGAAAGTGTGCCGGTCCTGCGTTTGGGCGACCTGCTGGCGCGCTTGCAGCCATCGGTGCTGATCCTCGATATCGAGGGTGGTGAACTGGGCTTGTTCCCAACCAGCCTGCCGGATCAATTGCGTTTGTTGATGGTCGAGATTCACACGCCGGATATTGGCGAACTGGCGACCGTTGAACTGGTCAATAACATTTTGGCCCAAGGCTTTGTTTTGCGCCGCCTGTTGGCACAAACCTGGGTCTTTGAACGCAGTAACTGACGTACCAATGGATTGGGTTGGTATTCAACTAAAAAGAGAATATGGCTTTGATAAACCTGCAGTCCGATTTATCCCGCTTCAAGTGGCCCTTGCTCCTTTTTACCCTCTTGCTCTTCGTCCTCGTTGCCTGGCTGAACCCGTCCTATCAGATGGCCGGATTCGCCAATCCTGCGTTTCCGGAAACCGACGTAGATGCGCAGCCAATGATTGAGCGCCGCTTCGTCTCCAGCGACCTTGACGAGTTCGTGCATTCCTCATCGATTACCGAGCTCAAGGGCGGCGATTTGCTCAGTGTGTGGTTTGCCGGCAGTCGCGAGGGTGCCGCTGACGTCAATATTCGTGCCGCACGCTATGATCACGGCAGTCGTGAATGGGGTGATGAGTTTATTCTGGCCAGTCGTGAGTCCACCCGTAACGCTGTCGGCAAACCCATACGCAAACTGGGTAATCCGGTAGTGGCCTTGGCCCCGGATGATCGCTTGTGGCTATTTTACGTATCGGTTTCCCTGGGCGGCTGGGCCGGTAGTGCTATCAATGCCCAGTATTCGTACGATATGGGCGTCACCTGGACCGCTCCCCGGCAACTGATCACATCGCCTTTTATCAATATCAGTACGCTGGTCAGAACGGCGCCGGTGTTTCATGCTGACGGCTCAATTGGACTGCCTGTTTACCACGAGTTCCTCGGCAAGTTTCCTGAATACCTGTATCTGGACAGCGAAGGCCGCATCCTTGACAAGTTTCGCATAGCCGACGGTACCAACAGCCTGCAGCCGGCTGTGGTGCCGCTGGATGGCCAGCGGGCAGTCGCCTTGCTGCGCAATGCCGGTCGCCGAGGTCGCGTGCTGGCCAGCATCACCGAGGACGCAGGACAAACCTGGACCGAGGAATACGCCGTCGATCCCTGGAACCCAAACTCGTCCTTGGCGGCGGTTCGTTCACACCGTGATACCTTGCTGGTTGCGCAGAATAATCTGGTGGATGGTCGGTTTCGTCTGACCCTGGATGAGGCCAGCTTCAGTCTGGAGCAATGGACTTTGGTCAATACCCTGGATGAATCGACAGACAAGGAAGGCGACCTGATTCCGCTGGAGCAATACGCACCCTTGTTGCGAGACAAGTTTCTCAACGCCAGTGGGCGCAGTCGGCAGAAACTGGTGGACGATTACATGACCTTGTTTGAGGCCAGGGTGTGTCGTCATGGGCTCTGTGATTTCGATTATGAGTACCCCTATATCATTCGCAGCCAGGATGGCCTCTTTCATCTGGTGTACTCCTGGAATAATAGTTTCATCAAGCATGTCACCTTCAATACCGCCTGGTTGGAGTCACAGGAATGATTATCGCGAGTTGGCAGTCGGTTCTGACCTTTGCCCTGTTGCTGTTTTTGCTGTTACCACTGGGCAGATTGCCACAGGGTTACCGATTGTCCGTCCTTTTTGCGCTGCTGCTGGTGGCTTTGGTACCGCTGTCCACGGGTCTGACGCTGGCTGGATTGCTACGCGGGCTGACTGATGATCTGGCCACCACCACCTTGATTTGGCTGGTGATTGCGGTCTCTATTCGCCTCGGTTATGTGCAGTCCATGAGCGCCACCGAGAAATGGCCTTTGTGGTTGGGCTTTGGTTTGCTTGGTCTTGTGCTTTACCCTGCGGCTATGGGCGTTGGCATGTTTGATACCTATCGTTGGGGTTACCATCCGCGTCTATTGGTAATGGTTGTTGGCATATTGACCCTGGCGTTCCTGCTGGCCAGGGCCTATGTGGGGATTCTGATGCTGGCCTTGGCCAGTCTGGCTTACCTGCTTGATCTGAAGCCTTCAAACAACTACTGGGATTACCTGCTTGACCCCTTTCTGGTGATCTATTGTCTGGGTGCGCTGGTGCTACAGACTGTGCGTATCCTTAGGCGACGTGCAAGGCCCATGCAGCCTGCTGTTTAGGCTCGCCGATTGTCAATGACCATGGCCGGGAGCGGCTCAGCGTGCTAGTATGCTCTCCCTTTTCAAACGCCCCGGTCAGATTGTGCTGATTAATTTCTTTATTGGCGTTACGCCACCTTAGCCCCGGAACACCCACTCCGTCGGCTACCCGTTCGCTTGTTCTCGAGCCGTTACGGCATTGTTCATTTTAGATGGACATGCTGTTGAAGCTTATATCCTCGCTGTTTATATGGATTTTCTGCATGACCCTTTTAAATTCTCTGCGTGCCCAATGGTTCTCCAATATCCGTGGTGATCTGCTCGCTGGTATCGTGGTTGCCCTGGCTCTGATTCCCGAAGCCATTGCCTTTTCGATTATCGCCGGAGTTGACCCCAAGGTAGGGCTCTACGCTTCCTTCTGTATTGCCGTAGTAATTGCCTTTACTGGCGGTCGACCCGGAATGATCTCAGCCGCTACCGGCGCCATGGCGCTGTTAATGGTTACCTTGGTAAAGGACCATGGACTGGAATATCTGCTGGCTGCGACCATTCTATGTGGTGTGCTTCAGATTGCCGCCGGCTATCTGAAACTGGGGTCCTTGATGCGCTTTGTTTCGCGCTCAGTGGTGACCGGCTTCGTAAACGCATTGGCGATTCTGATCTTCATGGCTCAGTTGCCCGAACTGACCAATGTGACCTGGCATGTCTATGCCATGACGGCAGGTGGTCTGGCAATCATCTACTTGTTTCCCTACATCCCGACGCTGGGCAAGCTGATTCCATCGCCCCTGGTGTGCATTCTGGTGTTGACCGGGCTGGCGGTATACCTGGGTCTGGACATACGTACCGTCGGCCACATGGGTGAGTTGCCGGATACCTTGCCGATCTTTCTCTGGCCTCAGGTTCCGCTGACATTGGAAACCCTGATGATTATCTTCCCCTATTCAGCCGCCTTGGCCGTTGTGGGTCTGCTGGAATCGATGATGACCGCAACCATTGTCGATGATCTGACCGATACCAGCAGTGACAAGAACCGTGAGTGCAAGGGGCAGGGTATAGCCAATATCGGGTCCGGTTTGATCGGTGGTATGGCTGGTTGTGCCATGATCGGCCAGTCAATCATCAACGTTAAGTCGGGCGGCCGTACGCGTCTGTCGGCCTTTGCTGCAGGGGTTTTCCTGCTGGTCATGGTCGTGTTCCTAGGCGATTACCTGTCGCTGATTCCCATGGCTGCCTTGGTTGCGGTAATGATCATGGTGTCGATCGGTACCTTCAGCTGGGACTCGCTGATCAACCTGAAAAAGCATCCCCTTTCGACCAATATCGTTATGGTCGCTACGGTGGTCGTGGTAGTGGCAACCCATAATCTGGCCTATGGTGTTTTTGTCGGCGTGCTGCTGGCAGCGATGTTCTTTGCCAACAAGATGGGTCACTACCTGCATATTGGTAGTCAGGTCGACAGTCAGGGTCGCGAGCGCACCTACACTGTAGTGGGGCAGGTGTTCTTCAGTTCTTCGGACAAATTTGTTGGCGCCTTTGATTTCAAGGAAGCCCTTGATAAGGTGGTCATCGATCTCAGTCGCGCGCACTTCTGGGATATTACTGCGGTCGCCGCCCTGGACAAGGTGGTGATCAAGTTCCGCCGCGAGGGCACCGAAGTTGAAATTCTCGGTATGAACGAAGCCAGTGCCACCATCGTTGACCGTTTTGGCGTGCACGACAAGCCGGATGCTGTCGACAAGCTGATGGGCCACTGACCATGAATAATAACAAGGAGAATACTGTGACCACTGCCAATGTTCTGGCCTGTATTGATGGCTCGCGCTCATCCCCCGCTGTTTGCGATTATGCCGCCTGGGCCAGTATGCGCCTGAGCGCACCGCTGGTTTTCCTCCATGTACTTGATCATTCGCAGTTTCCAACTCAAAGCGACCTGTCAGGCAATATCGGTCTGGGTAGCCGCGAGCATCTGTTGCAGGAGTTGGCTGAGCTGGACGAAAAGCGCGGCAAGTTGATGCGCGAGCAGGGTCGGCTGATGCTTGAGGCTGCTGCTGAACGCGCTGTTACTGACGGTGTAGTTGAGCCGGTTACGCGACAGCGCCACGGAGATCTGGTCGAAACCCTGGCTGATTTGCAAGGCGAGATTAGGCTGTTGGTGATGGGCCGTCAGGGTGAGGAGGGTGACAGTCTCGGCCAGCATGTGGGCAGCCACCTGGAAAGTGTTATTCGTACCCTGCACAAGCCGATTCTGGTCACCGCCGGTGAGTTCCGTCAGCCACGCAGTGTAATGCTGGCCTTTGATAATGGCCCGAGTACCCGTAAGGGCATAGAGATGATCACTGAAAGCCCGCTGTTTCAGGGCCTGCCCATCCACCTGCTGATGGTGGGTGCTGATACCAATGATGCCTGGGAGGCGCTGAACGCAGCCAAGGCCCGGTTGGAAAGTGCTGGTCATGAAGTGATTGCCAGTATCCGCGCCGGCGATGTCGAGAAAACCCTGCTGGGTTATGAAGAGGAGCATGACATCGACATGATCGTCATGGGTGCCTATGGCCACTCGCGCATTCGCCAGTTCTTTGTCGGTAGCACCACCACCAGCATCCTTTCCAGCACTACGCGCCCGCTATTGCTGTTGCGCTGAGGCCCGGACATGGAAGCAGCGCTGAAGGACGAGCTGCGTACCCTGCTTGAGCAGCGCCTGAGGGCGCTGCGCGAGCAAACCGAGGGTCAGCAGATGCGCAGTGAGGCGGTTGAACTGGATCAGGCCAAGGTCGGGCGTCTGTCGCGCATGGACGCCCTGCAACAGCAGGCCATGCAGGATGCCACCCAAGCCCGGGTGAGGCAGCAGCAACAACGCCTGGAACTGACACTCCGGCGTCTGGACGAAGATGACTTTGGCTATTGTGTCGACTGCGGTGAGCCCATAGCACCCGGGCGTTTGCGTATTGAACCTGCGGCAACCCGCTGTGTGCAGTGCGCATCAAGTCAGCCTGACTGATCGGCGGTTTTTCAGGCTGTTTGGGTAAGAATGGCCACGCCACAGACGGCCAGCGCCAGACGGGTCAAACCGTCCCAGGCCGAGCCGGGCTGCTGACCCTTGATCTGCTCGTCAATTGCCTGGGCATCGCGTAGCCAGCTTTCCCAGGCACTGGTCGGATGGCGTTGCAGGGCTTTCGTCAACAGGGGTTTGCGCTTGTCCCAGACCGGTGGGCGCTGACTGGAGAAAATCCGCTCCAGCGGCATGCCGCGTTGCAGATCCATGGCCATGGTTGCCAGGCTGCGGATTTCACGGCTCAATGCCCAGAGAATGATCGGTGCTTCAACGCCTTCACCGCGCAGACCCTGAAGAATCCGCAAGGCCTGTTCTGCCTCACCCTTGAGCAAGGCATCGGACAGAATGAAGACATCAAAGCGGGCGCTGTCGGCCACCACCTGTTGTACGGTATCAAGATCCAGCTTGCCGTCGCTGCAGAACAGCTTGAGCTTCTCGATCTCCTGGCTGGCCGCCAGCAGATTACCTTCAACCCGGGCACTGAGCAGATCTATGGCCTCCGGGCTGGCGCTGATACCGGCACTGGCCAGGCGGTCGCGCATCCAGCCGGGTAGCTGATGGGCTTCAATCGGCCAGATCTGGATAAAGCAGCTGTGGGCGTGTTCGATCAGGGCCTTGGCCCATTTGCTGCGCTGGGTGCTGCCATCCAGTTTGGGTAGCAGAACCAGCAGTGTGGTGTCTTCCGGTGGCTGTTCGAGCCACTGCAACAGGGCCTTGCCGCCCTCGTCACCGGGTTTGCCGCCGGGAATCCGCAACTCGATCAAGCGTTTCTGGGCAAACAACGAGAGGCTGTGGCTGACATCATGCAGCTGGCCCCAGTCAAAACTGCGCTCGACATGAAAGACCTGACGCTCTTCACTGCCGGCCTGGCGGCAGGCCAGGCGAATGCGGTCAGCGACTTCACCGCCCAACAGCGGATCATCACCGCTGACCACATAGACCGGCGACAAACCCTTGTCGAGCAGCCGTTCAAGCTGGGCCGGGCTGGCTTTCATGGGCGGTTATCGCGCCTGCTGGTCAAGGGCCTGTTCACGGCTAGCCAGTTCGCTCTCGCTCAGGCTGGACAGGCGAAACAGCATTTGCCGGGTCAGGTCGCGACGTATTTCGCGCTGCAGCAGTTGCTCTTCTTCACTGCTGCCGATGATGTTGTCCTTGTCGTTGACGAACACCCGTTGCGCACTCAGGGTTTCCGGACCAATCAGCGCGCGACCCTGTTTGTCGCTGACCTGAAAGGTCAGGCGGCTGGTCAGTTCCAGCTCGGCCGGGGTAGCGCGACTGGTGTAACTGACGACATCGCGTGATTGGCTTTCATCCAGCAACTGCAAGTGATAGCTGGCGCTGTCAGACAAACGTACGCCGTCGATTTCCAGCGCCTCGCGGACCTGCATGTAGGTCTGGCCATAACTGTTGCGCGCACTCAGTCGCAGCTCTTCGAGTTGCACGTTGTCAACGCCGGTGCCGCGCAGCTGAAAGCCGCAGGCGCTGAGCAGCAGGCTCAGGGCAATGACCGAGGTGCCCAGCAATTGGCGCGAGTAGTTCAGGGACATGGTGCTTCTCCGTTGCATCTTAATTGGCGACAATATTGACCAGCTTGCCAGGAACGACAATCACCTTGCGGATTGTCAGGCCCTCGGTATAGCGCAGAACGTTTTCGTTTTCCCGGGCGACGGCTTCGACCTGTTCACGGCTGATGTCGGCAGGCACCTCTATGTGTCCGCGGAGCTTGCCGTTGACCTGAATGACCAGTTGCAGGTTGTCTTGCACCAACGCAGAGGCATCCAGAGCCGGCCAGGTTGCATCAATGATCAATTGATCATGGCCGAATGCCTGCCACAGCGCCTGACTGATATGCGGAGTGATGGGGGCCAGCAGCAGGGCCACGGTATTCAGCCCCTCCTGCAGCAGGACGCGATCCTGCGCACTGTCCTGCGGCGCCTTTTCCAGTACATTCATCAGGGTCATGACCGCCGCAATCGCGGTGTTGAACTTGTGATGCTGGCCAATATCCTGGCTGGCCTGGCGGATCGCCAGATGAATGGCCCGGCGCACGTTCTTTTGCGCCTCGTTCAGGCTGTTCAGGTCGAGATCAGTGGTCTTGCCGGCCGCTACATGTTGGCTGGCCAGACGCCAGACCCGGCGCAGAAAGCGGTGTGCCCCTTCGACGCCGGAGTCGGACCACTCCAGGCTCATGTCTGGAGGTGAGGCAAACATCATGAAAAGACGGCAGGTATCGGCGCCGAACTGGTCGATCATGGATTGCGGATCAACACCGTTATTCTTGGATTTGGACATTTTTTCAATGCCACCAATCTCCACCGGCAGGCCGTCACTGGCCAGGCGTGCGGCGGTGATCTTGCCCTTGGCGTCGCGCTCGACCTCGACGTCGGCCGGGTTGAACCAGCTCTTGCTGCCGTTATCCTGCAGGCGATAGTAGGTTTCCGCGATCACCATGCCCTGGGTCAGCAGGTTCTTGAACGGCTCGTCACAGTCGACCAGACCCTCATCGCGCATCAGTTTATGGAAGAAGCGTGCATACAGCAGGTGCAGAATCGCATGCTCGATACCGCCAATGTACTGGTCCACCGGCAGCCAGTAGCGTGCGGCTGCCGGGTCTATCATGCCGTCGGTAAAGTGCGGCGAGGCATAGCGGGCGAAATACCAGGAGCTTTCCACGAAGGTATCCATGGTATCGGTCTCGCGCTTGGCCGGAGCGCCGCAGCTGGGGCAGACGCACTGGTAAAACTCGGGCATGCGCGCCAGCGGGCTGCCGGCGCCATCCGGGATCACGTCCTCCGGCAGGACTACCGGCAGTTGATCCTCGGGTACCGGGACGTCGCCACAGCTGTCACAGTGGATAATCGGGATAGGGCAGCCCCAATAGCGCTGGCGGCTGATGCCCCAGTCGCGCAGGCGGAACTGGGTGCGTGGACTGCCCAGACCCTTCTGTTCCAGCACGTCACCAATACTGGTAAAGGCGCTGGAGAAGTCCATGCCGTTGAACTCATCGGAATTGATCAGTTCGCCCTTTTCCGCGTAGGCCTCCTGCCAGGGGGCTGGTGTCAGATCGCCTGCGGAGGTGCGGATAACCGGTTTGATTGGCAGTTGGTATTGCAGGGCAAAGGCAAAATCGCGTTCATCGTGGGCTGGAACCGCCATCACCGCGCCTTCGCCATAGCTCATCAGGACATAATTGGCGACCCAGACCGGGAGTTTATCACCGGTCAGCGGGTGCTCGACGAACAGATTGGTCGGCATCCCTTTCTTTTCCTGGGTAGCAATATCGGCTTCAGCGACACCACCACGCTTGCACTCCTCGATAAAGGCCTGCAGGCCTGGATTCTGGGTGGCGGCAATGCTGGCCAGCGGGTGTTCAGCGGCGACCGCGACGTAGGTCGCGCCCATCAGGGTGTCCGGGCGGGTGGTAAAGACCTTGAGCTTGCCGGCCTGGCCAATGCTGGCCTGGTCATAGGGGAAGTGCACTTCCATGCCGACCGACTTGCCGATCCAGTTGCGCTGCATGGTCTTGACCTGCTCGGGCCAGCCGGGCAGGTTGTCCAGCGAGCTGAGCAACTCCTCTGCATAATCGGTAATGCGGAAGTAATACATCGGGATTTCACGTTTTTCGATCTCGGCACCTGAGCGCCAGCCCTTGCCGTCGATCACCTGCTCGTTGGCCAGCACGGTCTGGTCGACCGGGTCCCAGTTCACCGTGCCGTTCTTGCGGTAGATGATGCCTTTCTCGAACAGCCGGGTGAACAGCCACTGCTCCCAGCGGTAATACTCAGGGGTGCAGGTGGCAAATTCGCGTGACCAGTCCATGGCCAGTCCCAGGCTTTTCAGCTGGTTGCGCATGTAGTCAATGTTCGAGTAGGTCCAGGCAGCCGGGGCGACCTTGTTGTTCATCGCCGCGTTCTCTGCCGGCATGCCAAAGGCATCCCAGCCCATGGGCTGCAACACATTGCGGCCCTGCATGCGCTGGTAACGGGCAATCACATCGCCAATGGTGTAGTTGCGTACGTGCCCCATGTGCAGCTTGCCGCTGGGGTAGGGGAACATCGACAGGCAGTAGAAGGTCTCGCGATCGGGCGTTTCATGGACTTCAAAGGCCTTGCGCTTATCCCATTCGGCCTGGACGGCAGCTTCAATATCGCGGGGTGAATACTGTTCTTGCATGGTTGGGGTGTCTGTACTCGATGAACATTGGGTAATGCGCACGGGCGGCCTTGGCATGACAGGGGGTTGCCCTGATTGGGTGATGCCGACTGCCGGAATTATCTGCACATAATGAAGTCCGCAGGATACACCACCCTGCCCGCTGCAGGTAGCCCATGCCATTCGTCGCCAGCTGCTTTGCGCATCCTGTCAGGGACTATGCTCTAGGGAGAGGAAGGATTTGTTAAGCGCGTCCCTGGGTAACAGGTTAGGTGTCGCCTGCTCCAGGTCAACTCGGTAGTAGAGGGGGTGTTGCATGAAAGGGTTGGTACCCGTGCCGCTGGTGGAATGGCCCCGGGATTCATCCTACGGGCGTCTGTTGCGCCGGCTTGATCAGGCTCTGGATATGGCGCGCACCAGGGAGTGGCTGAATGGCCGCTCGCAAGTCATTACCGAACTGGAACTCAATGGTTTGAGTCCCGAAGATCAGCAATTGCTCTGGCGCATCATCAATGCGCTCGGGGTTGACTCAGCGATTACGCCTGCGCCATACCAGACTGAGCAGCAGACACATCACTGCCGTGGCGGTTAGCGGCAGGCTACCCCAGCGCAAAAACGGGCTGAGACCCTGACGTGGCTGAACCCAGCCGTTCAGCACGGCGGTCTCGAACTGGGGTATCTGCGCACGTATGCGGCCATTGTGATCAATCAGCGCGGTCACCCCGTTATTGGTTCCGCGAATCATCCAGCGTCCACTTTCGATAGCTCGCATGCGGGCTATCTGCAGGTGTTGCAGCGGACCAATCGAGTCACCAAACCAGCTGTCGTTGCTGATGGTAATCAGCAACTCGCTCTGTGCCGCCAGGCGTGCGGCAAAGTTCGGGTAGACGGTCTCGTAACAAATGAAGGGTGCAATCCGGTAGCCCTTGACCTGCAGCGGTGCCTGATCGGCCGGGCCACGGGAAAAGCTCGACATGGGCAGATCGAAGAAGGCGATCAGGCCGCGCAGCCAGTCTTCCAGGGGCACATATTCGCCGAAGGGTACCAGTTTGTGTTTCAGATAGTGGTTGTCCGCTGAGCCGGCGACCATGATGGCGTTGTAGATGCGCATCTGGTCCCCTTCCCAGGTATCGAGTGGGATGCCGGTAATCAGGCTGGTGCCCTGTTGCGCCAGATTGGCAGCCATGCCGTCGGTGAAATGCTGGGCACTGCTCTTCAGTACCGGCACCGCCGTTTCCGGCCAGACAATCAGGTCTACCTGCCCTTGGGCATAACTCAGGTCGCGGTACTGACTCAAGGTCTGCTCGATATGCGCGGGATCCCACTTGCGTGACTGCGGAATATTGGCTTGAACCAGGGCTACTGAGAGCGGTTCACCGGCTGGTCGGGTCCATTCGATCAGTTGCAGAGCGTTGCCGCCCAGCCAGATCAAGGCCAGCAAGGCGGCGGCTCCCAGTCCATGGCGCAACGAGCGCCAGAGGCGGCGTTCGACCAGCAGGCAGGCGCTCAGCACACTCAGCCAGGTCAGCAGCCAGACCCCGCCGACTGGTGCCCAGCCAGCCAGCCAGGTATCGGTGTGCATATAGCCGCTATACAGCCAGGGAAAGCCGGTGAGAAACCAGCCGCGGAACAGGTCCTGTATCAGCCACAGGCTGGCGAAGGCGAACACGGCTAGCCAGGGTTGCTGCTCAGGACGCAGCCAGCGTGCCCAGAGCCAGGCCATCAGCGCCGGTACCAGTGCCAGGCCGCCAACAAACAGGGCAGTCAGCAGGCCGGCCAGCAAGGGGTGGGCGTAGCCATGCACGTGAATGCTGATATAGACCCAGGATACGCCGCTGGCAAACAGCCCCAGTCCCCAGAACCAACCGCGCAGGGCCGCTTGCCCGGCGGGCAGATGCTGGATGCCGAGGTAGAGTGCGGCGATCGACAGCAGCGCCAGTGGCCAGAGGCCAAAGGGGGTAAGGCCGAAGGTGGTCAGTGTGCCCGCCACCAGCGCGGCGACATGGCCTGGCCAGCCCGGTGCCGTCAGGCGCAGCAATATCTGTTGCAAGCCAGGCATGATGTTCCTCAGGCGGGGAGTACCGTGACACGCAGCAGATGCACGCGACGGCTGTCGGCATTCAAGACGCGAATCATGAAGCCTTCCAGCTCGACCACTTCGTTGCGCTTGGGCATGTGACCAAAGGCATTCATTACCAGACCGCCGACGGTATCGAATTCCTCGTCGGAAAAGTCAGTATCGAAGTGCTCATTGAACTCTTCGATAGGCGTAAGGCCCTTGACCAGAAAATCACCGCTGGGCAGGGGTTTGATCTGACTGTCTTCATCGACATCATGCTCGTCTTCTATGTCGCCGACTATCTGTTCGAGCACATCTTCGATGGTCACCAGGCCGGATACGCCGCCGTATTCGTCAATGACAATGGCCATATGGTTGCGGGTCGAACGAAATTCCTTGAGCAGCACGTTAAGGCGCTTGGACTCGGGTACGCAGGTGGCGGGGCGCAGGAGTTCCTTGATGTTGAAACGCTCGGTGTTGTCCTGCAGCATCAGCGGCAGCAGGTCCTTGGCCAGCAGAATCCCGAGCACATCATCAATGCTGTCGCCAATGACCGGGAAACGCGAGTGTGCTGCTTCGATAACGTCAGGCAGAAACTCCCGGGGCGTCTGGCTGGCCTTGATGGTGGTCATTTGTGAACGCGGAATCATGATGTCGCGCACCTGCATGTCGGAAACCTGCAGGGCGCCTTCGATGATCGACAGGGCCTCGATATCCAGTACTTCATTGGCATGCGCTTCGCGCAACAGTTCCAGCAGTTCCTGGCGGTTCTTGGGTTCGTGGACAAAAGCCTGGACCAGTTTGTCCAGCCAGGACTTGTGCCCATTGGTCGATCGATCTTCGCTCATGATTCCTTGTTCTCGTCGGGTTCAAGATAGGGGTCGGCAATGCCCAGTTGCGCCAGGAGTTGGCGTTCCAGGTTTTCCATCTGCTCGGCCTCGTGGTCTTCGATATGATCATGGCCCGTCAGGTGCAGACAGCCATGAATTACCATATGGGCCCAATGGGCCAGGGGGGCTTTGTGTTGCTCAATGGCTTCGCGGGCGACGACCGGGGCGCAGATCACCAGATCACCGAGCAGGGGTATCTCAAGCTCGGGCGGCAAGTCAGCCGGGAAGGACAGTACGTTGGTGGGGTAATCCTTGCCGCGGTAGTCGTGGTTCAGACTGCGGCTTTCGTCTTCATCGACAATACGGATGGTCAGCTCATGGCCGGGCTTGTCCTGCAGGGCCAGTCCGGCCCAGCGCCTGAAGCTGTCATCGTCGGGCAGATCAGGGGCGCTGGAGGCGCGCTGTATGTCCAGATCCAGCTCAACGGTCATCGCGGCGTTCCTGGCGCTGGTTTTCCTGATGCAGCTCGAAGCGATCATAGGCTTCGACAATGCGCTGAACCAGAGGGTGACGTACCACATCCTTGGATTTGAAGTGGGTAAAGCCAATGCCCTTGACGTCCTTGAGCACCTCGGTGACATGCGCCAGCCCGGATTTGGTGCCGCGTGGCAGGTCAACCTGGGTGACGTCACCGGTGATCACTGCGGTGGAGCCAAAGCCGATACGGGTCAGGAACATCTTCATCTGTTCCAGCGTGGTGTTCTGGCTCTCATCAAGGATGATAAAGCTGTTGTTCAGCGTACGGCCACGCATGTAGGCCAGCGGCGCGACTTCAATGACCTGTTTTTCAATCAGCTTGGCCACCTGGTCGAACCCGATCATCTCATACAGGGCGTCATACAGCGGGCGCAGGTAGGGGTCGATTTTCTGGGACAGGTCGCCGGGCAGGAAGCCGAGCTTTTCACCGGCCTCAACTGCCGGGCGGACCAGAAGAATGCGTCGGATCTGTTCGCGTTCCAGCGCATCCACGGCGCAGGCTACGGCCAGATAGGTCTTGCCGGTACCTGCCGGACCAATACCGAAATTGATGTCGAACTCCTGGATCGAGCGCACATAGGCCTGCTGGTTCGGGCCACGCGGCTGAATCGTCATGCGCTTGGTGCGCAGCACCACCGGTTTGTCCGTGCCGGTGTGATACAGGCTGTCGCTGAGGTTTTCCAGTCCGGATTCCTGCAAAAACAGATGTACGGTATCGGTTGAAAGATCAGCGTTGTCGCGGGTTTCCCGGTAGAGCTGGCGCAGCACCGCTTCGGCAGAGCGAATCAGACTGGCTTCGCCGATCAGCTCGAACTGGTTACCGCGGTTGCGCACTTCGATGCCCAGACGCTGCTCGATCAGGTGCAGGTTTTCGTCAAACTGACCGCAGAGCGCGGCAAAGCGGCGGGCATCAACGGGCTCGATACTGAAGCTGTGGATATGCAGAGGAGCGTTCAAAGTGGTCTGTCGGTCGCCTTGTGGCAATAAGTTGGTGGAAGCATAGCGCGCCCTTGGATTGATGCAAAGGGGTATGCCCGGTCCGGTGATGTTGCTGGTTGCGACGGTTGGAGCTGGATCATGCCCCCGGCGCACAGGTTTTCCTTGTGCGCCGGGGAGAGCATCAACCGGCGATCAGCGATCCGCGCAACGAATGGGGCAGCGCTTCATCAATCTGTACATCGACAAATTGACCGATCAAGCCCGGATTGTCACAGCGGAAGTTGACGATTCGGTTACTTTCAGTGCGGCCCTGCAGCATGCCGGGGTCTTTTTTCGAGTAGTCGGTGACCAGAATGCGCTGTGTGCTGCCGACCATGCGCCGGCTGTTTTCAAAGCCCTGCTGGTTGAGGCGATTTTGCAGAATCTGCAGACGCTGCTTTTTCACTTCCATCGGTGTGCTGTCCGGCAAATCCGCTGCTGGTGTGCCTGGGCGTGAGCTGTAGATGAAGGAATAGGAGAAGTCGAAACCGACCTCTTCAACCAGCTTCATGGTCTGCTCGAAGTCGCGCTCGGTTTCGCCGGGGAAACCGATGATAAAGTCGGAACTGAGGATCATGTCCGGCACCGCAGCGCGCAGCTTGCGCACCCGCGACTTGTATTCCAGCACCGTGTGGTTGCGCTTCATGCCGGCCAATACCCGATCGGAACCGGACTGCACGGGCAGGTGCAGGTACTTGACCAGCTCCGGCACCTCGGCATGGGCCTGAATCAGGCTGTCGGAGAATTCCAGCGGATGCGAGGTGGTGTAGCGAATTCGGTCGATGCCGTCGATGGCGGCGATCACGCGGATCAGATCAGCCAGATCGGCCACCTTGCCATCATGGGTCTGACCGCGGTAGCCGTTGACGTTCTGGCCCAGCAGGGTGACTTCCCGCACGCCGTTCTCGGCCAGGTGCAGGCACTCGGCAAGCACGTCATCGAAGGGGCGGCTGACTTCTTCGCCACGGGTGTAGGGCACCACACAGAAGCTGCAATACTTGCTACAGCCTTCCATGATCGAGACATAGGCGGTGGGCCCGTCAACCCGCGGTTCGGGCAGACGGTCGAATTTTTCGATTTCCGGGAAGGAGACATCCACTTGAGCGTTGCCGGTGCTGCGCGCAGCATTGATCATTTCCGGCAGGCGATGCAGGGTTTGCGGACCGAATACCACGTCAACGTAAGACGCACGATCACGGATCGCCGTGCCTTCCTGGCTGGCAACGCAGCCACCGACGCCGATGATCAGATCAGGATTCTTTTCCTTCAGCGGGCGCCAGCGTCCCAGTTCCGAGAACACCTTTTCCTGCGCTTTCTCGCGAATCGAGCAGGTATTGAGCAGGATCACGTCCGCCTCTTCGGGACGGTCGGTCAGTTCCATTGCCTGATGTTCGCCGAGCAGATCAGCCATGCGCGAGCTGTCATACTCGTTCATTTGGCAACCGTGGGTCTGGATAAAGAGTTTCTTGGCCATGGGCGGTCTGGGGTTGTCCGAAAAAAGGCGAATTATACACAGGTGCCGGGGTGCCTGTCCTGTGCTGTGGTATTATCCGCCGCCGTCGCACCTTCCGTGCCGGTCAGCCATGAATCAGGTTTTACGGTTTCGTTATGAGCAAAGAGAAACAACCCATTTTCCGCGTGATTTTCCACAATCAGGGCCAGATCTATGAGCTCTATGCACGGCATATCTATCAGAGTGATCTCTGGGGCTTTCTGGAAATTGAAGAGCTGATCTTCGGTGAGCGTTCACAGATGCTGGTGGATCCGTCCGAAGAAAAGCTCAAGACCCAGTTTGATGGTGTGGCCCGCAGCTTTATTCCGCTGCAGGCGATAGTGCGTATTGATGAGGTAGAGCGTATCGGTCAGGCCAAGATCAGCGAGGCCAAAGGCGGCAACATCATGGCCTTCCCGATGCCGCCGCAGCCGGGGTCCTGAGACGCTACTCGAGTATCGCCTCGTCGCCGTCGATCGCTGGCTGCTGTGCGGGCGCAGCCTCGCTATCTGACTGGGGCGCCGCTTGCAGGCTCTGTAGCTGTTCTTCGCGGATTTGTGTCAGGTAATTGCGAAACAGGGTGCCGAGCACCTGGGTGGCCACGGCCAGTTCCTGGGCATTCATTTGCAGGGCAATCTGGTCGCTCACATCCATGGCGGCATCCTTGCCGTTCACCGCAGCCATCTTCAGGATGATATAGGCCTGGGGCAAGTTACGTTCCACGCCTTCGCCCTGATAGTGCATCAGCCCCAGTTGATACTGGGCGCCGGGATGGCCCTGAATGGAGGCCTGTTCGTACCAGGCCAGCGCTTGCGGTATGTTCTTGTCGGTGCGATCGCCCTTGAAGTGAAACTCACCCATCTCGAACTGCGCCTGCATGTCCCCGGATTCCGCCAGTTCTCTGCATGCCTCAACCGCCAGCGGCAGGCTTTCATCGTTGACTCGGTTGATTGCGCAGCGTTCATCCGTGCTTATCAGCAGGGTATTGCCGGACTGGGCCTGGGCCACCGAACTCAGGCCTATCAGACCCGTCAGCAGGAGGCTGACAAGTGGCCGAACAGTGCAGGGTGCGTTCATGGTGCAGTCATGGCCTCAGGTGCGATCTTGTGGTGTGGTTTGACTATTGTGCGCCTGTTCGGCCAGCAGGCCAACTGCCAGTCCCGCGGCCAGATAGCCGGGCAGTAGCCAACTGGCCTGCAGACTGGCATGCAATAAGGCTAACTGAGGCAACTGGCTATACAGCAGGGCCGGCAGAACCAGGCAGACAGGCGCGACCAGGCACAGCAAGCTGATGCGCCGGTCATGGGCCAGGTACAGCAATGCCGTTGCCAGTAGCGCCAGTGCGCCCAGCAGGCTGACCAGCCACTGGTAAGCGGTTTGCCATTCCAGATAGCGGGACAGCTCGTAAAAGGCCATGATCCCGAGAATGACACTGGCCCAGTAATTGGGCTTCCAGCTCATGCCTCTGCCCAGATAGAGTGCCGCCAGTCCGAGCAGGAGCGGGGCAATATGTTGCGCCGCCAGTCCCATGATCCGTTGGGCATGGGCCAGACCGCTGTTACTCAAGCCCCAGCCGGCCAGAGCAAGCAGCAGGCTGGTAGCGGCGACCAGCAGGAGTGCCACCATGGCCGCCTTGAGGGCGCCCTGGGCTGGCGCATGCATCAGTGACTTGCGGCGCCAGAGCCAGACGCAGAGCCCGAGGCAGCTCAATCCCAGCAACAGGTAGACAAGGTTGCTCATAGCTGGGCAAAGGCCTTTTCCGCCGCGTTCAGAGTCAGCTCCAGCTCGGTGTCGCCGTGGGCGATGGAGGTGAATCCCGCCTCGAAGGCGCTGGGCGCCAGATACACGCCGTTGTCCAGCATGCCGTGGAAGAAACGCTTGAAGCGTTCGACATCACTGGCCATGACGTCTTCAAAGGTGATGATGTCGTCGGCACCGGAAAAGTACAGGCCGAACATGCCGCCAGCCTGGGTGGTCACGAAGGGGATGCCGGCGGCATCGGCCCGCTCCTGCAGGCCAGCCAACAGGCGGCTGGTGTACTGGCTCAGCTCGTCATGGAAGCCGGGGCGACTGATCAGGCGCAGGGTGGTCAGGCCGGCGGCCATGGCCAAGGGGTTTCCCGACAGGGTGCCGGCCTGGTAGACCGGGCCCAGCGGCGCAATGACCTGCATGATCTCGCGTTTGCCACCGAAACAGCCAACCGGCATGCCGCCGCCGATGATCTTGCCGAAGGTGGTCAGATCAGGCATGACGCCGTAGTGCGCCTGGGCGCCACCCAGGGCGACGCGGAAACCGGTCATCACTTCATCGAAGATCAGCACCACGCCGTGCTGGTCGCAGAGTGTTCTGAGCCCCTGAAGAAAGCCTGGCGCCGGGGGTACGCAGTTCATGTTGCCGGCCACCGGCTCGACAATGATGCAGGCGACCTCAGAGCCCTGTTCAGTCAGGCAGCGTTCAACGGCGGCCAGGTCGTTGAACGGCAGGGTCAGGGTGTGCTTGGCAAAGTCGGCGGGCACGCCGGCGGAGCTGGGTACGCCCTGGGTCAGTGCGCCAGACCCGGCCTTGACCAGCAGGCTGTCGGAGTGGCCGTGGTAGCAGCCTTCAAACTTGATGATGTTGTCACGTCCGGTGTAACCCCGCGCCAGACGGATGGCGCTCATGGTCGCCTCGGTACCTGAACTGGTCATGCGGACCATCTGCATGGACGGCACCAGCGAGCAGACCAGATTGGCCATCTCGGTTTCCATGGCCGTCGGCGCGCCATAGGACAGGCCATGCTGTAACTGATTGCGCACGGCATCCAGTACCTCGGGATGGCTGTGCCCCAGGATCATCGGTCCCCAGGAACCGACATAGTCCACGTAGCGCTTGTTGTCCTCGTCGGTGACGTAGGCGCCTTCGGCATGTTTGAAGAAAATCGGTGTACCGCCCACGCTGCGAAAGGCCCGGACCGGTGAATTGACACCGCCGGGAATGTGTTCCTGGGCGGCGGCGAAAAGGCTTTCTGAACGGGACATAAGGACTCTCTCAAAGACGGTTGAATAAATGGTTGAAGCCCTGGGCACGGGTTTCAACCTCAGCAGGGGAGGCTGCCGCAAACAGGCCCTGTACCACAGCGACCAGACTGGCGCCTGCGCTAATCAATTGCGGTGCGTTGTGCAGTGTTACGCCGCCAATGGCGACAATCGGCAAGCTGAAGCGCTGCCGTGCCTGTTCCAGCAGGACCGGCGTGGCAGCCGGTGCGCCGGGCTTGGTCACGGACTGGAAAAAACGCCCGAAGGCAATGTAACTGGCGCCGTCACGCACGGCCTGTTCGGCAAAGTCCAGGCTGGCATGGCAGGTGGCGCCGAGGATCGCATCCGGTCCAAGGGCCTGGCGGGCTTCGCTGAGCGAGCCGTCGTCGCGCCCCAGGTGCAGGCCAACCTGCAGATCGCTGGCCAGACGCAGGTCATCGTTGATAATCAGCTCGGCACCGTAATAGGCACAGAGCGACTTGAGTTGCAGCGCCTGTTCATGGCGGCGAACCGGATCGTCGGATTTATCGCGGTACTGCAACAGGCGGGCGCCGCCGGCCAGGGCCGCATCGACCCAGGGCATCAGCTTGTCGCCAGCCAGCAGCTGACTATCGGTGATGGCATATAAACCGCGCAGGGCCGGTCTGCTCACGAGCAGAAGTCCAGTGGCAGGCGCCGGGGCACATACTGGCCGTGACCGGGTTGTTCGGCATCACGCAGAGTGCGCCAGGTATAGGCCAGTGCCGAGTTGACCGCGCTGATCAGTTCTTCGCCCAGGGCCAGACGGCCGGCGAGGGCGCTGGCAAGGGTACAGCCGGAACCGTGGTAGCTGCCGGGCAGTCGCGGGCAACTGAATTCGTGGCGGCTGCCGTCCCGGCAATACAGACGGTTGTGGATATCCTGTTCATCGCCATGGCCGCCGGTAATCAGCAGATTCTGGCAGTAGGGCAGCAGTTTTTCCGCGCAGGCATCGGCGCTGCCATCCGGCAATTCCGCCAGAATACGAGCTTCGGGCAGGTTGGGTGTAGCTATGCGGGCAATCGGCAGGAGTTTTTCCCGCAGCGCATAGCCGACCTCGTCCTTGCCCAGTGATCCACCACCACCGGCACGCAGAACTGGGTCGCACACCAATGGTAGATCAGGGTAGTCACGCATCAATTCGACCACGGTATCGACCATCTGCAGATTGCCTAGCATGCCCAGCTTGACCGCCGATACCGGCATGTCCTGGAGTACGCAACGGGCCTGAGCCAGCACCCATTCCGGGTCGAGCACACGGAAGTCGCTGACATCGACGGTGTTCTGCACGGTCAGTGCGGTTACGGTGGGGGCAGCATGGCAGCCCTGGGCGAGCAAGGCTTCAATATCGGCCTGCAGGCCGGCGCCGCCGCTCGGATCATGGCCGGACAGGCACAGCACAACGGGTCTGGATGGCATCAGTGTTTTCATCGGCTAAGCTTACCATTATGCGTGCATGACCGGCAGGGGAGCAGACTGGCTTTCAGGGCCATGGCGAGCCTGTTGGCGGCCGTTGATACTCTTTGTTTGTAAAAAACAATAACAGGAGTGCTGAAAATGAAAGCCATTGATCAGTGGTTTGATGAATATGCCGTCAGTCACCAAAATCCGCTGAACAAGATGCTGCACTGGATCTGTGTACCCCTGATTACCTTCAGCGTGTTGGGCATGCTCTGGGCTATTCATCCCTGGGTATCGATGCTGGCCGTGGCTGGCGCGTTAGCCTTTTATCTCAGCCTATCCTGGCGCATTGCAGCAACCATGCTGGTGTTGAGTCTGATCATGCTGCTGATTCTGAGCATGATGACCCATGTGTTCTGGCCCAGTGTGGTTATTTTCGTGCTGGCCTGGGTTGGCCAATTTATCGGTCATCACGTTGAAGGCAAGAAGCCCTCCTTTTTCAAGGATCTGCAGTTTCTGCTGATTGGACCCATCTGGTTGCTGGGTTTTGTGTTTCGCGCCCTGGGTTTGCGCTACTGAGTTATTCTGTGGCAGGGTCAGGCTCTGCAACAGCCTCAGATAGCCAGCTCGCGCCATTGTCCGGGCTGCAGGTCGCCAAGTTGCCAATCGCCGATAGCTACTCTGACCAGTCGCAGGGTCGGCAGGCCCACGGCGGCGGTCATGCGTCGTACCTGACGGTTTCTGCCTTCGCGTATGGTGATGCTGAGCCAGTGAGTGGGAATGCTGGCGCGAAAGCGCACCGGCGGGTTGCGTGGCCAGAGTGCGGGCTCTTCGATCTGCGTCACCTCGGCCGGGCGGGTAGGGCCGTCATTCAGCAGCGGGCCGGCCCGTAACGCGTCAAGTTGCTCTGCGCTGGGTGTGCCCTCGACCTGCACCCAGTAGGTCTTGGCCAGTTTGTGTTTTGGATCGGTGATACGCGCCTGCAGTTGCCCGTCATTGGTCAGCAGTAGCAGGCCTTCACTGTCGCGATCGAGACGGCCGGCCGGGTAGATGCCAGGGATCTCGACATAGGCTTTCAGCGTCTGACGACCCTCGGCATCGGTAAACTGGGTCAGCACATCATAGGGCTTGTTCAGCGCAATCAGACGCGGGTTGTCCGGGCCTGGCGCCGCCTGGCGGCGCGCTTTGCTCTGGCGCAACAGTGCCGGTTTGAAAGGGGCGGTTCGTGGTCTGGTCGGTTTCATGCCGGGTTCTTGGTTGCGGACGACAGTGCGATGCTAGAGAAAACCATTGCCGCTGGCAAAGCCGGGACTCGATTGAGAGCCCCGGCGTACCTGTCAGCTGTTGGGTGTCGCACGGGCAATCAGTGCTGCGACATCGATGCCCCGTGGCAGCGTGCCGTAAACCCGGCCGCGTCCACCGAATCGGCTGGCGATAAAGGCCTCGGATACCAGATTGTTGCCGGCTTGCAGCAACAGCGTTGCCTGCAGGGCGACAGCCACGTCCTCGGTCAGTTGCCGGGCGCGGTACTGGATCTCGTCGGTGTCGCGGAAGTCGCTCTTGATGCCTTCAATGTGAGCCTTCAAGCGGGCGTCGCCCTGGCCGTCGCCCAGTTCGCTGAACAGTACCTCAAGTACGCCCGGTTCCTTGGACAGCGCGCGCAGCACATCCAGACATTGAACGTTGCCCGAGCCCTCCCAGATCGAGTTGACCGGCGCCTCGCGGTACAGCCGCGGCAGAATGCTGTCCTCCACATAGCCTGCGCCACCCAGACATTCCTGTGCCTCGTTGATCATGGCCGGGGCGCGTTTGCAGATCCAGTACTTGCCGATGGCGGTCACCAATCGCGCGAACTTGTCTTCATGCTCGTCATGGGCCTGGTCAATGGCCTTGCCCATGCGCATGGTCAAGGCCAGTGCCGCTTCGCTTTCCAGTGCCAGATCAGCCAGTACGTTCTGCATCAGTGGTTGTTCGGCCAGCACCCGGCCACCGACCCTGCGGTAGGCGCAATGGTGGCTGGCCTGCGCCAGCGCCTGGCGCATCAGCGAGCTGGAGCCAATCATGCAGTCAAATCGGGTCATGGAGACCATTTCGATGATTGTCGGGACGCCACGGCCTTCCTCGCCAACCATCCAGGCCAGGGCGCCACGGAACTCGACCTCGCTGGAGGCGTTGGCCTGATTGCCCAGCTTGTTTTTCAAGCGCTGGATATAGAACTGGTTGCGCGAGCCATCGGGGCGATGGCGTGGCAGCAGAAAGCAACTCAAACCCTTGTCGGTTTGCGCCAGGGTCAGAAAGGCATCACACATGGGCGCCGAGCAGAACCATTTGTGCCCTAGCAGCTCGTAGGCCTGACCGGGGCCGCCAAGCCCCAGCGCGTGGGCGCGGGTGGTGTTGGCGCGGACGTCGGTGCCACCCTGCTTTTCGGTCATGGCCATGCCGATGGTGACGCCGGTCTTGTGTTCCATTGGCAGGTTGCGCGGGTCGTACTGTCGCGAGAGGATTTTCGGCAACCATTTGTCGGCCAGGTCCGGTTGCTGTTTCAGGGTCGGGATACAGGCATAGGTCATGGTCATGGGACAGCAGGAGCCTGCTTCAATCTGATTGTGCAGGTACATGTGCGCTGCGCGTGCTACATGGGCACCGGGTTTGGGCTCGGTCCAGGGTGACGAGGTGATGCCGTGGGCAATGCCGGCCGCCATAAGTTGGTGGTAGGCAGGATGAAACTCCACCAGATCAATGCGGTTGCCATTGCGGTCATGGCTTTTGAACACCGGCTTGTTTTCATTGGCCAGAAAGCCAGCCTGCATCAGCGGCCCTCCCGTCAACAGACCGTACTCGGCCAATTGGTTGTCCGCCCAGTCACCCTGAAAGCGGTGTACCCATTGTTTGAGAGCCAGATCACTGTGATACAGGTTGATACCCTCAAAGGCCGGGACCTGATTGGTGACTTCGTGGGTTTCGGCGTACTGGTGCAGGTTCATGGCGTGGTCTCCTTGGCGCCCAGGGCGCGCAGACAGAAGCGGCTGAGGGCGCGGGTGTAGTTTTCCAGGCTTTCACTGGGCAGCCCGCTGGCGCGCAGAGCGCGGGCCTGGGGTGACAGTGGCCCGATCAGGGATTCGGCAATGGCGCCTACCAGGCACGCGGCAGTGACCGGGATATTGCTGACCTCAAAGCTGCCGTCTTCATTGCCCTGCTGTATCAGTTTGGCAAACAGGTCGGCGTAGGCAGCGCGATAGCGCAGGCGTTCGTGATCAACCTCAGGATCCAGGGGCTCGGCAATCAGCGCATGGGCCAGTTGGCGGCTCTGCCAGGCGCGGCCGACAAACTGTGCCAATCCCAGGCGCAGGCGTTGTGCGGCGTTACCCTTGCTGAAAAACTGCGCTTTTAGTGTGTCGATTTCAACCCGTGTGGCCCGCACAAATACCTCGGCGGCCAATGCGCCTTTGCCCGGAAAGTGGCGGTATAGGCTGCCGGTGGCGATCCCGGCTGCTTTGGCCAGAGCGCTCATGGTCAAGGCAGTAAAGCCACCTTCGGTAACCTGTTCCAGAGCGCAGTCGAGAATGTGCTCGCGCAGTGCCTGGTCGCGCTCAACGCGGGTCTTGGTAAGGCGGTAGGGCATAATCTGAATCCTGATTCATTTTGATTTCAAGTGAATCAGGATTCAGATCTTGTCGCAGGGGGTAAAGGTGACAGGTGTCAGGCTGTTTCAGCCTTCCATGTTGCCGATGATGACGGCCTTGATGACAAAGCCCAGCACGCCCAGGCCCAGGGCAAAAAACAGCACCATGGTGCCGTACCGCCCGGCTTTGGATTTCTTTGCCAGATCCCAGACGATGTAGCCCATGAAGGCGACCAGGGCGAAAATCATCAGGGGCATGGCCAGGGCTTCAAACTGCTCGTAGTTCACAATCCAGCTCCGAATAAAATGCATAGGCTACCTGTCGTTGCCGGGATTGGACAGTGACAGGTGGTCGCGGCCGGTTATCGCCAAATCAGCTTTTCAAATGATCCAGTGGCAGCTCGGTGCTGCTGAGTATCTGGTTCAGTACAAAGCTCGAGCGCACGCTGGAGACGCCGTCAATCCGCGTCAGGCGGCCGAGCAGAAACTGTTGATAATGCTCCATGTCCTGAACCACCACGCGCAGTTGATAGTCCGCCTCCATGCCGGTAACCAGGCAGCAATCGAGGACCTCGGGGCATTCGAGAATGGCTTTTTCGAATCCGGCAAAACGCTCCGGGGTGTGGCGGTCCATGCCGATCATGACAAAGGCGGTCAGCGTCAGACCCAGTTTGCGCGGCTCAAGCAGCGCTACCTGGCGACGAATATAGCCACTGTCTTCCAGTTGCTTGACCCGTCTGGAACAGGGGGAGGGGGACAAGCCTATCTGCTCGGCCAGTTCCTGGTTGCTGATGCGGGCATCATGCTGCAAGGCAGCGAGAATTTTAAGATCATAGCGATCAAGATTGTGCTCTGACATGGTATTTCTCTGGTAGTTTTGCGTATTAATTAAAAAATGTAGTCATTAATTGCTGAAATTAGTGATTTGTCTGCAATTTTAGGTGAGAAATGGCGCGCCTGTCTGGTTATAGTTGATTCCAGTTCGACGCCGATGCCGGTTCGTCCACGTTGCGCTTCCACAAGAGGCGCGGCAGGCACTGATCAAACCCGATCCGAAGCCACCCGGCAACCCAGCCCACAAGGCCAGGGAGCAGCGGCAGCACCCACCCGGATGCAACCCCAGGGCGCAAAAAAGGCTGAAGCTCGTCTTCGGCCTTTTTTATTGCCCGCAAGCCGGGTCTAGACCGGGTCGCTATGAATCAGCACGTCGGCCTGCGGATAGCGCGCCTCAATGGCTGCGCGGACCGTCTCGCCCAGTTCATGGGCTTCAATGAGCGGCATTTGGGCTGGTAGCTCCAGGTGCATTTGCATAAACCACAGATGTCCCGATTCGCGGCTGCGAAAGTCATGCACGTCAATGACCCCGGGTATGCCTCTTGTCAGGGCAAGCACCTCATGGCGAATCTCATCTGGCAACTCATGGTCCATCAAGATCTGAATGGCTTGCATGCCGATCTGAATGGCGCTGTAGCCGATAAATACGGCAATCGCCAAACCGAACAGGGCGTCTGCACGCTGGATACCGAACGACGCCAACAGCAGCGCCACAATGATGCTGGCGTTAAGAAGCAGGTCTGAGCGGTAGTGCAGCGAATCGGCGCTGATGGCTGTGGAGCCGGTCTGTTTGATCACCTGACGTTGCACCAGCAACAGGCCAAGGGTGGCAATGATCGACAATACCATTACCGCAATGCCGAGCCAGGCTGCATCCAATGGTCTGGGATTGAACAGTCGATCAATACCTTGCAAAAGCACCAGCAAGGCAGAACCACTGATAAAGGCGGCCTGGGCCAGGCCGGCCAATGCCTCGGCCTTGCCGTGCCCGAAGCGGTGCTCCCGATCTGGCGGCTTGAGGGCGTAGCGCACGGCAAACAGGTTGATGATCGAGGCGCCGGCATCCATCAAGGAGTCAATCAGCGAGGCCAGCAGGCTGACCGAGCCCGACATCACCCAGACCCCGCTCTTGAGCAGAATGAGCGCGGTAGCCACCGAGACCGAGGCATAAGTGGCGAGCTTCAGCAGTCGCGAACGCTCCTCCGGACTAAGTGCTGTCGGGTTGCTCATCAGCCGCGGACTGGCAAGCCCAACTGGGCCAGTTGGAGGTTATCAGGCTGATGCAGTTGGCGGGCCCGCTCAAGGGGCAAATTCAGGCCCAGCTCCTGTTGAATAATCACCTTGAGCTTGAGCGGGTCGACCTGGCCGTTGGCATCGACGGCATCCTGCAGGCGCTCTGGCGCAATACTGTAGCGATTGTCAGGCAGATAGATTGCCCCGGTAGTAAAGTCTATGGCAAAGGCCAGCAGGCCCGGCAGCAGATAAAACAGCAGGCCTATACCATTGAGAACAGCGATTTCAGGGTCGATCTCGCCACTGATCTGGCCCCGGCGCTCAGGGTAGAAAAGGGTTCCGCAGGCCGCGAGCTGGGTGGTTAAAGAGATGGTCAGGAGTATTGCTGCAAGGGGCTTGAGGCGCATGTCGGGATCTCGCATCCAGTTGCTGAACAGGTCTGTGCGCCGGGCAGAATTGCCCGGCAAGCTGCTACACCGGGCTATAATAGCGCCTTTGATCAACGGCCCCCAGCTCCATGAATGAATTACCCATAAATGCCGTATTGCCGGCGCTGGACGCAGCGTTGGCGGCTCACCCCAGCGTCGTTTTGCAGGCCCCGCCGGGGGCAGGTAAAACCACTATGGTGCCTTTGGCCCTGCTGGACAGTGCCTGGCTGGCTGGCCAGCGGATTGTCATGCTGGAGCCGCGGCGGCTGGCTGCGCGGGCGGCGGCTGAGCGCATGGCTGAATTGCTTGGCGAGCGGGTCGGCGAGCGGGTCGGCTATCGTATCCGGTTGGAAAGTCGGATCAGTGCCGCCACCCGTATCGAGGTGATTACCGAGGGTATTTTGCAGCGCATGCTGCAGGATGATCCTGAGCTGGCCGGGGTCGGGTTGGTTATTTTCGATGAATTCCATGAGCGCAGTCTGGATGCAGACCTGGGTCTGGCCCTGTGTCTGCAGACCCAGCTCTATCTGCGTGATGCCGTGCCGCTGAAACTGCTGGTCATGTCCGCCACCCTGGACTCCCAGGCCATCAGCCAGTTGCTGGATGACGCCCCCTTGGTCAGCAGTCTGGGTCGCCAGTTTCCGGTGGCAATAGAGTACGGCGCAGCGCGGCAGGTCAATGAACGCATCGAGCCGGTTGTGTTGCAGTCCATCAAACGGGCGTTGACGGATCAGACCGGCAGTATTCTGGTATTTCTGCCCGGTGCAGCTGAAATTCGACGGGTCAAAGCCGATCTGGACCAACATCTGCAAGGGCAGACGGGGGTGCTGGTTACGCCCTTGCTGGGTGATCTTGAACTGGCGGCCCAGCGTCGGGCCATCAGTCCGGCACCTGCCGGGCAGCGCAAGGTGGTGCTGGCCACCTCGATTGCCGAGACCAGTCTGACCATCGAAGGTGTGCGGGTAGTGATCGACAGCGGCTTGTCGCGGGAACCGAGTTTTGATCCGCTGTCGGGCATGACCCGTTTGCAGACCCGGCGCGTGTCCAGTGCTGCGGCCGAGCAGCGCGCAGGTCGTGCCGGCCGCCTTGAGCCGGGGGTCTGTTATCGGCTCTGGTCGGAAGATCAGCAGGCGCAGTTACAACCCAGAAGCACAGCTGAAATTCTCCAGGCTGACCTGGCGCCCCTGGCGCTGCAATTGGCGCAATGGGGCATTCAGGACCCGGCCGAACTGCGTTGGCTTGATCCGCCACCTGCTGCGCCCCTGGCTCAGGCCAGAGAGCTGTTGGCCCGTTTGGGTGCTTTGCGCCTTGAGCAGCAGGTCTGGCAACTGACGGCCCATGGTGCCGAGATGGCCGCGTTGCCAATGCACCCGCGACTGGCGCATATGCTGCTGCGCGGTCAGTCCATGGGGTTGGGCTTGCTCGCCAGTCGCTTGGCTGCGGTGGTCAGTGAGCGTGATCTGCTGTCACGTTCACAGGATGCCGATATCAGCCTCAGATTGGCGCTGTTTGATCAGCAGGGTCAGACATTGGCAGTCGATCGCGGGGCGTTGCAACGTGCCCGGCAACTGGCTGCCCAGTGGCAGCGACTGGTGGCAGCTCGAGCCAGCGATCAACCCGTTGCCGAGGCTGACAGTGAGGCCTGGGTTGGTCTGTTACTGGCCATGGCCTATCCCGACCGGATTGCCCAGCGGCGCGGCGCCGAGGGTGGCGAATACCGCCTGGCCAATGGCCGCTCGGCGAGTTTTGTCGAGGTCGATTCCCTGCAGCAGCAGCCCTGGCTGGTCGTGGCCAGTCTCGGCGGCCATGCCGCACAACGCAGCGTACGGATTTTCATGGCTGCCGCCCTTGATCCGCAGCTGATTGAGTCGGCTTTGCCCGAACTGCTTCGCCAGCAGGATCAACTGGACTGGGATTTGCGCAATGAAGTGCTGGTGGCCGAGCGGCAATGGCTACTGGGGAGTCTGGTCCTGCGCCGCGAACAACTGGTCGAGGTCGATGCGCAGCAGCGTCAGGCCGCACTCTGTACTGTGGTGCGCCGTCAGGGCCTGGATCTGCTGCCCTGGACCCCGGCGCTGCGCCAATGGCAGGCCCGTGTAGCGCTGTTGCGAACACTGGATGTGCAGGCCGGTAATGACAGTCCCTGGCCTGACTTGTCGGATCAGGCGCTATTGGACAGCCTGGAGAACTGGCTCGGGCCCTGGCTGGGCAAGGTCAGTCGTCAGGCGCACTTTGCCAGTCTTGATCTGAGCAGCATTCTGCATGGCCTGCTGCCCTGGCCACTGCCAAAACGTCTGGATGAACAGGCGCCCAGTCATTGGCGGGTGCCGACCGGCTCATCGATTGCCATTGATTACAGTGAAACGCCCCCGGTACTGGCTGTGCGTTTGCAGGAACTCTTTGGCAGTCTGACGACACCGCGTATCGCTGATGGCCGCATGGCACTCAAGCTGCACCTGTTGTCACCGGCACGCCGACCGGTTCAGGTGACTCAGGATCTGGAAGGCTTCTGGCGTGGCAGTTATGCCGAGGTGAAAAAGGAGCTGAAGGGTCGCTACCCCAAACATTATTGGCCGGATGACCCATTGCAGGCCGAACCAACATCCCGGGCCAAACCGCGCAAATAAATCGCTGCCCTTCAAGCCCGGTGAGCAGCCACGTACAATGCGACATCCCCACACCCACGGAGCCATGCATGGACAACACCAGCGAGATTCTCTTACGCAGCGCCGAGCTGTTCAACGGCAAGCGGCTATTGCTGGTCAATCCCCCGGCCGATGCCTTGACCGCGACGCTTGAGGCCAACTGGACGGTCTGGACCTGGGACTTTGCCGTACAGCGAGGGCTGGCGGCGTCAGGTATGAGTGCCGAGCAGCTGTGTTTCTCCCATCTTTGCCCGGCAGTTGAGGGCCTGGATGGCGCCGTGTTGGTCATGCCCAAGGCCATCGAGCGGGCCGAATATGCGCTGGCGCAGATTGCGCCCCTGCTGCGTGCCGGTTGCCCGTTGTATCTGGTCGGCGAAAAAAAGGGTGGCGTCAGCCGCGCCGAAAAACTCCTCAAACCCTATGGCGGCCTGGCCGAAAAGCTCGACTCGGCGCGGCACTGCCAGCTTTGGCGGCTGAAGGTTGATGGACTGGCAGCGCCCTTTGCCCTGGCTGACTGGCAGCGCCACATTAAGCTGGAGTTGGCCGATCAGCAGGTCGAGCTGATCAGTCTGCCGGGGGTTTTCAGTCATGGTCGGCTGGATGAGGGTAGCCAGCTGTTGCTGGAGGAAATGGCCAGTCTGCCGAGTGGCAAGATACTGGATTTTGGTTGCGGGGCAGGGGTCTTGAGCATTGTCCTGGCCAGGCGCAATCCGCAAAGCCGCTTTGAGCTGGTTGATGTGGATGCGCTGGCGCTGTATTGCGCCGAGCAGAGTCTGGCGTGCAATGGCATTGAGGCCGGAGTCTATGCTTCAGATGGCCTGAGCGAGGTGCATGGACGATTGGCCGCGGTGATCAGTAATCCCCCTTTTCACACTGGCATACGCCACGATACCAGTATTGCCGAGCGTTTTTTCGAGCAGGTCACCCGGCATCTGCTGCCGGGGGGGGAACTGCGTATCGTGGCCAACGGATTCCTGCGTTACCCCGCGCTGATCGAGGCGCATGTTGGCCATTGCCAAGTACTGCGGGAGAACAGCCGCTTCAAAGTGTATTCGGCGCGGGTACCCGGTTGACCCCGTTTCAGCTGCGGCGTATAGTCGCCGCGTCTTAGGGGAGTAGTCTCTCGCCGGGCCATGCGCCCGCAGGTGAACGTCAACATACTTGGTCCGCAGACCATGGCGCTCACGACCTGTATCAACGGGTTTGACGAGACCTATGACATGCACATACCGAGCAAGGGCGGCGGAGTGGGCATGTCATTGGTATTCGCAATCCGCCCTTTCTGGAACTCTCTGTGGAAGCCTTTCTTGTCTCAACCGGCATAGTCACTCTCGCTGAAATCGGCGACAAGACTCAACTGCTGGCTCTTCTTCTTATCCTGCGCTTTCGTCGCCCCTGGCCCATCGTGCTGGGCATTCTGGCGGCCACTGTGGCCAACCATGCGCTGGCTGGCGCGCTCGGGCAACTGCTTGGCTCCCTGCTCAGCGAAGTGTGGCTCTACAGCCTGCTGGCCCTGTCCTTTGTCGCTGTTGCGCTATGGACGCTGGTGCCGGACAAGCTGGACGATGACGAAGGCTTATCGGTCAGCCGCTTCGGGGTGTTCACTGCCACCCTGATTGCCTTTTTTATTGCCGAAATGGGTGACAAGACGCAGATTGCCACCGTGGTACTGGCGGCACAGTTTGATGTCTATGTCTGGGTTGTCCTGGGTACAACCCTGGGTATGCTGCTGGCCAATGTGCCGGTGGTGTTCATGGGTAACGCGCTGGCCGGTCGCCTGCCGCTGAATCTGATTCGCGTCCTGGCTGCCCTGGCTTTTCTGCTAATGGCTATTTATGCCGGGTGGCAGGCCTGGGGTGCATGGCAGTCAGTCTAGCCAAGCTGGTTCGTGCTGTTAGCGGCTGTTAGAGTACGGGAACCTCTTTGCAAGACCCTGGTTTTACTGCCGCACTCAGGAGCGCGCGAGCATGGAAAGATTGAACATACCGGCGCGGCTGGAACTGGTTCTGCACCTGTTCAAATGGCTGCTGCTGGCCAGTGCAGTGGCCGTGCTCGCAGGCTCCGCGTCGGCGCTGTTTCTCTTTGGGCTGGAATGGGTAACGGGTACGCGGGGCAAGTATGCCTGGTTGGTCTGGCTCTTGCCGGTTGCCGGTTTTGTGGTGGGTTGGGTCTATCTGCGCTTTGGTCAGTCGGTGGAGGCTGGCAACAACCTGTTGCTGGAAGAAATTCATGACAGCCAGCGGGTTATTCCGTTGCGCATGGCGCCGCTGGTGCTCGGCGGTACCCTGGTATCCCATTTGTTTGGAGCCTCGGTGGGGCGCGAGGGCACGGCGGTACAAATGGGCGGTGCGCTGGCGGATCAACTGAACCGATTATTCAGGTTGAATGCCGAGGATCGGCGCATCATCCTCATGGCCGGGATCAGTGGCGGCTTTGCTTCGGTCTTCGGTACACCACTGGGCGCCGCCATCTTTGCCCTCGAAGTGCTGGCCACCGGGCGCATTCGCTACGAGGCAATATTACCCTGTCTGATTGCGGCAATAGTGGCTGATCAGGTCGCCTTGCTCTGGGGTATCCAGCACGATCATTACCTGTTGCCGCAGATTCCCGAGATCAGCCTCTGGGGCCTGCTGGCCATGATCATCGCTGGCGCTGCCTTCGGTTTGACCGGCAAGGTGTTCGCAGTGGCGACCCATGCGCTGACCACCTTCATGCGCCGGCGCATCAGCTACAGTCCCTTGAGGCCCTTTATCGGCGGTCTGCTGATTGCTGCTGCGGCCTGGTTTCTGGGCGGCGAGCGTTATCTTGGTTTGGGCATTCCGGTGATCATGGAGGCGTTTGAACAGCCGCTACCCGCCTATGACTTTGCTGCCAAGATGCTCTTTACCATCGCCTCGCTGGGCAGTGGCTTCAAAGGCGGAGAAGTGACACCCCTGTTCTTTATCGGCGCCACGCTGGGTAATGCGCTGTCGCCGCTGCTGAACATGCCCTTTGGTCTGATGGCCGCGGTGGGGTTTGTTGCGGTGTTTGCCGGTGCTGCCAATACCCCGATTGCCTCAACCCTGATGGCCATGGAGCTGTTTGGCGCAGAAATTGGTCTGTTTGCCGGGGTTGCCTGCGTGGTCAGTTATCTCTTTTCAGGTCATGCCAGTATCTACAGTGCCCAACGCATTGGTCACAGCAAGCACGGGCGCCTGCCCGAAGGCCTGCGTCTGGGCGAGCTGGCCGACTACCTACGCCGTCAGAAGAAGGGTGATGACAGCCAGCGCAGTAATACCGATAACAAGGATCACTGAGCCGGCACGCAATCAGCGTATTTGCATATCGTTACGCACGGCCTTGACGCCGTTGACCTGACGGGCAATGGCCACGGCACGGCTAGCCGAGCTGCTTGAGCTGACGAATCCGCTCAGCTGTACGACGCCCTTGTAGGTTTCCACATTGATTTCAAAGGCTCTGATCTCACTGTCGCGAACAAAGGCGGCTTTTACCTGGGTGGTAATCAGGCTGTCATCGACAAACTCGCCTGGCGACTTCTGACCCGAGGTTACGCTGCAGGCGGCGAGCCCCAACAGGCTGAAGCTCAACAGTAAGACGGTGAAGAACTGGCGAAGCGTGCTCATGATGTGACTCACTGATGCGGGTTGAGTAATGGATCAAGGGCTGATGGTGGTGCAATCGGGTCATCAGCCCACTGACAGTTAGCGGCGGCGGGCCGCTTCATAAAGCGGCTGTACGCGTGGTATGGCCGCTTGCAGACTCTGAATGCGGCCAGATGAGGACGGGTGGGTACTAAGGAAAGCTGGCGGTTCACCCTGTGAGGCGCTGGCCATTTTCTGCCACAGCGTAACAGCGGCCTGGGGGTTGTAACCGGCTCGGGCGGCCAGCTCCATACCAATCAGATCAGCCTCACTTTCATTGGCCCTGCTGTTGGGCAAGGTCAAGCCAACCTGTACCGCCTGGTTGGCCATTTGCTGAGTCCCTTCCCCCAGACCCAACAGAGCACCAGCCAGTTGTGCACCAGTTTGTGTTACGTAGGCACGTGAAATGGCTTCACGCCCGTGCTCACGCAGGGCATGGGCAATTTCATGGCCCATGATCTGGGCAATTTCATCATCGGTCAGTTGCAGGCGGGTAATGATGCCGCTGTAGAACAGAATCTTGCCGCCGGGTGCGCAACTGGCATTCAGCTCTTCACTCTTGATCAGATTGACTTCCCAGTTCCAGTTGCGCGCATCCTGACGGAAGTTGACGACCTCCGGGATCAGCTCGTCGGCAATACTGCGCAAACGTCGGACCATGGCAGCATCCGTGTTAAGCACACGTTTGTTGCGCGCTTCAGACAGCATCTGAGCATAGGACTCAGCCGCCATGCGGTCTACTTCGGCACTCGGCAGGGCACTGAACATGCGTTGCTGGCGGTCAACGCCGACGGCGCCGCCCTGGGTTGTCTGAACGGTTTCACAGCCAATGAGCAGAGCAAGTGGCAGGCACAGCAGGTAACGCATACGCATGGAATTCATCCTTTGAATGACCCGGTTGAAAAAACCGCTATTGTTCACACTAAGTGCAGCTTTGACCATCAAATGAACTAAAGTTTTCATCAGGGCGGTTATTTGCTGCAGAAAACCCGAGGCTGGCCGATATGGCTGTGACAGGTTGCTTATTCGGAGACGTTCATGAAATTCAAATCCATCCAGTTGGCTATTACCACGCTTGCCGGTGCCAGTCTGTTCGTCTCTGTTGCCATCATGACGCTGTTCAGTCTCAACGCGGGGCAGCGTAGTCAGGACTTTGTTCAGGAAAACAGCCGAGCACTGCTGGAAACCCAGATTGAGCGACGCCTGATTTCCATTGCCAACGCGGAGAGCGAGCGTATTCAGCGAAGACTGGAATACCCGCTGCTGGTCGCCAGCCAACTGGCGGCGCTGAACCAGATGCTGGATGAAATTCAGGACGACGGTCTGCCCAGTTTGATGATGAGTCGAGAGGAAATGAACCGGGTGGCGCGCAAGACGCTGGCCGAGAATCCGGATCTGCTGAGTGTTTATATCGCCTGGGAGCCGGCGGCCTTTGATGACCTTGATCAGTATTTCGAAGGCGTTGAAACGGATGGCTACGACGGTTCAGGCCGCTTTATGCCCTGGTGGTATCGCAGTGAAAGTGGCGAGTTGATGCTCGAGGCCTTGACCGACCTGGAAAGTGAGACGCTGCTTCCCACTGGCGTGCGAGAGGGGGAGTACTACCTGTGCAGTCGTGACAGCCTGAAGCCCTGCGTGATTGATCCGGCGCCCTATGAGATGAGTGGGCAGACTGTGATGTTGTCCTCGTTTAACGTGCCGATCCTTTCGGAAGGCGAATTCATGGGCATTGTGGGTGCGGATCTGTCACTGGATTTTCTGCAGGACCTGCTGCAGCGAAGTAACGCCAACCTGTTCAGTGGCAGCGGCGAGCAGATGCTGATCAGTGGTAATGGCCGGATTGTGGCCTTTACCGGTGAAGGAGCAAAGCCCGGGGATGCGGCCAGTCAGGTGCTGGATGCCAATGAGGTAGCCAATCTTGGCAGCCTGGGCGACAGTCTGGTGTATGACATCGACGAAGCCGGGGGGCATATCGAGCTGATACTGCCCATCAATATTGCTGACACCGGGACCCGCTGGGTGCTGCTCATGACGTTGCCGCTTGATGCTGTCATGGCAGAACTGAATACCTTGACGGCCGAGTTGGATAGCCGTCAGTCCAGGGATGCGCTGACCATGGCGGGCATAGGTTTGCTGGTTGCTCTGTTAGGTCTTGGCGTCATGACCATGGTCGGTCTGGGACTGTCACGTCCGGCCCGGCGGTTGGTGGTCATGCTCGATGACATAGCCAAGGGTGAGGGCGATCTGACCCGGCGTCTGAAGGTCGACCGCAATGACGAGCTGGGGGACATTGCCCGCGGCTTCAATGCCTTCCTGGATAAACTCCAGGGGATGATTCGTGAAGTGGTCGGTTCCGTACAGCAGGTAACAGATGCCTCGGAAAGTACAGCCGATATTGCCATGCGGACCAACGACGGCATTCAGCGCCAGCTCAGCGAGATTGATCTGGTCGCTACGGCCGTCACCGAAATGACGGCGACAGCGCAGGATGTCGCGCGCAACGCCGCACAGGCAGCGGAAGCAGCGAACAATGCCGACCGCTCGGCCAATCATGGTCGTGACGTGGTCAAGTCCACCGCCGAGTCGATCCAGTGCCTGTCTGCCGACATTCAACAGGCGGTTGCCAGCGTGCAGTCACTGGCTCGGGACAGTCAGAACATTACCGGTATTCTCGATACCATTCGTGGTATTGCCGAGCAGACCAACCTGCTGGCACTGAATGCAGCCATCGAGGCCGCCCGTGCCGGTGAGCAGGGGCGCGGTTTTGCCGTAGTGGCCGATGAAGTCCGCAACCTGGCCCAGAAGACACAGCGCTCGACTGAGGAAATTCAGGTGATGATCGAGCAACTGCAGAAGGGCACCCGCGATACGGTCAAGGTCATGGAGCAAAGCCGCAGTCGCACTGAAGATAGCGTTCTGCAGGCTGAAGAGGCCGACGCGGCGTTGACCTCAATCACCCAGGCCGTTTCCATCATTACTGAAATGAATACCCAGATTGCCAGTGCCGCAGAGCAGCAGAGTGCTGTGGCAGAGGATGTCAACCGTAATGTGGCGACCATTGATCAGGTAGCCAAGTCGGTAGCCGGCGGTGCTCAGGAGGCATCACAGGCCAGCGCCGGGCTGACCAAGCTGGCCGAGCATCAGCGCCGATTGATCAATCAGTTCAAGGTCTGATCAGAGCAGTACGGCCGTGCCGCTGGGCGTGCAGCATTGCGCGCCCTGCGTCGCCGGGCTGCTCATGGCCGGATTGACCGGGTACATCATCTCGACCTGGGATGTGGCATTCAACAGCAGGGGTTGCAAGCTGCTCACGGCGGTAGCAGAGGCGAGCCAGATAGCCTGTTCGCCACTGTTCAGCGTGGCCGGCATGCGCGTGCCCAGGCGTGCTGCCAGCCCGGTTGCCGGTACGGTAACAAGCGCGCAGCTGTCCCAGAAAACCCCATCGGCGACACTGTAGCGTTCCCAGATTCCAGCCAGCGCCATGCCACCCTGCATCCTGCGCAGGTACCAGGGCTGTTTGCGTTTGCCCTGGCTATGCCAGACAAAATAGCCATCAACCGGGATAATGCAGCGGCGCTGGGCAAAGGCCTGGGCAAACATGGGTTTCTCATGCAGGTATTCGGCCTGGGCGCTGAAGGCAGCACGATCGAGTTGCTTGAGCCAGCCGGGTGTCAGGTTCCATAGCACCTGCGAGCAGTCGAGTTTGCCCGCGTTTTTGCGCAGGATCAGCAGGGACTGTCCCGGGGCAATGTTCCAGGCCGGCTGCCAGCCCTCAGGTGGCTTGAGGCCGGGCGGAGTAAACTGTGCCAGACGACCGCTCATTCGCTCTCCGTATCCGGCAGTATCGGTGTGGCTTCCAGCCATGACTGAATCAGCTGTCGAGCCAGTCCCAGATCCTCAGCCGCTACCCACAGGCCGAGCAGATCAAGAGCCGGCAACTCACCCATGGCGCCCTGCAGGTACTGCCCACTGATATGGCAGTTGATCCGATGATCTGTCAGCATGTATCTGAGCAGTTCGGCCTCTGCCAGGTCTTGAGGGTGGTACGCGCAGAGCATGTCAGTCCTGCTCGCGGCGCAAATCAACCTGATACTCATCGTTACCCTCATCTACCCACACACTGACGTGGATGGGCTGGCAACAGACCTGGCAATCCTCGATATAGGATTGAGTTCCACCGCTCAGGTCGAGCAGCAGACTGATGGGCTCGCCGCAATGCGGGCATTGCAGGTCGGCTTCATCCATGGCTTGCATATGTGGATCCTGGAAGGTTATCTAGGTGACCTGCAGTGTAGCGCTATCGTCAATCTGGTGAAACCACGCTCGGCGACGCATAATGCGCGCCCTACCCAGTCAGACAAGAGGACAACATGGGCGAGTTTGATGCCATCAGACCCTATTCGGATGAGGAAGTGGCTCCGGTTCTCAGCCGTCTGCTGCATGACCGTGATTTACTGGCGATGCTGGCGCGTTACCGCTTTCCGGTGCTGAGTCGCTGGTTGCCTGCCCTGGTGGGGCCTTTGATTGGCCTGAAACTGCGCCAGGAAGTCCGCGGCGTCAACACTGTCGATGCTTTGCAATTGAAGGTTTATCCCTACCTGGATGCGGTCATCGAGCGCAGTACCCTCACGGTTACTTACAGTGGCCTGGATAACCTGAGCAAAACCCAGCCCCATCTGTTTCTGGCCAATCACCGTGATATCGTCATGGACCCGGCCTTTGTCAATTACGCCTTGTACCACGCCGGTCACCCTACGCCCCGCATAGCCATTGGCGACAATCTGTTGCAGCGTCCCTTCGTCGGCGATCTGATGCGCCTGAACAAGAGTTTCATCGTGCACCGCTCGGTAGCGGGGCGACGAGAGAAGCTGGGCGTCTATCAGACCCTGTCTGCCTATATCCATCATTCCATTGCCCGTGGGCACTCGATCTGGATTGCCCAGGCGGAAGGGCGGGCCAAGGATGGGCTGGATGAGACGGATACGGCGATCATCAAGATGCTGTGCATGAGCCGCAAGGCTGAGCCCTTCAACGAGGTGATTGACTCGCTGAATATCGTTCCGGTGTCGATTTCCTACGAGTGGGATCCCTGTGACCTGCTGAAGGCGGGCGAATTGGAGCAGCGGGCTCGAACCGGAAGCTATACCAAGCAGCCCGGAGAAGATGATCGTTCCATTGCCATGGGGCTGATGGGCTACAAGGGGCGGGTGCACGTTGCCTTCGGTCAACCCATGGTCTCGGGTTATACCGATGCGCGGTCAGTGGCCGACGAGGCCGATCGGCAGATTCTCTCGCAATACCGTTTATATGCCAGCAACTACCTGGCCATGGAGCGCATGGGGCAGCCGCAAGCCAAGGCGGTTGAGGGTTGGCGGCAACACTTTGATGCTGAGGTGCTGCGCGAAGAGCAGGCTCGCTTTGAACAGCGTCTGGCCGCCTGCCCTGAGGCGCAGCGGCCATACTGGTTGATGCAGTACGCCAATCCGGTGATCAGCCGGCAGCGTTTCTTAGACCTGGGTGCTGATCAGGCTTAACAGCAGCGCCAGGCCCAGGCAGGCAAAACCAACACTGTTGAACATGCGGTTGATACGCAATGTAGCCGGCGCCAGGGTGATCTCGCTGGCGGCGGGGCTGGTCACCAGCAGGCTGGTCTGGCGGCTGGCGCGAATTTGTGTCGCCAGCAATAACCAACTGCCACTCAGTGCATAAAACAGCGCGAGGCCATTGATGACCAGCGCCGGGTTGTTCAGATAAAACGTCCAAGCCGCTTGAAATACGGGCACACAACACCTCCGGTTAGGGCGTGTTCGGCAACCTGCTTGGTATTGTTATTGTTGTGGCGGGGTTACAACGAAACAGAAAATGGCTGGAAAGGGTATTGGCTATGCCAATCCCGACTCAAAACGGGCGGCATTATAGCCGGTAGATATTGGTTTTTCGACCCCTCTGGCTTCATTCTGAGTTGTGAGTCGATGAGTGGCAGACAGCATTTACTCTCTTGAAGCGCAACGTTTGGCGAATTTGAGCGTCAAAGCATTATCGTGAATTGACAGGGGTGAACCATGAAAAAGCAAATTCTCATTAGCGCTGCCCTGATAGCCCTACTCGGGCTCGGCGGCTGTGCCTCGAAGTTGACCGGTGATGTTTACAGTCGTGATCAGGCTCGAGCGCCCCAGACTGTGCGCATGGGCACTATAGAGTCGGTGCGGCCGGTTCAGATTGAGGGTACCAAGACCCCGATTGGTCCAGCGGCTGGCGCTGTGGTTGGTGGTGTCGCGGGCTCAAGTGTGGGCGGTGGACGCGGCAGCGTTATAGCCGGTGTTGTGGGTGCAGTGGCAGGTGGCATGGTTGGCGCAGCCGCTGAGGAAGGTATTACGCGTAGCCAGGGTGTGGAAATTACCGTGCGAGAGGATGATGGTCAGACCAGGGCTTACGTTCAGGAGGCTGATCCGGCGGTATCCTTCTTTGCCGGCGAGCGTGTGCGTATTCTGACGGTTAACGGCGTTTCAAGAGTATCCAAGTAGGAGTCTGCCAGGGAGGGGAGGCGACGGCTTCTCCTCCGGCATGGCCAGCCGTTTCACAGCTCGGGCATGATCGAATTGATTCAAATTGCTACAAGCCGCAATGCAATCCCTTCTTATTTATGCGCCGATCTCCTGGCAGCATGTCTGCGTCAAACCCCTCTTCAGGCAGGATGTTGTCCAGCTTTCATTCTGTGTTAATTATGGGCGTCGTCCAGCTCGGAGTGAGAAGCATGACCAAAAACGCGACGTTACGGATTATTTGAATGCTTAGCAGTGTCCTGGCCATTGCCTTGAATGCGCTGTTGGCTCCGCTGATCTGGCACCTCTTCAAACGCCACTCAGGTGCCTTGCTGGCGTTGATTCCTGCCGCCTGTTTTATCTGGTTTGCCAGCCAGATTCCCCTTGTTGCTGGCGGTCAGGAGTTGATAACCAGCCTGGCCTGGGTGCCGGCTCTGGACGTAGCCATTACCCTCAGGCTGGACGGTTTGTCCTTGATCTTCGCCCTGCTGATCACTGGAATCGGGGCCTTGATCGTGTTGTATTCGGCCGCTTACTTGCAGGATCACCATCATCTTGGGCGGTTTTACGCCTATTTGCTTACGTTCATGATGGCCATGCTCGGGCTGGTGCTGGCTGATGATCTGATTGTCATGTTTGTGTTCTGGGAACTGACCAGTGTGGCCTCCTATCTGCTGATCAGTTTTCAGCATGAGAAGCCCGAGTCGCGCCGGGCGGCGCTTCAGGCCCTGTTGATCACCGGTGGGGGCGGGCTGGCATTGCTCGCCGGGCTGATTCTGCTCGGTACGGCGGCCGATACCTGGCAGTTTTCCCAGCTTGATGCAGTGCTGGTTCAAGCCCATGGGCTGTTTCCGGCGATCATGCTGCTGGTATTGATTGGCTGCTTTACCAAGTCGGCACAGTTTCCTTTTCATCTGTGGTTGCCCAACGCCATGAATGCGCCGACCCCGGTGTCGGCCTACCTGCACTCGGCAACCATGGTCAAGGCGGGCATCTACCTGCTGGCACGTTTGAACCCGACCCTGGGTGGTGGTGCTGGCTGGAGCACGGTGCTGATAACAGTGGGCGCCCTGACCGCGCTGATAGGTGCAGTGTTGGCCATACGTCAGTACGACATGAAACGCATGCTGGCCTACACCACGGTCACAGTATTGGGTCAACTGGCCATGCTGATAGGCACCAATACCAGTTATGGCTTGCAGGCCTTTGTGCTCTACCTGGTAGCGCACTCCCTGTACAAGGGCGCCCTGTTTATGGCTGTTGGTTCGATTGATCATGCGGCCGGCAGTCGTGACTTGCGGCGGCTGGGAGGCTTGGCCGCGCTGATGCCGGTCACCGCTGTGGCGGTGGGGCTGGCGGCGTTTTCGAATGCCGGGTTACCGCCCTTTTTCGGTTTCATTGCCAAGGAGTTCAAGTACGCCGGCTTGGTTGAAATGGGCAGTGTGGGTTGGACGGTGATCCTGGTGATGATCGTTACCAACGCGCTGTTGGTGGCGGCAGCCGGTTTGATTTTCTTCAAGACCTTTTTTGGTTCGCGCGGAGATTATCCCGGCCAGGCCCATGAGGTTGGATTTTTCATGTGGATCGGACCGCTGTTGCTGGCGGTCGGTGGTTTTGGCTTGGGCGCCTGGAACCAATGGCCGGAAACCTGGCTGGTGAATACGGCTGTCCAGTCAGTGGCCACTGGCCAGGTCGACGTTAACCTGTATCTCTGGGGTGGTATTACCCCCGCGGTGATTGCCAGCGTGCTGACCCTGGCGCTGGGGACACTATTTTATTTTCAGGCAGCAAGCGTGCGTGCGCTGGCCGGTCGTTTGAGCAGAATCTGGAGCCTCAGCGGTGATCTGCTGTGGGATCTGCTGCTCAGTCGCCTTTTTCAGTTTGCCGGCCTGGTGGCGCGGCAATTCCAGCACGGTTCTTTACGCTTGCATCTGGCCCTGATGACGCTGGTAGTCAGTCTGTGCATTTTGTTTGGCCTGGCATTCACGACCAACAACCTGTTCGATCCGTCAGTTCTGTCTGACGTCAGTCTGCCGGGGATGCTGGGTCTGATGTTGGCGATAGGCGGCGCGGCGGGTGCGGCCTTCATGGCTGGACGGCTGGCATTGGTTGCCTCGCTGGGTGCCAGTGGTCTTGGCTTGGCATTGTTTTTCGTCTCGGTCAATGCGCCGGATGTGGCGCTGACTCAGTTGATGGTCGAGACCCTGACGGTGGTATTTCTGGCCATGGTGCTGCGGCGCATGCCCATGGTGCCGGCCAGCGGACTGGGTGGTCGCAGCATCAATCTGTGGCATGGCCTGGTGGCTCTCCTTATGGGCCTGTCAGTCACCTTGCTGATCATCAATGCAGTCAGTCAACCCTTGCCCGGTGACCTGGCCGACTGGTTTCTGGCCAACAGCCTGCCCGGTGGCTTTGGCAGCAATGTGGTGAATGTGATTCTGGTGGATTTTCGTGCTGTGGATACCCTGGGCGAAATCCTGGTGGTTGCCATTGCAGCCCTGGCGGCCGCCAGCCTGCTCGGCGCGGGCCAGACGTCGGTAGACAAGCCCAGTGGTTTGCCGGAGTTCGATTCGATACTGCTGCGTCAGGGTATGCGTCCCCTGGCAACGGTATTGCTCGTCACTTCGCTGGCCGTACTCTGGCGTGGCCATAACCTGCCAGGCGGCGGCTTTATTGGTGGTCTGGTGGCTGCCACAGGCTTTACCCTGCTGGTAGTCACCTTCGGGCGTGGGATTCAACGCGGCCTGGCCTATGTGTCGCCGCCGACACTGATCGGCCTGGGTCTTGCCTGCGCAACTGGCGCCGGTTTCTTCGGTCTGGTCGCGGACGGCCAGTACATGACCGGTCACTGGGTCACAGTGGCGGATATCAAGCTGGGTACACCATTGCTCTTTGATCTGGGGGTTTTTCTAACCGTGTTCGGCTCGGTGATGCATATGATGCGCAACCTGATCGGGAGGACGACCTGATGGAGTGGATTGCTGCAGTCGCTGCCGGGATTATGGCTGGACTGGGCGTCTGGATGATGCTCGACCGACATTTGATGCGGGTGGTGTTGGGTATTGCCGTGCTGGGTAATGCGATTAATCTGGGTGTGCTCACTGCCGGGCGGCTATCCGGCGAGGTGCCCGCCTTTGTATTTGCTGGCAGTGCCGTGCCAGACGCCGCCAATCCCTTGCCTCAGGCGCTGGTGCTGACTGCCATTGTGATCGGCTTTGCGCTCTTTGTTTTTGCCCTCGCGGTGCTCAAACGCACCCACGAACTGCATGGCGACAAGGACACCGATACTGTCAGCGAGGTTACCGAGCAACCCGCCCCGGATCTTGATGCCCAACAGCAGGACGAGCCTGCGGAGGGCAAGCCATGACCTTGTTGCTGGTCTTGCCGGTACTGATTCCGCTCGTGACGCTACTGCTGGCCCTGTTGGTCAAGCGCCATTCTGCGCTGGTCAGCCTGATCAGCTTTGCTGGCAGCAGCCTGTTACTGATGACGGGCCTATATCTGGTCTGGCTGGCTGCTGGTGGCACTGTGCTCAGCGGACAAATGGGTGGCTGGCAGGCGCCCTATGGCATCAGTCTGGTGATTGACCGGCTGTCAGCGGTGATGGTGGCGATCACCGGGGTCATCGGCCTGGCGACGCTCTTGTATATCAATCGGCAGCCGATGCCGGCGGATTTTCTCCGCGACACCCATCTCTATGTGCAGGGTCTGCTTGCCGGTATCTGTGGCGCCTTCATCACTGCTGATATTTTCAACCTGTATGTCTGGTTTGAAGTGCTGCTGATCGGCTCCTTCGCATTGATTGCCCTGGGCGGGGGTGAGCGTCGGTTGTCCGGTGCCATGACCTACCTGGTGTTGAACATGCTGGCCACACTGTTGTTCCTGCTCGCCGCCGGTCTGGTTTACGGGGCCAGCGGGACGCTCAACATGGGCGAACTGGCCTGGCTGTTCCGCGCCGGTGAAGCCAGTGAAGGTGCAACACTGGGCGTGGTATTGATGTTGCTGTCGTTTTCCATCAAGGCCGCACTTTTCCCCTTGTTTGGCTGGCTACCCGCCAGTTATCACGTGGCCTGGACGCCGGTTTCGGCGCTGTTTGCCGGCCTGCTGACCAAGGTCGGGGTCTATGCCCTTATCCGCCTGGTAACCCTGCTCTGGCCGGAGCACGGGATGGTGCACAGCGTGCTGCTATGGGTGGCCTGTGCGACCATGATTGTCGGTGTGCTGGGTGCCGCGGCGCAGACCGAAGTCAGGCGTATCCTGTCATTTCATATCGTCAGCCAGGTCGGCTACATGGTGCTCGGTCTGGCCCTGGCCACGCCGCTGGCACTGGCCGGCGCGGTGTTCTACCTGATCCACCATATCGTGGTTAAGGCCAACCTGTTCTTTGTCGGAGGCATTGCGGCACGCATGGCCGGGTCCGAACGCCTGGCTGCCATGGGTGGCCTGTATGCGCGCTCACCCTTGCTGGCGCTGCTATTCGCCATTCCGGCCCTGTCACTGGCGGGTATTCCGCCCCTGTCGGGTTTCTGGGCCAAGTTCGTTCTGATCAAGGCGAGTCTGGATGCGGGTGTCTGGATCGCGGCCTTTTTTGCCCTGTTGACCGGAGTCTTCACCCTGCTGTCCATGAGCAAGATCTGGAACGAAGGTTTTCTCAAGGCGCACCCGCAGCCAGCGCTGCTCGGGCAGACGGGGAGGGGGCCGACGAGTGCCTGGGTAACGGTCGCAGCACTGGGTCTGATTACCCTTGTCATTGGTCTGGGTGCCGGCCCGGTGATGGATTATGCCATGGCGGCGTCCACGCAACTGATTGAAGCGCCGGGTTATTTGCAGTTGATCGACAGGGAGGTGAACTGATGTTCTACCTGCATCTGCTGGCTGCAACCCTGCTCAGTTGGTGGTTGGCGGAGCTGTCGCCGCTGTTCTGGTTGCTGGCTTTTGTCGGCCTTTATCCGTTTTTACGTCTGCTTGGCTGCCTGTGGTCAGGCTGCCGGCTATATGCCATGCGCCTGGAGGGCGCGGCACTCTTTGTTCCCTGGTTCATTTGGCAGGTGTTCAGTGCGTCCTTGGATGTGGCAATGATTGTGCTCAACCCACGCAGGAAGATTGAGCCTGCGGTCATAGCTGTCGCTATCGCTACCCGCGACCGTCGCCTGGTGACCCTGATTGGCTGCTTGCTGACCCTTACCCCGGGCACCCTGGCGGTGGATTACAGCTCATTGAATGGCCACTTGTACGTCCATGTTCTGGATACGCGCTCGGTGGATTCGGTGGTGCGCGCGGTGGCTGACATTGAACGACGTCTGATGCGTTGGGTAGCGCCGCTGCAGGAGGTTGAACATGCAGGTTGAGATGGCTGGAGTGGCCTGGGTTTTACCCCTGGCCGGTACTATGCTGGTTATCAGTACCTTGTTGATCATGTGGCGCTTGCTGGCGGGCCCAAGTCGGCCTGACCGGGCTGTCGCGATTGATGCCATGACCATGATTGGCGTGGCCGGTATTGCCTTGCTGGCGTTGATGCGCGCTCAGGCGGTTTTGCTGGATGTTGCCATTTTGCTGGCTATCGTCAGCTTTCTTGGCAGCGTGGCTTTTGCGCTGCTGTTCAGGGGTACGCATAGCAGCGATGATCCCCATGGGCAGCCCGAGCGCGCGGATAACGGGGAGGCGCCATGAGTCAGTTCATGGCCTGGTTGGCGTCTGGCCTGGTTTTGCTCGGCGCCTTGTTCAGTCTGCTCGGTGCGATTGGCGTCTGGCGCCTGCCGGATGCCTATACCCGCATGCATTCAGCCAGCAAGGCGGGTGCGCTGGGTGCGATTCTGGTATTGCTTGGTGTGTTAAGTGCTACCAGCGGACAAGCCTGGGTGGAGAGCCTGCTGGCTATTGTGGTGCTGTTGGTGACCGCGCCCATGGCTGCCCACGCCATTTCCCGTGCCGGTCATCGGGCTGGCGTAAGGCCGCAGGTGGGTCCGCTTGGTGATGCCCTGGAGCGCGAGCAGGACAGAATCAACGATCCTGAGCAACTATGATTTTCTCTGCCCTGAATTCATGACAGTGCAAGGCTGTGTGTGGATAATGGGCTGCTTGTGCGGCAGCAGAATGCCGAGCCATGCCGAATAAAGAAGCCTGAACGGCCATTGATGGAGTGAGTCCTGCATGACCCTGGCGCTGATTGTGCTGCTACCCCTGCTGGGTAGCCTGCTTCCCTTGTTGACAGTGCGATACGGGCGTTCCTTGTGTGCCCTGGCAACCATGCTGGCGCCGGTGCTGGGCATGGTACTGCTATGGCGACATATGCCTGAGGTATTTGCCGGTGCGGTGGTGGTGCAGAGCTGGCCGTGGTTGAGTCAGATCGGTTTGAATCTGAGCTTCCGGCTTGATGGTCTGGGTTTTCTCTTTGCTCTGCTGATTCAGGGGATTGGCCTGCTGGTCATTCTCTATGCGCGCTATTACCTGTCGAAGAACGACCCCATGGGGCGATTCTTTGCCTATCTGCTGCTGTTCATGTCGGCCATGCTCGGCGTGGTGCTCTCGGAAAACCTGCTGTTGATGATGTTCTTCTGGGAGCTGACCAGTCTTTCGTCATTCCTGCTGATCGGCTACTGGTCGCACTCCACTGACGCCCGCAAGGGCGCCCGCATGGCCCTGGCTGTTACAGGTGGCGGTGGACTGGCGCTGCTGGCCGGTGTGCTGATTCTCGGGCAGATTGTCGGCAGCTACGAGTTGTCTGCCGTACTGGCGGCCGGAGATATCATCCGCGCCCACAGTCTGTATCCGGTGGTGCTGGTGCTGGTGCTGCTGGGTGTATTTACCAAGTCGGCGCAGTTTCCCTTCCACTTCTGGCTACCGCATGCCATGGCCGCACCCACGCCAGTGTCCGCCTATCTGCATTCGGCGACCATGGTCAAGGCCGGGGTGTTTTTGCTGGCGCGGCTCTATCCGGCACTGGCCGAGACCGACCTGTGGTTCTACCTGGTCAGCATTACCGGCATGATTACCCTGTTGCTGGGCGCCTGTACCGCACTGTTCAAACACGATCTCAAGGGCCTGCTGGCTTACTCAACCATCAGCCATCTGGGTCTGATTACCCTGCTGTTTGGTCTGGATACCAAGCTGGCGGCGGTCGCAGCGGTGTTTCATATCATCAACCATGCGACCTTCAAGGCGTCGTTGTTCATGGCGGCAGGGATTATTGACCATGAGACCGGCACCCGTGACATGCGCCGGATCAATGGGCTCTGGCGCTTTATGCCGCATACCGCCACGCTGGCCATGGTGGCGGCGTCAGCCATGGCCGGGGTGCCGCTGCTGAATGGCTTCCTGAGCAAGGAAATGTTCTTTACCGAAACCCTGCAGCAGAACCAGTTCGGCAACTACAGCTGGATCATTCCGCTGGTGGCGACCTTGGCAGGGATCTTCTCCGTTGCCTATTCGCTGCGCTTTATCCATGACGTGTTTTTCAATGGCAAACCGGTCAACCTGCCCAAGTATCCGCCCCATGAACCGCCACGCTACATGAAGGTGCCGGTGGAAATTCTGGTTGCATTGTGCCTGCTGGTTGGGCTGTTGCCGGCCTTCACGGTGGCCAGTCTGCTGGCGGTAGCCGCCAGTGCGACCATTGGCGGGCCCTTGCCTGATTACAGCCTGTCCATCTGGCACGGCTTCAACTTGCCGCTGATCATGTCCTTTGTTGCGCTGGTCGTCGGGGTGCTGGTGTATGCCGGTCGGCGCCGCGTCTTTGACTGGTATGAGCGCTTACCCGAGCTGGACGGCAAGCTGGTTTTTGAACGCGTCATGCAAACCCTGGTTCGCGCGGCCGGGCGCTTTACCCTGTTGCTGGAGAATGCGTCGCTGCAGCGCTATCTGAGTCTGATGCTCACGACTGCGCTGTTGGTGGCGGGTTACTGGCTGCTGAAAATGCCCAGCCTGCGCGGTGAAATCTCCCTGGCGCCGGTGGATGCGGTCACCGCCCTGGCGGCCGTTATGTTGATGATTTCGGCCCTGGCCACCGTGTTCTGGCATCGCCAACGACTGGTCGCGTTGATCATGTTGAGCGTGGTGGGGCTGTTTGTCGCGCTGGCCTTTGCGCGTTTCTCCGCGCCTGATCTGGCGCTGACCCAGTTGTCTGTCGAGGTGGTGACTATTGTTCTGCTGATGCTGGCGCTGTTTTTCCTGCCGCGCCAGACGCCAGTGGAGTCATCCAGCCTGCGGCGTGGTCGGGATCTGTCACTGGCAACCCTGTCAGGCTTGCTGGTCGGTGGCCTGTCACTGGCAGTGATGACCCGGCCCTACGACAGCATTGCTGGCTTTTTTCTCGAGAACAGTGTCTCAGGTGGTGGTGGCACCAATGTGGTCAACGTTATTCTGGTCGATTTTCGTGGCTTCGATACCCTCGGTGAGGTGACCGTCCTGGCGATTGCCGGGGTGGCGATTTACGCCCTGATCGACGGTCTGCGACTGCGTATCCCGGAAACCGATGCCCTGGGTCGGCCCTGGGCGCGCGATGCTCATCCCTTCATGCTGATCAACCTGTCACGGGTCATTCTGCCGTTGGCCCTGATGGTCTCGGTCTATATCTTCCTGCGCGGCCACAATCTGCCCGGCGGTGGTTTTATTGCCGGCCTGATCACCGCGGTAGCCTTGATTCTGCAATATGTTGCCAGCGGCGAGAAATGGACCACCGAGCGCTGGGGCGTCAACTATCACCATCTGGCTGGCATAGGCGTGATCATTGCCGGGCTGACAGGGCTGGCCAGCCTGCTCTTCGGCTATCCGTTCCTGACCAGTACCTTTGCGCATGTTCACCTGCCGCTGATAGGTGAGATTGAGCTGGCCAGTGCCCTGGTCTTTGATTTGGGGGTTTACCTTACCGTCGTGGGAGCAACCCTGTTGATATTGGCCAATCTGGGCAAGCTGTCCACCGGCCGCAGCACCATGGGAGACAGGTAATGGAACTGTTGTATTCCTTGACGTTAGCCGTTCTGGTTGGCTGCGGTGTGTACCTGCTGCTGCGCGCCAGAACCTTCCCTGTGGTGGTCGGTCTGACGCTGATCAGCTATGCCGTGAATCTTTTCCTGTTCGCCATGGGGCGCTTGAATACCGGCATGCCGGCGGTGATCGGGCGCTCAGCCGAGTATGCCGATCCACTGCCCCAGGCGCTGGTATTGACGGCCATTGTCATCGGCTTTGCGATGACCGCCTTTGCGCTGGTGCTGGCGCTGCGTGCCCAGGGTGAACTCGACAGTGATCATGTTGACGGACGGGGCGACCACTGATGAGTCATCTAGCGGTTTTGCCCATTATTCTGCCCATGTTCATGGGTGCCATCTTGCTGCTGATTGCGCGCAGCAATATGAATATCAAGCGCCTGCTGTCGTTGTTTGCCACCCTGGTGCAGTTACCCCTTGCCCTGCTGTTGATGGCGCAGAGTAACGAGACCATCAGCGTCTATGCGGCGGGGAACTGGATTGCGCCATTTGGTATTGTTCTGGTGGTGGACCGACTGACAGCCCTGATGCTGGTTGTCACTGCTGTGCTGGCCGTGGCAACGGCGCTTTACGCGCTGCGCGGCGATGATGGTTTGGGTCGCAACTTCCATGCCTTGTTCCAGTTCCAGTTGATGGGCATCAATGGCGCATTCCTGACCGGTGACCTGTTCAACCTGTTTGTCTTCTTTGAAATTCTGTTGATTGCTTCCTATGCCCTGTTGTTGCATGGGGCAGGATCAGCCCGGGTGCGGGCCGGTCTGCATTATGTCCTGCTCAACCTGTTTGGCTCGGCCCTGTTTCTGATTGCCGTTGGTACCCTGTATGGTCTGACCGGTACCCTGAACATGGCCGATATGGCTGTTCGGGTCGCCAGCCTGCCAGCAGAACAAGTGCCGCTGGTGGGCGCGGCGGGCATGCTGCTGTTGGTTGTCTTTGGGCTCAAGGCGGCGTTATTTCCGCTCTACTTCTGGCTGCCGAAGGCTTACTCGGCGGCCAGTGCGCCTGTCGCGGCGCTCTTTGCCATCATGACCAAGGTCGGGCTGTACTCGATCTTGCGCGTCTATACCCTGATCTTTGGCTCTGAAGCAGGCGATCTGGCCGGCATGGCTGAGGATTGGCTGTGGCCAGCGGCACTGATCACCCTGGCGCTGGGTGCTATAGGTGCGCTGGCTGCCAGTAGCCTCGGTAGCCTGACGGCGTATCTGGTGGTGGTCTCGGTGGGCACCTTGCTGGCAGGTATTGCCATGGGTAGCCAGGAGGCGCTGGTCGCCAGCCTCTACTACCTGATTCATTCGACCTGGATCAGTGGCGCTCTGTTCCTGCTCGCCGGCATCATAGCCCGGCTGCGTGGGCCACGCTTTGGTGCAAGGCTGATCCTGGGACCCCAGATGGCCAACAACCTGTTGCTGAGTGGATTGTTCTTTTTTGCGGCCATTTCTGTCGCGGGCATGCCGCCGCTGTCGGGCTTTATCGGCAAACTCATGCTGCTTGCCTCGGCCGGTACAGGCGTGACTGCCGCCTGGCTTTATGTCACGGTTTTGCTTGGCAGTCTTGTTACCCTGGTCGCACTCAGTCGGGCTGGTAGTACCCTGTTCTGGCGCCAGGATGGCAGTGTTGCCGTTGGCGAGCCGTTGGACCTTCTGCGTTTGTTGCCGGTGCTGCTGTTATTGCTTGGCAGTCCGCTGCTGGTAGTCTTTGCCGCGCCACTGCTTGACTATCTGCAGGCCACAGTAGCCGATCTGCTGGACACTACGGCCTATATCGATGCTGTCTTATCCATGCAAGCCTACGATCCGGGAGATCAGCCATGATGTCACGCCGGGCGTTATTGCCCCACCCCTGGTTGAGCCTGTTCCTGGTTGTCGTCTGGCAACTGATCATGAACGATCTGTCCGCAGGCAGCTTGATCATGGGGTTCTTGCTGGCCTGGTTGATTCCGCTGGTTACCCATGTGTTCTGGCCAAACCCTCCGACCCTGTGCAAGCCCGGCGTGCTGTTGCGCTTCACGCTGCGTGTGCTGGGCGATATTGTCACGGCCAATCTGGATGTCGCCAAGTTGATCCTGGGTTCCAGTAGCAAACTGCAGCCGGCCTTTGTGGAATACCCGGTCGAGTTGACCGATCCCTTCGCCATTCACCTGCTGGCCAGTACCATTTCGCTGACACCGGGCACGGTTTCCGCAGAGTTGAGTGAGGATCACAGGACATTGTTGATTCATGCCTTGAACGTGACGGATGAGCCGCTGTTGATTGCGACAATCAAGCAGCGTTACGAACGACCTCTGATGGAGGTATTCGCATGCTCCAGTTCGTAATTGTTCTGTGTCTGGGCATCATGTCCGTGGCCATGTTGCTGAACCTGTTGCGCCTGCTCAAGGGCCCGGATTTGCCCGATCGGATTCTGGCCCTGGATACCCTGTATATCAATGCCATTGCCCTGATCATTCTGCTCGGTCTGTACCTGGGCTCGGATCTGTTTTTCGAGGCGGCCCTGTTGATTGCGGTGATGGGTTTTGTCGGTACCGTAGCGATTGCCAAGCATCTGTTGCGTGGCGACATCATTGAATAGGAACGGACTATGAGTGCAGCCCTGCAAAACGCTACTGTAGTTGAGTGGATTGTCGCCGTACTGATCCTGATTGGCAGCTTGTTCGCCTTGATCGGCTCTATCGGTCTGTTGAAACTGCCTGACTTTTTCATGCGCCTGCATGGACCGACCAAAGCCACTACCCTTGGCGTGGGCGCGTTGGTGATAGGTTCGCTGATTTATTTCAGCACCCGCGGTGAAGGTCTCAGCCTGCATGAGCTGTTGATTACGCTGTTTCTGTTCATGACCGCGCCGGTCAGTGCCAATATGCTGGCCAAAGCAGCCATGCACGAACGCCTCAAGCGGGTTGAGAGAACACGCGGTGAGCCTTGGGAGTAGGGTTCGAACAGGTTCGCAGGAGAGGGTAGGACGCTTCAGTTGTTCAACCGCTGCCCGATCGGGCAGCGGTTGGTTATCGATCAGTTGGCAGAAGCCACGCGGGTTGGGTAGGGGGTCAATAGAATTTCTACCCGACGATTAAGCTCTTGGCCGGTTGGCGTGTTGTTATCGGCACGCGGTTGCGCTTCGCCCATGCTGCGCAGGTGCATGCGTTGACGGCTTACACCGCCGAGCATCAGAACACTGGCAACGGCTTGGGCGCGTTCCATGCTGAGCTGATGATTGATGTCGGCATCACCGCTGCTATCGCTGTGACCTATCACCGAATACTGGCTGTCGACGTCGTCCTTCAGCGCCTGGGCAACCTTGCTTAGCGGCACCAGACCGGAGGGCAGCAGCAAGGTGCGTTTTGGGTGAAAGTTGCCGGCTACCGGAATGATCAGGCGAATCTGCTCTCCTTCGCGCTCAATCTCGAAGCCCTGCTCAGCGGCAATGCTGCTCAGGTGGGCGATTCGAGACTCGGCCCAGGGTGGTGGTGCTGCCTGAACGACCGGTGGAGCAACGGGTGCCTTTGACGAGCATGCGCTGGTCAGCAGTGCCAGGGAAAGAATAGCGAGAGCGTGTGCTGTTTTCATAGTGGCCGTCTACATCTGAGCTGAGGTTTCCGCAAGAGTAGTCTCATTGCAGGCCGACAGGGTAGCATCAGTTGCTCATTTTGTGATCTATTGCCAGTCGTTTATTTACCCCAGTGTGCTTTTGGAGTACCAGCATGTCATTCTCCGCTCGGCATCTGCGCATGCCACTGTGTTTTCTGCTAACTGCCCTGGGTGGCTGCGCGCTGCTGCCGGCACCCTGGTTTGCCGAGGAGCAACGCTACAGCGGTTTGCTTTTGGTCGCCGAGGGGCTCAGCACCCTTGAGCCCTGTGATGGCAGCGAGCTGAGGGTTCTGGAGCAGACCGACAGGCTTGAAGCGCTGTTCAATCAGGTGGCTCAACCGGGTCAGACGGCCATTTTTGTAGATTTGCTCGGCGTTGAAGGTACCGATCAGCGTTTGCGGGTGGGCGACGTCATTCGCATGCAGTCCAGTGGGCGAGGATGCGCTGACAGCGCCTATGTAACTCAACGATGGATCGCGCAGGGTGATAGCCCAGACTGGCGCGCGGAACTCGGCAGCGCCGGTTTGCAGCGGGTTGATCAATCAGTGGCCACTGCCACGCCGCTACCGGTAATCAGCGAAGAACTGCCGGATGTGGCTTTGAGTTATCGGAGCCTGCGGGGCATGGCGCTAGAGTTGTTGATTTACCCGCAACCGTGCTTCAGCGCATCCTCCGGGGATTACTTTCATCGCACAGCGGTTCTTATGCAAGAAGGAACGCGTCTTGCCGGTTGCGCCTACCGCGGCCTGCAACCCTGATTGAAACTGCACGGCTTGGGCTAATGCTGTTATTGGGTGAGGGCGGTTTTGCTGGCATCGGCATGCCAGCGATACACCACGAAGCTGAATGTCTGCAGATCACCCTTGGCATCAAACTCAAGGGTGCCTATGGGCGTTTCAAAGCTATTGTTGCGCAGCGCATCGGCCACGTCGGGAGGCTCGCTGTTGCCAGCCAGCCTGATCCCTTCGGCAATGACCTGAACGGCGGCATAGGCAGGGAATACAAAGGGGCCGGTAGGGTCTTCATTTCTGGCAATAAACGCCTGCACCAGCTCGGCATTGCGCGGGTCCTGGTCAAAGGCCTTGGGCAGCGTCACCAACAGACCTTCTGCGGCGGATCCGGCGATGCTTGAAATGGCACTGTTACCCACACCTTCCGGTCCCATGAAACGGGCATTGAAACCAAGTTCAGCCGATTGACGCAACAACAGTCCGAGCTCGATGTGATAGCCGCCGTAGTAAACGAAATCAACACCAGCCGTTTGCAACTGGTTTATCAGTTCAGAAAAATCCTGTTGTTCAGTGCTGATCTGCTCAAAAAAGGCAACCTCTAGACCCGCTGCGCTTAGTTCTGAGCGCACTACCCCGGCAATGCCCTGGCCATATTGCTTGCCATCATGCAGTACGGCGACTTTTTCAGGTTTGACCTGGTTAACGATGTATTCACTGGCGATATCGCCCTGCAGGCTGTCCAGGCCGATGGTTCTGAACAAAAGCTGGTGGCCATGGGCGGTAATTTCGGGACTGGTCGAGGCAGCGGTGACCATCAGGATACCTTCCTCCTCATAAATGCGTGAGGCAGGCTGGGTAGAACTGGAGCAATGGCCGACAACAAAGCGGATATTCTGGCTGACGATCCGGTTGGCCACTGCTACAGCCTGCTTGGGATCGCAGGCATCATCAAAGATAACGGCCTCGAGGTTGTTGCCGTTGACCCCGCCAGCGGCATTGATGTTCTCGATGGCCATTTTTGCGCCAACAAACTGCATATCACCATAATCGGCGACCGGACTGGTAACGGGGCCAGCCAGGGCAATCTTGATCGTGTCTGCCATGACAACTGAACCGCTGCAGGTCAGGACAAGGGCTGCCAGGAGGTTGGGAAGGGAGTGTGTGGCGGCCTTTCTCATAGCATCTTCTCACTCAATGATGTGTCATATCGATGGTCGGGCTGAGCGGGCTGCCAGCGCATCCATGACCAGATCGGGTTGGCGCAGTCACGCCACACGATTGCATCCGGAGATATCGTTATTTGTGCTTACCATACGGCATATAGCCAGCGCTTTACAGCATGTTCAATACGGGATGGGCGAGCTTGTTGTCAGTCCCGACATGGTGCGGTCGGGTTCAATGCTTGCAAGGTCGGCTTGGCCGGTTAAGATGCGCTGCAATACGTGACGGAAAGGAGTGATTGCATGACCGGCCCAACTGATACCTATGCTGCCATTCTTGGTGCAACAGCACCCATCGACTGGAAGGCACTGGAACCTCACTTTGCTGCAGGACAAACCCTGACGGTGAGCGCTGAACTGGATCTGGTGATGGTGGCCGAGGCATTGATTGCCGACCGTGCCGAGCAGGTCAAAGACTGGATGCAGGCGCAGCAACTGCAGACCACTACCGATGCCCAGGCCGCAGACTGGGCAAAGCGCAATCCGGACACGCTCTGGGCTGTGGTTATCCGCCCCTGGGTGCTGGTACAGGAACGGGCTGCAGGCTGAGCTTTCAGCCCAGACGGCTGCGCCACCAGGCGCTCAGGGCATCGACCAGCAGTACCATCAACAACATGGCAATGATCACGCTAAGTGCCCGAGGCTGTTGAAACAGGCTGAGGGTGACGTAAAGCATCTGCCCCAGACCGCCAGCGCCGACAAAGCCCAATACTGCAGCCATACGTATGTTGTTTTCCCAGCGATACAGGCTGTAGGCCAGCCATTGCGGTATGACCGCGGGCAAGGTGCCATAGCAGAATGCCGCAACGGCCCCGGCCCCACTGTCGCGCAGTGCCTGGGCCGGCGCGGTCGGGGCATTTTCCAGCGCCTCGGCAAAGAGTCGTCCGAGCACACCGCTGGTATGCAAAGCAATGGCCAGGGTGCCGGCAAAGGGTCCCAAACCGGCGGCCAGAACCATCAGTGCCGCCCAGACCAGTTCCGGAACCGAGCGCAGGGTATTCAGCAGCAAGCGCGCCAGCAGCTTGGCCAGATAGCCCAGACGACCGGCGGCGAGCAGGCTCAAGGCCGCGCCTGCGAGCGCGGCCAACAGGGTGCCGATGGCGGATATGGCCAGAGTTTCTAGCGCGCCCCAGCCGATTTGCCGCAGCCACTGCGGTGACTGATCAGGGGGAAAGAAGTCTCTGGCGTAGGCGGCCATCTGGGTTGGACTATCGCCGCGCAGCAAGCCGCCCAGATCAAGATTCAGGTAGCTGAATGAGGCAATCAGTGCGGCGGCTATGGCACTGATCCAGAACAGCGCTTCCAGTCGTCTGTTCATGCCAGCCGCCGTCTTAGTAACGTGCTGAGCTGGTCGGCCAGTAACACCAGCAGCAGAAAGGTCAGCAGAATGCTGACCACTTCGCCGCCGGCAAACATGCGTATCGACAGATCAATCATCTGACCCAGGCCGCCAGCGCCGACAAACCCCATGATCACCGAAGCGCGCACCGCACATTCCCAGCGATACAGGGTATAGGAGGTCAGTTCCTGGGCCGCCAATGGCAGGATGCCGTAGAAAAACGCGCCCAGGCGAGAGCTGCCGCCTTGCATCAGGGCTCTGGCCGGTCGTTGATCAACCGATTCGCAGATTTCCGCAAAGACCTTGCCCAACATGCCGCTGTAGGTAATGGCAATGGCCAGTACCCCGGCCGTCGGCCCCAGACCGACGGCGCGCACAAAGAGCAATGCCCAGACGATTTCCGGGATGCTGCGCAGCAGCATCAGCAGTAGTCGCACCGGGTAGCGTGCGGCGCTGGACCAGCGTGATGGCCGGCCATGGACCACCGCCGACACCGACAACGCCTTGCTCGACATCAATCCGAGGGGAATAGCCAGCGCCAGCGCCAGGGCCAGACCGGCTGTGGCCATGGCCAGGGTTTCCAGGGTGGCCTTGCCGAGCATGGCAAGAAACTCAGCGGACAGATCCGGTGGCCAGAAACCAGCGAGAAAGCGACCCAGGGTGCTGCTGTTACGCGGGTCGAACAACAGGCCAAGATCGAACTCGGTCAAAACCAGTCCTGGCCAGAGCAGCAATACCGCCAGCAAACCCATGGCCAGACGTGGCAGCAGGGCAGGATCCCGTGGGTCACGGGTTGCGGTCAAAGACATCGAGGCGGTGCCAGACTTGGCGCAGGATCTGTTGCCAGCGGGCGTTCAATTTCCTGTGTGGCCAGGCTGTCATTGCCGTACAAGGCAGTCAGGTCGGCAGGGCTGACATCCGCGGCAGCACAGTCGAACAGAATGCGTCCATCGCGCAGGCCGATCACCCGGGAGAAATGCCGCAGCGCCAGGTCGACCGCATGCAGACTGGCAATCAGACTGATCTGGCGTTCTTCGGCCAGGCGGTTCAGCAGGCCCAGGGTATGGTCGGCCAGTATCGGGTCCATGGCCGAGACCGGCTCGTCAGCCAGCAAAAGATCGGCACCCTGATACAGCACCCGGGCAATGCCCACCCGTTGCAACTGGCCACCGGATAACTGGTCGCAGCGAGCAAACAGGCGATCCTGCAGATCCAGCGGCGCCAGTGCAGCGCGGGCGCCGGGGATATCCAGGGGAAAACACAGCGAGAGCAGGGCACGCGGCAGGGACCACTGCCCCAGCCGACCGGCCAGCACAGCGGTAATCACCCGTTGCCGGGGCGGCAGCGGTGGGCTTTGATGAATCAGGCCGATGCGAGTTCGCAGTCGTTGCAGCGCTCGGCCTGTGAGCTTTGCCGGCTCGCTGTCGAGCAAACGCAAGCTACCCTGGCTGGGCATAAGCCCAGTCCCGAGCAGCCGCAACAGGGTGGTTTTGCCCGCGCCGGAGGAGCCAATGATGGCTACCCGTTCGCCAGCAGCGATCTGCAGGGAGATATCCTGCAGCGCAACATAACCACCGGGGTGGGTCAGGCCCACCCCTTGCAGTTCAATACCCATGGCTTACTGCAGCAGGCCGGCTGCCCGTGCCGCGGCTTCTATGCCCTGATAGTTCTCGGGCTGGGTTTCGATAAAGCGGCTGGCGCGCTGCAGGTCGAGAATGACCTTGTGCTCGGGGTTTTCCGGGTCCAGTGCCAGGAAGGCCTGCTTGATGCGTTCAACCAGCTCGGGGTCGAGATCGCCACGCACCGTCCAGTTGTAATCGAAGTAGGTCGGTGAGGTTTGGTAGACGCGTACCTTGTCGGTATCGACCTTGCCCTCTGCGACCAGCTTGTCCCAGACCGAGGCGTTGAGTACGCCGGCATCGACGCGGCCGGATTCAACCCAGGCGACGGTGGCATCATGGGCGCCGGAATAGCCGATACGGCCAAGATACTGATCAACATCCAGTCCTTCCTGCTGCATGAAAAAGCGCGGCATCAGGTGGCCGGAGGTAGAAGACACCGAGCCAAAGGCAAAGCTCTTGCCCTGCAAGTCGGCATGGCTGTTGATGGCCGGATCAGCGGTGATAAAGGTACTGGTAAAGACCGCATCCTGTTCGCGTTGTACAACCGGAATGGCATCACCCGTGCGCAGGCGCGCCTGAACGAAGGTAAAGCCGCCGAGCCAGGCCAGGTCCAGACGTTTCGAGCCCAGTGCCTCGACTACGCCGGCGTAGTCAGAGACCGGTTGGAACTCAACCGGCATGCCCAGTTGCTGCTCCAGGTAGGCACCGAGCGGCTCGAATTTGCGCAGCAGTTCGGTGGGGGCTTCATCAGGAATGGCTGATACCCGCAGGGCCGTTTGCTCGGCGCTGGCAGTAAAGGACGAAAACAGGCAGGCAGCAGACAGGCACAGACCTGCCAAAGGGGCCAGGTGGCCTTTGATCATCGACATGGTGTTTCTCCGGTTCAATAGCGGAAGACTCCCGTCCGGATGTCGAGTCCTGACGGGGCGTGGCGCGATTGTAGCACGCACTCTGCGCTCAACGAGGCTAAGATGCGGATTGCAAAGGTCATCATGGGAGTCTGCATATGGTCTGGCCACTGGCTGCCAATCTGTCAATGCTGTTTGCCACCGAGCCGCTGCCCAGGCGCGTTGCCGCTGCTGTGCAGGCGGGCTTTGCCGGTGTGGAAATACAATTCCCCTATGATTGTCCGGCCCCGGAGCTGCAGCAGGCGTTGCAGCAAAGTCAGATGCCGCTGGTGTTGATCAATCTGCCTGCCGGCGATCTGCTGCAGGGTGGCCCGGGGCTGGCCTGCGTGCCCTCCCGGCGCAGCGACTTTGCCCGTGCCCTGGAGCAGGCGCTGGCCTATGTCGAGCGGGTCAGGCCTCTGCGGGTTAATGTATTGCCGGGACGTCTGGACCAGGGGTTGGAGCCAGCTGTGGCACTGGATTGTCTGGCGGATAATCTGATGGCAGCGGCCAATGCCTTTGCCGAGCTGGGTGTCGGGGTGGTTTGCGAGGCCATCAACCGGCACGATATGCCCGGTTTTCTACTGGCCACGGCGGAGGAATTGGCGAGCATGCTGGCGCGCGTTGCCCATCCCAATCTGTCAGCGCAGTTGGACTTCTATCATATGCAGCGCATGGGTATCGCTCTGCCGGATGCCGTGGCTGCACTGGCTGGACATATTGGTCATGTGCAATTCGCCGATCTGCCGGGCCGTGGCGCGCCGGGTAGTGGTCAGATGGACTTTGCCTCTGGTTTTCAGGCCCTCGCTCAAGCGGGTTACCGGGGTTGGTTGGCCGCCGAGTACCATCCGGCTGAGGCGGACTTTGGCTGGATCGCAGACTGGCGTTCACAGGGGTGGATCTAACGGCTGTTACACACCCGGCCCGCAACGCAGCACATCGGCGCGGACCAGCCGCTCACCTTCGGTGTTTTCCAGCCAGGCGACAGGGCGCATGCCGCGCCGCTCGGCCCTGAGCAGGTAAGGTTTTCCGGCTTCAAAATCCGTGTAAGTCAGCGCCAGAATGCAGGTACGAAAGCGCGGCTCGCCAAAGCCGTTGAGGCTTGCGCCGCCGGGTAGCTCGAATCGATAGCGTACCTGCAGGCTGTGTTCGCCTGGTGTCAGATCGGCATAGCGCAGGCGGCGCACCAGTTCCCCGTCAAGCCGGTAGGCGCTGAGCTGGTCAGCGGGTGCGCTGCTGAACAGAACGCGGGCCAACTCTGCAGGTACCGGATTCGGATCAGGGATGGCACAGCCACTCATGCCTGAGGCCAGCAGCAAAAGAGGCAGCCAGGCGCAACGCATCAGTAGTCCTCCGGTATTTTCAGTGCTTGCTGAATATCCAGGCCGAGTATCAGCACGCCGATGACTTCACCATTTTCAGGGTTGCGAATCTGACTGCTGATATGCACCTGATAACTCTGGGCAGATTGATCATAGTCCAACGGTCCGATCACCGTACGGCTGTTCTTGTTGAAGAAGGCATCAGAAAACTTCAGCTCATCACCTTGCCAGTAGTCCGTTGTCACTTCACTGATGGCGACATTCAGACCAAGACTATCCGTGACCATGATCTCGGTAATCAACCCGGCGCTGGCGTTTTGCTGTTCCTTGAGGCTGACCGACAATGGGTGTGCCAGCACACTGTTGATCAGCACGCGGTTGTTACTGCGATTTTCTTCCAGCCATTGGCGATCCTGCGCCAGGACCTGCGGAATACTCATGTTCTGGTGCGCGCGGTTCTGGGCGATGACCGCTGCAATCAGCTCAGGTTGCAGCAGCCAATCGGTGAACAACTGTTCGTGCAAGCTGAGCAGTCGCTGTTGTTCTTCAGCCGTCAGCGTATGCCGCTCAGGCAGGCAGTGAAATATTTCGCGATTGAAGCGGCCAAGAAAATCGGGCTCCTCGGCGATCAGCCTGCTGGAAAAGTACACGCCCAGGTTGGCGTACTGCTGGAAATGCTCGTGCGCTGGCCGCAAGCCCAGCGGCAGTCGCGTCAGTTCGGTGCGCAGGGTGCGCTGGTCAGCCAGAAAGGCATCAATACGGCCGCGCTGCAACAGCTTCAATAGCTGTTCGGTAGAGCTGATCTGCTGCTCGATGCGATAGCCGTTCTCCTGCAGCCAGGCTACCTGGTTGCTGCCGCGCACGGCGCCAATGCGCAGACCTTGCTCCTGGTCGGTGCTGTTGCGCCGGGGACGCACGTCCGAATTGCTGTACCAGTACCATTTCTCCAGAGCCAGCGGGGCGGAGAGCACGGCAAAGTCACTGGCCCGGCGCATTTTGCTGGCGGAAAAAAAGCCGTCTGACCGGGTTTGGCTGACTTCGTGAATGGCTCGCTCCCAGGGCATCACGCGGATTTCAAAGGGCTGTTGCATGGCATTGAAAATACACTCCAACGCCTCTACCGAGCTGCCACGCAGCAGATCGTCTTCCTGCACCTGATAAGGTGGGAAAATATCGGTCGTCAGCACGATGGGGCGTGCCAGCATTATCGGGCTGGTGATCAGGCAGCAACACAGGCAAAGCACACGTAGCCAGTTCACATTGGCGATTCCTTTTCGCTTTGAGGCTATCAAATGCACTATAGATCATTCCGTCAGGGCAGCACGATGCGGTGCTGATTAATCCAGGCAGATCACCGTGACTAATAAATATGGTCGACACTGGGCAAGTTAGGCATGCTATTCATTGAACTTATAATATGCGCGGCCTGCTTTTGGGCTGCTGAATGACAGGAGAGCAGGCGGATGCAAAATTTGAGTGGCAAGGTCGCCGCCATTACCGGCGGTGGAAGTGGTCTGGGACGTGAGCTGGCACTGCGTTGCGCCGCCCGTGGCATGAAGCTGGTGCTGGGCGATGTGGATGAAGCGGGCATGCAGGAAACCCAACGCCAGGTTGAAGCACAAAACCCCGGTACCGAGACCGTGACCATGCGCCTGGATGTCTCCAAGCTGGAACAGGTACAGGCCTTTGCCGATCTGGCCAAGCAGCGGTTCGGTGCCGCCCATGTCATTTTCAACAACGCCGGCGTCAGCGTCGGTGGTCCGGTATGGATGAATACCCAGGCAGACTGGGAATGGGTCATGGGCGTCAACCTCTATGGTGTGGCCTGGGGCGTCAAGGCTTTTACCCCGATGCTGATCGAGCAGGGTGAAGGCCATATCGTCAACGTCGCCTCGGCGGCTGGCTGGCTGAACGGTCCAAGCATGGGTATCTATAACGTCACCAAACACTCGGTCGTCGCCCTGTCGGAAACCCTGGCGCTGGATCTGCGTGATGTGGGCGCTGACAACGTAGGTGTGACGGTACTCTGCCCGGCGTTTTTCCCTACCGGTATCCATGATTCTGCGCGTAATCGCCCGGCGGACAAGGCCGATACACTTGAGCGTGTGGACGTGGCAGCCGAACGTGCCGCCGCGATCAAGGCCGCTGTAGAGAAGGGCAAGATCAAGGCCGCCGACATCGCCGAGATGACCCTCAAGGCGGTCGAGGACAACCAGTTCTATGTGTTCCCGCATCGCAAGATCAAGGACCTGATCAAGCTGCGCGCCGCCGCCGCTGAAGCGGAAAAAACCGTGTTCGACTCCATGAATCCGTTCTGACGCTGGTTTAAGCCAGCCCCGCCATGGGCCTTGGGTTGATGGCGGGGTATACCTTCAGGCAGGCTGTCTTGTCTGCTGCTTATGTCACTTCCCCCGCGCAGACTTTTTTTCTGCCGCGTCTCAAGTTTGTTGCTGTTGTGCCGATTACTCCAATAGAACTGACCAATAAGCCCACGCCCGCGGTTTGCGCCAAGGTGCATGGAATAGCCGTATTTTGGAGCACAAGGCATGTCACTCACGGTCAATACCAATGTGGCGTCACTCAATGCCCAGCGCAATCTGGGTACATCCTCAAGCAATCTACAGACCTCGTTAGAGCGTTTGTCCTCTGGTTCGCGTATCAATAGCGCCAAGGATGATGCCGCTGGCCTGCAGATCGCTAACCGTCTGACCAGCCAGATCAATGGGCTGGGGGTGGCGGTGCGCAATGCCAATGATGGTATATCCCTGTCGCAGACCGCTGAAGGCGCTCTGCAGGAATCCACCAATATTCTGCAGCGCATGCGTGATCTGTCCCTGCAGTCGGCCAACGGCGGTAACGGCGATTCCGAACGCAAGGCTCTGAATGATGAAATGGTGCAGCTGAAAAACGAGCTGGACCGCATCTCGACCACGACCCGCTTCGGCAGCAAGACCCTGTTCGACGGTGCCTTTGCCGAAAACGTCCAGGTCGGAGCCCAGTCCAACGAGACCATCAGCGTCAAGATCGACAGCTTTCGCACCACGGATATGGGTACCAAGGCCAGTCGTGAAGCGACGTCGGCGCGCTTGTCGGCAACGGCAGCTCCGACTAGTCTGACTGTCAGTGCTTCAGGCGTCGCCGCTCAAGTGCAGGGTGTGGCGCCGGCTGAGGTCAACTTTGCTGGATCTACATCGGAGATTATCGGTAATGTTGATCTCGATGCAGGTAACACGAATATTGTTTTTTTGGACAACGATATAGTCAGATTTGATCTTCAGAATGAATCTGCAGCGCTTGTTGATAGTCAAACTATTGTCATCGCGCCGGCGACATACACTTCCCAGCAAGATATTATCGATGTAATTAACGGTCAATTTACGGCTGCCTATTCAGGCGCTGCACTTGTCGAAGCTTTTGATGCCGGTTCAGGCCGCCTGGGTTTCAGATTGTTGCGCGATAATCCGGGTTTTCAATTGGTGGCTGGGCCGGGTGTTGACAATGCTTTTCCAACCCTCTTGGGTTTTCCCGGAGCCACTGGCTCGGCCAACGTGCCTGGTAACGCGCCGAGCAGCTTCGATATCAGCTTTGGTAGTGAGTCACCCGTTACCATCAATCTGACCGGTGACTACAGCGATGCCGATACCCTTCGACAAGCAATCCAGACGCAGATTGATGGGTCAGGGCTGAATGGTTTGGTCGCGGTCAGCGAGCAGGGTGGGGTGTTCTCTTTGCAGCAGAGTGGCAGCCTTGGCGGCGAGGCGCTGACCGTCAGTGGTGCCGGTGCTGACTTGATCTTTGGTGCAGGCTTCAGCACGACGCCCGGCGCGCCGGGGGGTAGCGGTTTTACCCTGGCGGTCAATGGTGGAGCGGCACAGACCTTGAGTATTGCCGATGGCAATTACACTACGCTGGAGTCCTTGGCTGATAACCTCAATCAACAGATAGCCAACAATGGCACGTTGAGCGGCCAGGTGCGGGCCAACGTCGATGCCGGCCGTTTGCAGTTTGTGACCACTGACAAGGGGGCTGATGCGCAAATTGATCTGGTCGACGAGGGTGGTTTGGCTGCCTTGGGCTTTGCCGTCGCCGATCCGTTGGCCCTGACGGCTGAAGGTGTGGCCGAGGGTGCCCAGGCACTGAATTCGGTCGAGAAGATCGATATCACCACAGTGGAAGGTGCCCAGGCCGCTATTGCCACTATTGATGCGGCGTTGCAGGAGGTGGATGTGACCCGTGCCTCCCTGGGTGCGATCCAGAATCGTTTCGAGTCGACCATCAGCAATCTGCAGAATGTGGCAGAAAACGCTGCTGGCGCCCGTGGCCGGATTCAGGATACCGACTTTGCGGCTGAAACCGCGAATCTGACCAAAAACCAGATTCTGCAACAGGCCGGCACCGCGATTCTGGCCCAGGCCAATCAGTTGCCGCAGGCGGTGCTGAGTCTGTTGGGTTAAGCATGCCGTGTTAATCAATAAAGGCAGCCTTGGGCTGCCTTTATTGATTATGGCCAAGGGTTGTCATCTTCGCGGCGAGGCCGCCGCTCCCACCGTTTTCAAGTGTGTCGCAGCCATCTTGCAAGAGCTGCACAGCCTGTGGGAGCGGCGGCCTCGCCGCGAACAGCCTGTTTCACACTTAACGTTTCATTTTGGCTGCGAGTCTGCTGGCCGAGGTGGAACTCGGCTCTCCCAGGCTGGGGTCTTTAGGTGCGTTGAGTGTTGCTCCTCTTTATGCCAAGTTACGCCAGGCGGGAACTAACGCTGGCGGGAGCGACGGCTTCGTCGCGAATAAGCTCCTCCGGCACAGACATCCAGGTGCAAGCAGATAAAGATGTTGGCCAAGGTCAACTCGGCTGTCACTTACCCTGCGCAGGCTATTGGCTCGTGCAGGTGGGCTAAAGTTCTTCCGACTTGTGTCGATACAGGGATATCGGTATCGCATCTGTTGACGTCAATTGCTTGTCAGGTGCGCAGGGAAGGGTTTTTTGCATAGCTAACTGATTGTCAAGCAAACAAAAAACTTTTTTTTAAAATTCCCTAAAGCTCCTGATGGTAGCGCCGATACAGTAACTGAATGCGAACTCAATGGGTGCCTGGGCAAAGCCGGCCCGCGAGTCGCAAGCTCAGGCAAACATACATACGGTCCACAGAGGTACTACACCATGGCTCTTACAGTAAACACTAACGTTGCCTCCCTGAACGCCCAGCGTAACCTGGGTACTTCCTCGAGCAATCTGCAGACCTCTCTGGAGCGTCTGTCTTCCGGTTCACGCATCAACAGCGCCAAAGACGATGCCGCCGGCCTGCAAATCGCCAACCGTCTGACCAGCCAGATCAACGGCCTGGGCGTGGCAGTACGTAATGCCAACGATGGTATCTCCCTGGCCCAGACCGCGGAAGGCGCCCTGCAGGAATCCACCAACATTCTGCAGCGTATGCGTGACCTGTCCTTGCAGTCTGCCAACGGCGGTAACGGTGACTCCGAGCGTAAGGCTCTGAACGACGAAATGGTTCAGCTGAAAAATGAACTGGATCGTATCTCCACTACTACCCGTTTCGGCAGCAAGACCCTGTTTGACGGCGGCTTTGCCGAGAACGTGCAGGTGGGTGCTCAGGCCAACGAGACCATCAGTGTCAAGATTGACAGCTTCCGTACCACTGATATGGGCACCAAGGCCAGCCGTGAAGCGACTGCCGCTTCCCTGACTTCTGCTGCAGCGCCTACCAGCCTGACTATCGTTGGCGCTACTGCCGAAATCCCTGCGGTCCCTGCCGTGCCTGAAGTGCCGGCTGTTGCTTCAACTTACACCAGTGGTGGTGTAGGCCAGATTACTGACTTCCAGGGCGGCGCCGCGGTCAGCTTCGACCTTAACGGCACCACCATTACGCTGAACACCGACTTGACTAACGCCGCCGGTGTTGCAGCTGAAATCCAGTCTCAGTTGACTGCTGACGGCAATACAGAAGTCGCTGCAACTGAATCCGGCGGCGACATTGTACTGACCAATGCGGCGGGTACCGGTGTCACTGTAACTGCGGGTACCGGTGACCTGGATACCGTGTTCGGTGATACCCCTGTGGAAGTTGCAGGCTCGCCGCTGGTACCTGAAGTGCCTGAGGTGCCAGCTGTTCCGGCCACTGCAGGTAACGGTTCCTTCACAATCGCTGTGAATGGTGGTGGTGCTGAAACCATCGCTATCGATGCCGGCACGTACACCACGCTGGAGTCTCTGGCTGACAACATCAACCAGAAAATTGCCAACAACGCCAACCTCGGCGGCGAAGTGCGCGCTACTGTAGATCAGGGTCGTCTGTCCTTTGTTACAACTGACAAGGGCGCTGATGCCGATGTGACTGTGGCTGAAGTGACTGACGGTACTGCCTTGGCCAACCTGGGCTTCAACGTCGGTACACCAGCTGATCTGACAGCTGCCGGTGTTGCCGAAGGTGCTCAGGCTGCCAACTCGGTTGAGAAGATTGACATCACCACTGTAGAAGGTGCTCAGGCTGCGATTGCAACCATCGACGCCGCCCTGCAGGAAGTGGACGTGACCCGCGCCTCCCTCGGTGCGATTCAGAACCGCTTCGAGTCGACCATCAGCAACCTGCAGAACGTTGCAGAAAACGCTGCTGGCGCCCGTGGCCGGATCCAGGATACCGACTTTGCTGCTGAAACCGCGAATCTGACCAAGAACCAGATTCTGCAGCAGGCTGGTACCGCGATTCTGGCTCAGGCCAACCAGTTGCCCCAGGCCGTCCTCAGCCTCTTGGGCTAAGGGTCAATCGGGGTTAGACTGCGGGGGGAGGGGTAACCTTCCCCCCGCTTTATCCTTTGCGAGGTAAGCACCATGGACATGGGCATACTGAAACCCTTCGATGTTAGCCGCAGTGCCAGCAGTGGTAATGCGCAAGAAGTGGCTGCAGCTGATCGTACGTCGGGCAAGCAGATGGATGCTGCGTTGACCTCCTCCGCTTCCAGGGCGGTTGAGACGCAAACCCGGACAGCCACAGAGCAGGGCGCGGCGGTTGATCGCGACAGACTCCAGAGCGCTGTTTCCGATATGCAGGATTTTGTTCAGTCGGTACGCCGTGACATCAACTTCCAGTTGGATGACACCAGCGGCCGGGTGGTCATCAATGTGACCGAGGCAACCAGCGGTGATGTGATTCGCCAGATACCCTCGGAAGAAGCGTTGCGTCTGGCAGAGAATCTGTCCGAGGTGCGCAGTCTGTTGTTTGAGGCAGAGGCCTAAACTCTGTCTGCCGGTTTGACTGGCACAGTACTTGCCTGACTAACCGGGACACGCAATTCGGTTAATTGACCGTCAATTTTCGGTCGCAGGGGTAAGTCATGGCTATTACAGGTATTACGGGCATCGGTTCAGGGTTGGACATCAAGGGCATTGTTGAGGCCATGGTGAACTCTGAGAAAGCGCCCAAAACCGCGCAGCTCAATCGGCTGGAGCGGGCAACTACCGAAAAATTTTCAGGTTTGGGCCAGTTTCGCAGCGCCCTGTCCGAATTTCAGAATGTCCTCAAGGACCTGAACAACCCCGCCTTGTTTGAAAAACGCTCTGCATCTTCCGGCAAAACTGACATCTTTACCGTGTCCGCTGACGCCAAGGCCGCTGCAGGCAATTACAGTGTTCAGGTATTCAACCTGGCACAGACCAGCAAAGTCGCTCTGCGCGGCGTGGATGATCCGGCCGCGGCCATCGGCACCGGCAGCATGACCATCAGTGCTGGCGACAAGACTCTCAATCTGACTATCAGTGAAGCCAATAACAGTCTTACCGGCATTCGCGACGCTATCAATACAGCCGGCAAGAGCGCCGGTATCAGTGCCACAATTGTCAATGATCCCAGTGGCGTCGGTGGTGCTCGCTTGGTGCTCAGCTCGTCCGAGTTCGGTACGGGTAATGACATCAACGTCACCTCCAGTTCCACCAGTGGTGATCTGTCGGTTCTGGATTTCAGCGTGCCGCCGACCACTGATTTTGTTGTGCCCGACGCTGACCCTGATAACCCGCGTGATCCACGGGTAATCAGCTATGCCCGAGACGCCAGCCTGGCGATAGATGGTATCGCCGTTACCAGTGCCGGCAATGTCATTGATGATGTGATCGAAGGCGTCACTCTGACTCTGAAAAGCGCCCAGTCTGCTGAAGATATAACGAACGCCAATACCGTTAACCTGACGGTGGGCGAGGACCGTGCCGGGGTCAAAAATTCGGTGAAACGTTTTGTTGAGGCCTATAACAAGTTGATGGGCACCATTGAAAGCCTGACCAAAGTGACGCCAGTGGGGGGTGATGACGGACAGCCACTGGCTGCGGCGCTGGTGGGGGATGCTTCAGTACGTTCGTTTATGACGGCTACCCGTTCGGAATTGGGCAGTCCCGCTGGTGACGGTCCGCTGCGTATTCTGGCCGATATGGGTATTTCCACCCAGCGTGATGGCAGTCTGAAGATTGATGATGCGCGTCTTGACGCGGTACTTACAGATAACTTCGATCAGCTCAACGGCTTTTTGACCGGCAAGGACGGTTTGATGGCGCGGCTGGAAAGCAAGGTCAAACCCTATGCCGAGGCGGGTGGTATTCTCGAAAGCCGAACCAAGGCCTTGCAGAACACCCTGGCCAGTGTTGACAGCCAGCGTGAACAACTCAATCGCCGGGTAGGGCAGATGGAAAGCCGCCTTCTGGCTCAATTCAATGCCATGGATTCCTTGGTAGGACAGCTCAGCCAGACCAGTGATTATCTGGCGGGTCAGCTGAATAACCTGCCGGGTGTGGTCAGACAGGATAGAAACTGATGAAGAGCCCGATCGATACCTACAAACAGGTCAATGTGTCCCAGGAGGTATCCCAGTACCGCGCGGTGCAATTGCTGCTGGATGGCGCCATTGAGCGTCTGAAACTGGCGCGCCATGCGGTAACCACAGGCAATCCGGAACGCCGGGGTGTGGCTGTCAGCAGCACCATCAGCATCATCGGTGCCCTGCAGGGCTCGCTGGACAAGGAGCTGGGTGGCGATATTGCCGAGAATCTGGATGCCCTGTACGACTATATGACCCGCAAGCTGGCTGGCGTTGCCCTGGATGATACGCCACGTACTCTGGATGAAGTACTGGGACTGCTGGGCGACATCAAGGCGGCCTGGGATGCCATCGAACCGGCCTGAGACCGTTCATCGTTACTGGCCAAATGAACCAGGAATGTCCTAAAGTTTCAGCTGTGCTGCCGATATAGGAAGCATGTGCCACAACCTTCAGGATATGCCCCGATGAATGCCTATGCTGCAATGAAGCAATACCAGACGGTCAATGTGCATGCTCAGGTCAGTGAAGCTGATCCGCACCGTCTGATCCAGATGCTGTTCGAAGGCGGTCTGCAGCGCATTGCCCAGGCCAAGGGTGCCATGCAGCACGGCAATATCCCGCTCAAGGGCGAACTGATCGGCAAGTCCATGGGTATTATCGGTGGTTTGCGTGATTCTTTGGACCTGAGCAAGGGTGGAGAGCTGGCGAGCAATCTGGATAATCTCTACAGCTTTATGCTGCAGCGGTTGACTATCGCCAACCTGAACAACGATGCAGCTATACTGGACGAAGTCGCAGCCTTGCTGCGCGACGTGAAGGAAGGCTGGGACGCTATCCGTCAATCCTGAGGAGAAAGGCATGGCTGTCGCCATTGAGCAATTGCAGGATACCCATAGAGCGCTTATCGAAGCCGTGCAGTCAGGTGACTGGCAGCAGGTCGGTGATCTTGATCGCCTGTGTCGAGAGCTGGTATCCCAGGCCATGGCCGAGCCCGAGCGCAACGATCAGGATCTGGCCGATGCTCTGGACAGCCTGTTGAGTACCTACCGCGAAGTGACTGCCCTGGTGCAGGCCATTCAGGGCAAGCTGGCGGAAGAGTTGCAGGATCTGCAGCGCAGCAAGCAAAGCGCCCGGGTCTATCAGATGTTCTCCTGAGTCACTGCTGACGGCAGGCCAAGCTGTCAGTCAAACGCCCAGATTTCCCTTGTTAATGTGTCATTGTCTGTTGTTCGTCACAAAGACGTGCCAACTATTTGACTGTTGCGCCAAATCTGACTACCTTTGAACCAAGAACAATTCAGTGGCAATGCGCTATCAAGCTGCTTTGCTTTGACTGCGTGTATAAAGGATGGCCACAACGCCCATGTTGCCCAACAGCCATATTCTATTGATTGATGATGATCCTCAGAGTTGCCACGATATCAGCGTGGTGCTGGCTTTTCTGGGCGAAGAAAGCCTGGTAACCAATTCTTCGGCCTGGCAGCAAGAGGTCGAATCCCGGAACGCCCCTCCCGGCAGCTTCAAGTGTGTGATCCTTGGTCACTGTGCCGAGGCTCAAGGTGTGCAGAATCTGCTGAGCCAACTGGATCGTTGGGATGAAAACCTGCCTGCCATTCTGTTGCGGGCTGAGCAGGCCAGCCAGTGGCCTGACCACCTCAAACAGCGTCTTCTGGCGGTGCTGGATCCTCCACTAACCTACAATCAGCTGCTTGATGCCCTGCACCGTGCCCAGGTGTATCGTGAGGTGTTTGACGAACGCAATCGTCAGCGCCAGCGTGAGCCGGATCTGTTCCGCAGTCTGGTCGGTACCAGTCGCAGCATTCAGTCGGTTCGCCAGATGATGCAACAGGTAGCCGATACCGAGGCTACCGTGCTTATTCTCGGCGAGTCCGGCACCGGCAAGGAAGTGGTCGCCCGCAATTTGCACTACCATTCACGGCGCAAGGATGAGCCTTTCGTTCCGGTTAACTGTGGTGCCATTCCCGCTGAGCTGCTTGAAAGCGAATTGTTCGGCCATGAAAAGGGCGCTTTCACCGGGGCCATTACCTCGCGCGCTGGACGTTTCGAGCTGGCACAGGGCGGTACGCTGTTTCTCGATGAAATTGGTGATATGCCTCTGCCCATGCAGGTCAAGCTGCTGCGTGTTCTGCAGGAGAGAACCTTCGAACGGGTCGGCAGCAACAAAGTGCAAACGGCTGATGTGCGCGTCATCGCCGCGACCCACAAAAATCTTGAGCAGATGATCGAGCAGGGTAGTTTCCGCGAGGATCTGTTTTATCGTCTGAATGTCTTTCCCATCGAAATGCCGGCCATGCGCGAGCGTATCGAGGATCTGCCGCTGCTGCTGAATGAGCTGATTACTCGCCTCGAGAAGGAAAAGCGCGGTTCCATTCGTTTCAGTACCTCGGCGATCATGTCGCTTTGTCAGCACGACTGGCCGGGTAACGTGCGTGAGTTGGCCAATCTGGTTGAGCGCATGGCGATCATGCATCCGCATGGTGTGATTGGTGTGGGCGAGCTGCCGCGCAAGTTCCGCTATGTCGAGGACGATCAGGAAGATCTGCGCCAGTTGCGTGGCGAAGAGGATGAGCGCGACGAGGCCTTCAATGGCTTGGTCGGTCTGGATAGCCCGGCTTTCCTGCCACCGGAAGGGCTTGACCTCAAGGAGTACCTTGGTGGATTGGAGCAGACACTGATCCAGCAGGCACTCGATGAATGCAACAGCGTAGTGGCCAGGGCCGCCGAACGCTTGCGCATCCGTCGCACGACGCTGGTTGAGAAAATGCGCAAGTACGGCATCAATCGCGGTATCGACTCGTCAGAAGACTGACGCTGAAGAATTAATATTTCTTCAACCGATTGAAACATAACGATTTTACTTCGATGGCACGGGCTTTGCTTTGTAACTCCTGAAACGCACTCTTTGTATTCAGGGGAATCCCTATGTCGTTGTCCGCTCAGTCATCGCCGGTGGCCTTATCCGATCTGTCGCAATCACTGCGGCAGCAGGATGAAGCACAGTTGGCCCACGCCCATGAACTGCTCAGGCAGATGTCCGGTCAACTGGCCGATTCCCAGGCTCTGCTGCAGCAGCAGGTTGATTCGCTCAAACAGCAACTGCAGGATGTGCGCGCTCAACGTAGCCGCGAATTGGCGGAGCGCGCTTGCCTTGCGTCGCGTTTGCAGAACCTGCTTGATCTGTTGCCCGGCGGGGTAGTGGTACTGGATGGCAATGGTGTCGTTCGAGAAGCCAACCCGGCAGCCAGGGATCTGCTTGGTGAGCCGCTGGAAGGTCAACTCTGGCGTGATCTGATCCGTGAGCGCTTTGCCCCCCGTGATGACGATTACCACGAGGTATCCCTGCGCAGTGGTCGCCGCGTGTCACTGGCGACCCGTTCGCTGATGGGTGAGCCGGGCCAGTTGATACTGATCAACGACCAGACAGAAACCCGTCAGCTGCAAACGCAGCTGGCCCGGCATGAGCGGTTGTCGGCATTGGGGCGTATGGTTGCTTCATTGGCGCATCAGATACGCACGCCGCTGTCCACGGCCATGCTCTATGCCAGTCATCTGCACGACGAAAGCCTCCCCAGTCTGCATCGGCAGCGCTTTGCTGCACGCCTGAGCGGACGGCTGCAAACCATTGAACATCAAGTACGTGACATGCTGCTGTTTGCCAAGGGCGATCTGCCAATGGAGGACCTGCTGGATGTCGAGACCCTGTTCAGTAATCTGCGTCAGCAAGCTGAACCGCTGGTCGAGCAAGCTGGCGCGCTGTGCCTCTGGCGTAATCAGTGCGCACCCGGTCAGCAACTGCGCTGCAATCGTGAAACCCTGACCGGGGCGTTGATCAATCTGATCGAGAATGCCATTCAGGCCGGCGGTGACAAGGCCCGTCTGAAGGTCAGCGCGCGGCTGATTGAAGGCCAGCTGAGTCTGACTGTGGTCGACGCCGGTTGCGGCATGACAACCGAGCAACTGGCGCAGATCGGCGAACCCTTCTTTACCACGCGGGCCCAGGGCACCGGTCTGGGCGTTTCCGTCGTCAAGTCGGTTGCCAGAGCCCACGGTGGCAGCTTTTACCTGCGTAGCAAGGCCGGCCGCGGCACCTGTGCCGAAGTACTGCTGCCGCTGCTCTGCAGCACGGCCAAGGCCACTGGTCTGGAGGAACTGTCATGACTGCCCAACGCCCCCGCATCCTGTTGGTGGAAGATGATCCTGCCTTGCGTGAAGCGCTGGCGGATACCCTGAGTCTGGCCGGTTACCGATTTCTCGAGGCCGGTGATGGCGAAGCAGCGCTGGCGCTATTGCAGCGTGAGACGGTCAGTATGGTAGTCAGTGATGTGAACATGCCTGGCATGGACGGACACTCACTGTTGCGTATCCTGCACCGCGACTATCCACAGCTGCCGGTGTTGCTGATGACCGCCTATGGCACTGTTCAACAGGCTGTCGAAGCTATGCGTGACGGCGCAGTGGATTATCTGGTCAAACCCTTTGAGCCGCGCGCCCTGCTGGATCTGGTTGCACAGCATGCCTGTGGTCAGTTGCATGCTGCGCCACTGGATGGTCCGGTGGCCGTTGAGCCCAGCAGTCAGCAACTGCTACAGCTGGCGGCGCGCGTGGCCAACAGTGATTCCACGGTATTGATCTCGGGTGAGTCCGGGACCGGCAAGGAGGTCCTGGCGCGCTTTATTCATCAGACCTCACCGCGCGCACAGCAACCCTTCATTGCCATCAACTGTGCGGCGATTCCGGATAACATGCTGGAAGCCACGTTGTTCGGCCATGAAAAGGGCGCCTTTACCGGTGCGGTGGCGGCCCAGTCAGGTAAATTCGAGCAGGCCAATGGCGGTACACTGCTGCTCGACGAGATATCCGAGATGCCCCTGAGCCTGCAGGCCAAATTGCTGCGTGTGCTGCAGGAACGAGAGGTAGAGCGGGTCGGTGGACGCAAGTTGATCCAGTTGGATATCCGGGTCATTGCTACTACCAACCGCGACCTGTTGGCCGAGGTGGCCGCGGGGCGTTTCCGTGAGGATCTGTACTATCGCCTCGGGGTCTTCCCGCTGCAGTGGCAACCGCTGCGCACCCGTCCCGGAGATATTCTGCCGATTGCCCAGCGCCTGCTCGACAAACACACGCGGAAAATGAATCAGTCTGCGGTGCGCTTTGCCAACGACGCCTGTCAGGCGCTGCAGCAGCATAGCTGGCCGGGTAATGTCCGGGAGTTGGATAACGCGGTACAGCGTGCCCTGATACTGCAGGCCGGGGGCGTGATCCATGCCCAGGACCTGTGTCTGGCCGGGTTGAACAGCGGTGCCTTGAACGTTCCTGCTGCGGATTACGCTGTGCCTGTTCCCGACGTGGTGGCGCCAGTAGCGGCAACATCCCAGCCAGCGTCAAGGCATGTCGAGAATTTGACGGGTATGCGTGCTGTCGATTCAGGGTATCCGTTACCAACTGGTCAGCCAGCCACTGACCTGGGTGCGGGCGTCAGGCAGCGCGAGTACCAATTGATCATGGATGTACTGCGTGCAGAACGTGGCAAGCGCAAGGAAGCTGCAGACAAGCTGGGTATCAGCCCGCGTACGCTGCGCTACAAACTCGCACAGATGCGGGATGCCGGTCTGGATGTCGAGAACAGTCTGTACGCCAGTTGAGCGGCTAGCCTGTTTACAAGCGCAGAACAGAATGACCGGGTTCCGACTCGGTCTTTTGCGTTCATCTTGCAGCGTTGGTCGAGATGGAACTCGACCGTCCCAGGCCGGGGCCTGGCCAGAGCTCAGTGCGTTAGCTCCTAGGATTGGCCGAGTTCCATCTCGGCCGGGGCTCAATCCCCGTGTTTCCTGGCATATGCGCATGTTGGCACCATTCCTGCTTAACTAACTCCAACGCAATCCACGCCGTCAAAAAAATCGCGGCCCGGAGATAGTCATGACCCAAGGTGTTGAATTCAATAGACTCATGTTGCAGATGCGCTCCATGCAGATGGAAGCCATGGGCAAGCCCCAGGCGCCTGCTGCCGTTGAACGGAATGCCAATGCGCCAGCCTTTGACGACATGTTGAAAATGGCCGTAGACCGGGTCAGCGAGTTGCAGCGCACGACGGGTGAATTGCAAAATGGCTACGAGCGGGGCGTACCGGGTATAGATCTGACCCAGGTAATGATCGCCTCGCAAAAATCCAGCGTGGCTTTTCAGGCGATGACACAGGTGCGTAACAAGATGATCACCGCCTATGAAGACATCATGAAGATGCCTATCTGAACCCTGTTTCATTGCGCTGTTGTGATTGACTGAGGAAAAGCACATGGATACCGCCACCCCTAATACACCTGCCACCCGGTCTGCGCCGGGAATGGGCCGTAAGCCGCTGATGGGGTTGAATTTTCTGGATAACCTGTCGCAACTGCCAATGCTCCGGCAGTTTGGTTTGCTGATTGGTCTGGCGGCCAGCGTAGCGATTGGTTTTGCGGTAGTGCTGTGGTCCCAGGAGCCGGATTACCGAGCCCTCTATACCAACATGGAAGCCTACGACGCCAATCAGGTTGTCGAGATCTTGCAGCAGAGCCGTATCCAGTACCGTATCGAGCCCAACACCGGCGCCTTGCTGGTAGCCAGCGCTGATCTGGCCGATGCGCGTATGCGTCTGTCTGCTGCAGGCGTCACGCCGCGTGACAACATTATCGGCTTCGAGATCATGGACCGTGAGCAGGGTCTGGGCACCAGCCAGTTCATGGAAACGGCGCGTTACCGTCGCGGCCTTGAGGGTGAACTGGCGCGGACCATTTCCAGTCTTTACAACATCAAGTCGGCACGCGTGCATGTAGCCATGCCGCGCTCCACCGTGTTTGTCCGTGACGACCGCAAGCCCAGCGCCTCGGTACTGCTGGAAATGTATGCCGGTCGCCGACTGGAGCCAGCGCAGGTCATGGCTATCGTCAATCTGGTCGCCACCAGCGTACCCGAGTTGAGCAAGGACCAGGTCACCATCGTCGATCAGAATGGCAATCTGCTGTCAGATCAGGCTGAGTTGAGTGAATTGACGGCGGCTGGTCGCCAGCTGGACTATACCCGCCGCATGGAAGAGACCTTTACGCGCCGGGTCCACAATATCCTGCAGCCAATAATCGGCAGTGGTCGTTACAAGGCCGAAGTCTCGGCTGATGTGGATTTCAGTGCCGTGGAGTCGACTGCCGAAATGTACAGCCCGGAGTCGGCGCTGCGCAGTGAGCAGGTAGTGACCGAGGCCCGTGGTGGTGCTGCAGGGCCACTGGGTATCCCCGGCGCACTGAGCAACCAGCCGCCTGGTGCTGTGACTGTCCCCGAGCAAGTTATCGATCCGGATACCGGTCTGCCGCTGATTGCGCCGGCGCCTCAGGATACCCGTGAACAGGCTACCCGTAATTTTGAACTGGATCGGCAGATCAGCTATACCCGCCAGCAACAGGGTCGGCTGCGCCGTCTGTCGGTTGCGGTTGTGGTAGATGACGCGGTGAGCGTTAACCCACAGAGCGGTGAAAGCACCAGCACGCCTTTGACCGAAGCCGATATAGCCCAGCTTACTCGTCTGGTACAGGACGCGGTGGGCTTCGATGCCAGCCGCGGCGATAGCGTCAGCGTTATCAACAGCCCGTTCATTGCCGAGGCAACCCTCGAGCCGCTGCCAGCCATCCCGGTATGGGAGCAACCCTGGTTCTGGGATATTGCCAAGCAGGTTCTGGGTATACTCTTCATTCTGGTACTGGTATTCGGTGTGTTGCGTCCGGTGCTGAAAAACCTGACCAGTCACTCCGGCTCCAGTTCAGGTGGCGGTTACCCCATGGCCAGCGGTGGCATGGGTGGTCTGGATGATGATCTGCGTGATGACCGTGTGAGTCTCTCTGCTCCGGTTGGCAGTGCCGCCGTGCTGTTACCGCCACCCGGCGCCGGTTATGAGCAGCAGTTGAATGCGATCAAAGGCCTGTTGGCCGAGGATACCGGTCGCGTTGCCCAGGTAGTCAAAGAATGGATTAATGCCGATGAGTGAAGAAGCCAAGCGTCCACAAAAGCTGTCGAAGCTGGATAAGGCAGCCATTTTTTTACTGAGCCTGGGCGAGTCGGATGCCGCCGCCATTCTCAAGCACATGGGGCCCAAGGAAGTGCAGCGGGTCGGCAGTGCTATGGCCGGTATGCGCACGGTACACCGTGAGCAGGTGCAGCAGGTCATGGGTGATTTTATCGAAACCGTGGGTGATCAGACCGGACTGGGTGTCGGGGCCGATGGTTATATCCGATCAATGCTGACCCAGGCGCTGGGCGAAGACAAGGCCAATAGCCTGGTTGACCGCATCCTGCTGGGTGGCAACACCTCGGGTCTGGATAGCCTGAAATGGATGGAGCCGCGCGCCGTGGCAGATGTCATTCGCTATGAGCACCCGCAGATTCAGGCTATTGTCGTGGCTTACCTGGACCCGGACATGGCCGCCGAGGTGGTCAGTTACTTTGATCACAAGGTCCGTCTGGATGTGCTGCTGCGCGTGGCCTCGCTGAATACCGTGCAACCCTCGGCGCTCAAGGAGTTGAACGAAATTCTCGAGAAGCAGTTTGCCGGCAATTCCAACACCACCCGGGCGAATATGGGTGGCGTCAAGCGTACGGCGGATATCATGAACTTCCTCGAGACCAGCACCGAGTCACAATTGATTGAAGCCATTCGTGAAATTGACGAGGACCTGTCAACCAAGATCGAGGATTTGATGTTTGTCTTTGACAACCTGGCAGACGTGGATGATCGTGGTATCCAGGCCCTGCTGCGGGAGATATCCTCGGAAGTGCTGATCATCGCGCTCAAGGGTGCGGATGAGGCGATCAAGGAAAAGATTTTCAAGAACATGTCCAAGCGTGCTTCCGAACTGCTGCAGGATGACCTGGAAGCCAAAGGTCCAGTGCGTATCAGTGAAGTGGAAGCGGCGCAAAAGGAAATTCTGACCATTGCCCGACGCATGGCAGACGCAGGTGAGATCGTCCTCGGTGGTAAGGGTGGCGAGGAAATGATCTAGTAAACAGGATAAAGATTGATGAAAACGCCGGGTGCGACGGCCGAAAGATCGGCTGAAACTGACTTGTTACGGGGTGAAGAGCACACGGGCTTTGCCCGCTGGGATCTGCCCAGCTTTGACGCCGAGCCGCACCAGGTACCGCTGGATAAAGCCAAGCCCGGTACGACAGACAAAAGCAAAGCCGCCCAGCCTGTTGAAGAGCTGGAACTGGTTGAATCACCCAAACCCTTTACTGTCGAAGAACTTGAGCAGATCCGCGACGAGGCCTACAAGGAAGGTTTTGCTGCGGGTGAAAAGGACGGCTATCAGGCCGGTCAGGCCAAGGCACAGCAGGCCGGCAAAAGCGCGCTCGATGCCCGCCTTGGGCAACTGGAAAAGCTCATGCAGCAGTTGCTCGAACCCATGCACGAGCAGGATGAACAGATCGAGCTGATGCTCCTGAACCTGGTGGAAACCATGGCCCGTCAGGTCATTCAGCGCGAATTGAAGCTGGACTCAGGCCAGATTCTGGCCGTGTTGCGTGGCGCGCTGAAAGCCTTGCCCATGGGGGCCGAGAATATCCGCATTTACCTCAATCCGGTTGATTTTGAAGCAGCCAAGGCGCTGCGTGAACGCCATGAAGAAAACTGGCGACTGCTCGAAGACGAGCAGTTGATGCCTGGTGGTTGCCGGATTGAAACGGAACACAGTCAACTTGATGCCACGCTGGAAACCCGCCTGCAACAGATTACCGAGCAGTTGTTCGAGCAACAGCGGGAGCTCCAGGCCAGGCCGCCGCAGGCGGATATCAGCCTGCAGCCGGACGCTGACAATGAAGTCTGAGCGGATCAGTATTGCCCGTCGCATGGCAGGTTATCTGCCTGTGCTGACACTGCCTGAAGAGCCGGTCGTGGAGGGTCGCTTGATCCGCATGGTGGGTCTGACGCTGGAGGCCGAGGGCTGCAAGGCACCGGTTGGTAGCCGCTGTATTGTCATCAGCGATACCCCGCAGGGGCCAAGCCAGATTGAAGCTGAAGTCATGGGCTTTTCCGGTAGCAAGATCTATCTGATGCCGGTCGACAGCCTGCAGGGCGTTCAACCCGGTGCCCGGGTAGTGCCCTCCAAGGGCGGCGGTAAACTGCCCATGGGCAGTGCCATGCTTGGCCGTGTGGTCGATGGTATTGGTCGTCCCCTGGACGGCAAAGGCCTGTTCAAGGCCGATGACTGGGTCGATTTGAATGGCCCGGTGATCAACCCGCTCAAGCGTCATCCAATTGACGAACCGCTGGATGTCGGTATTCGCTCGATCAACAGCCTGCTGACCGTCGGCCGTGGCCAGCGGCTTGGCCTGTTTGCCGGGAGCGGCGTGGGCAAGAGCATGTTGCTGGGTATGATGACCCGGTTTACCGATGCGGATATCACTATTGTCGGGCTGGTGGGTGAGCGGGGTCGAGAGGTCAAGGAGTTCATCGAGCAGATTCTGGGCGAGAAGGGTATGGCACGCTCGGTGGTGGTTGCCTCACCCGCCGATGATGCTCCCCTGATGCGCCTGCGCGCGGCCATGTACTGCACGCGGATTGCCGAATACTTCCGTGATCAGGGCAAGAATGTGCTGTTGCTGATGGATTCGCTGACGCGCTTTGCCCAGGCCCAGCGCGAGATTGCTCTGGCGATTGGTGAACCGCCGGCGACCAAGGGTTATCCTCCCTCGGTGTTCGCCAAGTTGCCGCAACTGGTCGAGCGTGCCGGCAACGCCGAGCAGGGCGGCGGTTCAATCACGGCCTTTTACACCGTGTTGTCCGAGGGTGATGACCAGCAGGATCCGATTGCCGATGCCTCGCGGGCGATTCTTGATGGCCACGTGGTGTTGTCGCGCCGGTTGGCTGAAGAAGGGCACTACCCGGCAATTGATATCGAAGCCTCGATCAGCCGTGCCATGCCTCAGATAGTGGCACCGGACTACCTGCAAAAAGCCCAGCAGTTCAAACAACTCTATGCCCGCTACCAGCAAAGCCGTGACCTGATCAGTGTCGGGGCCTATGCCGTGGGCTCGGACCCATTGACCGACAAGGCGATGGAAAAAATGCCCGAGATGCAGGGTTTTCTGCAGCAGGGTTTGCAGGTCAAGGTAAATCTGGCCGACAGCCAGGCTTCCTTGCAACAGCTGCTGAGCCATGAGTGAAAGCCGTATCCGGCGCCTGGTGCCGGTTCTGGATATGGCGCTGGAGGAGGAACGCAAGGCCGCCGGCATGCTGGGCGATTGCCAGCGTCAGTTGGATGATGCGCGCTCGCGACTGCAAGACTTGCAGTTTTACTGCGGTGAATACCAGAAGGGTTGGTTGAACCGGGGGCAGCAGGGAGTAGGGCGTGACTGGCTGCTCAATTATCAGCGGTTTCTGGCGCAGATGGAAACCGCAATTGAGCAGCAGGGGCAGACCGTAAAGTGGCACGAGCAAAGTCTTGAACGCGCCAGGGCGCAGTGGCGTCAGCGTTACCAACGTCTTGAAGCGATGCGCAAACTGATCGAGCGTTACCGCCAGGAAGCCCGCATACGGGCTGATCGTCAGGAACAAAAATTGCTGGATGAATTGTCCCAGCGTGCCCATGGCCAGCAACAAAATAATCCCTGACAGACCCCAAAGGCTGTGCTAGAAATTAATAAGTCTTGGCTGTATTGGCCAGGCCGGCCAAAAGGAAGAATTCATGCCGATTAAAACCACGTTATCCGACGACAGTCAGGAGTTGACTATCAAGGTGGTTGGGCGCTTTGACTTTGGAGCGCATCAGGACTTCAGGGATGCGTATGAGCGCAGTGGTCTGTCACCGCAACGCTACATTGTTGATTTGCATGACACCGACTACATAGACAGCTCTGCCCTGGGCATGTTGCTGCTGTTGCGTGATCACGCCGGTGGTGACCTGGCCGACATACGCATTCGCCACTGCAACCCCGATGTCCGCAAGGTGTTGGGTATTTCCAACTTCGAACAACTCTTCCACATCGAGTAGCAAGATGCCCGAGTCAGGTGTTGGCAGCCCTCTATCGGATACGCCAGCCTCCAGGCTCAAAGTGCTGGTAGCGGATGACAATCCGACCGACCGCATGATCCTCAGTCGTCTGGTGTCGCAATTGGGTCACCGGGTGGTGGTTGCCGAGAACGGCCAGCAGGCGGTGGATTTCTTTCAGAGCGAGTCTCCGCACTTGATTCTGCTTGATGCCCTGATGCCGGTCATGGACGGCTTTGAGGCGGCCCGACAGATCCGCAGATTGGCGGATGAACGCCTGATACCGATCATCTTTCTGACCAGTCTGACGGAAACCGGTGCACTGGTGCATTGCCTCGAGGCTGGCGGTGATGACTTTCTTACCAAGCCCTACAACCCGGTCATCCTGCAGGCCAAGATTCAAGCGTTCAACCGTATGCAAGAGATGCATCAGACGCTGCAGGAACAACGCGATCTGATTACCACCCAGCATCAGCGCCTGCTGCGTGAACAGGCGCTGGCCAAGATCATCTTTGACCGTGTGGCGCATGCCGGCAGTCTGGATGCACCGAATCTGCGTTACCTGCAATCGGCCTTTGCCATGTTCAATGGTGACATTCTGCTGGCGGCCTATCGTCCTTCGGGAGGCATGCACATTTTGCTCGGTGACTTTACCGGGCATGGGCTGTCCGCTGCCATTGGTGCCATGCCGCTGGCCGAAGTGTTCTACTCGATGACCGCCCGTGGTTTCAGTCTGCGCGATATTCTGTTGGAGCTGAACAGCAAGCTCTGCAGGATACTGCCAGTGGGTATTTTCTGCTGTGCGGTGCTGATTGAAATCAACTCCGACAAAGGCCTTGTGGAGGTCTGGAATGGCGGCCTGCCCGAACTGGTGATTCTGGACCGTGAATGAGGGGGAGTGAGATAAATATATAACCAAACGCTAGATAAATTGCGGGATTTTGTGGGACGGAGCGGGATATAGCGGGACGAGAATGAAAAATAGTTTCAAAAATAGCTAGAGCTCTAGCTTGTGTTGGTTGTAGTCGAATTTCTTATCCTGGATGCGCTTCAGCAGCCGGTAGACAGCATTCTCAGTGAGGCCGTATTCAAGTGCAAGGGCGCGGTGATTGCGCCCGTTGAACTTGCCCAAGATCTCCAGATCGCGGGCAGTCAGTTTGAACTGGTAATCCTTTGGAATGGAGATGGTGCTGCCCGCCCACAGGTCACTCAGGTGATTAGCGACCTCGATGCCGAGCTCTTCGGCCTTTTTCTTGTCAATACCCATCTCCTGGAGTTTTTGAGCAACGTGCGCCTCGACGCCTGACAGCAGCTCGTGACGCTTTTCAGCCATGATCGATGTGCTGCTCATGCTAGCTCCTGGAGGCGCTTATCTGCCTCTTCCTGTGTGATGAGTTTCAGGCGCAGGTCGTTCTTGATCTGGTAGTACCTTTCGTTGCGATAGGCCTGCTCTGCGGCTGCTGCCTTTGTTGAGCGTGGCGCCAGTGCTTGAACTGCTGCAGCGTCACCTGCGATGCCGTAGACGACTGCGCGCAGGTAGTGATGTGTTTCAAGGGGCAGCGTCAGCTTCTCGCGCTGGACGATCATCTGCTCGATGCCTGCGACCCACAGTGCAGGCGAGGCCTGTCGGCGGTCGGTTGTGCGGGCGTCACGGGTGACTGATCCTTCGTTGACCATGTGTTTGAGCTCGCCGACAAGCCGGATCGCTTTACCCATCTTGAGCGACCGCTTTGGCGGGCTGAACAGGCGCAGGTAGGACAGCACTGCTTTGCCCAGCTTGGGCGGCAGGTCGGCGAACAGCGCAGCCAGCTGCTTACCCTCGTCGTCGGCCAGGCCGGCTTCGAACGGGAATTGCTCGCTGCAGCACGGGCACGTCAATCGCATCAACGGTCCCCCTCACACTTGTCGATATCGGCATACATGGTCTTCTCGTTGCGCTCTTTATATAAGGCAGCGATGACGGCTTTCATGATTGGAATCTTGCGATTCCAGCCCTTGGGCAGGCCTTCCAAAAGAGTGCTGCGTTCTGCGCCGTGGTACCCGAGTTCGTCGAGCAGCTGTTCCAATTCAGCCTTGAGCCTCTGCTTTTTCTGCTCTACATGCAGCGCAGCGATAATGCCTTCAAAGTGCTGAGGGCTTTTGAGCCAGCTGCAGCGCTCGATTTTGAACATGCGCTTTGCTATCGAGTCGGCGTATGACCAGGGCAGGCCCAGGTCGGCTAGTAGTGCTTCGATCTTTGTGATCTCTTCGCGCAGCTGGTTGAAATTGTGGGGCTTGCCTTTGGTTTTTGGGCTGGGGGCAGATTGGAATCCGAGGCGCTCGAACTCCCGCAGCACCGCGCCGATCTGCCGGGGCCCCAGCTCTGTGGCGCTACGCACACCGGCCACGCGGGCTAGCAGTGCGCGGTAGTCGTCGTCCTGCATGCTGAGCTGCTGGCGGGCGATGTGGATCTTTGCTAGTAGTTTGCGGCTGATCATAATTTCACCCGCTGTTCGAGCTGCTCGACGTCGCGCTTGAGAGCTGCTGCTTGCCTGAGTAGTTGTTTCAGCTCGGAATCCACATCCATTGCGCTGGGAACAGGGACCCGGCCGACAACGACGCCTGTACATGCTGGCTTCACTGGCTCATCAGCTGTGAGCTTTGGAGCTGGGTCGATTTGATTAGGTTTTTGCGGCTTCGGCTTCGGCTTTGCTGGCACGGCTGGCACGGCTTCCAGCGGCGGCGGACTCGCATTGAGAGTGAAGTTCCTCCACTCAGAGCGCTCGACTGGCCTGCGCATTGTGTCGAAGGCTTTGATCTTCCCGCCGTTGGCCAGGAACGCTTGAACCTTTGCATCCAGGTCAGCCTGGCGCTCGAGCGCTTTACTCATATCCCTATCGGGGACGTCGTGGAATATTGGATGACTCATCAGCGCAACTCCCGGTTCTCTTTAGCCAGCGCCCTCTGGCGTCGTTTGATCGCTGCGATAATGGTCTTTTGGACGCCCGGCACTTCCAAAGCCGCAGCGCACTGATGGCTGTCGAAAATGGTCACCATGAATAAACGGCCCTGCACATCACATGCACCGTAGGTGTGTCGTTTGGGGCAGTAGAAAGGGTTGATCTGTTCGATCCGGACCACTGCATGGATCATCCGCTGCTGGCCCATGCCCTCAATCTCTACCAGAGGGCACTGACCTACCGCGTATTCCAGGACTTTCTTGCCACGCCAAACCCATCCCTGGAGTGGCCGACAGTCAACGACAGTGCCGTCCTGGTCGATGTCCCAAGCAAGAAAGTCTTGGCCGTTATCTTCAAAATGTATGGTTTGCATGAGAATGCCTCCCTATACGCAGTGGCTGTTCCTTGGCGCTGATTGCGGTGTGCAGCTGGGCCGACCTCCCGGCGCGGTAGCCTGCATCTGATGCGGATTCATCGCGTGCTTTCAGCTTGCGACGCTTGATTTCGGCCTTCCCGAGGTCGGGGTATTTCTTATCCATATAGGCCTTGATGGCGTCCGCGATGTTGTCGTCCACGCCGGCGAAGTCTTCGACCTTCATATAAACAGCATCGATCCAGGCGTGGGCGAATGCATCGCCGCGTGCGATCTTGGTAGACCGTTTACAGCGCTTCTGAGTGGCCAAATAGGCTTTGCGGGCCTTCTGGCATTGCCGCTCCAGTACCTGGTAGGCGTAGCCAGTCAGCTCCGGGGCAGCGGCGCAACCCACAAACGTAAACTTGGCAGAATGAAGCCAGCTTGTGCTGATGATGAGATGGGTACCGAAAGCATGGCCGCAGACCTGAGCAAGCCGCACCCGCCACGCTGGTGGATCACCGTCAGAGCCAGCCAGGATCGATACCTCACCGGCCATGCTGGCCAGCACATCACCCATCTCGACATTGAAGGCTTCCATCATTTTGTGCGCCTGGCACAGAGCGATTTCAGCCTCGTTCGGGTTGGAGTTTTTGCCCTTGGCCATCTCCAGGCATTTTTTGATTTTTTCGAGTGCGCGTCCCTGGTCCATGTCAGGCCTCCCCTGCAACGTCTGATGCTTCCTGACGCGCCATGATTTGATCAATCCGCTGGACCATGTTCTCGGGTATCCAGGAGCAGTGTTGCTTGATCTGCTGCCACTCCAGCGGTTCCAGACCCATGTCCTGTGTGAGTGATAAAAGGTCATAGCCGCTGCCGGCATGCAGAAACCCGGTCAACTGCTGGATGGCTTTCTCGACCGGCGCGATGTACGTGCAATAAACCGCATCAGCGCGCACCACCTTCGCCAATGTCGCAGACGCAACGTCGGGCTTGGCATACAAAGGGGAGCCGTCCGGCAATGCGCGACCGATGGAGTTAAGCTCGGCACTGCCGCTATACACTCTACCCACCACCGTGGCGGCTTTACCTGCAGTTTCCAACTGCGTCACCCGGTCCTGCAGATTCGCGCACATCAGGCGCAGCTCGCCGGGCCCCATATCGTCGAGATTTGGTTTCTCTGAAATATTATGTGAGGCTCCAGGGGTGATCAGCCACTTGCTGTGGAGGCGTCCAACTTGAGTGCACTCCAGGCGCTCGATGGTTTTGTGGTTGGTCGGGAAGAGCCTGTCAGCCAGCCTCTCGACGGCTAAACGTGCGTCGTATGCACAGGAGGCGATTTTGCCCTGGATGCGCTGCGTCTTGTAGCCAGAGTGGTCAGATCTGACGGTGACTTCGATGGGTTTTTCCATGTCACACCGCCGCGATATCGAGAGAGATGGGCCTGTACTGATCGGTGTCGCCTATCCGCTCATAGATACGGATGTACGACTTGCTGCCGATCGCCTGGCAGGCCTCGCCGATGGCAACCATCGCCTGCTGCCAGCGCTTGTCCTGGATATCCAGGCGGCGCAGAGCGAGGACGCTGGCGGTGCGGATCTCGCCCTTGGTGTCTGTGCGGAAGGCGTCATTGATCAGCGCCACGACCTCCGGCCGCGCGCCGGCGGTCCATTCGGTCAGGCACTCATCGATCAGGGCGCGGGCGGCCTGCAGGCGCTCATCAAAGCTGATGCTTTCCTGAACAGAGCGCTGGATCTTGTAGCGGCCGTCAAAGCTGTAGAGCGTGACGTTGCCCTTTTTGCCTCCGATCTTGGCGCCGTACTCCTCGGCAGACATCTCGATAAAGGCCTGGATATCGCCGAATGCCACCTTCTTATAGTCGGCTAGCTCGGCATTCAGCTCGGTGGCGCGATCTACAAGGTGACAGACCAGGCGGTCGCGCTCCATGTCGATTGGTTTGATCAGATCCTCGTGGGTCAGGCGCCCCTGGGCGTCTTTGCGGTAGCCTTCCGGTACTGCGATATCATTCTGCATCGACATGATCATCTTCCTGTGTGGTGGTTGAATGTGCCCGGTCGTACTGGTCGATCGCGGCCAGCAGCAGCGCTGCAGCGATGACCCAGTTGCGACGTTGGTCGCGCTTTTTGAACTCGGCAGGTGCCCAAGGCCAGAGCCGGTGGAATGCAGAGGTCTTCATTTGGATACCACTGACTGTTGTTTCCATTCGATGCGCCAACGCATAGCAACCAGCGGCCTCGGCCAGTGCGATGTTCAGGCTCAGATCGTCCTGCTCTGCGGTGTAACCCTCTTCCTGGATCTGACGGATACGCTCACGCAACACGTTGTGAACTGAGGCGGTTGTAAAAACTTCGAGAGCCTGGTCGACGGCTTCGGTCACATCGGGGTTGATATTGTTTGCTTTCATCAGTGAGCCCTCTTTGCCAGCAACACCGGCGCCTTAGACGGTCGGATCTGCCACTCGATATCGCACCCGAGCAGCAGCGTCCGGCATTTGATGAAGTGGCCAGGAGTGGGCTTTAAGGTGGCGTGGAACCAGCCAACGCGCTGCAGATGAAGCGGCTGGTCGCACTCGACCACCAGGAACGGGCGGTCGCCATCAATTGCCGCGAAGATGACCGAACAGTTATACCGGCGCAGTTCGCGGTCTACGCAGTTGGCCAGGGCGAGGCACGCTTTTGCGTGGTCCGTGAACACCTTGCTTTCGCGCTCGAACGGTTGCTCCATGTTGATTGTCTGGCCCATGTCACACCTCCCGGATCACGTCAGCGTTGATTATGGTCTCGCCCATTTCTGCAGCGAGGTTCATTGCAGCGACCAGCATGTTGCCGATGGCCAGCGGATAGAGCAGAGAGCGGGTGTCATCGCGGGCGGTGCTGGTCAGGCGGTCGGCCAGCGCCTCGACGCCGCTTGAATCGATGATGTTTTCCAGCTGCAGGCCAGCGCGCTTGAAGCGGAACGCCAGGAACTCATCGAGCATCGAGCGCGGTACCGGCTCCAATTGCACTGTCTGTATGCGCTGCACTACTTCGCGCACCTCGGCATTGCGTTCGCTGAGTTTGACGAGCAGCTCGGGCTGGCCCACCAGGATGATGCTCACAAGCTTGGTGAAACCGCTCTCCAGTTCGCGCAGCCGCTTGAGCTGCTTGAGCGTGGGGATTGGCAGGCTGTGGGCCTCTTCGATGATCAGGACATGCCGATAGCCTGCCTGGTGGCTGCTCTTCAGCGCGTTGTGCAACTGACGGAAGCGCGCCTCCGGGCTGGATTTGGTCGACTCCAGCGGCGCTACCGTGGCCATGATGGCTTCCGCGATATGCGCGCTCTTGAGGGTTTTGCCCTTCTGGTCGTTATCTTCCATCGCCAGTACGTAGGGCTCGATAACCACTACTGGTGCACCTTCAGACGCAAGGCGCACGAGCAGATCGCGGCGCAGCGAGGACTTGCCCGCGCCACTCTCACCGACCACGGCCAGGAAACCATCATGCCGCGCCACCTGGTACATGGACTCTCGTACATAGCGGATATCGGGGTTGACGTAGAGATCGTCTGCAGACTGCAGATCATCGAAGGGATCGCGCACCAGGCCGAAGGCCTTGCGTGCGGCTGGCATTAAGTGCTGTTTGCGTTTTAACATGGGTTCCGACTCCAGTGTGTTTTCTTCAGGGTTTACTGCTGCGGGTTGCGGGGTAGCCGCGTTGGCGCGCGGCTGCTCTACTTCTTCACTCAGGGCGCCCAGTAGTTGATCTGCTGTGGCGCCTTTGCTTTTCAGGAACTCCAGGATCTGAATCACCAGGGCGCCGCTGTCGATCGACTTCGGCCACTGACTGTGGTTGACCAACTGGGCAATCGCTGCCGGACTCAGTTCGAGGGCACGGGCCAGATCGGCCTGACTTGACCCTAGGGTGATGATCAACTTTTTGATTTTCAGCATGCGTCACCGCCTACCAGGCGCAGGCCGGTGCGTTGCGGTGCGGGGTTATGGATGCGCTCGACGATGGCGTCCAGCTGCTGCTCGAGCACGCCCTCGGGGTAATCGGCTTTCAGTTGTGCCATGGTTTCTGGCGTCCAGAGGTTGCCCACCTTAGCCTTGATCAGCTTGGCGGCGGCGACGTGACTGAGCGGTGGCAGCTCAACAATCGGGCCGGTAAGCTGGTGCTCTGTGCCACGGCGCGGCATGAATGCAGGCAGGTTGGCGTCTTCGGTCGCCTTGTAGGGGTTGTAGTTGCCGCCCAGGGGCAGCGCCTTGACCTTGCGCTGCGCCTCGGCATCGGCCACCGAGTTGGTGCCGGTCATGATCTGCTCAATGGCCTTGCGGTCGTGCTGGGCGCTGGTGTCTGCCGGTGCGTTATAACGGGTACCGATCAGCGCTGCGGTGTCAGCAAAACCGAATTCATCCTTCACCACCTTAGGCACCACGTTGAAAACTTCGCGGCCCTCTGCGTTGACGGTGACCACCTGGGCCGCGTCATCGCGCCAGGGGTTGCGGGTAACCAGTACCTTCTCGGCGACCATTACACCCGGCACGCGGCTGACGTCGTATTCCACACCCTGAAAGCTGATGCGCAGCTTGGGCGTGACCTTGCGCTCCTGTGGTTCAGAAACCGCCAGCTCACGGCACACCGCAATGCTGGGCGCCTTGATCAGCTGGTCCTGGGTGATGGTCAGCCACATCGCGCTGCGGTTCTTGCCGTGGCGGCGGTGGACTGATGAAGCGTTGAAGACTGCGCGCCACTGGGCAGCCAGCGCGTTTAGCTCCGCCAGATCGGCTACTGGCCGGAACTTGAGGCCGCTCTCGAACTTGCGCTCGATGATGTTACGGGCGTTCTCGACCTGGCCGGTGGCACGGGCGTTGCCGGGTGCGTGGGCGATCGCCTCGATGCCTAGGGATTTGCACAGGTTTAGCGCCATGGCGCTTGTGTTGGCGCTGCCAGGGTCCATGTACAGGATGGCCGGGATGCCGTGCAGCAGGTCAGCTCCGCCCCGTTCCTGCATGGCGTTGATCAGCACGTTGCATAGGTTCTCGCCGCTCTCGGCACCCATCACGTACTCAACGTAGATCCAGCCGCTGGTATGGTCAGTGATCTCATAGGACCATACGCGGTCAGCCATGATGCGGTGCATGTTCCGGGGCTTGTTCTTGTAGAACTCGTCACGCGGCATCACCTGCAGGCCGCTGCTGCTGTTGGCCTGGGGCTTGAGGTAATAGAGCACGCAAAGGGAGGCGTCGATCTGCCATACGTGATTCGGATGCAGGCTGGCCAGCTCGGAGTGCGGCGCCGGGGCCATCAACTGATCGGGGTGCACGTTGTAGGCGCGCAGGGCACGCTGGATCGCACTATCGCTCAGCGGCACCAGCTCGCCGGTCGCGCGGTCAATACGCTCGGCCCGGATCAGGCCATTGGCGCGTAGGCCGTCCACGGCGTCTGTCAGGCTATACAGCCGCTTGCCGGTGTTACGAAGGGTCTCCATCAGTGTGCCGCTGATCAGCAGCGCCTCGTCGCGCGTCAGGCCAGACTGGCCGGCATCGGCGCGGCGCTTGCGGGATTTTGTGGTCACAGTGAGTTCCTTCAACTTGCGATGCAGCGTGGCGCGGGACAGGCCCAGCTCGCTGCAGGCGCTGGCGTAGATGGCCGACTTGCCGCCGTGGCCGGCAGCGCGGACGGCTTGTGCTACAGCGACCAGGCGTTCGGTTATGACGGCGCTCATTTCAGTTGCTCGCCTTGATGCCGAGAGATTCGGCGGCAGCATCAGCGGCTCCGGGCTGCATCCAATCAAGGCCGGCAGAACCCGAATCGTCCGGCAAGTTGTAGTCTTCGCGGATCGCGATGATCTGCAGCTCCAACTGCTTGACCAGGGCGGCCATGTAGTCGCGTGGATCCTCGCCGGTGGTGGCGCTTTCGGTTGAGAGCTGCTCGAACGCGCCGCGCAGCTTGCCCATGATCAGCGTCTCGGTCTCATAGGCCACGGCGCTGACTTCCATGCGTAGCTCTTTGATGGCCTCTGATGTAGGCATGCTCTGCAGGCGCCGCTGCACGCGGGCCAGCTCCTCGCGAGTCTGGTCAAGCTCCTGGGCCCGGCGTGCGAGTACTTCGCCCTGGGCGTCGTAGTCGGCATGGGCCTCGTCGCGGTCTTTGATGAGGGCGTCTTTCTCGGCCTGGTGCTTGGCGATCAGCTCTTCGGCAAGCAGCTCGACGTCATCGGTATTCCCAGCCTTTGCAGCTTCGATGAGCGCGCTGCGGTGGTCATCTGGGAGCTTGCGCAAGGCGCGCATTTTGGACGGGCCAATGCCGACCTGGTGCATGGCTTCATAGAGTTCTTCTCCGAATACGGCGAAGTTGGCAAGGTCGTTGTCGATTGATTCCCTGGATTTACCTTCAACCAGTCTGCAGTAATCGTCCCAAGTGGTAACGGTTACCAGTTTTTCATCGACCAGCGTCTCAAAACCCTTGTATCCCTTGCTTTCTTTGATGGCCTGCAGGTCGATCAAATCGGTAACGGTTAACAGTTTTACGATCATGTTGGTGATCTGGCGGCGTCCTACCCGCTGATTGATCAAAGCTGAAACTCGCATGGTGTCCTGGGCCAAAAGCTTGCCTGCTGCCGCGGCTGCATTTTGAATGTCGGAAACCTTTTGAACATCCAGCTCAGGCAGCTCAACATCCTGCGTTACTTCATTCTTCGTACGTGCCATGGTCTATCCCTTGCTCAGTGGTGGCTGCCAGCGGCTACGCGCTGGTTCAGTTCGTTGATGCGGCTGCTTGCTCTGGTCATTTCCTCGGCGTGGGCCTGGGCGATCTGCAGAGCTGCGACGCTCAGGGCAAAGCGGCCGTTGTCGAGCTTCACGGCCAGCCCCTCGCTGATCAGGGTGCCGAGGCAGCGATTGATAGCAGAGGCATTCATGCCCAGCGCTTGGACCAGGTCGCCGTTGCTCAGGCCCTGCAGGCTGTGCCCGCGTAGTTTTTTCATGACGCGCAGGCAGCGCGCGCCGCTTTCGGATATGCGGGTCTTGTCATTCATCGTCGGTGTCTCCGAGTTCGAGCTGGGGTTGGTCGTGCTGCTCTACGTTGCCGTGGTGCCATGCGAGTGACTCCAGGCCAGCGCGCAGCGCGTCCAGGGTTTCGTTGGCGTTCTTGCGGCCATCGCTGAACGCGAGCACGGCGCCGACCGCGTCGTTCAGTACGGTTTGCAGCTGCTGGACGTCTTGCGCCTGGGTCTTGCGGCCGGTGGGCACGTCCACTAGCAGCTTGCCGTGGGCGGCGGCGAGGTATCGGGTGATCAGCGGGACGCCACAAGCACGCTCGAACGGTAGGATCAAGGTTAGGGGCAAGCGGCCGTTGCCCATCCATTTGTACAGCGAGCTTGAGTTGTGTTGGCCCAGGTGGTCACAGGCCAGGCGCTCTAAGCCGCGACGGTGGTGTTCCAGGGCGCGCTGTGCGCAGCCTTCCATTGCCTCTGCTGGCGAGCGCGGTACCCAGCTTTTCCATTTTCTTTTCATTTTTGGAAGCTCCCCTGCCGCAGTTCATAATCGGCATCCAAACAAATAGTCTTTTTGCCTATGGGCAAAAGTGTTTCAATAACCCAATCTGATAGGCCTCAATTGACGGGAGACGTATCAGATGAATGAAGATCGGTTGTTACAGGTAGAGGGGCAGATCCAGGCATTGGCGCAGGCGTGGCTGCGGCTGGCTGCGCAGGTTGAGATGCACAGTGATGCACAAGGGCAACTGGACAATTCTCTGTTGTCAGTGAGCTGGCCCGCCGCTCCATCTGCTGTTGCAGAAGCTGGCCAGCGGATGCTGGCCGGGCTGGTCGAGCAACTGGCGTGTGCACGTAGCCGCCGTCATGAAAGCGCTGCTCACCGATGACCTTGGCGTTACGAGGGAAGCCCTGGACGTCGATCGCTGGTTTGGGCGCGCACAGTATCAGCTGCCCCACTGCGAGGTAGGTCAGTTGATTGCAGGCCTTGCGCTCACCCATGGTGACGCGTTGGATCGGACCCTGCTGCTGGTATGAGCGCAGCGCATCCTGCAGTTGCTGTGCAACCAGGGTCTCATGGCCGACCGGCGCGGAAGCGATGACGACGTCCAGCGCGCGGCGCCAGGCGTCGAGGGGCTCGATATAGTGGGTGGGTTGGATCATGCGGATGCCTCCTGTTGTTTGATCTGACGCTCGATGCGCCGGTATTCGTTGCGGCAGCGATTGGCGATGCAGGACCACATGAACCGCTCGTCGAAGGTGGCAGGGCTACCAGGTATTTCGCGCCGCCGGTCTTGAGCGGTGATGCAGCCATTGAGGGCGGCTCTGTAGCGTTTTTTGAGGGTGGCGAGTGACATGGGATTGGCCTCAGGCTGTGCGGCGAAGAAGGGTGTTGGCGATCTGGTGCTCTTCCACCACCTCGCCCTCTTTGAGGCCGAGCTTTACGGCGATTTTGTGGGACTGGCCGCGTATGCCCTGCTTGCGGCCAGCAAGGACCTCGAAGACGAGATTGACGCTGAAGCCATTGGACGCGGCCCACTGGCTGACCGAGATGCCTTTGCTGGCAAGCTCGCGACGAACTTCTTCAGGAGTGCGAATGGGCATTGATAGTGCTCCATAGATTGTGTAATCGGGATACGCATGTGACGTGCGTTTGTGTGGATTCAATATAGTCAAGATATATTGACTGAGTCAATAAAATTATGCGGAATTTTGATGCGCAGCTTCTGCGTCTGAAAGAAGTGCTAGGTGTAACAAGCGATCAAGAAGTCGCGGCGGCGCTTGGGATGACCAAGGCGGCTTTCTCGGAAAGGAAGCGGCGGGATGCTTTTCCAGAAGAGAAGCTGTATGCGCTGGCAGCCCGCAGACTCGACCTCGCGGTCCCCGTGGAATACATCCTAACGGGCGAAACTGAAATGGAGCATTTCAAACGCGTGGAAGGTCGTGCCCCTGGCGACTATCTGGAGTTGACTCAAAAAGTGCTTGGACGGGCGCAGGCAGGTCTGACGCAAGATGAGGCGGATCTGCTCGAGCTTTTTCGAGCCGCACCGCTGACCCTAAAGATGCAAGCGGTAGCACTCTTATCCGGCGATGGCTCAACAGGGCCAAAACGCAAAGCAGTGAAAGTGAAAGGCAACAACAACCGCACGGCGGGCGGGACCTATAACGAAAAATGAGGATTACTGATGGAGATTAAGGTCAAGGGAAATGGCAATCGCGTAGCGGGTAACAATTACTACGAGCTCAAGATCAAGGCATGCCCCCGGTGCGAGGTGCGCGTCATTGATCCGGAGCGCGTTATCTGCAATCACTGCCGCAGTCACGAAGCCATGATGGAAGCCCGCACCAAGTTGGTGGGCTTTGTGATGGGCGTGTTTGTGGTGTTTGGCTGGTTGATGCAGCGACGCATCGATTCCGGAGTGGCCACGACTCCCGGTGAACTGGGAGGCATGCTTGTAACCGCGGTTGGGGTGGTGCTGATCACCGTCTGTGTGTATATGCTGGTGGTCGAGTGGTTCAAGCGGAATTGGTAAACACTAAAAAAGGGATCTTTATGAGCACCAAAATCATTGCTGGGCTGTGTGCTGTTCTTGTCCTCACTGGCTGCGCTGGCCAGGTAATTCCTATCAGCCGGGAATTTCACGCGGAAGAGGCCAGGCGTTTAGCAGCCCCGGGCCCCAATATCATTTCAGGCAGCGCGCTTATCAGGCAGCAAGGCGGCGGTGTAGTGACCTGTGCCGGACTCCCTATCAACCTGATACCTAAAACTGCGTACGCAACAGAGCGCATGGAGGCAATCTGGGGCAACAGCGTCAAGGGGTATGCCCCCGTGTATGCGATGCAGATGACGTTTACACCCGATCCTCCCGATTATCACCAGCTCGCGCCGCACACCAGATGTGATGCTCAGGGCAACTTCCAGTTTTCTAATGTTGCAGATGGAGAATTCTATCTGGTCAGCGTAATCACCTGGGTAGTTGCGCGGCACGCCCAGGGCGGCGGGATGATGCAAGCCATCAGCGTCAGTGGTGGTGAAGCCAAAGAGGTAGTCTTGAGCCCATGATTGATGCCGCTCTCGCGATACAAGCAGCCGTTGATGCCCTCGGAAAGCTCCGGGAGCTTACAAAAAAGGTCGCCGACGCCGATCTCAAAATGGTCGTTGCAGACCTATCTGTAAGTCTTGCCGACGCCAAATTGGCGGCAGCAGAACTCAAAGGCAAGCTTGCAGTACTTACTGAAGAGAATCAGCGTTTGCGTGAACAGCTGCAGGTTCGGAATTCCGATAAGCCTGTATTCAAAGACGGACTGTATTACTTCGGTGATGATCAGCATCCTTTTTGCACCACTTGCTGGGACAAGAGTCAGCAAAAAATCCGACTGTCCCGTATGGCAGAGGCTTTTAGGTTTGCTGGTGAGTGGGAGTGCAATAGTTGTAGGTCTGCATTTGGCCAGAACGATCTTGATTGATATCGACCCGCCACCCGGCGGGTTTCTTTTGCGCGCGCAAAAATACATCTGACATCGTATAGATCACCCTGAAGACCTTGTTAATACCTCGATAACAATGGTCTCAGGAGCTGAACAATGTACGGATCTCCATCGTGTAGTACTTCCCGTTTGCCGCGCCTGCTGGGCTGGCTCATCGTTGCCTTGGTGATGATGCTCGGCCTTGCACTGGCCGCGCCCGAGCAAGTGCCGGTCATCTTCTACAAACTTAGCCTGGTGGTGCTCGGCGCCGTACTGGCCTACTGGCTCGACCGTGCGCTGTTTCCCTACGGTCGCCCTCATACGTGCCTGTCCGGCCTGCCCGGTCCCGGTGGTTGCGTACCGTCTGACGTTGAGCGGGACCGCAGCGAGTTGCGATTCGCTTTTGCCTGTCTACGTCGCGCGCTGATCGTGCTCGCGTGCGTGCTTGGCCTGACCCTGGGGCTGTGACCATGCGTAACTGGACAGCTCATCTCTCGCCAATCACCCGTAACCTGCACCTGGTTGTGTGGTTTGCGCTGATCATCTTCACGCTTGCCGGGCTGGGTTGCCAGCCTGCATTCGCTCAAGACCTTCCGCGAGCGGCAGAGCAATACAAGCGTGACTTGGTCAGAGTGGCCCAGCATGGCTTTGGCCTCAATGCGCCGATTGCAACGCTCGCAGGGCAGATACATCAGGAAAGCGGCTGGCGGCCGGATGTAACGTCCCCGGCCGGGGCTCAGGGCCTGGCGCAGTTTATGCCGGGCACCGCGACTTGGATGGCGGAGATATACCCGCTATCCGTTGGGCCCGCGCAGCCGTTCAATCCGGGCTGGTCAATGCGAGCAATGGTGGCTTACAACAAGTGGCACCTTGAGCGAATCCAAGCGCACACCCACTGCGAGAAGTGGGCAATGGCTCTGGCTGCCTATAACGGCGGGCTGGGTTGGATCAACCGCGACAAAAAGGTGGCATCGGCTTCTGGGGCCGATCCGCTGACCTGGTTTGATTCTGTCGAGCGGTACAACGCTGGCCGCTCGGCTGCCAACTTCCGCGAGAACCGCGACTACCCAAGACGCATTCTTGAACGGCATGAGCCCATGTATGTCCGGGCGGGCTGGGGCGCCGGTGTATGCGCCGAACGGTACCAGTTGTGAATAACGTAGCAATATGGGTCTCAGCTGGGCTGCTGCTGGGTATTGTCACGGTTTATGAACTGCGCCTGATGGATGCCGAAGGTATCGGTTACAAAAAGGGTGTTGCAGCTGCAGAGGCTGAATGTAAACAGGACACGATCGACGAATTGACCGTACTGATCATATCCAGCCAGCGCTTGACCTCCGATGCATATGCCGCAAGCAGGGCTATCACTCAATCTATTGCCGATCGCCAGCAGGCTGACCGGCAGACAACACGAGAGCTACGCCATGCGCTCACACTTACTGCCCCCGATCGTGCTGGCTGCGTGTATGACGCTGACAGCCTGCGCCTCACCAACTCCGCTCGTGATCGTGCGGCACAAGCCGTTACCACCGGCCTTGGCCGTGCCGTGCCCAGCACCAGTGGACATGATGAACAGCCACGCTGATGCGGCGCTGATCGCATTAAAGGAGATGTACGACTTGTATGGGCGCTGCGGCGGTCAACTGGTCGAGCTGATCGATTACCTGGAGAAGGAACCTGATAGTGGATATTGAGCAACTCAATTTTTCGTTCGAGGCCATGCGCTGGATTCTGACTGCGGCCATTGGCAGTTACGCCTGGTTTGTAGGCCGACAGAGTGCCAGTGCCAAAGAGCTGCTGGAGATCCGCACCCGGCTGATCACCCTGGAATCGCAGATGAAACAGGTGCCCAGCACCCAGGAGCTGCATGTTGTGTCGTCGAAGTTGGAGCGGATCGATGAGCGCATGTCCGGGATCGCCGAATCGTTACAGCCGATCAGCCGTAGCCTGGACCGGGTCAACGCCTACCTGCTCAATCATAAGTGAGGGATACATGAGCCAGTTTGCCAACTATCTGCGTGAGGATCAGCGTCTGGTGCTCCTGCGGATCCTCGCTGAGTTACCGGGGTACCGCTCCAACTCATCTGTGCTGAGCGACTTCCTGCAGCGCTACGGCCATAACGCCAGCCGCGACCAGGTAAAGACAGAGATTCACTGGTTGGCCGAACAAGGGCTGGTACAGATCGAGGACTTGCAGACGGTACTGATTGTCACGCTTACCGAGCGCGGCAGTGACGTTGCTGCAGGCCGGTCAAATGTGCCGGGCGTCAAGAAGCCAGGAGCGTAATCATGGGACGCAAGTCGAGCATCGACAAGCTGGAACCCAACGTCCGCTCACATATTGAGCGGCGCTTGCGTGAGAACCGCATGACCCTGGACGAGCTGATCGAGGATCTGCACAGCCACTTCCCAGCCAAGGAAAAGCCCAGCCGCTCGGCTGTTGGCCGCTACAAGGTGTCATTCGACGAGATGTCCAAACGTCTGCGCGAGCAGCAGGCCATGGCCAGTGCCCTGGTAGAGGAGCTGGGCGAGAACCCGGACGACAAGGCCGGCGCGCTGATGGTGCAGTCGATCACCACGCTGACTACCCATGCTGCCCTGGGCGCACAGATCGATGAGGAAACCACTGTTGATGATGTGCGCAAGCTGGCCCGCGCCGCAAAGGACGTGTTGGCCGCCCGCAAGGTCAGCCGTGAAGAACGCAAGGCGATCGAGCGCGAAGCCCGTGAAAAGCTGCTGGCCGAACAGGAGCAACGCATGGAGGAGATGCGCGGCAGCGATGGCATGAGCGAGCAGCTTGAAAACCGCATCCGCAACGTGCTGCTGGGTAAAGCCTGATGGCCGCCCGGACTGCTACTGGCGCCCTGGGCGACAACATCAAGGCGACGTCAGCCCCGCGCAAGATCGACCTGGCCGAGGAGATGGCGCTGCACGGCGTTGATGTGCCCCAGGAGATGATCGACGCCCAGCCGGCCAACGAGCCGGTATTCCTGCCCTACCAGCAGCGGTGGTTTGAAGACCAAAGCCCGATCATGCTCGGCGAGAAGTCACGCCGCACGGGTATCACCTGGGCCGAGGCTGGCCGCAATGTCGTCAACGCTGCTAAGCCTCGCCGCCGTGGTGGTTGCAATACGTTTTACGTGGGCAGCAAAAAGGAAATGGCCCTGGAATACATCGCCGCCTGTGCGCTGTTCGCCAAGGCCTTCAACGAGCTGGCCGAGGCCGATGTGTACGAGCAGACCTTCTGGGACGACGGCAAGAAGGAAGAGATCCTGGCCTACATGATCCGCTTCCCCAAGACCGGCCGGAAGATCCAGGCACTCAGCTCACGCCCCAGCAACCTGCGCGGCCTGCAGGGCGACGTAGTGATCGACGAGGCGGCATTCCATGAATCTCTGGAAGAGCTGCTGAAGGCCGCACTGGCATTGACCATGTGGGGCAACAAGGTACGGCTGATCAGCACCCACAACGGCGTGGACAACCCGTTCAACCAATACATTCAGGATGCCCGCGAAGGCCGCAAGGACTACAGCATCCACCGCATCACCCTTGACAGCGCCATCGCCGAGGGCCTGTACAAGCGCATCTGCTACGTCACCGGCATGACCTGGTCAGTGGAGGCCGAGAAGAAATGGCGCGACGACCTGTACAAAAACGCGCCAAACATCGAATCCGCAGAAGAAGAGTATGGCTGTGTACCGAAGAAGAGCGGCGGCGGCTACTTGAGCCGGGTGCTGATCGAGCAGGCGATGGTGGCCGACCGGTCGATCCGGATCTATCGCTACGAGGCACCAGAGGGCTTTGAAAGCTGGACCCCGGACATGCGCGAGGCCGAGGTGCAAGCCTGGTGCGAAGAGAATCTAGAGCCTGAACTGGCCCGGCTCAACCCCAACTGGCGCCATGTGTTCGGTGAAGACTTTGCACGCCGTGGTGACCTGACGGTGTTCACGCCGCTGCAGATCGATCCACTGCTGCGCAAGCGCACGCCCTTTGAGGTGGAACTGCGCAACCTGACCTATGAGGCCCAGCGCGATGTGATGTTCTTCATTTGCGATCGCCTGCCGCGCCTGACCGGCATGGCGTTTGATGCCACCGGTAACGGCGGCTACCTGGCTGAGCAGGCCGCGCTGCGCTACGGCACCACGCTGGTGGAACAGGTGCAGCTCTCGCTGGCCTGGTATGCGGAGTGGATGCCGAAACTCAAGGGCGAGTTCGAGTCATTCAATATCGCGATCGCCCGCCACCAGTCCCGGCTGGATGACCTGCTCTCGATCAAGGTCGAGAAAGGTGTGCCGGTCATCGACAAGGGCCGCACCAAGGATCTGGAGAGCAGCAGCTCGAAGGCAAAGCGCCACGGCGACTCGGCCATCTCCCTGGCCATGGCTGTGCGGGCCAGCTTCATGCAGGGCGGCATGATCGAGTTCACCGCGCTGCCCAAACACTCACGCGGTTTCGACAACGTTGATGCCGACGACAATGACATAGGACTGCCGGAGCCCCGCGCATGGTAACCAGAACATCGAGCATCGTAGGACCAGACGGCCAGCCGCTGCAGGTCCGCGATCTGGACACACCGCAGACCGCGCACACCATCGGCTTGCACCACGAGGTGGCCAACCACCCATCACGCGGACTAACCCCCAGCAAGCTGGCGGACATTCTCGACCGCGCAGAACAAGGCGATATCACCGCTCAGTTTGAGCTGTATGAAGACATCGAAGAGAAAGACGGCCACGTCATGTCCGAGATGTCCAAGCGCCGGCGCGCTGTCACCGGGCTGGAATGGGACATCGTGCCGCCCGATGGCGCCACGGCAGCCGAGAAAAAAGCAGCGGTCGAGCTGTACAGCCTGATGCAGGGGCTGGATGATTTTGAAGACGTGCTGTTCGACGCCACCGACGCGACTGGCAAAGGGTTTTGCTGCCTGGAGATGGAGTGGCAGCGCCTGGATGGCAACTGGCTGCCCAGCCACATCGATCATCGGCCACAGACCTGGTTCAAGTTTCAGCGCGGCGTGCGCCAGGAGATTCGCCTACGGGGCGCCGGCGACGGTGAAGCACTGCGGCCTTTCACCTGGATAAAGCACACCCACAAAGCCAAGAGCGGGTACCTGGAACGCAGTGCACTGTTCCGGGTGCTGCTTTGGCCATACCTGTTCAAGAACTACAGCGTGGGCGACTTGGCCGAGTTCCTGGAGATCTACGGCATACCCATGCGCGTGGGCAAGTACCCCGGCGGTGCCACTGAGAAAGAGAAGCTGACCCTGCTGCGCGCGTTGGCAGCTCTGGGTCACAACGCGGCAGGCATCATTCCAGTGGGCATGGAGCTGGACTTCCTGGACGCCGCCCAGGGCGACCCGGCCGCGTTCAAGCTGATGATCGACTGGTGCGAGAAGACGCAGAGCAAGGCGATCCTTGGCGGCACGCTAACCAGCCAGGCCGACGGTGCCAGCAGCACCAATGCCCTGGGCAACGTGCACAACGAGGTACGCAAGGAACTGCGCGACTCCGACGCCAAGGCGCTGGCCAAGACGCTGAGCCGTGACCTTGTCTACCCGATCGCCGCACTCAATGGCCTTGTGACAAACTGGAAGCGCTGCCCGCGCTTCAAGTTCGACCTGCAGGAGCCGGAGGATCTGGAGTACTACGCCACCGCGCTGCCGCCGCTGATCAAGGCCGGTATCCGCGTACCGCGCCAATGGGCCCAGGAGCGCCTGGGCATTCCGGATCCAGAGGAAGGCGAAGACGTGCTGGTGGCCGAGCCTGCCCCGGCCGCACCAGCGCCAGTGCTACCACAGCCCACCGCCGCACTGAACGCCCAACTGGCAATGCAAACGCCGATACCACCGCGCACCGCTGCCGAGCAGCTGGACGTTGCCCTGCAGCCAATGACCGGCGAGTGGATCACGCGGATCCGCGCAATGGTCGACCAAGCTGATTCCCTGGAACAGATCCGCGACCAGCTGGCCAGCCTGCTGCCCGACATGACGCTGGAGCAATACGCCGAGGCCATGGCCCAGGCGCTGGCTGCTGCGGCGCTGCAGGGCCGGGTTGATATCCTGGAGGAAGCCGGCCGTGGCCGTTAGCCCCACCAGCCTGCCATTCCGCGAGCAGAACGAGTTTCTGCGCCGCAAGCTGAACCTGCCCACCAACGCCTGGACGGACGTGTATACCCGCGAACACGACTATGCGTTTGTGGTAGCCGGCGCGAACCGGGATGAGATCGTGGCTGGCTTCCGCCAGGCGATCGAGAAAGCCATCGAGGGCGGCGGCACCCTTGAAGAGTTTCGCCGCGACTTCGACCGCATCGTCGCGCAAACGGGCTGGAGCTACAACGGGGGCCGCAACTGGCGCAGCAGGGTCATATACGAGACCAACCTACGCAGCAGCTATATGGCAGGCCGCTATGAGCAGCTGATGGCCGTCCGTGAGGAGCGGCCGTACTGGCAGTACATACACAGCGATGCGGTAGAGGTGCCACGCCCCATTCATGAGGGGTGGAACGGTATGATCCTGCGCTGGGATGACCCCTGGTGGAAGTACCATTTCCCGATCAATGCCTGGGGCTGCCAGTGCAGCGTGCGAGCCCTGAGCGAGGATGACCTGCGCAGGATGGGTAAGGATGGCCCCGACACGGCACCGCCGATTGTGTTTGAGGAACGCACCATTGGGCAGCGTGGACCGAACGGGCCGCGTGTTGTGCGTGTGCCTCAGGGTATTGATCCCGGATTTGAGTACGTTCCTGGGCAATCGCGCCTGGTCAGCCAGATACCTCCAGAGCTGCCGGATCCTCCGTTGCCTGGATCCACTGGCGGCCCTGGTCTGCCGAACACACGCCCAAGTGAGTCATTGCCATCTGTACGGCCAGCGCTGGTAGACCTGCTGCCGGACAACCTTTCCCCTGATGACTACGCGGAATCCTTTCTGCGTCCTTTTGGCGCCACGATGCAACAGCCGGTCATTTTTCGGGACGTGCTGGGCGAACACCTGGTGATTGGTAGTGAGCTGTTCATCAATCCCAAGACTGGCAAACTAAAGTCGATGAAGAACGAGCGCGGGCCTTTCATGCAGCTGCTGGCTGCCGCCGTGCAACTACCTGATGAAATATGGGCCCGTATTGAATGGCATGGTGCGCGACAACAAGCGGTTGTGCGGCGGCGCTATGTTGCGCAATTTCAAGTTGAGGGTGAAAACGCACCCATGCTGGCGGTATTTGAAGTTGGGCGGGATGGCTGGACTGGCATAACAACCTTTTCGCCTAGCCAGGATATTAACGATATGCGTGTGGGTGTGTTGCTGTACAGGCGGGAAGAATGAAGCTGGCCAGGGGCTGGCACCCCTGGCCCTGCCGCGCTTGGATGTCCAATAGCCAGGAACGCCACGCTGCAGTTGGTTAAGAGTATAGGGGTACACGATGGCAGGCGCCACTCTCGAATTTGACAATGCAGACGCACTGGCAGTTATACGCCTTGCTGCTACCGCCATGGGCGACCCAGGCCCCATGCTGCGCAACATGGGCGAGTACCTGCTGATTGCCCACGACCAGCGCTGGGCCAGCCAGACATCACCTGACGGCCAGCCCTGGGCACCGTTGAGCCCCGCCTATCAGCGCCGCAAGAAAAAGAACGCGGACAGGATCCTGCAGCTGGATGGCTACCTGAAGAACACCCTGGTCTACCAGCTCGATGACAACGACCTGCTGTTCGGCTCCAACCGCATCTATGCCGCCATCCAGCATTTTGGGGGCACCATCGATATGCCGGCGCGCAGTCAGCAGGCGTATTTCCGGCAGGGCCGGGACGGCTCTGCGGGTAACCGATTCACCAAAAAGAGCCGCAGCAACTTTGCCCAGTGGGTGACCATTGGCGGTTACTCGATCCAGATCCCGGCGCGCCCCTGGTTGGGTACCAGTGCTGCAGACGATGACCACCTGGGCAATATCGCCCTGGATTACATCCGCAAAGCCGGTTTCAGCGCGAGCCCGTGAAAGGCCCTGTAAGCGTCTAAGAGGCGTTGCAGGCTACGGATCCCCGAAAGAGCGCCTCGGACACGTTTATAAACACGCGTGGACGCCGTCGCGCCGGTAGATCGCTAGGCTATTCCCGATCCAACCTGTTTCCCTTACTGCATTAAGTTTTTGCGCACGCAAAAAGACATTGCGCGCGCAGGGTCCAATCATGGGGCCCATGAAGACGAAACCAGCCCACCTTATCGCTGTTGCACCATGCAGTTTCCAGATGCCCTCACAGGCAGACGGAAACTTAGTGCGCATTCAGGTCACCCCTGCAGGTTTGTTTCAGCCGGCCGATGGCCGCCCGCTGGATGTGCCCGGCTGGTATATCGACGCCGCGACGGCCCAGGTGGTCATCGAGCGGTTCAATGCGCGGCGCCAGCCGCTGGTTATCGACTACGACCACCAGACCCTGAACAAGGAAAAGAACGGCCAGCCCGCACCCGCAGCTGGCTGGTTCAAGGGCCTGGAATGGGATGACCAGGGCCTGTGGGCCGTGGCAGAGCTGACCGACCGCGCCATGGAGTCCCGCGCCAAGCGGGAATACATGTATTTCAGTCCCGTGTTCGGCTACGACGGCACCACCGGTGTCGTCCAGGAGCTGCACATGGGCGCGCTTACCAACACCCCGGCGGTGCACGGCATGGAGGGCATTGCCCTGATTGCCGCTGCCACTTTCGGGCATTACCAACCAGAGGATGTATCCGTGGATAAACTGCTCGTGGCGCTTATTGCCGCCCTCGGCCTCGCCGAAAACGCTACACCCGACCAGGCCGTGGCTGCGCTCAATGCCCGCCTGACCGCTGACCCACTCTCCGATCTGCGCAAAGCGCTCAAGCTGGACGACAAGGCCGACCAGGCCACCATCGTCACCGCCTGCAGCGCGTTGATGCAGAAAGCCGCTACTGCCGACCCCGCACAGTTTGTGCCGGTGGCTGCGGTGCAGCAGCTGCAGGGCGAAGTCGCCGCACTCAGTGCACGCCTGCAGGCACGTGACGAGGTGGATACCAACACCCTGATCAATGCCGCGATTGAAGATGGTCGTTTGGCCAAGGCCCTGGAGCCCTGGGCGCGAGACCTGGCAAAGACCAATGTCGCGGCGCTGAACAGCTACCTGGATGCGGCCACGCCGTTGTCTGTGCTGCTGTCCAGTCAGACCAAGGGCCAGCACATCGCCGACGACGGCACCGGACTCACGCAGGATGAACTGGCCGTGTGCAGCCAGCTCAACCTGACCGCTGAGCAATTCAAAGCAGCAAAGGGGGCATGACATGGCCGCGCTGACTCAAGACCGCAACACCAATCGCCGGGATGGCGTGCAGTTCAATGACCCGGTGGCGGCGGCCACCCGCATTTTCACCGGCTCGATCGTCTGCCTGAACGCTGCGGGCAATGCGGTGCCGGGCAGTACCTCCGCCACCCTGACCGCGCGCGGCGTGGCCCAGGAGCACGTTGACAACCGCGATGGTGCGGCAGGTGACAAGAGCGTAGAAAGCCGCCGGGGCACATTTCATTTTGCCAACAGCGCCAGCGCCGACGAGATCACCCGCGCCGATATCGGCGAGCTGGCCTACATCGTCGATGACCAAACCGTCGCCAAAACCGACGCCACCAGTACCCGCTCGGTTGCAGGCACTATCGATGATGTCGATAGCGCTGGCGTCTGGGTAACCATCTAGGAGATTCACTGATGATCATTAACCAGACGAACCTGCGCACGCTGTATATCGGGTTTAAAGCCGCATTCCAGACTGGGTTTGCAGGTGCTACTCCGGACTTCGATCAGTTCACCCTGACCGTTCCGTCGACCACCTCTGCCGAGGAGTACGGCTGGCTGGGCAAGACAACCGCCTTCCGCGAGTGGATCGGCGACCGCGTCATTCAGAACCTGAAACTGCATGACTACACCATCAAGAACAAAACGTTCGAGAACACTGTGGGTGTGCCCCGCGAGAACATCGAGGACGACAACCTGGGCATTTTCTCGCCAATGATGGCGCAGTTGGGCCAGGACGCTGCAGAGCATCCCGCCACTCTGGTGTATGAGCTGTTGAAAAAGGGTTTCACTGATCTGTGCTATGACGGTCAGCCCTTCTTTGATACTGATCACCCGGTGATCAACGTCGCTGGCGCGGAAGTCTCGGTCAGCAACTCATCCGGCGGCAGCGGTACGCCCTGGTTCCTGCTGGACACCACCCGCGTGATGAAGCCGCTGATTCTGCAGATGCGCAAGAACTACAACTTCGTCCAGCAGGACCAGGAAAAGGACGAGAACGTGTTCATGCGCAAGGAATACATCTACGGAGTAGATGCGCGCTTGAACGTCGGCTTTGGCCTCTGGCAGCTAGCGCACGCCAGCCGTCAGGAACTGAACGCCGCCAACTTCGGGACCGCCTACGCTGCGATGCAGGGGATGAAGGGTGACAAGGGCAAGATCCTCGGCATCCGTCCCAAGCTGCTGGTCGTGCCGCCGAGCCTGCGGGAACAGGCGCTGGAAGTGGTCAAGGCTGAGCGTAATGCCGCCGGCGCCACCAACATCAACCGCGACGTGGTGGACGTTCTCGTCACGCCCTGGCTCGCCTAAGAGACGGATGACGCCATGACTGCAAATCGTAAACCGGCATCGGGCGCCAAGCCCGCTGCCAGCACGACTCCTAAGGATGAAAAGCCTTTGGAGAATCTTGAAACCACGGGTGCAGCTGCCGCGCCAGTGGTTCAGGGTGGCGATCCGGCCGCTCCTGTAACTGAACAACCCACCGCGAACGCGGCTTCGGCCGCAACTGCGCCCCAGGGCGCACAGGAAACGCCCAGCCCGGAGACCGCCATGGAAGGCAATGTCGTTGATGGGCTGTGGATCCGGTCGGTGCCTGAATCGTTCCGCCGCTGCGGCTTCCGCTTTACCCGCGAGGGTTATGGCATTGCCCTGAGTGCGCTCACAGATGCCCAGGTCGAGCAGTTGATGGCGGATCCGAACCTGGTGGTTAAACGGGGCGAGTTTTCTCATTTCGGTGAGCGCCTGGCATGACCTACATCACCCACGCCCAACTGGCCGAGCGCCCAGGTGCACGCGAACTGGCCCAGGTGGCCACGCCCGCGCACCTGCGTGTAGTGCCGGATGCGCTGATGGAAGTCTCCCTCACGGGCGGCGACCGCAGCAGCTGGACTGCCGACGAGAATGAACGGGCTGATGCCGCCCTGGAGCGCATCGACGATGCCACCAGGGATGCGCAGGCCGTGATTGACGGCTTTCTGGCCCGGCGTGGGTACTTGCCGCTGGATCCGGTACCGGACATGGTCACGGTCTGGTGCCGTGCCATTGTGCGGTACTACCTGCACCAGCACCGGCTGAGCACCGAGAGCAATGATCCAATCGTGCGCGACTACCGCGATGCCATGAAGCTGCTGCAGCTGACCGCAGATGGCAAGTTCAGCCTGGGTGCGGATGACCCGATTCAGACTGACCCGAACAGCCTGGACGTGCGCTTTGAAGCCTCGCCTAACGTGTTCAATCGCGGCCAGTTGAAGTTCTTCAGATGATGCGGCCGCTCAATACGCAAGTGATTATTGACCGGCTGAAGGAGTTGGTTCCCGGCCTGGATGACGTTCAGGGCGCAGCAGAATACAACCAGGTAAAGAGCCTGACCGACTTCCGGATCGGCACCGCTTTTGTAGTCCTGGCCAGCGAACGCAACCCGGCCGGTAGCGCGCCGCAGCACAAGCGCGCAGCCAGTGCAGAGGCGGTATTCGGCGTCATCCTGGTTGCGCGTAACTACCGGGATCAATCAGGCGCCGAGGCGCTGCAGGACCTAGGCCCCCTGATCGGCGATGCGCGTGACGCACTGCTTGGTTGGGAGCCTCAGGGAATGGACGCGATTAAATGGCTACAGGGCGATGCGGTGGACAGTGATGCCAGCCGGGTGCTCTGGATAGATGTTTTCACCACAACCCATGTACTCAGAGGCACCAAGTCATGAGCGACAAGAAACAAAATCTTTACCCGGTCACGCTACTCAAGGACCACGAACACGCTGGCAAAAAGGAACTGGCTGGCAAAACGATCCACGTCAACGCGCTGGCAAAGCAATGGCTGGTCGCGAACAAGATCATCGGTGCTGAACAAGCGCCTGAGCCTGCTGTAACCGCTGTTGCAGCTGCTACCCAACCGGCGAAGAAGGGGTAAGTCATGGAAAAGTACATGTATGGCAAGGGCGAGCTGCAGATCTGCGAGATCATCAGCCCTACAGAGGACGGCCCCTATAAAAAGCTGGGTGACGCAAACTCGCTCGAAGGCACCCTGTCTGAAACGATGGTCCAGCACCGCGAAAGCATGAGCGGCAAAAACCTCCTGGTGCGCAATTTTGGTATCGAGCCAATGATGGTCTGGAACGTAGCGTTGTTCCAGCTCAGCGCTGACAACATTGCACGGTTTACCCAGGGCACTGTGACCCAGACCGAACCGGGTACCGCAAGCGGCGAGGAATTCCCCACAGGATTGGCAGTAGGCGATGTGGTTACTCTGGATCATTTCGGCCCGAGCAACATGGTGATCATGGATAGCGCCACACCTGATCCGGTTTTACTGGACCCCCAGCATTACAGCTACGACCCGTACGGCGACGTAGAGATCCTTTCACTGCCTGCAACCGCGCCAACGCAACCTTTTGTGGCCGCGTACAGCTATGCCGCCACCCGCCATGTCGCGATGCTGAACGCTGCACGCAAGCAGTATCGGTTGCGCTACAAGGGTAAGAACCTGGCCGAGGGTGAGCAGCCGTTCCTCCTTGAGCTTTACAAGGTGGATGCTGGCCTCCTGCAGACGCTGAGCTTGATCACTTCGGGTAACCAGCTGGCGTCCGCACCGGTGACGTTCACCTCCTTGGGTGACCTGTCCAAGCCGGCCAACGGCCCGCTCGGACAGTTCGGCCGCCTGATCGAAATCGGCTGATAAGGGGAATTCATGGCAAAGCGCAAACCACCCAAGGTCATCACCGCTGATCCCGTCGCTGTTGCTCCAGCGGCGGACGGTGCTGATGATCTGGCAATCCTGCATCCGGACCTGTCTGTAAAAATTGCTGGCCGGGCTATCGTTATGCGGGAGTATGGTTTCATCGAAGGATTGAAACTGAACCCGCTATACAAACCCTTTGTCGATGATCTACATGATCAGGTCGTGTCAGGTGGCGTGCCACCGCTGAACGAGATTGTCGGTATCATGGCAAATCATACTGACAGCATCGAGCAGCTGATAGCCGCTGCAGCGGATGTTGAGCTCGATTGGGTAAGGGGGCTCAACGACAAGGATGGTAGCGAGCTGCTTTATCTGTGGTGGACCGTAAATGCCCCTTTTTTCATGCGGCGTGTGTTCGATCGCATAAGAGCGGACAGAGCAGTAGCGGCGGCCCGCGCTGGGGCGACGTCTACGCCGTCCTGATTGCAGCTGAGCATTCGCCGGCAGAGATTGGCCGTTATACCCACCGGCAGGTTCTTCTGCACTACGACAGAGCCCTGGCAAACGAGCGGCGGCAGCGTTACAACAACATCATGGACATGAATATGGCGTTTGCAGGCGGTACAAACGCTGCTGACTATCTCAATAAATTGTTATAGCTGGCGTGCCCAGGGAGGCAGCAAGAAGCTGCCAGTCGGAACCAACGGATAGGACTCAGAGCGGCTGCGGCCGCTTTCTTTTTGCGTGCGCAAAATTACATTTAATGTCGCGTGCGACACCATGGCTGCACATTCACGGCCGTAACCGCACCCCATGTCCAAAGAGCTCGAACTCGCCCTCCGTATTTCAGCTGACCTCAAGCAGGGGCAGGAGGAGCTGCTGCGGCTGGAAGATGCTCTGCAGCAGACCGGTGAGGCGGCCGAGAGCGCCAGTACACGGCTGAACCAGGCCGGCGAATCAGCCGATGCACAGGCCGCCCGCATACAAGCCATGGTTGCCGCGAGCCTGGCCCAGGTCCGTGCGCAGGAAGAAGCCCGCGACACCCTGGATGGGCTCACACTCTCCCAGGAACGCGCCGCAGGCAGCAGCGAGGACACGGCTCGCGCACAGACCGCTGCGATGCAGGCCTATTTTGATGCCGAGCGTGCAGTCGAGCAGAAAGCCGCAGCAGAAGCCCGAGCGGCTGAAGCCGCCGTGGCCTCGGCTGCTGCAGCTGAAAAGCAGAGCGCCGAACTCGCAAAGCTGATCGGGCAGATCGATCCACTGGTGCGCGAACTCGACAGGCTCGACAAGGCCGAGCGGCAACTTGCCGATGCCCGCTCGAACAACCTGATTGATACCGAGACCTTCGATCTCTACACGTCAAAGCTCCAGCAGCAGCGCAACGAGCTGATCACCACATCCGAGGCCATGAAGACCGCTGGGCTGAGCGCCGGGCAATACAACCGCGCTGCTGGCCAGCTCCCGGGGCGCATCACCAGCATAACCAATGCACTGGTACGCGGTGAGCCCGCATGGCAGGTTGCGATCACCCAGGGCGGGCGCGTCAAGGATTCATTCGGGGGCATAGGTACCGCTTCCAGGGCGCTGATCGCCTCCATTAACCCAGTCACTCTGGGTCTGGGTGCTGCAGCAGCTGCTGCCGGCGCGCTGTTTGTTGCGTATGAACAGGGAGCCCGCGAGGCGCGTCAATACCGCGAAGCGTTGATCATGACGGGCGATGCAGCGGGAGTGAGTTCTGGCCAGATGGCCGATATGGCGGCACGTATCAGTGCCGTTGCCGGTACACAGCGCCAGGCCGCTGCAGCGGTCACAGAGGCAGCGCGCTCAGGCAAACTGTCTGGTGAACAGTTGGAACAGGTAGCGCAAACAGCGCTGCAGCTCCAGATCGCGACGGGCAAGGCCGTGAAGGACACGGTGGCGGAGTATGTCAAGCTCGCTGAAGATCCTGTCGGTGCCATTGCCAAGCTGAATGAAGGCCAGAACTTCCTGACTGCATCAGTCTACGAGCAGATCGCAGCACTCAAGGCGCAGGGCGACGAGTCCGGCGCGGCTCAGCTGGCGTTTGAGACCTACTCAAGCGCCATGCAGGAGCGATCAGACAGGATCGTCGAGAACCTGGGATACATCGAAACGGCCTGGCGTGCGGTCAAGGGCGTAGCTGCAGATGCCTGGGATGCGATGCTTGGAGTGGGTCGCGAACAGACACTGGCCCAGCAGTTGGCTGATGTGGACAACAAGCTGCGCCAGATCGCCGCCAACCCTGCGCCGCAGTTCACAGAATCGGGTGGTGTGCTCGGGTTTCGTGGAACGACCCAAGCTGATGAACGTGCTCAGCGGGCGCTTGAGCTGGAGCGAAACCGCCTGGAGTTAGCCCTTGAGCAACAAGCTGGTGAAGCACGTTTTGCGGGTGAGATGGCCAGAATCGAGAATGAGGCTATCAAGGCAATGGAGAAAGCTGATGCCATTGCCAAACAACATCTTACTAAAGATGAGCAACGTGTCATTGCAATTAAAGAATACCAGGACATCCTAGAAGCAATACGTCTGGCCAATCCAAATGACTCTCGCCTTGATGAGTCAACTGTTGCCCGCAATATTGAAGGTATCAATCAGCGCTATGCAGAGAAGTCGACTAGGACGCCGGTAGACCGCGACGCCCAGGCTGCCGCACGGTTTATCGCGCAGCTTGAGAAAGAAGCCTCGACGTTCGGCAAGACCCGCGCAGAGCTGCGCGAGTACGAGATGGGTCTGCTCGATCTGTCTGCCGCGCAGCGTGAGCGCGCCGAGACCGCTGTAGCGGCGCTGGCTGCTGCCGAGGCGCAGGCAGCGATGGACAAGCAGCTTGCGGCTGACACAAAGCTGCTGGCCAGCCTGCAGCTGGACTACCTAAAAGCCACCGGCCAGGCCGTTGAGGCCGCAGGCGCGGAGATCGAGCGCAAGTACGGCGAGCTGCAGCAGCGGCTGCGCGAACGCGGTGACACAGATGGCGCCACGCTGGTCGACAAGCTGATTGGCATAGAGAAAGCGGCAGCGCAGTTTGCAGACCTGGAACGCCAGCTCGACCGGCTGTATGCCGAGCAGAACCGCCGCGAGCAGTCGATCCAGACCCAGATCCAGGCGGGGTTGATATCCGAACGTGAAGCCCGCAAGCAGATCGTCGAGCTGCACCAGGCTACGGCCGTAGAAGTTGAAAAGCTGTTGCCGCTAATGCGGGAGCTTGCCGATGCCACAGGCGACCCTGCTGCGATCGAGCGACTAAAAGACATGCAAGTCCAGCTCGAAGCTCTGCGCACCCAGGCCGGTGAGCTGACCCTAGCCCTGCGCGATGGCCTGCAGAGCGGACTTGAAGAAGCCATCCTGGGCCTAGCTCGCGGCACCCACGACCTGCGCGACGCGCTCGACAGTCTGCTACTTGGCGTTGCAGAGAGCATGGCCAGGATGGCCTCCCAAGGCCTGGCCGAAATGGCTACCCAGGGCATCATGGACTTGTTCCGCCAAGGCAGCCAGGCCGCCATCGCCGCAGCTGGTCAGAAAGCCGCAGCCGAGGTAGCGGCAATCAACACTGTCACCGCTGCTCAGACCGTCGCAGACACAACCCGCGCCACGTCATCCGTCGTCGCTGCCAACACGGCCGCCGCTGGTCAGGCGACCGCCGCAGCTACTACAGCCACAGCATGGACCCCGGCAGCGATCGCAGCCTCGATCGGCAGTTTCGGATCCGCAGCAGCGATCGGCCTGGCCGCCGTGGTCGCGGCCATGGCGTTCCAAGCGTTTGCAGAGGGTGGTCACGTAACCGGCCCCGGTACCGGGACGAGCGACAGCATCAATGCCCGGCTATCAAACAACGAATTTGTGACCCGCGCCGCAGTCGTCACCCAGCCCGGCGCCCTGCCTTTCCTGGACGATTTCAACAAACGCGGCATGGCCGCCCTGGACGACTGGGCCGGTGCTGCAAATCACTCAACTGGTGGCCTGGCCGGAGTGCCAGCGCCGCCAGCACCAGCGCCTGTTCTTAACGTTGGTAGCCTTTCTGACGGCGCGCGAACGTCACAAACAACGTTGAAGAACAACATGGAAGTCTATGTAGGTATGAGTGACGAATTTGTCGCAGAGCGTGCATGGAGCCGTTCGGGGACAGAGAGGTTCTATACCGAGCTGTCGAACAACCGCGCAGCCGTGCGCCAAATACTGGGGGTTTAGTTCATGCCGCATGAGGTCTCTTTTGTCGATAACTCAAGTCAACTGGCGCATTACGCCATGCTTGAGACCATTCGTGACTTTGCCGGAGATAACGGTTGGGAGGTACTGCGCTATGACACAGCCCCTGCTGATCGGGAGCTTATTCTCAAGGGCTTTGGTTACAGCGAAGAGGAGGAAATATTTGTAGGCTTTAGAACCTATCAAAACGCTGGAGCGGATTATTACAATCTCGTTGCTGCAGCTTTTACAGGCTACCTACCAGGTAACCCATTTAATGCTCAGCCGGGGGCCATGCTCTCAGGCGTGCCAGCCCACAACCAGCGGATCGATTACTGGCTGACGCTCAACCCACAGCGTATAGCATTGGCGATGAAAGTGGGCACGCCGGTCTATGAGTCGGCCTATGTCGGCAAGTTCTTGCCCTACGCACGCCCCAGTCAGTACCCGTATCCCGTGATCTGCGCAGGCATGCTGAACGGTACGCCTGCAACACGATTTTCAGACACAGTGCATAGCATCCCTTACAAAGGCTCTCGGCCCCAGATGCGGATGAGGTTCAATGATGGGTCGTGGGCACAGCCTGAATGTTGGCCCTATAACAACACGCTTCTAAATGGCTCAATTGCTTCGCAAACTCAACAACGTGATACCAATGGTTCATATCCATCAAATCCGATAGTTCTTAACTCTGCTATCGGCGTTCTTGGTGAGCTAGATGGTATTCGTCATATAACAGGGTTCAATAACGCTGTTGAAAATACGTTTGAGCTGGATGGTAAAGACTGGGTTGTTATACAAGATGTCAGCCGTAATGGTTTCAGTGACTATTATTCCATGAGGCTTGATTAATGGCTTACTACAACGGCAGCGCAAGTTCCTTCGCTGAGCTGCAATCTCACCTGGTCGACGCTCTGGTTGATCAAGGTTGGATACTCAGCAGCGGCATTCTTAGCAAGGGTTCCGCTTTTGTGAGGCCCTACGTTTCAAGCACAACAACGACTACAGAGGGTCCAGGCTTATTGATTCAGATGGGCGATGGCCAATCTGGTGCTGCTATCGTCAACCCGGCACCCAATGCTGCTCGATTGGGAAGACCAGGCTCTGCGGATAGATTTGAAGGCGTATCGTTTCCTGCTGAGTACTTCATCCACGTATTTGATGACCCTGATGAGGTTTACGTCATCTTGCGTTTCAACATTGATCGCTATTTTTGGCTTGCGTTTGGTTCATCGAGTCTAAATACCGCTGGAACTGGAAATTGGCTATCTGGATGCGCCCGTCAAGGCTATATAACAGCCACGGGGCCAACAACCGGCTATTTAATATCACCTACTAGTGGAGGGGTTGGGTCAGCAAACACAGCCAGTGGCGCATCAGTCTCTGGGGGACTTTTTTGGAATACTCAAAAAATGACGCTGGCTGGTGGTCTAGGGGAATTTGTTAATGCGGGACTCAACAGCTTGTCGTGGAACGGAACAAGTAATACTGGGACAAATAATGCCGCTGAAAGGCTACACGCAGTCGGGTTTATAGCGCCATTGGTCGAGAGGTCACCCAGCCCATGGAACAGTGAAGCGGTTCTTTTGCCTATCCAGCCCCATGTAACCGTTTCAGAATCTAAGGTTGTTATGGTTGCAGACTTGCAAAATGCACGATATCTGCGCATTGACAATTACGAGCCTGGTCAAATTTTCAGTATTGGGCCAGAAAGCTGGAAGGTGTACCCATTTTATTTGAAAAATACAGTTTCACGTGATGGCGGGAGCGCTGTAAACCACACGGGTACATTCGGAATGGCAATCAGATACGACGGCGCTTGATTATGGCCATCCTGACCACATTTGGGATCAACTCGGCCTCAGGCGGCGTTGCTAATCCATATCTTTCATCAAGTCATGACCTGTTTTCTGCAAATGAGATTGTTGGCTGGCCGCCATTTGAGTCAGTGGTATCTGACTCGTCACCCTCTGAATTGTTATTGCATTTTCCAGTCTCTGCAGCATCTAGGCCCATTTCTGTTATCAGGTCTGGCAGTTACCGATACGACTTTTATGATCGTATACATATCGACACCACCCGCGTGGACCTAGGCAACCTGGTTTCTATTCAAGTAACCGCGTTGAGTCTCTGGAATGCCCATCTCGAGACTCGTAATTTAGTTGAGCTGACCGGTTTGGTTGAGGGCCTGGAACTGATCGGTCAGCCTACCCCGCCCCTTGAATTTGCTGCACTCCAGGAGCGTGAATATGAGCTATCTGTTTCACCTGAGGGTGAATCGGTTGTTGACACCTTGGTACGGTGGGTCTTCGCAAATGGCGAGGAGGTCGTGCTTCGCGTAACCGCCAACCGAATTGTTGCATGGTCCTTTGTGCCAGACTGGGGCGATGGTGTTAAAGAGAGTCTTGAGTTCCTGACTGATGTGTTGGCTTCAGAAAGTTTGGTTGAACAGCGCCGGGGTTTGCGTACAGCGCCAAGAAGAGAGTTCAAAGCCCCAATGTTTGTTGAGGGTCGAGATCGTCAAATGTTGGATCTTGCTTTGTTCGGTTGGGGCAGCAGAGTGTGGGCGCTGCCGATTTGGCCTGATATTCAATTTCTGAAAAATCCGTTGGAGTCAACCGCTTCCCGAATCGATGCTGAAACAGAATATCTGGACTTTGTAACGGGTGGCCTTGCAATGTTGAGGGGTGAATCAGCCCGCGAATATGAAGTGGTTGAAATCGACTCTATTGATTCAACAGGTATAGATCTCAAGCGTCCCCTGCAGCAAAGCTGGCCTGCTGGCACCCGGCTGTACCCAGCGCGTCCAGCTCAATTAATGCGGCAGCCGGAGACTACAAGACTGACTGATCAGCTTGATGAAGCTGAGGTGCAATTTTTGCTCCTGGGCGTAAGTGACTGGCCTGCTTTAACTGTAGAGGACCTCCCTACCTATCGCGCACAATTAGTGTATGACGATCGTCCGGATGAATCAGAAGACCTTACCCGTTTATTCCAGCGCAGCTTGATCACACTCGATAGCCGAACAGGACCACCATTGGTAACTGACGTCGCAGGCCGAGCTATGCCTGTCACAGGCTTTGGTTGGTTAGAAATGGGTCGTGCGCAACGTGCTCGTTACCGGTCGCTTTTATACACCTTGGCGGGAAAGCGCACAGCTGTATGGATTCCGACTCACGCCGACGATCTGACTCTGGTTAACCCGGCTAGTGATGCCGAGCCCTTTATTGATGTCGCTCACGTCGGTTATACGCGTTTCGGGCAGGCCCGTGTGGGTCGAAGGGATATTCGCGTAGAGCTTTTCTCAGGAGAGATTTATTACCGCAGAATCAACTCATCCTCTGAAATCAGTTCAGACGTTGAGCGGCTTTTCATAAATGAGCCCCTCGGGCTATCAGTGAACCCGGAAGGAGTTAAGCGAATTTGCTGGCTGGTTTTGTCACGTGGCGCATCAGATACCTCTGATATTGATCATATGGCTGACAGTGAAGGGCTCGCCTCGGCGCAGATTGTTTTTATGGGAGTGGCAGACGATGTCATTTGATAGTCGCGAGTTCTCAATTGCTCAAGGAATCCCGGTGCGACTCTACAGGTTTCACAGAGGGGTAACACTCTGGCTCTACTGCACAGCAGACCGAAATATTGAGCTGGGTGTGCAAACGTTCAGATCAGTTTTAGGCGGTATCTCAGACTCCGGCATACAGCAGACTGGTGACGCTAAATCAGACGGCTTAACGATTACTGCACCGGCATCACTTGATGTTGTTCAGCCCTTCAGGGCATTTCCGCCCAGCGACCCTATAGGTTTATCAGTTTTTGATATGCACTACGGTGATACAGAAGCTCGACTAGCGGGCAGCTATCGTATCAGCAGTGTGGGCTTTCCTGCCCTTGATCGATGCAAGATTAAATGTGTGACCAGGGATTCAGAAATGGGAGAGCCAGGGCTTCTGGATGCCTATATGCGCACATGCACTGCTGTTTTGGGTGACAGGCGCTGCAAAGTTGATCTTGAGTCGTACAGGGTAGATTTGTCGATAGACAGCCGGAATGGGTTATCTGTTTTCAGTAGCGACCTATCGGATTATCCGGCTGGATGGTTTACAGGTGGATACGTGGCATGGGCAGTTGGTGGCGGTGAGTTCGACCGAAGATTTATTGATCGTCACATATCAAATGAGCTCCAACTGTTGGGTGGCACTGTAGGCATTCCGCCTGCAGCCCAGCTCAGGGCCTACCCCGGCTGCGACTTTCTTGCCAGTACGTGCCATAGCAAGTTTGGCAATTCATTAAACAATAGGGGCATTCCACATCTACAGCTCGATAGCCCCTTTGACGGCAACCAGGTCTGGTGAGGGCTTAAATATGGGGCTTTTTCTTGTATTAATTGTATCGGTTTTCATCATGAGCGCTTTGACCCCAAAGCCGCCTCAGCCGAAGCCGACTGCGTTTGAAGACATCGATTTCCCACAAGCAGAGGAAGGCACTGCCCAAAGTGCTGTGTTCGGTCAGGTATGGTCGAAGGGTTGGATGGTGCTAACTGTGGGTAACTATCGGACGCGCCCAATCGTAAAAAAGGCTGGCAAGAAATGATCATTACCATACAGCACCTGCACAGTGTTCCAACATGGAACGGGCGGCAAGGGTTTTGCCACCGGGCCTCGCGGGAATTTTTCCAGCGGCACAATTTGAATTGGTTTGAATTTCTAAACCACGGCATTGATGAGCGCCTGCTTGTTGCGACAGGCGATGACCGTGCCTTGACGCTAGTCCAGCACGCTCATGCGGAGGCAGAAAATGGGCAGCAGTAGTTCAAGCCAAACAGTCGGATATCGTTATTACTTTGATATTCACATGGGCCTCGGCCTGCCACTTGATGAGATGGTCGAGATTCGTGCCAGCGACAAAAGGGCCTGGCGTGGCTCAGTAACGTCCAACCAACAAATTGTTATCAACGCCCCTAAATTGTTTGGTGGTGATGACGGTGAAGGCGGCCTGCAGGGTACCCTGGATGTGCTGTTTGGTGAGGAGGATCAAGGCATATTACCTAAGCTGGCAAGCATGCTGGGCGGCGTTGTTCCTGCATTCAGAGGTATTACAACCGCGTTTTACTCCGGACTGGTCACTAGTATGAACCCATATCCCAAGCCCTGGGAGATCCTCCGTCGGGGCGGAAACCGTTTGTGGGATGCTGAGGGCGCGTGGTACCCCGAGAAGCAGTTCATATGGCTCGCCGATGGTGAGATCAAGGCTATGAACCCCGTGCATATTCTTTATCTGATTCGCACTGGTAGTCGTTTCAGGGGCTGGCCAAGGGAGTGGATGGATGATGCGGCATGGAGGGCGGCAGCTGATACCTGTTTTGATGAGCAGCTCGGCCTATGCCTGGAATGGACCAGAAGCGATTCTTTCCAAACATTCAGCTCCGCTGTAACGAACCATATCAGTGCTGAAATCTTCGACGACCGGCGGACCGGTCTGATTAAAATACGTCTGATGCGGGATGATTATGACCCTGAAGCCCTGCCTCTATTTGACGAAAATTCTGGGCTACTTGAGGTTGTTGAAGACGACAATACATCTAATGATGAGTCGCCCAGCGAACTCTTCGTCAAATATACAGATGCCATAGATGGCAAGAAAAAGACTGTACGCGCGGTTAACAGCGCTGTAGCAGCGCGTGATCGTGGCCGAGCATCAGAGACCATTGAATACCCAGGAGCACCTACAGCCCAGATTGCATCGCGATTGGCGGCACGTGATATGCGCATCCGAACATCAGGCCTGAAGCGATTCAAAATAGTTCTGGACCGCCGCGCTCGTGATCTAGAGCCAGGTCAGCCTTTTCGCATACGTTCATTGCGACGCGGCATAGACATTGTCGTGCTGAGGGCAGGTAAAATCAAAGATGGAACCTTACTGGATGGGCGTATAGAGATCACAGCGGTTCAAGATGTTTTCGGGCTGCCTGCAACAAGCTATGTATCTGTTCCGCCGGCGGGCTGGGCGCCTCCCGATCGTACCCCAGCCCCTGTTGCGGTAAGGCAGGTATTCGAGCTCCCATATCGCGATATTTCAGCGATTACAGACCCCGCAAATTTGGCGTTGATAGATGTGACCGCGGCGTATTTCGGGGCGGTTGGTACATCGCCGACAACCATGGCCATTGGTTACAGACTGGCAACACGCGTTGGTGCCAGCGGCGAATTTGTTGACCGAGGCGGTGCTGGCTGGTGCCCATCTGCCCAGCTCTCTGCTGATATCGGCCGTTTGCAAACTGTTGTTCAGTTAACAGGTATGACTCGCGCTGATGAGGTGGCAATAGGCAGCGCGGCGTTGCTCGGGTCTGAAGTCGTTCGCATTGACGCGCTGGATATTGATACTGGCATAGCTACGATCGGAAGGGGGTGCGCTGATACCACGCCTGCCGCCCACTCAGCGGATACCAGAATCTGGTTTTATGAACAGAATGCAGCAGTTGATGATACCGCTTACAGCATGGGTACCGGTATGCAAGCCAAAATGCTGACTGTAACCACTGCGGGAGAACTGGGGCCTGATTTGGCTCCGATTGATTCGATTACGCTGCAGGCGCGGCAGGGCAAACCGTATCCACCTGGACGATTGCGCATCAATGACAATGAAAACCCAGCTAGCGCCGTAAGCCCAGTTACTCTCTCCTGGTCTCACAGAGACCGTGTGAGCCAGTCTGATCAGTTGATCGATACTACTATTGGAAACATTGGACCCGAGCCTGGCACCAGCTATACGGCCCGGCTATTGCGTTCTGACACGTTAGCGGTTTTGGATATTGAAAGCGGTATATCCGGCACGTCAGTGGTTTTGGAGTCAGCATATGCTGGCGAAGTAATTGTTGAGGTGTGGTCTGTTCGTGATGGCATTGTCTCGTGGCAACGCTTGAGCCACTCCTTTACGCTCACCATTTAAGAACGGGTGACCGGACCAGGTGCTGTAACACTTGATCCGGCCGCCAACCTGCAGAACTGAGCTGCAAGCCAGCCAAGACCCGCTACACTCGCGAGTGCCGGGCAAGGCTATCAGAAAATGAAAAGGCTTTGCAGATGTTGAAAATACTACGTTGCGGTAGTTGTAATCGAATGCTGGCAAAAACCAGCTCAGCAAGCGTCATCGAGATCAAGTGTCCGCGCTGCGGCACACTCAACCATCAGAAGGCCATGAGCCTCCAAACATGCGCGCCACTGAGCGCCAATTGTGGAGGCCATCATGGCAAAACAAGCGAAACAACCACCGGGTCAGAACGGGTTTAAATATAAGCCCCAGTTCGGCGTCATCATTATCTGTCCAGATGAGACCGCCCAGCAGCGGGCCTTCGAAACGCTCAAGAGTAGCGGGCATAAAGTAAGGGTGGTGTGCGTATGAAAATTCATATCCAGCACCACTGCCCGGATTCAAATAGCTACCGCGCCGCGAGGGTCAAGTCCCTGTTCAATGTCGACCAGGGCAACGAGGTCACGATTGATGCCGATCTGCCGATTGAAGACATGTCATGGCAGATTGGGGTGATAGTTGGCCCATCCGGCTCGGGTAAAAGCAGCATCGGCCGCAAGTTCAAGGCGCCTTATAACCCCCGCTGGTCCAAAGATCAGCCGATCATTGATGCTATTGCTCCAGATCAGGCGTTTGACCAGGTACCTGCCGCGCTTTCTGCTGTCGGGCTGGGGTCTGTGCCTGCCTGGCTCCGCCCTTACCAAGTGCTTTCGATGGGTGAGCAGTTTCGCGCAACGCTGGCCCGCTTGGTCTGCGAGGCGCCTCGTCTTGCTGTGGTCGACGAGTTCAGCTCTGTAATCGATCGGCAGATCGCCCAGATCGGAGCGGGGGCATTCGCTAAAGCATGGCGGCGAACTGCAGGGCAAGTTGTTCTCCTGTCGTGCCACTACGACATTCTCGACTGGGTGCAGCCGGATTGGGTGTATGACACCGCGTCCGGTGAATTCCTCAGGGGGTGGCACCGGCGACGGCCATGCATTCAGCTCGAGGTACGCCAAGCTGCTCAGCGCGACTATGCCCCCTTTGAAGAGCATCACTATCTGAAACTCCCGCCCATGGTTGCGGCAACGCACTACACCGGTTGGGTTGACGGCCAACCGGTCGCCCACGTCGCGTTTGCAACCCGGCCTGGCCTTATTGAGGCTAGAGCCTGCCGGCTGGTTGTGATGCCAGAGTGGCAGGGCGCGGGCGTTGGCATGCGGTTCCTTAATGCTGTTTGCGAGCTCTGGCTTGCTGGAGATAACAGGCATCGGCTCCCCCTTAGGACACTATTTCACACCAGCCACCCCGGCCTGGCGGCCGCGCTTCGGCGCGACCGACGTTGGACGCAGGTCTCGGCTAACTTGGTCGGAGGTAACAAGGCGAAGAGTGCGGCATCACTTCATGCCAGCGCCGCTCGTCTAGGCAAACCCAAGGCAGGCAGCGGCTTCGGTGGCCACTTCCGGGCTGTACAGGGCTTCAGATATCTGGGGGAAACATGCGAATAGTCATAGTTGGCCAGAAATGGCTGGGCCGCGTCGTTCTTGACGTCTGCCTGCAGCGTGGACACCGGGTGCTGCAGGTAGTCGCGCCCTTGGGCGACAGCCTTGCCGCCGCCGCAGCTGTTCATTCAATACCGGTGCTGTCCGCGCGGAGGTTAGAAGCAGAGCACGTGCCCCGCTGTGACCTTCTCATTGCCGCGCACGCCCATGCATATATTGGTGCCAGTGCACGTTCTATGGCGGCGCTTGGGTGTGCTGGCTATCATCCCTCGCTGCTGCCCCTGCACCGGGGCCGTGACGCGGTGAGGTGGACGATACACATGCGCGAGCCCGTCGCCGGCGGCACTCTCTACTGGATGGATGACGGGGTCGATTCCGGCCCCATCATCTACCAGGACTGGTGCATAGTCCGGCCAGACGACACTGCGGCCGCTCTCTGGAAGCGAGACCTTGGCCCTATGGGTGTTCGCATGTTTGCTGACTTGCTGGAGGCTTGTGAGTCTGGGGGTGTTCCGGCTGGTCAGGAACAGTTAGCGGCTCTGGCAACCTGGGAGCCAGCGTTTGATCCCAAGCCCCTGAAGTCTATAAACTGAAATTCTCTTTCACAGTGAGCAACATCCACCGCCATCCATTTATCGCGCCGCGCCGGTAGATTTATCGCGCGCGGCTACACGTGAAGGCGCGTTATTGCATCGTATTCCTTCCACCCATCTGCCCTTGGCGGTGGTCAACAGCGAACGTTTCGATCCGACCCCCGTGGTCTTGCCCATGGCCGATGGTGAGCGGCTGTTGTGCTGGACTGATGGCATCATAGAAAGTCGTAATGCCGAAGGTACCCAGTTTGGTGATCAGCGCGTACTTGATGTGATCACGGCACATGTCGGTCAACCGGATGCGCTGTTCGAAGGTTTGCTGTTGGCGCTGGAGGCCTTTCATGGCAGCAGGGAAGACGATGTCAGCCTGCTCGAAGTGGTCATGCAGCGACATCCGCTGCCTATTACCAGCTTGTTGCAACCCGATGCCAGGCAGCTTGAAGCTCAGGACTGGGTGCTGGATTACACCTTTCGCGCGGCCTCAATCCGCGACCACAACCCGCTGCCTTTTTTGAACAAGGTGCTGATGGAGGTACCCGGCTTGCGTATGCATGCCGGCAGCCTCTTCATTATTCTCAGCGAGCTGTACAGTAATGCCCTGGAGCATGGGTTGTTGCAGCTGGATTCGTCGCTCAAGGGTAATGCGGACGGATTCAGTCGATACTATCGTGAGCGTAACCTGCGGCTGTCATCACTGGACCAGGGCTGGATTCGCGTTGTCCTCGATCACTGTCCAGACGAAGCGGGTGGACGGCTGGTGATTCAGGTAGAGGACAGCGGACCAGGTTTCGCTCCACAACCCCCCGGTGAGCAGGCAGAAACATACAGCGGACGAGGGTTGGCGCTGGTCAGGGCGTTAGCGGCCGATGTGCAGTTCAACGCATTGGGAAATCAGGTCAGGGTGGCCTTTGATTGGCGCCTTGGGCATACTGCGGCCTGATTATTCAGGGATTTGCCCAAAGGGAGGCCAGCCTGCCATGTCCGAGGCGTTGAAAGATATCGATCCAGATGTGCAGCTCAACCTGCGTGATCTGATGCAGGATGATTACCGCCTGCTGGTGGATACCTTTCTGGCTGATGCGGCCAAGCGCATGATGCAGTTGGCGCAAAGCCTCGACAGTGCCGACTGGGAAAGTTTTCGTCAGGCCGCTCACAGTTTCAAGGGCAGCTGCGGGAATATGGGTGCCCAGGCCTTGCAGCAGGCCTGTTCCGAAGCCGAAAGCGCTGCTTTGAGCGCCGACGCGACTGCCGCACGTCAGGCCTACCAGGATTTGCGGCGTCTTTTTTTGCGCGCAGAAATGGCGCTTACTCACTGATCAATCCCTTTCAGGATATCTGGCCCATCCCTTGCAAAGCGTTAGTACCCGCTTATTGCAATGGAGATTTCATGATGTCAGTCAGTCCCAATCTGCTGGCGTTTTTCACCCCTGAGTCTGCCTCAGGCAAGACCAGTCTTGCCTCGGTCAAAGCCCTGCAGAGCACGCAGGCACTGGATGCACAGGCCTTCTCCGATGTGCTGTCTGGACAGCAGCGCGAGCAGTTGGCGTCCTTTTTAAGTCTGCTCAACCCCGGTACAGAGGGGGCTGATGCTGCGGCAAAGCTTGACCCCGCTATTGCCGGCGACGGCAAAACCTTGCCGGATGGCATGCAGGAATGGCTCGAGCAGCTATCCCAGATGACTTTGTCTGGCGAGACCGAAGGTCTATCGGCGGCGCTTGCGGATCCGGCCCTGGCTTCTGACATGGCAGACATGGTTGAAGATTGGGCCAGTTGGCTTAATCAGGCGCGGGCCGTCTTGCAGGGTGAGGCTGTCGCCGCTGACGCTGAAACAGAGGGAGTGGCAATCTTGGCCGAGGCAGAAGCCGAACTGGATGCTGATGGGTTACCGCAGTCTCTGACTGCCGGTTTTGCAGGAAGCAATACGGCCCTTGCTTCTGTAACGCCCGCATTGTCGCCCGATGAGGCCGACCCAGCTATTCCCGCCAGCCTGCTGCGCCGCAGTGACGCTGACCCATCGAGTCGTCAGACCTTGGCTGAGTCGGCTTTGGATGGCCGCGACAGCAAGAACCCCGATCAGCGCAGGATGATGCTTGATGCGGCCAATGCGCCGACGCAGTCGCAACGCGGGCAGGATACCCTTGTGCCGACGGGGGATGTGCGCAGCGCAGCCTTCGCTGCGGGTCTGGCAGAGGCGCTGGAGTCCACGCCGCGTCGCAGCAAGTCGGAGGCCGAAGGGCTGGAAGCCCTGCTGCGTCCTGGTAGCCAGTCGCAGGCTGCGGCACAGGGTGCGCTATCCGCACGTCCGGTTCTGGCTACTGCTCAGACGCTAGGTGTGCCTTTTGGCCAGCCAAGTTGGGGTGAGGCGCTGATGGACAAGATGCTATGGATGTCCAGTCAAAACCTGCGCAGCGTGGAAATTCGCCTGGACCCCGCCGAGCTGGGGCCATTGGAAATTCATATTCAAAGTCGTGGCCAGGAGCATCAGGTTCAGTTCGTTAGTCAGAATCCATCGGTGCGAGAAGCCCTTGAAGCACAAATGTTCCGTTTGCGTGAGGCCTTCAGTCAGCAGGGTATGGATCTGGTGGATGTATCAGTAGGGGACTCGGCAGTAGGTCAGGGGCAGGAGCAACTGGCCGAGCAGGGGCGGGGGGGCTCTCGTGGTGGTTCTGGTGGAGCGACAGATGGTGATGACGTAGCTCGGCAGCAATTGGTTGAAGCGGCATCTCAGGTGCTGTCAGATCGACTGGTTGATTACTACGCTTGAACCTGGCGTTGATAACAGACTGACCGGGCGTAAGCCCGGTTTTTTTTGCTTGCCGCTGCAGCCTGACCGGCTCAGCCAGCCGACGAATACAAGCCAAGACTTTTACTGCACTTGGCTTTATCCTTGAAGAGCTGTTTCAGGGGGCTTACTGTTTTGGCACGGTCGATGCAGTAGGTTGGTAAACCGGACGTATATCCGCGTAAATGACGGAATTTTGACATGGCAAAGCAACCAGCTGAGCGAGAAGAAGAACAACAGGAAGGCGACGCAACAGCGCCCAAGAGCAAAAAGAAACTGCTTATTCTGGTGGGCGTCGGCCTGCTCGCATTGCTGCTATCGGTTGGCGGCGTTCTGTTCTTTGTGTTGAGTGGTGATGATAGCCCTGAGGCTGAGGAGGCCGTTGCCACCGAACCCGCTCAACCTACGCGCGAGATGGCTGTGTATCAGCCGCTGACACCGGCTTTTGTTGTCAATTACACCCATGAGGGCCGGCGTCGGTATATGCAGGTGAGTGTTGTGCTGATGGGGCGCGATACGGCGGGCATGGCGGAACTGAGCAATCACATGCCATTGCTGCGCAATGAACTTGTCATGTTGTTTGGCAGTGAGGAGTTTGCTTCGTTGATGACCCCAGAAGGCAAGGAAACCCTGCGTGAAAGGGCGACACTGGCAGTCAAGTCGCTGCTGGAAAGGGAGATCGGCAATCCGGTCATCGAGTCGGTTTTGTTTACCAACATAGTCTTGCAATAGGAAGCCTCCATGGCCGTTCAGGATCTGCTCTCACAGGATGAAATTGATGCCCTGCTTCACGGCGTCGACGATGGAGCTGTGGATACCGATGTCGATGTCGAGCCTGGTTCGGTCAAAAGTTACGACCTGACCAGCCAGGACCGTATCGTTCGCGGTCGGATGCCGACGCTGGAAATGATCAACGAGCGCTTTGCCCGTTATACGCGCATCAGCATGTTCAATTTGCTGCGGCGCTCCGCCGATGTGGCTGTGGGTGGGGTACAGGTGATGAAGTTTGGCGAGTACGTGCACTCCCTGTATGTACCAACCAGCCTCAACCTGGTGAAGATGAAACCGCTGCGCGGTACCGCGTTATTTATTCTCGATGCTCGCCTGGTGTTCAAGCTGGTTGATAACTTTTTTGGCGGCGACGGTCGGCATGCCAAGATTGAGGGTCGTGAATTTACGCCGACGGAGCTGCGCGTGGTGCGCATGGTCCTGGACCAGACCTTCCAGGATCTCAAGGAGGCCTGGCAGGCCGTTCAGGAAGTGAATTTCGAGTATGTCAATTCCGAGGTCAATCCGGCCTTGGCGAATATTGTCAGTCCCAGTGAAGTCGTGGTGGTGTCGACCTTTCATATCGAGTTGGATGGCGGTGGGGGTGATATGCACATCACCTTCCCCTATTCAATGATTGAGCCGCTTCGTGAAGTGCTGGATTCCGGCGTACAGTCGGATGTTGATGAACATGATGAGCGCTGGGTCAGAGCCCTGCGTGAGGAAATTACGGCAGCCAAGGTGCCATTGAGCGCCACTGTGGTGCGTCGTCAGTTGAAGTTGCGGGACTTGTTGAGCATGCAGGAAGGTGACGTGATTCCTGTTGAACTGCCCGAGCACATGGTGTTGTGCGCCAATGGCGTACCCACCTTCAAGGCCAAGCTGGGGTCGGTCAAGGGTAATCTGGCATTACAGATTCTGGGTCCGCTGCACCGCCCCAAGTAGGCTGTGCAGGACACCGTTTTTTCGCGTAGAGGAATGAGAGATGGCTGAAGACAAGAATGCCGATGAAGTCACCCCTGAAGAGCAGGCATTGGCTGATGAGTGGGCCGCTGCCCTGGAAGAGGCGGGTGATGCCAGTCAGGAAGACATCGATGCCATGCTGGCCGGTAATACCGAATCCACGCGCATGCCGATGGAAGAGTTCAACGCGCCGGCGGGTAACCGTAATGAGCAGTACGACGCCACCGACAGTCCGAACCTGGATGTGATACTTGATATCCCGGTGACCATCTCGATGGAAGTCGGCAATACCGATATCACTATCCGCAATCTGTTGCAGCTGAATCAAGGCTCGGTAGTTGAACTGGATCGCCTGGCCGGTGAGCCGTTGGACGTTAAGGTCAATGGCACCCTGATTGCCCACGGTGAGGTGGTGGTGGTGAATGAAAAGTTCGGCATTCGTCTCACTGACGTTATCAGTCCCTCTGAACGTATCAAGAAACTGCGTTGATGAATCGTCACCTTGTTCTGTTGCTCCTCGGTTTGCCGCTCACAGTCAGCGCGGCTGAGTCAGCGTCACCAGCCGCCAGCCAGGTCTCGCTGACGGGCCAACTGGCGCAGCTTGGTATCGGGCTGCTGCTGGTGGTAGGGCTGATCTTCCTGATGGGCTATCTGATGCGCCGTATTGGCCCTATGGCCCCTCAGGGTCAGCATATCCGGCTGGTCAGCAGTTTTCCGCTGGGTCCCCGCGATCGCTTGCTGCTGGTGGATGTGGGCGGTACCCAGATGCTATTGGGTACCTCGCCCGGACGGATCAATACCTTGCACGTGTTTGCCGAACCGGTTGCCGACTTGAGTACACCCGCGGCGAGCCAGACCGACTTTGCCAGGACGTTGCGCGCTTTGTTGAAACGGGAGAAAGACCAATGAAGGGCTGGTTTCTGCTGGCACTGATGTTCCTGGCGCCGGCCGCCCTGGCCCAGGAAGCGGGCAATGCGCTGGGTATGCCAGCCATTACCATGACCACCGGTGAGGAGGGGCAACAGACCTACTCTGTCAGTCTTCAGATCCTCATTCTGATGACGGCGCTGACCTTTATTCCCGCCTTTGTGATGATGATGACCAGTTTTACCCGAATCATTATCGTCTTTGCCATTTTGCGCCAGGCACTGGGTCTGCAGCAGACGCCTTCAAGTCAGATTCTGGTGGGTTTGGCCCTTTTCTTGACGTTGTTCATCATGGCCCCGGTATTTGAGCGCATCAACGAGACCGCGCTGCAGCCCTACCTGAACGAACAGATGACCCCGCAGGAGGCGGTTGATGCAGCCAGCATTCCGTTGCGTGGCTTTATGCTGGCGCAAACCCGTGAAACGGATCTCGAACTCTTTGTTCGTTTAGCCAGGCGCACCGATTTGACTGGTCCGGATGATGTACCCTTTCATATTCTGGTTCCGGCCTTTGTCACCTCGGAATTGAAGACCGCCTTCCAGATCGGCTTCATGATCTTTATCCCGTTTCTGGTGATTGATCTGGTGGTGGCCAGTGTGTTGATGGCTATGGGTATGATGATGCTGTCGCCACTGATCATTTCCTTGCCGTTCAAGATCATGCTGTTTGTATTGGTAGACGGCTGGGCGCTGATTATCGGTACCCTGGCCGCCAGTTTCGCTGTGACATAGGACCCTTGCCATGACGCCCGAAGTAGCGGTTGATCTGTTTCGCCAGGCACTCTGGCTGACCACGGTGATGGTGGCAGTTATCGTGCTGCCGAGTTTGGTCATTGGCCTGATCGTGGCCATGTTCCAGGCGGCTACGCAGATCAACGAGCAGACGCTGAGCTTTCTGCCGCGTCTGCTGTTTACCTTCCTGACCCTGATCTGGCTCGGCCCCTGGCTGGTGACGCAGTTGATTGACTTCAGCGACACGTTGTACCGGAACATCCCCGGTTTGATTGGCTGATGATCGAACTGGCCAGCGAAGATATCAGCCGCTGGGTAGCCAGCTACCTCTGGGTACTGTTTCGAGTAGCCAGCGTACTGATGACCATGCCGGTGTTCGGTACCCAACTGGTGCCGATGCGCATTCGCCTGTATCTGGCGCTGGCCATCACCCTGGTAGCGGCACCGCATATCCCCGTGGTACCTACGCTGGACGCCCTGTCGCTGTCTACCTGGATCATTATTGCCGAGCAGATACTGATTGGCGCTGCGATGGGCTTTGTGCTGCAGATGCTGTTCCAGGTCCACGTGCTGGCCGGTCAGATTGTCGCCATGCAGATGGGCCTCGGTTTTGCCTCGATGAACGATCCGAGCATGGGTATTTCCGTGGCCGTGGTGGCGCAGGTCTTTACCATGCTGGTGACCCTGCTGTTTTTGGCGATGAACGGCCATCTGGTCGTGATAGAAGTGCTGGTCGAGAGCTTTACCACCCTGCCGATTGGCGAGTCGCTGCTTGCTACTGACTTTCATGCGCTGGTGTTGCGCTTTTCCTGGGTGTTGGCTGCGGCCCTGCTGATCGGTCTGCCGGCGATTACTGCACTGCTTATCGTCAATCTGTCCTTTGGTGTGATGATGCGCGCTGCTCCGCAGTTGAATATCTTCTCCATCGGCTTCCCGCTGACGCTCATATTTGGTCTGTTTATTATCTGGGTGCTGCTTGGCAGCGTAGGCGAACAATACCAGACAGTGGCGTCTGAGACGCTGATCTGGCTGCGTGAACTGGTGAGGGCGCGCTGATGGCCGAACAACCGGACAGTGGCCAGGAAAAAACCGAAGAGCCCACGGAGAAACGCCTAAAGGAATCCCGTGACAAGGGCCAGGTCCCGCGCTCCAAGGAGCTGAACACGCTGGCCGTGGTGATGTTTGCCGCGGTCGGTTTGATCATGCTGGGTCCGGCCATGGTCGCCAATCTGTTGAATCTGATGGCCTTCAATTTTACCCTTGAACGCCAATCCCTGTATGCCACAGACAGTATGGGCATGCATTTGTTGGCTTCGGTGGGTATTGGGCTGGATGTGCTTGCCCCGTTGTTTATTGTCTTGCTGATCGCGGCCATAGGCGGCCCGATTTTGCTTGGCGGCTGGCTGCTCAGCCTCAAGTCGATGGCGCCCAAGTTTGAGCGCATGGATCCGTTGGCCGGCCTGAAACGGATGTTTTCCCTCAAGGCACTGGTTGAGTTGTTGAAGGCATTGGCCAAGTTTCTGGTGGTGCTGGCCATGGCGCTGTTGGTACTGCGGCTTAATCAGAAGGAGCTGATGGCGCTCAGCAACGAAGCCCTGCCGGATGCCATTGAACACAGCGCCTGGATACTGGGGCAGGCTTTGTTGCTGCTGGCCAGCTCGCTGATTTTGATCGCCGCGGTGGATATTCCGTTCCAGCTCTGGGATAACAAGCAAAAGCTGCTGATGACCAAACAGGAAATCAAGGACGAGTACAAGGATTCCGAGGGCAAACCCGAGGTCAAGTCGCGCATTCGTCAATTGCAGCGTGAAATGGCCGAGCGTCGGATGATGGGCGAAGTGCCCAAGGCTGACGTGGTGATTACCAACCCGACGCATTTTGCCGTGGCGTTGAAATATGATCCGCTGCAGGCCGGCGCGCCGGTGCTGGTGGCCAAGGGCGCTGACTTTGTCGCCCAGCGCATTCGTGAAGTGGCAGCAGAGCACAATGTGGTGGTGCTGGAGTCGCCGCCACTGGCGCGTGCGGTGTTCTACAGTACCGAGTTGGAACAGCAGATTCCGTCAGGGCTTTATCTGGCCGTGGCACAGGTACTGGCATACGTCTTTCAGTTGCGTCAATACCGGGCCGGGCAGGGTAAGGCGCCGGGCCCCATGCCCAAGCCGGATATCCCCGAGGAGTTGCGTCGCGACGAGTGATGCGCCTAAGGTAGTGCTGGTCGTGGGCGCGGCTAAGACGACCGCTTTACCGCAACTCGGCCAGCTGGATATTCAGGGCTGATCCTGAATCTCAAAATCCTGGATCAGTTTGCCCATATCCTCATCCATCAACTCGCGCAGTTGGGTTTCATATTGGTCTGCGGCTTCGGCCAGGTCGACGATAATCTCAACCCGACGGTTCAGTGCGCGGGTTTCCGGCCAGTCGTTGCTGGCTCTTGGGCGTGTCTCGGCATAACCCTGTACTTTGATCCTGCTGGCCTCCACTTTACCTGTGGCGAGCAGGGCATTGGCCACAGAAGATGAGCGTGCGGCAGACAAGTCCCAGTTGGAGCGAAAACGCGGGGTATTGATAGGGATGTCGTCGGTGTGACCCTCAACGGTAATCTCACCCGGCAGTTGTGCCAGAACCTCGGAAATACGCAGCAGAATATCCTCGAAGTCCTCGGTCATATCGGCCGAACCGGAGGGAAAGGAACCACGCTCTTCAATGCGGATGATCACGCGCTTGCGATCCTGCTCGAGTTGCAGGCGTCCTTCGGTCAGTTCCTGTTCCAGCACATTTTCCAGGGCCTGCATATTGACCTGCATTTGCTGCTCGGTGGTGGCAGCCACCTGTTGCTGCAGCTCTGCTTCCAGTTCAGCGCGCAGGGTTTCAAGCTCCGGGAGTTGTTCAGTGGTCTGCTGGCGCACTTCATCGACCGGCGTGGGCTCGGGAATACCCGGTGAGAACTTGTCAAAGATCGGACTGGTGCCCATGGGTATATCCAGGGCCGGCACTTCGCGCTGAACACCAAAGGCTTTGCTCAGTTCACCGGCTATCTGTTTGAACTTCATCGCGTCGATTTCCGAGAAGGACAGCAGCAACACGAAAAAACACATCAATAGCGACATCAAGTCGGCAAAGGTCACGACCCAGGCGGGGATGCCCGGTTTATCCTCTTCCTCTGGCAGCTCCATCAGCGCTCTGCAGCCTCATCGTTGGCCTTGTCGCGTTTGTTGGGTGGCAGATAACTGCTCAGTAGTTGCTCAACTATGCGGGGGTTGGTGCCTTCCTGGATCGCCAGAATGGCATCGATCCACAGGCTCTGCATGCGTGCCTCTTCGGTCATGCGTAGCGACAGCTTGTCGGCAATCGGAATACAGATCATTGTCGCCAGCATGGCGCCATACAGGGTGGTCAGCAAGGCCACGGCCATGGCCGGGCCAATGGACTTGGGATCCTCCATATTGGATAGCATTTGCACCAGACCTATGAGGGTGCCGATCATGCCCATGGCCGGGCCGACATCGCCCAATGCGGTGAAGACCTTGGCCCCCCAACGGTTACGATCCAGCGTCAGGACACGCTCCTTTTCCAGGATAGCGCGAACGGTTTCCTGTGGATGGCCATCAATCAGCAGTTGTATGCCATTTTTCAGGAAGGGGTTGCTTATGTCCTGGCCTTCAAGGGCCAACAATCCCTGTTTTCGCGCGATGGTCGACAGATTGACCAGTTCGGCGATACTCGCCTCAATATCCGGTAAACGAAACTTGAAAGCCCGGCCTGCGACCTTGATGGCACCCAGAAACTGCGCCAGGCTGAATTTTGCCAGCACCACCAGCAGGCTGCCGCCGATGACGATCAGCAGCGAGGGCACGTTCATGAACACTGAAGGGGATGCGCCCAGAGCAACGGCTGAACCGATGATGCCGAGCGCACCCAATAGACCAATGAGGGTAGCTAAATCCAAGAGAATGCCTCGTCTGACATGAGCCGGTACGGGAGGGTAAATGCCGGGTGCGCTGAGATTGCAGCAAATACTGTTGCAAGTATAGGGTGGCTGCGTGGCAAATTGAATACCGGTTTGGCCTGGCTTCGGCTACATTGAAACTACATGTTCTGTTCAAGGGTGCAATGATGACTGGCAGCAAGGGGTTGGGTGCAATGGCGGTACTGGCGGCAGCCTTGGTTGCCCTGTCTCTGGGATTCATGGCGATCAGCATCAAATCGGGTTTGCTGCAATTTCGGGACGCGGATAGGGTGGTCAGTGTCAAAGGTCTGGCCGAGCGTACGGTCGAAGCCGATCTGGCGCTCTGGCCGGTCAATTTCAGTGTGGTTGGCAATGGTCTGGATGAGTTGCAGAGCGAGATTGACCGCCAACAGAATCAGATACGTTCGTTTCTGCTGCTCAAGGGCTTTGTAGCCGAGGATATTCAGTTATCCATGCCCAAGATCATTGATCAGCACGCCAATGCCTACGGCGGTAATTTGCCCGCCGAACGTTACCGGGCAGAAGCCACGGTGCTGGTTCGTACCGAAGATGTCGCCTTGGTCATGGCGGGCATGCAGGGTGTAGGTGAGCTGGTCAAATCCGGGGTGGCGCTTACCCAGAGTTATGAGTTTCAGCCGCGCTTCATCTTTACCCAACTTGAATCAATCAAGCCCGAGATGATTGCCCATGCTACCCGCGATGCGCGCGCTGCGGCTGACCAGTTTGCGCGCGATGCCGATGCTCAGGTCGGCAGCATCCGGCGTGCCTCCCAGGGCTATTTTTCGATTGAGGATGTAGATCCCTTTACCCCTGAAATCAAACGTGTTCGGGTAGTCACCAGTATTGACTACAGTCTGCGCTGATCAGCTTATGTCACGTATTACAAAGGGAATGAACACCTCGCCTTCAACTTCCTGAAGCTCGCCCAGTACGCAACTGACGCGATCCACCAGTACCGGCTCTGGCAGGCTGACATGGAAGGGCGGCAGTTGGCCGTTAACCTCGTCCAGAAACTGCTGCTGGGCCTCCGGGCTCAATCGTGAGAGCAGTTCCAGTAACAGTGACTGGTCGAAATCCAGTGACAGGGCATGGGGTTCTCCCTGCTCTCCCCAGGGTAGCTCGAACAGGGTAGTGCACAGATCCGTACTGACAAAATCGATGTCACTGAAGCGAATTTGCAGAAAATCAATGGACTCTCCGCCGTTGGGGTTTTGTTGTTGATAGGTCAAACCAAGGTCTGGGTGCATGGCCACTCTGTGCGCTGGGAGTATTTCAAGATCATAGCAGGCCGCCCTGATGTTGCCAGCGCAAAGTACAAGGCATTAGTTGTTATGTTATAACAACTAATGCTAGGCTTGAATCCGTACTCCCATCATGGATTCAGCTTATGACCCAGTCTTCTTCAATCCTCCCCGTCACGGTCTTGTCCGGCTTTCTTGGCGCGGGTAAAAGCACGCTGCTCAATCAGATACTGCGTAACCGCGAGAATCTGCGGGTCGCGGTGATCGTCAATGACATGAGCGAAATCAACATTGATGGCGGCGAGGTGCAGCGTGAGGTTACGCTCAATCGGGCTGAAGAAAAACTGGTGGAGATGAGCAACGGCTGTATCTGCTGCACCCTGCGCGAAGACCTGCTGGAAGAAGTGGCGCGTCTGGCCGCGGAGGGTCGTTTTGATTATCTGTTGATTGAATCCACGGGTATTTCCGAGCCTTTGCCGGTCGCCGAGACCTTCACCTTCCGTGATGAACAGGGCCGCAGTCTGTCCGATCTGGCGCGTCTGGATACCATGGTGACGGTGGTCGATGGGGTCAATTTCCTCGCCGATTTTCAGGCCTCCGACAGCCTTGCCAGTCGCGGTGAGACCCTGGGCGATGAAGATGAGCGTTCGATCACAGACTTGCTGATTGAACAGGTCGAGTTTGCCGATGTGCTGCTGATCAGCAAGGTGGATCTGATTACAGCGGAGCAGGCCCAGGAACTGCAAGCGATTCTGCGACGCTTGAATGCCCAGGCGCAGATCATTCCCATGAGCAAGGGTAACGTACCCTTGCAGCGCGTATTGAACACCGGCCTGTTCAGTATGGAGCGGGCGGCCATGGCGCCGGGCTGGCTGCAGGAGCTGCGCGGAGAACACGTGCCGGAGACCGAGGAGTACGGCATTGCCTCCAGCGTCTATCGGGCCAGGCGGCCATTCCACCCGCAGCGATTCTTTGATTTTCTCAACCGTACCTGGGAGAACGGTCGCCTGCTGCGTTCCAAGGGCTATTTCTGGTTGGCGACCCGACCGGGCGAGGCAGGCAGTTGGTCCCAGGCCGGTGGTTTGATGCGCTACAGCTTCGCCGGGCATTGGTGGGCCGCAGTGCCCAGGGACAACTGGCCGACGGATGAAGAAAGCCGTGCGGCGATTGATGCCAACTGGGATCCCCAGGTAGGTGATTGCCGCCAGGAGCTGGTATTTATTGGTCAGAATATTGATTTCCAGCAGCTCAATGTTGATCTGGATGCCTGTTTGTTGACTGATGCGGAAATGCACGCCGGTCCCCTGGTCTGGCAGAGTTGGGATGATCCCTTTGGTGCCTGGGCTGAGGAGGCGGCCTGATGCGTCCGGCCACTCGTTTTGCTGATCCGCTGCATGTCATTGGGCCTGAGTTGGATAGCCTGCTTGGCGTCCTGCGCGACGATGTCAATCTGGCCGTCTGGGAGCGGTCCTTGAGTGCCTCGGTAAGGCATTTCCTTCAGGCCTTCATGGCGCGTGGCATTGATCTGACAGAGGCCTGCAGTCTGGAGGTGCAGGATGAGGCTGTGGCCCTGCAATTGCCGACGCTGACCAATCTGGCTGCCGATATTCCGGGTTATAGCGATTTTATGGCTGACCTGAAGCACCTGATCAGCCTGTTCAGTTGTCTGGTGGATGCCCGCACAGTAGGGGTTCGTCTGCGCACGCTGGAGCAGGCCATGTGCCCGCGCTGGCATGTTGATAAAGTCCCTGTGCGGCTGGTCAGCAGCTATGTCGGGCCGGGGTGCGAGTGGTTGCCGGAGCAGGACGTGGTTCGCCAGGCACTGGGCTCGCCAGCGGTGGATAAGACCATGGCCAACGCCAGGGCAGAGAAGATCGCAGAAGGGCATGTTGCCTTGCTCAAGGGAGAGCGCTGGCAGGGCAACCAGGGGCGTGGTCTGGTGCATCGCTCACCGGCACTGCAGACCGGCCAGCGGCGCCTGCTGCTGACCCTCGATTGGTTGGCATAAGCTGTTGTTATTTATGTGGTGAGTGAGCAAATCAGGCCCTAGAATGGCAGCTCAATGCTGTTCAGGAGTCCATGCATTCATGCAGTTGCTACCCTGGTCCCACGACACCTCCGCCGGCTTCACCCTGCGTGGCTGGCATACGCCCCCGAGCGGCAAACCTTTGCTGCATTATTTGCATGGCAATGGCTTCTGCACCCGCACCTATGAGCCCATGCTGGCCTTGCTGGCGGAGCACTTTGATCTCTGGCTGTGCGATCTGCAGGGGCATGGCGAGAGCGATCATGGTGGGCGTTTTCTCGGCTGGAACCGCAATGCCGAGTTGGCCGTGGAATGTTTTGAAGCCGGTCGCGGGCGTTTTGGCGATGTACCCCGCGTTGCCTGTGGGCACAGCTTTGGTGGCGTCCTGACCAGTCTGATACTGGCGGCGCATCCGCAGCTGTTTCAGCGTGCCGTATTACTCGACCCGGTGCTCTTCCCTCTGAGTCTGATCGGTTTGCGCCACAGCCTGAGTCTGATAGGTGTGCGTCGCAATCCGATGGCCGAGGGCGCAAGGGCGCGTCGTCATCACTGGCCGGACCGCGATGCGGCCTACGGTGCGCTGCACAATCGTGGGATTTTTCGTGGTTGGGAGGAGGCGGCCTTTCGCGCCCATATCGATCATGCACTGAAGGATCACCACGAGCTGGGTGTAGAACTCAAGTGCCGCCCCAGTCGCGAGGCTGACGTATTTGAATCCATGCCCAGCCGCCTGTGGTCGTCACTGCGGCGTATCCAGACGCCAACCTTGCTGGTCTATGGCGAAAAGACTTACCCCTTCGTGCGCCAGTCTGCACAGCGTTTGAAGGCCATCAATCAGCGAGTAGAGATCATGGCCATGCCGGGTGGGCATTGCTTCATGCAGGAGCAGTCAGCCCGCAGCGCCGACCTGGTCGGCGCTTATCTGTCGATGACGAGCTGAGGTAGACGCGGGATCAGGCGGCGACAATTACGTCGCCATGGTTCTCCGGCTCGATCAGTGCCTGGTGTAAGGCAATGATCGCGGAGTCGTAATCGTCCTCATTGATGATGCACTGCATCTCCACCTGGCGGATCGACTGGTGAATCGCCTGGATGCTGATGTCGGCCTCAGCCAGTGCGGCAACGGTCTTGGCCAGGATACCCTTGACCTTGAGGTCAGAACCAATGGCAGAAACGATGGCAATGTTGTGCACATTGACCTGGGCCATGGGGTACTTTTCTTCAATCAGCCGCGCAGCCCGGTTGATCATCTTGCGAGATCCGGAAGCATAGTAGGTGATGCTGTTGGCATCCGAATCCTTGTTCACCACATACAGGCGCAGTTGCTTGAGCAGCTTGGTGATCTCGATGTCATAACCCACATCGCCAAGCATTTCCTGGTCAAAGACTTCCAGGCCAAAGACATCCTTGCGTCCGGCGATGATCTCGACACAGGGTTTTTCGCTGCAGTAGTCCTGACTGATCAGGGTGCCGCCGTGCTCGGGTTCGAAGGCGTTCTTGATGCGCAACTGAATGCCGGCGCAACGCAGGGTGCGGGCGGCCTTGGGGTGAATGGCCTCCATGCCCAGGTTCGACAGCTGGTCAGCCACGTCGTAATTGGTCCGGCCAATGGTCACAACCTTGTCCACGCCGACCAGCGTTGGGTCGGCACTGGAGAGGTGATATTCCTTGTGGATGATAGCCTCGCGCGCACCCGTGGTGGCGGCGATCTGGGCGAAGGTGATCTCGCTGTAGCCGCGATCAAAGGTATTCATCAGGCCTTCACGGCAGTGCGTGTAGCCGGTCGCCACGACCAGCTCGCGGGACAGGTCGATATCCTGAAAACCGTCCTTGATCATGTCCTGGAAGGACTTGGGTTCGGACAGATTCCAGCCGGTCAGATCAGCCAGACGTGCGCGCAGACCTTTTTTCTTCAGCGCCAGTACGGTATTGAAGGCGCTGTGTGCTTCGCCAAGGGAGGCAAGCATTTCGCGCACTTTCATCAACTGTTCACTGAGCTGAAAATGGCCGTAGCTACAGAGTTGCTGGAGGCTGAGCATGCAGTCGCGCACATCACTGATGCGCCCTTCAATAAAGCGGTCAGCAGCCTGCAGCTCATACTCGCTCTTGAATAGCTCGGCGTTCTTGGCTTTCATCTTGGCCAGCACGGCATCCAGTGCGTCCAGCCAGGCATCTTCGTTGTGCGCATTGGCAAAACGCTCGTAGACGCCGGGCTCACCGGTTTTTTTGTGTTCAAGCAGGGCGTTGGTCATGCCGCTATAGGCGGAGACCACAAAAATGCGCTGATACAGCTCCGCGCCCTGACGTTGGCCAATGAAAATGTTCTGCAGTACTTCGTCGAAGCGACTCATCGAGGTGCCGCCGATTTTTTCTACTGTATGCATAGTCCTGGTTACCGTCCTGGTGGGTGTTGGTATGGCGTACTGCTTGTCTTGGTCAAGCAAGCTTGTTGACGCGGTATGTCGAACCCGTTTCCGACTTGTGCATTAAATGCCTTGCGGGTCTTCTGTATTCCTCGGGTTGCACATGGCTCAAAGGCGATGTTGTCAGTCCTGTGTTCTGGACCGTCTACAGCCATGGATGGCTGTAGCGAGCTTACAGGGATGTATTGACAGCGTGTCCTGAACACGGGGCTGACAACAACGCCAACCTGAATATCGCAGACTATCAAGTCCGCTATGACAGACTGAGATAGGTATCTGAGCGGCTCACTCAATCGACCGGGTAAACCCCGTTCTCGTCATGCACTTCCTTGCCGGACAGCGGCGGGTTGAATACGCAGGCCATTTTCATGTCTTCGCTGCCACCGCGCAGCAGATGGTCGTCATGCTGGTCGAGTATGTAGAGTGTGCCGGGTTCGATCTTGTAGACCTTGTTGTCGGCCAGGGTCTGTATTTCACCGTTACCGCTCATGCAATAGACCGACTCGAGGTGGTTCTGATAATGAATATGCGTCTCGGTGTTGGCCTTGATGGTGGTGATGTGGAACGAGAAGCCCATGTTGTCGTCTTTCAACAACATGCGGACGCTTTCCCAGTTCTCTGAAACCACGCGGCGTTCGGATTGCTCGCATTCCTTGAGGGTGCGTACGATCATCAATTATCTCCTTGAGGCTGTCATGGCAAGTGTTGTGATGCAGGGGCAGACCAGGGCCAAAGGCCCCGGTCCGGGGAGGCGTTCAGGCTCAAGAGGCCTGGCTTTCTTCCTGCGCGTTCATGACCTTGGCAAAGGCTGCATCCAGGATGGTCATGGCCTTGTCGATTTGCTCTTCGCTGATAATCAGCGGAGCCAGGCATTTGACCACCTGACTGTGGTTGCCGCTGGTTTCGATAACCAGACCGTGCTCAAAGGATTCCTTGCAAATGGCGGCGGCAATCTCGCCGTTCGGGCAGTTGATGCCGACCATCATGCCGCGGCCTTTGACAAAGAGTGAATCCGGACCATGCTTGCGGACGATCTTCTGCATGCGCTCCTTGACCAGCTTGCCCTTGGCCTGGACGCTCTTGGCGAATTCGTCCGTGGTCCAGAAATGCTCCATGGCCGCGGCTGCCGTCACAAAGGCCAGGTTGTTGCCGCGGAAGGTACCGTTGTGTTCGCCCGGTTCCCACTCGTCCAGCTCACGGCGCATGACCACAACCGCAAAGGGTAGGCCGTAGCCACTCAGTGACTTGGACAGGGTGATGATGTCGGGCTGAATACCCATGCCTTCAAAGCTGAAGAAGGTACCAGTACGGCCACAGCCGGCCTGAATGTCGTCAGCAATCAGCAGCATGTCGTGCTTGCGGCAGAGCTTCTGCAGTTTGCGCATCCATTCGGCTGACGCGGTGTTCAAGCCGCCTTCACCCTGAACAACCTCAACAATGACCGCTGCGGGCTTGTCGATACCGCTGCTTGGGTCGCTCAGCAGTTTGTCCATCATGGCGATGGTGTTGACGCCCTCACCAAAATAATTGGCATAGGGCATGCGGCTGACATCGGTCAGCGGCACACCTGCAGCACCACGGTGGTGCTGATTGCCGGTCACGGCCAGCGCACCAATGGTGCAGCCATGGAAACCGTTGGTGAAGCTGATGATGTTATTGCGACCGGTGACCTTGCGCGCCAGTTTCAGGGCCGCTTCAACCGAATTGGTTCCGGTAGGACCGCTGAACTGGGTGACATAGTCGCCAAGGCCGCGTGGCTCAAGAATCACGCGATGGAATACTTCCAGGAAGCGTTCCTTGGCGCCGGAGTACATATCCAGACCGTGGGTAATGCCATCGTCGCTGATGTAGTCGATCAACGCCTGTTTGAGGATTGGGTGATTGTGTCCGTAGTTCAGCGTGCCGGCACCAGCAAGAAAGTCGATGTAGTGCTTGCCGTCGCTGGTGATGAGTTCGGCACCGCGTGCCTGCTTGAAAACCACGGGAAATGAACGGCAGTAGCTGCGAATGCCGGACTCATGTTTTTCGAACTGTTCGAAGGTGTTCATGGTGTCTCCTGGTTTCAAGATTTAGGCAGTTTGTTGGGTCAAGGGTGTTGCAAATGGGCCAGCGCTGTAGAGCACTTCATCGTCGTGCTGGCCATTGAAATGGGTTGTGCTGTCAAACAGGGTGCGGGTTCTGGCTTCGACACCCAGCAGTTTGAAGGCCTTGCTGAAAAGCGCTTCCGAGGCGCCATTGCCTGGTGAGATGGTGGTCTCCAGGCGGCAAACACCTTGTGCGCTGACGCGCTCGACCAGCGCCATCAGCATACGCAGGGCCAAGCCCTGACCGCGCATGCGGCTATCCACGGCAACCTGCCAGACAAACAGCGTGTCCTGGCGCATGGGCGGGATATAGCCGGAGATAAAGCCAACCAGTTCGTTCGCCTCTGTCAGGGCGGCGATACTGGTATCGGCAAAGTCAGAGCACTGAAGCAGATTGCAGTACACCGAGTTCCGGTCCAGTGGCTCGCAACGTGCAACCAGCTGATTCAGCGCAAGGCCATCGGTGTCATGCGGCTTGCGTAGGGTAATGGGTGTCTTGGTCATAATTTTCTTTACTGATAAATATGTTTTATATGATAAACACATTCGATTGCTTATCTCAACCCATGATTGTCGTGGCTTGCAGGTCTTGTTTATTGTTCATCAAATATTTACAGCTGTTAAATAGATTGGTCACATATTGGCTGGAGGCCCCGTCCTTTTTGACTCTGGGCCGATCTTCCCGGACAGCTTCCCTCGTGGTTTATCAGTCAATTTGCAGAGGTGATTTCTTGCTGCGAGTGTGCGTTTTAATTGACGCCGGATAGTGGCCATGCAGCGCTGCGGCCAAGTTGGCATGTGCCAGCGGCCACCGTTTTAATAAGCACAAGGGCCTGAGTCGGGTCTGTTGGAGACTTGATATTGCGGGGAGGGTACGGAGCAGGTTGGCCCGTTACCCAGGCTATCTAGTAGGGGTAACGGGCGCAAGATGACCCTGAGTATGCAGGCGGCCAGGTGCCCTACAGGGTAAAGCCGCCATCAATCGGGATAATGTTGCCGGTCATGTACGCGCCACCGCGGCTGGCCAGCATGATGGCCAAGGCCGACATTTCATCAGGTCGGCCCCAGCGTTGCATGGGGATATCTTCACAGTCCTTGGCCAGCGCCTCGGGGTTCTGATGGATATGCCGGGTCATCTTGCTCGGGAAGCGGCCCGGCGCAATCACATTGACGTTGATATGCTGGCTGACCAGTTCACTGGCCAACTGGCGGGATAGCTGGTGAACGGCTGCCTTGCTCGGGCCGTAGGACCAGGCATTTTCGTTCATGCTGACAATGCCGGCGACCGAACCGATATTGATGATGCGCGAGGGGTCGTCAGCATTGGCGCGCTTGCGCAGCAGCGGTAACAGCTGCTGGGTAGTGCTGAACACGGCGGTGACATTCAGTTGCATGACCTTGTGCCAGCCTTCGGCAGGGAATTCCTCAAGGGAGCCGCCCCAGGCGGTGCCGGCGTTATTGACCAGAATGTCCAGGTGATCGGTGTAGGCGAGCAGATCAGCAGCCAATGCCTTGGCGCCGTCTTCGCTGGACAGGTCAGCGGCCAGGGCGATGCATTCGCCATAGGCACTCAATTCCTCGGCCGTGGCCTGGCCTTCTTCCAGTTTGCGACTGCAGATCAACACGCGTGCGCCAGCGCGAACAAAACCTCTGGCAATCATCTTGCCAATACCCCGGCTGCCGCCGGTTACCAGGGCGGTGCGCCCGGCCAAACTGAAATACTCCTGCATGATAATGCTGCTCCACGGTGTCTGAATCTGACCACAGTAGTGCGCTGGCGCTCCGGCGCCAAGCGCGACGGGGAATTATCCAGCGAGCAAATGCCTGATCATTGTTGTCGGGGCGGCACGCTAGTGTCTTTTGCTTTATCCTGTAGAGCGTTAATCGAATTTCAACAAGGGGTAGTGCGCATGGTGGCAAAGCGTCGTTCGCGCAAGGAAGATGCGTCGGATTGGACCGTGGCTGACAGCCGCAGTGTGTTTGGCATTCGTCACTGGGGCGCGGGCTACTTCAACGTCAATGAGCTTGGTCATATCGAGGTCTCGCCGCATGGTGAAGATGGCAAGGCCATTGATCTGCAGCTGCTGGTTGCGCAACTGCGTGAAAGCGGTCTGGACCTGCCCTTGCTGGTACGTTTTCCCGACATATTGCAGCACCGGGTTCGCCAGTTGACTGGCGCCTTCGACCAGAATATTGCCGAGCTGGGCTACCAGGCCAGCTATACCGCGCTATACCCGATCAAGGTCAACCAGCAGGAAGCGGTGGTGCAGAACATCATCGCCACCGAGAACGTCTCCATTGGCCTCGAAGCGGGTTCCAAACCCGAGTTGATGGCGGTGCTGGCCCTGGCACCCAAGGGTGGCACCATCGTCTGTAATGGCTACAAGGATCGTGAGTTCATTCATCTGGCGCTGATCGGGCAAAAGCTCGGACACCGGGTGTTTATCGTGATCGAGAAAGAGTCCGAGGTCCGTCTGGTGATCGAGGAGGCTGGCAAGCTGGGTATCGAGCCGCAGGTTGGTTTGCGCGTGCGTCTGTCGTCCCTGGCCTCGAGCAAGTGGGCGGATACCGGTGGCGAAAAATCCAAGTTCGGCCTGTCTGCGGCGCAACTGCTGCGGGTGGTCGAGCAGTTCCGCACGGCCGGCATGCAAAACGGGGTGCGCCTGCTGCACTTTCACATGGGTTCGCAGATCGCCAATCTGGCCGACTATCAGCATGGTTTCCGTGAAGCCATCCGCTATTTCGCCGAGTTGCGCGCCCTGGGTCTGCCGGTGGATCACATTGACGTTGGCGGTGGTCTGGGTGTGGATTACGACGGCACCCATTCGCGCAATGCCAGCTCGATCAACTACGACACCCATGAATATGCCCATACCGTGGTCGCCATGCTCCGCGATTTTTGCGATGAACAGGGCCTGCCGCATCCGCATATCTTTTCCGAAAGCGGCCGGGCGCTGACCGCGCACCACGCCATGCTGATTGTTCAGGTCACCGATGTTGAGCGGCAGAACGCCGACGTGCCGCCCATTGAAGATCTGGAAACACTGTCGCCGGTGGTGCGCAACCTGGTCGGGTTGATGGGACAGACCGATATCGAGATGGTCACCGAGACCTACTGGCGTGCTACCCATTACATGGGTGATGTCGCTACCCAGTATGCGGAAGGGCGAATCAGTCTGTCGGAGAAGGCTCTGGCCGAACAGTGTTACTACGCGCTGTGTTCACGTCTGCATGATCTGCTCAAGGCGCGGCAGCGCTCGCATCGTCAGGTGCTGGACGAGCTGAATGACAAGATGGCTGACAAGTACATCTGCAACTTCTCGGTGTTCCAGAGCCTGCCCGATACCTGGGCGATTGATCAGGTGCTGCCGATCATGCCGCTAAATCGCCTTGACGAAGAACCCCTGCGTCGTGCCGTGCTGCAGGATCTGACCTGTGATTCGGATGGCAAGATTCGTCACTATGTGGATGAGCAAAGCATCGAGAACAGTCTGCCGGTGCATGAGCTGCGCGAAGGTGAAGATTACCTGCTGGGTATCTTCCTGGTTGGTGCCTATCAGGAAATTCTTGGTGACATGCACAACCTGTTTGGTGACACCGACTCGGTCAACGTCTACCTGCGCGCCGATGGCAAGGTGGTGCATGGTGGGATCGAAACCCACGACACCATCGAAGACATGCTGCGCTATGTGCACTTTGAACCGGACGAGTTGGTCACCCTGTACCGTGACAAGGTCGCTGGCGCCCGCCTGAGTCCGGCTGAGCGGGCACGCATAGTCGATGCCCTGCGCCTGGGCCTGACTCGCTCCTCCTATCTGACTGCGGAATAGACACGGCGGTCCATGCGGGCGTCGTTCAAGAGGCCTGCTGGACCTGTTTTTGTCCGCAGGCCGGATCCAGTCCCAGAGTACAGTTGCGACCTTCGGCCTTGGCCTTGTGCAGAGCATTTTCAGCGCGCCGGGTCAGCCCCTCTATGCTGTCATCGGCGGTCAGCGTTGCACAACCCAGGCTGATGGTGATTTCGGTGTCGACCAGCAGCCCGCTATGGCTGGTTTGCTGCCGAAGCTTTTCCCCCAGTTCCAGTGCCTGATTGAGGCTGGTGTGCGGTAATAACAACATGAAACTGCCACCGCCCCAGCGGCACAGGGTGTCAGATTCACGAATCAGGCCTTTGAACATTGCCGCCAGCCCCGACAGCACTGAATCCCCAACCCGGTCGCCGAAGTTGCGGTTGACCTGGTTGAAGTGGTCGATGTCCAGACAGACAACGCTCAGGGCTTGCTGATAACGACGGCAACGGGTCAGTTCCTGCTTGCCGGTGTCCATCAGTTGCTGTCGGGTATGCAGTCCGGTCAAGGGGTCGGCGTGGGTTGAACGGCGCAGTTGCAGCAAGTTCATTTCATTGGCTGACCGGTTCTCCTCAAGGGCAGTACGCGCACGCCGCAGGCGCAGAAGCAACAACACACAGGCAACCAGAGCAAGTAGCAGTGAGCCAAGCAGGATCAAACTGAAGGGCGGATAGGACAGCAGCCAGTGCAGGTTCATGGGCGCATTGCTCCTCAGGACAACGAGGTCATGGCAAAGAGCTATCTACCCTTTAAACATGGCATGTGCTGCGAAGGCGTCAAGTTGCTATGGCTGACAGGCGACGACCGGTCACAACGGCTCAGTCGGCCCAGCCACCACATACCGGGAAGATCTGGCCGACAAAGCAGTTGGCCGCGTCACTGCATAGATAGGCAGCAAATTGGGCATCCTCGCTGGCGCTGACCAGTCGACCTAGTGGGACCTCGCGTTGCAGCCGCGCCTGGAAGGCCGGATTGGCTTGAATCTCGGCGGGGAAATAGGTCGGGTTGTCGACAAAGTTCTGGGCAATCGCATTGACCTGAATGTTGTGCTTGGCAACCTCCACCCCAACGGCACGGATATAGGCCAGTTGTGCGCCGCGTGCGGCACTGTAGCTGGAGGCGCGTTTCATCCCGCGCAGTGCCGATGCGCTGCCCATCAGCAGAATCTTGCCGTGCCCCCGGGCGATCATCTGTGGCAGCAGGCCGCGCACCAGTTGCTGCAAGGGGGTAACCATATGGGCAAAGGCCCGTTGCCACTCCTCATCGCTGACCTGATCGGCTGGGGTGCTGGGTGCTGGAATACCCAGGTTGGCCACCAGTACATCGATTTCGCCACTGCGCTCAAGCAGGGCATCGACCGCTGCGCGTGTACTCAGATCGCTCTGGTCTGCCACTACGCTGGCACCGCAAGCTGCCAGTTCAGCGAGCAGAGCGGGTCCCATAAAGGCGTCTGCCTGGGTCAATAGAATGCGTTTGTTATGCAGGTTGGCGTGGCTCATGCGGATCCTTTGTGCTTCTCAGTAGTGATGACGCTTGAGCCAGTCGAGCAGGGCAAGATTGACCTGATCTGGCTTCTCGGCCTGAATCCAGTGCCCGCAGTCGACGAGTACCTGCTGTTCCACCCGCGGAATGACCTCGGGCATCTTGCGAATGGTATAGGCTTCCAGCTCACCGACCGGGTCGCGATCGCCAATCAGGAACAGCGCCGGTTGCAGTATCTGTTGGCCTGCCAGTGGCTCGGTCAGCGCCCAGTTGCGCTCAAAATTGCGGTACCAGTTGACCGGGCCATGGAAGCCGCTGCGCTCGAAGGTTTGCACGTAAACGGCAAAGGCCTCGTCCGGGCACCAGGCAGGGGGGTGTCCCGGGTCCTCTCGGTCGTCCAGCCAGCGGGCATCGGCCGCTTTGTCCTGCACCAGCGCATTGCCCGTCTTTGAGGCTGACATGCCATGCATCATCAAACGCATGGTGCGCGGAATATTTTCCGCCATCTCCGCCTCGGCCAGCCCCGGCTTCTGAAAGTACAGCATGTAGTGGAAACGGTCCTGGTACAGCTCGCGGATCATATTGATCGCCGGCTTTCTGGGGCGGCCACCATAGGGTACGGACAGGCCACAGACCAGTTGAACACGCTCTGGCTCAAGTAACGCCAGATGCCAGGCCACGGGTGCACCCCAGTCATGACCGATCATGGCCACACGTTGATGGCCAAGCTGGTCCATGGCCTGGCGAATATCGCCGCACAGTGACATCAGGTCATAGGCTTCAGCATCCTGCGGCGCGCTGGTCTGACCGTAACCGCGCATTTCCGGCGCGTAGACACGGTAGCCGGCGGCACTCAAGGCATCGATTTGATGGCGCCAGGAGTACCAGCACTCCGGGAAACCGTGCAGCAACCAGACGATCGGACCGGTTTCCGGGCCTGAACAATACAGACTGAGCCTAATGTCACTCAGGGTCAGCATCTGGTGGTGATATGCGCTCACAAGGGCACCTCAGGTTGTTCAAGGAATTATTCAGCGTTTCCTTAACGCGCACTATGGCAAAAAGCGGAAAGGCTTGCCGCGTTTATTCACTGTTCGATGGGCACAGCATGGATTGTCTCAATAACGGTGGCATTGATCTGACGTATTGCCTGCTTGTGGCTTCGCTTTCTCAAGCATGGGCTATCGTTTATTTAGCGTGTCTGTTCGTTCAGTGCAGGAGCACAGGGAAAATGAGAAAAGCCAAGGGCGTATCGCTGCAGTGGTTGTTGGCCAGTTCGATCGTGTTCTGCCTGCTGGCATTACTCTCGGTGGTCGCCGTTCAGGGTTACAAGGGTACCGAGGGCGCCCTGCTGCTGGCCGCGAATGATTCGGCGCGGCAATTGGGTACGGTGCTGAATGAACGCGCTGGACGCCTGCTCAATCCGGTCGAGAGCACCTTGAGACTGCTGGCCCATGATCCGATCGCATCGGCGGATACGCTGCAATCTCGGTTGGACAGACTACCGGTGCTGGTCGAAGCCCTGAAAGCCAATGAAATGCTCAGTGCGGCTTACGTCGGCTATGACTCGGGTGAGTTTATCCTGGTCAGACACTTGCTGACGGCGGAGCAACGGCAGCGTTTCAGCGCGCCCGCAGAGGCAAGCTTTCTGGTCCAGACCATTACCCTGGATAGCCAGGGCCGCTTCAACGGTGCCTGGCATTTTTATGATGAGCGGGTAAGACGGGTTGAACGTCGGCCGGTTGCCGATTACCGCTTTGATCCGCGTCAGCGGCCCTGGTATCGCTCTGCTGTCGAGACGGACAGCCTGGTGCTTACCCGTCCCTACGTGTTTTTCACCACCGAGGAAGTAGGGCTGACCATGGCCCTGCGCAGTCTGGCCGGTCAGGCCGTGATTGGCATGGATGCGTCGGTTGCCGATCTGGGCGGAGAGGTGCAGGACCTGCGTCTGACACCGGGCACCGAGATGGTGGTGATTGATGACCTCGAGGTGGTGATTACCTATCCGGATCTGCAGCGCATTCTGGTCGATGAGCCGGGTGAGATGCGCCTGGCGCGTTTGCATGAGCTGGGTGTGCCGGCACTCACCCAACTGGCAGACTTTGAGCTGGCGGATGCAACACCGCGCCCCTTCAGCGTCAACGGCCAAGCATGGTACGGCGTGAGTTTGCCGTTGGCGCGATTGAGCGAGAACAAGGCGCGCATCCTCATTGCCATTCCCGAGGCCGAACTGCTCAGCGGTGCGCGGGCCATTCTGATTGATCAGGTTGCCTGGGCAGCGGCTCTGGCGGCGGTACTGCTGTTGATTGGCTGGGCACTGGGCCATCGCCTGGGTCAGCCGCTTAAATCCCTGGCTGATCAGGTCGAGGCACTGGGCGATTTCGATTTCAGCCAGCCGCCTGGGGTGCGCTCACATATCCGTGAGGTCAATCACCTGGGCAATGTGATCAGCGACATGGCCAGGGCCATCGATCACTTTCAGGCGATTACCCTGAGCCTCAGTCATGAAGCCAATCTGGAGCGCATGCTGGAGTCGGTACTGACGCATCTGGTACAGATTGCCGGTGGGCACAGCGGTGTGGTTTATCTGTGCCGCGATGATGAGCGCCATCTGGATATGGCCGCCGCCTGGCAGGGTGCTGCCTATCCTGCCAGCGTGACCCTGGATGCCACCCATAGGGATAGTCCGGAACAACTGCTAGCCGCCCTCGACGGTGCCGGTCGCAGTCCCTTGTCATTGGCCCTGCATGACCGGCGCGGCGTGCTGTTGGGCCTGCTGGCGATCGAGATGCCGGAGGATATTGCCCCTGCCGAACTGCACAGTTTGGGGCGTTTCGTCGATGCCCTTTCAGGGTCGCTGTCGGTGGCGGTTGAAACCCGTCAGTTGTTTGAAGGACAGCAGCGCCTGCTGGAGGCCATCATCAAGCTGCTGGCGGACGCCATTGATGCCAAGTCACCCTACACCGCAGGGCATTGCGAGCGGGTGCCGCAGTTGGCCGAGATGCTGCTGGATCGTGCCATGGCCGAGGACAGCGGGCCCTTTGCCGATTTTCAGCTGGATGAAGAACAGCGTTATGCCTTTCGCCTGGCAGCCTGGCTGCATGACTGCGGCAAGATCACCAGCCCTGAGTATGTGGTGGACAAGGCGACCAAGCTGGAAACCCTCTATAACCGCCTGCATGAAATCCGCACACGCTTTGAAGTGCTCTGGCGTGATGCCGAACTGACCTACTGCCATGGGTTGTTGGTCGGACAGGATGAAGCCGGTCTGAAAGCCGGTCTGCAGGCCCGGCAGCAGCAGTTGCAGGAAGACTTTGCCCGGGTGGCCAAGGCCAATGTTGGCGGTGAGTTCATGACCGATACGGATATTGCCGAGTTACACCGCATTGGTGCCGAGACCTGGCTGCGGCATTTTGATAAAACCCTGGGCCTGTCAACCGAGGAGAGCCATCGCCTTGATGCCGAGCCGGATAGCTTGCCGGCCTGTGAGCGTCTGCTGGCGGATCGGCCCGAACATATAGTGCCCTGGGGCGAACGCAGGCCGGCGGTGGAAGCGGGTGATCCGCGCAATGTATGGGGTTTTGATATGCCGTTGCCTGACCAGGCGATGAACCTTGGCGAGCTGTATAACCTGTCGATTCGCCGCGGCACCCTGACCGCAGAGGAGCGCTTCAAGATCAACGATCATATCGTCCAGACCTTGATCATGCTGACCTCACTGCCGTTCCCGCGCAGCTTGCGAGGCGTGCCTGATATTGCCGCCAATCACCATGAAAAGCTCGACGGCGGTGGCTACCCCCGAGGGCTGGATGCCAGCCAGTTGGGTGTGCCGGACCGGATCATGGCCATTGCCGATATTTTCGAGGCGCTGACGGCAGCAGATCGGCCATACAAGGTGGCCAAGACCCTCTCTGAATCAGTCAATATTCTCTGTCATATGGCAGTTGACCGTCATATCGATGCTGATTTGCTGATGCTCTTCCTGAGTTCAGGGGTCTATCTGCAATACGGCCGTCAATTTCTGCATCCAGAACAACTTGATGAGGTCGATGTGGCGGCCTGTATAGAGCGTCTGCGGAACATCAGGTCCGGGTCAGAACCAGCGCCAGGGAAATCAGGCTGACCATCAACGCGGCACAGCTGATAACCAGGCACAGGCGTGATGAGCAAGCCTTCTCCGAGGCAGTATCGTCGGCGCGAGCCGGGGTGGTATCCAGTACCGTGCGAGCCGGTGCCGAGGCGCGGCTTTCAGTGACGGGTATGGTCGGGTCAGGAACGCCCTGCAGCAATTGCATGACACGCTCGACCAGGTGATGGTCAAAGCGGTAAGGGTCGAATTTGTCAAAGCCGTGTTCGATCAGCAGTTTTTGCATGTGTTCATCGACCGGCACGTATTTCATTGACCAGTCAGGGAATGACAGACGCTTGATCGATTCGCTGGCGAGGATTTTCAGGTCCTTGTGGCGTGGGTCCTTGAGCAGGGTCTTGTAGAGTGCCTGTACCTTGCTTGTCTCACCTTCCAGGCACTGAAAGAAGCAACCATCTCCGTAATAAAGCATGCCTACCAGGCCGTTTTTGCGGTTATTGGTACGTGATGTTGCCAGAATGCGAGCGACATTGGGCTCAACGCCATCCATGGATTTTGATACCGGAAAGGTGGCGCGGCTGATATAGACGATGCGGATAAGGTCAGTCATGTGTTAACCCGAAGGATCCCTGGTTTTAGTCTGTGCAGAATAGGCTTTTATGACGTTAAAATGGCAACCTTTATATTTCAAGAAACGTCCGCAGAGACATTCAGGATAATAACCATGCGCGCCTTGCACCCGATCAATGAAACTGCCACCTGGGCGCGCCGCTTGGGTGTGGTATGTGGCTCTTCGCTGGTCACGCTTGTGTACTGCCTTGATGTGATCTGGCGCGCAGTCCTGGGGCGGCTTGATCGCCCTCGGGTTGACCGCTACACCCGTTCGTGGTCCGCCTGGTTGTTGCGCCTGATCAGAATGCAGCTGTCCGTCGTGGGACAGTGTCCGGACTTCAATAACGGCCGGCGCTACATGATCCTCTGTACCCACGCCAGTCACTATGACATTCCCGTCAGCTTCGTCGCCATGCCCGGTTCGATCCGCATGCTGGCAAAATCCGAGTTGTATCGTATTCCCTTTCTTGGTGCAGCCATGCGGGCCGCCGAGTTTCCCTCGATCAACCGGCACAATCGTGACCAGGCCATCGCTGACCTTAACCGGGCCAAGGCCATGATGGAGTCCGGAATAGTACTGTGGGCTGCGCCGGAGGGCACGCGATCGCCGAGCGGCAAGCTGCTGCCCTTCAAGCGCGGTTGCTTTCATCTGGCGCTGGATACCGAGGCAATCATCGTACCGGTGGCCATACGGGGTATCGCTGAGGTTCTGCCGGCCAGAACCTGGCAGTTCAATCTTGGTCAACAGGTAGCCGTGCATATTGGTGAGCCGATTGATGCCAGCGGTTTTGCTCTGGAAGCCTTGCCGGAACTGATGCAGCTGACGCGTTCGGCAATCCTGGACTTGCTCGGCGAGCCGCCTGAACAGACTGCGCAGCCAGATGCAGGCAATACAGGTAGTCAGACTGAGGCGCCACAGCCGAAAACCGAATCAGTCTGACAGCGCCAGGTTGAACTGACCGCCTTCGCTTTCCAGCTCAGCCAGGACAGTGCAGCAAAAAGCCAGTTCGTCGAGGACGGCTGGCAGGCTCTTCTGATCCAGCTTCTGGCTGCTGCCGCGTTGAATATGCTGTGACAGCGCTTCCAGTGTGGCCATGCCCAGGGCTGCCGGAAACCAGACGCGATCTTCGATGTCCAGAGGCGGCGGTTCGCTGCCAGCCAGCTCGGGACTATCAACATGGCCCTCTTCGCGCAGCAGGCGCTCAGCTTCCTGCAGCTCCAATTGCGAGATATCTACAAACTGACTGAGCTTGCTGACACCCAGGCTGCGGGCCAGTTCGTCCAGCACGCTCAACTGCGCCTTGAGGCTGACCAGTGGATTGGGGTGCTGGCAGTATTGGCGGTCAAGCAGGGTCGTCAGTCGTATTTCCGTGGGCACTCAGGGTTCCTTGCGCAGAATCAACAGGCTTGCAGCTTACCCCAGTGCCAAGGCGCTTTAAACCACTCCGTCGATCTGCCAGCCGCCGCCCAGAGCGCGATACAGATCCAGGGTGCTCAACAGCCAGGTGCTGCGCTGCTGGATCAGGTTGTCCTGACTCTGGTACCAGGTTCGTTGCGTATCCAGCAGAGTTTGCAGGGTAATGGCCCCTGCACGGTAGCGCGTTTCTGCCAGGTTGAAGGCCAGCTCGGCCTGTTGCTCGACCTGCTCCAGGAAGCGGTAGCGCTCGCCCGCACGGTTGACAGCATCCAGCGCGTTATCCACCTCACCGAGCGCGTTGAGTACCGTTCGCCGGTAGTCAATCAGCAATTCCTCCTGCCGGGCGCCCGAGAGCGACACCTGGGCGCGCAGGCGGCCGCCCTGAAAGATCGGTTGTGTAAGACCAGCGGCCAGACTCCAGGCCGTGCTCGGATTGCTCAACAGGCTGCTCAGGTCGGTGCTTTGGCCGCCAAGCTGACCGGTCAACTGGATTGACGGCAAGAGTGCCGCGCGTGCGGCTGTCAGGTCAGCATTTGCCGCGATCAGGCGGGCTTCGCTGGCGAGAATATCCGGCCGGCGCGTCAATAGCTCTGAGGGTATCCCTGCACTGGGTTGTGGAATGCTGATGGTGCTGAGCTGCTCCAGTTCGGGTAGCTCGAAGTCCGGTCCTTGTCCCAGCAGAAGAGCCAGGCTGGTGCGCAGTTGTCGCTGCTGTTGCTCGAGTGCAGGCAGGCCGGCACGCAGTTGAGCGACCAGGGTATTTTGCTGGCTCAATTCCAGTCGGTCTGCTGCACCATAGCGATAGCGCACTTCAACCAGCTGCTGCACCCGTTCGGCACTGGCCAGACTGTCCCTTGCCAGTGTCACGCGACCGGCATTTTCCAGCAGTTGCAGCCAGTTGCCGATAACTGCCGTATCCAGACTGATGGCCAGTGTCTCACGGTCGTAGGCGGTGGCTTGATAGCTGGCCCGGGCGGCATCACGTACGGCACGGTTACGTCCCCAGAAGTCGATCTCGTAGGCGGTGCTCAAGCCCGCGCTGAAACGGCTCCCGGGGCTGTTGCCAGCACTGCCGGCGCGGTCAGCGCCGAGACTGGCCTGCACCTGGGGCAGCAGACCAGCACCGGCTTGAGCCAGTTGTGCATCGGCCTGAAGCAGGCGGCTTGAGGCGGTAGCCAGGTCAAGGTTATCGCGACGCGCTTGATCCAGCAGGCTGTCAAGCGTCTGGCTCTGGTAGTGCTGCCACCAGTTCGAAGCCGGCCAGTGGTTTTCAGCAGAGGCGGTATTCCACGTCTGCGGCAGTGCCAGATCAGCCTGAGGCATGGGCGTATTGAGACTGCAGCCGGCGAGTACAAGGTTGCCAAGCAGCAGCAAAAGCGGTTTGTTAGTCAGCACTGAGAGCCACCACTGGATCAAGATGCGCGGCCTTGTGCGCCGGCATGTAACCGAAAATCAGGCCGGTGGCAAAGGCGCAACCGAAGGCCAGCACCACCGGGCCGGTTGTGAACTCGATGGCCGTGCCCAGAAACTGCAGTCCGCCGGCAAAGGCCAGGCCAATGATGACGCCAAGAGCACCGCCGATGGCCGAGACCACCAGGGCTTCGACAATGAACTGCTGGAGTATGTTGCGGGTCCGCGCGCCAGTCGCGACACGGATGCCAATTTCCCGGGTTCGCTCAGTCACGTTGACCAACATGATGTTCATCACGCCAATGCCGCCGACCAGCAGTGATATGGCGGCAATTGAGCCCAGTAGTACGGTAAAGGTGTTCTGCGTTTCCGCTACATTCTCCAGCAACGAGGCCATGTTGCGAATCTGAAAATCCTCGACGCCGGCATGCGCCTGCAGCAGGGCTTGTCGAACTGCTTCCTGGGTCAGTTCGGCCTGGCTCAGATCCTCGATCAGAATGGTCACCGAGTTTAGATGCCGCTGGCCAATCAGTCTCAGGCTGCCGGTATTCAACGGCACAAAGACCACATCATCCTGATCGCCACCCCAGGGCGCTGCACCCTTTTCCGCCATGACACCAATAACCTGAAAGGGCACATTGTTGATCAGTATGTACTCACCCAGAGGATCAGCCTTGCCAAACAGGTTGCTCGCTACCGTGCTGCCCAGCACGGTTACGGCGGCATAACGCTGGTCATCGTTGTCATCAATGAATACGCCGTTGCCCACCTCCCAGTCCCGGGCCAGCGGCAGATCGGCGCTGGTGGCGGTCACTTGCGTCTGGTAGTCGGTATTGCCACTGCGCACGGTCACCCGGCCATTCATCTCCGGAACGGCAACCCTGACATTGTCGATCTGCGCTGCGAGTGCCGCATCGCTGGGCACCAGGGTGTTGGTTGAGCCGTCCAGGGAGCGCCGGGTGTTGGGTGCGCCGGGACGCACCAGCAATAGATGGGTGCCCATCGAACTGATGCGGTCGACCACTTCCTGGCGCGCACCGTTGCCGACTGCCAGCATGACCACCACCGAGGCGACGCCGATAACAATGCCGAGCAGCGTCAGCACCGTACGAAACAGATTGGCGCGCAGGGCCCTGATGGCCATGCGTACAGCCTCTGCGGCATCGCTGAAGAATACACTTCCGGCGTGCTCTGTGGTTGTGCCCAGTGCTGCAGGCTCAGTCTGTGGTAACGGCTTGGCTGCGCCGCTGTCATGCAGAATGCGGCCGTCACGAATCTCGATCTGGCGTTCGGCCTGGGCGGCAACATCGCGGTCGTGGGTAATCACAATGACGGTCTTGCCACGGGCATGCAGTTGTTTCAGCAGGCCCAGCACATCCTGTCCGCTCTGGCTGTCGAGTGCCCCCGTGGGCTCATCGGCGAGGATAATGCGGGCGTCGTTCATCAAGGCCCTGGCAATCGAAACCCGCTGTTGCTGGCCGCCCGACAATTGGCTGGGGCGGTTGTTCAGGCGTTCGCCGAGTCCAAGGTCGTTAAGCAGTTGTTCGGCACGCTGATGCCGCTGTTCACGGGGTAGGCCGGCATAAATCGCCGGGACTTCGACGTTCTCCAGCGCGCTGGCTGAGCCAATCAGGTTGTAGCTTTGAAAGATGAAACCAAAGGCGCTGCGGCGCAGGCTGGCCAAGGCGTCCTTGTCGAAGTCGGCAATATTCTGGCCGTCGAACAGGTATTCACCGGTGCTTGGTCGGTCAAGACAGCCGAGAATGTTCATCAGGGTTGATTTGCCTGAGCCGGAGGCACCCATGATGGCGACAAACTCACCGGCTTGAATATCCAGGGCTACCTCATGCAGCACTGTGGTGGCAATTTCACCGTTCTGAAAGGTTTTACCAATGCCTCGCAGACGGATCAGCGGCATGGGCTGGCTCACATGAACCGCCTTGGGCGCTCGGTTGTGCTGCCGTTCTGGGTTGATGATACCTGTCCGGTAATGACCCTTTCTCCCTGCTCAAGGCCCTCAAGCACCTCGGCCATGACCCGGTTGCGTACGCCGATGCGCACCTGTCGGGTTTGTACCCGATTCTGCGCATCCAGAACCTGGATTTCCTGTTCTCCACTGCCCTGCGAGCGCAGGGCCGCAGCGGGGATAAGCAAAACATCTTCGGCTGAGGCATTGATGAAAAAGACCTGGGCGCTCATCTGTGGCAAGAGCTCACCATCGGGATTGGGTACGTCAAACAGCGCATTGAACAGCACTACATTGTTGATCACCTCGGGTGTTGGCAGTATCTGCCGTAACTCGCCTTCCCAGCGACGCTGGGGCTGGCCGAGGGTGGAAAAGTAGGCGGGCATGCCGACCTGCAGTTTGCTGATATCCGCTTCGGAGACCTGGGTGCGCACGCGCATGGTCGAGAGGTCGGCGATCTGTACCACGATGGGTGCTGTCTGGTTGGCATTCAGGGTCTGGCCCTGATTGGCCAGTTGCTGGACTATGGTGCCGTCCATTGGTGCATAGATACGGGTGTAATTGAGGTCAGCCTGGTCACCCTTGAGTGCCGACTCGGTCTGACGAATCTGAGCTTTCAATACATCGACCTGGGCTGCCGCCGAACGCAGTGTGGCCTCTGCGGTTTCCAGAGATTCGCGGCTGGTGGCATCCTCGGCAAACAGGTTGCGCTGGCGTTGCGCCTGCAGGCGGGCCAGATCATATTGTGCTTCGCGATCCTTGAGCTGCGCCTGCTGGTTGGCCAGCTGAGCGGTACTGGCTTCTACCTGTGCCAGATACAGGGTAGGGTCTATTTCCGCCAACAGTTGGCCGGCTTCAACCTGATCGCCAAGCTCCACATGCAATACTTTCAACTGCCCAGATACCTGGGTGCCGACATCCACGTAGTTCAAGGGCTCCAGTGTGCCCAGCGCGGTAATGCTGTCTTCAATATCACCACGAATGACGTCCGCCGTATTGAACTCCGGTGCACTTGAGTTATTGCCCAGCAGCGTCCAGCCGGCTGCGCCGGCAATCAATAGACTGATTGCGATAAATAGAATGCGTCCCTTGCGGGGGGTGTGACTGACAGGCATTGGCTCAATCCAGAGGCTGATTCAGCGCTCTAGTGTACGGGTCGCACTGTCAATCCATAGGCTGTAAAAGTAAAGAAACTGTAAATCAGGGTGTCTGGGCGGGGATTATTGCAACGGGCTCTGCCACAATTTGCAACAGGCGTCCGCTATCGCGCAACGCAGTGAGGCTGTTATTGAAACGCGTCAGTATCTGTGATGCCTGCGGGTGCTGCCGGGAGATGATCAGATGCAGGCTGCTATTGGCCAGGCTATGGGGCAGGGGGCGCAGCAGGCTGTTTTCTTCCTGACGCATGAACAGTTGGAAAGCGACACCCTCAGCATTGCTGATCAAGGCATCCACGCGGCCACGTATGAGCATTTCGTGGCATTGATCCATGTTGCGGGGGCGAACCAGATTGGCTTCCTGGCTGTGCTGGGCGACCCAGCCATTGAGGGCATAGCCAATCGGCAGACAGATAACGGCATTGCGTAACTCATCTCGCTCACCGCTGTGCAGGGCACTGTCTTGCAGGACGTAGAAGCGTGATCTTACTTCGTATAATGGCGCTGAAAACAGGAAGTCCGCCTCGCGATCAGGGGTTATCTGGTAAGGGAAGGTGGCATCAAAGGCCAATGACAGTGTTTCTTCATAGCCGCGTGACCAGGGCTTGAAGGCAATCTCGCTGGTATGCCCGGCGTCCTGCAGCGCAACACTGACCAGTCGTGCCAGACTGCCGCCATCGGCCAGATCATTACCGGCAAAGGGGGGATAGTCTTCACCCGTGACCAATTTGAGATGCTGTGCCTGAACCCCCGCAGCGCAAATCAATAATCCAAATGCCAACAGTGCTGATCTATAACTGGCCACCATGCCATCCTGCTCCTGATTGTTCTGCCGGTCATTATAGACAGTCTATACAGCTTTGCCGGTCAATGATGCGCGCTCCGACAATTCAATCCACAGACCATCAGGGTCAATCACAAAGGCAATCCTGGCAGTACTGCCAAGTGTCACTGGCGCCCGTCCGGAATGTGCCCCGCAGGCAATGGCGTGCTGGTAGGCGGTGTCGCAATCCTCGACTTGCAGGGTCAGATAGCGCAGGCCAACGGCGGCCAGTTCTGTATGGGTGGTAGCGCTGACTGTTTCACCTTGGCGCAGAAAGATCAGACCCTGGCCACAGGTCAGCACACCAGGTAACTCAAGTTGCAATCCCAGCACCTGCTGATAGAACGCGGTGCTGGCGGCCAGGTCGGCTACCTGTAGCTCCACGGCCAGTCCCTGTACACCCTGGTAACCCGGTGGTACCCGGCTGATGCGGTTACCGTCCGGGTCCTGCAGTGTCTCGATGCTGACGCAGCCAGGGCAGGCGACCAGTAGATGCTGGAGCGGGCCCTGGCCGGCCGTTGCCAAGGGCTCACGTGCGACATTGACTTTCATCACTGCTGCATCGGCCTGAAAACGGTGTTGCAGTACACCGCCGCCGAGTTTGAGCGTGTGATCAAAAACCAGCCCAACCTGCTCGGCCCAGAACTGCAACTGCTGCTCGGCCTGATTGCTGAACAGTCCAACATCGAAGAAGGGTTTGACAAAGGGCATGGGCTGACTCCTGATGGATAGCTCTCAGCCTAGCCGGCTGGGCTGTCGATATACAGCGTCAATCATTCAGCGAATTGTCGGCTATTCCAGCCAGCGATACAGCGTCCCAGGGATCGGGAAGCGGGGCATAAAATATACCCTGCCTGAGGACGAATGGCCGTCTGCAAAGGCGGTTTGAGTTGAGCCTGCGCCGCACCCGCTTAATGCTCAGTCCGCCTGATACTCAGGACGCTTTGCCAAGCCGGCTTTCAGGTGATCTACCAGTTGCCGCACCTTGGGTGACAGGTGCCGCTGCTGCGGGTAGAGCGCCCAGACTGCGGTGTGCGGTGGCTGATGCTGGTTGAGCAATGCGCACAGGGCGCCGGAGCGCAGGTGTTCATGCACGTAGTAATCGGGTAGCTGGCATAGGCCGAAGCCGCGCAACGCGGCATCGAGTACGGCTTGACCGCTGTTGCAGCGCCAGTTGCCGGTTATGCGGATGGGTATTTCGCGGCCGTCCTGCTGAAAGGTCCAGGTGTCGCTACTGCCGATCAGGCAGTTGTGTCTTGGTAGCTCTGACAGGCTGTGTGGTGCACCCTTGCGCTGCAGATACTCGGGTGCGGCACACAGGTACATGTGCCGGGGTGCCAGCCGAGTGGCAATCAGGCTGGAATCCTGCAGTCGTCCAAGTCGAATGGCCAGATCATAACTGCCGTGCAGCAGATCCAGGGTCTGATTGGTCAGGGTCATCTCGACGCGCAACTGCGGATGTTGTTGCATGAAATCGTTGATCAGCGGCATGACAAAGCCTTCACCATAGGCCACTGCGCAGGTCATGCGCAGCAAGCCTTTGGGTTCGCCCCCCAGATCAGTGATGGCCTGAAGCGCCTCGTCGCGGGCGTCGATAAGGCGCTGACAGTGTTGCAGGAAGGTCTGACCGGCTTCGGTCAGGCTGACACGCCGAGTGCTGCGGTAGAAGAGACGAGTTTGCAGGCGTTCCTCCAGTCGGGCGATTTGCCGGCTGACATGCGATGAGGACAGCTTCAGGCGCAGTGCGGCAGCGCTGAAGTGGCCCAGTTCCGCGACAGCAACAAATTCGTCTATGCCTTCCCATTCGCCCATGATTATCCCTATATGGCAATAATGTTTTGTCTGTTGGGCGATTATCCACGAATGGCGCCTCTACTACACTGGTATCTGTGAATTCTTACCCGCTCTGGAGTCCTTCATGATCAAGTCCCGCGCTGCTGTTGCCTTTGGCCCTAACCAACCGCTGCAAATCGTCGAGGTGGATGTTGCGCCGCCGCAGGCTGGTGAGGTGCTGGTGCGTATCGTTGCCAGTGGCGTCTGCCATACCGATGCCTACACCTTGTCAGGTCAGGACAGTGAAGGTGTGTTCCCGTGCATTCTCGGCCACGAGGGCGGTGGTATTGTTGAAGCCGTGGGCGAGGGTGTGACCTCGGTCAAGGTCGGTGATCACGTGATCCCGCTCTATACCGCCGAGTGTCGGGTGTGCAAATTCTGTACATCGGGCAAGACCAATCTGTGCAGTTCCGTACGTGCCACCCAGGGCAAGGGTCTGATGCCGGATGGCACCAGTCGCTTCAGTTATCAGGGTGAGCCGGTCTATCACTACATGGGCTGCTCGACCTTCTCTGAATACACCGTGCTGCCGGAAGTATCGGTGGCGGTGATCCCCAAGGAAGCCCCGCTTGAGAAGGTCTGTCTGCTGGGCTGCGGAGTTACCACGGGGATTGGTGCGGTGCTCAATACTGCCAAGGTCGAGGCCGGTGCGAGCGTTGCTATCTTCGGTCTGGGCGGCATCGGGCTGGCGGCGATCATCGGCGCCAAGATGGCGGGTGCCAGTCGCATCATTGCCATCGATATCAACTCGTCCAAATTTGCCATTGCCGAAGAACTCGGTGCGACTGATTTCGTCAATCCCAGGGACTACAGCAAGCCGATCCAGGAGGTTATCGTCGAGATGACCGATGGCGGTGTGGATTACAGTTTCGAGTGCGTCGGCAACGTGCAGTTGATGCGTGCGGCGCTGGAGTGCTGCCACAAGGGCTGGGGTGAGTCGACCATCATCGGCGTGGCGCCGGCCGGTGCCGAGATCACCACGCGGCCTTTCCAGCTGGTGACCGGGCGCGTATGGCGCGGCAGTGCCTTTGGTGGTGTGAAAGGGCGTACCGAGTTACCTGCCTATGTAGCCAAGGCACAAAGCGGTGAAATCCCCCTGGATACCTTTATCACCCATACCATGGGGCTGGAGCGGATCAACGAGGCTTTTGACCTGATGCACGAGGGTAAAAGCATTCGGACGGTGATTCATTTTTAATAAACAGGCTTGAGGCTGAAAGCTGGAAGCTTGAAGTGGTCCGAGTGGGTATTGGATCGGCTTCAGGATGCTGACTTTTGTGTTGACTTGGGTAGTGCGCGGGTCAGCTTGTTCCAGCTTCCAGCTTCCAGCTTCCAGCTTCCAGCTTCCAGCTTCCAGCTTCCAGCGAAAAGCTTCAGGTTTATGTAAGGGTGTTTATGTCTTCTATCGAATTGATTGCCGCCAACAAAAGCTATGGCGGTTGGCACAAGCGTTACCGGCACCGTTCGCAGGTGCTGGGTTGCGATATGGTGTTTGCCATATACCTGCCTCCCCAGGCGGATCAGGGCAAACCACTGCCGGTGTTGTACTGGTTGTCGGGCCTGACCTGTAACGATGAGAATTTCATGCAGAAGGCCGGGGCGCAGCGTCTGGCGGCTCAGTTGGGTCTGGTCATCGTGGCTCCGGATACCAGTCCGCGCGGCGAGGGTGTGCCTGATGACCCTGAAGCAGCCTGGGATTTTGGTCTGGGTGCCGGGTTTTACGTCAATGCCACCGAGCAGCCCTGGGCTCAGCATTACCGCATGTACGATTATGTCGTCAGTGAGCTGCCGGCACTGGTTGAGTCGCACTTCCCGGTGTCGGATCGGCGCTCGATCAGCGGGCACTCCATGGGTGGGCATGGGGCCTTGATTTGTGCCTTGAAAAACCCTGGGCGTTATCGCTCGGTGTCGGCCTTTGCGCCGATCAGCAATCCGCTCAACTGTCCCTGGGGTCATAAGGCGCTAGGCAACTATCTGGGAGCGGATCGAGCGTTGTGGAAGGCCTGGGATGCCTGTGAGTTGATCGCCACTGCCGAAGAGCGGCTACCGCTGCTGATTGATCAGGGTGAGGATGACAGCTTTCTGGCAGAGCAACTCAAACCCGACGCACTGGTACAGGCCGCTGCCCGGGTTGATCATCCGTTGACGCTGCGGCACCAGCCGGGTTACGACCATAGCTATTACTTTATCGCCAGCTTTATTGACGACCATCTGCGCCATCATGCGCAGGCCCTGGGGCTGGTCTGATAGAGGCTGCTGCCACGCGTTTTGGCGGTCATGGGGTGGCGGGTGATCGGGTGCGGTGGCGGGCCAAACAGGGTAAGATCGTGTCCCGGTTTTGACTCTGTGGGGCAGGCGATGCGTATTGGTCACGGTTACGACGTTCACCGCTTTGGCGCGGGTGATTTTATCACCCTGGGCGGCGTGAAAATCCCCCATCATCATGGGCTGATCGCGCACTCCGACGGCGATGTGCTGCTGCATGCGCTGATCGATGCGCTGCTGGGCGCTGCGGCCCTGGGTGACATCGGTCAGCATTTCCCCGATACCGATGCGCGCTTCAAGGGTGCTGACAGTCGTGTGCTGTTGCGCCATGCCATGGTGCTGGTAGGCGGCAAGGGTTGGCAGGTCGCCAATGTGGACGCCACCATCGTTGCCCAGGCGCCAAAAATGGCCGGTCATATTGCCCAGATGCGCGAGATTATTGCTGCCGATCTGCAGATCACCCTGGATCAGGTCAACGTCAAGGCTACCACTGAAGAAAAGCTTGGCTTTACCGGGCGCGAGGAGGGGATTGCGGTGCATGCCGTTACCCTGCTGTTGCCCCTGTGAGCCTCTCCGAAAACCAGTTGCTTGGACCGTGCGCCTGGGGCGAGCCCTGTGGCCGAGCGTTACTCAAGGCATCTGCCGAGCATTTCAGGGTGACCGAGGTGCTGGATATTGCCCTCAGTGGTCAGGGTGAACACCTCTGGCTGTTGCTGGAAAAACGCAATCTGAACACCGAGGATGTGGCACGGCAGTTGGCGCGCGCTGCGGGCGTATCGCTGCGCGACGTAAGTTATGCCGGCATCAAGGATCGCAAGGCGGTGACCCGGCAGTGGTTCAGTCTGCAATTGCCCGGCCGCCCCGATCCTGACCTGCAAGGGCTTTGGGGTGAGAACCTGCGTTGTATCGATAGCCAGCGTCACAGTCGCAAACTGCAGCGTGGCGCCCACAGCGCCAACCAGTTTGTTATCCGCCTGACCGCCTTGCAGGCCGATACAGACAGGCTTGAAACCCGCCTGCAGCAGATTGCCACGCAGGGCGTACCCAATTATGTAGGTCCGCAACGCTTTGGTCATGGCGGTGGCAATCTTTCCGATGCGCGCAGCTGGGCTCAGCGCGGTGCGCTGCCACCGGCCAGAGGCACCCGTTCGCGGTTGTTGTCGACCGCGCGCAGTTGGTTGTTCAATCGGGTGCTGGCTGCCCGCGTGGCCGATGCCAGTTGGAATCGTGTCCAGGCCGGTGACTGCCTGGCCTTTACCCAGAGCCGTAGTCATTTTTCCGCCGACCGCCTGGCGGTCAATGACCCCCGGGTTGACGCTTTGGATGTCCATCCGACAGGCCCGCTATGGGGGCAGGGAGCGCTGCCGGTTGACGCCGATGTTCGCCAGCGTGAGCAGGCTATTGCGGCCCAGGACGCTGAATTATGCAGTTGGTTGGAAAATGCCGGGCTGGAACAGGAGCGGCGCATATTACGCCTCCCCATTACCGGGCTGACGTGGCATTATCCTTCGCCTGACTGTCTTGAACTTGAATTTACCCTGCCTATCGGCTGCTATGCCACAACCGTTCTGCGTGAGCTGGTTGACTTGGAGAATGAGCCCGGTGGCGGATTGGAAAGTGAAATCTGATGCGGATTCTGATTGCCAACGATGATGGTGTGCTGGCGCCTGGTCTCAAGGCCCTGCATGCGGCCTTGAGCGATTATGCCGATTGCGTGGTGGTTGCGCCGCATGAGGATCGCAGTGGCGCGAGCAGCTCGCTGAGTCTGGACAAACCATTACGCCCCTTTGTTCTGGAAAACGGTTTTATTGGCCTCAATGGCACACCGACCGACTGCGTGCATCTGGGTCTCAATGCGTTGTTTGAAAACAGCGTGGATATGGTGGTCTCCGGCATCAATCAGGGCGCCAATCTGGGTGATGATGTGCTCTACTCCGGTACGGTGGCGGCTGCCCTGGAAGGGCGCTTTCTGGGCAGAACAGCCATGGCCTTTTCCCTGGTTGGCCGGCAGTTGGACAATATGCCGGCCGCCGCCCATATTGCCCGGCGCATGGTGGAAGCCCACGGCGAGCTGGATTTACCGGCGCGCACGGTGCTGAACATCAATATTCCGAACTTGCCGCTGGAACAGATCAAAGGCCTGCGCCTGACCCGCCTGGGGCATCGCGCACGTGCTGCCAAACCGGTCAAGTGGGTTGATCCACGGGGCAAGGAAGGCTATTGGATATCGGTGGCTGGTGACGCCGAGGATGGCGGTGAAGGCACCGACTTCCATGCCGTCATGCAGGGCTATGTCTCGGTTACGCCGTTGCGTATCGACAAGACCCACTACGAGGTCTTTGATCACCTGGGTGACTGGCTCGAGGGGCTGCGCTGAATGCCTTTACGTGACGACATAACCCATCAGGGTATTGGCATGACCTCCCAGCGCACGCGTGAACGCCTGCTGGAACGGCTGTTTGAGGACGGCATTCGCAATCTGCACGTACTTGAAGCCATGCGTCGCACACCCCGCCACCTGTTTGTTGATGAGGCCCTTGCTCATCGGGCCTACGAGGACACGGCGCTGCCCATCGGGCATAACCAGACCCTGTCCCAGCCTTATATTGTTGCGCGCATGACCGAGCTGCTGCTGGCGGGTGGCCCCTTGGACAAGGTCATGGAGGTCGGTACTGGCTCGGGTTACCAGACGGCGATCCTGGCTCAGGTCGTGGAACGCATTTTCAGCGTTGAGCGGATCATGCCGCTGCAGGAACGCGCCAAGGCGATTCTCAAGGAAATCAATGTGCGCAATGTGGTATTCAGGCATGCCGATGGCAACTGGGGCTGGCCGCAGTACGGCCCCTATGACGCCATTCTGGTCACCGCTGCGCCTCCTGTTGTGCCCCCGGAACTGTTAAATCAGCTGGCTGATGGCGGTCGGCTGGTGATTCCGGTTGGTGAGCATCAACAGGTCTTGACCCTGGTACGTCGCCAAGGCGATCAATTTATTCATGAGGCTGTAGAGCCTGTTCGTTTTGTCCCTTTATTGGCAGGAGCCATTCATTCTTGAAAGCACAATTAAAAGGATCTTTAGCCCTTCTGGAAATATTTCTCAAAGGCATGGCCATGGGCGCGGCTGACGTTGTACCAGGCGTGTCGGGGGGGACCATTGCTTTTATCAGCGGCATTTATGATCGTTTGTTGGCGGCGGTGGCAGCGTGCTCGCCAGAGAAGTTGCTATGGCTGCTCAAAGGGCGTTTTCGTGAGGTCTGGCAGGCAATTGACGGGTCCTTTCTGTTTACCTTGCTGGCCGGCATCCTGTTCAGTATTGCCACCCTGGCGCGGTTGATTACCTACCTGCTGGAGACCCATACGGTATTACTCTGGTCGTTCTTTTTCGGTCTGATACTGGTCTCGGTGCTGGTTATCGCACGCCAGATTGCCCGTTGGAATCTGTATGTGGTGTTGGCCTTCATGGCGGGCGCCGCCTTTGCCTATCTGATTACCGTGGCCGTACCACTGCAATTGCCGGTGACACCCCTGAGTATTTTTATCGGTGGCTCCATCGCTATTTGCGCGATGATTCTACCCGGGGTATCAGGCAGCTTCATACTCCTGCTGCTGGGTTTATATGCGCCGGTTCTGGCGGCGGTCATGCATTTTGATATTGGCTTGCTGGGCTTCTTTGTACTCGGCTGCATTGTCGGTTTGATGAGTTTTTCGCGGCTGCTTTCCTGGTTATTGGGACATGCCAGAAATATCACCTTGGCTTTCCTGACCGGATTGCTGATTGGGTCGTTGAACAAAGTCTGGCCCTGGAAGCAGACGCAAAGCTGGATTGAGGGTGGTCACGGTGAGCAAATCCCCCTTCTGCAGGTTAACGTCATGCCTGGAGAGTATGAAAGCCTGACGGGCATGGCCTCACAGTGGCAAGCTGGCGTGGCGCTTATGCTGCTGGCCGTGGTATTAGTGTTGGCACTGGAATGGCTGGGGCGACGTTCTGCGCGTTGACCGCTGGTATATTCTGTAGTGAAATCAAACCATCATCCTGGCCTTGGGGCAGTATGTGTCTGAACAGCACGTCATCATGAACGGCATAACGCGGTTGGCTACGCTGGCATTGACCATCTTGCTAGCTGCCTGCGCCGGCCCCGCCGGTCCGGTACCTATTGATGATCGTAGCCGAGGCGGACACCGTCCGCCGGTGACCAGTGCTGCCATGCACACGGTGCAAAGGGGTGAAACGCTGTACCAGATTGCCTTCCGTTATGGCTGGGACTGGAAGGCGCTCGCCGCCGCCAACAATATGCGCGAACCCTATACCATTTTCCCCGGACAGCAAATCAGCTTGCGGGGAGGGCAGGCACAGGCAACCGCGCAAAGACAGCCGCAGCCTGCTCCAGCGGCAAGACCTGGACCCTCAGCATCACGCCCCAGTGTGCCTGTCGCCGCCGCCCCCCCCGCTGCACGCCAACCGCCCGCAGCACAACGACCAGTCACCCCCCGTCCGTCGACGCCAGCGCCAGCATTGCCAGCCAATGTGTCAGGGTGGACCTGGCCTGTGCAGGGGCCTCTGATATCGCGCTTTCAGTCAAACGGCAGTTTGAATAAAGGCATTGATATTGCCGGTCAATTGGGACAGCCTGTCAAGGCGGCGGCACAAGGCGCGGTTGTCTATGCCGGGCGCGGTCTCATAGGCTATGGCGACATGATTATCATCAAGCATGATGATGTTTATCTCAGTGCCTATGGGCACAACAGCCGTCTTCTGGTGAGTGAGGGTGATCAGGTCAGGGCGGGCCAGGTCATTGCAGAAATGGGTAGCAGTGGAACAGATCGGGTCAAGTTACATTTTGAAATACGCCGACGTGGGCAACCCGTTGACCCTCTGACGTATTTGCCGAAGTCTTGATCGGGTCGCAGTAGAAGCGTCGGATGGCAGTAATAGGGAAATATAGCTGTCACATGAACCAGGCAGGATAGACAAGTAGTATGCCGTCTGTCCGACATCCCTGCCTGGCCCGAAGGTTAGCCGGTGAACGATTGCAGTGCCGGACTACCGACTGAACGAATATGGGGCATGTACCAATGGCACTGAATAATAACAATGAGCCACAGCAAGCCAGCGATGATGTAATGGACTTGCAGGAAATGAACGACAGGGATGAGGAGTGCACCATGGAAGAGGCTTCTGATCGAGGCAGGGCAACGCCACGCACGCACAAACGTGAAAATGCCTTCGAATTTACCAAGCAGTTGGATGCCACTCAGCTGTATCTGAACGAAATCGGTTTTTCTCCCTTGTTGACTCCGGAAGAAGAGGTCCATTTTGCGCGTCTGGCGCAGAAGGGTGATCCGGCAGGTCGCAAGCGCATGATCGAAAGCAACCTGCGCCTGGTGGTCAAGATTGCCCGCCGCTATATCAATCGCGGCCTGACGCTGCTGGATCTGATCGAAGAGGGTAACCTGGGACTGATCCGTGCCGTGGAGAAGTTTGACCCGGAGCGCGGCTTCCGCTTTTCGACCTATGCCACCTGGTGGATTCGTCAGACCATCGAGCGGGCGATCATGAATCAGACCCGTACCATTCGTCTGCCCATTCATGTGGTAAAAGAGCTGAATATCTACCTGCGCGCTGCGCGTGAGTTGACTCAGAAGCTGGATCACGAACCCTCCCCGGAAGAGATTTCCAAGCTGCTTGACCGACCGGTGGAAGACGTCAAACGCATGCTCGGTCTGAACGAGCGGGTGGCGTCAGTGGACATGAGCTTCGGGCCTGATTCGGACAAAACCCTGCTCGATACGCTGACTGATGAGCAGAGCACCGATCCCTGTGACCTGCTGCAGGATGACGATCTGAATGCCAGCATTGATAGTTGGTTGTCCGAGTTGACCGAGAAGCAGCGCGAGGTGGTTACCCGTCGTTTTGGTCTGCGTGGTCACGAGAGCAGCACGCTTGAAGAGGTCGGAAAGGAGATTGGCTTGACCCGTGAGCGGGTCAGACAGATCCAGGTTGAAGCCCTGAAGCGACTGCGTGAAATCCTTGAGCAGCATGGCCTGACGGGCGAGTCCATCTTTCAGTAGTGTGTCCAACGGCGCCCTGAACAGGCTGACGTGCCTGACTCAGGGCGCCGTTTTTGATTGCTTCACCCTTTCCAGCTTGTCTGTGCCCGCCCTGATACAGTATAAAACCTGCTCTTGCAGCCATCCTTTGTGGTTTGCAATACTCATATGGAGATGGACTGATGGACCTGACTAATCCGGTAAACCTGGTGGTTCTTGCGGTACTGGCGGTTGCTCTAATCTATGCGGTGATGCTGTACAACCAATTGGTCACTATCAAACATGCGGTGAGTCAGGCCTGGTCAAATATCGATGTATTGTTGCGCCAACGACACGATGAGCTGCCCAAGCTGGTTGAGGCCTGTCGTCGTTATATGCAGCATGAGCAGGAGACCCTGGAAAAGGTCGTGCAGGCCCGTAGTGCGGTAGCCAATGCCCGTGAGCGCTCGGATGTCAAAGGCCTGGGTCAGGCGGAAACGGCACTGCGGATGGGTCTGGGACAGTTGTTTGCAGTGGTCGAGAACTACCCCGAGCTGAAAGCCAATGAGTCATTCCAGCACCTGCAGGAGCGCATTACCGGCCTGGAGAGTGGCATTGCTGATCGTCGCGAGCTGTATAACGCGGCTGTCAACATCAACAATGTGCGTATCGAGCAGTTCCCCGATGTAGTGATTGCCCGGATGTTCAGCTTTTCGAGTGCGGATCTGTTGCAATTCTCTGAAGCAGAAAAAGCGGATGTGGACATGCGCGCACTGTTCTCATGATCAATGTGCACGACCTGATGTGGCTGTCCCTGCCTGAATATGGACTCTTTACCGGGATTGCCTCCATCATCACCTTGAGCATGCTGTATATGATGTTCAGTCGCCTGCGCCGCGCACGCTGGATAGAAGATACACCTACCTCAAAGGTACGCTCTGCAGCGCAGGGGCTTGTCGAGATCAAGGGTGTGGCCGATGCCGGTGGACATGCGCTGCTGATCTCGCCGCTCGGCGAGGTAGACTGTCTCTGGTATCGCTTCTCCATCGAGGAGTATCGGCGAAGTGGCAAAAGCAGTAATTGGCAGACTGTCGAACAGGGTGCCTCGGAGCGCCCCTTCCTGCTGCGCGATGATACTGGCAGCTGCTGGATCAACCCGGTTGGCGCGGATGTGCACCCGCGTCAGCGGCGGCGTTGGGAGGGTCGCCAGCGCTGGCCTGCAGGCAAGAGTGCCAGCACCGGCATTCTTGGTGCGCTGATCGGCAAGAGATACCGCTATACCGAAGAGTGGTTCGCCGAAGAAGAGATTGTTTATGCGTTAGGTTGGTTCGAGAGTCGTGGGGGCGGGCGCGAGCAGATCGATCAGCAGTCAATAGCCCGGCAGGTTATCAGTCAGTGGAAATCGGATTTCAGTGATCTGCTGGCCCGTTTTGACCGCAATGCTGATGGCGAGTTGGACATGCAGGAGTGGTCCGAGGTACGTGCCGCAGCTGACACCGAAGCAGCGCGCCGGGCGCGCATTGCCGGGCAGGCACCGGTAGTCCACATGCTGGGTAAGCCGCCGCATAAGGGCTTGCCCTTCATCCTGTCCGATCACCACGAGGAAGACCTGAGTCGTCGCCTGCGCAATAATTCGCGCTGGAGTATGCTCGGTCTGGTGGTGTCAGGTGTGGTCAGTGGCTGGTTGTGGTTGGCGCTGATTACAGGTTGATCCGGATTCAGGTTCTCTGAGCCCGATCAGTAACGCTTTCCTTGTTATTGTATTGGCGCATCCAGTCAGCAATGACTGTGGCTGACAGGGGCTTGCTGTAGTAGTAGCCCTGGCCCTCACTGCAGCCTTGGGCGACGATGTAGGCTTCCTGTTCAGCCGACTCAACACCCTCTGCAATCACTTCCATGTTCAGGCTGCGACCCAACTGAATGATGGCGCGTACGATGGTTGCGTCGTCTTCGTCGACCAGCACATCCAGTACAAAGCTCTTGTCGATCTTGATCTTGTCCAGCGGCAGGCCGCGCAGGTAGCTTAGAGAAGAGTAGCCGGTACCAAAGTCGTCAATGGCAATCAATACGCCGGCCTTTTTCAGTTTGGTGAGGTGCCCGGCGGCGGCTGCAATATCTTCCATCAAACCGGTTTCCGTCACTTCAAGCTCGAGACTGTGCTCTGGCAAGCCATAACGCTGCATCAGATTGGTCACCACCCGTGACAACTCACTGTGGTGCAGTTGCACAGTGGACAAGTTGACGGCCATGCGTAACTCGGTGAAGCCGGCATCCCGCCACTCTCGCAATTGCTGGCAGGCGCGGTCCAGTACCCACTCGCCAATATTGATGATGCAGCCGTTCTGCTCGGCCAGCGGAATGAACAGATCCGGTGGCACCAGGCCGCGCTCTGGATGTTGCCAGCGAATCAGGGCTTCAACGCCTACCACACGATGGGTGGTGTAGCTGATTTGTGGCTGATAGACCAGATGGAACTCGTTGCGCTCCAGAGCACCGCGAAGATCCTTGTCCAGCTCGCGGCGAACGCGCATTTCGCTATCCAGACTGGCAATGTAGAACTGGTAGCGATTACGTGATCTGGCCTTGGCCAGCATCATGGTCTGTTCTGCCTTTTGCAGCAGTTTTTCAGCATTATCGCCGTCATCAGGAAAGAGCGTGATGCCAATAGTGGCGCGCAGGCTGATGTTGTGCCCACCAAGCTCAAAGGGACGACCAAGGTCATCGAGGATGGTCTGGGCCAGTTCGGCGGCTTCATAGGGTTCATTGATGCCGGTTTGAATCAGGGCGAATTGGTCGCCACCGAGTCTGGCCAGGCTGCCCAGGCGGCCACTGTTGGCACGCAGGCGATCGGCCACGGCAACCAGCAAGCTGTCACCGGAATGGTAGCTGAACTGTTCATTGACTTCCTTGAAGTCGTCCAGGCCGCAGCAAAGAACGGCCACACCCCGTTGGCGCCGTCCGGCGTCGGTCAGAATGCGACTCAATTGTTCCTGCAACATGCTGCGGTTTGGCAGGCCGGTCAGATTGTCATGCTGCGCCATGCGCAGCAAATTGGCTTCGGCTTCACGTCTGCGGTGATGGTTTCGCTCAATAGAGTCAAGCAATTCGTTGGCTTTGCTGATCCAGATACCCAGCTCATTTTTTTCTTGGCCGGCAATCATCGGAATGTGCATCTTGCCCGGTTGATCGGGATTGATATCGGCGATATGGGCAATGATTCTTGACAGGGGTTTGGTCAATAGCAGGTGGTATAGCAGGTAGAGCACCATGGCCATGGCCACGGCCCTGAGCATCCCTGAGATCATGATGATCAATGAGCGTTGCAGAAACTCGTTGCCATAGGGTGCAGTATCCAGGGTCAGGCGCAGATCACCGTAGTATTCGTTATAAGGCGCACGCCCGAACAGTTCGATGCTGTAGCTTTGCTCGACACCAAACAGCCAATCAGTAATGGCCCGATAGGGCGTACTTGCAAGCGGACTTTCGCGACTGGCTAAGGGCGGCTCATCGGGGTGGCCGATGGCCGCAAAGCGCACCGCATGATGCTCAAACAGGCCTTCAATCACCTGCAGCGCCATTTCACGGTCCAGACTGTAAACGGCCTGGGTCGCCGGGTCTCTCGACATCGCCAGAATCTGCGCGGCGGTACTGTCGATCAGATTCCGCTCCTGGCGCAGGTCATAGAGTATTTGCGCAAAGCTCAGCACCACGCCGACCAGCAATGCCCAAAGCAAAACCAGTCGCAGGAGTTTGATGGACAGACTATGTCGACGCTCGAGTTTCAAGGTGGTGTTATTCCAGCGTTTTATTACAAAAGTTGTCTTGCATAATCACGGCTGCAGCATGCCAATGCAAGCCCCCCCGAGAGAACGCGGGAATGCCCATTCAGTATTGTTCAAGAACCGGCTGTGGTCAAAAGGCCATCAAAGGCGGGAGCTGAAATGCAACACCCCGCCGAAGCGGGGTGTTGAATGGTGCAGAGCGCTGGATCAGGCGGCGAAATTCTTGGCCACGAAGTCCCAGTTGACCAGGTTCCAGAATGCCTCGACATACTTGGGACGAGCATTGCGGTAGTCAATGTAGTAGGCGTGTTCCCATACATCGCAGGTCAGCAGCGGTGTATCACCTGAGGTCAGCGGGCAGCCGGCGCCGATGGTGCTGGCCAGAGCCAGGGAGCCGTCAGCCTTCTTGACCAGCCAGCCCCAGCCGGAGCCGAAGGTACCAATGCTGGTCTTGCTGAACTCTTCCTTGAACTTGTCGAATGAACCAAAGGCCTTGTTGATGGCTTCGGCCAGGGCGCCAGTGGGTTCGCCACCGCCATTCGGGCTCAGACAGTTCCAGTAAAAGGTGTGGTTCCAGATCTGTGCCGCGTTGTTGAAGACGCCGCCGGTAGAGCTCTTGATGATTTCTTCCAGGCTTTTGCCCTCAAACTCGGTACCAGGTACCAGGTTGTTCAGGTTCACCACATAGGTGTTGTGATGTTTGCCATGGTGGAAATCCAGAGTTTCCGCAGAAATGTGCGGCTCAAGGGCGTTCTTTTCATACGGCAGAGCAGGTAATTCAAAAGCCATGGTTTATCTCCATCTTCAGGTAACGGAATCAGGAAACGCATTGCACGCGCATACGCATCCCTTTGTGACCGGCGACTGCGTGACGCAAAGTCAGTCAGCTGTGTGACGCCTCTTGTTAAGCAGGGCGCTGCCCGTCGCAATGATCGGGGGTAGCCGATGATAGCACTGCACGCAGCCGCTATCCACGGAACAACCATGTGGTTATAGCCCGGATCAGCTGATCTCGATCTGCCCGGAACCGGGAAGCTGTTCGATGCAGCGCGCACCCATTAGTCGTGATGGCGTGAAATAGCCTGGGGCCGGAGCCTGCTCGAGTACGTGTCTAACCGCCATCAGGGTACCGTGCACGGTGACGTCGTAACCGTTGGCGGTTTGCACCCGTGCAACGACTTTTTTGCCTGCCCGGTTTTGTGCCTCGCCCCACACGTAGGTGGGTGCATTGGCGCGCTGTTCCTGATCCGGTCCTTGAACCTTGCGGCCAATCAGATATTTCAGCAGGGCTTGAATGGGGGCCAGCCCCAGCAGTGGACGGAGTACGTCCAGACGGCGCAGCCGCAGGGCAGCACTGGGGGCCATGGGAATATAAACCTGGATATTGTCGATGCCGGTTGAAAACCAGGCAGTGGCAATATCGCCCCAGGGGATGGTGACCGCATGTTTACTGCCATTACCGAAATCGATTTCGCGGCTTTGCCAGGCCATGGGAACGGAACGGATCTTGTCTTTTTCGCGCACTTTGCCACCCAGCTTCAAACCCTCGACCGAGGTTTTCGCTGTGCCGGGCGAAAAACCACTGCGACTGTCAAAGCCCAGCGCCAGGTGGTCGGCGTCATGCAGCTCGGCTTTCAATGTCGCGGCCAGGCAGTCGGTGGGAATGACATCAAAACCTACCCCTGGGCATATGACGATATTGGCTGCCACGGCCTCATTATGCCGATGCTGGGCGGCAATAAAGACATCAATTTCACCGGTAATATCCAGATAGTGGCAATGATTGGCCAGGCAAGCATCAATCATCGGCTGACTGGTGGCAGAGAAGGGGCCAGCGCAATGCGCCACCGCCTGAATGCCATTCAGTCCCTGACTGGCGGCGTCGGCATCATTCAGATCAAAGATCCGATGGGTCAGTTGCAGCTCTTCAGCCAGCGCGATCACAGCCGCTGAGTTACGGCCCGCCAGGACGGGCGTCAGGCCTTGTTTGACCGCCTCTCTTGCCACCAGCTCACCGGTATAGCCGTTGGCACCGTAAATCATCCATTCACCCATGCATCTTCTCCGTCTGTCTTTGCTGGCATTGCCCAATTTGCATCGAGACTAACTGCTCCGCCTGTGCAGCGCCAGTAGCAGGCGCAGGCTATGATGTGGCAAAGCAGGACAAATCCAAGGGGATATAGATGCGTATTCTGGTAACCGGCGCCAGTGGTTTCATCGGTGGGCGCTTTGCTGCCCACGCGCTGCAGCAGGGGTATGAGGTGGTGTGCTGCGGCAGGCAATCAGGGGCGATGAACTGGCTGGCTGCGCGGGGTGCCGAGTGTCAATCGGGCGATCTGCTCGACCCGGCCTTTGCTCTGACTGCCAGTCAGGGTTGCGAGGCGGTGGTGCATTGCGCGGGGGCCGTCGGTACCTGGGGTCCATACGCGCATTTTCATGACGCCAACGTCAAGGTCACCGAGCACGTTCTGGCCGCGATCCAGGCCAATCAGGTGCGTCGCCTTGTGCACCTGTCATCACCCTCGATCTACTTTGACGGACGCAGCCATCGGGATATTCGCGAGGATTACCTGCCGCCACGATTTTTTGATCATTATGGCGCGACCAAGTGGCTTGCGGATCAACGGGTGTTTGCAGCAGGCAAAGCAGGTCTTGAAGTCATAGCACTGCGTCCGCGATTTGTTATTGGCGCGGGTGATACTTCGATTTTTCCGCGTTTGCTCAGGGCTCATCAGAGCGGGCGGCTGAAGATCATTGGCAAGGGTGATAATCGCGTCGATCTGACGCCGGTCGAGAATGTCAGTCATGCCATGCAACTGGCTCTGGAGGCGCCGATCAGTGCCCTCGGACGGGCATACAACATAAGCAACGGTCAGCCCGTTGCCTTCTGGCCGAGCTTCAATCGGTTACTTGAGCAGCTGGATCTGCCGCCGCTGCACAAGCACGTGCCCTTCGCCTTGGCCTATCTGATGGCCAGTTTGGCGGAGCGGACAGCCAAACTGAAAAGAGGCCAGCCTGAGCCGCCCATGCTTCGATTGGGTATGGCTGTCATGGCCCGCGACTTCAATCTGGATATCAGTGCTGCTCGCGATTTGCTCGGGTATCAGCCAGTAGTTACCACCGAGCAGGGGCTGGACGCCTTTGCCGACTGGTGGAAGGCGGGCATGCTGTCACTGGCGGACTACCTGCCCGCGGTAGATACGCACCGCCGCTGATGCGTTGCGCATGGCCTCGGTCGGGACCTCAAAGGTCGGGTCGGGTACTTGTTGCAACAGCCGTTGACGTGAAGCAATGGCACCTTGGCCCATTTGCGGCTCCAAGCTGTCTTCGGCCTTTGGCTGGGTCATGTCAGCCAGACGCAGGCCCAATTCGCGGATATCGCCTTGATGGCTGTCCCGGCTCAGGCGAATCATGTGCTCAACGGCATCCTCTTCGCTCAGCCGCACAGTCACCCCCAGCTCCTGCTTGAGGCGCCGACGCAGGGCGGTCATGCATTCCAGTGTCATTCTGTTGAATTGTGCTTCTGCGATCATGATGCTTCCCCCAATGGTTCAACGCGGCGCAAGGGGCCGACGTTCTAGCCAAGCATGGGTTTAACAAGCAGAATGTGTACCAGTTTTGTTGGATACTGATTTTTCGTGGCCTGCAAAGGAAACGTATGCACGGGTTTTGTGGTCAAAGGGGTCTCGCGTGCTTTGCCTTGGTGCAGCCTGCACCGCTCTGGCGCGATACTTTGCGGCAGTTAGTCCCATGAATGAGAGCATCAGGAGCGGTGAATGAAGCAAGATGATCTGGAAGGCGATTTGCCGAGTTTCAGGGCAACGGACGATCATGATCCGGTTTTTGATCAGGAGTCTGTCGATCGGGCGGCAGGTGTTCCCCGAGACTCTGTGCGCAGCCCAGCAAGGCCTGTGCAATCCGGTCAGTCCGGCACCGGAGCACTATGGGCCCTGACCGCTGCAATGGCCTTGGTCTTGTTGGGTTTTGTGTACTGGAGCCACGGACAACAAACCCAGTTACGCCAGCAACTGGTCGCCACGCAAAACAGCTTTGCCCGCATCAGCGAGGATGCGGCCGGTCAATTGCAGGATATCACCGGCAAGGTCAGTGCCACCGAATCATCCTTGTCCGAGGCCGAGCAGGCTCGACGCCAGCAGTTGCAAGCCCTGGGCGTGCAACTGGCCGATCTGGTCAAGCGCGTTGACGAGCAAAGCCAGGGGCTACAGGGGCTGGCCGGCAAGAGCGCCGAGTTGGGTACTGAGCTCGAGCGCCAGCGCAGCAGTGAGTCGGCCTTGAATGAGCGTGTGGAGGCACATGATCAGAGGTTGGAGCAGTTACAGCAGAGCGTGAGCGCAGATCGTCAGACCCTGGAGCGGGTTGAGCAGGCGCTGACTGAGACGCAGAACAGTCTAGCGGTGCTGACCACGGTTCAGTCAGCGTTGACGAGCCAGAGCGATAGCCTCGCGGCACTGCGAAGTCGTGTGGATCAGCTAGCCAGTCAACAGTCGAGCAACAGCATGGAGCAGGAGCTGCTGGTGTTGCGCTCGGAGTTTGAGCAGCGGTTGACAGCCAACCAGGACGCCTTGCAGTCGATCGACAGCTTCCGGGTACAGGTCAATCGCAACATCAATACCTTGCAAACTCAGCTCAACAACCTGCAGCAGCAAGTCAACGCGCCCTGATGAACTACCTGGCGCACCTGTTTCTGGGGCCGCACGAAGCTGAGCCGGCGCTGGGTAGTCTGCTGGGTGATTTTGTCCGCGGCCCGGTGCAGGCGATAGCCCTCCCGGCGGGCGTGCGTGGGGGTATCTGGCTGCATCGTCGGATTGATGCCTTCACCGACGCGCACCCGCTGGTATTGGCCAGTCGGCAAAGGGTCAGTGCCGAACGGCGGCGCTATGCGGGCATCATGATCGACATGTTCTATGACCACTTGCTGGTCAGGCACTGGTCACGCTTTTCCAGTCAGCCGATGCCCGCGTTTACCGCGCAGATGTATAGCTTGCTGCTGGCGCAGCAGGAACTGATTCCGACCCATGCGCTGCCGGTGATTCGGCGTATGGCCGAGCAGGACTGGTTGAGCAGCTATGGACAACTGTCCAGTCTGCACCGCGCGGTCGATGCCATCGCCGGTCGGTTTCGTCACAGCAATCCGTTACCGGGTGGCGTGCACGAATTGGAGCGCTGTTTTGCGGGATTCGAAGCCGACTTTCTGGCCTTTATGCCCGAGGTGATGGCTTTTGCCAGGGATCAGGCGGCGGAGCTTAACAGCGCGGTTGGGGTGTCCTCGGTCAGCTTGCAATCCAACCCCAGTGCCTGAGTGACAGCGGCATGGGTTTCGCGGGCCAATTGATTGCGGTTGCGATCGGTGCTGGTTTGCGCTGGCAAAAAGTACAGCTCCACCTGGAGCGTCTCAGAGCCTAGCAGACTGAGTAGATGGCGACTGAACTCATCATCATCGATAAAGGCGGCCTGACGTGCCGGCTGGCCTTGGCTGCGGTAACGCAAGGCGATCGGTTGTATCGGTGTGCCGGTATCAATGGCGCAGGATAGCAGCCGACCGTGGAAGGCTCTGACCCTGTCACCCAGCGTGGTTGTTCCCTCGGCAAAGATGACCAGGCTGTGGCCATTACCCAGCGCCTTGCCGAGCTCACCTTGCAAAGCGGTACCCGAGCCCGCGCCACGTTGAATGAATAATGTACCAGCTGCTTGAGCCAGCAAACCTATTACCGGCCAGTGCCGGACTTCAGCCTTGGACAGAAAATGGACCGGTGCATGGGCGGCTATCAGCGCAATATCGAGCCAGGAAACGTGATTGCTGACCAACAGGTGGGTGCCCTGTGCAGCCTGTCCATGCACGGTGATCTGCAAGGGCAAGAGCATCAGCAATCCTTGCATCCAGTGGCGCATCAGGCGCTGTTGCCAGACGGCAGTTTGTTCAGGGCGCCAACGATGCAGCGGTAGTACTATTATCGCCATCACGAGTCCGACCCCGAGCCATAGGCAGATGGCTGGCACTCGCCAGAGTTGTCTGAGGCGTCGCGCTAACATTCCGCTGAGGCCTCAGGCTGTCTTGAAGTGACGGGCATAGCGCGGGCAGAGCTGTTCGCGGCGCAGCAGAATAAATACATCAGCCACGTTGAACTCGGGATCCCAGCAGGGCTCGCCACAGATTTTTGCGCCCAGTCGCATATAGGCCTTGAGCAGCGGCGGTAATTGAGCGGTGACGTTGTCCGGCAAATCCATAGCGGGGATCGGCAGACGCGGAATGGCATTCAGCCACTCACGGCACATATAGCGCTCGCGCAGTCGCTGCATGATCGCATGGGCCTGTACGCCACCGTCACCCATGCCGACACTGGCGCAACCCATCAGCCAGGCGTAGTGCCGTTCGTTCATCAATTGCGCGAGGCCGGACCAGAGCACGGAAATGGTTGCCCCGCTGCGGTAGTCGGGATGCACGCAGGTGCGACCAATTTCGAGGATATCACCGCGCAATTGCGGCAGGCCGACCAGTTGGAATTCACCCTCGCTGTAGAAGCCGCCGGCTCGGCGCGCGCGACTGCTGTCCAGCAGGCGTGTGGTGGCTACCACTTGGCCGCTCTGTACATCCCTGACGACCAGATGCTCGCAGTGCAGGTCGAACAGGTCCTGATCCAGTCCGCTTTCCTCGGTATGCAGTTGGGCACCGCATTCTTCGCTGAATACCTGAAAGCGCAAAGCCTGAGCAGCCCTGAGCGTTTCATGCTCGGTCACCAGCTCCAGACTCAGGTGGCGAGATACTGTTTGATCAGTTGCAAGCGCAGCATGGGACATGACGAACCTCCGATGGCAAAGCCTCTTGTTGTCTCCTGATTGAGGCTATGGCATGCCGGTGTCAGTCATGTGACGCTTTCGTGGCGGGGCTGTGACAGTCGGAACGAGCATTGATACAGGTCAGTATGTCTGTGTCCATGCTGTTTTATAAAGGCCGCCGTTGCATCGGGCAGCGTCTACTTCAGGAGAGAATCATGGCCAGCGTGGCAAGAGTGCTTTTTGACAACGGACCGCACAAGGTTCTGTGTTTTGATCAACTGGTTACCGGCGACGGCGTGCAGTCCAACCAGTTTCTGATCATTGATCATGATGAACATGCGCTACTTGATCCGGGCGGCGACCTGACCTACATGCCTTTGTCATTGGCATTAAGCCGCTATATTCCGCTGCAGAAACTGACCTATGTGTTTGCCTCGCACCAGGACCCTGACATCATTGCTTCGCTGGACAAATGGTTTCTGCATACCGATTGCAAGGTGGTGTGTTCCAAGTTGTGGGCGCGCTTTCTGCCGCACCTCTCGGCCGGTTTTCTCAGTCGCGGCCAGGGTATGGCAACCACCGAAAGGATGATTGCGGTACCCGACAAGGGCATGGATATTCCGCTTGGCAAGTGCACGCTGAAAATCCTGCCCGCGCATTTCCTGCATTCGGTGGGCAACCTGCATTTCTATGACCCGGTCAGCGGCATTCTGTTTTCCGGTGATATGGGTGCATCCATGCTCGATGATGCAGAGCCGGTCGGCAATTTTTCCGAGCACCTGCCAAGCATGGAGGGCTTTCACCGCCGTTATATGGCCGGCAACAAGGCTTGTCGTCTGTGGGCCAACATGATTCGGACACTCAAGCCGGCAATGATGGTGCCACAGCACGGGCGCCCCTTCGTTGGCCCTGATATGATCAATGCCTTTCTTGACTGGATCAGTCAGTTGGAGTGCGGTATGGATCTGCTTGATCAGACTCACTACCGGATTCCCTGAGCCCTGACTATGGAGCGATATGGCTGGCGAGCGCTTTCCCTGGCATGAAGACAACCGGTTTGAGTTGATGATTGATGGTGGTGCCTTCTTTCCGGCGGTACTGCGGGAGATTGATGCGGCCCAATCGCAGATTGATATCGAGCTGTATTTGTCCAGTTCAGGTCAGGCCAGCCAGCGCCTGATCAGCACTTTGCTAAAGGCGGTCAGTCGCGGCGTACAGGTACGTGTGATGCTCGATGCGGTGGGCTCCAAGGAACTGGAGGACAAGGAGCGCGCTCAATTACGTGATGCCGGTGTCGAGTTGCGCTTCTACAATCCGCTTCGATGGTTTGCCGGCAGTCGCAACCTGCACCGTGATCATCGGAAATTGCTGGTGTTTGATCAGCGCGTCGTCATGGTCGGTGGCATGGGCTTGACCGATGAGTTCTGTCAGCCGGATGAGCATGGTCAGATTCATTGGCACGAGCAGATGCTGCGGGTTGAAGGTCCGGTTGTTGATGATTGGCAAAAGCTGTTTGAGCGCCAGTGGAAGCTCTGCGAGCGTGCTGGTCTGCCGCGCTTGCTGCGCCTGCGGAAACGGTCGGGACGGGTGCCTGCGCCGCCCCAGGGTGATGCGGGTCTGGCCCGTGTTGCCCATATTGACTCGCGGCATGTGAAAGAAATGGTCAGTTGCCTACTGGCGGAAATAGCCCGGGCTGAGCAGCGTGTCTGGTTGGCAACACCGTATTTTCTACCCAACTGGCGTATACGTCGGGCCCTGAAAAGAGCGGCTCGACGGGGGCTGGATGTGCGTCTGCTGCTCTGTGGTCAGCAAATCGACCATCCTGCCGTGCGTTATGCCGGACAGCGCTACTACCGCACCTTGCTCAAGGCGGGTGTTCGTATTCATGAGTACCAGGCTCGGGCCCTGCATCTGAAAACCGCGCTGGTGGACAACTGGATATCCCTGGGTTCATGCAATTTCGATCACTGGACGCTGCACTGGAATCTGGAAGCCAACCAGCAGGTGATTGATCAGGCGCTGGCCGAACAGGTGGCGCAATACCTGTCCGAGGATTTTCAGCAGAGCACGGAATGGACTTATTCGGCCTGGCAACAACTGGGCTGGCAGCACCGCCTGCAGATCGGCCTCTGGGGGCTGGTCAACAGGCTGGTGATGCGCTGGTTTGGTATCAGATAAAGACCGCCGGACGTTTCTCCATGAAGGCTGTCAGTGCCTCGCGCGCTTCAGGGCCGGCCAGCAGCTCGGCAAAATACTCGCCTTCGCGCTCCATCACCAGTTCAGCCTGGCGCGTCACCCCTTCCTTGATCAGTTGCTTGCTCAGCCGCACGGAGTTGGGCGGTAGCGCGGCCAGTTTCAGGGCGGCTTGCCGGGCGGCTTGATGCACGGCATCACCATCAGTCAGGGCCTTGTTGGCCAAGCCTATTTCGGCCGCCCGTGCACCGCTGACTTCTTCTCCGAGCAGCAGCAATTCAGCGGCCCGCAGATGTCCCAGCAGGCGCGGCAGCAGAAAGCTGGAGCCCGCTTCCGGACACAGTCCGAGGTTGACGAAGGGCATTTTCAGTCGAGCCTTCTCGCCGACATAAACCAGATCGCAATGCAGCAGCAAGGTGGTGCCGACGCCGACGGCCGGTCCGTTGACTGCGGCAATAAGGGGTTTCTGGGCATGACAGATGGCCTTGAGGAAATGGTATACCGGGCTGTCGGGGCCCGAGGGTGGAACCGAGATAAAGTCGGCGACGTCATTGCCACTGGTAAAACAGCTGTTGCTGCCTTGGATAATCACTGCGCGAATACTGTCATCGCACTGGGCGGCATTGATTGCCTCGGCCATGGCGCTGTACATGGCGCGGGTCAGGGCGTTTTTCTTGTCCGGACGGTGCATGCTCAGGGTCAGTACGCGGTCACTCTGTTCAATCAGCAGATGGTCTGTCACGGGGGCTCCTGTTAGTGGCTTGGATGCGGCATCAAGGGCGTCGGTTGAGGAAGGCCTCATCAACAATCTGGCGGGCAGCCAGTCCGGCCATGAAAAGCCGTTTGCGTACCTGTTCGATAAAGGCGGATGAACCGCAGACTAAAGCCTGGGTGCGCCGTGAGACAAGTCGCAGATGTGCCAGATCGGCAGCCAGATTGGCCCTGTCGCCGAGATGAACATCCAGTTGCGGGCTGCCCAGCTTCAGCGCCTGCAAATGATCGCCCCAGTAGCTCTCGGCGCTGCCATGACTCCAGTGCCAGATCTGCATCGGTTGCCCGTTACCCTCAAGCAATGCCTGCCTGGCGATGGCCTGCAGGGGTGCCAGACCAGTGCCACTGGCCAGTAGCAAAAGGGGCTTGTCCTGCCAGTCAGGGTCGTAGTGCATGTGCCCGCTGGCCGGCGACAGACTCAGCCTGTCTCCGACCTGGCAGGCAGCAATGGCGGCACTGAACTGGCCTGCCGGGTGCAGGCGCACATGGAACGCCAGTTCGGATTCACTGGGCAGGCTGGCAATGGAATAGGGGCGGCACAGCCCATTGGCCAGCCACAGCAGCATGTGCTGGCCAGCCTTGAAGCGCACTGGCCGTTCTGGCTTCAAGCGCAGAATCAGCACATCACCGGACAAATGAGACAGGCTGACTATCCTGGCAGTCATGCCGTCGCGAGAGGGGTCATAGGGTTTGATCTGCATGGCTGAGTCGATCCTGCACTGACAGGCCAGCAGCCAGCCCGACTGCCGCTGCTCGACGCTGAGCTGGGCATGCGCGGCCTCAGGTATCCGGCCATCCAGGCTTTGCACCAGGCAGCTCTGGCAGTGTCCGGCGCGGCATGACCAGGGCAGGGCAATGCCATTTTCCAGCAAGCAGTCGAGCAGGTTGGCACCCTCATCAGCCTGCAGTGTTCGGTCCGGTAGTTGAATCTCAGGCATGGCTGGTCTCGTGAACTTCACAGCGGTTGCGACCCAATGCCTTGGCGGCATACATCGCCTGGTCAGCATAGTGAATATGCTGCTCAAGGTCGTCGCCCTGGGCGATCATGCTCATACCCGCCGACAACGTGCAGTGTACCCCCTCAGGCAGGTTACTGAAGCACAGTGCGGCAAAACCTTGGCGGATTCGCTCCAGGCAATGCTGCAAACTGCTCAAATCCGCCTTGTGCAGCAGCAAAATGAACTCCTCACCCCCGAAGCGGGCGATCACATCGTCATTGCGCAAGCTTTCTCGGGCCAATGCCGCGAAGGCTTGCAGTACTTCATCACCTACTGCATGGCCATACAGATCATTGATCCGCTTGAAATGGTCCAGATCTATCAGCGCCAAGCCGAGCTTCTGGCCTGGCCCCAGCAACGTGATGCGGCGTTCGGCTTCCTGGATAAAGTAGCGGCGATTAACCAGTCCGGTCAGGCTGTCCGTATCGGCTTGGGTTTGCAGTTGCCCCATCATGTTTTTCAGGGTTTCCTGGTGCAGCTGCAGGGTCTGATGGCGCCGCTGCAATCGCTCCCGCAGTTCACGAATATAGCTGCAGAAAAAACTCAGCCAACCAAGGAAACAGGCGAGTACAAACCAGTCAAGGGCCAGCGCCGCCAATGATAGTGGGGTGCTTGAGTGCCAGTACAGGTAGGACAAGAGTACGCCATAAAGCAGCAAAGCCAGACCGGCATGTAGCACAAAGGTACGACGGGATAACTGGAATACACCGAACAGCAGGATGATCGGATAGATCATGATCAGGCTACTGAGAAACTCGCGGGTAAATAACAACAAATAGGTCAACAGCAACATGGCTATGACAATCTGCAGGCTGGTCAGGCTGGGATCGCGAAAACGCAGATTGAAACCGCTGCGTAGCATCAGATAAATACTGCCCTGACAGAGTATGCCGATAACGATGTGACTCAGTGCATAGCCCGCAGCTGCTGGGTATTGTCCGGTAAACCAGCTCACGGCTATGACGATATAGGTGATCAGGTAGTTCAACTGAGCCAGGTAGAAGCGCTGCAATCTGAGCGATTGTTGTCTTGCCAGCGTTTGATCCGACTCGGCCATGGGATTCCCTGTCTTATCGCATAGTGGCGTAATGATATCAATCTAGCCCTGGCTGGCTGCTTTGCCTAGTCCTTTGGTCTGACGTATGAATAAAGCCTGCGGGAATACTACCTCGCAGAACAAGCTCGGGTATAATCGGCCACCCTGTTGTTCAAGGCAAGGCAGCCCGTCCGGCGCCCTGACTTGTCCGTGAATCCGGCAACGCCAATGGCCCGTTGGCCTGGCGCTCAGCCACCCGTCAGAGAAGAGGAGCCTGTCCGAGCATGGCCTTAATCAAGCAAGACGACCTGATCCAGAGCGTGGCTGACGCGCTGCAGTACATTTCCTACTATCACCCCGTGGATTTCATCCAGGCCGTGCACGAGGCCTATCTGCGCGAGGAGTCACCCGCCGCGCGTGACGCCATGGCACAGATTCTGATCAATTCGCGCATGTGCGCCACCGGCCACCGGCCGATCTGTCAGGACACCGGTATTGTCACGGTGTTCGTCAAGGTCGGTATGAACGTGCGCTGGGATGGCGCCACCATGGGTCTTGACGACATGATCAATGAAGGTGTGCGGCGCGCCTACAACCTGCCGGAGAACGTGCTGCGCGCCTCGATTCTGGCTGATCCGGCGGGCAAGCGGACCAACACCAGGGACAATACCCCGGCGGTCATTCATTACCAGATGGTACCGGGTGATACCGTCGAGTTTGACGTCGCTGCCAAGGGCGGTGGCTCGGAAAACAAATCGAAGATGGTCATGCTCAACCCGTCCGACTCGATTGTCGACTGGGTCATCAAGACCGTGCCGACCATGGGTGCTGGCTGGTGCCCGCCGGGTATGCTGGGTATCGGTATTGGCGGTACGGCAGAGAAAGCCGCGGTGCTGGCCAAACAGTCACTGATGGACTCCATTGATATCCACGAGCTGCGCGCGCGCGGCCCGCAGAACCGGGTGGAAGAGCTGCGACTGGAGATCATGGACAAGGTCAACGCACTGGGCATCGGTGCCCAGGGTCTGGGCGGTCTGACCACGGTGCTGGACGTCAAGATCATGGATTATCCAACCCATGCGGCCAGCTTGCCGGTGTGCATGATTCCCAACTGTGCCGCGACCCGTCATGCGCATTTTGTTCTTGATGGCAGTGGCCCAGCAGTATTGGCGCCACCGCCGCTTGATGCCTACCCGGATATTACCTGGGAGGTGGGTACGGGTGTGCGCCGGGTCAATCTGGACACCCTCAAGCCCGAAGATGTGCTGGAATGGAAAACCGGTGAGACGGTATTGCTGTCGGGCAAGATGTTGACCGGCCGCGATGCTGCGCACAAGCGCATGGTCGAGATGCTGAATAACGGTGAGCAACTGCCGGTCGATCTGAAAGGCCGCTTTATCTACTACGTTGGCCCGGTTGATCCGGTGCGTGACGAAGTAGTGGGGCCTGCTGGTCCGACCACGGCTACGCGCATGGACAAGTTCACCCGTCAGATTCTCGATCAGACCGGTCTGTTGGGCATGATCGGTAAATCCGAGCGTGGCCCCATTGCGATCGAAGCGATCAAGGATTACAAGGCGGTGTATCTGATGGCCGTGGGTGGCGCGGCCTACCTGGTGGCACAGGCGATCAAGAAGGCCGAGGTACTGGCCTTCCCGGAAATGGGTATGGAGGCGATCTACGAATTCGAGGTCAAGGACATGCCGGTAACCGTCGCGGTCGACACCAAGGGCGAGTCGGTACATATCACCGGCCCGGCCATCTGGCAGAAAAAGATCGCCGACAGTCTGGCGGTGGAGATTTAAACTTCGCTAGAAGCTAGAAGCTAGAAGCTAGAAGCAAACCCCGTGATCATGTGCGGTTGCTTTTACTTCCAGCTTCAAGCTTCAAGCTAACGGCTGGTCTTCAGACCAGCCGTTCCCCCACCTGCAACAACTTCATCGAATTGGTGCCCCCGCGCGAGTTGTAGACATCGCCCTTGGTCAATATCACCCAGTCCCCGGCTTTGACGTGGCCGGCCTGTAGCAGGGCGTTGACCGCGGCCTGATTGACATCGCTGGAGGTGATTTCCACTGGATTGAAGCGTATTCCGGTGACGCCGCGGAACAGGGCCACTCGGCCCAGGGTTTCGGCATGCGGGCTCAAGGCAAAAATCGGCAGATGCGAGCGTATGCGCGACATGATCAGTGGCGTATAGCCGCTTTCCGTCAAGGTAATGATGGCGGTAACACCGGGGAAGTGGTTGCCGGCATACATGGCAGCCAGTGCAACGGTTTCATCGCAGCGGCTGAACTGTTGCTTGAGGCGATGCCCGGAGTGCTGACTGGTGGGGTGCTTTTCTGCCCCGAGGCAGACCCTGTCCATGGATTTGACCGCTTCGATCGGATAGTTGCCTGCGGCGGTTTCAGCCGAGAGCATGACCGCGTCGGTGTAATCCAGTGCGGCGTTGGCCACGTCCGAGACCTCGGCACGGGTCGGCATCGGGCTATTGATCATCGATTCCATCATCTGTGTGGCAGTGATCACGACCTTGTTCTGCTGGCGGGCGCGGGTGATGATGAGTTTCTGGATGCCGACCAGTTCGGCGTCGCCGATTTCCACACCCAGATCGCCACGGGCTACCATGACGCCATCGCTGGCGCTGATCAGTCCATCCAGGGCCTGTTCGTCGGCCACGGCCTCGGCGCGTTCGATCTTGGCAATCAGCCAGGCCTGTGATTCGGAGTCCTTGAGCAGTTTGCGTGCCAGACGCATATCATCGGCATTGCGCGGGAAAGAGACGGCCACGTATTCCATCTGCAGTTCGGCAGCCAGGGTGATGTCAAATCGGTCCTTGTCAGTCAGTGCCGCCGCCGACAAACCGCCGCCACGGCGGTTGATACCCTTGTTGTTGGACAGTATGCCGCCGCTGGTAACGGTGCAGCGCACTTCATCGCGACCGACACTGTCGACCCGCAGCACCACGCGACCATCATCCAGCAACAGCTCGTCACCGGCGCGACAGTCATTCACCAGTTCCGGGTAGTCGATGCCGACAATATCCTGGTCGCCCTGGTCCAGCGGGTGGCTTACCGACAGACGAAAGCGCTCGCCGGCATCCAGCTGGACGCTACCGTCGCTGAAACGTGCGATGCGGATCTTGGGTCCCTGCAGGTCACCCAGCAGGGCAACATGCACGCCCTTGTCGCGGGCCACTTCGCGCACCAGTCGGGCACGCTCGCGGTGCTCGTCGGGATTGCCATGGGAAAAGTTCAGTCGCGCCACATTCATGCCAGCATCAATCAGTGCGGCAATCCGGTCGCGGCTGTTGGTGGCGGGGCCCAGGGTGGCAACGATCTTGGTGCGACGCAACGGCATGGCATGTCCCTATGGTGTTGAGGCGGAATTATGGTCATTACAATAGATCATAAAAGGGTACCATGACAGGCTCCGATGCCATTCGCGTTCGAGTGAGGTTTGACCATGCATCCGGTAGTCATTGAGGTAACCGAGCGGCTGCGCCAGCGCAGCCGGGCCACCCGTACCGCCTATCTGCAGCAGATGGCGGACGCGGCTGCACGGCCGCAGGGTCGTCGCAGTCTGCCCTGTGGCAACCTGGCCCACGGCCTGGCGGCCTGTCAGCCGGCGGACAAGGACCGCCTGCGCATGATGGATGAGGTCAATGTGGCCATGGTTACGGCCTATAACGACATGCTCTCGGCGCATCAGCCCTACGAGACCTTTCCCGAGCAGTTGCGCCACGCCTTGCGCGGTATTGGCGCGACCGGACAGGTAGCGGGTGGTGTGCCTGCCATGTGTGATGGTGTGACCCAGGGTGAGCCGGGTATGGAGCTGTCGTTGGCCAGTCGCGATGTGATTGCCATGGGCACCGCCATTGCCCTGTCGCACAACCTGTTTGATGGCGCCCTGTGTCTTGGCGTGTGTGACAAGATCGTGCCGGGTTTGCTGATGGGGGCCTTGCGCTTCGGGCATCTACCGGTGCTCTTTGTTCCCGCAGGTCCCATGAGTTCCGGTCTGGAAAACAGCGCCAAGGCCGAGATCAGGCAGCAATTTGCCGAGGGCAAGGTCAGCCGCGAGGAGTTGCTGGCAGCAGAAATGCAGGCCTACCACGGGCCTGGTACCTGCACCTTCTATGGCACGGCCAACACCAATCAGATGCTGCTGGAAGCCATGGGCCTGCAATTGCCCGGCGCTTCCTTTGTGCATCCGCACAGCCCGCTGCGCGCAGCGCTGACCGAGCATGCTGCGCACCAGGTTGTCAGGCTGGCGCGCAATGGCACAGGGCACCTGTCTGCCATTCTGGATGAGCGGGCGTTGATCAATGCGCTGGTCATGCTGCTTGCTACCGGTGGCTCGACCAACCTCACCCTGCACCTGATTGCCATTGGTCAGTGCGCCGGCCTGCAGTTGAGCTGGGAAGATATGGATCAACTGTCTGCTTGCGTACCCGGTCTGGCGATGATCTACCCCAATGGCACTGCCGATATCAATCAGTTCCAGGCCGCTGGCGGTACCGCCTGGCTGTTCCGTCAGTTGCTGGACGCCGGCTTGCTGCATGCCGATGTGGACACCGTAGCGGGTCCAGGTCTGGCCCGTTATACCCAGGAACCCTTCCTGGATGAGGGAAGGTTGCGCTGGCGAGACGGGCCACAGCAGAGTCTGGATCAGAGCATTCTGCGCAGCCATGGCAACCCTTTCAGTCAGGACGGCGGCCTGCGACTGGTTCAGGGCAATCTGGGCCGAGGGATCATCAAGGTTTCTTCGGTTAAACCGGAGCACTGGCAAGTGACGGCACCCTGTCGCATTTTTACCAGTCAGCAGGATTTTGTTGCGGCCTTCAAGGCGGGCGAGCTGGAGCAGGATCTGGTCGCAGTTTTGCGATTTCAGGGGCCGACCGCCAATGGCATGCCGGAATTGCACAAGTTGACGCCTTACCTTGGTTTGCTGCAGGACCGCGGCTTTCGTGTTGCCCTGGTGACGGACGGGCGCATGTCGGGGGCCTCGGGCAAGGTACCGGCAGTCATTCACCTATGCCCTGAAGCCTGCGCCGGTGGCCCCCTGGCTCGCCTGCGGGATGGGGATATGGTCAGTCTCGATGCGGCGTCGGGTCAGCTTGAGGTGGCTGTAGAACCGGTGCAATGGCTGGCCCGTGAGCCGGTACAAGCGCCCGAGTCGGTCAGGACAGGCTGGGGGCGCGAGTTGTTTGCCTTCATGCGCGGGGCTGTGAGCTCGGCCGAGCAGGGCGCCAGTTGCTTTACTGCCGGCTTGGCTGCAGCCGATGGGCGGACGCCTGATGAGACTTGAACATCTGGTCGCCGAGCGGGCTCTGTCCTTGCATGTTGCCGATGATTCGGCGCAGCTGGCTGTGGCCGTAGCCGAGCGCATTGCCGACACATTGCGCCAGGCCATCAGTGTCAGCGGGGCGGCGAGTCTGGCCTTGTCCGGTGGTCGCAGCCCGGAGGCTTATTTGCGCCTGCTCGATCAACAGGCGCTGGATTGGCAGCGGGTCACCTTGACCCTGGTCGATGAGCGCTGGGTACCCGCCTCGCATCCTGACAGCAACGTCGGTCTGCTCAGGCGCTGCATGCCCAGGGTAATGGAGCAGGTGAACTGGCTGCCGCTGTACCGTGGCGACAGCCCGCAAGCCGATGCCGCAGAGGCTGATGCGCATTTGAAGGCCTTGCCGGCGCTCAGTCTTTGCGTGCTGGGTATGGGTGTGGATGGGCATTGTGCTTCATTGTTCCCCGGTCTGCCGGGGCTGGCGACACTGCTCAGTGATCAGGCAGAGCAGCACTGTGCCGCCGTGTTTCCCGTCGGTCAGAGTCCAAGGCTGACGCTGACCGGCGCCGCCCTGCACAGCGCGGACTTGCAACTGCTGGTCATCTGCGGTGAGGATAAGTATCAGCGTCTGTGCCAGGCTTTTGCTGCCGCGCCGGAGCAGGTGCCAGTGAGCGCCTTCCTGCAGCCGCCACTGGCTATTTACTACAGCCCATGAGGCCAACAGGAGCAGCATGAACCTGTCTGACAATACACGCACGCTGGACGGTATCTTTGCCCATGCCCGGTTTTTGCCGGTTATCAGCATCCAGTCTGAAGAGACGATTCTGCCATTGGCTGATGCCCTGGCGGCGGGCGGTATCACCACGCTGGAGATTACCCTGCGCACGCCGCTGGGCTTGCCGGCCATTGCCCTGTTACGACAGCAGCGCCCTGAGCTTTGTATTGGCGCGGGTACGGTTCTGGATGGTCGTCAGTTTCAATCGGTACTGGATGCCGGCGCGCAGTTTGTGGTGACGCCCGGTTGTACCGACGAGTTGCTGACGCTGGGGTTGGAGAGCCCGGTGCCCTTGTTGCCGGGTGTGGCCACGGCCTCGGAAATTCTCATGGGCTATCGGCTTGGTTATCGCCGTTTCAAACTGTTTCCGGCTGAGGTGTGCGGCGGCGTTCAGGCCTTACGCTCGTTCTCCGGTCCTTTTCAGGGCGTGCGCTTTTGTCCTACTGGCGGGATCAGCCCGGATCGCGTGGCGAGTTATTTGGCCCTGGACAATGTCATGGCGGTAGGAGGTACCTGGATGGCTCCCCGGTCACTGATTGAAACCGGGGATTGGCCTGCCATTCGCCGTCTGGCTGCCGAGGCAACAGCGCTGTTGGCGGGTTGAACTCAGTCCCGTGGCTTGCTCGGGTCGGTAAAGCCGTCTGGCTTGATGACCAGAATGTCGCTGCCACACTCGTCCAGCAGGCGTTCTGCGGTATGCCCCAGCAGCGCGCTGTCCAGCCGTGAACGCGAGACGGCGCCCATGACCAGCAGGTTGACCTGTTGATCTTCAATAAAAGGTGGAATGACTTCTTCCGGGTAGCCCTGCAATAGATGGCGGGTTGTGGGGGCAATCCGCAGGGCGTCGGCCATCTGTTCGAAGGCCTGAGCATGGCGTTGACGCACGTCACCGGCATAACCGTCGTAATCGGCGATCACACTTGCATCAAACACCAGCGTGCGCGGTAGCGGGTTATAGCAATGTACAAGCTGCATGCTGGCTCCGAGTTGACTGGCCAATCCCTGGGTTGTGCTGATCAGCTTCAGGTCCAGGCTGGCCGGCTTGTCGGCTTCATGCAGCGGATCGATACTGGCACAGAGGTTTTTCAACGGCTGATCGGCACGCTTGACCAGCCATAGGGGCGCCTCGCAGAAGCGGATAAGCTGCCAGTCGGTGTTGGACAGCAGCAGTCGTTTGATCAGGTTGTGATGATGGGTGGTTTTCAATACCAGGTCGGGCTTGTGTTCGGCCACAGCGCGCAACAGGTGGCGATCCAGGCGTTTGCCCCAGACGGCCTCGACATCAACCTGAATGCCTTTTTCACGCAATGGCAGTGCCAGCTTGTCGAGCTGCTGCCGGCGATGGTCAATCAGTGAAGCGCGCGCCTTTTCCAGTCCGCGTGTATCGAACAGCAAGCCACCATCCAGCGCCGCATTGTAGTCGCACATGAACAGGGTGATGCGGGCCCGGGGAAAATGCCCGGCGATTTCCTCGGCACGGCGCAGGCAAGGTTGGTTGCCCTCGCTGGTAGGGTCGATAATGACCAGCATGTGCTGGATATGCATGGCTTTGCTCCTTGTGTTGCGGTCTTGCCGACGTGGGCAACTGATGCACATACCATAGTGCACAGCGTGTTGCTTTGACACTGACCTTGATCAAAATCGCTTCAGAAAGTCTGTTGCCGGCCGATACGCTGGCAACTCAACAAGGTGACTGTGGTTATGAAAAAAATCCTCTTTATCGGGCTGGTCCTGGGCTTGGCCGGTTGCACTTCAACCAACCATGACGCTGATATCAATAATGCCTATCGGGCCTATGAAATGGGCAACTGTGATGAGGTCTATCTGCAGCTGTCCAGCGCGGAACGCCGCCCGCGCTACCGTGCTCACCAGCGTCAGCCGGAAGTGACCTTGCTGCGCGGCTTGTGTCTTGAGCGCCAGTCACTTTATCTGGATGCAGCTCAGACCTACCTGTTCATACAGCGACACTATCCGTCCAGCGAGTACAGTTTTCGCGCTGCCGCCCGTCTGCAAACCTTGCAGCAGCTCGGTCATTTCGCCCCAGGCAGCGACGCCAGGCCCTGAGGTCTGCGCGAGATCCGCGTTGTACTTGACCAGCGCCTGCTCAGGCGTATCCTGCTGCTTTAATCTGCCGGGTGGTCCGGCTGATGCACAGAAGGAGGCTGTGTATGCACAGGTTCTTATGGCTAGTGCCAGCCCTGTTGTTGTCAGTGCCAGTGCACGCCGAAATTTACCGCTGGGTTGATGATCAGGGCCGTGTGCACTTTGGTGAACGGCCGCAACAGGGCGCCGAGCGTATTGAGGTCAACCCGCAGGTCATTGAACGTGATGCCTCGGTTCGCCAAAGTGAGGAGGCCATGCGTCGGCTCATGGAGGTCCGGCGTGAGGAGCGCAGTGCCGAGCAGGCCGCCCAGGCCCAGCGTTTGGCCCAGCAGCGGGAAGCCTGTGAACGCATGGGCAGAGAATTGGCACGATATGACAGCAGGGTTTTCTGGTATGAAACCGACGCCAGCGGTAAAAAGGTAGAAGTCGATCGTAGTCGCGTCCAACAGCGAAGGTCAGAACTTGAAACGCAAATTCAGGAGCGTTGCTGACATGCTGCCATTACCCCCACTGGTTGATCCATCAGGTCATCAGGATCAACGTCTTATTTCCCGCCAGCAGTTGACCGGTTACTTGCAGGTGTTCAATGCCCATACCGGCAAGCCCATGGGCTTTATTGGCAATATTTCCCGCGATGGTTTCATGCTGATCAGTAGTTTGCCGCTGCTGCTGGGGGCGGCCTATTCGATGCAGTTACGGCTACCATCCGATTCCAGTGATCCCGATATCATCAACTTTACCGCAGTCAGTCACTGGTGCCGGGCTGATGAAACCCCCGGTCACTACGACAGTGGATTCAGCATCACCGAGAATCACAGGTCCTTTGCCGCACTGGCCGACGCGCTGGAACGGTATTTCAGCTTCTCTCATCCTGTGGATGCCTGATCCGTCCCCATGGGTTACCCTGCAGTTTTGCGCAGGGTGACATCATGGCTGATTCGTTTTTCTGGTACGACTTTGAATCCACGGGCATTGATCCGCGGCGTGACCGACCGGTTCAGGTTGCCGGTGTGCGCACCGACGCCGAACTGAACGAAATTGCCGAGCCACTGTGTATTGATTGTCGCTTGTCAGACGACATCCTGCCGCATCCGATGGCCTGTCTGGTGACCGGAATCAGACCGCAGAGATTGGCTTCGGGTTTATCCGAAGCCGATTTTATTGGTCGCCTGCATGCGCAGATGATCGAGCCGGGCACCTGCAGTGTTGGCTACAACAGCCTGCGCTACGATGACGAGATGACCCGCTTCAGCCTCTATCGCAACTTTCATGACCCCTATGCCCGTGAGTGGCAGGGCGGCAACAGTCGCTGGGATTTGCTGGAGGCTATGCGCGCAGCCCACGCACTGCGTCCGGATGGCATTCAATGGCCCGAGCAGGAGGGCATGGTCAGCCTGCGCCTGGAGTTGCTCACGGCGGCCAATGGCATTGATCATGGCCAGGCCCACGATGCGCTGGCCGATGTGCGCGCGACCATTGCCCTGGCCCGCTGTCTGAAAGCCGCACAGCCCAAGCTCTTTGACTATCTGTTGAGTTTGCGCAGCAAGCACCGGGTCAGTGCGCTGATAGATCTGCAGGCTGTGCGGCCGTTGGTGCATGTGTCGGGCCGCTTCTCGCGCGAACGGCACAACCTGGCCTTGGTGATGCCTCTGGCCTGGCACCCGGTCAATCGCAATGCGCTGATTGTCTGGGATTTACAGGTTGATCCCCAGATGCTGACGGACCTGACGGCGGAGCAATTGCGCGAGCGGCTTTACACTCGAACTGAGGACCTGGCAGAAGGTGAGGTGCGTCCGGGATTGAAATTGGTGCACATCAACAAGTGCCCGATGCTGGCTGATATCAAGGTATTGCGCCCTGACGACATCGAACGTCTGGACCTTGATATGAACCTGTTACTGGCCCGTGCACGGCAAGTGGCATCCCTGCGTGGTGTTCAAGCTCAGGCCCTGGCAGAGATTTACCGCAGCGAAGGGCAGGGGGGGGATCAATCCGATGTTGAACAACAGCTCTACGATGGGTTTATCAGTGACGCAGACCGGCGTACCAGTGCTCTGATCCGAGAGGCCGAACCACAACTCTTGGCTAAAACGCCCTGGCCCCTGCAGGATCAACGTCTGTCTGATCTGCTTTTTCGTTATCGGGCGCGCAATTATCCCGGGACGCTGTCCGGCAGTGAAGTTTCAGCTTGGCGGGATTTCTGCCGATCACGCCTGAGCGGAGAATTATCAGGTGCACCCATAACTTTGGCGGCTTTTCTTGCGGAAATTGATAAGGCCCTTGACCAGGTCGATGGCGCACAACATGACCTGTTGCGTTCGTGGAAAAAAGAAGCACTGCAACGGGCGGAAACTTTGCATATGACAGTTTGATGTTGGAATAAATAAACCCCGCTGCTGCGGGGTTTATTCAGTGTGCAAGAGCTTGCGCCCGATCAACCCAGAATGGTGACCCAGGATTCGACTTTATCGGCGCCGTACTTCTCTTTCCAGGCCTTCAGTTCCTTGTGGTTGCCACCTTTGGTTTCAATCACTTCACCGGTATTCGGGTTCTTGTACTGTTTGACCTTGCGTGCGCGCTTGACCGAGCCAGCGCCTTTGGCAGCCTTGCCGGAGGCGTTCAGCTTGTTGTCGGGATCAAGAATGGCAACCACATCTTTCAATGATTTACTGTACTGACCCATCAGCTGACGAAGTTTCTCTTCGAATTCAATTTCCTGTTTCAGGCGCGAATCGTTGGAGAGTGAGTTCATGCGCTCGGTCAGATCGCGAACGGTCTGTTGAAGTTGGCGGTATTCTTGAAGAGTAGACATGTAAGTTACCTTGAATCGGGGTTTGAAGTTATAACTTGCGAAGTATATTGCATGGTTAATATTTATACAACGGCAGTCGCGAAGTTGATGGGTAAGTTAAGGAGCAAATGTAACTATTCAATGAAGTGGTTCTGTGCCCGGGGCTGTTCTTATTGGCGCGGATTTCTGTGATAGCGAGGCTGTTATTGTCATGCTGACAGGATAGAATGTCGGTTTTCAACGCAACGGGCTTGCCCGCTGGAGCAAGAGTAATGCGCACTTTTCGATTGGTTATTGCCTGCCCTGACCGTGTGGGAATCGTTGCCAAGGTCAGTAATGTATTGGCTACCTATAATGGCTGGATTACTGAAGCCAATCATCACTCTGATAACCTGTCCGGTTGGTTTTTCATGCGCCATGAAGTCAAGGCGGACTCCTTGCCTTTTGACCTGGAAGGATTGCGCACGGCTTTTGCGCCAATCGCCCGCGAGTTTGAAATGGATTGGCATGTCAGTGATTCGGCGCAGCGCAAGAAAGTCATTCTGATGGCCAGCAAGGAATCACACTGTCTGGCGGATCTGCTGCATCGCTGGCACAGCGGTGAGCTTGATTGCGACATCACCAGTGTTATCTCCAATCACGATGATCTGCGCAGCATGGTCGAATGGCACGGCATTCCCTTCCACCATGTGCCCGTCAACCCGCATGACAAGGCGCCGGCCTTTGCCAAGGTGGCGAGCCTGATTGATGCCCAGCAGGCTGATTGCATTGTCCTTGCACGCTACATGCAGATCCTGCCCGCCGATATCTGTCAGCGTTATGCCAACCGTGTGATCAATATTCACCACAGCTTTCTGCCCTCATTCGTCGGTGCGCGTCCCTATCACCAGGCAGCGCAGCGCGGAGTCAAACTGATCGGGGCTACCTGTCATTACGTCACTGATGAACTGGATGCCGGGCCCATCATCGAGCAGGATGTGGTGCGCATCAGTCACAGGCACAATGCCGATGACATGGTCAGGCTCGGAAAAGACGTTGAAAAAATGGTACTTTCGCGTGGTTTACGCTATCACTTGGAAGACAGGGTGTTGGTTCACGATAACAAGACAGTGGTCTTTGGTTGAGACAGGTAATCAGGGCCACAGACACAATCAGGGGAAGGATACGGTATGCTCAAGTCAGTCAAGGTGCGGGATTACATGACGCGCGATCTGATCACTTTTTCGCCCGACATGAGCCTGTTCAAGGCCATTGATGTGCTATTGGGTAACAGCATTTCAGGTGCACCCGTGGTTGATGCGGATGGTCATCTGCTCGGGCTCTTGTCGGAAAGCGACTGTTTGCGCGGGATTCTCAGTGGCAGCTACTTTGAAGAGGCAGGCGGGACTGTGCGTTCGGTCATGACCGATGTGGTCGAGAGCATTGATGCCGACGCCGACATCGTCAAGGCAGCAGAGCATTTTATCCACAAAGGTCGTCGGCGCTTGCCGGTAATGGATGAAGGCCTGCTGGTTGGCCAGATCAGCCGGCGTGATATTCTGCGGGCAGTCAAGGCATACAATGAACATGGTGCACCTAAATAGCGAGCTGTTCGCAACATCTGCAGATGATACCGCAGATCCCTTGAGCGCCGCTGTTGCAGTGGCGCCGCAGATCAAGGGCGGCGGCTGTCTTGCCCGATTTGCCCCCGAAGAACTGACTGACAACATGGGGGCTGATTTTTCAAATTGTATTGATTTACTGCCACCAGGCGACAGTTTGTAGCGCCCAAGCTGTACTATACTGGCACATTGACAGTTTGAAGGCGCTGCACAGCGTAGTGCCGTTTGAGTCATCAGGCCACGTCACAATCCATGCTCAAAACCATTTCTACCCGCCAGGCGCGCATTGGTATCTTCGTGCACAAGCTCTGTGGCCCCTGGATGCATCACCCCTTCTGGTCCAGGCAGCTTTTGATCGAGGATCAGGCAAGCCTGGACAAGCTGCTGGCCAGTTCTGTTCTCGAAATCATTATTGATACCGAACGCGGCGTCGACGTCGAGGATGCCGGTTCCCTTGAGCTGCAATCCGAGCCTGCTGCAGACCTGTTACCCGAGCCAGCGCAGCCCATTCCGCTTCAGTCGTCCGAGCAGATGCAAGACCTGCGTCCATGCCGCATGCAGGATGAAGTAGAACGGGCCCGGCAGATCATCGGTAAAGGCAAGCGTGCGGTGCTGGATATGTTTGCCGATGTGCGAATGGGCAAGGCCCTGCAAACCGAGGGACTGATGGAACTGATTGGTGATATGTCCAGTTCCTTGCACCGCAATACCCATGCCCTGATCAGCGTGGCTCGGGTCAAGCATAAGGACGAGTACACCTATATGCACTCAGTGGCTGTGGCTGCGCTGATGCTTGGCTTGGCTCGCCAGTACGGCTGTGATGAGGACACCGTCAGGCTGGCAGGTATGGCCGGTCTTATGCACGATACCGGCAAGGCGCTGATGCCCGAAGCGGTACTGAACAAGCCGGGCAAGTTGACGGATGACGAGTTTGCCATCATGCGCAGTCATCCCGAGAAGGGGCATGCGCTATTGATGCAAATCGGAAATATTCCGACTGAAGTGCTGGATGTGTGCCTGCATCACCATGAAAAGGTTGATGGTACAGGCTACCCTGCGAAGCTGGCCGGAGATCGCATCAGCTTGTTGTCCCGTATGGGGGCGATCTGTGATGTCTACGATGCCATTACCTCCAATCGTCCTTACAAATCAGGCTGGGATCCGGCCGAATCGCTGAGTCGCATGGCCAGTTGGCAGGGGCATTTCGATCCTGTTCTGTTCAAGCTCTTTGTGCGCATGCTCGGTATCTATCCGGTGGGCTCATTGGTTCGGCTGAAATCGGAGCGCCTGGCTGTGGTTATCGAACAAGGGCAGCAGTCTTTGCTGACGCCGCGTTTGAGTGTGTTCTATTCGATCAGGTTGCGTCAGAAGGTCCCGCTGGAGCAGATCGATCTGGCGGCAAAGGGCGTGGTGGATACGATTGTGTCCCGTGAAAGCCCTGAGGATTGGGGTTTTGCCGGGCTGGAGAAGCTCTGGCTGGAAGCGGGCGGTTAATACTGTTTACAGCGTCGTAAAAAAGCCGCATCGATTGATGCGGCTTTTTTGATCACAGATAGCTCAGGCGGTCTCCACCTCGCTGGATGCATGGGCTGTCTGTGGGCTGGGTGTACGGATCAGATGATCAAAAGCACCCAGTGCGGCCGTTGAACCAGCCCCCATGGCAATAATGATCTGTTTGAACGGTACGTTGGTCACGTCGCCCGCGGCGAAAACGCCCGGCATTGACGTGGCGCCACGGCTGTCAATCTCAATCTCGCCGTGCCGACTCAAGGTCAGGCTGCTGTCTTTCAGCCACTCGGTATTGGGCACCAGGCCAATCTGCACAAAAATTCCGGCCAGGTCGATCTGCTTGCTCTCACCGCTGACCCGGTCAATATAGGTCAGGCCATTCACCTTGTTGCCATCACCTCGCACTTCGGTGGTTTGAGCGTTCTTGATGATGGTCAGATTGGGCATGGAGCGGGCCTTGCGCAGCAGCACTTCGTCGGCACGCAGGGTGTCGCTGAACTCCAGCACTGTTACGTGCTCGACCAGTCCGGCCAGATCGATGGCCGCCTCAATACCTGAGTTGCCTCCGCCGATCACTGCTACGCGCTTGCCCTTGAACAGCGGGCCATCACAGTGTGGGCAGTAGGCTACACCCTTGCCACGGTATTCCTGCTCGCCGGGCACGTTCATTTCGCGCCAGCGTGCACCCGTGGCGAGAATAACCGAACGACTACTCAGAGTTGCACCGCTGGCCAGTTCCACCTTGAGCAGCTCGCCACCAATCAACTTGCTGGCCTGTTGTTCGGTGATCAGGTCAACGTCATATTCCTTGACGTGCTGCTCAAGGTGGGCGACCAGCTTAGGGCCCTCGGTATAGGGCACGGAGATGAAGTTCTCGATACCCACGGTGTCCAGCACCTGGCCGCCAAAGCGCTCGGCTACCAGTGCAGTACGGATACCCTTACGCGCGGCGTAAATAGCCGCAGCGGCACCGGCGGGACCGCCACCCACAATCAGTACTTCGTAGGGTGCACGTTCACTCAGCTCCGCGGCCTTGCGCTTGGCTGCGCCGGTATCCAGCTTGTTTACGATGTCCGCCAGACTCATCCGGCCCTGGCCAAAGAGTTCACCGTTCATATAAACAGCCGGTACCGCCATGATCTGACGGCTTTCTACCTCGCCCTGGAACAGCGCACCGTCGACCATCACATGGCTGATGTTCGGGTTCAGTGTGGCCATCAGATTCAGGGCCTGAACGACGTCGGGGCAGTTCTGGCAGGACAGGGAAATATAGGTTTCGAAATGGTACTGACCTTCCAGATTGCGGATCTGCTCAAGCAGCGCCGGATCAGCCTTGGAGGGGTGTCCGCCGGTTTGCAGCAGAGCCAGTACCAACGAGGTGAATTCGTGGCCCATCGGGATGCCGGCAAAGCGCACGCGCGGCGCTTCTCCCGCCACGGCAACGGCCATGCTTGGCGTGCGCTGATTGGCGCTGGCAACCAGACCGATTTTGCTCGACATTTCGGCAATTTCAACAGCCAGGGCATGTAGCTCCTGTGCTTTCGGGCTGTCATCGACGGACACGCTGAGTTCAATCGGTTTAACGATGTTCTGCAGGTACGTGTCCAACTGTTTTTTCAGATTCGCGTCCAACATGAGCGTGTCCATCCTGATATGTATGAAATGCAGGCAATAAAAAACCCGGCCCGCCGACCGCAGTGCTTTACACGGCGGCGGGTCGGGTGTGCGGCGCGTGCTTAGATCTTGCCAACCAGGTCCAGAGACGGAGCCAGGGTAGCTTCACCTTCTTTCCACTTGGCCGGGCAGACTTCGCCTGGGTGGGCAGCAACATACTGGGCAGCCTTTACCTTGCGCAGCAGTTCGGAAGCGTCACGGCCAATGCCACCGGCATTGATTTCAACGATCTGGATCTTGCCTTCGGGATCGATCACAAAAGTACCGCGCTCAGCCAGACCGGCTTCTTCGATCATCACTCCGAAGTTGCGGGTAATGGCACCGGTCGGATCGCCAATCATCGGGTACTGGATCTTGCCGATGGTTTCGGAGCTGTCGTGCCAGGCTTTGTGCGTGAAGTGGGTATCAGTGGATACCGAGTAGATTTCCACGCCCAGCTTCTTGAATTCGGCATAGTTGTCAGCCAGGTCGCCCAGCTCGGTCGGACAAACAAAGGTGAAGTCAGCCGGGTAGAAGAATACGACGGACCACTTGCCTTTCAGATCGGCTTCGCTGACCTGAACGAACTCGCCGCCATGGAAAGCGGTAGCGTTGAAGGGTTTGACTTCAGTATTGATGATAGTCGTCATGAGTAATCTCCTTGATTGATTGGATAGGCAGGTTTGGAAGACGTGTGAAATATACGTCTCTCCCATAGGGAAATGAAATAAATTCAAGCTAAGCGATAGATAGTTAAAAGCTATTTATGGCCTGTTATTCATGCTCGGGATTAAATAGATAGGCTTGATTCAGATCAAATACAGCATTCATCTGATCTATTTAACTGAGTTTGGTAGGCGCTCAAGATACCCTTTCCAGAAGTCTTTGGCCAGTTGTCCTCAGTTTGCCCAAGCTCTGTGAAGGTCAAATGACAGCCGTCAGACCTCAGCTCAAGGGTCACGTTCAAGAGGAATGCATCATGGATTTTGCCTATAACGCCAACACCCAGGCCCTGCGCCACCAGCTCAGGGATTTTCTCGACACCCACATAGTCCCGCGTATTGGCGCCTGGCAGCAGGAAGTCGCCGCCGGACAGTACCCGGTATCCTTTATGGCTGATCTAAAGGCGCTGGCCAGGGAGGAGGGGTTGTGGAACCTGTTTCTGCCCAGCCTGCGGCCTGATGAGCCGGGGCGCGGTCTGAGTAATCTGGACTATGCGCCGTTAGCGGAAATCATGGGCCGCGTCAGTTGGGCTTCGGAGGTGTTCAACTGCAATGCCCCGGATACCGGCAACATGGAACTCTTGCATATGTTTGCCAGCCCGGAGCAGAACCGCCAGTGGCTGCAGCCACTGTTGGCCGGGGAGATCCGCTCGGCCTTTGCCATGACCGAGCCGGATGTGGCCTCATCCGATGCCAGCAATATCCAGACCTTGATCCGTCGTGAAGGCGACGAGTACGTCATCAATGGGCGCAAATGGTTTATCACCAATGCCTCGCACCCGGATTGCGCCTTCCTGATTGTCATGGGCAAGACCGATCCGGAAGCGGACGCCCACCGCCAGCAAAGCATGATCATCGTGCCCTTCAATACCCCCGGGGTGGAGTTGCTGCGCAATATCCCGGTGATGCACCACATTGCCCCTGAAGGTCATAGTGAACTGCTGTTGCGCAATGTACGGGTGCCGGTGAGCAATCTGCTTGGGCAGGAGGGCGACGGCTTCATGATGGCCCAGGCCCGCCTTGGCCCCGGCCGCGTCCACCACTGTATGCGCGCCATCGGTATGGCCGAGCTGGCACTGGAGCTGATGGTTGACCGCGCCCAGGAGCGCAAGACCTTCGGCCGCTACCTGCACCAGCACGGCAGTATCGGTGACTGGATCGCCCGCTCGCGCATGGAAATCGAACAGGCCCGCCTGCTGGTGCTGAAAACCGCCTGGATGATTGATGAGGTAGGCGCCAGGGCCGCACGCCGGGAAATCGCCATGATCAAGGCAGTGGTGCCAGGCATGCTCGCCGGGGTGGTGGACCGGGCCATGCAGGTGTTCGGCGCCATGGGCCTGACCCCCGATACGCCGCTGGCGGATCTCTGGATAGCCTCCCGTGCCCTGCGGATTGCCGATGGTCCGGACGAGGTGCACCTGCGCAGCATTGCCCGGCTGGAGATTGACGCCAGCAAGGACAGGCGCGGCAGCAGCAGCGATTATCTGACCCCGCCGGACAGTCTGCGTCGCTGAACGGCCTGCGCGCCGCAAGTCCGGCCCGATCCGGTAATGCCCCAACAGAGGTAATGTCTGCCCCTCGGTATTTCGGTAAAGTAGCGGTCATGACCTTTGAACAGGATGAGCCGATGTTGACGCACCTGAATGCCCAGGGCGAGGCCAATATGGTCGATGTGACCGCCAAGGCCAACACTGAACGCGAAGCGCTAGCCGAGACACTGGTGCGCATGCGCCCCGAGACCCTGCAGATGATCCAGCAGGGCGGCCACCCCAAGGGTGACGTGTTTGCCGTGGCACGCATCGCCGGCATCATGGCGGCCAAGCGCACGCATGAACTGATTCCGCTCTGTCACCCGCTGCTGTTGACCAGTATCAAGGTGCAATTGAGCGCAGAGCTGCCTGATGCGGTGCGCATCACCGCACGCTGCAAGCTGGCCGGACAGACCGGGGTCGAGATGGAAGCCCTGACCGCCGCCAGTGTCGCCGCCCTGACCCTGTATGACATGTGCAAGGCGGTGGACAAGGGCATGGTCATCGAATCGACCCGCTTGCTGGAAAAGCTCGGCGGCAAGAGCGGGCACTATCAGGCAGAACCCCAGCAGAGCGGGGAGGCGCCATGATCAATCTGCAGTTTTTTGCCCGCTACCGTGAGGTGCTCGGCGTCGAGCAGCAACAGCTGGCCTGGTCACCCGAGTTAAGCAACCTGCGCGCCCTGCGTGACGCACTGCTGAGCCGGGGTGAAGACTGGCAGGTGCTGGCCGAACCACGGCTGATGTGCGCCCTGAACCAGGAGATGGTCAGCCTCGATGCGCCGCTGCAGGATGGCGACGAAGTGGCCTTTTTCCCGCCCGTGACCGGGGGTTGATATGACGGTTACTGTCCAGACCGCCTGTTTTGATCCCGGCGCCATGCTCAACCGCCTGCACGCCCAGCAACTCGGGGTAGGGGCGGTGGTCGGTTTTACCGGCTATGTGCGCGACTTCAATGACGGTCAGGATGTGGCGGGCATGCTGCTCGAACACTATCCGGGCATGACCGAAAAGGCCCTGCACAGCATAGTCCAGCAGGCCCAGGCGCGTTGGCCGCTGCTCAGCGTCGAGGTATTGCACCGGGTTGGGCGCCTGGAGCCGGGCGAACCGATCGTCTTTGTCGGCGTCAGCTCCGCACACCGGGCGGCGGCCTTCGAGGCCTGCCATTTTATTATCGATTACCTGAAAACCCGTGCACCCTTCTGGAAGAAGGAAGACAGCGCCGAGGGCCCGCGCTGGGTGGATGCCCGCGAGAGTGATACGCAAGCCTTGGACAAGTGGCGCTGCCCATAATGCCCTGCTGAGCTACCCCCAAGGGGGAATACAGTACCTGCTCCTGCCTTGTCATGCTGCGGCAAAGCCCTTTGGAGCAGCGCCCATGTCCCACCTGCGACAGACCGAATTCACCCCGTTACCCATAGCCGTGCTGACCGTCAGTGATACCCGCTCACTGGCAACCGATGACTCCGGCCAGACCCTGGTTGATCGCCTGCACAGCGCCGGTCATCACTTGGCCGACCGCCAGCTGTGTATCGACGATATCTACCTTCTTCGCGCCCAGGTATCGCAATGGATAGCCGATCCGCACATAGCTGTGGTGCTGATTACCGGCGGCACCGGCTTTTCCGCCCGGGACAATACTCCGCAAGCGCTCAGCCCGCTGTTCGACAAGGTCATGGACGGCTTTGGCGAGTTGTTCAGGCAACTGTCCTTTGCCGAGATTGGCACCTCGACCGTGCAATCCCGTGCCCTGGCAGGGTTTGCTAATGGCACGCTGATCTGTTGCCTGCCTGGCTCGCCAGGGGCTTGCCGCACCGCCTGGGATGGCATTCTCGTCACGCAACTGGATGCGCGCAGCAAACCCTGCAATGTGGTGCCGCACCTGAGCTTGACCCAGACGCAGGCGTTGGCTAGCTGTGGTACACGGGCATGACCGCCTGCACCTGCGAACGCCCGCACGGGCAGAAATGGCTGCCGGTCGATGAAGCCATAGCACGCCTGCTGGCTCAGGCGCCGGCTCCACCGCCCAGCGAGTGGGTAGCGCTCGACGCGGCCAGTGGACGGATAGTGGCTGAGCCCCAGTTCGCGCGTCTGGATAGCCCGGCCTGGGACAACAGTGCGATGGATGGGTATGCCTTGCGCTCCGCTGATCTGCCTGCTGCAGGCGGCTGGTTGCCGTTGGCTGGGCGCATTGCCGCAGGGGAAGCCGCAGCGGCCCTGACGGCCGGCCACGCAGTGCGTATTTTTACCGGCGCGCCTTTACCCGCTCTGGCCGATACCGTGGTGGCCCAGGAGGACGTGCAACTGCACGCCGCTGGCGTGCAACTACCGCCGGTAAAACCGGGTCAGCATGTGCGCAAACGCGCCGAGGAGAGCAGCGCCGGCGCCTTGCTATTGTCGGCAGGACGGCGTTTGCGTGCCCAGGACCTGGGGCTGCTGGCCAGCCAGGGGATTGACCAGCTACCGGTTTACCGGCCGCTGCGTGTGGCGCTGCTGAGCAGCGGCGATGAACTGCGTGAACCGGGTCAGCCGCTGGCGCCGGGCCAGATCTACAACGCCAACCAGCAGACGCTGGCCAACCTGCTGCAGGGCTGGGGCTGCCAGCTTAGCGAGATGCGGGTCATGCCCGACAGTCTGTCTCAGACCTGCGAACAACTACTGGCCGCCGCAGCCAATGCCGACGTGCTGATCAGCTCCGGCGGTGTGTCAGTAGGCGAGGAAGATCATCTGAAAGCCGCGGTACAACAGCTTGGGCGACTCGATCTGTGGCAACTGGCGATTCAGCCGGGCAAGCCGCTGGCTTTCGGTGCGGTGGCCGGAACGCCCTGGATCGGCCTGCCAGGTAATCCGGTGGCGGTCTGGATTACTGCCTTGATCATTGCCCGGCCCTGGTTGCTCAAGGCCCAGGGACGGGATGAGCCAGCATCGACCGGCTGGTTGATGCCTGCGGCTTTTGACTGGCCCAAGGCCAAGCCGCGGCGCCAGTTTCTGCGCGCCAGGTTGCAGACAGGCGCAACCGGTCAGCAGGTCATTCTGCACCCGCAGCAGGGCTCAGCCATGCTCGCAGCAGCCAGTTGGGCGGATGGTCTGGCCGATATTGGCGCCAATGCGACATTGGGTCACGGCGATCCGGTGCGTTACTGGCCCCTCTCCGAACTGCTCTATTGATCCGTATCAAGGACCGAGCACGCCTGCTGCGGCACAGTGCCGTTTGATCTGACCCAGGGAGCCAACTATGCAACTGGTCTGTCCCGCCGGCAGTCTGCCGGCGCTGAAAGCCGCCATTCGCCAAGGCGCCGATGCGGTCTATACCGGTTTTCGCGATGATACCAACGCGCGGCATTTCGCTGGCCTGAACTTCACCGATAGCCAACTTGAAAACGGACTGCAGTTGATCCGCCGTGCCGGCAAACAGCTGTATATCGCCGTCAATACCTATGCGCTACCCGACGGTTGGAAGCGCTGGCAACGGGCTGTCGATCAGGCCGCTGATCTCGGGGTGGATGCCCTGATTGCCGCTGATCCGGGGGTGCTGGCCTATGCCCGTCGCGTGCATCCGCAACTGCCGCTGCACTTGTCGGTACAGGGCTCCGCGACCAATGCCGCCGCGCTGGATTTCTACCACCAGCACTATGCTATTCGCCGTGCCGTGCTGCCGCGCGTGCTGTCGTTGAACCAGGTACGTCAGGTCGCCGAGGCCAGCCCGGTTCCGGTGGAGGTCTTTGCCTTCGGCAGTCTGTGCATCATGGCCGAGGGCCGTTGTCATCTGTCGTCCTATGTGACCGGGCAATCGCCGAATCTCTGTGGCGTCTGCTCTCCAGCTTCTGCCGTGCGCTGGAGCCAGGAGCCGGACGCGCTGAGTTCAAGGCTCAACAATGTGTTGATTGATCGTTATGAGTCCCACGAAGCAGCGGGCTATCCGACCCTGTGCAAGGGCCGTTTTATGGTCAACGGCAAGCGCTTTCACGCGCTGGAGGAGCCAACCAGTCTGGATACCCTGGACCTGATTCCGCAATTGACCGCCATCGGTGTGGCGGCGGTAAAAATTGAAGGACGGCAACGCAGCCCGGCCTATGTTGAGCAGGTCACCGGCGTCTGGCGTCAGGCGCTGGACAGCTATGCCCAGCAGCCTGAGGCCTTCAAGGTATTGCCGCAGTGGAGTCGGGCGCTGGCCAATCTGTCAGAGGGCAGCCGCACCACCCTGGGTGCCTACCACCGAGCCTGGCAATAGGAGGCAAGCATGCAACTGACCCTTGGACCTATTCTGTTCTACTGGCAACGCCAGCAGATCATGGATTTTTATGCGCAGGTGGCCGAGCAGCCACTGCAGCGCTTTTATCTGGGCGAAACGGTGTGTGCCAAACGCCGGGCCCTGTCACTGGATGACTGGATGGGGCTGGCGCGGGATCTGCGCAGTGCATCCGGGGCTGAGGTAGTGCTGTCCGGTCTGTCGCTGATCGAGGCGGCCTCCGAGCTGTCGAGCCTGCGCCGGCTCTGTGATAACGGCGAGCTGATGGTAGAAGCCAATGACATGGCGGCGGTGCAGTTTCTCAGCAGCAAGGGATTGCCCTTTGTCGGTGGTCCGGCGCTGAATCTGTATAACGCCTTCGCTGTCGATGAGCTGGCCAGACGCGGCATGCAGCGCTGGGTGCCGCCGGTGGAGGTGTCGCGACAATTGCTGATGGCCCTGCGCGATCAGGCCGGTCAGGCGGGCTTGCAACTGCCGGAGATCGAGGTCTTTGCCTGGGGCTATCTGCCGTTGGCCTACTCGGCACGCTGTTTTACTGCGCGGGCAGAGAATTTGCCCAAGGACGATTGCGGCTTTGTCTGCCAGCATTACCCCGAAGGCATGCCCTTGCTGACCCAGGAGGGCCAGCCGCTGTTTACCCTGAACGGCATTCAGACCCTGTCCGCAGGTGTCACCAATCTGCTGGCCGAGTACCCGCAGATGCAGGCTATGGGTATCTCGGCATTGCGTCTGAGTCCACGGCTGCAGGGCATGGCCGAGATAGTCGCAAGCTTTGATCAGGTGCGCCATGGCGCCGAACCACCCTTGGCGGTGGACGGCTGCAACGGCTACTGGCACGGCCAGCCGGGCATGCTGCGGGTCGAGGAGGTCGGTCTGTGGTAAGCCTGAGCCAACTGACCCTGCGCCTTGCCGAGCCACTGTTGCCGTTGGGCCGGCACATTCCCTTCACGCTGCAGCGCTTGCTGCTGGAACAGCTGATGGCCCGCTGGCTGGCCGAACCGCTGGCGGCCGGTGACTTTGACCTGCTGCAGGGCCGCTGCCTGCGTCTGGTCATCGAAGATCTCGGTCTGGCCTGGAATCTGACCCGCGGGCGCCTTGGTCTGCAGCTCTCCGAGCATGGCCAGGCGGATGTCTGTATTCGCGGCAACTGGCGCGCCTTTCTGCTGCTGGCCAGCCGACAGGAGGACCCGGACACGCTGTTCTTCCGCCGGCGTCTGGTCATCGAGGGCGATACCGAACTGGGGCTGGCGATCAAGAACCTGCTCGACAGCCTGGACCCCGACAATCTGCCGCCCCGCCTGTGGCATTCCCTGCAATCTCTGGGTCGCGCTGCGGCCGGATTTGACCTTGATCAAGGCGCGTTGAATCCCCAGCGCTGAGCATGTAGCCATCCACAGGAGGCGCCATGTCCCGCTCAGCCCAACCCCTCGTTTACGCCTGCTCCGGTTGCTCCAATGTGGCGCAACTGGCCAACAGTCTGGCCCTACGGCTCGACCGTCAGGGGCTGGCCGAGATGTCCTGCATTGCCGGTGTCGGTGGTCGGGTCCCGGCATTGGTCCGCACCGCGCAAAGTGGCCGGCCCATCATCGCCTTGGATGGTTGCCGTCTGCACTGCAGCAAGGCCTGTTTGCACCAGGTTGATGTTCAGCCTGACCTGCATGTGACCCTGAGTGATTTTGGCCTGCGCAAGCGCTTTGGCGAGGACTGCAGCGACCAGGATATCGAGGCGCTGGACAAGCAGATTCGCGCGCTCTGGCAGCAGCACCTGGAGCAAACCTGTGGCATCGATTCCCCCTGAGTAGAGGTAGTCTGTATGCAAAAAATCACTGCAGCAATAATCGTGGCGGGCCTGGCTGCGCCGGGCAGTCTGCTGGCCGGGGTCAGCCCTGAGCAATGGCTGGCCGATGGCAAGATCAATCTGGATCTGCGTTATCGTTACGAACAGGTAGAGCAGGACAACGCCCTGCGCGATGCCCATGCGCAGACCCTGCGTACCCGCCTTGGTCTGCAGAGTGCCGAGCTGTACGGCGTCAGTCTGCTGCTCGAAGCCGATAATGTCAGCCGGGTTGGCGATGCGCGCTACAACTCGACGCGCAACGGTCAAGCCGAGTATTCCGTGGTCGCTGATCCGGATGGAACCGAGATCAATCAGGCCCTGCTCAGTTACCGGCATGCACTGGCAGAATTGCGGCTCGGGCGGCAACGCATCAATCTGGACAATCAGCGTTTTATTGGCGGGGTGGCCTGGCGTCAGAACGAGCAAACCTTTGATGCCGCGCAGCTGTTGCTCAAACCCCTGGCGGGCATGGCTCTCAGCTATACCTACATTGATCAGGTCAATAGCATCTTCGGGCCTCATGGTACCCATGGTTTTGCTGCCGGGCCAGCCAATATCGAGGGGCATAGCCACCTGCTCAACCTCAGCTATGAATGGACCCCTGCAGTCAAGTTCACGGCTTATCAGTACCGGCTTGGGCTGGACAATCTGCTCGCTGGCACCCAGTCGAGTATTACCTCGGGTCTGCGCCTGTCAGGCCAGCATGCCGGCTGGGAGTATGTCGCCGAACATAGCTGGCAACGCGAGCACGCAGATAATCCGCAGCAACTCGACAGTCGCTATCACCTGCTGGAACTGGGCCGTCATATTGGCGCGTTGCAGCTCAAGGCAGGTCATGAAGTGCTCGGCGCCGGTGACCAGCCCGGAATGGCTTTTCAAACACCGCTGGCCACCAAACACCTGTTCCAGGGCTGGGCTGATGTCTACCTGAGCACGCCAAGCGATGGCGTGCGTGACCTCTGGCTGGGTGGCAGTTATCCGCTGCTGGGCGGGCGGCTGCAGGCCTGGTATCACGATTACCGGGCTGACAAGGGCGGTGATAATTATGGTCGCGAGCTGGATCTGGCCTGGGGCAGGGCGGTGCCCGGGATCAATGGTCTGCAGGCGCTGGTGAAGTACGCCCATTATGATGCGCGGGATTTTGCCGTGGATACCAACAAACTCTGGCTACAGCTGCAGTACAGTCTTTGAACCCTTGCACGAGCCGGGCTGCATAGCCCGGCTCGTTCTCAGGCCAGATTATTCTCGACTACCCAGACCGCCGCTTCCGTGCGGGAACGCATGCCGAGTTTGTTCAGCAGGCGTTTGACATGGACCTTGACCGTGCCCTCGGTAATCTCCAGTTTGCGCGCAATCATCTTGTTGCTCAGGCCCTTGGCGATATGCCGGAGTACATCCTTTTCACGCTTGGTCAGGCTGGATGCCTTGATCTGGGTGGTGGTCTTGCTGCGGCCGCGAATGGCCTCGGCCAGCACCAGATTCAGCTCCGGGCTCAGAGCCAGTTTGCCGCGTGCCGCCAGACGTATCTGCTCGACCAGGTGCTCGGCATCCATGTCCTTGAGCAGATAACCGTCGGCGCCATTGCGCAGGGCTTCGAGCACGTGCTCATGGTCGTCCGAGACGGTGAACATGATGATCCGCGCATCAACCTGTTGGTCACGCAGTCGTTTCAAGGTCTCCAGACCGTCCATGCCGGGCATGTTCAGGTCCATCAGGATCAGATCCGGCTCCAGACGGGTGACCAGCTCCAGGGCTTCCTGGCCGCTGCCGGCCTCACCGATCGGCTGCATGTCGTCTTCCATGGCCAACAGATCACGCAGACCGCGGCGCATCATCGGGTGGTCGTCAACCAGCAGAATCTGAATAATATCCTCGTCAGCCATGGCTGGGTTGTTCCTCATGCAGGTGAATGCGTTTGTAATCCGGGGTGAAATCCATGCTGACGCAGGTGCCGCGGGTTTTGCCGCGGGCAATGCTGATATTGCCCTGCAGGCTGTCGGCGCGCTCGCGCAGTATGCTCAGGCCATAGTGTCCGGTCGGGCTGTCCTCGACCTGAATGCCCACGCCATCATCCTCGATGCGCAGGTGAATGGTGCCTTGCGAATCCTGACTGAAACTGACCCGGCAGTGACTGGCACGGGCATGCTTGATGACATTGCTCAGGGCCTCACGGGTTACCTGCAGGCAATGGATTTCTTCATTGGGTGACAGCGGGCAATGTTCCAGCGGGAAGTCGAGTTCGATGATCACCCCGGAGTTGCTGCTGAACTCCTTGACCGTGGCCATCAGCGCAGGTTTCAGACCGGGCTGGTCAAGCTTGATGCGGAAGGTCGTCAGCAGTTCGCGCAACTGCCGGTAAGCAGCATTGGTGCCAGCCTCGATTTCGTTGATGGTGGCATTCAGGGTCAGACTGTCACTGCCCTGGGTGGCCTGGCGCTTCAGCCGCGCCAGTTGCAGTTTCTGCGCCGACAGGGCCTGGGCCAGCGAATCATGCAGTTCGCGGGCAATGATGGTGCGTTCCTCCATCAAGGCCAGCCGTGCCTGCTTTTCACCCAACTGATTCAAACTCAGCGAGGCGGCAAAGAGATCAGCCAGGGTGGTCATCAGCTGTGATTGCCAGCCTTCCAGCTGTGCACCACTGGCCAGTTCCACCCTTAGGTTGCCGAGGTGAGCCTGTCCCGAGTCGAGGGCAAAGCTGATCAGGTGTCCTCCATTGGGCAAGGTGCCGGCAGTCGTATGGGCCGGGCACTGCTCACAATCCGGCAAGCGACAGTAGGCCGGTTGCAACAGATCAATCGAGGTCATGGCGACATAGCTGTCGCTGCTCTGTTCGCGATTCAGGCACAGGCTGACCGGTCCGCTATGCAGTATCTGTTGCACCTTGCCGAGCATATGCCCCATCAATTGCTGGGGATCCTTGGGCTGGCGGTAAAGCATCTGGGCGCTATTGAACAACAGCTGCAGGGTTTCGTTGCTGCGCCGCAGGGCAGCGGTTTTTTCGCTGACCTTGTTCTCCATGTGCGAATACAGCTCTGCCAGCTCGGCACTGGTCTGATTCAGGGTGCGCCCGAGCAGACTCAGCTCGGTATCGCCGGTCACCTGCATGCGTGCATTGAAGTCGCCCTGACCGACCTTGCGGGCCATGGCCGTCAGGCCGCGCAGGGGGCCGGCAAGATTATTGTGCAGCCGGTAAATCAGCACGAAGGCAATGATCACGATAATAAACAGCGTGCTGATATGCAGAATCCGGATAACGCCCAGTTTCGACTCCGAGGCCTGTTGCAGGCTGTGTACAAAAACCTCCAGCTCGGCGGTGAAGTCATCCAGCTGAGCTATGTAAGGTGCGGCCGAGGCATCGGGTTGGCTGGCCAGGGGCAGCATGGTCTGTTGCCAGTGCTCACGCACGCGCTGATAGTTGTCGCTCAGCGGACTGTCGGGGTGACGGCGCAGGGTGGACTGCAGCACCGGGCCGGACAGCGTCGCATTCATGCCCTTGATCTGTTCCTCCAGCAGCGGCTGCTCGGCGCTGCTCAAACTCACGGCAATACGGTAGGACTGCATGCGCAGGCTGCCGGCCTGGTTAATGGCGGCGGCATCGCCATTCAAGGCGTCGGCAACGTACAGGTTACCCAGCAGACTTAACACCGACACGCTGATGATCACCACAAAGGCCAGCAGGGTGTCGAACACCACCGAATGTTTCGGGTTCATCAGGTCGGACGGTTGCTGCGTCATGGGCAAGGCAGTTCCAGGGGCGGTGTGGTGAGTTGATTGTGGGCTAATCGGGCCTGATTGCAATTCCCCGGGTGGGTATCCCGAAAGCCCCGGGTTGGACTGCAGATAGCCTGGAGTGCAGTGTGGTTGGTCTGCAACTTCATGAAGCGTAAGGGTTTTCCATTTTATAAAGAGATACTCAGGAATAGGTAGTCAGCTCGGCGAGCTCCCGCGGCGCACTGCGGCGCATTGATACAGGTCAACTTTTACAGCCTATCCTCCGCTTAGTTTGCAGGCATGCAGCCGGGTATCCGGAACTGCCAGCACACTATCGAGGATACGCCATGAGCAACATCAAGAAATGGGATGTGGAAGACCCGGTGTTCTGGGAATCGACCGGCAAGAAGATTGCCAGTCGTAATCTGTGGATTTCGATTCCCAGTTTGCTGATCGGCTTTGCCGTATGGCTGATGTGGGGAATTATCACTGTGCAGATGCTCAATCTGGGCTTTCCCTTCGCGCCGGCTGAACTCTTTACCCTGACGGCGATTGCCGGCCTGACCGGCGCTACCCTTCGCATTCCGGCGTCCTTCATGATCCGTATCGCCGGTGGCCGCAATACCGTATTCCTGACCACCGCGTTGTTGATGATTCCGGCCTTTGGTGCCGGCATGGCGTTGCAGAGTACCGATACGCCGCTCTGGGTGTTTCAGCTGCTGGCCTTTATTTCGGGTATCGGTGGCGGCAACTTTGCCTGTTCGATGAGCAATATCAGCGGCTTCTTCCCGAAGAACCAACAGGGTCTGGCCTTGGGCCTGAATGCCGGCCTGGGCAATTTTGGCGTGACCACCATGCAGATTCTGATCCCCTTGGTGATGACTGCCGGGGTGTTCGGTGCCTTTGCCGGAGGCTCGATGATTCTGACCCAGGACAGCGGTACGCTGATCGGCCGGATTGCTGCAGGTACCCCGACCTGGATTCAGAACGGCGGCTTTATCTGGCTGGTGTTTCTGGTGCCGCTGGCCTTTGCCGGCTGGTTCGGCATGAACAACCTGCTGCCCATTACCCCCAACCCCGGCAATCCCCTGGCAGCTTTCGGCAAGATACTGGGTCTGTATGGCGTCGGTTTTATCGCCGCTGGTCTGGGTCTGTATCTCTACCTGCCTGCGCCGGTCGGGCTGGGGGTGCTGAACATGTGGGTGGCCATGCTGCTGATCATGGGTGCGACCCTGGGCATGCTGCGCCTGCTGCCTGGCACGATCAAACCCAATATCAAGCGCCAGTTCGAGATTTTCCGCGACAAGCACACCTGGTCCATGAGTGTGCTGTACATCCTCACCTTTGGCTCCTTTATCGGTTTTTCCATGGCCCTGCCACTGTCGATCACGGTGATCTTCGGTTTCATGAATGAGGTGGCCGCTGACGGCACAGTGACGCGCGTGGCTAATCCGAATGCGCCCAGTGCTCTGACCTACGCCTGGATTGGCCCCTTCATTGGTGCCCTGATTCGCCCGCTCGGTGGCTGGGTCTCGGACAAGGTGGGCGGCTCGATCGTTACCCAGGTGATCTCGGTGGTCATGGTCGCTGGCTCTGTGGCGGCTGGTTATGTGATGCAGCAGGCCTACGGCTCCAGCCAACCCGAGCAGTACTTCTTCCTGTTCCTGGCCCTGTTCCTGCTGCTGTTTGCCGCCTCCGGGATTGGCAATGGCTCGACCTTCCGCACCATCGGCGTGATCTATGACCGCGAAAAGGCTGGTCCGGTCCTGGGTTGGACCTCTGCGGTGGCGGCCTACGGCTCCTTTGTTGCGCCGATTGTTATCGGTGAACAGGTCAAGGCCGGTACCCCTGAAGTGGCGATGTACGGTTTTGCCGTGTTCTACGCCCTGTGCCTGGTACTCAACTGGTGGTTCTACCTGCGCCGCAATGCCTACGTGAAGAACCCCTGAGCCTGGAGATGACCATGAGAATCATGCTTGCCTACGACAACTCACGCAACGCCAGAAAGGCCCTGCAGGCCACCATCGACATGTTCAAGCCGCTCAAGCCGCTGATCATGCTGGTGGGGGTGGTGGAGGGCAGTCTGGATACCAGCGATGTCAGTACGGAAAAATTTGAGCAGGACAAACGCGAGTTTCAGAGCTTTCTGCGCGAGGCCGCCGAGCTGGTTGGTCAGCAGGGCCTGGATGCCGAGGTGATCATTGCCGAGGGCGATGCACGCAAGATGATCCTCAAGGCCGCCGAGCACAAGAAACCGGACCTGCTGGTCATCGCCCGGCATTCCAACGAGCCTGACGGTGGTTTTATCTCGCGTTCACTGAACCTGCTGGTGGACGAGCTGGATTACATGACCTTTGGCAGTGTCAGTGCCTTCCTGGCACGTCGGGCCCCGTGCCCGGTGCTGATCCAAGCCTGCCCCTGATTGCGCGGAGAGAATCCAATGAAAGTGGCTGACGTATTCAAGTTCCGCAATCCTGAGATCAGGGCCCTGCACCTGACCTGGATCGCCTTCTATATCTGTTTCTTTGTCTGGTTTGGCATGGCGCCGCTGGCCTCCAGCATGCTCAAGAGCCTGAACTGGCTCACGCCTGACGATATCAAACTGTTCGCCATTGCCAACGTGGCCCTGACCATTCCGGCCCGCATCATTGTCGGCATGGCCCTGGATCGCTGGGGGCCACGCCGGGTGTTTTCGGTCCTGATGGTGATCATGGCCTTGCCGGCGCTGTTCTTTGCCTTTGGCGATACCCGCACCCAATTGCTGGTTGCACGCCTGATTCTCGGCTCCATTGGTGCCAGCTTTGTGGTCGGCATCCATATGACCGCCATGTGGTTCAAGCCCAAGGATATCGGTTTTGCCGAGGGCTTCTATGCCGGCTGGGGCAACTTCGGCTCCGCCGCTGCGGCCATGAGTCTGCCGGCCATTGCCATTCATATCTTTGGTGGTCCGGAGGGCTGGCGCTGGTCGATTGCCACCTCGGCCATCATCATGGCCGCGTATGGCGTCTATTACTGGTTTGCCTTGACTGACGGCCCACCCGGTACCGTGCATCACAAACCGAAAAAGGCCATGGCCATGGAAGTCAGCAGCTGGGCCGATATGGTCAAGCTGATTCTCTGGACCATTCCCATGGTCGGGGTACTGGCGATCCTGGTCTGGCGCATCCAGAACATGGGCTTTCTGTCGATGACCGGAGCGGTGATCTGCTATCTGGTGATTGCCCTGGTGGTGTTGTACCAGGTGGTGCAGATCCTGCGGGTCAATATCCCGATCCTGAAAAAGGGCGTGCCGGAGGACGATAAATACCCCTTCAACACCGTGGCTGCCTTGAACTCCACCTATTTCGCCAACTTTGGTGCTGAACTGGCGGTGGTCTCCATGCTGCCGATGTTCTTCGAGCTGACCTGGGGCCTGACACCGACCACGGCGGGCATCATTGCTGCGTCCTTTGCCTTCGTCAACCTGGTCGCCCGTCCCATGGGAGGGCTGGTCTCCGACCGCATGGGTAACCGCCGTTTTGTCATGCTCGCCTACATGCTTGGCATCGGTATCGGCTTCCTGCTCATGGGGTTGATGAACGAGAAGTGGCCGCTGCTGATTGCCGTGGCAGTGACCGTAGCCTGTTCGGTCTTCGTGCAGGGTGCCGAGGGCGCCACCTTCGGCATCATCCCGTCGATCAAGCGGCGCATCACCGGGCAGATCTCCGGCATGGCCGGTGCCTACGGCAATGTCGGTGCGGTGTGCTACCTGACCCTCTTTACCTTCGTCACGCCCTCGCAGTTTTTCATGATTATTGCGGCCGGAGCCTTTATCAGCTTTGCCCTGTGCTTTGTCTGGCTGAAAGAACCTGAAGGCGCCTTTTCCGAGGAGTACTACGTGTCCTCGGTGGACCGAGAGCTGGAGGCCAATCATCACCCGAGCTGAAGCCGCTTCAAGACTGTGCGGCCCGGACCAGGCCGCGATAACGAACTGATGAGCCGACCGGTCGGACACGAATCCGCACCGGCATGAGGAGAAAAACCATGAGTCACCTGCTCGATCAATTGCGCTTTTTCAACCGCAAACAGGATGAGTTTGCCGATGGTCACGGTGAGACCCGCAAGGAGTCCCGCGACTGGGAAAATGTCTACCGTGCCCGCTGGCAGTACGACAAGATCGTGCGCTCGACCCACGGGGTCAACTGCACCGGCTCCTGTTCCTGGAAGATCTATGTGAAGAACGGCCTGATTACCTGGGAAACCCAGCAGACCGACTACCCACGCACCCGTCCGGACCTACCCAATCATGAGCCCCGTGGCTGTCCGCGCGGTGCCAGCTACAGCTGGTATATCTACAGCGCCAACCGGCTCAAGTACCCCAAGGTGCGCAAGCCGCTGCTCAAACTCTGGCGTGAAGCACGGGCAAAACTCGATCCGGTGGATGCCTGGGCCAGTATTGTCGAGGATGCCGACAAGGCGCGCAGCTACAAGAGCCAGCGCGGCCTCGGCGGTTTCATTCGCTCGAGCTGGGACGAAGTCACCGAAATCATTGCCGCCGCCAACGTCTATACGGTCAAGCAATACGGCCCGGACCGGGTCATTGGCTTCTCGCCGATCCCAGCCATGTCGATGGTCAGTTATGCCGCAGGTAGCCGCTACCTGTCGCTGATCGGCGGCGTCTGCCTGAGCTTCTACGACTGGTATTGCGACCTGCCACCGGCCTCGCCGATGGTCTGGGGCGAGCAGACCGACGTGCCGGAATCGGCTGATTGGTATAACTCCAACTACATCATTGCCTGGGGCTCCAACGTGCCGCAGACCCGCACCCCGGATGCGCACTTCTTTACCGAGGTGCGTTACAAGGGCACCAAGACGGTCTCCATTACCCCGGACTACTCCGAGGTCGCCAAGCTCACCGATCTCTGGCTGAACCCCAAGCAGGGCACTGATGCCGCCCTGGCCCAGGCCTTCAACCATGTGATCTTCAAGGAATTCCACCTTGAAAGGCCCAGCGCCTACTTTACCGATTACGTACGGCGCTATACCGACCTGCCGATGCTGGTGCTGCTGGAAGAGATGGAGGGTGGTTACAAGCCGACGCGCTTCCTGCGCGCCTCGGATCTGGATGGTCAACTGGGTCAGGACAACAACCCGGAATGGAAAACCATCGCCATCGACAGCACCGACAGCCAACTGGTGTCGCCGCTGGGTGCCATCGGCTACCGCTGGGGTGAATCCGGCAAGTGGAACATTGAAGCCCGCGAAGGTGGCGAAGGCCGTAATGTTGCCTTGCAGCTCTCGTTGCTGGAAGACGGCGAGGCGGTCGAGGTGGCCTTCCCGTACTTTGGTGGCCAGTTGCACGACCATTTCCAGCAGGCCGATGGTGAAGAGATCCAGTTCCGTCGCCTGCCCAGCAAAACCCTGAGCCAGGCCGACGGTCGCAGTCTGCGGGTCGCTACCGTATTTGATATTCAGGCCGCTGGTCTGGGTATCTGTCGGGGTCTGGGCGGTGGCAACGTGGCCAGCAGTTATGATGATGCCAGCGTACCCGGCACCCCGGCCTGGCAGGAGCAGATCACCGGCGTCAGCCGCGAGAAAGTGATCCAGGTGGCCCGTGAGTTTGCCGACAATGCCGACAAGACCAAGGGTCGCTCGATGATCATTGTCGGTGCGGCGATGAACCACTGGTACCACATGGACATGAACTATCGTGGGCTGATCAACATGCTCATGCTCTGTGGTTGTGTCGGCCAGAGTGGCGGTGGCTGGGCGCACTATGTCGGCCAGGAAAAGCTGCGGCCGCAGACCGGCTGGCTGCCGCTGGCCTTTGGTCTGGACTGGAGCCGCCCGCCACGGCAGATGAACGGCACCAGCTTCTTCTACAACCACAGTTCACAGTGGCGTCACGAGAAGATGAGCGTGCATGAAATCCTCTCACCGCTGGCGGACAAGACCCAGTTCCCCGAGCACATGCTCGACTACAACATTCAGGCCGAGCGCGGTGGCTGGCTACCCAGCGCCCCGCAACTGAACCGCAACCCGCTGGCGATCTGCCGCGAGGCCGCAGCGCTGGGCATGGACCCCAAGGACTACGTGCTCAAGTCGCTGCAGGACGGCACCCTGAAGTTTGCCTGTGAGCAGCCGGACAACCCGGACAACTTCCCGCGCAACCTGTTTATCTGGCGTTCCAACCTGCTCGGCTCGTCCGGCAAGGGTCATGAGTACATGCTCAAGTACCTGCTGGGTACCGACAAGCATGGGGTGATGAACGAGGATCTGGGCAAGCGTGACGGCGTCAAGCCGCAGCAGGCCGAGTGGGTTGACGACGGCGCCGTGGGCAAGGTCGATCTGGTCACGACCCTGGACTTCCGTATGTCCTCGACCTGTGTCTACTCGGATATCGTTCTGCCGACCGCGACCTGGTACGAAAAGGACGACATGAACACCTCGGACATGCACCCCTTTATTCACCCGCTGTCTGCGGCCATCGATCCGGCCTGGGAATCCAGGTCCGACTGGGAAATCTACAAGTCGATCGCCAAGGCCTTTTCCGAGGTGTCCAAGGGCGTGCTGGGTGTTGAGCAGGATCTGGTCACCGTGCCGATGCTGCATGACAGCCCCGGTGAACTGGCACAGCCGTTCGGCGGCACCGACTGGAAAACCGCTGGTGTTGCTCCGGTACCGGGCAAGAACTGCCCGAACATGGTGGTGGTGGAGCGGGACTTCCCCAATACCTTCAAGAAATTCACTTCACTGGGGCCGGCGCTGGAGAAACTGGGTAACGGCGGCAAGGGCATTAGCTGGAACACCGATGACGAGGTAGCTTTCCTCGGCAAGCTGAATCACGACGTGCTGGAGCCGGGTGTCAGCCAGGGTCGGCCACGGATCAACACGGCCATTGATGCCGCCGAGGTGATCCTCAGCCTGGCACCGGAAACCAACGGCCATGTCTCGGTCAAGGCCTGGGCCGCGCTGTCCAAGTTTACCGGCCGCGACCACAGCCATCTGGCGGTGGGCAAGGAGCACGAGGCGATTCGCTTCCGTGATATCCAGGCGCAGCCGCGCAAGATCATCTCCAGTCCGACCTGGTCGGGCCTGGAAGACGACCATGTCAGCTACAACGCCGGATACACCAACGTCCACGAATATATTCCCTGGCGCACCATCACCGGTCGCCAGCAGTTCTTCCAGGATCACCCGTGGATGCAGGCCTTTGGTGAACAGCTGATGAGCTACCGGCCGCCGATCAATACCCGCACTACCGGTTATGTGAAGGGCAAGAAGCCGAATGGCAACAGCGAGATCGTGTTGAACTGGATTACCCCGCACCAGAAGTGGGGTATCCACAGCACTTACTCGGACAACCTGCTGATGCTCACACTGAGCCGCGGCGGCCCGATCATCTGGCTGTCGGAAGTGGACGCAGCCAAGGCCGGTATCGAAGACAACGACTGGGTTGAGTGTTTCAACGCCAACGGCGCCCTGGTGGCCCGTGCCGTGGTCAGTCAGCGGGTCAAGGAGGGCATGGTGATGATGTACCACGCCCAGGAACGCATCGTGAACATGCCTGGCAGCGAAATGACCGGTACCCGTGGCGGACACCACAATTCGGTGACCCGCATTGTGCTCAAGCCCACCCACATGATTGGCGGTTATGCCCAGCAGTCCTGGGGATTCAACTACTACGGCACAGTCGGCTGCAACCGCGATGAGTTCGTGGTGGTTCGCAAGATGAGCAAGATCGACTGGCTGGACGGACCAGAACACGGCGGCCTGGGTGGTGATGCATTGCCCCAGCCGTTACCCCGGGATATCGAGTGAGGAGACAGCCATGAAAATACGTTCACAAGTAGGCATGGTATTGAATCTGGACAAGTGCATTGGCTGCCACACCTGTTCGGTTACCTGCAAAAACGTCTGGACCAGCCGTGAGGGCATGGAATACGCCTGGTTCAACAACGTCGAGACCAAGCCCGGTATCGGCTACCCCAAGGAGTGGGAAAACCAGGACAAGTGGAAGGGCGGCTGGAAGCGCAACAGCAATGGCTCGATCAATCCGCGTATCGGCGGCAAATTCCGCGTACTGGCGAACATCTTCGCCAACCCGGACATGCCGACCATCGACGATTACTACGAGCCCTTTGATTTCGATTACCAGCATCTGCATACCGCACCGTCTTCAGCTCACCAGCCGACGGCGCGCCCACGTTCGGCGATTTCCGGCAAACGCATGGAAAAGATCGAGTGGGGCCCGAACTGGGAGGAGATTCTCGGTACCGAGTTTGCCAAGCGGCGCAAGGACAAGAACTTCGACCAGATCCAGGCGGACATCTACGGTGAGTACGAAAACACCTTCATGATGTACCTGCCGCGTCTGTGCGAACACTGCCTGAATCCGACCTGTGCGGCGGCCTGCCCGAGCGGGGCGATCTACAAGCGCGAGGAAGACGGCATTGTCCTGATTGATCAGGAAAAGTGCCGCGGCTGGCGCATGTGCATCAGCGGCTGTCCGTACAAGAAGATCTACTTCAACTGGAAGAGCGGCAAATCCGAGAAGTGCATTTTCTGCTACCCGCGCATCGAAGCCGGTATGCCGACTATCTGTTCGGAAACCTGTGTCGGGCGCATTCGTTATCTGGGTGTACTGCTGTATGACGCCGACCGTATCCATGAGGTGGCCAGCACCCCGAGCGAGCAGGATCTGTACGAAGAGCAACTGGGGCTGTTCCTTGACCCCCATGACCCGGCCGTGATCAAGCAGGCCCTGGCCGATGGTGTGGCCTTGTCAGTGATCGAGGCTGCGCAGCAGTCACCGGTGTACAAACTGGCGGTGGACTGGCGTCTGGCTCTGCCGCTGCACCCGGAATACCGCACCTTGCCGATGGTCTGGTACGTACCACCCTTGTCACCGATCCAGAATGCCGCCGAGGCCGGCAAGGTCAGCATGAACGGCATTCTGCCGGACGTCGATAGCCTGCGTATTCCGTTGCGCTATCTGGCCAACATGCTCACCGCCGGTGATGAACAACCGGTCAAGCTGGCGCTCAAGCGGCTGCTGGCCATGCGTGTTTACAAGCGTGCCCAGCAGGTCGATGGCGTCGAGAACCTCAAGGTGCTGGAGGACGTGGGTCTGACCAAGGCACTTGCCGAGGACATGTATCGCTATCTGGCGATTGCCAATTACGAGGACCGCTTTGTGATTCCCACCGCACACCGTGAGGAAGCCATGAGTGAAGTCTTTGGCGAGCGCAGTGGCTGCGGCTTCAGTTTTGGCAGCGGCTGCAGTGGCGACTCCGATGTGAACATGTTCGGCGGCAAGAAAGCCACCAGCCGGGATGTCCTGAAAACCGTGCAGATCTGGGAGGATTGACCATGCGCATACTCAAGGTGATATCGCTGTTGATGGATTACCCCAGTGCCGAGTTGCAACTGGCCCGTGACGAACTGCAGCAGGCCATTGATGCCAGTCGCGAGATCAGCCGGGAGCAGCGTGCCGCGTTGTCGGGTCTGCTGGCTCGGCTGGCCGACAGCGACCTGATGGATATTCAGGAAGGCTACAACGAGATGTTCGAGCGCGGCCGCTTTCTCTCCCTGCTGCTGTTCGAACACGTGCATGGCGAGTCCCGCGATCGGGGTCAGGCCATGGTCGATCTGATGGCGCAGTACGAGGCCGCCGGTTTTGCCATAGGCGTCAAGGAGCTGCCGGACTATATCCCGCTTTACCTGGAGTTCCAGTCCAGCTGCGATCCGATTGTTGCGCGTGAAGGGCTGGCGGATGTCGAGCATTTGCTGGCGCTGCTGGCGGCGCGTTTGCAGGAGCGTCAGTCCGATTACGCCGCCTGTTTTACCGCGCTGTTGCAGATGGCCGGGCATGAGCCGCAGGAAGCGATTGACGCCGTGCGCAATCAGGTCGCGGCCGAGGAGTCCGATACCAGCCTGGAAGCCCTCGACAAGATCTGGGAGGAGGAGCAGGTGACCTTCCTCAATGGCGACCAGAAGGATGCCTGTGGCACTCGTCCGGCGGCCGGTCGAGCCAAGGATGCGGTGGCGGTCCCGGTCCACTGGGTGGATTTCAATGACAAGGCCCTGCCGGCTGGCCGGGCGTAGGAGACAGACATGTCCAACTTGAATTTACTGTTGTTCGGGGTTTATCCCTACGTTGCCCTGGCGGTATTTATCATCGGTAGCTGGGCACGCTTCGATCTGTCCCAGTACACCTGGAAGGCCCACTCCAGTCAGCTTATGAGCAGCAAGGGCATGCGCCTGGCGAGCAATCTGTTCCATGTCGGTATCCTGTTCATTTTTGCCGGGCATTTTGTCGGGCTGCTGATTCCGGAGTCCATCTATCACCATGTGATCAGTACGTCCGGCAAGCAGATGCTGGCGATGATCTCCGGCGGCTTCTTTGGCACCCTGTGCCTGATCGGCCTGCTGATGCTGATTCACCGGCGCATGACCAATCCGCGGGTACGGGCGCAGTCCAGCTTCTCCGACATCATGATCCTCTGGGTCCTGCTGGCGCAGTTGCTGCTGGGGCTCAGCAGCATTTTCTTCTCGCTGCAGCATCTGGACGGCTCGGTGATGGTCATGCTGGCCAATTGGGCGCAATACACCGTGACCCTGCAGCCGATGCTGGCCGCTGCCTCGATCGAACCGGTCGGGCTGGTTTACAAGCTGCATGTGTTCCTTGGTCTGAGCCTGTTCGTGCTGTTCCCCTTTACCCGCCTGGTACACATGATCAGTGCGCCGGTCTGGTACCTCGGTCGGCGTTACCAGATCGTCAGGCAGAAGGGCTGATGTGGGCATCGGGTGCTGCCACTTGGCTGCACCCGATGAACTGCAAGGCTGAACAGCAGGAAAACGCTCCTTGAGGATTTGCATATGAACAACAGCGCTATTATTGCGTCCAGTCACACGCAGGCCTGGCCGCTTATTCGGGTCAACGGCGTAGAGCTGGATCGCGACATGCTGGGTATGGAAATGCAGTATCACCCGGCTGAAAGCCAGGACGAGGCCATGTTCATGGCCGCCCAGGCGTTGGTAATTCGCACGCTGCTGATCCAGCGTGCCTCCGAGTTGGGCCTCAAGGCCCAGCCCGAGGCTGAGGAAACCGAGGATGAGGCCCTGATCCGCGTACTGCTCGAGCACGAAGTCAAGGTGCCGGTCACCGATGATGAGAGTCTTGAACAAGTCTATCGGAGCAATGTGTCGCGTTTCTGCAGTGCTCCGTTGGTACAGGCGCGGCATATTCTTCTGGCGGTAGCCCCGGATGACACCCCGGAACGCAGCCGGCTGCGCGAACAGGCGATTGCACTGATCGCCGAACTGCGGAACAATCCCGCGCGATTTGTTGAATTGGCCACCTTGCACTCCGGTTGCCCATCCAGGGAGCAGGGCGGCGATCTGGGGCAGTTGAGTCTGGGGCAAACGGTGCCGGAATTTGAACGGCAACTGCTGCGTCTGCCGCTCGGCCTGGCCGGACAGCCAGTGGAAAGCCGCTATGGCTTCCATATTGTTGAGGTACAGCAGCGGGTCGAGGGGCGGCAATTGCCCTTTAGTGCGGTGCGCGAGTCGATTCGTGAAGAGCTCGACGGGCGGGTCTGGAACAAGGCCGTGGTACAGTATCTGGAAACCTTGGTAGGCCAGGCCCGAATTGAAGGTATAGCATTGCGCGCAGCAACCTCACCGCTGCTGCAGTAGGGAGCATCCGATGGTGGATACAGGACAGCATGAAGGACTGATCGACGGCCTGGGCCGACGTATCGACTATGTGCGCATGTCGGTAACTGACAGGTGTGACTTCCGCTGTGTCTATTGCATGGCCGAAGACATGACCTTTCTGCCGCGCCAGCAGGTACTGAGTCTGGAAGAAATCGAACGCCTGGCGGCCCTGTTTGTCAGCCAGGGCGTGAAGAAAATCCGCCTGACCGGCGGCGAGCCGCTGGTGCGTCGCGGTATTGTCGGTCTCTGTGAGCGCATTGCAGCGTTGCCGGGCCTGCGCGAGCTGGTAATGACCAGCAATGGCTCGCAGTTGGTCAAACTGGCCCAGCCGCTGGCTGATGCCGGGGTCAAACGTCTGAATATCAGTCTCGACAGTCTGGATGCGGACAAATTCCGCGCCATTACCCGTACCGGCGATCTGTACCAGGTACTGGCCGGTATTGATGCCGCCGTGTCCGCCGGCTTTCAGCGCATCAAGCTGAATGTGGTGGTGATGAAGGGCCGCAATGATCAGGAGGTACCTGCGCTGGTGGACTATGCACTGGCGCGCGGGCTGGATATCAGTTTTATCGAGGAAATGCCGCTCGGTCAGGTTGGTCGCTCACGGGGCGAGGCCTTCTGTTCCAGTGACGAGGTTCGCGCCCTGATCAGCCAGTCGCATCAGTTGATCGACAGCACCGAGAGCAGTGGTGGCCCCGCCCGTTATGTGCGGGTCGAGGGTTTTCCGCAGAGCCGTATCGGCTTTATCTCGCCGCATTCGCACAACTTCTGCAGTACCTGCAACCGCGTGCGCATGACCGCCGAAGGACGGCTGCTGCTGTGCCTGGGACAGGAAAACTCCATCGATATGCGCGCGCTGCTGCGCCGCCACCCGACCACCGACGCGCCGCTGCTGGCGGCCCTGCAGAAGGCGCTGCAAGGCAAGCCGGCGCACCATGATTTTTCATCTGACGGTGATGTGCAGATTCTGCGCTTCATGAATGCCAGCGGCGGTTGAGGCTGGCTAACCGCTTTACCTCCCTTTGGGCTGCCTGTGCAGCCCTTTTTTGCTCAATCCTGTATGGTTTTTCACTTCCGAAGCCATGCTTGTCTCAGGCACTCAGGCACTCAGGCACTCAGGCACTCAGGGTGAAGGTATCCAGCAGGCGGCTGATACTGGGAATGCGGATATGTCGACTACGGCTCTCGATCAGGCCCTGATCGCGCAGCGTGGCCATGGCCCGTGACAGGGTCTCGGGTTTGATTGACAGGCGGGCGGCGATCAAGCCCTTGGGCAATACCAGGTCCAGCTCGACATCATCGCCCTGGCGATCACGCACCTGGCCAATCAGATAGAGCGCCAGGCGTTGGGTAGCATTCTGCAGGGTCAGGTTTTCCAGCTCGTCCAGGCGCTGATGCAGACGGATACTCATATGTCCGAGCAGATGCAGGCAGGTGCTCGGGTTGGTTTCCAGCGCCTGCAACATCAGCCGATTGGAAAAACCCACCAGTAGCACCGCCTCAAGCGTTTCGGCGCAGACCGGGTAGACCGGTTTTTGCAGAAACATCACCGCCTCGGCAAAGGACTGGCCGCTCTGGATGATCTCCACCACCTTTTCCTTGCCGTCTGCGGAGATCCGGTAGAGCTTGACCTTGCCAGTCAACACCAGAAAGAAACGTTCAGCCGGGTCACCCTGCCGGAGAATCTGTGCCTGTGCCGGGTATTCACGGCACCAGGCTTCAGTCAGCATGGCTGTGCGCATCTCATCACTCAAATGGGCCAGTAGCGGGTGGCGGGCAAGCTGTTCGCGGTGAGTCGATAGCAGATGCATGGGTTATGTTCCCCGGTTCGTGATGGTGGCCTAGCCGGGGCGTCCATCGGGTCGCGGGCGAGACAGCATGCCGGCGTAATGCCAGACGAACAGCGCAAAGGCCAGGAACCAGCACAGTGCGGCAAGCCAGTAACCGGTCATGGGCAACCAGAGCGTCAGCCAGATGCGCAGGGGTACCGCCAGATTCAGCAGGATAAAGGCCAGTGACATGGCCCGCACCGGTTCCAGCGGGCGTCCGGTATGCCCGAGGCTGACGCGCGCGATCATGGCCAGAATCAGCCCACCCAGGCTACCGATGGCGAGCATGTGGATGGCGGCGCTGGCACTGTTCATCCAGCCTGCATGCCACAGCGCCATGCTGAACAGCGCCATGACCAGCCAGGCGTAGGCCAGGTGCAGCGACCATAACAGCGGCACGCCCCAGATTCGCGGATGATGCCAGCGCATCAGCCGCAGCAGATGCCCTGCGCCCAGTACCATGAACAGCAGGGCAATCCATAGCTGCGGCCGCAGGCCCAGACCGCTGGCCATCAACAGGGCGACCAACAGGCTGCCGACCAGCAGCAGATTATCCAGCCATGGCAGGGCGGCTGCAGCGCTTGGCAGTCCCAGTCCGCGTTGGGTGAAAAAGGGTATGACCCGCCCGCCAATCAGCCCCATCAAGGCGGCAATCAGCCATAGCGCACCCTGAGACGCTTGGCGTTGCCAGGCGAACTGCTCCTGTTGCATGCCCAGCAGGCTGAACAGGTTGGTCAGGGCCAGCAGGAGCAGGACCAGCATAATCGGGTAATTGCGCTGCTGGCGCACAGCCCAGAGCATGCGCCCCAGCAGCACCGCGACCAGCGGCAGAAAGGCCAGCTCCAGTGGGAATAAAAGCCAGAGTGGGGCGTTCAGCAACCAGGCCAGCCGGGCTGTCAGCCACAGCAGAGCCAGCAGCAAGATCGGCCAGCCGCTTGGGCCGGGTTGATTGGTCCAGTTCTGGGCGGCCGTCAGCACAAAACCAGCGATGATGGCGCCAGCAAAGCCGAACAGCATTTCATGCTGATGCCAGGCCAGCCAGCCACCGACTGGTTGCCAGCCGGACAGATGACCACCGAGTCCGGCAATCCACAGCACAATGGCAATCGCGGCAAAGCCACTGCCGAGCAGGAAGAATGGTCTGAAACCCAGGCTGAAAAGTGCAGATGATGCTTTGAACATGGAGGATCCCCTTTGCGGTTATCCTGAGGGGCATCGGCAGCAGCGGCAATATATCCTAATGGGTACGTAGAGTTGACGGCCTATTGACCTGTATCAAAGAGCCGATGGAGTCGTGGGTTTAGCCTGTGCAACATGACAGTCCACGAGCCGGAGACAGCTCCCATGTTCAATACCCCTCGCTGGGATATCGACCTGATCCGTCGATATGATACCGCCGGGCCGCGTTACACCTCCTACCCTACGGCGGTGCAGTTTCATGACGGGATCAACCCGCCCGACCTGCTGCGGGCGCTGGATGCCAGCCGCCAGGCCGAGCGGCCACTGTCGCTGTATGTACATATCCCGTTCTGCGCCAATATCTGCTACTACTGCGCCTGCAACAAGGTGATCACCAAGGATCGCAGCCGCGCCGAACCTTACTTGCACAGCCTGTACCGGGAACTCGAACTGCTCAGTGCACATGTTGGGCCTGAGCAGAGGGTGGAGCAGCTGCATTTTGGTGGCGGCACACCAACGTTCCTAAGTCATGATCAATTGCGCGGCCTGCTGGGCAAGCTGCGCCAGCACTTCACGCTGCATGATGACGATATTGGCGACTACAGTATCGAGATTGATCCGCGTGAGGCCGACTGGTCGACCATGGGCATGTTGCGGGAAATCGGCTTCAATCGGGTCAGTTTTGGTGTTCAGGATATTGATCCGGAGGTACAGCGTGCCGTTAATCGCCTACAGAGTCTTGAACAGACCCAGGCGATCATGGAAGCGGCACGTGCGTTGGAATACCGCTCGATCAATATTGACCTGATCTACGGTCTGCCCAAGCAGAACCCCGACAGCTTCAGTAAAACCGTCGAGGCAATTATCGAGCTCAAGCCCGATCGCCTCTCGGTGTTCAACTATGCCCATCTGCCTGAACGTTTCCTGCCGCAACGGCGAATTCAGGCTGCGGATCTGCCAAGCCCGGCGCAGAAACTGCAGATGCTGGAAAACAGCATTCGCCAACTGACCGAGGCGGGTTACCGCTACATCGGCATGGACCACTTTGCCCTGCCGGATGACAGCCTGAGCATCGCCCAGGAAAGCGGCGAGCTGCAACGCAACTTTCAGGGCTACACCACCCACGGACACTGTGACCTGATAGGCATGGGCGTGTCGTCCATCAGCCAGGTGGGCGACCTGTTCAGCCAGAACACCACCGATATCAAGATTTATCAGCACTGCCTTGATCAGGATCTGCTGGCTACCCGTCGCGGCCTGATCTGTAACGAAGATGACCGCTTGCGCCGAGCTGTGATCGGACAGCTTATATGCCATTTCGAGCTGCAGTTTGCCGACATCGAGCAGCGCTTCGGGCTTGTCTTCAAGGCGTATTTTGCCGGCTGCTGGCCCATGCTGATGCAGATGCATCGGGATGGTCTGCTGGTTCTGAGCGATCGTGGTATCGCTATTTTGCCAGCTGGTCGTCTGCTGGTGCGCTCGGTCTGTATGGTCTTTGATGCCTACCAGAACCCTGACAATTCCCAGCGCTTTTCGCGCATTATCTGACCTTTCGAACTCAATCCCATCGCCAGCATTGAGTGCCGGTCAATTAACTGATCTGGCACTTTTCCCTCCAGCCTCTAAGCTGAACAGGCGAGCATTCATTTTGAAGGATGCCAAGGGACTGAGGGACGAATATGCGCAACAACCAGCCGGTTACCGACAGGGAAAGGAGCTTTGATCCACAGCAACGGCTGATTTCAGCCACCGATGCTGTTGGCAAGATTGTCTATTGCAATGATGAGTTTGTTGCCGTTAGTGGCTTCAGCCGCGAAGAACTGATCGGCAGCCCACACAATATCGTGCGTCATCCGGATATGCCTTCGGCGGTCTATGAAAGCATGTGGGGCTACCTAAAGTCTGGTCGCAGTTGGATGGGCATCGTCAAGAACCGCACCAAGCAGGGCGATTTTTACTGGGTCGAGGCCTACGTCACGCCGATTCTCGAGCATGACCGAATTGTCGGCTACGAATCTGTTCGAACCCTGCCGGACCGTGATCGTGTGCAACGTGCCGCTGCGCTGTACAAACGTATCAGCAGTGGCAAGCCAGCCCACAGCCATATTCTCGAAGGCCAGCATCTGTTTCAGAAATTGCTGGCAGCCTTGTGTATGGCGCTGGGCTGCTTTCTGGTGCTCTGGTGGTTGTTTGGTCTGGTCGCGGCAACATTGGCTGCCTTGAGCGTGCTGCTCGGTAGCTATTTCACCCTGTGGATGGCCGAACACTCAGTCGCGAATGCCCTGCGCACATTGCCGAATGCCTTTGATAACGAGGTGGCATCCCTGGCATTTGCCAATGACGATGGCATGATTGGTCGCCTTAAAATGGTCTTGATCAGTGAGGCCGCGCGCATCCGCACGGCGCTGACCCGGTTGTCTGATTACGCTACCCAGACCAGTAGCGGCGCCTCGCAGGCCAGGGGCCTGGCTACACGCACCACTACTGCGCTGGAAGCCCAGCGTCTGGAGGCGGATCAGGCCGCCACCGCCATGACCGAGATGGCAGCATCAATTCATGAGGTCGCCAAGCACGTCCAAGAGACCGCTAACGAGGCACAGCATGCGCGCAAACTGGTCAGCGAAAGTACACAGATTGCCAGTACGACCATGGCCGTCATATCGGCGCTGGCCGAGACCGTCGAGCGCATCAATCAGGCCGCTGCCAGTGTGGCCAGCGAGGCTGAACACATCAACAAGGCCGCCAGTCTGATTCAGTCGATTGCCGACCAGACCAACCTGCTGGCCCTGAATGCTGCTATCGAGGCGGCGCGTGCTGGCGATCAGGGTCGAGGCTTTGCCGTGGTAGCGGATGAAGTGCGCTCCCTGGCGCAGAAAACCCGTGACTCCACCGAGTCAATCAAATCGGTCATTGATAATCTGCGTCAGCGTGCCCAGGAGGCTGTAGATGTGGCGCGCAGTGGTGATGTGGAAGCCGAGAAGGGTGTCCAGCAGGTCACCTTGACCCAGGAGGCGCTGCAAAGTATTGATGCGGTTATGGAGCGTATCTCGCAAATGACCCAGCAGATGGCAGCAGCTGCGGAACAACAGAACAGTGTGGCAGAGGATATTTCCCGACAGATCAGCCGTATTGCTGAATCCGCGGATCAGAGTCTGGAGATGGCCCAGTCGGCCAACTCCCAGGGCGCCTCACTGGAGCGCACGGCGGTGGACTTGCAGCACCTGACCGACAGGTTCAATCACTGAGGTCAGAGCTCTGGCCCTACCAGCCCTGCCACAAGGACGTTCACATGCTCCATGATGAAATGATATTGGCGACGCAGTTTGACAGCAGAGAGAAGCGCTTGGCCGATCCTGCGGTGCACAAGGGGAGTAGGAGCGCTTGAGCGCTAACAGCCGGTCGCAGGTGGGCTCAGACTATCAAGTGGGTGGGCAAAGCAAGGGGTGAAGTAAAAAACGGAATAGACGTTGGAGCGGGTGAAGGGAATCGAACCCGTTTCAAGCTCTGCACAATAAACAGCTTATTTGTGCTTTCCTTTTAAAATCAGAAGCTTGTCAGATACGGTTGCCCGCAATTCTCATCATATCTTTGCATAGCTTGTGACACTTTATCGACACCAACCCCCACACTGCTACCCAATATATCAATACTGCAGTTAATCCTTGCCACAAGACCATTACCGCGAAAAAGCAGGAAAACCGACCTAGTCTGCGGGCTGATTTTCATCTGCCCCCCCCCCAAATTCCTGGAATGACTTCTTGTCGACAGGTCTTGTTCTCGCATGCATAATCCCTGCAGACATGGACTAATTTATTATGGTGCTTTTGAACGTAAAATGCATTATTTATGGAGGTTCTTTTGGTTACTCAATCACCTTTATTTTATGAAGATGAGCACCAGCTCGAAGGTTCAGAAGATATTGCCAGGCTTCACAAGGATGCTTTTTCTAGTTCTGTCGTTAGCGGTAACGACTGGACTACAGAAACACTCCTAAACCAAATAAATAAGGGTAACATTCAATTAAATCCAGACTTCCAACGTCGTGATGCATGGGATCGTAGTCGGAAAAGTAGATTTGTTGAGTCACTTATTTTAGGCCTTCCGGTTCCTCAAGTTGTTCTTGCAGAGTCAAAAGAACGTAGAGGTTCTTTTATTGTTCTGGATGGGAAGCAGCGTTTGTTAACCATTAGGCAGTTCGTTTCCAATCAAGGCGATCCCGAGTACGATCCTCTTAAACTGCAAGGGCTTGAAATACGCGACGATCTTAATGGCAAGACATTCTCTGATCTTCGAGAAGACTTGACTTTGTATGATGATCTTTCTTCTTTTGAGAATCAGCCAATACGTACAGTTGTCATTAAAAATTGGGATAATGAGGACGTTCTTTATCACATATTTCTTAGGTTAAATACCGGAAGCGTCCCTCTTTCACCCCAAGAGCTTAGGCAAGCTCTTCATCCAGGACCGTTTCTTCAGTTTTTAGATATTGAATCTTCAAAAAGTATTGCGTTGCGTGATATTTTGAATCTTTCTAAGCCTGATTTTAGAATGAGAGATGCAGAGTTACTCCTTCGTTACTTTTCTTTTAAAAATTATCTTTTCAGATATACAGGTTCGCTTAAACCCTTTCTTGATGAAGTTTGTAGGACTACTAACGCTCGCTGGGATCAAATGGCAGTCTTGTTGTCGGAGCAGCTTCAAGACTTTGAGCTTGCTCATGCTGCTATTGTTGAAATTTTTGAAGGTAATCAATATAGGCGTTGGAATGGTACTTATTTTGAGAATCGCTTCAATCGAGCTGTTTTTGATGTGATGATGCTGACATTCAGCTATCCAGCTGTCAGAGCTGCTTCTTATGGCCACGAAATTGAGTTATTGAATGCATATAGAGATTTGTGCGAAAACGATCGTGATTTTGCTGATTCTCTTCAGTCTACAACAAAAAGTCTTTTTTCCACTTATTCAAGAATTTCCAAGTGGACCGAGGCTGTTAACTTTGTATTGGGCACCGAAATTCCTGTCCCTCTTATCGCTGGATATCGCCCACGCTAAGGATTGGTAGTGGCAACTTCAAATCGATTCAGGCAGCTTAAAAAGAGACTTTCAGAACTTAGGAAGCATATGCTTCCCTCAGAATTCTCTCCTGTTGGATATTATAGTGATCGACAACTTGATCGTGCTCGCGGCTATCGTCTTCTTGCTCATGCTGAGATAGAGTCTTACCTAGAGGATATAGCTAAGAAGGTTGTAATTGATGCTATAACTAAATGGAAAGATTCAGGAACCCCATCTAAAACACTCATTGCTTTTCTTGCTTCTTACCATTCTAGCTGGAACTCTAACAATGATGCTGAAAACCATGAAATAATGGAGCTTGCGAAATGGCGTTCAGGGCCAAACTCTTTTGTTTTTGAAGTTGTTAATAGGGCTCAACAGCAGTTTATGCAAAAGCTTAAAGGCAATCATGGTGTAAAAGAAAAAAATATTAAAACCTTGATTATACCGACAGGTATAGATTTTGCTGAACTCGATCAAGTCTGGCTTGCCAGCTTAGATAGTTTTGGTTCATTGAGAGGTGAAGTTGCTCATAATTCAACCAGTACACATGGTCAGATTGATCCCAGTAATGAACTTGAAACTGTTAATCGTATTCTGCAAGGGCTCAAAGATCTTGATTCCAGCTTGCTTAGCATTTAAATTTTTTGTTGCTCTCAGTTTTACCATTTTTTTATTATAATTTTAACGCGCATTCTTCCACATTTTCATCAATTACGATCCCAGGCTTTATGCAGTCTTTAACTTACCTTGCGTAACATCTTTTTTACCATATCTGCGCTTACTTTTTGCTTCCAAAAGATTTTGCTCATCTTGTCCCATTACGAAATCCTTATCTGCTAACTTCTGAATCAAGCCCTTTTCTACGTAGTGAATGTATGCCTCTACTGCCGGCTTCATTGTCAAACATCATGCTTCGCTCTCCTTGCGTCCGCGTCGGGCATACCAGCGCCTAGACAATTCCTTTGTGATCGCTATCCCGCGTTTTGATTGTGCAAGTTTCTGTTGGCTTCGTCGTAATCAGGGCTTGTCTGTCCGCACTCCGGCGCTATCTCGCCACTTGCAAGCCACAATGCGTAATGAGGATATAGCTTTACTAGTACGTCAATTTCCTCACCACTGACCCTTACTGCGCCCTTGCTTACGTTTCTCCATCTCTCATAGTCGCCGCCTGCTTCGCTGGCTTTCTTTGGCCCTACAAGCTTTATCAATAAACGTGCCCTATCAGAAGAGCTTTTCATATAGAAATAATTTCCCGAGTAACTATTGCTCTATTGTCTGTCGTGAGTAACAATCACTCCAGAGTATTAATTACCCAAAAGGGTCATTAATTATTGCTAAACATAGTGGAACAAAGCGAATGGATATGGAAGGTCTGGACCCTCAAAAGCTTATTGGATGCCCCCCACTGATGCCGTGGCAAAAATTCGCCGAGTGGATCGGCATGGCAGATGAACCCATTGTGGTTCGTACATGGATTGATCGGGGCTATCTCCCCAGCCTTAAAGTCGGCAAGCGTGTGATGGTCAATGTCGCCTTGCTTACCCGCCAGCTAATGGAACAGGAGTGGGCCTTATGAGCATCCAAACCCGCTACAAGCCAAAGCACGAACCCAACTGTGACTGTGCCGTCTGCACCACAGCTGAACTGATTGAAACCATGCACGCCCGTAATGACGCCCGTGAAAAACGTATGCATGAAATCCTGAACAATCCCTTTGGCCATCGCCGCCCACCCAGCGAGTGGAAAACCATTCGCCGTGAAAAGGGCACTCCCTTCATTCCTCTGTATGAAGACTTTGAATAGGAGTGCAAGCCATGAGCGCCAAACGCCTTGAACTGACTGATGGATACGTTGTTTGCCAGGACTGCGGGCACGTAGACACCTACACCCTTGCACGTCATCAAGGCCAAGAGCGTTGCACCCAATGTGGTGGCGAATACTGCGGCTGTAACTGCTGCTCCGAAACGGGCCGCATCACCATCCAATTGCAGCTCAAGCAATCCGACCAGTCAGAGACCTGAGACCATGACCTTATCTTTCAGTCTGTCCCGCTACCTGATCACCTTGCTCTGGCATTGGTCCTTACCCTTTACCCTGGGCGCGGTGTGTTCTGCTTTCATCGCCCTGTATGGCATCCAGTCCAGTCTGGAACTGGTGGATCAGTCGCTGGATGGTGCCATTCAACGGTTTGTCGCCACCTGCACAACCGAAGCTCCCGGGCCGGTGGAAATTAGCGGAGCGAAGCGAAGTCTGTTTCCTCCGGCTCGGGGGCCAACAAGCCCACCGGGCGCGTTAGTCACGCACCCGCCACCCACGCTTTAACGCATGTCAGCCTGCGTAATGGCTGAAACGTAAAACCCCAGCATCACCGAGAACAACCCTCGGGCGAAAAAATGACATTCGCCTGTGTGGATTCGCTCGGCCTGCTGAAAGGCAAAACGCGCAATCAAGCGCATCACAAGTGAGGTAATACCCATGGCACGTTCAACAATGGAAGTCGCATTTCTCGGCACTCAGAAAACCGAAATGGAAGGGGCCAAGTACGTCAAGATTTTCTATGGCGACCAGCCCGACGGCAAAACCGAGCATGGCCTCTCAATCATCGGCATGGCCGTTGCCGAGGAGGTAGCGGACGAAGTCTTTGCCGCTGGCTCACAGTTCGCCCCACTGGAAACCGTCCGCATCAGCTTTGATGTAGCCCGTGGCGGCCAGAACAAGGGCAAGAATCTGGCTCTGCATATCGAGTCGGCCAAGCCACGGACTGACAAGTCTGCAGCGCCATCTGGCCCAGCCTCAACCCCAACCGCCAAGCCGTAACAGGGGAGGGCCCAGACCATGGACGCTTATCTAACACAAGTGACCCTCGGTGATATCTGGGCCCTGCTGTTTATCCAGAACTCAATAATCACCATCGCCCTCGGGCTGGTTCACGGACACCAAAGGTAAACGCTATGGCCTTCACCTGGACTACTTATCTGTTCATCGCCGGTGCATCCCTTGGGTGTCTGGGCCTCGGTATCTCATGGGGTCAGTTCCGACTCGGCTGGAAAGAAATTATCGACGCTTCTGTGTAAGCGTCCGGTCTCTTGGTGCATGTGCACCAGAGCGCTTCGGGTTTCAGGTGCCGCCCGAAGTCGTCACTCAAGGCACCCTTTATCGGAGACACGATTATGCATCGTAAAACCCAACTTGCCGAAGCTGTACAGCTCGGCTCTGTAAACGGGCAGCAACACACCAGTGTCGGTAAAGCACTGGGCGCTAAAGGCGCATTGGTCACTGCTGTTTCAACCGCTGTGATGTTGGCTTCTGGCTTCGCCAGCGCGGATATCACTGTTCCTACTGAAATGCTCGACGTGTTTGTCGATCTGGCCACCGCCTTCGGTGTCCTGATGGCTGCGGGTGCCGTGCTGTTCGGCGTTATCCGTGGTGGCGTTGCGCTGTTCAAGATCGCTGGCCGGATCTTCTCGGCTGCAGGCGCGTAAGGGGTGGCGGGCAGATGAGTCTATCTGCCCGTTTCATTGGTTCCCCTGGAGCGTTCAGCCGGGGGAATTTCATTTAGGGGCTATAATTATGCGAATTTCGATGCGCGTTTATTTCCGGCTCATTCTGTGTTTTCTGCCATCGTTATTCATCTCCAATCTTGCTTTTGCTCAATCGTATTATTGGAGCTTGTCCAACGGCTCGCATGTCGCATCTTCGCCTCAAGCAAGTTGTGCTAGTTTTTTTTCATCTGTAGTGAACCCCGGACCTCAAGGCTTTAGTGTCTCAATCACCTCTGAGTCAACGGCTACTTGTGATTACCAATATTGTCTTAATGCTTCATGCAATTCAGGTCCTATTCAAAACACTCTCCAGCTTCTTAGACATGGTAACGGCTGTGATAATCCTGATGCTGTTTATAACCCGCTAACCGGCAGCTGTGAGGTTGACTGCAGCACCAAGCAAGATGACGTTTTTTCATGGAACTTGACTGTACCGGGTTACGTGTCCTCGGGCGGCAGTCATGGACTTGTTGAACATGCTTGCTTTTCCAGCTGTCGTATCGACCTTGGCTCATTCTCTTGTGATGCCGCCTCCGATGGTTCAGATGCTGGCTTTTGCTCTGGTGTCGGCTCCTTCACGGGTGCCACCTGCACAGTGAGTGACCCCTCTGTCGGTTCAGGCTCCGGCGATCCCGGTGACGGTAATCCTGACCCCGATCCAGACCCGGACCCGGACCCTGATCCAGACCCAGACCCAGACCCAGACCCAGACCCCGATCCTGAACCCGATCCGGACGAAGATAACGACGGCGATACAGACGGTGAAGGCGATTCAGAAGGTCAGCTCGAACGTATTGCTGATGGTGTCGAGACCTCCAATTCCCTGCTGTCCACTATCCGGGATGGCATCGAGTCCCTGACCCAGACCCTGACCGATATCAAGGACGGTCTCTTTGGTGAACTCGGGGAGGGTGATAACAGCACCCCCGGTGATGCCGACTCCGGTAATGCCTATGGCGATTATGACGACGGTGATGCCTTTGGACAGGGTGAAGAGCTTGGCCAATCCTTGGGTGATGAACTGAATGAGTCCGTGCAGTCTGCCGTTGACGAAGAGCTTAGCGAACTGTCCGAAGCCCTTGAGGCCGTGCCAGACGAGATAGAACAGCTCTTCGAAGGCGACGACAACTTCAATCAGGTCATGTGGTCGCTGGACAGCCTGTTACCCCGTGCCTCTGGCTGTTCTCCTGTTTTAGTGCCGGTGAATATCAGCCGGTACAACTTCGTGCTGACTATCGACTTTTGTGTCCTGTCACGCTTCAAGGCCCTGCTTGAGTGGATCATCTGGGTGATCACCGCTGTGGGTCTCTGGAAGATTTTCTACGCTGGCTTGCGCTTTGAAGATGTCAAAGCGGCCAAGGGAGGTTTCTAATGTTTGCTCTGCTACGCAATATCCTCTCCTTTCTGCGTGCCATTTATAAATGGCTGGCGGGTCTTTTCCCAGCGTTCTTCGGCAAATTGACCATATGGCTTAACGGCTTTCTGGGCGCGATTCTGCCTTCTGCTGTCCTGGCACTGGTCACCCTCTTTTCCAAGCTTGCCCGTTATATGTTGGGCATGGTCGCCGTCTTTGTGGCTGTTGGTGCCTTTATGCTCATCATCAATCAGTTGCTCAAGGGGCTGATTTTTCTGGTGCCTGCAGACATCGTGTATGTCGGTGCTATGTTCATGCCCTCCAATATTTCTGGCTGTATCACCGTACTCATTATTGCCCGCATCAAGTCCCTGATCTTCTTCTGGGTCTCCCGAATCTCTGAAGGGATGGCCAGAGCCTGATGGCCGTCTATATCGTTACCGGCAAGCTCGGAGCAGGTAAAACCCTGCTGTGCATCATCAAGATCATCGAGTATCTGAAACAGCGCCGCCGTGTGGCCGTCAATGTCGATGTGTTCATGAACAAGCTGTGCAAGCGCGGCAATAGACACTCTAACCTTGTTCGCCTGCCTGATCTGCCGACCGCTGATGACCTGCTCGGCCTTGGTGTGGGTTATGAGACCTACGATGAAGAAATGTTCGGCGGCATCTTCCTTGATGAAGCCGGGGTCTGGCTCAACTCCCGTGACTGGAACCAAGGCGGGCGCACCGATCTGTTGAAGTTCTTTCTGTTCCTGCGTAAGCGCCGTTGGGACCTCTGGCTCTGTGTCCAGAATGTCGGCGTGATCGACAAGCAGGTCCGCGAGTCCATTGCCGAGCATGTCGTCTATATCAACCGCTGGGACAAGATCAAGGTTCCCTTTCCCTTTGGCTTTCTCGGCCGCTTGCTGTCGCTCGGATTCTGGAAAGGGCGGCTCCCGAAAATGCATCAGGCCATCGTCAAATACGGGGCCAAGTTCAACAGCCCCAAGGTCGATGACTGGTATTACCGGGGCGAAGAGTTCTATTCCTATTACGACACCACGCAGGAATACAACAAGGATTACGACAAAGGCTCCTATTCCATGTTGCCGCCCGGTTACTGGTATCGGGCGCTTCCTCGTGCCTCACGCAATCTGGGGTTCTATATGCGTACCACCAAAATCTTTTTCCGCCGCTTCCGCATCATCAATGCATTCTTTCTAGGGGGTGCCTGTGCTGCTCTTCTCTGTGTGCCTGTCTTCGCTGCTATCGCTCTGGTTAATCAGCCGGCTGCAGTTAGCGCTCCTGCTCAGCCGATATCCGAGGTTAGCACCACGCCCCTTGATGATCTGGGCTCTCTGCGCATTGTTGCTTATATCCGTACTCCTGATGGGGTGTCTTACGCTTTTACAGATGCTGACGGACGCCGAATCCCTGATTCAGACCTTACAAGCCAGTCAATAGACGTCATCGACCACGGCCCCAAACAGGCCGTTCTAGTCCATGGCACTCACTCCATCACCGTCTACCGTTGAGCGCCGATCATGCTGAGAGATAAACATATTCGCTTGTGTCAGGTCCTGTTCTCTTACCTTGTCTTTATCACCGCCATTGTTGTCACTTTGTCCCTGCTGTTCTGTCCTCGGGCCTCAATCGCCGCTGAGCGAATCGAATTCTATGACGCCACCCTGCAAGATTTCGTAGACTTCGCCTCAACCCAGCTAAACAAATCCATTGTGGTCGGGGCCGATATTGGTCAAACCCCCATTTCAGTTTTCGCCATCTATGAGTCACCCCAGCAGCTTGAGCGCTTACTGGCTGACTCTGTCATTTCCTCTGGCTTGTACTTCTCGTCCACCAGCTCCACTCTTCGCATCAGTGCTGCCCCTATAGTCGAATCACCCGACCTCACTACCCGCGTGTTTCAGTTGCAGCACCTGCAATCGGACTTTGCTTATCAGGCCGTGCGCGATGTCCTGCTGTCCAGAACCGATGAAAGCGCCTCACCCAGCCGATCCACGGTTACCCCGTCTCCCACGTCAAATGCCGTCATTGTCTCTGGCACAGACAGTCAACTTGATGTCGTCTCTGCAGTACTGGAAGAAATAGACCGACCCCGGCGGCAAGTCCTTATCACCGCTGTGGTGGCCGAGCTGGCCGATGATGACTTCGAAGCCCTTGGCCTGAACGTCGGTCTTGATAGTGATCGCCTGTCCGTGTCTGGAACCGCGGTTAGACCCTCCGACCGATCCGATCTCGGCTTTAGTGTCATCTTCTCCGGTCCAACACTCTCGGCCTTCCTGCAGGCGGTCAAATCCACCGGACGAAATCGCATACTCTCCACACCCCAGCTACTGACCCTGAACCGCCAGCAAGCCTCCATTGTGGTCGGCCAGAACGTTCCTTTTGTTACCGGCCAGACCACTAGCGCTTCTACACCGGCCAGTGATCCCTTTCAGACCATCGTCCGGCAGGATGTAGGCGTCACCCTTGAGGTCACCCCCTTTATCACCCCGGCTGATGCTATCGAACTCCAGGTCATGCAATCCGCTTCCTCCGTATCGGATGACACCACCGCTGCAGACATCATCACCAATACCCGAAAGGTGATGACGCGGGTTCAGCTGCAAAATGGCGAAGGGGTTCTTCTTGGTGGCTTACGCTCCGAGCAAAGTGATAAGTCCGTCTCCCGCGTCCCGATCCTCTCTGACCTCCCACTGGTAGGCGGTATTTTTCAGCGCACCTCAGAACGTACCCGAACAACCAATCTGGTTGTGCTGATCAGTGCCCGCATCCACACCGGCACCGATCACAAAGCCACTGAGCTGATGAACCAATATGACCTCACCGCGCCCGATGCCACTGGTGAGGGTTTCGGCGCAGCCGATGCGCTCACCAGTGGCGCGGCGCCGCTGACGTCCCTGTAACACGTCAGATAAACAGAACTAACATTTCGCAATAATCTGCATTGGAGCATGGAATGTCTAAGCCACTTGATCAGAAAAGACTGAACAACCTGACCGCTGATGAAGATAATGCTGGTCGTCTTTTTCTTGATCCCACGACTCTGAAATTTACCGACCTCTCAGGCGTCCGTATTCTCCGCTGTGGTGTCGATACGGTTCGTCAGCTTTACCGTGGCTTGATCCGTATTGAAGCCCTTGCCCTGTTTGAGAAGCCCGGCACCATTGTTGAATTTGCAGGCCAGCGCTGGCATGCAGGCCGTGTAGGCCGCGACTCTGGTTATCAGTACAAGCTGCAAAACGCTGACCTTGGCTTCATCCTCTTGATCAAGAATTTCAATGCCAAGGTCGATACCCTCGGGCCTCACCTGAAAATTGAAGTGTCACCCCATGCCATCGACAACCTGTCGCCCGAACGCCTACAGGAGCGCATGGACTATTACGCCTCCCACGTCCTGAGCCATGTCGAGGTCAACCAGTGTGCCGTTCACCTGGCACTTGACCTGCAGGGCTGGCAACCACCAGCCGATCTGGTCGCCCGCATGCATTGCCGTGCACGCAATCACCGCGATATCTCCGGCATCAACAGTCTTGAATGGGCTACCAAGTCCAGCGTTTACGGGCGAGGTGAAACCTCCATGTTCGGCTCTGCCAGCGGCATTCAGCTGTGTATCTACAACAAGACCGAACAGGCCAAGGCCGCTGATAAGCTCGATTACTGGCAAGGCGTCTGGCGTCGCACGGATGACCCCTTTGACGCTGAATGCCCTGACAACTATGACCCTGACCAGACTGTCTGGCGTATCGAGCTACGCTATCACCACTCCGTGATTCAGCAGTTCGCCAGCGGCTCAGTCGATGTGCATACCGGCGCGCCGATCGACACGCAGACCTTTGCAGGCTTCTGCGCGCATCTAGACGGCCTGTGGCGTTATGGTATGCAGTCTTTCAAGCTGCTTTCACGTCCCGGCTACTATGATCCCTTCTGGACCCTGATCCGTGATGATGTTCGGATTGATATCCCCGTTGACTCCCTGATCGATGAAACCGAGTACAAGCGCTATTACAAGACCTCCAAAGGCTTCAGTGGCAAGAACGTTGAGCTATTCCTGGGAAACTTCATAAGCCTGCTGGCACGGGAGCGAGTAGGCGCAACCAGAGCCTTTGAGTGTTTAAAGGAATGGGATTGCTGGCCTGTCATCCGCGATCATTACGCATCCAAGGACATGACTGAAAAGGACATTTACCGCCATATCAAAAGCCTTCTTGAAGAGCGGCACGTCAGGTGGGGCAGGGCTGTCTGATGGCTATAACCAAGCTCCCTGATGGCCGCTGGAAGGCGGATGTTGAACCCATCAAAGGTAAGCGTTTCCGCAAAACCTTTAAGACCAAGGGTGAAGCCCAGCGCTTTGAGGCTACCTGCCGGACTAAGGTTTCACATGAGCCGGATTGGTCTCCTAAACCAAAGGACAAGCGTAGGCTTTCCGAGCTGATCGAGCATTGGTATCAGCTCCATGGCCTCACCCTATCCAATGGGACCCAGCGCCATGCAATTCTTGTCGAGTATGCCAAATCCCTCGGAAACCCGATTGCTCGTAACCTTGATGGCTCTGCTGTGGCGCGCTTGAGGTCTGCACAGCTCAAAGCGGGCCTGGCACCTAAAACAGCCAATAACCGACTTGGTTATCTTAAGGCTGTTTACAACCAGCTTCATGAAATGGGCGTTATCGATTACCCGTCTCCTATCAAGCTCCGGCCAATCAAGCTACAGGAAAAAACACTGTCTTATTTGACGCTTGATCAGATCGAAGAGCTCTTGTCCGCTCTAGACTCTCGCCCCTTGTCACCTCATCCGTCAATGATTGCGCGTATCTGTTTAGCAACAGGTGCCCGGTGGGGTGAAGCTCAAGCTCTGACCCCGGATCGTATCAATCAAGGCTCTATAGTCTTTGCCAATACCAAATCAAAGCGTGTTCGAACCGTCCCTATTGCTCCGGCTCTTCTCAACCAGCTGGTTCAGCACTGGAAGCGCTACGGACCCTTCACCAACTGCATGAATGGTTTCCGCAAAGCTTTGGAGTTGGTTTCGTTCAAGTTGCCAAGGGGGCAGGCATCGCATGTCTTGCGTCATACCTTCGCGAGTCACTTCATAATGAACGGAGGTAATATCGTTACTCTGCAGAAAGTGCTTGGCCACTCATCGCTGACAATGACCCTGCGTTATGCGCATTTGTCGCCGGATCATTTGTCTGAAGCTGTGCGTCTTAATCCGCTTTTCGACAGACTTTCGACACAAGGGGAGGGAATTAAATAGAAGTCTATATAAAACAATTACTTGGTGGAGCGGGTGAAGGGAGTCGAACTAGCCTTATTTATTTGGCTTTAGCAGTGTTTTTTGGTCTCACCATACAAGTCACCATACAAGAAGTTGCATGCTGGATTTTGTGGATTCGAACCCCGCGCACACCCGACTAATGTCACAGAAATCAAGGCAAGTACCAAGCCAAAATATTTTTCTTTTTCACCACTAAAGTGAGAGAGATGCCCCCCGTTTCAAGGCAGCGAATCTACGGCTGTTGTGCACTCACTGGTAATCAGCTCCATCACAGCTCGCTGGCCGCATCTAAGTGTTGATATCTGGACGGGATAAGCGTGCATTCCCCGCGTCGAGTCTCGGCTTATGTTACGCCACGCCTGTGTTTGGCATTCGAAGGTGTAACCAGATCGTCAGACAATGCCCTGTACCCGCATCGCGTGGATATCAGCGGTTTGCCAGTAACATAAAAACACAGATTTGATTGTACTTACCTGACGGCAAGCAACTTCTAACCACTACATTATACTCACCCAACCAGATCGATCCCGACGTTAGGGGATATCCCACCGTGTGGAGTTATCTTGAAAGCACCCGCATATCCCCCTGACGAAGCTGACCGCATCCGTGCGCTCAAGGCTACGGGCCTACTGGATTCCTTACCGGAAGAACGCTTTGACCGCATAACCCGTTTAGCCGCCCGTTTTTTTGACGTCCCAACCTGCCTGTTGTCATTGGTCGATACCGATAGGCAATGGTTCAAGTCGCGTGTCGGCCTGGATGTCGACCAGCTTGGACGGGACGTGTCCTTTTGCGGTCATGCCATTTTGCAAAGTCATTCGCTGGTCATCCAGGATACGTTCAATGACCCGCGCTTTGCCGATAACCCTCTGGTAACCGGTGAGCCCCATATTCGCTTTTATGCAGGTGCCCAGCTTCATGAGCCTGAATCGCCCCTAGTTTCGTAGACACCTCCAGGCCTTATAATCGAGGCACCCAGGAGCAAATGGCATTGATCAATGAGTTGCGCGTGCTTGGATTTAGCATCGCCATTGACGACTTTGGAACCGGTTACTCTTCCCTCAGTCAATTGTCGACGCTACCGGCTAGCACACTCAAGATTGATCGTGCTTTTGTTAGCAAGATCATCCCTGAAACCGTCAATGAACCCGTTATCGAAGCGGTGATCGCCCTCGGCCATTCTCTGGGGATGCAGGTTGTAGCCGAAGGTGTAGAAACTGATGCGCAGAGGTGCTTCCTAGTCAGCGCAGGGTGCGATATTGCACAAGGGTATTTCTATTCCAAACCACTTAAAGTCGAAGAGATGCAAAAACTGCTTGAAGTCAAAGCCTAAATTTGCAGAAGAAAGCTGCTCCGGTATTTTGCTCAGCAAGTGATATGGCAGCAGCAAAAAAACTCAAATTGGTTTGTCGTTGAGCGATTTCTTCCACCATCCTCGTTCTCTGTGACACAAGCGTTCGGGTCGTCTCAAGATCGTTCCGGCTGGAACGATTGCTTTGTTCACAGGTGGGCATTTGCTTAATGTTACCGTTCCGGCCGGAACGATAATCAAGATGGTCAGGCTACCTAGGCCAGAATCTGGTCGCTGCGACCAAATACGTCGCACAACATGGTCAGAATAAGTCACTCTTTCAGCCAAGGAGTAACTGACCATGCCGACTATTGCCTCTCTAATGTCTCCCACGCCCCCTTCAGTCACTAACGGCTCAGGCATGATGGCTCTGTGGAGCCTGCGTTTGTTGCTGGAAGGAGACCTGTGGCGGACTCTGCTTGGCCAGCATCGCTTTGCCGGTGATGAGACCTGGGCATTGTTGGGTATTGATAATGATGAGCTCGGGGATCTGGACGATGATGCGCGTTATCAACTCCTTGTTCGCCGTCGTCGTGAGCTTGAACAGTCTCCCCCTGAGCTTGGGCAGCCTTTGAGGGGCAATCTGGATGAGTTGCATCGTGTTTTTGCACTCAACGAACAGGAGCAGGCAGTTCTGGCTTTCTTGGTGCTACGCGAGAGTTCGCAAATCTTCGCAGATATGGTGTGTACCAGTAATCGTGTTTCCCGTTGCCAGCTACAACGTAGTATCTCCACCGCGCTCAGAATGTCTTACAGCGATGTTCGCAAAGCACTAGCCCCAAGCGGCATGCTCTTTCAAGCCGGATTTGTAACGCCTGGCGGTCTGTTTGGTGATGCGCTCGAGCTGGACGACGGATTAACTGACCAGTTGTTGTATGACGACGAGGTTGTCGAAGGTTTATTGCAGCGCTATTCATACCGCGCTCCCGCTGCCTTGGTCCAATGGCATGATTTTGATTATTGGGCAGAGCAGCGGGATCTGATTCACGACTATCTGCACAATGCTTGCAGGCAGCGCCAGACAGGTGTCAATGTCCTTCTGCATGGTGCGCCTGGAACCGGTAAGACTCAGCTGGTCAGGCTTCTTGCCATGACCCTGGGAGCGGAGCTTCAGGAGGTGCGTTGCAACGACCTTGACGACATGCCGATTTCTCAGCAAAAGCGTTTTTCGGCTTATCGCTATTGCCAGCGCATGCTCAAGGACAAAACAGACACCCTGATTCTGTTTGATGAAATTGAGGACGTGTTTGGCTTTGATGGCAGCCGTGGTCAAAAGGCCTGGGTGAATCATCTGCTGGAAAATAACCCGTTACCTGCCTTCTGGTTAACCAACTCCGTTAATTGCCTCGACCCGGCCTTTATCCGCCGGTTTGACCTGGTGCTGGAAATGCCTGAGTTGGATGATTCGCAGCGCGGGAAGTTGGCAAAGGTTTTTTTCAGCGATGTGACCTTATCCGAGACCTGGCTGGATGAGGTGAGCAGGCAACCTGCTGTGCAACCGGGGCACTTTCACCAGGCCGCGAAAGTGGTTGGCATATTGGGTGATGCCGATGCCCAGACGAACGAACAGCGTCTCAAGCTTTTGCTGGATGAAAGTCTGCGTGCCCAGGGACTGCCATGGCTGCCAACCGTGCCAATTCAAAAAAGCTGTTTTGAGCCCCATCTGGCCAACGCTGATAGAGATCTGACACGTTTGGCTGAAGGTTTGCGAAGAAGCGCTGAGGGGCGAATCTGTCTCTACGGCCCCTCTGGCACCGGCAAAAGTGAGTATGCCCGTTACCTTGCCGCAAGCCTGGAATGCCCTTTGATTGCTGTGTCCGGATCGGACTTGTTACAGCCCTGGGTTGGCTTTACCGAGCAAGCGATTGCCGCGGCTTTTGCAGATGCAGAAAAACGCAAGGCAGTACTGCTGTTTGATGAGGCCGATACCTGGTTGCCATCGCGGATGGCGGCTGGTCCGCATTGGCAGAAAAGCCAAGTGAATGAGTTTCTACAGCAGCTTGAGCGCTTTTCCGGCGTGGTTGTACTGACCACCAACCGCCTTCCAGCCATGGATGGGGCGGTGTTGCGGCGTTTGGACCTCAAGGTGGCCTTCAATTTCTTGCAGCCTGCCCAGGCCTGGGCGTTTTTCTGTCAGTTGATTGGCCCCGACAGCGAGGATGAGGCCAAGGGCTTACAGGCCAGCCTTGCTGCATTGAGCCTGACACCCGGCGACTTTGCCTGTGTACAGCGGCGTATGCGGATCATGGGATCAGCCTGTAATGCCTTTAATGTCCTGGCTGCACTGCGCGAGGAGCATCAACTTCGTAACCAGCATGACGCTGTAGAGCAGGGTGCCTGGCTATGAGCATGGATGGCCCAGCCATGCATAAGGTGATTGTGTATGGTAGCCTGAAACAGGGCATGCCGAATCACGGCTATCTGAGCAATGCGATATTTTTGGGTGAGGATACGCTGGCGCAGGTAACGCTTTATGATCTGGGTTTTTTCCCGGGGGCAAAGCTTGAGGAATCTCAGGGGATTGTTGTAGAAGTCTACACGGTCAACCAGGTCACCCTGCAACGACTGGATCGGCTGGAAGGGTTCATACCCGGCCAGCCGGAATTGTCCTTCTACCGCCGAACTCGTTTAAGCACCCGCTTTGGCGAGGCCTGGATTTATCTCTATGCCCATGCCGTAGATGACATGCCAGCAATTCGTCGGGGTGCCTGGCCTGGTTGATTAGCTTTTGCACCTCAGACCAGATGCGCCCGATATTGCCAGTGATCCCACTGTCCACGATCTGACCGTTTCCGCTGTATCCACGGTTACGGTCAGAGCCGGAATACTTGCTTAACCCTGGGCCTGGGGCAGGGGACTTGGTTCAGTCGTTTTATCCCTTTTTCCTTTGCTGAGCAGCTCACGGGCATCAATACCCCAGATCAGCCTGAAGCCCTTAAGCAACATGAAAAAGAAAAGCAGCGGCAGTATCAGTGTGCGCAAGACAAACAAGGACATGACCCGCACCATGGTATCTATGGCCGCTTCAAATCTGACTTGCATATCCATGTAGGTAGCGGGGTTGCCGTATTTGGCTAAGGAACTGCCAATACCACTTACACCGCCGCTGATGGAGTCCCATAAACCGGTACGCTCACCCATACCTGCTTCGGCCAGGGCAAGACGTTCTTTCTCAATCTTCTCGCTATCTGCTTGCAGTGTCGTCAGGACTCGAGACAGATCGCGATGCTCAGTGCGGAGGTTTGAAACCCTATCCAGGGCTGCAGTATGCTGTTCTTCTCGTGCAAAGGGATTCAGACGCTGAATCTGTGTCAGTTCGGCTTCAAGCGTGGCCAGGTTTTCTTCGGCTTCAGCTAGCGTTTTGTTGACTTCAGAAAGGCTGGTCTCAGCTTCAGCTCGAGCCACATCTAGAGCTGCACTGCGCTCATCAAGCATGGCGGTTGCCTCCTGCGCAGCCGCTTCAATTTCCTCTGAGGAGAGGCCCTCGAGTTTCATTGACTCAACCTCAACCGGCAGAGCTTCCAGGCTAGCCATGTCCTGACGGGTCTGATCGAAAAGAAAATGGTTATCCACCAGTCCATTCAGAGCCACGACCAGCACCAGTGCAAAGCGAAGAAAACACATGAAAACAAAGGTCTTCATCAACAGATTTACGGCTCCCTGCGTTTCCCGGTGAATACTGATGAGAAGTGCAAGGCCGGAGAGTGTGATGAGGACTTTGAAGAGTGTGTCAGAAACGATTAACAGCAAGACTTTTTGAATGACCAGCGAGCCAATAGATAGCTTCATCAAAGACGAATATTGCTCGACCAGATCATTGATCGGGTCCAGCAGCTGGCCAATACCAATGGATCCGCCGGTGACGAAGAAACTGAACTCGACGCTGGTGGACTGCATCACTGAAATCAACGCATTGAGCATGCGCGCTGTGCCAAAGGCGACCGTCGCCTGAATCAGGGCACTGTCGATGTAGTCGGTTGAAATATCGTCGATCAGGCCAAGCCAGGAAAGTAAAACCAGCGCAATGATGGTCAGGCTGAAAAACAGTTTGACCCTGCCTTCCTTGAGATCGAAGTAGTTTTGGAGCTTGTCCATCTGATTTCCTTATTCTTTTAAGAATGTGTTACGTGGATTGATTCTATGTCCGAACTCGACCCCAAGACTGTCTTAAAATCAACAGTGGTGGGTTGGAAGCATTAAGTGTGTCTTTAAAGTCTATTTCTCAGGCGCGGCCAACAATAGATCTGGCCTGCTCAAGAATATGTTCACGCCAGGCCAACGGCTCAATCACATCAATGTTTGCGCCAAAGCCCATGACCCACCAGCGGGTTTGCTGGTCATTTGGCACCGTCGCTTCAAGCTGTACCCAGCCCTGCGTGTCGGGCTCGGACAGGCTTTGATCTTTACTCAGGGGTGTTTCCGAGAGTAACCAGGCCACGGTTGAGTCAATGCGCGCAACCAGCCTTATAGGCTCATCTTCCATCGGAAAGCCGAACGCACCCTGGTCAATGTAGCGCTGCACATCAAAGTCTGGCTGAGCCCGATACAGGCTGACGCTTTCTGTGACCGAGCGGAAGCGGTGCAGGGCGAATTGGCGGACATCATCATGGTCATTCACAGTAGCCAGCAAATAGGAGCTGCTGTCTCGGGTTACCAGCCCAAGAGGATGCAGTGTATAGCGCTTGAGTTCGCCTTTAAGTCGACTCAGATAGTCGACATCCACAGCGTAATGATTGAGCAGGGCGTCGGTCAGCCCCTCCCAAATTGTCGCCTTGATCTCGGCTGGTATCAGTGACTTGCCATTCGGAATGGCACGTACCTTGCGACTCCATTGCGAAAAATCGTTGCCTTGCAGTCCGTCCAGGTGTTTACGCGCGCTCTGGAACTTGTAGCTGATCTTGTCCATGGCGACCTTGGGCAACAAGCCGCGAACAGCTTCTTCTGCCAGCACCAGCGTCAAGGCGGTAACCGTATCCAATGCGGGGAGATCACTGTTGTAGTTGGCGACAAAGCACCATTTGAACGGTTTGCCGCCCTTGTTGCACTCAAGCGGGAAGTGATCTGCCAGCTTTTCAAGATCACGCTGGATAGAACGCGACGTCATGGTGTAACCCTGTTCCACCAGGCGCATTTCAATGGTGGTGGTGCTGAGACTGTGCGGAGATCTGGGCAACATCTGCAGGATGGCCAAGTGACGGAACAGGGTATCGCGCTGGCTCATAACGGCTCCTTGTTGGGCTATGCGACAGAAATAGTCGCATAGGTGGTGCAGGCTGTCACCTTCAAACACAGCAGGAGTACGCCTATGAATGGAACCTTCAGGCCTGAGCTTTTTGACCGCATTACAGCCCCCGCTAGCGGTGACAGTCTCCGAGTCATTCACACTGACTACACAGACCCGCGTCCTTTGATCTGGGGCCGGCGTGATGATGGACGGATTTTCCGGATTCCACTTACAGACAGTTTTGATACTGAATGGCAACCAGATGACCGGCATGAATTAGCTGTGAGTGACCCAGCACGCATCCTGGGCTGTTTGCTAGGGGGCGCAGTGGGTGATGCATTAGGCGCAGCAGTAGAGTTCAGTGACTGGGCAACTATTCAAAAGCAATTCGGTCCGGCCGGCATCCGTCAGATGGTACCGGCTTATGGCCGCGTGGGTGCCATCACCGATGACACGCAAATGATGCTGTTTACCGCCGAGGGCTTGATTCGTGCGACCGTACGAGGCGAAGCCAGAGGGATCTGTGATATGGCATCGGTGGTTCATCACGCTCTACTGCGCTGGCTTGCCACACAGCATGTTCCAGCCTCTACCAAGGTGGGCATGGACGGCTGGCTGATCACCGAATCTGAACTGTGGTCCCGGCGCGCACCAGGTAACACCTGCCTTTCTGCCCTGAGTCAAAGCAGCCGTTTCGGCGAATTTGCCGTCAACGCCAGCAAAGGCTGTGGCGGTGTCATGCGTGTTGCCGCTTGTGCCTTTTTCGCCAATCCCTTTGAACTGGGCTCCGAGACAGCCCGACTCTCCCATGGCCACCCCACCGGCTATCTCGCAGCAGGGTTATTCGCCGACATTCTCAAGCTTATCTGGCGAGAGGATCTGTCGTTGCATAAGGCCTGCGTTGAGTCTCTCGCACGCCATGGCGATCTCCCTGGCATGGAAGAAACTCGTCAGCTGGTCGAGAGCGTATTGGAACTGCATGCCCAGGGAATCAGACCAACGCCATCAGCCATTGAGCGCTTGGGTGGCGGCTGGATAGCCGAGGAAGCTTTGGCGATTGGGCTGTGGTGCGCGTTGAGCGCTGAGAATCTCGAAGAGGGTGTTGTCCTGGCCGTAAATCACAGTGGTGATAGCGACAGCACCGGTCTTATAGCGGGCAATCTGCTGGGCTTGATCCATGGACCAAGTGCCATTCCTGGCGACTGGTTGAGTCAACTTGAACTTCGGCAGGTCATCACCCAGATAGCCGCCGACATAACCTTTGTACCTCACTGCTATGACCCGGATGACAGTACCGATGCGGGCTCAGCAATCTGGCTTCGCTATCCGGGGTGGTGATCATGCGACCTGATTTGTCGTATTGCAGGCTTATCTTCGCGCAGGCATTCATCACAAGGAACAAAAAGCATGGCACTCATAAATTGCAGTGAATGTGGTAACCAGATCAGCGATCAGGCCGTGTCCTGTCCCGGTTGTGGTGCGCCTATTAGCCAAGGTCTGAAGGCTCAAACAGCCATGGCATACAATGCGCCCAAGACCGAGGAACGCAAGGTCGGCATTTTGCTGGGGTTGGGTATTTTCATTGTGCCTTTCATCTTCGTCTGGTTCTTGCTGCGCAATGGCCACACCCCATTAGCGCGAATAGTGGGCTTTGGCTGGTTTGGTCTTGCCGTTTTGATCGCCATGGGGGGTGATCAGGATCGGACCCAGAGCACAAGCACGAGTAACAGCACAAGCAGTGCAGCCTCACAGCGGGAATCCTCACGGTTGTCCCAGATTGCCACCCCAGCAGCGCCTGCCGAGCCTGTGGTTTTACGAGAGGTCACAGCACAACAACTGGCTGCAGCGTATGAGCGCAATACGGTAGCAGCTGATCAGCAGTTCAAGGGGAAGCGCTTTAAGGTGACGGGCGTGGTTGATTCAATCAACACCAACTTCCTAGGCCGTCCTTACATTACCTTGCGTGGTTCGACCAATCGCTTCATGCAGCCACAGTTCGAGTTGGAGCGTAATCAAACCAGCTACGCTGCACGTCTGTCGGAAGGCATGCGGGTCACGCTGGCCTGCACCGGCAGTGGCGATGTGGCAAAGATTCCAATGTCGGATGAGTGTGTGCCGGCTATATAAGAGGGGTTGAAGTAGCAAATAATCGGTGGTCTTTAGTCACAAATAAAAATATGAAAAGATCAGGAAATGTCTATACTGCAGAATTGATAGATAGTCACGCTATGTAGAGAATTGAGCTTTCCTCTAAATCGGTTTAGTTAAATTTTTATCATTTAGTTCGCCTGATAAAGGCGGGTTAACTATAGTTTCTAGTTGGAGTTATTTTTTATTCTGTGCGTCTGCGATAGTGAATTTATGAATAGTCAATTTAGGTTTGACCGGTTTTTTTCAAAGGTGATATGGAACGATCTTTTTTAATAAAGTAACGGCAGGTTTGAGGGTTTGATAAGGGTCTAACTATGGATAGTTGTTTATGATAATAAAAATTCTATTTTTTTCTTTAAAAAAGAAATTCCTTTTGTTTTCTTTTTTTTCTATTGTGTTTTTTTCTATATGGTATGCTATTGCTATTGGTCTTGCAGTAAGTTCTTGGGAGTTGAGGAAGTCAGAATTTAATTACTGGAAAACAAGTCAACAGCAATTCTGTAGTAATTTAATCTCTCAGGCAGAGTTTGATATTGAAGAAATTGATCAGAGTAGATGTAATATTGCAGATGGAGGTGAGGTTTACTTTAGCTGTATAGATCGTCAGCGATTGAGTAGGGACGCAATTATTCAAGGCGTTTATTTGAGTAAGTGTCCTTTTTCTTCGGTGCAGCATACTTCGCGCTCTGATCTTCCCAAGCTTGGAAATATACCTGATCCTGGTAATTTATATATTTACACATTAAACCGTTACACCGATGGACCATTTTCAATTTTTATTTATCATTTGATGGTGGTCTGCTTGCTTGTTTTAATTTCAGATGCGATAAAAACAATTTATAGAGATGAGAATATAGGCTGGAAGCGGCTGATGCTTGTTCTTTCAGTGATTGTCGGTTTGTTTTTTTCCTGGTGGTGGTATCACAGTATTGGCTATGATTATTGGAGTGCAGTGAAAGCGTTTATCATTGGTTCGTTTTTTGCGGGCATTGCTTTAATTTATCTTAAAAAAACTTTCTTCTGGGTTTTAGATGGGTTTTTAACTAATAAAAATGCGGCAAAAAAGAGTTTATTTTCAGAAGACTGTGCTGTCGAATATTTAGAGGGAGATAATAAAAATATAATTAATTATAACTCTAAGAACTTTCCTGGAAAGAATGAGGGTGCTGATGTCTCTCAAGTTAAATTTGCAAAATATTGGCCTCGAGCATTTGCTCGCTGTATTGATTTGAGTTTGTGTATCATTGCTGACAGTCTAATATATTTCGCGCTTCCTTTTTCATTAGAAGATCCGCAGTCTGTCGCTGATTTGTTTATTTTATATGGAGCGAGTTTCTTCAGTCTATGTGCCACGATTTTTATATACGAATATATCTTAGTTGTTTTTTTTGGTAAAACTCTTGGTAAATTGATGTTTGGATTGTCAGTGAAATGCTCTGATCTCAGCTTGCCCTCAAAAGCAAGTGCTAGATTACGTGCCTGGGTTTTCATCCGTTCCGGGCTTTATTTTTGTTTGGCTTTTCCTTTTTTTCAGTTTGCATCTGCATTTATTGCTTGGCGGCGAGGGGATGACAAGCAACCATGGGATATGTCTGCAAAGACACGGGTTTACCAAAGCCCAGTAGGTTTTGCTCGGATAGTTTTCTCAGTTATAACGGCTATATTAATTTTTTTGTTGGTCGTAACTGCTTCGAGAATAGCAAATGAACAAAATAAAGAAAAATTACAGGGGCTAGTGGAAAAGTCAGTATTGATGATTAATTAGATTCTTCAGGAAATATATAATGCGGCGAGCATTATGTGGTAGTTACAAAAAATAATTCGGTGATCAACACCAACTTCCTGGGTCGTCCTTACATCACCTTGCGTGGTTCGACCAATCGCTTCACGCAGCCACAGTTCGAGTTGGATCGTAATCAAACCAACTACGCTGCACGTCTGTCGGAAGGCATGCGGGTCACGCTGGTCTGCACCGGCAGTGGCGCTGTGGCAAAGATTCCAATGTCGGATGAGTGTGTGCCGGCTGAGTAAGAGCTGTTGAAGTAACCAGTAATCGGCGGTCTTAAGGTTCAAATAAAACGATGAAAAAAGCTTGAGTAAAGCCTTAAGGCTGCAAGTGCAGGATGGATTGAGGACCTCCGGTAATCTCGTTATTCGAAAACTGTCCTGCTACTATCAATACGTGGCGTACGGCCACCTTTCAAAAACGAAATCGGAATTTTTTTCTATGAAAAAATGGCTAGGGACTTTTGTCGTAGTGCTTGCGTTACCGGCATGGGCCGATTGGCAGCAGGAACATCGCGAGGCGTATCAGCGAAATGCAGAGCGTTACCAGAACGAAATGAACCGGATCAACGCCGACCGGGATCGCTCGGCGAATGAGATGTTCCAACAGGAACAGTTGAGGCAGCAGCAACAGCAGCGGTCGTTCGAGGTACACAGGGACATTCGCCAGCAGCGTGACGGTTACGGGCACAGGCCATACGGCCAGGATTATTAAACATTCTGTAAAGCCGCTTCGGCGGCTTTCATTTACGCAGCAATATCAGCAGTGTTTAACGGTCCAAAGACAACACCGTTTCGCAGGTGCTTAAAACGGCAGCAACTACCGAGCAACGCTCGGTAGTTGTCCAGGCAGTATTAGCGTATTTGGGGCAAGTCCAGCGTTTTGCTGTTTAAGCAAAGGGCAAAACTTCATAGTGGGCGTGCTGGCGCATGCCCACATACCCCTGATAGCAACCAGATGCAAAATTAAAATCCGGCATGAAAGCCCAGAGAAACAGACCAGTACGGTTTATCTTGCCACCCATAACTGATCTAACCGCGTCGTATAACTCGGACTCAGCAACTGGCGCTGCATGCCCCATCCAGGCGAGGCAGGAACGCGGGCGGGCTTGATGGTGTTTCTGCCCCAGCGCTGATTGATCTGATCCAGGGTTTGCATCAGGTGATCGGTGCCTCCCGGCTGACTGGGTGCAAACAGGTCGGGTGTGTATTCATTGCGCTGGCATAAATCCAGCAGCATGATCGAGGCCTTGGCGTAGGCGGGACCTTCCTTGTAGATATGATCCAGTCCCTGCATGGCCGCCTGGATCAAAAGTCGGGTGTCGTCAGTGGGGTAGGGTAGATGGCACTGCAGACTGCGTGCGTAGTGTTTTTCATCCGGATTGAACAGTCCGGTTCGGACACCAACCTGAATGACCTTGCACAGTGATTGCTGCTTGCGCAGCTTCTCTGCTGCTCGGGTGGTGTAACTGGCTACGGCCTCCTGCAGGCCCTTGAGATCGTAGACCCGTTGCCCGAATGCACGGCTGCTGCATATCTCTTTCTTGGCCGGGGCTGTTGGTTCCATATCCAGACAGCTGATTCCGCGAAGTTCGCGTGCGGTTTTCTCAACGAGCACACTGAACCTTTTACGGAGAGTCGCTGTGTCGGCATTCGACATATCCCAGGCGGTTTTGATGTTCATTGCTTTCAAGTGTTCGGTCATACGCCGGCCAACACCCCAGACATCCTCGACCGGCATAGCCTTTAGCAGCTTGTCCCGTCGCTCCGGATCCCGTATGTCGACTACGCCACCAGTCTGGCGTTGCCAGCGTTTGGCGGCCGCGTTGGCCAGTTTGGCGAGTGTCTTGGTGCTGGCGATACCCACACCGACCGGGATGCCGGTAATTTGCAGCACATCTGCGCGCAGGGAATAACCGAGCTGATCCAGTGGCTCAGGCAGGCCGGTCAGGTCGGCAAAGGCTTCATCAATGGAATAGACCTCGACTGAGGGTAGGCGGCTTTCAAGGGTCATCATGACCCGCTCGCTCATGTCTCCATAGAGTGCATAGTTACTGCTGAACGCCAAGATGTTGTGGCGACGCAACTGATCCTTAATTTTGAAGTAGGGCTCGCCCATCTTGATGAAAGGCTTGGCCTCGGCACTGCGGGCAATCACACAACCATCGTTATTGCTGAGTACCACGATCGGGATCTTGGCCAGATCAGGTCGAAAGACCCGCTCACAGGACGCATAGAAACTGTTGCAGTCGATCAGGGCAAAGCTCTTGGTTGAACTGGTCATTTCTCACCGGTGTCATGCCAGCGGATGCTGTTGCGAACGACGCCCCAGATCTGCAGCTCATCCCCTTCCAGGATATGCAGGGGAGAAAAGGCCGGGTTTTCAGGCTGGAGAATGATTTGCTTGCCCCGACGGATCAGGCGCTTGACCAATACCTCGCCATTGACGGCAGCCACGACGATATCGCGGTGTTTGGCGTTAGCGGCGCGGCTGACGACCAGGATATCCCCATCATGGATACCGGCTCCGGTCATGCTCTCACCGGATACCCTGACCAGGTAAGTGTGGGGCGCATGAACATCGAGCAGGGTATCCAGAGAGATCTTCTGCTCCATATGGTCGAGCGCCGGACTGGGAAAGCCCGCAGGAACGCGGGTATCAAAGCAACTGATGAGCGTGCCGGATGGCGTCACCGTGCCGATAAAGACTGCATTTGACATGGCAACCTCGTAATGCTGGTTGCATATACAGTATTCTTCTTGGTTTCAGTAGGCAAGCCTGAACATGTTGCAAAAGGGGGGTAGCCTGTAGGTCAGAACAAGGCCGCAGGTGATATGCCTTGGGACGCGGCGCTGGGTTGAGGTTCGATTACTCGTTTTCGGTGCCGTATTTGCGGTCGAGTTTACGCGCAACAACCAGACCAATCCCTGCGATGACCAGAACGCAGAAGAGGGTGCCGAAGGCTGCCAAGGCGAAAAGGGCTTGTGAGGTCATACTTCCTCCGATGGGGGCAAGGTAAGCAGAATCAAGGTCTCACTTTATCAAAGTCATTCCGGCAGGGGTGACTGGTCAAAATTGCACAAAACCCTTACAGCGTCGCTTTAAAAGCGCGCTCGTCGAATTGTAGGTCATAACCGCATACCTTCCCTTTCAAAACGAAGGGGCCTGAATCAGGCCCCTTCGCATGGTTGACTAGCATGTGGCTCAAAACCACACTGTTACAGGTCCCCAGCTCGAGCCTGCAGCTGGCGCGTGCAAGGCAGGCGCTGGCTGAGTGAATGGCGTCTTGATCCACCTCAGCTCTTCCCTGGTACTACCATCTCTGGCGGCAACCAGGCTTTTGATAATCTCCGTTTTGCTGTTATCACGGAGCAGATTGACATTGACCTCGATTTCGGAAAACGCATCGCTCAGCTCGCCCAGGGTGATAATGTCTTCAATCGCTTTCAGGATGCCTGCTTCGATATTGCTGGCAAGGTCTTTGGGTACAAGATTCATCTGTGTCATTGCGGTTCTCATCTTTGTGGTTAATCGCTATACGCGCATTGCTTGAATCAAGGCGGCTGCCGGCAATCCAGCCGCAGCAGCCTGCCATTGGGTTGTCTTAATGACCTTTCAGGTCATGTTTTGCGATTTCGGCTTGTGCGATATCCCACTTCCTCATCAGCTTGTGAACGCCCACCTCCATAAGACTGGCGCACAAGCGACGGGCGTTTGCGCCGTAAAAATCGAGATAATGCGCTGTGCCGTTTACATGCAGGCTGCGAGTTGGTTTTGCTTGCCCGAGTCGCATAAAGATCTGCTCAAGCCAGTCAGCAAACTCGGGTGAGGCAGTCACTACCGATACTTTGAGTGTGCCGCCGCTGATGGCTATGTAGCCATCTCCTTCGATAAAACCGACAAGAAACGCCTTCACCTGGTCGGGGGTCAGGGTCTTTTCATCTGGCGGGAGCAGAGTGAAGGTCTTGGCCGGTATCAGGCCCCAGTGTTTCTTCAGATCGATAAGCCACTGCTCCACCCCGGAAATGCGCAGTTCGGCCTGCGGGTACGCATCTACACAGTATTCACGAATGACTCCGGTATACCCTGTTGCTTGACGCATATGGTCGAGCAGGTGGGCGTCTTCTGCCTTGAGTGAAATACCGACCTGGTTAATGGTCTTGTCCCCATTGCATGGACGAATCCAACCATCAGCTGCAAGTAACCCAGCCAGATAGGAGTTCTCAAGGGTAGGCACTTCAAAGAAGGTATGATTTTTTTCGTAGCGCGCTTTCTTGATTGGGTTATCGAAGGAGATGTTGAGCCGGCGGCCACGTTGTGTGATGGAGCCTTCAGTGCGACCCAGGGACTGAGCGATGTTGGCGCGTGTCATGCTCATGGCATTGGCCTGGATAAAGGCATCTTCTTCAGCCGAAAACCACTGGCTGCCATGGGCATCGTGCTGAAGCTGCAGGCAGGTTGCCTTTCCTCGGACGGAGCTCCGGCTCCGACCCAGTTTTGCGGCAATCATGGCTACCGGAACCCCGCACAGGTAGTCATGCTTGATAATCGTTACTTCTGCTGCATTCCAAGACTTCTTGATGATATTTGTCATATGATGCTCTCTTGATAAACGATTTGATATTTAATTTGATCACTGCAAAATCAAATTATCATATCGAATGATAAGCAAGAAATTTAACGGATTATCTATTTGATCAAGGTGCGCCATGCTGAGGTTTCATCTAAAAGAACTGATTGCTGAAAAGGAATTCCAGGAGAACAGACGGATAACGCTGATTGAAATTGCGGATGAAACCGGTATCAACCGGATGACTTTATCCAAGATCATCAATCACAGGGGCTACAGCACCGTCACGGATACGATCGACAGGCTCTGTGCCTATTTTGACTGCAAGGTAGAGAAGCTTGTGACCTATATACCTGACTCGGATGCGTTCGCGCCGAGGGCAAAATAGCGCGTTAGCGCCAGTCTGTGCCTCTGCATGACGGATTGCCCAGGGAGGGGAAAAATATAATCACTTTAATCAGACTGATTTTTGAGTAAATTGGTCTTGAATGGCTTGAGGCTGGATATTTCATTGAATTTCAAAAATAAAAATAATTCCGATTGTGCCAATTAGTATCCATTTATGCTGTGCGCTGATTAAGCTAAGCATTCTGGCAAATAAAAGTGGCGCACATATGTTGATTGGTTTTGACATAAAGCTCGCTGAGTGGGTCTACCTCGGGTTGGATGTCTGTCTTAGCAATTGGCACTGAAAGCTACAGCTACGACAGATCTTGTCGCAAGGGTGCAGTACGCTTTCTTCGTCATCAACGAAGGAAATTAGCGAATGAACACATATAAAGTGTTTATGCAGCGTGTACAGTCAAATGCAGGTCCACGAGCCAACTTTAGTTTCCATGTCCAAGCGGTTACTGCTGATATGGCAAAGCTGACCGCCGAAGCACAATATCCTGGCTATCGATGTATAAACTCTCCCGTGCGGGTTGTCTGATCATGAGTGCGAAGACTCTTCATAATCAGGCCGATGCCATCCTTTCAATACCACATTTCTCGGTGGGTGTTCTGTCGAAGGACCCGGAATTTGGGGCTATGTTTCTCAATCATCTGGATTGGCACTGCTGCAATTTGAGGATGATGCTGAAGGCAGAGCAGGGCTGGCATCATATCTATTCATTTATATCCGGCTCGAGCTTGCCGGGAAAAAAATATGATGAGTTGCATATTTTGCTTACGGCATCAGACGATATTGCTTTGTTAGATCATGTGATGGATAACGCCTGCGTTCTTAATGTTCATCACATTGGCTCCAGATTTTCTGTCGCGGGTTCCGGCGCCACGCATTACCAATGGAATTCACTTGAGGCGGCTGCGCATTTTTTGGCAAGACTCTACGTGGCCCGTGAGCAATCGATACTTTTGGTTGACCGCAGCGATGAGTTGAATTGGTTCGGTGTCGAATTGGCAGGCTGCGCTGTTGAGGTTCAAGAGCGTTCCATTACCGACGCACTGTCAGTATTGCTGAGGAATATCCCGCAAGAGAGCCAGGGTTGTTTACTGCACACCCAGTTGATTATTCTGGCTGGAAAAGACTTTACTGGTAGTGCACTGGCCTTCATAAAAATGCGACTCTACAAGCAGTTGGGTCTTGAGCCGGAGGTGTATCTCGTTCTGTCTGGAAACTTCAGCGGCTGTGCTATGACTTGGATGGGTTACCGTTGTGCCAGCTGAATTAAAACTGAGCAGATGTGGCCGGCAATTCATCGACTCTGATTGTTAGCAAATGATCTTTGGAGAATACTAGTGCAATTATTCAGAGCAGTACCAGCCAGTCGTCTGTTGAATGGGTCAGTTGAGTTCCGTCGACAATCGAGCGTTCGGATCCCCACGAATGTCCCCTACGTCGTTGACAATCTTTGGGAGTCGTTAAGACCAAAGACCATGCCATCTCGCCGACACGCTGTCTATGCAAGTCCCTCAGCTGAGCTGGCATTGCAGAATGCTAGCGCGCCGCTGGAAGAGGGTGACGAGTATGTCGCGTGCCGCGTTTTGGTTGATCAAGCGAGAGTCCGGGTTGCGCATCTGGAAGTAACTGATGCCCGTTATCACAGCGACATAATTTTAATCAGTAAATGGATATCCCGCCACGCCCAGGAGCTCATGGAATTGTCACAGGGGCTTAGGCAGAAGATTGCTCCGCTATTTATACCGGGGCTTGACCGCGCAGAAATGACCAGTCTTTGGCGCGAGCATGCCTGGGCAGCGGAGCTGTGTACTTATGTCAGGCAACACTCGACGTTCTGGGCCTCTGCATCTTCAACGCCCCAGCCATCGAATGGAGAGCTGTTTTTTGAGCTGAAATCTGATTCGGACACTTATCAGCTTGAGGCCGTATAACCTTGTAGGTTTATGAACGTAATGCCCCGGCCAGCCTTGGCCCAGGCTTAGCCTTTTTTATTGGCGATCTTCAGGATTTACTTGGTGGGATTGCTCGATACTTCTTTCAATACCCTGTGCGATGCGACTAGGCCGATAGAAAAAGTGCTGTACGTATTAATCAGGGAGGTTTCGTATTACCAACCCTCGAGACGGCTGCGCCCATCAAGTATTTAGTCAAGAGGTGTCTGGGCACATTACAACCAGGGATTATGCGAAAGCTTATGTATTCACACCGTTGTAATTGGCAATTCCAATTGCTGAAAAGTGCTACGTCTATCGCTTGCTCAGGACGATCTCTCTTGTCTGTAAGACGGGTGGTCACAACAGCGACACTAGCTGTCGCTGTAAGCGTGTAACCTTGGTTGGATGAAAAAGGATTTAGCGATTATGGGTATGCATACAGTTACCTTATTGGAGGCATTGCTTCCAGATCTGCTGGTTTTTGACCCTGTGATCTATGGCTCTCCCCGGAGCCGCTACACCTCGATAGGTACACCGTCGATGCGTCAAGATCTCCATGATCAACATGGCAAAGTCCATGAGCTGACGGCTAAGCTGCGCATTCGACGTTGTTTGAGCGAAACTGAAATCGCTGAGATGTACAGCGAGCTGCGCTCGCAGGCAGTCCATCTGGATCCCGATGCGCTCAATGATCTGGGCTGGATGTGGATGACGGGGACCCATCTAGTATGCAATCAAACGCTGGCCGAGCATCTGTTGGAACTTGCGGCCGCTGAAGGCTCAGTGGAAGCAGCATTCAATCTGGCAGCGCGAGCTTATTACGGCAGGGGCTGCCCCGTGAATGTGCCGCAGGCGATCGAGCGTTATACCGATATTTTCAAGCATGGCAAGGTGCCTGCTTTGCGTGCTGGGGCAGCGTGTGCCCTTGCACGTATCTTTGCGACTGGTGAAATGGACATAGAGCCTGACCCAGAGGCAGCCATTGACTGGTATCAGTGTGCAATAAACCTCGGTGACAAAGGTGCCGTGGTCGATCAGAGCAAGCTCAGGCTGGATGTTTACTCGCCTTGTCAGGACGTGGCAAGCGCGATTTATGAATTACAGGCAGCCGCGTTGGCAGGTGTGTCGGAAGCCAGCTATTTCCTTGCGGACCTTTATGGCGGCAATGTCCCTGATATGGAATACCCCAATGATCCTGAAGGGCACATGCAGCGCTTCTGGCGCAAACTGGGTGATGATCAGGAGGCATTGGCAATCCCTATGGACGTTTTCCATTAACACCACAAACTTTTTTAGCAGGGTTGACCCTCACAATTCCTGATGAGTGAGGAGACGCTGAGTGGGGAAGCTGGTATCTTTCAGTTGGAAGGTGTGCAGAAGCCCAACAGGAACAATGCCAACCCCTTCGGTTTCAAAGGGCAATTCATACAAGGACAGTTAGTCGATGCAGGTTATACAGTTTCTTTTGGTTCCCGACAGCAGCGCTGCACGCCGGCTTCGCCGCCTTTTAGCGGCCCAATCGCCTCGTATGGGGGTTGTTGTCGGCACCTGGCCAGAACTGCTGGATCAGGCCAGCGCCGGGTACTTGCTTGCGCCAGCATCTGGCGACTGGTCCGCGCACTTCCTTGACGCACTGGAGAAAGTGCCTGATGCCTTTTGGCGTGAAAGTCTGGCGGTGGCAGCAGAAGAAACGGCGGCTGAGGTTGAATCAGCATTATGCCTGCTGCTGAATGCATCAGGTTCGACCAGCGACCTTATCGAGTGCGATGCAGTCGGGCTTTCGCTGCGCCAGCACAAACATTTTCAGGATCTGGTACGCCTGGTTCAGGCGCTGGATGGTTGGTTACCAATTGAATTCCAGTCTATGCAGCAACTTATGGCATGTAGCCCAGTTGATGCAGTGCGCCACATTCATGTGCATTACCTCGACGATTATCCTGCTTTGACAGCTTTCCAGATCAAGCTGATCAATAAACTCAATGCGGACGTAGGTCTCGACGCTGATCCGGCCTTGACGAGCGTCTTGAGCGCCATGTTGCCCGATACCCTCAGAGTTGAGCCGCAGTCTAGTCTTCAGGCCTTACAACGGCACCTCTATGCAGTGTCTTCAGAAAAGATGCCATTGGATAGCACGGTACAGTGGGTTGGTGTCAGGGACTTTCTGGAAGAAGCCGAAGTTGCTGCCAGCCTCGTTCAGCAGATGTTGGTGCAAACGCCTGGCCTGAAGCCTGCCGATATCGGGCTCTTGCTACCTGAGGCCCCGGAGTACACGCTGGCCGTCAACGATGCGTTTTCTCTGGCAGGCTTGCCACTGTCTGGCTTGCCTTTGCGCCCCAGGCAGCGTGATCTTGGGCGGGAAGCCCTGTTTCTGTTCCTTCATTGCAGGCAGCAGCCTGCACCGGCTATGGCGCTGGCCGCGTGTTTGTCTTCGCCGTTGATGCCCTGGCCCAAATACCGAGGGACGATTTTGGCCCAGAAAGTGATGGACGGCGATTACGGCTTGACACCCTTTCGTGGCGCAACCTCTGCTGCCGAAAGCATGCTGGAGCTTCTGCGCGAGGGTGATCAGACGCCGCAATCGCTGATGACAGCGATTCATGCGTTTGTTGAACTGCTGGATGCCGGTGCGGCGCTCAAACCCCATCTTCACCAGGCAAAGACAACTGCCGAGGAATTATGCACGGCGATAATTGAGATGGATGATATTGACTGGGGCGCATTGCGGCGATTATCCAGTCCGCAGTATGCCCACCTTGCCGAGTCGACAACCTACAACCGGGAAGGGATTGCCATTTGGCGAGAGACGCATGAAGTCTGGCGCTCCGTGCGTTGTCTGGTCGTTCTGGGCTTTACCGATGGTCATTATCCAGTACCTGGAGGCGAGTCTGCTGTTTTTGTTGACGAGGACTTGCGCTCGCTTTGCTCTAGTTTGGGCTTACCTCTGGTAACTGCCGCAGAAAAACAGCAAGAGCAACGGGATCGGTTCAAGCGCCAACTGTCCGCTGTCTCTGAGTTTGTCTGTTTTATGGTTCCTCGAAAGGCGGCCACCGGTAAAGCCCTGCAGGTGTCTGAGTCGATGGTCTTCATGGGCAAGCTGTTCAGCGGTGTTGATAACGCAGAATCCGTGATACTTGAACTGGATGTGGCTGCTGACAGGGCGCGGATCCGGTTCTTGCCGCAGGCTGTTAGCGTGCCGCCCCGCTCACCACGGGCGCCAGTGGTTGAGGATATCCAATTCGGGCGCGACCTTTTGGCTCTGCGCACGGATGCTGAGGGTAATCCGCGACCCGAATCGCCGAGTAGCCTAGAGAATCTTATGATATCTCGCCTGGCCTGGTTACTGCGGCGTGTCGATGCCGAGCCAAAGAGCTGGGAGCCTGAGCGGCCGACCGTCATGTTATTGGGTACGCTTACCCACCGTGTATTTGAGGAGCTGTTTCAGGCTGCGCAGCCGATACCAACGGCAGCGTTCATCAATGACAGCGTTGAGCCGCTGCTGTTCGCTGCCCTCAGTTCACTTGCGCCTTTCCTGCTGGCCGGACCTTGGCAGGTCGAGCGCACCTATCTGGCTTCTGGTATCCGCAAGGCCGCGTTAGCCTGGCAGACGGTGTTGGTCACCCTTAAGGCTAACATTCTCGCAACGGAGGTATGGCTGGAAGGCAATCTGGACGGGCTGCCTATCCATGGACAGGCCGATGCAGTGCTGGGCCTGCCTGATGGGCGATTACTGGTTGTTGATTATAAGCGTTCCGGTGCCAAGAGTCGCAAGCCCCGCATGCAAAAAGGCTACGACAGTCAGGCCAACCTGTATCGCACCATGCTGCAAACTGGCGGCCCCAAGTGCAAGGACAACACCGAGTTGCTGGGGTGTCTGAAGGCTGGCGTCAGCACAGCCGTGCTTTACTTCATGACCAGCGATCAGGTCTCACTGACGGATGCTCGGATTATCGAGTCTGGCGTCATTCCGGGTTGGGATGTAATAGAAGGTGATATCGCTGAGCAGGCAATGGCGCTGATTCGGCAGTCCTTGCGGGAGCTAAGAAGTGGGCAGTTGCGCTTGAACCGTCTGGGCGATGCCGAGTTCTTCGACAAAAAGGCCGGCGTTAAACCCTATGCACTGGACACTAGCCCGTTGATCCCGCTATTCACATTACCGGGCGAAGCCAAGGAGGCAGAGTAATGTTGCCAGCACTAATGATCATTCCAGCTGGTGCTGGATCGGGTAAAACCTATAGTCTTCAACAGCAGCTGGGTGAATGGGTTGAAAGTGGGTTGATTGCCCCTGAGCGTATTGTGGCTGTGACATTCACCGAAGCGGCTGCGGCAGAGCTTCGTGAGCGTATACGAGCAAGGCTGTTGAGCTTAGGGCGCCTGGAAGACGCGATAAAGCTGGATCAGGCGTACATTTCTACAATCCACAGTTTTGGTTTGCGTGTACTGAAGGAATTTGCCTTTGATGCGGGGCTTTCCCCTAGGCCGCGCCTGCTCAACGAAGACGAAGAAAACACACTGATCCGCGTGGCCTTGGCGCGTACCACCAAAGCGGACGAGATCACCTCGAATCTGGCTCGATACGGTTACAGCTTTGACCACAACAGCCAGAAAAGTGCCGAAGACGGCTTCAGGGACGATCTGTTGAGGATGGTCAGCTTGCTGCGCTCGGCAGGTTGGTCAACAGAGAGCGATGCCTATGCAGCTGCTTCGGTCAACTGGATCAAGGAGCGCTATGGAGTGACGGGTGATGGTGAGGCGTTAACTCTGCAGCTTCACCGCGCAGTGACCCGGCTGCTTGCGGCTTACCCGGAAAGTCTGGCTCCGAGCTTTGGTAACAATGAGACGGCGAAAAAAGCTTTCCAGAATGATTTTCGCAACCTCAAAGCCGCCTCAGACAAGACACTCTTGAGCAGTGACTGGTCGCTATGGAAAGGGTTGCGCGCCTTGCGCCAATCAAAGCAAGGGTGCCAACTGCCCAAAGACTATGATGCCTTGGCCACTGCTGTTATTCAGGCTGCGGAGGCGCTACCTGCCCATCCCGGCCCGCGTGACCAGGCCTCAGTGCAGGTGGAAACACTGATAGCCGCCGGTCAGGACGTACTGTTGCATTATGCACAGGCCAAGCGTGAGGCCGGGCTGGTCGATTACAGCGACATGATTGCCATGGCGGCAGACCTGCTCCGCCGCAGCCCAAGCGTGCTGAAAACCTTGGTGGAGCGGGTCGACTGTTTAGTCGTGGATGAGTTTCAGGATACCAACCCGTTGCAGTTTGACCTGCTTTGGCAGCTGAAAAGTGCCGGCGTGCCGACGGTGGTTGTGGGCGATCTGAAACAGGCCATAATGGGATTCCAGGGGGCAGATCCGCGTTTGCTCGCTGCCTTGATCAGCCAAAATGAAGCGGTCAGCCAGCCTTTAACCCGAAACTGGCGTTCCCAGCCAGACCTGATGCACTTTATCAACGCGACAGGGCATGCCTTGTTCGGCGATGAATACACCCCTTTGCAGCCGCAAGGAGCCGAAAGCAGTCAGGCACCGATTGAGCTGATTGAATTTGGCACCAAAGCCAAAAATGGCCAGCATGCCGTGCGTGCTTTTTCCCTGGCCGGGCGCATCAAGACCATGCTGAGCGATAGCTCACAGACCATTGTTGACCGGCGCAGCGGGCAGCAACGCCGGCTACTCGGCGGTGATATCGCGATACTCTGTCCGACCCATAAGATGTTGGCGGAGTACGCAGCTGTTTTGCGGGCACAAGGTCTGCGTGTTCGCTTGCAAGAGGAAGGCTGGTATAGCTCACGGGCCGTCAAGTTGGCCTGTCAGGCACTGACCTATGTAGCCAACCCAGCAGACCGTCACGCCGCTCTATACCTGGCCGTTACCGAGCTGGGAAGTCTTGAGCTGAGAACCGCCCTTGAACAATTGATGGACAATGGCCGTATTGTCGATCCGTTATTGACGCGGTTGGAGGGTGTGACCGCGGCTGAGCAGGATCGCACGATCTTTGACCTGTTAGCTGATACGCTGCGGGCACTCAACCTTTTCGATGAAGTTGCCGGCTGGCCAAACGCTGACCAGAGTAGGGCAAATCTGCTTCGCCTGCAGGCCGAAGCCAGCGATTTTATGGAGACCAAGCAGGAGGCACTGGCCAGTGGTGGCTACTTTGGTTCCGGTATTCCGAGTTTTTTGGCCTGGCTGCAAGCCAGTGTTCAGCAGAAAGACAAGGACAACCAGCCCGACCCCCATGTTGTTGATGAAGCCGCTATCCAACTGGTGACCTGGCACAGCGCCAAGGGGCGAGAGTGGCCGGTGGTTTTCATGTGTGGTCTGGATCGCGAACTTAAGTCAGACCTGCCTAATCTCGCCTTGGGATATCGCTCCTTTGATGATCTTGCTAAGCTGATTGAGCTGGCGCAGATCGAGTATTCCCCCAAATTCGCAGCGCCGGAATCTGACGGCAAGTTCCTTGTGACACTTGATAGGGCTACCGAACAGGAAGCGCGACGCTTGGTCTATGTGGCTATGACCCGCGCACGGGAAAAGCTAGTAATTGAGTGGCCCAGCTATCTGGCGGGCAACGACAAGCTCACCTATTGGTCGCTGCTTGCTTCAGCCATCAAGCCGTCATGCGAGACGATGACCCTTGCCATAGGCGGGACAGACTACCCTTGTCCAATTTTTCCGGGCGCCGCAGAGTTACCGCAGGCAGCTACCGCTCAGGACTTTGGGGACAGTGAGATTTTGCTTGCCCTCGGTCGTAGAGCGATTAAGCGTGGCCGTGTTCCTGAGCAATTGGTCCCAGACAGCATTACGCCGTCAGGCATGGAGGCTTACCAGGTCGCACAGACAGATAGTCAGTCGCTGGAATCCATCAAGTATCACTGCGGGTTGGAGCTGGAAATCGAACTCACTGGTAGCGAACTGGGAACCGTATTGCATCGGTGTTTCGAAATACTAGGCGCTCGTCCCAGTCACGCGAGGCGTCTGTCGGCGATTACCGGGATCGATATGCCAGATGAGGTAACGGAACTTATCGTTGCCAGTATCAGCAATTTTGAACGCTGCATTGCAGAGCGTTTTGCGATAAAAGCCACACACCGAGAGCTTCCGCTGTTGGGCATTGATGATAGCGGCTCAGTGATATCCGGAACCGCCGATCTGGTACTACAAACGGATGCTGGCATGTGGATCATCGACCACAAATCAGACCTGATTGAGAACCCGAATAGGGCGTTCGATCGGTACCGGCCACAACTTGAAGGTTATGCCAGCTTGCTTGCAAGCATGGGGCATATGGTCCAGGGGGTTGGTATCAACTGGATTCGACGTGGTGAGATAGTATTTTTGCCTTGGGCTGCGGTTTAAAAGCAGCCGTCGAATGAGTGTGAAGCTGGCCAGGTATCGGCTTTATCGACTTATATTACTTGGGGCAACTCACTCGGGCGGATGATTGAGTATTGCAGCACTTCCCTGATAACCAGAATCGGATACATCTAAGTGACGGAAAACAGCAAGAAGGTCTATAGAAAGTATGACTCGGTTACCGATACGCTGAACTATGCATTTCACTACAATGATGAAGAAACAGAGGATTTACATCGGCTGGTTAATAACAATACCCAGATAGGTATTGATGATCTACGACGTATTGCGTTGTGGAAAATCAACAGAGTGCTACGCGTCTCTGATGAAACGATTGAAAAGCTTAGGCATCTTGCAGGTCAGGAAGACTTAAAAATTGATGATGAAAGAGTAAGGGAGGTCATAGATGAGTTGGTGTCTTCAGATGGTATCGGGTTTCCTATGGCCAGCGCTTTCCTGAAATTCTTGCGACCGGATGTCTTTCCAATAATTGACGTTCGCGCTTACAGGGCTTTTACGGGCCTCAAGCCGTATTACTCAACCTACGACTACCAGAAATACAAATCCTATACGCAAGAGCTGCATCGGGATGCAAAAAATAAAGACAGGCCGTTAAAGGAAATGGATGAGCAGCTTTACTGTTTTGATAAGGATGTGAATGGGAAAATTTGATGTTTAAAAAGTATTCAATGGAGGCCCCGCCAAAAATGGGAGAATTACCCTGTGGCTCAGGTCTTTCAAAATGTCTTGAATGAAACGCCTGAGCTTTCGCAGACCACTATGTAGCCGATCGATATTGCCCCGTTTGCTGATGGCTTGATGTCATGAGTGTGTTAAGCCCGATCATGTGCCTCAGGCCACTGGCTGTTTGTAGACCACCCCCACTCGAAGGTTTCAGTGTCAGCGAGGGCGCGTTGCATAGCCTCTGTCAGGGTGGGAGGCAGGTCACGAGCCGCCCGCAGGATGGCGCGGCGACAGCTGCGGTAGAAGCTGGCGCTCAGTTCGTGGTGATCCAGTAAGGCATGCAGAAAGGCTGACACTACCTGGTCCTCTGGCCATCCGTTATCAATAAGGCTTTCAAGGTCATCAATTATTTCTGAGGGGATACTGCCACCGTCGGCCCTGGTCAGCTCAACCAGCTTTGATACTGAGTAGGGTGGCTTGCCAAGCAGTCCGAACAGACTGACAGATTCATTCAGTGCTTCAATCAACTCAATGGGAGTATTCGTTCTGCCGGTGCCGCTCAAAATAGAATGGTCATTGCGGATTAACGAATAGTCGGTAATTGAAAGCTTCATACACATATCCGTGCTATCTGAACCCCTGCGCATGAACGTCGGCAGGTCGAGATATTGCTGCGCCTGTCCGCTACCACCCCATCCTGCCGCCAACATGCCCGGCACCTGGCGTAACGCCGGGTCTGCACTGGCTGCGTTATGCCCGCGTTGTTCAACCATCAGATAATGTGTGAAAGGCGAGATCAATTGATGTTGCACAGCCAATGCAGTCATTTCCTTGTTGTGTGCAGGCTTTAACTCCAGCAATTGTTCCCGCAGATAGGCATCAAATCCAACACGGACAACATCAGCTGCCATGGCTTCAGGTGTCCGCTGGACGGTTGCTCTGATAGCCTGCTGACGACCGTCATCGAAGGTCAGCAGCAGCTCCACTCGATCAGAAAGGGGCGTGCGCAACGCAGAGAATACATGCAAGGTCGTGCCAACAAAGGCGCAACGAGCCAACTTGGATGGTGACTGCCATAGACTGTCTTGAAGGTTCAACGAGGCACTGGTAACGCGTGGCTGGCGCATGCGTTGCATATGGCGTTCAACGATGGCCTTGACGTCTTCCCCGGGGCTGGCAAAGACCGCAGCGCCTCCGGTCGCTTCGGCAATATCCCGAACAACCGATTCAGCTGGACAGGCACCGCAGCCGATCACAAAGACCCGGTGTTTGCTGTCGCGACAGAGCCGCACAATGTCATCACGCGCCCAGGTTTCCCCATCGGTGATAAGCAGCAAATCCGCAGGCCTGCGAGACTCATCCGTCCCTTCCAGGGCAAACATAGCTTCAAGGGCGTCGAGCATCTCAGTACCCCCTAGATTCGCGTCGACCTGCCGCGCAAAAAGCGATGCTTGCGGTTCAACTCCTCGATCATTCAAAAGCAGCATACGTTGGGGGTTGGACTTGGCGTGAACTACGACACTACCAAATGCTGATATGGCGTAGCTGTCACCCTGTTTTAAAGCAGCCAATGCATGATGGGCGGCTCGACGGGCGAGAGTCATCGAGTCGCCCGCCATGGAGCCGGATCCGTCTATCAGGATCTTGATTGCCAGAGGGCCGTCATTTTTACCGAGCGGAATCGGAAATGCCGCGTGCAGCAGGGTTACGTCCTTTCCGCTGGCAAGGCTTGCACTGGCAATCTGGGTATCAAGGGTGGTGAGGCAAATGACCAGGTCGCGGTCTGCTGGTGCGCTGCCCTCAGCAAAACAGACCAAGGTCTCCTGATCATGCTGTGAAACCTGAATAGCATGAGAAGGGGAGCTTATGCCGGCGTGGCAAAGCGCGCCGCCAATGCGCATCTCAAGTCGGTAGCGGTTCTCCACAAGGATATCTGACCTCGGCGTCTGATGTGCCTTGAGACCTGCGGCAGAGGAGCTGCCATAGCGGGGTGCAACCGTAGTAGGCAGCGCCAGTCGCAGCAGACGCTCCTCCCACTGCAAGGGCAGGGCATAGCGAATATGCACACTGGCGCAATCCTCAGCCAGCAAGTTGCCCAAGTTAAGGGTGTAAAGCCCGCTGTCAGAACGCTCCAGAAGCATGGCTGTATTGCCATCCAGTAGCGCTTCTTCATATTGTTGCTCGGCCTTTTGGCGCTCTACCACCTCCGCCTGAATCGTGCGCTCGTTCAGTTCTACCCTGACTTCCAGCAAGGTGGCTTTAAGCGGCAGCGGGAAGGTGTAGATGGCTTCGATATTCACAGGCTCAGCGTTGCGCCACACCTGGGTTTGCTCAACCAGTGCGAGGGTGTCGCGCAGCTCAACGTCCAGACTCATATCGACCAGCGGCAGTGTTTGGCCGCTTGCGGTGCGCATAGTGCTCTGCTCAAGAGTGGATTGCATATCAATCTTCCTTTCTGATGTCAGCCAAGGCTGCCATGCAGCGCTTGAGTAGTTCACGGAGTTGTTCAGGGCTCAGCCCGGCGGTCTGGGGTTCCACCTTCAGTTCAATACCCTGATCCAGAAGCAGGTGAGACCACACCTCGATCGAGCCCGGTCTGCGTGTACTGATCGGCAACTGTGGTTGCCGTTCGGCTTCCTGCAATTCCCGTATACGCTCCAGCGATAACCCCTCCTGCGCCCAGCGTTTTACCAGCAGCAACTGTTCAAGGTGTGTTTGCGTATAACGTGCCGCCCGTGTTTCACCCTGGGGCCGGTCAACCAGACCCAGCTGAATGTAATAGCGCACTGTCCTGCGTGGCAGGTTGGTAATGGTGCAGATATCGTCAAGGGTAAAGCTGTGGACATTGACGTCAGATGTATTGTCAGGAGGCATGGGCTTCTCATATACGAACAGCATTAGTGTCACAATAAGCTGTCACTAAATGCTTGGCAAGAGAATTGTGATCTCCTGTCAGAAGCGCCCACCCACAGAGAGGCAAAAGCGATTGTCAGAGCTTCTCGACATGTCCGGTGAGAGCAGGGTTACCAAACCGCAATGGGTAATGGGGTGTACAAAAGCCGTAAATCGAGTTTCGATTTCAACGCAATACAGCAGAGCGCAGATCGAGAGTGGACATTGCTTGGCTGGTTTGAATCGGATTGATTGAGGTGAATGGAAGAAGGCGATTGTGTTAGCTCAGCCAGACGGCCTTTTGTTCGAGCGCCAGGCTTGATTGGCGCTTTTGCTCGGTTAGCGCGCTCAGGTAATCCGACAATTGCGATAAAACACTGGTGAACTCCCGAAGGGTGTCCTGCCAGAGTGGGTGGTTGCCGTATAGCATCAATAAATCGCGTTCCCTTTTTACCCGTGCCAGTTCGCGCTTGAATTCAGGGCTTTATTTTCTGCGTTTTGACATCAACACTCCTTTGGCACATTGTGACTCTTTTGAAGAGTGTCCACAGTAATCGGCCAGAAGCTGGGGGGCATACCCCCAGTTGCGGGGACGGTTAAAAACTTTGAATTGAGCTTAAAACAATGTCAGATGCAGAAATTTCGGTTGGTAGCAATGATCAACTCGAACAGGGATCAGATGCTCGTGCTGTAAATAAATGGGGTGGCGAGATTTGCTACACGTGGGCAGTTGCAATTCTGATCTGTGTTGTGCCTGCAGTCATTTATGGCGCATCTTTCCCGGCAGGTTTCCTTCTGCTTACCGTAGTCATTTTTGGGGTTCCCACAGGACTAGGCGTTCTGCTGCTCAAGAACAAAACATGGAGTAGTCTTCTGTGGCGCCGACTGGTCGTGCTGGGTGCAGTCGCGATTATTACAAACACCGCCGTGAGCCAGACGGACAAACTGACACCAGGTATGGCTACGCCTATCGCCGATGCAATCGCGCAGTACAAAACTGACACCCGGAAGTACCCGGACGCACTAACTGTCCTAAGACCTATTTACCTCGCTAACATGCCTGCAATTAGGGCTGCGCTTATCCAGCCAGCGATCTCATATACGGTTAGAGACGGACGGCCTCGTTTAGTCATCCCCTCAGCCATAGGAGATGCCTTCGCGAACTATGAGTACGACTTCGAAGCGAAAATCTGGGTGCATAACTACTAATCCGAAACTGAACCGCCCCGGGTTTCGTAGAGCTCACAACTCTTTAGCGGATGACGTATGAGAATTCTAAAGTTGCACCTCTTAAATCCTTAACGTGCTATGCGCATGGTTCTGGAGAACAAACCGCAATGGGTAATCGGGTGTACAAAAGCCGTAAATCGAGTTTCGATTTCAACCCGATGCAACAGGGCGCAGATCGAGAGTGGGCCTTGCTTGGCTGGTTTGAATGAGGTTGATTGTGGCGAAAGGCGGCATTCGACTGATCAAAGGCGACCAAATCAGGAAAGGAAAGGGCATGTCTACAGAGGGCTAATTGCTCAAGCCGGCACGTTTGGGAGCATGAATGCACCCAAGATAATCAGACTGGCAGAAGCAATACCTGTGTCAGACCAAGAAAAACAGCTGGATCAACATTGGCATGCCAGTGCTACTTGGTCTTGGTTCTGTGCTTCCCAAGGGTTTGATCAGCCAGTCTGTCAAAAAAGTTGACCGGCAGCCCTCAAAGCGCAAAGAATAATCTCATGTACAACAGGCCTTTTTCGCTGGCGCCTGCGATTGGTGGAGCAGTTAGACCGTCCCCCCCAATCACAGGTCAGAACGCCAGTCTCAGCACTTAAAGCAGCGGAGGCGCTTCCCAGAAACCGCAGTTATGTTGCACCCGGAAGTCTGCAACAGGCACTGCGGAGGCATTGGGTGTATCCAGCCGCATGATACTGCCGCCTTCGCTATAGCGGGGCCACTCAGCCGTTTCGGTGTTGCCATCGGTGCTGTTCGGATCGCCGTACTTGGCGAAGTTCGCCCAATAGCCAAGCATCTGCTCCGATAGTGTTTGTTGAGCCTCGCTGGGTTCGCCCAGGTCAAAACTGTCTTGTCGGTTGAGCAAATAGGGCAGTTCAAAGGCGTGTGACGCCCCCAGCGGGAATACATCAGGAATATCCACACCCGCATCCAGGCGAATGGCACGGTAAATATTGACTGAGTCGCGGTCCGAGAACCAATAGCCATAGGTATCTACTTCATCCTGCAGCAGCGACCATTGGCTATTGTTGGGGCAGTTAAATCGCCAGTCGGTCACGATCAGCGAATAGGCATAAGCGTAGGGATAGACAAACTGTATGCCGAAAGATCTTGTTGATAGATCAGCCTGACGAACCGGATCCGCGGCAATCAGATCCCGGGCTCGCTGCAGGTAAGCATCTGCAATGGCGACGCTATCCAGCTGGCTGTTTTCTTTGATCAGATTGGCAATCACATTGCGATAGGTACCCGGGACGCCTGATGTCCAGCCACTCGCCGATGAAATGAGCATAAACAGATCGCCTTCATCAAGGTTACTGCCGATCAATACAGGCACCTTGTTAAAGTCACCTGACGCCAGGCCGTTGTTGATTGATCTCGGCAGCAGTGTGCTGTCGGGATCAAAGGCGGGCAATATGCTTTCAATCTGACGCTCAGCCAGAACTTCCGTTTGCGCGGTCAGAATGGTGTCCAGATCTACCGCCTGCAAACAATCAAGCAGGGCTACGGCCTCGCCACATAATGCGGGGCTTTTTTCACGAACACGCTGCGCAATCGGCTGCCCTATGCGGGTTTCGCCATCAAAGGCGGGACCGCCGTTGTCCTCGGGAGTGACCGGAGCCAACAGCTTCAGAGGAATCTGGTTGCCGTTATATGACCCGCTTTGGACAATCGCCCGGTGAAACAAGCCCGCAGCACTGGGTGACACAATGTGGCTCATGACACTGTGTCCACCAGCGGACTCGCCAAACAGCGTGACGTTATCAGGGTCGCCACCAAACGCAGCGATGTTCTCCTGCACCCAGCGCATGGCCAGTTGTTGGTCCTGAAAGCCAAAGTTGCTATCACCAAGCTCACTGTGTGGCAGGAAGCCCAAACTGCCAAGCCGGTAATTGATCGTGACAACAACCACCCCTTGGTCCACCAAACGGTCAGGCTGCCAGTCTGCGCCGCCATCACCGCCGAGCAGAGCGCCTCCGTGGATCCAGAGCATCACCGGGTAGTCCGCAGGTTGTTCGGGGGCATACACGTTCAGGAAAAGACAATTCTCGGTTGCGCTGGCATTGCCAAAGGTAGTGTCCGGTTGCGCGCAGGCATCGGCAAAATCGTCGAGTTCAATCACCCCCTCATGAGCCGTTGCCAGGGTCGGCGCAGAAAAGCGCTGCGCCTCACCATACCGGATGCCTTTGAAAACGCGCATGCCGTTTTCACTTAAACCCTTGAACGCGCCCAGTGTTGTAATCGCGATTAGCGGATCGCTGGGTTCTGTGACTTCAGGCGGCGAGGGCGGAGCGCTGCTGGAGCCACCGCCACCTCCGCCTAGGCAACCCGCCAATAATATCCCCGCGATGCTGAGGGATAGCATCCTCAAAGGGGTAACAGTACTACGTGGGGTAAAAACGTCCATGTGCCTCTCCTGATGGTGTCGTGTCTCGATGCAGGCTCACATAGATACAGAATCTCGCCAGTGATGGCAATTTGCATAGCTCCGGATGATAACGATTCATCCTCAATGCCTAACTAACGTCAGAAAGCGCCGTATAACGCATAAATCGCTCTCAAGGTCCGAATGCACCTTGCGAGTGAGAAAGTCTTTCCTGGGGGCCATTTGAGCAGACTGAGAGGTGTCATGGTTGAAGGTGATCGCTGTCGTTTAATTCGATCCGGTCACATCAGGGTAACTGAACCTTGAATCGCCCCCTAGTTTCGTAGACACCTCCCGGGGCGAATGACATCTCAGTCCGTGTGAACACCGGGGGGTGTTGCCTGAGATTTATTGGCTATTACTCAGGGATTGTCTTTGTGGTTCAGTTCGTATTGGTATTCGACATGATCGCACGTATCTGGGAACTGTCCGTATGAATGCGGGAGTTTGAGTGGCCCTCAGATACCGCCCCGTATGGCTTTGCTCGCCTGATATGCGTCCGCTATGCCTGGTGCTGCCTCAGGTGTCCGCGTTGACGGGGTAAACCCGCCCACATTTTCGTGTGTAAAAAGGTCTTGTGGATGAGGGGGCTCTCGACACAAAGTTGTTTATATTGCCGAGAGGCCCCCCTCTCGGCAATAAGGGCAGATCTTATTGCCGGAAGGGGAGGGTCCTGGCAATATATATTGCCGAGAGGGGGGGTAAATCTCTGTAAAAAAAATCATGTTTTGCACCGATTTTCTCTTATTGCCAGGAGGGGGGGCTCTCGGCAATATATATTGCAAATAGGGGGGGGGTAAATCTCTGTAAAACAATCAAGTTTTGCACCGATTCTCTCTTATTGCCCAGAGGGGGGCCTCTCGGCAATATATATTGCTAACAGGGGGTCAATTTGAATCTTTTGTCTTTTCGCTGTATGCCAGTTCAAGCGCAATAACGCTCAGAACCTCATCTTGATTTGACTTGTCAGGCAATGCCCAACTCTTGGGGCCAGCTTTCCTTCGAACCTGTGCCCTGGCAATTGGCGTGGCGAAGAGCCGGGTTGAGTGAAATGTCCAAATGCAGGCTCTCGATCTATGCGTGTGACACGCAGATCAGTCGATACTCGAGAACCACAGTTTTTTGCTCTGCTCAGAAGCGCTTCACAGCGCTTAAATCAGGTTCAAGGTCCGAATGTATCTAAAAAGCAAAAAAGTCGCTCTGCGAGGCTGTTGGAGCAGAATGGGGGGTTCCTACTCTCGTATGACCGCCCGGATTTTTGCCATCATGGCGTATGACGGTTTTTCACGCCTTCTGGATCGGACTGGCGGTATCACGCCGCAATGCCTCAAACCTGGATGCATCCATGTGAAGTTGTAGTGGTCCAAGATTACGAAGGTGTATGAGAGTTCAGTCCGTATGAAAAGCGTTTTGAGCCTGAGGGGCTGGTTTTTGATTTAGGGTCCCCGATTTTCTGGGGAGCAGTCCGGATCAATGAGATCGAGGCCCTTTTGTTGCTGATGTTCTCTCTGTCTTTGGCGGTCCATGTTGATTGCCTGATAACCGCATCTTGCCCATGTCACTGACTAGCCCAACCATCTTTTGAATGGGTCGTGGATACCTCTGAAGCGTTTGGGCATGCCGTATGATTTTTGCGTCATCGCGGGGTGCTCCGATATCGGGCTCCGTGTGGCGTTGCTGCACCGTAAAGCGGGGGCTCTTTTTCGTGACTTTCGTTGCTTTGTAATCAGCCCCCCTTTGTAGGGAAAACACCGGCTCGATTTTCGTGTGCAAAAAGGGCTCGCAGTAGAGGGGGCTCTCGACAGAAAGTTGTTTATATTGCAAACAGCCCCCCTCTCGGCAATATATATTGCAAGTCGGGGGTGAAAAAATTGCGCACTTAATGCCGTTTTTTGCTGATCTCTCTTATTGCAATCAGGGGGGGGCGGTTTGCAATATATATTGCAAATGGGGGGTAATTTGAGTGCCGCTGGCTACCAGCTTCATTGAAGATGCAAGGGTTGCTTGCCCATTCAAGCGCCGACCACATTAGCTCATCAGTCTGTCCTCACTCCCAGCTCTACAACAGGCCGCAACAGTCCTCGGCTGTCCCCTTCGACCTGATTTTTAAGCCTTAACCTTATCTACCGACCCTGAGCGACAGATTCTGTCGTGTGGCCTGATATGATCCGTGATCAATAAAAAAAACAGGTGGCTTTGGGTTGGGCGAGTCGGCGGGTGTTGTTCATAAAATAACCAGCCATGCAGCACAAATTGTATCTGCGCAGAAACTAGCCAGAGCGTTAGGCTTTACTCCCGCCAGACCAATGGATAATGTGACCAACATCACAACATGGCAGGCCGCGGCACCCCACGGATGGCTCTCCAACCTTACTTGCGTTGCTGCAAGTAGGCACAGCACAGCCCTCCCGACACCCACAGGCCACCGTCGCATTCGATTCAAGCAGCGCTGCTGGGGTATGCATGCAGCCTGCACGGGGAGTTTTGCATGACCGGGTTAAACCACATTGAAGCGGCTTTACTGGCCGCCGTGCCAGCCGATGGCAGCAGCATTGGCAATCAATCACTGTTTGAACGCCTTCACTCGCAGTTCCCAGATCTGACTGAAGCTCAGCTGTGGGCCGTGCGTGATGGCCTGATTGCTCAAGGCCTGCTGGTCAAGGGGCGGGGGCGGGGAGGTTCGGTTTTGCGCGTGCAGACAGCCACCAGCCCAACCGCAGATCTGCACCTCGATACAGACCTTGCACGTCATCCGGGCTTGAAGGCCGCTGAAGTCTCAGCTGCCTACATAGCAGACGCCGCCAGCGCGGTGAAAAAGGCCAAAGCGCCCAAGCAGCAGGCCACCAGCATCGAGGCCATGGAGAAAACCCTCTGGGCCACCGCCGACAAGTTGCGCGCCAACATGGACGCCGCCGAGTACAAGCACATTGTGCTCGGGCTGATCTTCCTCAAATACATTTCCGACAGCTTCGCCGGCCGTCGCACCGAGCTGAAAGGCAAGCTGCTGGATGAGAACGACGACTACTATCTGGGCGACGATGATCCGGAAGTGCTCAATGCCGAGCTGGAAGACCGCGACTATTACCGCGAAGTGAACGTGTTCTGGGTGCCGGAGGTAGCGCGTTGGGAGTCGATCCGCGCCGCCGCCAAGCAGGTGGATATCGGCAAGCGCATCGACGACGCCCTGGCCGCCATCGAGGCAGAAAACCCACGTTTGAAGAACATCCTCGACAAGCGCTACGCCCGCGCCCAATTGCCGGATGGCAAGCTGGGCGAACTGGTGGACCTTATCTCCACCATCGGCTTTGGTGACGATATCAGCAAGGCCCGTGATCTGCTGGGTGAAGTGTATGAATACTTCCTCGGTCAGTTTGCCAGCGCCGAAGGCAAGCGCGGCGGGCAGTTCTACACGCCCGCCAGCATCGTTAAAACCCTTGTCGCCGTTCTGAACCCGCACCATGGCAAGGTGTATGACCCGTGCTGTGGTTCGGGTGGCATGTTTGTGCAATCCGAGAAATTTATCGAAGCCCACGGCGGCAAGCTGGGCGATGTGTCCATTTACGGTCAGGAAGCCAACCCCACCACCTGGCGGCTGGCGGCGATGAACCTGGCGATTCGCGGTATCGACTTCAACCTGGGCAAAGAGCCGGCCGATACCTTTATCCGCAACCAGCATTCCGACCTGCGCGCCGACTTTGTGCTGGCCAACCCGCCGTTCAATATCAGCGACTGGTGGCACGGCAGCCTGGAAGGGGACCCGCGCTGGGTCTATGGCACACCGCCACAGGGCAACGCCAACTATGCCTGGCTGCAACACATGCTCTACCACCTCAAGCCCAATGGCCGCGCCGGCATTGTGCTGGCCAACGGCTCCATGAGCTCCAGCCAGAACAGCGAAGGTGATATCCGCAAGGCGATGGTCGAGGCCGACGTGGTGGAGGTGATGGTCGCGCTGCCCGGCCAGTTGTTCTTCAATACCCAGATTCCAGCCTGCCTGTGGTTCCTGACCAGACAGAAAACCGCCCGCCCCGGCGAAGTACTGTTTATCGACGCCCGCAAACTCGGCACTAGCGTGAGCCGCGTGCAGATCGAACTGACCGATACCGATATCGAACGCATCGCGCAAACCGTGGCCAACTGGCGCGGTGAACCGCTGGATGTGGGCGGCGAGATAGCCGACTACCAGGACATCGCCGGCTTCTGCCGCAGCGTCAAACTGGTGGAAATCGCCGAGCACGGCCATGTGCTGACGCCGGGCCGCTATGTCGGTGCCGAAGAGGTGGAAGACGACGACGAAGCCTTTGCCGAAAAAATGCAGCGCCTGACCCAGCAGCTGGGTGAGCAGATGCAAAAGGGCGCGGAACTCGATCAGTTGATCCGGCAGAAGCTGGGGGGGCTGGGGTATGAGTTCTGAATGGTCGGCCACCAGGCTGCGGGATCTGGTTAGTATCAAGCACGGTTTTGCTTTTAAAGGTGAGTTTTTCGTTGATGAGGAAACGCCTCTCCAACTGACCACGCCAGGTAACTTTGCTATCGGGGGAGGATTCCAATACGGGAAAGGGAAGTACTACGCGGGGCCCGTACCATCGGACTACGTTCTACAAACAGGCGATTTAATCGTCACGATGACTGACCTGAGTAAGGCAGCTGATACGTTGGGTTATGCCGCAGTTGTTCCCAATGGCACAGGGACAACCTGGCTCCACAATCAGCGTGTGGGACTTGTTCGACCTCAAGAGGGCGTCAAAGTCCATATGGGGTATATCCACTACCTCATGCGCAGTCCGGATTACAGGCGCTGGGTTGTATCTACGGCAACTGGCTCAACGGTTAAGCACACTTCGCCTGATCGTATTCTTTCTTATGAGTTTCTACTGCCATCGTTAGCGGAGCAGAGAGAAATTGGCGAGACGCTCGCCACCCTCGACGACCGCATCACCCTGCTACGCGAAACCAACGCCACCCTGGAAGCCATCGCTCAGGCGTTGTTCAAATCTTGGTTCGTCGATTTCGACCCCGTGCGCGCCAAGGCCGAAGGCCGCCAGACGGAAGGCATGGACGCCACCACCGCCGCCCTGTTCCCCGACAGCTTCGAAGAGTCCGAACTGGGCTTGGTGCCGAAGGGGTGGCAGAGGCTTGCGTTCACCGAAACCGTAAAAGTTATTGGCGGGGGTACACCTAAGACTTCAGTGCCGGAGTACTGGGATGGCGATATCCCTTGGTTCTCGGTCGTGGACGCCCCGGCGGTTACTGATGTGTTTGTGATCGACACCGTTAAGCACATTTCGTTGGCAGGGCTAAACGGTTCATCGACCAAACTGTTGCCTGAAGGAACAACGATTATTTCGGCACGTGGGACAGTGGGGCGTCTGGCTTTGGTCGGCAAAGACATGGCGATGAATCAGTCCTGCTATGGCCTGCAAGGCAAAGCAGGGGATGCCTATTTCACCTATTTCAGTACGTATCGTTTGGTTGAAGCCCTTAAACGGCGCAGCCACGGCTCGGTGTTTGACACCATTACTACCGAGACAATGAGGGGCGTTCAGGTCATCTACCCGGATGCGAATGTTATTGAAGCGTTTGAAGATTATTTGCGTCCCTTCATGCTCCGAATTAAAGAAAACCTGCAGCAAGCCCAAACCCTAACCCAACTCCGCGACACCCTCCTGCCCCGCCTGATCTCCGGCAAGCTGCGCCTGCCGGAAGCCGAAACCATATTGGAGAAAGCCCTGTGAGCGACACCATCAGCCAATTATTCAAGGACTGGATGATTGCTACGGGCAAATCCAAAAACACCGCCAGCAACTACTTTACCGGGGTGAATATTGTCTCGAAGCATTGCGGGCGTGATGTGTTCCAGATTGAAGATCTTCATGAACTGGAGCGACTCTACCGACAGTATGGCCCGAAGGGCGAACATGCAGAGATCGGCACCAGCAACAGCGGCAATGTGCACAGCGGGCTCAAGCAGTGGCTGGAATATCAGCGACTGTGGCAAGCCGAAGAAGACCCCAGTATTGACCCGGTGGAGGGCCGCCAGCAGTGGCAGGCTTTTCTTGCGCGCTGGCCCGTGGACCAGCTGCGGGCTTTGACGCTGGACCAATACTACGGCGCCGAAGGCGATGATAGTTTTTATAGCTGGCTTCGTGACCATACGGCCAAGCTGGGGCACTTCAAGGAGGGTATTTTGAGTGCTGGTGTGCGCCCGCGTGGCCGCAATGCCATTGGCGAGCCGGGGGCAGGGATGCAGGCCGATGAGCGGTATATCTGGTACACCATTCTGGGCAATAGCGCGCAAGAAGCTTTTGAGCACCTCAAGCAGGAATTGTTGATAGCTGTAGAGGCTGTGCGCAGTGGCGAGTTGAGTTCGATAGTTGGGCGCAAGACTGCACCGGGCGCGTTGGTCTGGAAGTTGATGTTTCTTTATCAGGACGAGGCCCGCCCACAGGTTCTGCCGTTCTACACAGTCAAGCGGTTGAAGTGGGTTGCGGGTGCTGATGCATCAGGTAGCCCTCTGGCGTTACAGGAGCGTTTGTTAAGTCAACGTGGCGAGCGGGACGTGCTGACGTTTGCTGCCGGTCTGGAGCGGCTGGCGATGAAGGCGCATACAGTAAAACCACTCAAGGAGAGTCCGAGCATGGACAGTTCTCTCGTGCCGCTTAATCAGATTCTGTTTGGCCCGCCCGGCACGGGTAAGACCTATGCCACTGTCGAGGCGGCGCTTGAAGTACTCGATCCCGATTATCTCCGCGAGCCGTTGCGTCACCGCAGCGAGTTGAAGCAGCGCTTCGATGAGTTGGTACAACAGGACCGCATCCGCTTCGTGACCTTTCACCAGAGCTTCAGTTACGAAGACTTTGTCGAGGGGCTACGCGCGACCACTGACGACGCCAGCGGACAGCTGCGTTATGAAGTGGTGGATGGGGTTTTCAAGTCGTTGTGTGATGCTGCTGCGGCCAAGGTTACACAGCAGGCCGACGCGCCAAACGAGCTGGGCCAGCGCCGCGTCTGGAAAATGTCGCTGGGTAATACTCTGGGCGAGGATGCCAGCATTTACCAGGAATGTGTGGCCGGTGGTTATGTTTTGTTGGGTTATGGTGGAAGCGTCGATTTCGCCGGTTGCACCAATCGCCAGCAGGTACAGGCGCGCTTTGCTGATGCTGGCGTGGTGCCGGAGAACCCTGCTACGGATTACGGCATTACTAGCGTGACGGCCTTCGTCGCGAAGATGAGGGTGGGCGATCTGATTGTAGTGTCCGATGGCAACTTCAAGTTTCGCGCCATTGGCGAGGTGATGGGTAATTACCAGTTCAAGCCCCACGCTGAATTTGAAGATGGTTACGCTCAACTGCGACCGGTCAAGTGGTTGCGCCAATATCGACCGTCGTTGCCCCATACTGAATTGCTCAATGCCCAGTTCAGTCAGATGACCTTGTATGAGCTGCGCAGCCCAACCTTGAACAAGGACAAGCTGCAAGCGCTGTTGGCCGCTGGAACTGAGGCAGTCAGTACTGCGCCTGATTCGCGCGTGCTTATCATCGATGAAATCAACCGCGGCAATATTTCCCGCATCTTCGGCGAGCTGATCACGCTGATCGAGCCGTCCAAGCGGGCGGGTGCTGATGAAGCGTTGTCGGTGGTGCTGCCGTATTCCAAGGAGCGGTTCAGTGTGCCAGACAATGTCTATCTCATTGGTACCATGAACACCGCCGACCGTTCGCTGGCAGGGCTGGATATTGCCCTGCGCCGGCGCTTCGTATTCCGTGAAATGCCGCCAAAGCCAGAGTTGCTGGATAGCGTGGAGGTGCAGGGGCTCAACATCGGCCAGCTGTTGCGGGTGATGAATCAGCGCATTGAGGTGCTATTTGATCGAGAGCATTGTCTGGGGCACGCCTACTTCATGCCGTTGAAAGAGGACGCCTCGCTGGCGCGTCTGGAGGGTATCTTGCGCAACGAGATTTTGCCGCTGTTGCAGGAATATTTCTTTGACGACTGGCAGCGCATTCAGTGGGTTCTCAATGATCACCGTAAGCCAGTGATTGATCGTTTCGTGCAACAGGATACCCAGGATCTGGCGGGATTGTTCGGTGATATCAGCGTGCCTGCGCAGGGAGGGGTATGGCGTATCAATGATGCGGCGTTCAAACGGATTTCTGCGTACAGCGGGGTTATCGGCGTGCAGTCTTCAGCCGAGATTCCGGCTGAGATCGAGGAGACGGGTGCGTGAGCGCACTCGTTACCATTCGTGAATATGCCCGCCTGACAACGGCCGCTGTCGCGCCCGGCAACCTTGATTGCGTGCAAATTACCGAAAGTGCCTTCGAGTGGTTATGTGAGCTGAGCGCCAGCTTCAATCGTAACGGCGCCACGCTGCTGCAGCTGGAAGGACGCCGTTCGTTAAGGTGGGACTCCTACGTGGGTGTGCTGGAAACACCCTGCGGTACGCGTCTGGAGATTCTGCCCAAGCATCACGAGCAGGATGATTGCGTGCTGAAAAGCCGGCGTTTGCTGCGCAAGCTGATTCAGCACGCCTTGCAACTCAAACCGCGCGAGGCGTCGGTGACAAGCCTCGAGTTGTTTGATGCTCCGCTCAGTGAGTGGGTGATGGGGCAGTTTCTGACGGAGCTGGATCTGCTGGTGAAACGTGGGGTGCGCTTCGACTATCAGCGTATCGAGGAGGAACAGCGGTTCCTGCGCGGCCAGCTCAACGTGGTGGCGCAGATGCGTCAGCCACCGGGGCGGCAGCATCACTTCCAGATCCGCCACGATGTGTTTCTGCCGGACCGCCCCGAAAACCGCTTGCTCAAGCTGGCGCTGGAGCACGTAGCCAAAGCCACGCAGCAGGCGACCAACTGGCGCTTGGCCAATGAGTTGCGTTCCCTGCTGGCCGGGATACCTGCAAGCCGTCAGATCGAGGAGGACCTGCGGGCCTGGAGCCGTGACCGATTGATGGCGCATTACCAGCCAATCAAACCCTGGTGCGAACTGATCCTCAATCAGCAGATGCCGATAGCCGTCAGCGGTGAATGGCGAGGGATGAGTCTGCTGTTCCCGATGGAAAGGTTGTTTGAGGGCTATGTGGAAGGGTGGTTGCGCGGACGGCTTGAACCGGGGGCTGAATTAAAGGCGCAGGCATCATTACAAAGTTTGTGTAAGCACGCCGGCAGCGACATGTTCCAACTGCAGCCAGACTTGCTGCTGGAGAAGGGCACTCAGGCCTGGGTGCTGGATACCAAGTGGAAAAAGCTGGATGTGGGCGACCGGGCAAATAAGTATGGTCTGAGCCAGAGCGATTTCTACCAGTTGTTTGCTTACGGAAAAAAATACCTTGCCGGCAGGGGGGAGCTGGCGCTTATCTACCCGCGAACCCGCCGGTTTGATCGGCCGCTTCCGCCCTTTGATTTCAGTCACGAGCTGCGGCTCTGGGTATTACCTTTTGATTTGGATGCTGATGTGCTGTTAGTAACGGAGGATGTGGCGGTGCGCGGCTGCATCAATAATTGCGCACTTGTAGTGGCGCCGCTAAAGGCAATGCAGCCGTTTGATTTGGGAATGTTCCGTGAACGCGACGCCAGTTAAGGACAAAATGAATATGGCAAAGGATGGCGTTCGAATAATCAGTTTTGGGGTCGTAAAGTTCGTTCTGTCTGAGCAGGACATTGATGTAGCCACTGTAATACCGAAGCTGCCAACTTGGATAAATATGCGAGGGGCGCACATTAGAGGTGGCGTTCGAAAATTTGAATATCAGAGAAGCAAGGTTTCATCTGATCAGCGTGAGAGCCCGGCAGCTGAGCCTGGGACGACACGTGATGCCTTAAGCGTGCTCGAAAGCCCGAACGTGTTCAGTACCGAAGAGCACGATACCAAAAGCATTCTTGAGCTAGAGGACTCGACTTCAGATGCATTGTTGAAGTCGATGAATGAGCAAATGTCTAAAATACCTAAGTGGCCATTCGTGGCAACTGGGCTGCTCATAGCTTTTTTGCTCCTGCTGTTCGGGACATCTTTGCCGGCCTGGGTCTATGTCGCCGTTTTCGTCAGTCTGGCCGCAACGACAGGATGGATGTTTTGGCAGGATCAGTTGAGTAAGCTGACGGTCCTTTTCTACGAGACTGACGACGAGACGACTGAGTTGTGCGAGAAATTATCTGATGCACTGCGGTTTGCAGCTAGCGCTCAACGGCTCAGATCGTTAGCGAGTACTTCCGTTTTTCGTGACACCAGATACTCGGCAGGTGCTGGCAGAGCAATTCAGCTGAACGGTGCCAAACTTCAGCTTGGCAACGGTCCGTCGATAGTAGCCAACATTCAGGTTCCTTTGCTTTCCAACGGCGCGACTACTTTGGCGTTTTATCCCGACCGTGTACTTGCTTTTCAGAATAAGGCTGTTGGCAGCATTGAATATGCGAAGCTTTCTGCTGTCAGCTCGCCGGTTCGCTTTGTCGAGGACAATAGGCTCGCATCTGACGCAACAGTTGTGGATCGTACATGGCGCTTCGTCAGAAACAATGGCTGGCCTGACTTGAGATTCAAGAATAACCATGAACTCCCCGTGTGCGTTTTTAACATGTTTAGCGTTTCAACGCCTGACGGTCTCGACTTGAAGCTCTTCGGATCGAAAAAGGGCTGCTTTGATGGTATGGCTCATGCGCTGTCTATGTTTGGCTCATATGGGGCGGTTATCGAAGGTGCAAGCGACTCCATGTCATTTGCAGAGCGATCAGACATATTCAGAGTAGTGCGTTGAGGTGTTTATCCACCATTCTGTGTGCGTACGGTTCGTGAGCGAGAATTTCATTTTTTGGTTAGTGAGACTGCAATGAATACAGTGATCAGTCAGAAACTTCAGGCCAGTCGTAAAGAGCTGCTCGATATCGGACTTCGCAACAGCATGCTCAACTTCCGCAAGACAAAGAAGACCTTGATGATTGTTGATGAGCAATCCGAGGATGTATTCAACGTCCTCTATCGCCAAGAAAAGGCTGTGACTTTTGCGCCCTTGGCGCACAACAAACTAGCTCAGTTTGAAACGTCTGAAAACCTGGAGGACGCTGAGACTGACTCTGAATCAGCCAGTGAAGCCGAGCTCCTGCATGAGTTGGATAGCCTGGGATGGTCCAGCAGCTCTGATGAAGGGGTTGCGGAGGACGCTGGAAAGACCCGTCGCCATCCAAATACGCGTTTACAGACCGCAATTGATGACGAGCATCTATTCCTGCAGCTGTTGAAGATTCATACCGAGGCTAAAGGTTTTATTGAGGAGCAGGGCGTTAATACCCTTTACCTGGCCTTGGGGTTCATGCATTGGTACGAAGCGGACAGTTCCGAAAAGCTGCGCAAAGCTCCATTGATAATGCTCCCGGTCAGTCTTGAGCGCAGTAGTGCCAAGGATGCATTCAGACTGAAGTACACGGGTGACGAGCTGATGCCCAATCTCTCTCTGGTGGCAAAGCTTAAAACTGACTTCGGTTTGGATATGACTACCTGTGGCTTCGATGAGGATAGTTTTGCTGCGGATGAGGGCAGCCTGGGCAGTTTTTATGCTGATGTATCTGATGTGATCAGCAAGCAAAAGCGCTGGAAAGTTGCCAGTAATGAAATTGCGTTGGGCTTTTTCTCCTTCGGCAAGTTTTTGATGTTCAATGATCTTGACCCAAAGAGCTGGCCAGAAGAAAAGCAGCCTGATGCCAACGGTGTGATTAAACGCCTGCTTGGTTCTGGCTTCGGGGATATGCGCGCAGCATATGCGGAGAATGTGAATATCGACTCGGTGATCAAGCCAGGTGATGTTCGTTTTGTGAAAGATGCCGACAGTAGCCAGACTGAAGCCATTCTTGAGGTGCGGGAAGGCTCTAACCTGGTAATTCAGGGGCCACCGGGCACGGGTAAGTCGCAAACTATTACCAACATAATCGCCGAGTTGACCGGCCAAAGCAAAACAGTCCTTTTTGTCTCTGAGAAAATGGCCGCTCTCGAGGTTGTTAAGCGACGTTTGGACGAGTGCCATCTCGGCGATGCTGTGCTTGAACTGCATAGTCACAAGTCCACTAAGCAGTCGGTACTCAAAGAGCTGGGAAGGACGCTTGATCAGGGCAAGCCTCTAACCAAAGTCGGTGAGGATGACCTTGCGAGCTTGAAAGAGCTGCAAGATAGCCTCAACCAGTATTGCGAGGCAGTGAGCACCAGTGCGGGGGCGAGCGGTTTGCCATTTCTTGAGGTGCTTGGTCGCTATCTCAAGCTAAAACGTGTTCATGCCGGGTTACCAGTAATTTCATTCGAGCCGATGTCAGCATGGAGCTTTGCCGAGCAACAAAAACGACGGGAATTGGTTGAAGAATTGGTTCTTCATCTGGAGGAGATGGGTCGCCCCGACCGCAGTGCCTTTTGGGGAAGTGAGCGGACATTCTTTTCGCCAATTGAACAGAGCAGCGCCAATGATGCGTTGCAGCAGGCAAGTGCTCATCTCGTAGAGGTGCAAGCGGCCGCTTCTGCGCTTTCAGAGCGGTTGATGCTAACGCAGCCTGCCACTTTGGCGGATGTGGATGTGGTATGCCGCGCGGCAAGACGGGCGGCTGAGGCGCCAAGGCTTGAAGGTGTCCAGCTTTCTACAGGTGAATGGCAGTCAAGACGTGATGTTATCCGTGAGCTGCTTGAGGCTGGTCAGCTTATGACGGCTTGTCGTTCCAAGCATGACAGCCAGTTAATCGATGCGGCTTGGGACCAGGATCTTTTGGATGTGCGGCAGAGTCTGCAAGCCTATGGCGATAAATGGTGGAGGATTGTTTCGGGCCGTTTTCGAGCGGCACGAACGCGTCTTCAAGGTCTGGTTCGCGAGACATTGCCCAAGACTAACTCCGGTATGTTGGAGCTGGTGGATTCGATACTGACATATCAGCAGAGCAAGAAAACTTACGATCAGCATGAAGCATTAGGTAGTGCGCTTTTCGGCGCCCAGTGGCAACGACAAAAAACGGACTGGACAGTACTCGAGCGGTTAAGTACATGGGTGATCAAGCTGCATGATGACCTGGGTAATGGTCAGATTCCAGAGGGGATTATTGCTTTTTTATCCGGTCATGCTGATGCCAGTGGCTTGGGGGCAGCGGTAACTGGAATAGAGCAGCATGTTGTTGGCCTAGAAACTGCGCTTCGAAATGCACTAGAAGTCACTGGGATGCAGAGTGAAAACGCCGACGTCAGGAAGCTTCCCCTGGCCTCGCTAGGGACACGCTTACAGCTATGGCAGGACAGCCTTAATGGGCTTTACCAGATTGCACGTTTCAATGTCTTGGTTGAACAGCTACGCAATAGTAGTTTGGATGATCTGCTCAAGATAGCGAACAGCAGTGATGAGCCCAGGCAGTTAATAGCAATCTTGGACTTTTCCTGGTATTCCGGCCTGGTGCAGAGAGTGTATGCCGACAACCCAGCATTGCAGCAGTTCGATCGAATCAAGCATGAGCACCAGATTGCACGATTCAAGACCCTTGATTTAGCTTCGTTGAATCACGCTCAAACGCATTTGGCTAAGCAGGTTTGGGAGGCTAAGCCTAATATCAACCAGCCAGGTGAAATGGCTGTTCTACGCGCTGAACTGAACAAGAAGCGCCGGCATATGCCTATCAGGCAGCTTATTGATAAGGCTGGACGGGCGATCCAGCAGATCAAGCCTGTGTTCATGATGAGCCCGATGTCGATTGCGAATTTCCTTCCGCCCGGTAAGGTTGAGTTCGATGTGGTGATCTTTGACGAAGCTTCTCAGGTGAAGGCCGTAGATGCGTTCGGGGCCATCATGCGCGGCAAGCAGGTGGTTGTGGTTGGTGATACCAAGCAGATGCCCCCTACCGATTTTTTTAGTCGAGATGTCGATCTTGATGATGAGGAAGTGGTAACCGCTGACATAGAAAGCATTCTGAGTATGTTCAAGGCTGCCGGTAGCCAGGAGCGTTATCTGCGATGGCACTATCGTAGCCGCCATGAGTCCTTGATTGCTGTTTCCAACGTTGAGTTCTATGACAGCAAGCTGGTGGTTTTTCCCTCTGCAGGCCAGCATCCGCATGCCCGTGGTGTGAGTTTCGATTATCTGCCAGACGCACTGTATGACCGAGGTCGCACCCGGACCAATAAAGGGGAGGCCAAGGCTGTTGCTCAGGCGGTCATGCAGCATGCGATTAAAACCCCTGAATTATCACTGGGAGTTGCAGCATTCAGTGTGGCGCAACGCGATCTGATCCAGGTCGAAATTGAACTGTTGCGCAGGCAGATGCCTGAAGCTGAGGCCTTTTTCACAGCCCAGGGTAGTGAGCCATTCTTCGTCAAGAACCTGGAAAATATTCAAGGTGATGAGAGGGACACAATTTTTATCAGCATTGGTTATGGGCGTAATGAAACTGGTCGTATTGCCAAGGAATTCGGCCCGCTAAATCGTGAAGGTGGGCATCGCCGACTGAACGTTCTGATAACACGGGCCAAGCTGGCGATGCGGGTGTTCTGTAACTTCAGAGCTGACGAGCTTGACCTTGCTGAGGGTGCCAGCCTTGGCGTGCGAGCGCTGAAAAACTTTCTCAAGTATGCCGAAACGGGCGAGCTTGAAGTGGCGCGTGAGACTGGGAAGGCGACTGACTCGCCGTTTGAATTAGAGGTGATAGAGGCGCTTCGTGATAGGAACTATGAGGTTGAACCACAGGTTGGTACAGCTGGTTACTTCATCGACATCGCGGTAAAGGATCCTGAATACCCAGGGCGCTATGTTCTGGCTATTGAGTGTGATGGTGCTGCATATCACAGCTCGAAATCTGCACGTGACCGGGACCGCCTGCGTCAGGGCGTGCTGGAGGGGTTGGGCTGGAATTTCCATCGGATCTGGAGTACCGATTGGTTTCGCAATCCGCAGCAGGAAATCACCCGAGCTGTAGCCGCAATTGAGGCTGCTCGAAGCAAGATTGGTAAGGGTCGCAATGTTATCCGGAAAATTGAGCCAGAAAACAAACATGAAATAATAAGAGCGGCGCCAGCAGAGGACTATGGTGTTGAGCTAAGCCAGCCCTATAAAAAGGCAAATCTTCCCCCCGTAGGAGCGACGATAGAACTCCACCAGGCAAGTTCTGAAAGCTTGTTGTCTATGATTAGACATGTTGTTGATACTGAATCACCTGTTAGTAATGCTGAAATTATAAAAAGACTGACGGAAGCTTTTGGTGTGAACCGTGCCGGTTCGCGAATCGTTGCTGCTGTTGATGCGGCGATCCAGCTTGGGATAAGGCGCAGAACTTTCCGAGAAAAGGGAGGTTTCTTATACGCTACAGATGAGCGCGCTATTGCCGTTAGGTCTAGAGCAAGCTTTGACCCCGCAGAAAAGAAAATTGAATGGGTAGCACCTGAGGAGATAGATCAAGCTCTTGTGGATACAGTAAAGAGCGGCTTTTCAATGTCGAGGGATGCTGCTATTGCTGGCGCATTGAACTTGATCGGTTTTGGTCGTGCAACATCAAAAATTACCGGTATTCTTGATGAGAGACTGGAATATTTGGTCTCAGAGGGGCGTCTTCAGATGTCTGGCGGTCTGTTGACAACAGGATCTGTGAATTAGGGATTGATGATGATTAATTGCGCAGCTGCAACTGACCAAGCAGTTCGCAATATTACTCGGAATGGTCGCCAGGTAAGGCCCGAATAAATGACTGAAGATCAACTGGAGCAGGAAACCCTCGGCTGGCTGGCGGAGGTTGGCTATACCCACCTCTATGGCCCTGATATCGCCCATGATGGTGATAGCCCGGAGCGCGCGCATTACCGTCAGGTGCTGTTGGTCGAACGCTTGAGGGGGGCTATTGCCAGAATCAATCCGACCATCCCTGTGGCAGCTCGGGAGGATGCACTCAAACAGGTTGTGGATCTTGGATTGCCGATTCAGCTATCGGCAAACCGCCTGTTCCATCGGCTGTTGGTCAGCGGCGTGCCCGTTCAGTACCAGAAGGACGGAGAAACACGGGGCGACTTTGTTCGCTTGATCGACTGGGTCGATGTGCAAACCAATGAGTGGCTGGCTATCAATCAGTTCAGCATTCAGGGACCTAAACATACCAGACGGCCAGATATCATTCTGTTCGTCAATGGCTTGCCACTGGTGTTGTTGGAGCTGAAAAATCCAGCGGATGTGAATGCCGATTTGGTCAAGGCGTTCGATCAGATTCAGACCTACAAAGAGCAGATCCCCGATCTCTTTCAGTACAACGAGATTCTCGTTATTGCCGACGGTAGCGAGGCTCGTATGGGCTCCCTGTCAGCTGATATAGAGCGTTTTGCCCGTTGGCGCACCATTGACGGGGTAACTGTTGATCCGCTTGGTGAGTTCAACGAGCTGGAGACATTGGTTCGCGGTGTCTTGCAGCCAGCGATGCTACTGGATTACCTGCGCTACTTTGTGCTCTTTGAGGATGATGGGCGACTGGTCAAGAAAATCGCTGGTTATCACCAGTTTCATGCAGTGAGAGCGGCCATTCAGCAAGTGGTCAGCGCTTCGCGCCCGGGCGGCACGCATAAGGGCGGTGTGGTCTGGCATACCCAGGGCTCGGGCAAGAGCATCACCATGACCTGCTTTGCTGCGCGGGTCATGCAGGAAGCTGCGATGGAAAACCCGACCATTGTTGTCATCACTGACCGCAATGATCTGGATGGCCAGTTGTTCGGTGTGTTTTCCTTGTCGCAGGATTTGCTGCGTGAAGAGCCGGTTCAGGTTGCAACACGCGGTGATCTGCGCGAGAAACTGGCCAACAGGCCCAGTGGCGGCATTGTCTTCGCCACTATTCAGAAGTTTATGCCGGGTGAGGATGAAGACAGCTTCCCGGTGTTGTCTAACCGCTCCAATATTGTGGTGGTAGCCGATGAGGCACACCGCACGCAGTACGGCTTTAGCGCCACACTCAAGACGCCTGGTTTGAAAGCAGCAGAAGACGGTGCTCGATATCAGGTTGGCTATGCTCAGCACCTGCGCGATGCGCTGCCCAACGCAACCTTCGTGGCCTTTACCGGTACGCCGGTTTCCAGTGAAGACCGAGATACCCGTGCGGTATTTGGCGATTACATCCACGTTTATGACATGCAGCAGGCCAAGGAAGATGGCGCTACTGTGGCGATTTATTATGAGTCGAGGCTGGCCAAGTTATCGCTCAAGGATTCGGAGTTGTCCTATATCGACGAGGAGGTCGATGAACTGGCTGAGGATGAAGAGGAAGACCAGCAGTCTCGTCTGAAGTCCCGTTGGGCGGCACTTGAGAAGGTTGTAGGGGCAGAGCCGCGCATTCATAGTGTGGCGGCCGATCTGGTGACCCACTTTGAGGAGCGCAACCAGGCACAAAGCGGCAAGGCCATGGTGGTCGCCATGAGCCGGGAGATCTGTGCTCACCTGTACAACGCGATCATTGCCATTCGCCCTGAGTGGCATGATGAAGACCCTGAAAAGGGCGCAATTAAAATCGTGATGACGGGCAGTGCGTCGGATAAGGCGTTATTGCGGCCGCATATATATCCCAATCAGGTGAAAAAGCGCCTGGAGAAACGTTTCAAGGATCCGAACGATCCCCTCCAGATGGTCATTGTACGGGATATGTGGCTTACCGGCTTTGATGCACCCTGCGTGCATACCTTGTATGTCGATAAACCCATGAAGGGCCATAACCTCATGCAGGCTATCGCGCGGGTAAATCGGGTGTTCAAGGACAAGCAAGGCGGTCTGGTCGTCGATTACATTGGCATTGCTAACGAGTTGAAAGCGGCGCTCAAGGAATATACCGCCAGCAAGGGCAGGGGACGGCCAACTGTTGATGCCCATGAGGCCTACTCAGTGCTGGAGGAAAAGCTCGATGTTCTGCGTAGCCTGCTGCATGGCTTCGATTACAGCGACTTCCTGAACGGCGGACACAAGTTGCTGGCTGGCGCGGCCAACCATGTCTTGGGCCTGGAGGATGGCAAAAAACGCTTTGCCGACAATGCCCTGGCCATGAGCAAAGCCTTTACCCTGTGCTGCACACTGGATGAAGCCAAGGCTGTGCGCGAGGAAGTGGCATTCTTTCAGGCTATCAAGGTGATGCTGACCAAGCGTGAGATCAGCGCCAAGAAGAAAACGGATGAAGAGCGCGAGCTGGCGATTCGTCAGATCATCGGTAATGCGGTTGTCTCCGGTGATGTGGTTGATGTGTTTGCCGCGGTGGGTTTGGATAAGCCCAATATTGGCCTGCTGGACGATGAGTTTCTTGCTGAGGTCCGCAACCTGCCTGAGAAGAATCTCGCGGTTGAACTGCTGGAGCGACTGCTGGAAGGCGAGATCAAGAGCAAGTACGCCAGCAATCTGGCGCAGGAAAAGAAGTTCTCCGAATTGCTCGATAATGTGATCAAGCGCTATCAAAACCGATCAATTGAAACGGCTCAGGTTATCGAAGAGCTGATCGAGATGGCCAAGAAATTTGCGGCTGCCAGCAAGCGCGGCGATGAGTTGGGCCTGAACGATGACGAACTGGCCTTCTATGATGCCCTTGCCAACAATGAAGCCTCGGTGCGTGAACTGGGTGACGAAATACTCGCAAAGATTGCCCATGAACTGACTGACAGTCTCAGGCAGAACGTCACGGTGGACTGGAGCAATCGCGATAGCGTCCGGGCCAAACTGCGATTGATGGTCAAGCGTATCTTGCGCAAGTACAAATATCCACCGGATCAGGCTGAAGAAGCCGCCCAGCTGGTGCTGGCGCAGGCGGAGACGCTGTGTGAGGCGTGGATGTGAATTATTGCGTAGAGAGGCCCTAACTACTCAGGCAAGTTCACTTTGCACAGGACTGGGTTTGCCAGTAATCAGCCCTTCTATAAATGCTGCGACCCATTTTGTCGCAAATGCTGGTTATGCTGAAATTGATTAAACGTAAGGGGGCAAAGCATAACGGGATATTTTCTGTGTTTGGGCTGAGCGGAATGATGTATCAGTCTCACGTCACTCATTGAAATTACCTACTTTGCTCATAATCCTGGTTATCCAGCTTTCTGGGCATAATCAAAAATGATGGCCATCAAGCCAATAAACATCATCTTGAAGTGCGAGGCAGTAGTATGACGTTTAAAGAAAATAACATGGCCGACGAACACAAGAACAACAACGATTTTGAGCAGGCTGGCTTGGAACAGGCAGAATTTCTCAAAATTGAGTTATTAGGTGGTGAGTTAAGCAATGGCGATAAAACGACGGAATTAATAACCACCTTCGTTGACTCTTGCAACGTGCGCGGTGATCAACCGCTGGACCAGTGGCTCAGTGATGAGTTCAGGAAATACCCACACCTGTGGTCTAGCGAAGAAGATCTATTGAGCGCCAGCAAGCAGGTGATTTCCACTACTGCTTCGTTCAATGAGTCCAGAGAGTCGTTGCAAACGCATATTGATAAGGGCAGGAGTAAAGCGTCTTGGCTGGCGGGAGAAATTGAGGCGAAAGCCGCCATTTCTGGGTCAGTGCATGTTGGCCATTACGCAGGCCGAATCGATCAGGCACTAGCTGATGCCACGAAAAATGCTCGTGACATGGTCACCAACCTTAATGGAGGTATCAGCCGCAGCCCCAACCTTGATGGCTTTATCGCTGAGCAGCACCACGTTGACAGCTTCAATATCGATGCTGTCAGCAAGGGTAGCGGCTATCGCGCCCGGGTTGTAAAGTCGACCGGTTTAAACTCTGTTGATATTGAGATTGTTGACGCTAGCGGTAACGTGGTTTCCAGCTACCAGTCGAAGTACGGTAGCGACGCCAACAGAACCAACGTATTACTGAATCGAGGGGATTACGAGGGCCAAACGCCTCTAGTGCCTGAGGGACAAAGTAAAGATATCGCTGGTAGTACTGAAGTTATTGAAGCAGATGGCGTGAGCTCACAGCCCCTTACCAAAGAGGAGGCTAAGCAACGACAAGAGCAAGCCCAGCAGGATTCTGAAACTCGACAATATGATTGGAGCGAAACAAATCGCTCGGTCATCGCTCGGCAGATTGGTAAGCAAGCGTTGATAGGAAGCTGCATCGCAGTAGGCATGCAGGGGACGCGGATTCTTGCACGGCGCTGCTGGAACTCCTTCAATGGTCGGCAAAATCCAAGCGTTAATTGTGATCTGAAAGAGTTCTTCGAAAGCTCGCTGAGTGCCAGCGTCAACACTGGAGCTCAAGTGGCAGTGTCGGGGGCACTGGTCGTGGCTATAAAAAATGGTTGGTTCGGTGCTGCTTTACGAAACACGCCAGCAGGTTTGATCACCAATATTGCATGCGTAGGGCTGCAAAACGCGAAAGTACTCTACAAGTTTGGTAAGGGAGAGCTGAGCGGTGAGGAAGCTATTGACGCTATCGGTAATACTACGGTGACAACAACTATGGCCATTGCTGGAGCAGCTAAAGGCGCTGCGCTAGGCTTGGCGATCGGCACGGTGTTTGGCCCGGTAGGTATTGCTGTCGGTGGTTTCGTTGGAGGGGTGGCCGGAGGTATTGTAGGCGGACAGATTGGCAACGTGGTTTACGAAGCTGGCAAGAAAGTTGCGAAAACGGCTACTCGCGTCGCAGTCTCGCTGCTTGATGAGATGGGGCGGGCAGTCGAGACCCTAGGCAATGACATGCGTAACATAGCCTCCAATATCTCGGCTTTCTGGTGACGTGCATGAATTTGAGTGACCTGAAAAAGAAGATCGAATCCTATTTAGTATCTGGCTATCCCGGGCTTTACATTCATTCGGGTGAGGAAGCCCGAGTTGATGCCATGCTCCAGGATGTAGCTACCCAGCTATCACTTTATCCCAAGGAGTGGAACCTTGGTTATGGATGGGTGGACTTCGTCAACAAGCAGCCCAGGGATAACCAAGAAGCCAGAATGGACCTTGCAGGCAGTCTGCCGTCGTTATTGGATGACGACCTTGATAACAAGCTTTTTGTTATCAAGGACGCCCGCAGTGCCCTGGAGAACCAACCTTTAGCGGTCGCGCGATTGAAGCAGTTGCTGAACCGCATTCAACGTCACCATCGTGGTAGAGCAGCAGTGGTACTAGTCTCCGAGACGTTGTCGATCCCTCCTGAGATTGAGGCTCAAATCACTCTTCTGCGTTTGCCGTTACCCCAAGGTACCGAGATCAGCAGCTTACTCAGCGGTCATGCTGATCGGCTAGGTTTGGATGTACCCAAGGGAACACGTCAGCGACTTCTTGCGGCATGCAGCGGTCTCAACGAGGAGCAAATTCGCTCGGTTTTGGCGATGGTACGCCAGCATCACGATCAGGTTGACGATCAAGCATTGGCACTGATTCAGAGTGAGAAGGAACAGATCATTTCCAAGAGTGGTGTGTTGGAAATGCTTAAGGTCAGCGAGAGTGATGCCGACATCGGCGGCTTGGAAAATCTCAAGGAGTGGCTTAAGCGCCGAGCCAACGTTTTTAGTCGCCTCGATGACGCCCGCGAAGCCCGAGTGCAAGCGCCAAAAGGCGTACTTATTGCGGGGATGCCTGGCTGCGGTAAGTCGCTTACCGCCAAGGTCGCAGCAGGTTTATTCCAACTCCCTTTGCTGCGTTTGGATATCGGTTCGCTGCTGGGAAAATACGTGGGCGAAAGCGAGCACAATATGCGTCGCGCCTTGAGTATGGCCGAGTCAATCAGCCCTTGTATTCTCTGGATCGACGAGCTGGAAAAGGCATTTGTTGGAATGAATAGTGGCAGCGGCTCGGAGGTTTCGTCGAGGCTATTCGGCTACTTCCTAACGTGGATGCAAGAAAAAAGCGGTGCGGTTTTTGTTATTGCTACTGCTAACAACATCACCGCGCTGCCACCTGAGTTGTTACGCAAAGGGCGGTTCGATGAGGTGTTTTATGTGGGTTTCCCCAACGCTACCGAGCGCAGTGCGATTCTAGACATCCATCTCCGAAGCGAGACGCTTGAGTTAACCAGCGCTCAGCGAAGCCGCCTGGTCGGACTTTGCCGTGACTACGCGGGGGCTGATATCCAGAATGCGGTCAATGAGGCTAGAGAAATCGCATTTTTGAAGAACAGGGGGCTTAAATTCGAAGATCTCGAAATTGCGATTGAACATACAATGTCATTGAGGGAGACCCTGCGAGACCAGGTGGCAAAGTATGAGGAGCTTTTCGAGAAACTCAAACTCAAACCTGCCTCAGCACAGGACGGTCTTAGTGTCGCGGATATGATCAAGATGGCGGATAGTCCTAACGCTATCAATCGTCTTAGGATCGCCCGACATCAGGATTGTCCGATAGATCTACTGGAAAAGCTTGTTTCTGACACTGATGAGACCGTTCGCGCTGCAGCCTATGAAAACCCCAATTGTTCAGCAGATTTACTGACCCTTCGGATCAATATTGAAGAGGGACAGCCGGGCTTTGACAGCACGTTGCTACATATTGCCTGTTTACATGCCCATGCTCCCCACGATCTGATTGCAGCGCAGTTCGATCGCCTGAAAATTCGTGATGTTCAAATTGCTCAATTGGCGGAAAGAACGCAAAACGAGGACTTGCAACGGCGCTTGCTAGGTATTCCGGATGTGAATGTTCGCAGGGCTTTGGCGGGTAACAACGCATTGGCAAAGGCTATTCAGCTTATTCTGGTTGCCGACGAGAATGTGACTGTACGGCAAAGTTTGGTCGGAAACGATAATCTTGAAACTGAGGTGCAGGATGAGTTTGCGAAGGATTCGTCGCTCGATGTATTAGTAACTCTCGCTAAGCGCTGCGATTTAAGTGAAGCGGCACAATTGTCATTGGTTAGACGTGCAGAGCTGGAAGTTCTCGATGCATTGGCTCGACGCTCGGGGGCTGCCCTTCTCCCTGACTCAGTCCAGCTGCAGTTGGTTGAATGTGATCTTGACGTGCGCATAGCGCTGGCAGGTAACGAAAGCTTAAGTGCCATTGCTCAGATCAGGTTAGCTCAAGACCCGAGCCCAGAAGTGCGTTGTCTTCTTGCGGAGAACCCAAGCCTTACCAGTGCTGCACTGCATTACTTGATCGACGATGTGGATGAAGTAAAGACAAAGCTGGCTGGCAGCTCTCATGTTAAGCCTGCTGAGGTGCAGCTGAAGCTGAGTGAGCATGGGGCTGCATCTGTGCGTATTGCTTTGGCAGGTAACCCTTTTATCAAGGCTGAAATGCAGGAGTTTCTGGTAAGAGATTCTTGCTCTGAGGTTCGCGCTGCGCTGGCAAGAAACGATCGTCTTGATGGGCACATCTATGAAAAGCTCCTAAACGATCAGGAAGTATGCGTTCGTGAGCATCTGGCATCGGTTCAAGATTTGCCGCGAGCAGTTCAGGAAAGGTTGGCTATAGACGCGGTTGATGTAAAGAAAGCTCTAGCAAGAAATACTCGTGATGCGCATATCCAGTTGCAATTGTTAGAAGAGGGTATCGAAGAAATTCTGATCGAATTGGCGTCAAATCCGGAACTTGAGGGGCAACTTCAAGCCAGACTCGCTGATGGAGGAGATTTTAGGGTACGTCGTTGCTTGGCTCATGATAAGACGCTACCTGGGCTAGTGTTTGACAAATTGATCGTTGACGCAGACCTCGGTGTGCAGACAGAGCTTGCTACAAATAGTTATCTAACTGAAACCCAATACCAAGGCTTATATGAGGCCGGCAAAACTGAAGTTATTGAGAGTCTCTCCTCAAACCCTGGTATCACTGAAGCATTGATGACTGAAATCTACCAAGGGCATTTGGAACCGCAGTTGAAAGCACTGGCACGCAACCCCAGTTTGCCTAACTCCATCCAGAAAAAGTTATCTGAGGAGAGCAGGGTTGAGGTAAGGCAAGTGCTAGCTGCTAACGAGAATGTCGATCAGCTTATTCTTCGTCAATTTCTTCACGACACATCCATTGATGTCCGAGTAGCTCTGTTGAGCAACCCATCGCTAGATCTAGCGATGCAGGTGCAATTAGCAAAGGATAGAGATGTAAGAGTTCGCTGTTTACTTGCAGCGCGTGGGCGGACAGGTAAGGTTATTCAGGCACAACTCGCAAAGGACTCGGACAAAGGTGTACGGACCTGTCTGTTGACAGGTGAGTGTGCGCTACTCCCTGAGACGCAGGAGATTCTTGCTAACGATGCTGAGCAGTCCATCCGTGAACTGCTTGCTAGCCAGTTGGGACTTCCTGCGACAGTCCAACGCTTAATTGCCAAGGATAGAATGATCGGTGTTCGACGAGCTTTGGCTAAGGGATGCGAGGGCGGGTTAGGCAATGGTTTGTGCGATGACGTCCAAGTCTTGTTGACCCAAGATAGCGACCGCGGTGTGCGCATGGCTTTGGCTGAGAACGATCGTCTTTCTTCTGAAGCACAAGCACTGTTGGCAAATGATGCAGATAAGGGCGTCAGACTAAGATTGATTGAGACATCTAGCGTTGAGCGTCCACTTACACCGGACGTCCAAAGAAAATTAGCAATTGATCCTGATATCAAAGTCCGCGAAGCGCTGGCAATACAACTCTTTGGTGTGCATGTCCAGTCTAGTGAAGACGAGGTGCAACTAACTTTAGCGAGCGATCCGGAGCTAAGGGCAACAATTCTCGCTTGCTTAAGTTACGGCATCAGACGAATGAGCCCCTTAGTTAAGGTTCGATTACTGGATGATTTGGAAGGGGACATACGTCAAACGGTGGAAGAGATACTGGAGAGCTGGGAAGAGGATTGATGACTCTCCTTGGCGACACTGAATCACACCGTGTTTTGTGGAGGTGTATTAATCAACGGATTGTTCAAAGCGGAACTGATTTACCGGCAGCCCTGACGGAGCCGCGAAGCTGTCGAAATCGAACCTTTAAGTGGGTTCACTGGTACAACCACCAACGGCTACTGAGCTCGATTGGATATATACCTCCGGCAGAAGCTGAGGCAAACTTCTATCAGCAACACACCGGTTGGGCCATGGCTGCCTGACTTAAACCAACGAGTCTCCGCAAAACCCGGGGCGGTTCATCAGGATGAGTCAATGCGCCTCATAGCTCTGCTCCAAGAACGTCGCTCTGCCCTAATCGCCGCCGTCGTCACAGGTAAAACCGACGTGCGCGGCAGGCAGCCAACGGCCAGTACTCAAGCCCCCGAACCAGCAGTAGCAGAGGTCCACTAAATGGCGAAAAGCAAGGAAGTCCAGTACCCGCCAGCCTTGAGCCAGAGGATTAAGCTGTTTACCTCGGCCGACGGCCAGGCGCATCTGCAGGTCGCGCTGGAGCACGAAACCGTCTGGCTGAGTCTGCAGCAATTGACCGAGCTGTTTGCGCGGGACAAGTCGGTGATCTCGCGGCACCTGAAAAATATTTTCGACAGCAACGAGTTGCAGCGCGAGGCAGTTGTTGCAAAAAAAGCAACAACTGCCGCTGACGGCAAAACGTATCAGGTCGAGTACTTCAACCTCGATGCCATCATCTCGGTGGGTTACCGGGTGAGTTCGGCGCGGGCGACCCAGTTCCGTCAGTGGGCAACAGGCGTGCTCAGGCAGCATCTGGTCGAAGGCTACACCCTTAACCAGCACCGTCTTGCAGAGCGTGGTATCGAGTTCGAGCAGGCGGTGAGCCTGTTGACGCGCACCCTTGCCAACCAGCAACTGGTCAATGATCAGGGCCGGGAGGTGCTGCAGGTGATCGATGACTACGCCCGCAGCTGGACCTTGCTGCAGGGCTTTGACGAGCAAAGCCTGCAGGAGCAGAACACGACTCAGACCGATATGCGCGCACTGGCGCTGGATGATGTGCTGGTAGCCATTGCGCAACTGAAAGCCACGTTGATGGCCAAAGGCGAGGCGACCGAACTTTTCGGTCAGTTGCGGGGCGAGGGGTTGGCCTCGGCCATTGCCACCATTGAGCAGGGCTTTGCCGGTGAGTGGTTCTACCCTAATGTGGCCAGCCGTGCTGCAAATCTGCTGTATTTCGTAATCAAGAATCACCCGCTAGCCGATGGCAACAAGCGCAGTGGCTCATTTTTGTTTCTTTGGTATTTGCAACTGAACCAGCACCTGCTGGCGCGGCCGGTCGAGCAGTTAATTAACGACAACACCTTGGTGGCGCTGGCCTTGCTGGTGGCAGAGAGTTTGCCCGAGCAGAAAAATCTGATGGTGCGCCTGATTGAGCATTTTGTGCTCTTGAAGCCGCCGCAGTATGCCTCGGAGTTCGGTCAAAACTAGTCCAGCAGCAGCTCGAACTTCAATTCAAGGAATGGTGGTTAGGGGTAGGCATGGCGGATAGCAAGGAATATCAGTTTCAGTAAGACATCATCCCGCCATGGTCGCCTAGGGCTGGCTCACCGGCCCGGGCAGCGGCTATGACCGGCGCACGGTACTGAATACCGAGAACTTTCTTGGCTACTTCAAGGACGCCTGGCCGGAACGCTGGGACAAGTTCGCCAAGGCCAACCCGAACAACCCGGAAGCTATGCTGGTGCTGAAGCTAGTGAGCGAACTGGAGCGGGACTGGTGCACTTTGCCGTGAGTCAGGATGAGGAGGCGATGACCACTGTTAATGGCCGGTAAGGACTGAGACCGCCGGTCGTCCCAATTCCGAATAGGTATCTCAAAAGGGTAATGTTATGGCTATATCTTCATTTTTAGCCTTCGCGCTCTCATCCATGAGTGCGCTTTTGGGTAGTATTTTGCATTTCAAAAGGTCAGCGCCTTTCTTTCTGGGCTTCAAATCGCTGTAGTTCGTCAATGTGCCATCTGCTTGCAGCCGGCCCTATCTTGTAGGGTTTGGGAAAAATTCCGGCAGCAACCCAGCGCCAGATAGTAGATGTGGATATGCCATAACGCTGGGAAATTTCATTAACATTCAAATACATGGTTTAGATCTCTTGATAGTTGGTAGTAGCTATCAAGATAAGCTCGGTCAAGGCTTTGTTGTTCCGTCTAATTGCGGATTTTGCGCAATTAGACGGAACAACGTCAGGTCACGAACCTTTTTATTCGTCTTTAATGAAGGGAACTCTGGCAGCAAATGAGATTTCATCTTTATCAGTAATACCGCGCTGGAGTGCGTCAAGATAATCGCTATACCATTGCATCATATCTACCCTTTGCTTCAGAAATGCGGCCTTGTCATAAACCTTGGCCATACCCTTTTTGAAGTGGGAAAGTTGAGCGCTCGACCACTTTTCAGGCCAGTTATGCTCTGATAGGAGGGTTGTGCAGGTGTGACGTGATCCATGTCCAGTCATGCGTCCTTTGTAACCTGCTGACTCAAACAGCTTGTTAATGGTTCCATCAGACATGGTTGGATTAACCGAGCCTTCGCCTGGGAAGAGGTATTTTGATCGTCCGGTTATTTGGTGAAGAACTTCCAGGTCGGCAATAAGTTGTCGAGGTAGCGGGTTGATATGTGCGCGCCCCATTTTCATTTTCTCTTCAGGTATCTCCCATAGTCCCTTTTCAAGATTAATTTCACTCCACTCAGCTGTGCGCACCATACCAGGTCGAGAGGCCGTTCTGATCACCATCCATGCGGCTGTGCGCGCAAGAATTTTACTTGGCGCGTTTTGAAGAGCTCTGAGAAAGTCCGGTAGATCAGGCTCTAATAAATGCGGGTATTGTTTTTCGCGAGGAGCAACTTCTGCGATGTCACTGAGGTTGCTGGCGGGGTTGTTCTCGCACCAACCCTTGCCAATGGCCTCTCCAAAAATCTGCTTGAGCCACGCACGTACTTTTTCCGAGGTGTTATGAGCACCTCGGTTTTCAATTTTTTTTTGGAGCTCGGCACATTGTTGTCTTGAGATTTTTCTCAGCGGCGTATCGCCCAGCGCAGGCAGCATGTCATTGTCTAATGCCAAGCGTATGCCCTTGAGTGTTTTTGTGGCACGTCCATCCCGTTTTTTTTTGTCAAACCATTCCTCAGCCGCTTGCTTGAACAGAATGCCTTGGGGATTAGTGTCTTTTTTTAAGCTTCCCGGGTCGATACCCTCACTGAGTACCTTCAGCAGTTCTGCTGCTTTCACCTGCGCAGTTTTTGCGCTGACATCGGGGTAACTGCCTAGACCTGCCCAAGACCATTTGCCGGATGATGGCTTTTTATACCTTAGCTCCCAGCGTTTTTTGCCACTTGTATTGACGACAAAATAGATCCTGTCGACACCATACTTCTCACGGTACTCGCTGTGCTCAGGTTCCAAGGATGCCAGTACGGTGTTGGCCAAAGGCCGGCGTTTAATATCTGCTCTCTTCATTGTCTTGTATGGTGAGATTAATCGAACTAATACCATACAAGCTACCATACAGGATGTGAAGCGCTGGACTGCATGTCTGTAAGAGTCATTGAATATGAATAGGGTAAGAAAATCCCTCTAATTCAATGCTTCTTGGGGCTTTGTGAGAGTTGCTGAGAGTGGTTGATACTAAGAAATGGAGCGGGTGAAGGGAATCGAACCCTCGTCGTAAGCTTGGGAAGCTTCTGCTCTACCATTGAGCTACACCCGCAACAGGCGCCTTTGTACCAGACTTGCTCCCTGCTGGGAAGCGCTCTATGCGGGGCTTTGCTGAGTATTCCGGGTGGCTGCTTCAGAGCGCCTTGGCGGCGGCCATCAGCCCGCTGTAGCTTTCCTGGCGTTTGCTCTGGTCAAAAATCGAACTGCTGACAATCAACTCGTTGGCGCCGGTGCGTTCCAGCAGGTCGGCCATCTGCTGCGAGACGCTGGCGCGGTCACCAATCAGGGTGCCGGCGAGGGTGGCCAGCACCTGATGACGCTCATGCGGTAGCCAGATGTCCTCCATGCTTTCAACCGGCGGCGGCAATTGTCCGGGCTGGCCGCGTATCATGTTCAGAAAGGCCTGTTGCTGCGAGCTGGCCAGCACATGTGCCTGCTCTCGACTTTCTGCTACATAGGCGTTGATCCCCAGCATGACATGCGGCTTTTCCAGCGTGGCTGAGGCCTGGAAGTGCGTGCGGTAGGTATCCAGCGCGGCGTGCATGTAGTCGGGAGAAAACTGCCCGGCAAAGGCAAAGGGCAGTCCCAGTTGTCCGGCCAGTTGTGCACTGAAGGTGCTGGAGCCCAGCAGCCAGATGGGGACTGAGAGTCCTGCGCCGGGAACGGCACGCAAACGCTGTCCGGCCACCGGTTCGGCAAACAGTGCCTGCAGGGTCGCAAGCATCTGCGGAAAGTCCGAACCATCGCCGGCACCATGGCGCAGTGCCTGAGCGGTTGCCTGATCAGTGCCTGGCGCCCGACCCAGTCCCAGGTCAATACGGTTGGGGTACAGGGATTCCAGCGTGCCGAACTGTTCAGCGATCTGTAACGGCGCATGATTCGGCAACATGATGCCGCCTGAGCCAATACGGATCTGCCGGGTTCCACCGGCCAGATAGCCCATCACCACCGAGGTCGCGGCGCTGGCGATGCCGATCATGTTGTGATGCTCAGCCACCCAGTAGCGCAAAAAACCCAGAGACTCGGTATGCCGGGCCAGGGCCAGCGCGTTGTGCAGCGCCTGCGCCGGTGTCGCCCCCTGGGGGACGGGGCATAAATCCAGTACAGACAGTGGAATGGCGAGGGAAGACATCCGAGCTCCGGCATAGGCAGAGATTAAGGGGGTATGCTAACGTCATAGTCAGGCTGCGCCTAGTCTGAGTCGTACCAAGCCATGCACAGCGCCGCTTGGATCATTCCGCAGTCAGGAGCCATGCTCATATGCCTTTTGCCGGGTTAGCCCGTTATGTTGCAGTTTCGTTGGCCGCATTCGTGCTGCCCCTGTTGCCGTTACAAGCTGCCCCTCTGCAGATTGTTGATGCGGCCGGTAATCCGCTGCCGGATGCCGTGATCCTGGTGTCAGAGGTGGCGCCATCGGTGGCCAACCCGCCGGTTATGGATCAGCTCAACATGCAATTCCAGCCCCGCATACTGGTGGTCAATACCGGTGCCTCGGTGGATTTTCCCAACAGTGACGATGTGCGCCATCACGTGTATTCGTTTTCTGCGGCCAAGCGCTTTGAACTGCGTCTTTTCCAGGGCAGCGATGCGCCACCGGTGGTCTTTGATCAGCCTGGTCCGGTGATCCTCGGCTGCAATATCCATGACAACATGCTCGGCTATATTCTGGTAACCGAGCTGCCCTGGCACGCCGTCAGTGACGCTGACGGTGCACTGGCTTTGGCTGATTTGCCTGTCGGCCCGCTGGATACCCATTGGTGGCACCCCAGTCTGGCTGAGCAGTCGCCGGTCGCCCTGGGAGACATCAACCTCCGCGAACAGACTGTGCTGAGCCTGCCTGTCACCCTGGCTCCAGCTGTCGCGGAACCCCCTCTGTCACCGCTGCAGCAACGATTCCGCAAGGCGGCTGAGCATGCTACGCATTAAGCGCCTGCGTACACGTCTGGTTCTGCTGTTGTTTGGGCTGCTGGTGCTGGTACTGGGGGCGGTGTTCGTTGCCGTTTATTCCGCTACTGACAGCTCTGCAAACCGCCAGGCGCGCCAGCAACTGGATGTGGGTAGCAACGTGTTTGCACGGCTGCTTGAGCTGCGCGCGCGCGAGCTGTCCAGCGCCACTCAGGTACTGGTTGCTGACTTCGGCTTTCGTGATGCGGTGGCCTCCGGCGATCTGCCTACCATACGCTCGGCACTGATAAATCAGAGTGCGCGTATTGGCGCAGATGAAGCGCTGTTCTTTGATCTGGCCGGACAGGTTCGCGAATCATCACGAACCGAAGTGGGCGCTCGGATTGATATCTCGGCCGTTCAGCCATTGACCCAGGATGCCTTGTTAGCGGTGATAGATGGCCGGCCTTATTTGCTGGTAGAGGCGGTGGTCATGGCGCCCGTGATGGTCGGTCAGGTAGCCATGGCCTTTCGGCTTGATGAGGCGTTGGCGCTGGAGATGCAAAAGCTGACCGGCTTGCAGGTGAGTTTTGTGACCTCGCTGGATAATCAGGTTTTGTACCGCATCAGCACGCTCGGTGATACCTACGAACCCATACCGAATGAGAGCAATAATGCCCTGACTATTGAAGATGAAAGCTATCTTGGGTTACGTAATATCCTGCTCGAACAGCAGGGCTACCAGGTAAGCGCTGAGCTGCTAAGCCCGCGCAGCGAGGCATTGGCTATTTTTGACCTGCTGAAGCAGGAGCTGGCAATCATCACCTTGATAGCTCTGACTTTGTCGTCTCTGGTTGCCATGGTCATAGCGGGCAATCTGTCCAGGCCGGTCAAACAGTTAGCGGACAGTGCACGGCAAATCGGTCTGGGTGACTTCAGTCAGCCGGTCTCCTTGCCGCGGGATGATGAGCTTGGGTTGTTGGCCAGCAGCATTGATACCATGCGCCAGGGAATTGCCGAGCGTGAAAGGCAGATAGCGCACAGTGCCTACCACGACCCTTTGACCGGGCTTGCCAATGTGCTCAAGGTGGCTGAGCGGTTGTCAGAGGGCGTTCAGGCGGGACGTAAAGGGGCGCTGATTCGTCTGTTTCTGGATGCTGAGGCTGAGGTGCTGACGTCTGTGGGGCAGACGGCCCATTCACGCTTGATGGTTGCTTATGCCGGGCGTCTGAATACCGTCATTCCGACGGGTGGTTTGCTGGCTTATCAGCCTGGACAGGGCTTTCTGTTGGTTCTGGATGGTCTGGATGTGGATCAGGCCGTCATTGCCAGTGACCTTCTATTAACGGCACTGTCAGAGCGCATGCAGGTTGATGAGGTCAAGCTGACCCTGACCTGGCTTGCCGGTATTGTTGTTTGGCCGGAGCAGGGCAGTGATGCCGAGTCGTTGTTACGTCAGGTCGGCATCGCCGCCGCCGATGCCCAGCCCGGTCCGGCACGCATTGCGGTTTACCAGGCCAAGCGCGATGAAGCCTATATGCGTCGCATGCGCTTGATTCGTGACATCCACTTTGCACCGCAGTTGAAAGAGCTGACAGTGGTTTATCAGCCCAAACTGGATATCCGAACCGGAGAAGTGCGGCAACTGGAGGCATTGATGCGCTGGACGCACTCTGAGCTGGGTGCGATCAGGCCGGATGAGTTTATTATTCTGGCTGAGCAAACAGGGAGTATTCACCGTTTGACCCAATGGATGCTCGCGGCTGTGGTATCGCAATTGGGTTACTGGATTGAGCAGGGATTGGAGATGCAGGTGGCGATGAACCTCTCGGCACTGGATCTGGATAATCCGGATTTCCCTGAGCAGGTCGCGCGCATCCTGCGGGCGCAAGAGATTCCGGCGCGTTACATTGCCTTTGAAGTCACCGAAAGTGCGCTGATGAACAATCCTGCGGCCAGCCTACAGAGTTTGCGGCGTTTGCGAGAACTGGACATCGAACTGGCAATAGATGACTACGGCACGGGCTACTCGTCACTGGCGACGATCAAGAGCCTGCCGGTTCAGCAATTGAAAATCGACAAATCCTTTGTGCTTAACCTGGCCACCAGCAGTGACGACCTGGTGATCGTCAAATCGACCATCGAGCTGGCGCACAACATGGGCCTCAAGGTGGTGGCCGAGGGCGTTGAGGACGCCGATAGCCTGAGTCGCCTCCAGCAGTTGGGCTGCAATGTTGCCCAAGGCTACTTTATCAGCCGGCCGCTGGCGGCTCGGGACCTTGAGCAGTGGCTGCAAGCCAACCGGGATACCTATCGGCAACGGGAGCTTTCATGAGACGTATACTGGCATTTATTGCCTTGCTTGTTGCGCCGCTGCTTGCGGCGGCAGACCCCGGCAGTCGGCTGCTGGCCACCGGTGGTGCCAGCATGTTTGAAGGGGCGGCGGGCGGAGGCATTGTTCCCTGGGCGGTCATGTCCGGTTATGGCACGCGCGAGGAATGGGGTGGTGCGGTTTTTGCCACCCGGGTGGACAGTGGTGATTACCGGCTCGACAGTTTTGGTGCCAGCGCCAGTTTTGCCAACCGCGTGGAGCTGTCGGTGGCGCGCCAGCGTCTGGATATTGGTGAATTGGCCAGTCTGGCCGGTCTGCCGCAGAGCAGCCTGAATCAGGACGTATTCGGTCTCAAGGTCAGACTGCTGGGTGATCTGGTCTATGACCAATTGCCCCAGGTCAGTCTGGGATTAATGCACAAACGCCAGCAAAACTTCCTGATCCCTGACGCGGTGGGCGCTGTGCGGGACAGTGACAATGAAGCCTACCTGGCGGCCAGCCGGCTGTTTCTTGGTGGAGCCTTCGGCTACAACCTGCTGGTAAACGGCACCCTGCGCTACAGTCGGGCCAATGAAACCGGTCTGCTGGGTTTTGGTGGTGACCGCCGGGATAGCCGTAGCCTGCTCAAGGAGGGCAGCGTCGCCGTCTTGTTGAACCCACGCTGGGCTGTCGGGGTGGAATACCGGGAAAAGCCGGATAACCTCTCGTTTGCTGGCGAGAGTGACTGGCAGGACCTGTTTGTTGGCTATTTCCCTGACAAGCGTCTGGCGCTGGTTGCCGCCTGGGCGGATCTCGGCGACATTGCCACGCTGGATGATCAGCGCGGACTCTATCTATCGGTTCAAGTCAGTTATTGAGGTGGGTTATGCGAATGCTTGTGTCATTGCTTCTGGTGACCACACTGGGTGCCTGTACTCACCAGCCGCTTGCGCCAGCCAAGGATGACAGCCTGTATCAGGCTCTGGGCGGCCAGCCAGGCATAGAGCGGATAGTCGAGGGCATGTTGATCAACATTTCCGACAATCCGAAGATAGTTCATCACTTTGCCGAGACCGATATTGATCGTCTGTATCAGATGCTGGTCGAGCAATTCTGTTTCGAGTCGGGCGGTCCCTGCGAGTATACCGGTGACAGCATGGCCGACAGTCACACCGGTATGGATGTCAGCGAGGCTGATTTCAATGCGCTGGTGGAAGATCTGATAGCGGCCATGGATGCTGAGGGCGTTCCAGTGGCAACCCAGAATCGCCTTTTGGCGCGTTTGGCGCCAATGCGGGCGGATATCATCTACCGCTGAGCGCTCCGATCCTGGGGTTCAATGGTCCCCTGCAGATCGGCCATGGGCATACCAATGGCCGCGCCCTGAGCAAAGTCGATGCCCAGTTCGCGCACCCGTTGCAGCAGGGCCGGACTGTGGACGAACTCGGCTACCGTCTGCATGCCCAGTTCACGGGCAAAGTGAATGATGCCGCGGGTCAGAGTCAAGGCGTTGGAGTCGTCATTCAACTGACGGATCAGACTGCCATCGATCTTGATCAGGTCAACATTGAGCCGCAACAGATGCTCGAAATTGGAATAGCCAGTACCGAAATCGTCAATCGCAATGCGACAGCCAAGGGCCTTGGCCTGATCAATAAAAGCGCGCACCGGGGCATAGTTTTCAATGCCCTCGGACTCGAGTATTTCCAGAATCACGCGATGCGCCAGAGGGCTGTTTTCCAGGCGCTGGAGAATATCCTTGCACAGCTCCGGATCGAGCAGGTCCTCACTGGACAGGTTCAGTGAGAAGGCATAGTCATTGTCGGCAAAGTGGCGAAAACATTGGTCAATCATCTGCCGGGTAATTTCACGGTATAGCCGTATTTTTTTGGCTACTGGCAGAAACTGTGCCGGACTGACCGGCTCACCCTGTTCATCCAGCATGCGTACCAGACATTCAAACTTCTCGATGCGGTCGTTTGCCAGCGTCATGATGGGTTGGAACCAGGGCACGATACGGCCCTGCTCCAGTGCCGACTTCAGCTTGTTGGCCCAGATCAGATTGTGTTCGTAGCTTTCCCGGGCGCGAAGTGCCGGATCATAGATAACGTGGCTGGTCAGGCTCAGGCGTGCCTGCTTCAGAGCAATATTGGCCGAGGCCAGCAACAGGGCGCTGGGCAGCAGCGAGCCGTCGGGCTGCCGGGTGCTGGCCATCCCCATACTGGTGCGCAGAGTCAGGTCCTGGCCTGCCCAGGTGATGCTCAATTTCTGCACAAAGCGCTCAAGCTCGGACAGTCGCTGTTGCTGCTGTGTCGGACTAAGCTGGCCGGGCAGCCAGATGGCCATTTCATCGCCGGGCATGCGATACAGGCGGCTGCTGGCCCACAGGGCGTCTTCCAGCAGGCGCTGACGCAGGGCACCTGCGAGTATGCAGATAACCTGATCGCCGCATTCATGGCCGTAAAAATCATTGATCTGTTTAAAGTCATCGATATTCAACAGGATCAAACTGGCGGCTCGGGTCTGGCGCAGATCGACCAGCAACTTTTCCCGGTTCGGCAGTCCTGTCAGTGGGTCGGTATACAAGTTGCGCAACTGACGCAGGGTGCTGGCAACCATGAACAGAATCAGCGCCGACAGTAACAGCAGAATACTGCCTATCAGCAGAGCAATGCGCAGATTGCTTTCCCGCATGGGGACCAATACCGCATCTATTTCAGCCTTGGGAACACCGATGCCAAAGACCATATCCGCATCGGTGGCGGCATACAGCAAGGCATATTGGTGACCGGCAACCTCCAGCATTCTCTGCTGCAGCGGGGTGTTTCGCTCGAGCATGCCGAGCAAGCGGTTGCTCCGGTTGTCTTCGCCGGCCTGCAGTTGCAGGGCTGTAATGGCTTCAATCAACTGCTGGGCGCCTTGTACGTCTTCCGAGCGGGACAGGCTTGAAAGGTTGCGGTTCTGGCTGTCGAGCAGAAAAGCGAAGGTGCCCGGAGTGATATCGACCTGGCTGACCAGGTTGATGATGGCGTCTATCTGCCAGTCACTGGAGACCATGCCGATGACCCTGTTGCTGTCATCACGCATCAGGGTGCTCAGACTGATGACGACAGTGTCGATCTGTGACTTGTAATAGGCCGGTGACCAGTTGAAGCTGCGCCGGCCGGTTTGCTGGTCCTGGGTGTCGAGATGGGCTCTGATACGCTGGTACCAGTTGCGTTCGCGCACATCATCACGGTTCAGATTGATGCGAATGCCCTCGTCGTCACGGTGCGCGCTGATACCCAGCGCTTCTGGGCCAACAACACCCGGCTCAAGCCAGATGGCAGAGCCATTGGCATCTGGAAAGTCACGCAATATCTGACGCAGGTTGCGCTCCAGTTCAACACTGGGCGGACGGCCTGTGTCCAGATTCAAGCGCTGATAGAGTTCGCCCAGTCTGGCCAGATCCAGGGTGTTTTGCTCCATGCGCTGATGGTGCGCATTGATGCGGTCAAGATTGGCATAGAAGGTGTCGGCAACCTGACGTTGTCGCAACTCGGTCATGGTGTCCTGGGCAAAGCGCAGGTTCAGACTGGACATCAGCCACATGCCGAGGATGAACAGCAATACCAGCAAGCTCAGTACCAGCATCACCGAGCGTTGGATGGTCATGCTCTCGGGTGTCGCCAGAGCAAATCGCTTCATCCCTGATGTCCTGTTACTGCAGGCCGTTGAGCCTGCTCTGAATGTTGGCCTGAGCCAGACGTAACTGCTCGGCCGTAAGGCGCGGCGCCAGTGCATCGACCTCAGCCTGGGCACGGCTTTCACCGTTCAATAATGCCAGACTGTACCACTCATAGGCGGCCTGAATATTGGCCGGGCCACCTGTGCCTGTGGCATAGCTTTCTGCGAGGCGAAATTGCGCCCGCGCCGAGCCTGCAGCGGCGGCCCGCAGTAGCCAGTACCGGCCCCTGGTTGCCTGGGTGCCGCCAGTCGACAGGTAATGTGTAGCCAGCGCCAGTTGCGCAGGCAGGTGATTTTGTTCTCCGGCACGCGCCATATAGACCAGGGAGGCGTCGGTATTGATGGCGGTTCCCTTGCCATCACGATAGGCCAAGGCGGCTTTGTAACTGGCTTCTGCCAGACCCTTGTCCGCGGCTTGCCGAATCAGTTCAAGGCCGCGGGCCGCATCGGGTGTCGTGCCAACGCCATCCTGATAATACCGCCCCAGCAACAGCATGCCTTCCGGGTGCTGTTGCTGTGCCGATCGGGTAGCCCAGTGCATCGCCTTGTCCTCATCACCCGCCAGTTCGCTGATGCGCGCCAGATGCTGCTGGGCTTTCGCATCGCCATTGGCTGCCGGGGCTGCACAAGCGGTTTCAGCCTGGCTGTAGTTGCGTATGGTAAAGAGCAGATAGCAATTGCTTGCTTGCCGCCGGACCACGGCCAGCTCTACCGAGTCGTCCTGTGGAGCAATGCCGTAGAGGCTGGCGGGAGCGCTGGAATCGGTTGACACCGGTCTGACAGCGTTTTGCTGCTGGGCTGTCATGGGCTCTTGCGCCGCCTCTGATTGAGATCGCTCCAGCTGGTCGGCAAAGGCCTTGACCTGTTCCGGACAGGAGAAAAGATAGCCGCGTTCAAGGCGCTGCAGACTGCCTTGATCCGGCGTTACGCTGGCGTAACGGCGAGCAATGACCTGACATCTCCGCTCGCGTTCAGTCGCTACGGTTTCCAGCAAGGTGGCTCTTGACCTGTCATTGCTGTGCGTTTCGAGATAACGGGTCAGGGGGTCGATATAGGGTTGGGCAAAGAGGGCTTCGACCTCCTGTTGGTACTGTTGCTGCTGTCTGGATTGCTGGCCAAGGCCGGTAAACTCGGCAAGCCGGGTGCCCTGGTCGCTGAGCATGTCACCGGCTTTGCTGAGAAACTCGCCAGAGGCGCTGAGCACCTCCTGGCGATCTGGCAAGCTTGAGCAGCCGCTTGCAAGCAGAGAGATAAAGCTGGCTAAGGCAACAACTGATGCGCGCATGTCTATTCCCGATCAAGGCCCTTGCTCTGATAAACGGCTCCATTGACCGTTCAAGCGCCAGTCCGGATGCCAACTCACTGGCCTAATAATAGCACCGCCGGCACAGGGCAAGAGCAGAGTTTTCCAAAAGGATTTCAAGAGATGGAACGCTTTTTGCGTAGTCAAGCTACGGACAACGGCAAGCGTCAAAAATTTGATCAGGAATCCATCGGGCATGGCAGTCGACAGAGCAGAAATGATGAGTACGGTGCGCAGCAACCTGTCCGGGTTGCGGCATGGCAGCCTGGGTGTGCCGATTCTGTTGCTGGTGATGCTCGGCATGATGATGCTGCCGGTGCCGCCGTTCCTGCTTGATGTGCTCTTTACCTTCAATATCGCCCTGGCGCTGGTGGTTCTGCTGGTCTGCGCCTATGCCCTGCGACCCCTGGATTTCGCCGTTTTCCCGACCATTCTGCTGGTTGCAACCCTGCTGCGCCTGGCGCTCAACGTAGCCTCTACCCGTGTGGTGCTGCTCTACGGCCATGAGGGTGGCGATGCCGCGGGCAAGGTGATTCAGGCCTTCGGTGAAGTGGTTATCGGTGGCAACTATGTGGTCGGTCTGGTGGTCTTTGCCATCCTGATGATCATCAACTTTGTGGTGGTTACCAAGGGCGCGGGGCGTATCTCGGAGGTCAGCGCACGCTTTACCCTTGATGCCATGCCTGGCAAGCAGATGGCCATTGATGCCGACTTGAATGCCGGATTGATTGATCAGGAGCAGGCCAAGCTGCGCCGTCAGGAAGTGGCCCAGGAGGCTGACTTCTACGGTTCGATGGATGGTGCCAGCAAGTTTGTTCGCGGTGACGCGGTGGCCGGTCTGATGATCCTGTTCATCAATATCATCGGTGGCTTGGCCATTGGTATGGCGCAGCATGATCTGGCCTTTGCCGACGCCGGACGTATCTACGTACTGCTGACCATTGGTGACGGCCTGGTGGCGCAAATTCCTTCACTGTTGCTGTCGACGGCTGCGGCCATCATGGTAACCCGGGTATCGACTTCCGAGGACATGGGTGCCCAGGTCCAGCGTCAAATGTTTGCCTCGCCCAAGGCCCTGGCGATTGCCGCTGCGATTCTGATTGTCATGGGTCTGATTCCCGGCATGCCACACTTTTCCTTTATCAGCCTGGGCGCCCTGGCGGCCGGTGCAGCCTACGTGATTGCCAATCGTCAGCGCCTCAAGGTGGTTGCTGAGCAGGAGCAGGAGCGTCAGTTGGCTGAAGTACCCGCTGCGCCTCGCCAGGAGGTCAAGGAGCTGGGCTGGGATGATGTCACGCCGGTCGACATGGTTGGCCTGGAGGTGGGGTATCGCCTGATTCCTTTGGTAGATCGCAATCAGGGTGGGCAATTGCTGGCGCGGATCAAGGGCGTGCGCAAGAAGCTCTCACAGGACCTGGGTTTCCTCATGCCATCCGTTCATATTCGCGACAACCTGGACCTGGCACCCAACGCCTATCGGGTCACGCTTATGGGCGTTGGCGTGGCTGAAGCTGAGGTCTATCCGGACCGTGAACTGGCGATCAATCCGGGTCAGGTGTTTGGTGATATCAAGGGTATTGCCGGCAAGGATCCGGCCTTTGGTCTGGATGCCGTGTGGATTGAGCCCATGCAGAAGGATCAGGCGCAGTCACTCGGTTACACCGTGGTCGATGCCAGTACGGTGGTCGCCACCCATATCAATCAGATACTGCACAAGCACGCCCATGAGCTGATCGGCCATGAGGAGGTGCAGCAATTGATGCAGGTGCTGGCCAAGGCCTCGCCGAAGCTGGCAGAGGAGCTGGTTCCCGGCATCATTTCCCTGTCTGCGTTGCTCAAGGTGTTGCAGGGGCTGCTGCAGGAGCAGGTGCCGGTACGGGATATTCGGACCATTGCCGAAGCCATCGCCAACCAGCCCTCCAAGAGTCAAGATCCCGGCGCATTGATTGCCTCGGTGCGGGTGGCGTTGTCGCGCTCAATCGTGCAAAGCATTGTCGGGCTTGACTCCGAGCTGCCTGTGATCACCCTGGAACCAAGGTTGGAACAGATATTGCTACAGAGTATTCAGAAGGCCGGGCAGGGTGGAGATGACGGCGTTATGCTCGAACCGGGCATGGCCGAAAAACTCCAGCGCTCTCTGGCCGATGCGGTGCAGCGGCAGGAGTTGCAAGGCAAGCCGGCGATTTTGCTGGTAGCTGGTCCGATCCGCGGCATGATGGCCAAGTTTGTACGCTATGCGGCCCCTGGCGCCCATGTGCTGTCCTACCAGGAAATTCCGGACAGCAAGCAGGTAACCATAGTCGCTACCGTAGGCCAGAGTTAATCCAACCTCTGATAAAGGGGCGGTCAGATGAATGAGCAAGGTGGGTCAGCCATGAAGGTAAAACGTTTCTTTGCCGCCGATATGCGTCAGGCGATGAAGCTGGTCAGAGACGAGCTGGGCGGTGATGCCTCGATCATTGCCAATCGGCGCGTCGCCGGCGGCGTGGAATTGACCGCCGCCCTCGACTTTGACGCGCCGCGTCTGACTCCACCGACGCCGGGCCTGGATCTGGAGCTGAGAAAAACTCAGGAACGTATTGTTACTGCCCAGGCGCAACTGGCCGTTGGCGAGCAGATGGCTGGTGGCCCCAAGGTCAACCGTCAGTTGTTTGGCGACACCATGCGCCAGGCGGTTGAATCAGGCTCCAGTGTGGCCCGCGATCTGCTGGAGCGCCTGAATAACGAAGAATCGCAGCCGGTTACTGGTGCGGCCCAGGCTCAGCCTGCCGCGCGCGGGTATGCGGCAGTCGCCGAGGCGGGCAGCATCAGTGACATGCGCGCCGAGATTGCCGGCCTGCGGGAAATGCTCGAAGCGCAACTGGGCAGCCTGAGCTGGGGACAGATGCATCAAACCCAGCCGCGTCAGGCCAGTCTCTGGCGTCGCCTGACGCAGCTGGGCTTTCCGGCTGAGCTGAGTCAGCAACTGCTGCGCCTGGTCGACAACGAGCCCAATACCAAGCAGGCCTGGCGCATGCTGCTGGCGCATCTGGCCCACAGTCTGCCGGTCATGCGCGATGAATTGATCGAGCGTGGCGGTGTCGTCGCGCTGGTTGGACCGACCGGGTCCGGCAAGACTACTACCCTGGGTAAGCTGGCCGCCCGCTATGTGCTCAAGCACGGTAGCCAGCATGTGGCACTGGTTACCATGGATACCTACCGGATTGGTGCCCACGAACAACTGCGTACCCTGGGCCGGATTCTGAATGTGCCGGTGCGGGTGGTGGACGAGCAGAACAGCCTGGCTGATGTGCTGCGCGAATTTTCCGGCAAGCGCTTGGTGCTGGTGGATACCGCCGGTCTGCAGGCACAGGATCCGCATCTGCACAGTCAGCTCAGTGAATTGGCTGCGCTGGGCCAAAAGGTCAGCAAGTTGCTGGTTCTGGCTGCTACAAGTCAATACCAGGTTCTGAAAGCCGCCTATCATACTTACAAGCGCTGTGGACTTGATGCTTGCGTATTGACCAAGGTGGATGAGGCGGCAACACTGGGCGAGGCATTGGGGCTGGCCATGCAACAGGGTTTGCCGGTAGCCTATCTGGCAGATGGCCAGCGTATTCCCGATGATATCGCCTGTGGCGTCGGTCATCAGTTGGTCAGCCGGGCCGTTACCCTGGCTGGAAACGAGCCACCGGCCGATCAGGACATGGCAGACGTGTTTGCCGGTATACTCCATAATCAGCGTGCAAGCTGAATCACAAACGATAATAAGGTAATCAACGCAGATGGGTAGCAAACATCCGGTTCAGGTTATCGCAGTTACCGGCGGCAAAGGTGGCATCGGCAAGACCAACGTATCGGTCAACCTGGGCCTGGCCTTGGCCGAGCTGGGGCGTCGCGTTGTGCTGCTGGATGCCGACCTTGGCCTGGCCAACGTCGATGTGCTGCTGGGTATCAAGCCCAAAGCCACCTTGGCCGACGTGCTTGAAGGCACCTGTGAACTGCGTGATGTGATGATCACCGGGCCGGGCGGCATGCGTATTGTTCCGGCGGCCTCCGGTGCCGCCACTATGGTCAACCTCAATCCCCAGCAGCATGCGGGCCTGATTCAGGCATTCAGTGATATTGGCGACAATATCGATGTGCTGATTGTCGATACGGCAGCAGGTATTGGCGACTCGGTGGTCAGTTTCGTCCGCGCTGCCCAGGAAGTATTGGTGGTGGTTTGCGACGAACCCACCTCGATTACCGATGCCTATGCGCTGATCAAGCTGCTCAATCGCGATTATGGCATGACCCGTTTCCGGGTTCTGGCCAACATGGTGCATACACCGCAGGAAGGTCGCACAGTCTTTGCTAAACTGACCAAGGTAACTGACCGATTTCTGGATGTGGCGCTGCAGTATGTCGGTGCTGTGCCCTACGATGAGAATGTTCGCAAGGCGGTACAAAAACAGCGGGCAGTGTACGAAGCCTTCCCGCGTAGCAAGGCGTCCATGGCTATTCGAGCCATAGCCCAGAAAGTCGACGCGTGGCCCTTGCCGGCCAACCCACGCGGGCATCTGGAGTTTTTTGTCGAACGCCTTGTCCAGCAGACAGGAACGGGCCTATGACGCAGGCCGCAGCCGGGGTAAGCATGTATACACGCGCACAATGTTCGTCAGAACATCAGGATCAGCTGGTTGCCCAGTTTGCCCCCCTGGTGAAGCGTATCGCCTACCATCTGCTGGGCCGCCTGCCTGCCAGTGTTCAAGTTGATGATCTGATTCAGGCTGGCATGATTGGCCTGCTGGAAGCCTCGCGCAAGTTCGATAATGGCAAGGGTGCCAGTTTTGAAACCTATGCCGGCATCCGCATTCGTGGTGCCATGCTTGACGAGGTGCGCAAGGGTGACTGGGCGCCCCGTTCGGTTCATCGTAATACCCGCATGGTCTCTGACGCGGTCAGAGCGGTCGAGTCGCGCCTGGGGCGGGATGCTAAAGATCACGAGATTGCGGCCGAACTTGAGATGAGTCTTGAGGATTATTACGCGATTCTCAACGATACCGCCGGCAGCAAGCTGTTCAGCTTTGACGACCTGCTGGAGAGCGGCGCTCGGGCTGATGCCCATAGCGATGAAGAGCCCTTTCAAGGCATGCAGGACGAGCGCTTCAAAGCGGCTCTGGTTGAGGCGATAGAGGGTTTGCCAGAGCGCGAAAGACTGCTGCTGTCGCTGTACTATGAGGAAGAGTTGAATCTCAAGGAGATTGGCGCGGTATTGGGCGTCAGCGAGTCAAGAGTCAGTCAGTTGCACAGCCAATGTGCCGCCAGGCTGCGTTCAAGACTGTCAGGATGGCATAACGATTGATTTTGTTGCCAGCATCCGGACAATGCCCGGTTGGCCTGGAAAATGAGCATTGCATGTCAGATGGGGCAGCGCCGCGGTGCCGCTGCGGTTACACTGACATCAGCGGGATCTGAAGGCTTGTTTGGCCAGTAGGTTAACGGGGTGTGTGACAGCACTCTTCCTGGTGTGTACGGAGGTCGACTTGGACAAGAACATGAAAATCCTCATCGTTGATGATTTCTCGACGATGAGACGTATTATCAAGAACCTACTGCGGGATCTTGGCTTTACCAATACCGCCGAAGCTGATGACGGCAATACCGCATTGCCGATGCTGCAGAGCGGCAGTTTCGACTTTCTGGTAACGGACTGGAACATGCCGGGCATGAGCGGCATTGACCTGTTGCGCGCTGTGCGTGCCGACGAACGCCTGAAGCATTTGCCGGTTCTCATGGTGACGGCTGAGGCCAAACGCGATCAGATCATTGAAGCGGCTCAGGCCGGAGTCAATGGCTACGTGGTCAAGCCTTTTACCGCCCAGGCGTTGAAAGAGAAGATCGAAAAGATTTTTGAGCGCGTCCAGGCCAAATGACAACACACCGGGGTACAGGTTATGGCACTAAGTAAGGATCCCGGCCAGGCAACCGCTCAGGAATTTGAACATTCCCTTAAAGACAACGCGCGGCAACTGGTCGACTATCTGGAGCAAGGCCAGTATGGCGAGGCCATTCTGGTCATTCATGCCATCAACCAGGCACGTGATCGCGGTTTATATCACGAGGTGGGGCAACTGACCCGCGCCCTGCACAATGCCATTGTCAATTTTCAGATCGATACCACCCATGCATTGGGCGACGAAAACGAAACCTCCAAGATTTCCGACGCCTCAGATCGACTTGATTATGTTGTGCAACTGACCGACAAGGCTGCCAATCGCACCATGGATCTGGTGGAGAGCAGTGCCCCTATTGTCTCGGCCCTGGGTCAGGAAGCCAGTGTTCTGCGCGCTGACTGGGAGCGCCTGCAGCGTCGTGAAATGGCCGCAGGCGAGTTCCGTGATCTGTACCGTCGTATCGGCGAGTTCCTTGAGAAAACCGAAACCTCGAGTACTGAAGTCAGCTCGCAACTGAACGATATCCTGATGGCGCAGGATTATCAGGATCTGACCGGACAGGTGATCAAGCGCGTCATCACCCTGGTCCATGATGTTGAAGAGAGCCTGGTGAACCTGGTGCGCATGGCTGGGCATGTGAACCGTATGGCCGGGATTGATCACGCCGAGCAGCCGGTCGAAGCGAAAAAAACTTCACCCAGGGGTGAAGGTCCGCAGATTCATGCCGATACAAGAGAAGACGTAGTATCCGGACAGGACGAAGTGGACGATCTTCTCTCCAGTCTGGGCTTCTAACAACAAGCACGACCCGGGAGTGGATGCATGAGTTTTGATGCGGATGAAGAAATTCTTCAAGACTTTCTGGTAGAAGCCGGCGAGATTCTCGAGCTGTTGTCCGAACAGTTGGTCGAGTTGGAGAATCGTCCCGATGACATGAATCTGCTCAACGCGATTTTTCGCGGCTTTCACACGGTAAAAGGCGGAGCAGGCTTCCTGCAGCTGGATGCCCTGGTTGGTTGCTGTCATATAGCTGAAAACGTTTTTGATATTCTGCGCAAGGGTGAGCGCAAGGTCGACTCGGAGCTGATGGATGTCGTCCTTCAGGCCCTCGACAGCGTCAATGAAATGTTCAGTCAGGTGCGAGAGGGTGAAGAACCTCGACCTGCAGATCCCGCTTTGCTTGAAGCACTTGCACGTCTTGCCCATCCTGAATCCGATGACCCTGCGCCGGCCGATCCAGCCCCCCAACCGCCCGCAAGTGCAGTTGCCAACCCGTCAGACCAGCCCGTTGCCGAAGGTGATATTACCGATGACGAGTTCGAGAAGTTACTCGATGCCCTGCATGGGTCCGATAACGAGCCGGCGGCACCTGCGACACCAGCAGCTCCGGGCAACGATGATGAAATTACCGATGATGAATTCGAGGCCCTGCTGGACCAGTTGCATGGTTCCGGTAACGCCGATACAGCTGCTGCTGAGCCGGCCAACCCGCCTGTTAGCGATGAAATCAATGACGATGAATTCGAGGCCCTGCTGGATCAGCTGCATGGCAAGGGTGCTGCGCCAGGCTTGAAAGCCGCTGAGGCACCCTCTGCGCCATCAGATCCGGCGATCAGCAGCGATGATGCACATATAACCGATGATGAATTTGAGGCCCTGCTCGACCAGCTGCATGGTTCGGGAAAGGCTCCGGGCAAGCACGACAGCGTCGCTGCCGTGACGCCGAGCACCAAGCCTGCAGTTGCCGACGCCAAGCCCAAAGCGGCTGCAAAGGCCAAGCCCAAGGCGGCGCCCGAGCCTAGCCAAAAGGCGGTTGTCGTGCCTGATCCGGCCACCGCGCCTGGCGGACTTGAAGCCGCTGCACCCGAAACCACTGTGCGTGTGGATACTGCCCGGTTGGATGAGATCATGAACATGGTGGGCGAGCTGGTGCTGGTACGTAATCGTCTGGTACGCCTTGGTCTGAGCAGCGGAGATGAAGAGCTGAACAAGGCTGTTGGCAATCTGGACGTGGTGACTGCGGATCTGCAGTCCTCGGTAATGAAGACCCGCATGCAGCCAATCAAGAAGGTCTTCGGACGCTTTCCACGTGTCGTCCGGGACCTGGCCCGCAACCTCAGAAAGGAAATCAATCTCGAACTGATCGGCGAAGAAACCGATCTGGACAAGAATCTGGTTGAAGCCCTGGCTGATCCACTGGTCCACCTTGTACGCAACTCGGTGGATCACGGTATAGAGATGCCTGATGAGCGTGAGGCAGCAGGCAAACCGCGAACCGGCAAGGTTATCCTGGCAGCCGCGCAGGAAGGCGACCACATTCTGTTGACCATCACCGATGATGGTCGTGGCATGGATGCAGAGGTACTGCGTGCCAAGGCAGTCGAGAAGGGCATGATGGACAAGGATGCCGCTGATCGTTTGACCGAGAGTGAATGTTTCGACCTGATTCTGGCCCCGGGCTTTTCCACCAAGACCGAAATTTCCGATGTATCCGGTCGCGGTGTCGGTATGGACGTGGTCAAGACCAAGATTTCCCAGCTGAACGGCACAATAGGTATTCATTCGGTCAAGGGCGAAGGCAGCCGCATTGCCATCAAGGTCCCCCTGACGCTGGCAATCATGCCGACATTGATGGTGATGCTGGCAGACCAGGCCTTTGCCTTGCCACTGGTCAGCGTTAACGAGATTTACAGTCTGGATCTGTCGCGCACCAATGTGGTGGATGGTCAGGAGGTCATCATTGTTCGCGATAAGGCACTGCCGCTGTTCTTCCTCAAGCGCTGGTTGATGCCCGGTGTGGCGGACAACAGTGACCGCTCGGCAGCCAGCGTCGTGATTGTTTCAGTCGGCACCCAGCGTGTCGGTTTTGTGGTGGATCAACTGGTCGGGCAAGAGGAGGTGGTGATCAAGCCTCTGGGCCGCATGTTGCAGGGTACACCCGGGATGTCCGGTGCAACCATTACCGGCGATGGCCGCATTGCACTGATTCTCGATATCCCCAGTTTGCTCAAGCGCTACGCGCGACGCGGCTAGTCCCGAACTGGGGGCGCAGTGGGTAAAGCACTACCGGACTTGATCGCCAGCTGGGTTGGCCAGCTATAGTGGAATAACAGGATTCAGGTTCGGCAGCACGCTGCTGTCGGGCTGACAGGTTTCAGGAGAGTGTATGGCGGTCAAGGTGCTGGTGGTGGATGACTCGGGTTTCTTTCGCCGCCGGGTAACGGAGATCCTCGCAGGCGATCCGCAGATCCAGGTGGTCGGTACCGCTTCCAATGGCCGTGAAGCGGTAGACCAGACGCTGGCTTTGCGTCCTGATGTGGTGACCATGGATTATGAAATGCCGGTGCTTGACGGTATTTCAGCCGTGCGCGAGATCATGCAGCGATGCCCCACGGCAGTACTGATGTTCTCTTCCCTGACCTACGAAGGCGCTCGCGTCAGTCTGGATGCGCTGGATGCGGGTGCAGCAGACTACCTGCCAAAGAACTTCGAGGATATTTCGCGTAACCCCGACAAGGTCCGGCAACTGCTGTGTGAACGCGTGCATGCGCTGGCGCGCACCAACCGCCGCTCCCTCGGTCTGGCTGCTGCCCCGCTCAGCGCACCAAGCAGCTCGTCGCCGGCAGCCAGACCTCAACTCCGGCCTGGTGAGCCCGCCGTCAAGCCTGCCGTGGCGCCGGCCGCCAACCGCTCGGCAAGCCCGCCGCCGCGCCGCAAGCACTACCAGTTGGTCGCCATTGGTACCTCCACGGGCGGTCCGGTCGCCTTGCAGCGCGTTCTGACCCAGTTGCCGGCAAATTTCCCCTCGCCGTTGTTGTTGATTCAGCACATGCCTGCCGCGTTCACCAAGGCCTTCGCCGAGCGTCTGGACAAGCTATGCCGGATTACCGTGAGAGAGGCTGTTGACGGTGATGCACTGCGCCCCGGCGTGGCCTTGCTGGCCCCCGGCGGCAAGCAGATGATGGTTGACGGGCGTGGCGTGGTGAGAATTCTGCCCGGTGATGAGCGGCTGAATTTCAAGCCCTGCGTTGATGTCACCTTTGGTTCCGCTGCCAAGGCATTTCGCGACAAGGTGCTGGCGGTGGTGCTGACCGGTATGGGAGCCGATGGTCGAGAAGGGGCGCGCATTCTGAAACAGTCCGGCAGCGATGTCTGGGCCCAGGACGAGGCAAGCTGTGTCATCTATGGCATGCCCATGGCGGTGGTCAAGGCCAATCTGGCCGACGGCGTCTATAGCCTGGACGACATCGGCCGTTATTTGGCGGAGCTGAGCTGATGGATATCCTCAGTATCATTGGCGTTATTCTCGCCTTCGTGGCGATTCTTGGCGGCAATTATCTTGAGGGTGGACATGCGGCGGCCCTGATCAACGGCCCTGCAGCGCTGATTGTGTTTGGCGGCACGCTGGGGGCGGCTTTCATTCAGACCCCGTTGAAAGTATTCAAGCGTGCCCTGGCGATTGCCAGCTGGATTTTCTTTCCGCCCAAGAATCGGCTGCAGCAGGGTATCAGCCAGGTCATCGGCTGGAGCACCATTGCCCGCAAGGAAGGCCTACTGGGCCTGGAACAGATTGCCGAACTGGAGACAGACCAGTTCGCCCGCAAGGGTTTGCAGTTGCTGGTTGACGGCAGCGAGCCAGAAGCCCTGCGCAGTATTCTCGAAGTGGACCTCATGACCCGCGAGAGCCATGACCTGATGGCAACCAAAGTATATGAAAGTATGGGCGGCTATTCGCCCACCATTGGCATCATTGGCGCAGTAATGGGCCTGATTCATGTCATGGGCAACCTGGCTGATCCCTCCATGCTGGGTACTGGTATTGCTGTGGCCTTTGTCGCCACCATCTATGGCGTAGCACTGGCCAACCTGTTCCTGTTGCCCGTTGCCAACAAGCTCAAGGCGGTGGTCCTGCAGCAATCACGTTACCGGGAGATGCTGCTGGAGGGCTTGCTGTCGATTGCCGAAGGGGAAAATCCCCGTTCGATCGAATTGAAGCTTGAGGGTTTTCTTGATTAGACAGCGCGGGTACCCAGATGGATGCTTGTCGCATGCAGCACAGCCAGCCCATCTCGGGAGGGGCGCAGATATGCACGATGCAGGATGTAACGCGAATTCGCAGCCTTTAGCCCGAACAGGCAAAGCGCTGCCCCTCATGGGCTGGGATTGACCATGCGCCGCCGTCGCCATGAAGAGCATGAAAACCATGAGCGCTGGCTGGTGTCCTATGCGGATTTCATTACCCTGTTGTTTGCCTTCTTTGTGGTCATGTATTCCATCTCCTCCGTCAACGAGGGTAAATACAAGGTGTTGTCGGATACCCTGGTCGGCGCCTTCAATACGCCTCAGCGATCCATCGAGCCGATACAGATCGGCGATCAAATTCCTCGCGGGATCAATCTCAGCGATGCGCCGGGAACCTCCGGCGGTGACGCTAGCGGTGACGGTGGCGACGCGCTGGCCGATATCACCTCGGCCATGCAGGCGGCCTTTGGCGACCTGATTCAGGCGGGTGATATTGAACTGCGTGGCAATGAGTTGTGGATTGAAATCGAATTGAATTCCAGTCTGTTGTTTCCCAGTGGTGACGCCTTGCCGCTGAACCAGGCTTTCGATCTGGTTGAGCGGATCGCCAATATATTGTCGCCGTACGACAACCCGATCCATGTCGAAGGTTTTACCGACAATGTTCCGATCAATTCGCGTGCCTACCCGACCAATTGGGAGTTGTCCGCCGCCCGTGCTGCCAGCGTAGTGCGCATGTTGAATACCGGCGGGGTCGATCCCGGCCGTCTGGCTGCCGTGGGCTATGGTGAGTTTCGTCCGATATCCGACAATACGACTGCGGCCGGTCGGCGTGCCAATCGACGGGTTGTGTTACTGGTATCGCGCTATACCGACTCCCGGCACGAGGCGTACACGCCTGATACATCGGGTGTGGATCAGATGCGTGAGGCACGTAGCGGGGCTGGCACGCCTCCTGCACAGTAAGTGCTTCACTTGTCTGACGCCGCTGCGGGCGTCAATCTGTTGTCGATGATGGGGCCTATGTCTGTGCAATCAGGCATACCAACCCCAGGAGGAAAGACATGAAAGTCTGGGCTGTGGCCAACCAAAAAGGGGGTGTGGGTAAAACCACGACCGCCGTCGCGCTTGCTGGTCTGCTGGCAGACCAGGGGCAGCGTGTACTGGTGGTCGATCTGGATCCCCATGGCTCCATGACCAGTTACTTCGGGCATGACCCGGACAGTCTGACCAATAGCGTGTTCAATCTGTTCCAGCACAACGGACAGGTGCCAGAGGGCATGGCCAGGGCGCTGTTGCTGCCGACCTCCCACGAGAACGTCAGTTTGCTGCCCTCCAGTACCTCACTGGCCACGCTTGAGCGCCAGTCAGCGGCGCAGGGCGGCTTCGGATTGGTGTTGTCCCGAGCCCTGGCGCAATTGTGGGATGATTTCAATTTTGTCCTGATCGACAGTCCGCCCCTGCTTGGGGTCTCGATGATCAATGCGCTGGCGGCCTGCGAACAGCTGATCATCCCGGTACAAACCGAATTTCTCGCGCTCAAGGGTCTTGAACGCATGGTTCATACACTTGACATGGTCAATCGCTCCCGTAAGCAGGCGTTACCCTATACCATAGTGCCAACTCTGTTTGACCGTCGGACCCAGGCCTCGATCAGTACGCTCAAGGTACTGCGCCGTGACTATGCCGACCATCTGTGGCAAGCCTATGTCCCGATTGATACCAAGCTGCGGGATGCCAGCATGGCAGGTCTGGTACCCTCAAGACTGGATGCAAATGCCCGTGGTGTGCTGGCGTACCGGGCCCTGTTGCGCTACCTGTTGGCGCAGTCATTACCGCGCCGGGAGCAGGTGGCATGATGCATTTAGTTCTAATGTCAGGCCAGGATTGGCCGATACTCTCTAGGACAGTGAATCTTTCCCTTGAATAGCGGTTTGTCATGAGCAAAGCCTTGCCCCTACAGCAGTTTGTACCGCAACAGACCATTCAGAGCTATCTGGACGCGCTGCTGCAGGATGCTACCGAGTCGGTGGTGCAGGATGAGCCTGTGAGCATGCCGGTTGAATCATCAGTCGCCAAGGCGCCAATCAGGGAGCCTCAACCGGAAATCTCCAGCGTTGAGCCGGCACCCCCGTCCAGATCGGTTCAGCAGCGAATGCTTGAGAACCGGACGCTCGACACCCAGGTGGTCGAGACGACGGCGGTCGAAGCCCAGGCGAGCGAAACGCCGGCGTTCGAGGTAGAACAACTGGTTGAGCAGCCCAGTTGGCGCGATCAGCCCTTCGAGGCGCTGCTGTTTGATGTCGGTGGCTTGACCTTGGCAGTGCCGTTGATCCTGCTGGGTTCGATCTATCCGCTGGACGACGAGATCACGCCGTTGTTTGGGCAGCCGGACTGGTTTCTTGGCTTGATGCCGACCCCCGTTGGTAATCTCAAGGTGCTGGATACCGCGCGCTGGGTCATGCCCGAGCGCTATACGGACGCTTTGCGGGATGACCTGCGTTTTGTCATTTCAGTCGAGGGCTATGACTGGGGCCTGGCAGTTCACGGTGTCAGCCAGTCGGTCAAGCTGACCTCGGAGCAGATCAAATGGCGCTCGCAGCAGGGCAAAAGACCCTGGCTGGCCGGCACAGTTATAGAGCACATGTGTGCCCTGGTTGACGTATCCTCTCTGGCACAACTGATTGCCGCAGGTGAGGCGGCAAGCAAGGCTGGCAAAGCCAGTGGCAGAGCATTAGCATAGCTTTGGATCAATTAATGAGTCAGCGTGCCGGCACGCCAGATAGCCGGAGTGGCAATAACCTAAATCGGGAAGCAAAAGAATGAAAAACAACTCCGCACAGGGCGCTGAAGATCCGATTCTGCAATGGGTTACCTTCCGCCTGGACAATGAAACCTACGGCATCAACGTCATGCAGGTGCAGGAAGTGCTGCGGCATACCGAGATTGCACCTGTTCCCGGCGCGCCGTCCTATGTACTGGGCATTATCAACTTGCGCGGTAACGTGGTCACCGTGATCGACACGCGCCAGCGCTTTGGCCTGACCCCGGCACCGATAACCGACAACACCCGGATCGTGATTATCGAGGCGGACAAGCAGGTGGTCGGGATTCTGGTCGATAGCGTTGCCGAAGTGGTCTATCTGCGCCAGTCCGAGATTGAAACGGCACCGAACGTCGGTACAGATGAGTCCGCCAAGTTCATTCAGGGCGTATGCAACAAGAACAATGAACTGCTCATTCTGGTCGATCTGGAAAAGATGATGACCGAAGATGAGTGGGCTGAACTGCAGGGCTTCTGATCAGCATGGCGGCTGACAACGGCCTGTTGATGCTCCTGGCGGGCCTGGGTGGAGGCGTACTGCTGGCTGTGCTGGTATTGTTTCTGGTACTACTGCGTCGTTCCCAGGTCAGGCTGGCGGCTCAACTGCGTGCCCTGGATGAGCAGCATCAGCAGCGGCTGCAAGCGCTCAGGGTCGAAGCGTCCAGTTTTCAGCAGGGCAGCATCCGCATGGGGGATGAATTGATCGCCCTGCGTGACAAGCTCAAACAGCTGGAAGACCGCTTGCAACGTGTGGATCAGACCGATCCGCATGCCTTGCCCTACAATCAGGCGGCGCGCTTGGTGAGTATGGGCGCCAGTATTGAGGATGTAACTCAGTCCTGTGGCCTGTCCAAGGCCGAGGCCGAGTTGGTGGCCAAGCTGCACTCGGCACGCAAACAACCCTGATGGCTGACAACTGCCAGGTCGCGCCTCTGACTTGAGCGGTAGGCCGATGCTATTCAATCGGCCTGCGTCTTGGGCGCGGTTCATCAGGATCGAAACCCTCCGGCGCCTTGCCTTTCAGATACCAGGCAAAGGCAATGATTTCGGCAATGGTGCGGTACAACGCCTCCGGGATCTGATCACCCAATTCCAGTCGTGTCAGCATCCTGGCCAGTTCGGCGTTTTCGTAAATCGGCACTTCATAGGCCATTGCCAGTTCAATGATCTGTTCGGCCAGTTCGCCTTCGCCCTTGGCTGTCAGGGTGGGTGCCTGATCGCCGTCGTAGACCAGCGCTATTGCTTCCCGTTGTCTGTCCATCAGGTCACCTCATCAATCCAGCGTTGTTGCACGGCGTGGCTGGGCTGCGGTGGCGCACCCCGATGGCAGCTCATTTCCCCGACTTCGAGGCCTTTGGCCAGCAGCCGATCACGCAATTGCACGAGTTCCTGATCGAGCAGGCTAAGGGTGCTTTGCTGTTCAGCCCAGAATTCGGTGCTGACCCGACCCTTGAACAGTCGGGCAATGGCCTGCAGCGCGCCAAGCTGGTCCAGGTTGAAGGCCAAACGTACTTCCCAGAGGGGTTCCTGTTCCTGTTTCTTGCCCTTGGCTGCCGCATCGTCGCGCTGAATGCGTACCTGTACATGACTGAACTGCTGGCCGTCGCGCAGCGGTATTTCCAGTTGCCAGGTGGTCTGGCTACTGCCATCGGAAAAACTTTGGGTCTGGCCAAGGCTTTGTAGCTGGTGGTGCTGGATGCGCGACAGTAGCGCTGCGGTCAGACGCAGCAGGGCGCCCAGATCCGGTGCATCGGTCAGGGCCTGCATGGCTCTGGCTGGCAGCGGGAAAATCCCATGTGGCACGGCGCTCATCCCTTGCTGCCAGGGCCCGGGTTGCAGTCCCAGCAGCTTCAGTGTGCCGGGTGGCAATTGTTGCTGCAGGTTGATCAGCAGATTGACCAGTGCCGCTTTCAAGTCTGCACCCGGCAGGCTGGGGCTGTCGGCACTGACCGGCAGGCTGGACAGCAGCGTGATGAGTTTATCCAGCGCAGGCAGGCTGCCAGTCTGGACTTGAGCTGGTTGGGCAGTGACATCGGTTCGGTTGCCGGGTGCCGGGTTTCCGGCTGGATTGCCGGTGGTGAGCATCTCGGTGAGTTGCTTCAAGCCTGCTTCAAGAAAGCTCCCGCTGCGCTGGATGGCCTGCTGCACACCCGTTGAACTGGTCAGTTGGCTGATATTCACCACTTGTTGCAGAACCTGGCGCATGGCGGCCTGAACGCCTTCCGGCAAGGTGGCGCTGGAGCGGTTAAGCAGATCGATACTGGATAACAGTGGCTCTGCCGAGGCTTGACGCTGCATGCTGTCGCGCAACCCCAGGCTCAAGGCCATGGCCATTTGTTGTTTGGCCATGTCGGCCACCCGCAACTCGCCGCGTGTACCCACTTCAGCGCTCAGCAGGGTGCCCGGCTCCAGTGCTTTGCCACTGGTCAGATTCAAGGTGCTGCCGCTGGCAGGTCCCTGCAACAGCCGGGCGAGAATGGCAAAGCGCAACTGCTCGCCGGCAGCGCTGATTTGCTGCTGACTGATCACCCGTGCTTCTACCTTGCTGCCTGGAGGGAACAGGGCCGGGTCCAGTCGCGTCAGTAGATCGGCAGTGGGTTTGTCGGCAGGTTGCAGTATGGCCATCAGTTGCATGGGATTCAGCGCTTGAATGACCAGTTGGGTACCTGTTGCCAGTGCTCGCGGGCTGGTTGCTGTGATATCCAGCGTTTTACCCTGGGTGTTACTTTGCGACAGGCGCAACAGGACTTCGAATTGGGCTCCGTCGGTTTTGCTGTTGATGACTTCTGCGCGACTGCTTTGGCCCGCTGGCAACATCAGTGCGTCAATCGGACGCAGAAGTTGCAGAGCCAGTGCGCCGGGTTCCGGCGTTTTGGCTGCAGGCCCCGGTATGACTGGGCTGGGCATGGCAGGCGGGAGGCGAATATCGGATGTCATGTGGTCACATGTTGATGTAAATCACAAGCCCTGCAAGGGGGGCTGTATGTATAATGGCACAGCCTTGCGACAGTTGCCTCTGTACCCTTCGGGCTTAACAGAGTATAGCGGCTGTGGCGCGACAAACATGAGCTCCGGTCAGCCAATCAGCTGGTCGGTCTGGAGAGCGGGTGAACGCACTGCCTATCGAGTTGCATCAACTGGCCTGTGAGCGCGACGAGCGAGAGCTGTTTGATGGCATCAGTCTGCAGTTGAATGCCGGTGACGTGTTGCAAGTGGCTGGCCCCAACGGGTCAGGCAAGACCAGCTTGCTGCGGATTCTGGCAGGACTGCTGCCGCCCTCGGACGGTGACCTGCGCTACGGTGGCCATACGGTGTTTCGCGGTCAGGGCCTCAGCGCCTGGCGTAACAGTCGTCTGTTTATCGGCCACGCGCCGGCGATCAAGGGCCCGCTGACGCCGGAGGAAAATCTTGCCTGGCTCTGTGCGCTGGGTCAGCCGGTAACCCGCGATGCTATCTGGCAGGCGCTGGAGCAGGTTGGGCTGCGCGGTTTCGAGGATGTGCCCTGCTACCATCTGTCCGCCGGGCAGCAGCGTCGGGTGGCCCTGGCCAGGTTGTATTTGCAGGATCACCCGGTGTGGATTCTGGACGAGCCCTTTACCGCCATTGACCGCGCCGGTGTTGCTGCCCTGGAGTCGCATCTTCTCGCACACGCCGCTCGCGGAGGTATCGTCATCCTGACGACGCATCACAGTCTGGATCACCTGTCCGGCCTGCGTTGTCTGGATCTGGGAGTGTTGGCCTGATGCGTCGAATCATATGGCTGCTGTTCCGTCGCGAGTGGCAACTGGCCTGGCGTCGGCCCAGTGACCTGCTCAACCCGCTGGTGTTCTTTGCCATCGTGATCAGCCTGTTTCCCCTGGCCGTGGGCCCAGAACCGGGCATGCTCCGAACCATGGCCCCGGGGATCATCTGGGTTGCCGCGCTGCTGGCCACCTTGCTGTCACTGGATGGACTGTTCCGCAGTGATTTTGAGGACGGCTCGCTGGAACAATGGGTTTTATCGTCACATCCCTTGACCCTGATGGTGCTGGTCAAGGTATTCCACCACTGGCTGGTTTGCGGCCTTGCGCTGGTGTTGTTGTCGCCGCTGTTCGGTCTGATGCTGTCCATGCCGCCAGAGGTACTGCCGGTGCTGTTATTGAGCCTGTTGCTGGGTACGCCGGTACTGAGCCTGCTGGGCGCTGTAGGTGCGGCTTTGACGGTTGGTTTGAAAGGCGGGGGAGTTTTGCTGGCACTGCTGATCCTGCCCCTGTACATTCCGGTGCTGATTCTGGGTACCGGTGCGGTAGAAGCCGCCATGCAGGGTTTGCCCATCGCCGGCTACGCGCTGTGGCTCGGTTGTCTGTCGGTGTTTGCGCTGAGCCTTGCGCCCCTGGCAATTGCGGCGGGTTTGCGCATCGGAGTGAGTGAATGAATTGCGGAGTGCTGAAAGGATGAACTGGACCTTTTTCCACAAGCTGGGTTCGCCCAAGTGGTTCTTTGAAATCAGTGGCCGCTGGCTACCCTGGTTCTCGGTTTCCAGCGCTCTGCTGTTACTGGTGGGTCTGGTTTGGGGGCTCGGTTTTGCACCAGAGGATTATCAGCAGGGCAACAGCTTCCGGATAATCTATATCCACGTGCCCGCTGCCTTTGTTGCGCAGTCCTGCTACATCATGCTCGCGGTTGCCGGTACCGTCGGGCTGGTCTGGCGTATGAAGCTGGCCCACGTGGCTTTGCAGTGTGCGGCGCCGATTGGCGCCTGGATGACCGTCATAGCCTTGGTCACAGGGGCCATCTGGGGCAAGCCGACCTGGGGTACGTACTGGGTCTGGGATGCCCGCTTGACGTCCATGTTGATACTGCTGTTTCTGTATATCGGTGTTATTGCCCTGACGCATGCCATCAGCAACCGCGATACCGCCGCCAAAGCGTCTGCGGTGCTGGCTATTGTTGGTGTGGTCAATATTCCGATCATCAAGTATTCGGTGGACTGGTGGAACACCCTGCACCAGCCGGCCACCTTCAAGATCACCGAAAAGCCGGCCATGCCGATTGAGATGTGGTTTCCCCTTTTGCTTATGGTATTGGGCTTCTATGCGCTGTTTACCGTCAGCTTGCTGATGCGTATGCGCGTGACTGTCTTGCAGCGCGAGCACAAGACAAGCTGGGCCCGTGAGGCCCTGGAGAAAATGTCATGAATGCAGTGATCGAGTTTATTGCCATGGACGGTCACGGTCCCTATGTCTGGTCCGCTTACGCCATCACGTTGGTCATATTGTGGCTGAATGTCGCCGAGCCCAGACGCTACATGAAGAGTCTGGTTCAAGCTGAAGCGCGCCGTCGGCGCCGGGAGGAAATCAATGCATCCTGAACGCAAGAAACGACTTGGCCTGATCCTGCTGGTGGTGTTTGGTGTCGGGGTTGCCGTCGGCCTGGCATTGATGGCCCTGAGCCAGAATATCAATCTGTTCTACACCCCGAGCCAGATTGCCCAGGGCGAAGCACCTGAGCAAACACGCATTCGTGCTGGCGGCATGGTGGTGGACGGCAGTGTGGTGCGCTCGACCGAGAACCTGGATGTGCAGTTTACCGTCACCGATGGCGCCGAGCAGGTGGTGGTATTTTACAGCGGCATCCTGCCGGATCTGTTCCGCGAAGGGCAGGGCATCGTTGCCCTGGGCCGTCTGGATGAAAACCGCATGCTGATTGCCGACGAGGTGTTGGCCAAGCACGACGAAGAATACATGCCTCCGGAGGTCGCCCAGGCGATGTCCAAGGTCAACCAGATGAAACAGGACGCCGAGGCGGCGTCCAGTTACTGATGCGGAGCTGAGATGATTCCCGAGCTTGGGCAAATTGCCCTGATAATTGCGTTGGTGCTGGCCGTGCTTCAGGCCACAGTGCCACTCTACGGCGCCTGGCGCGGTGATACACTGGCCATGGGCTTTGCCCAGCCAGCGGCCATCGGCCAGTGCCTGTTTGTGTTCTTTGCCTTCCTGTGTCTGGTGCAGTCCTTTCTGGCCAACGACTTCAGCGTTACCTATGTGGCGATGAACTCCAACAGCGCGCTGCCCTGGTATTACCAGATCAGCGCGGTATGGGGTGGGCATGAGGGTTCACTGCTGCTCTGGGCCTTGATTCTGGCGGCCTGGACCCTGGCTGTAGCGGTCTTTTCCCGCGATCTGCCAGAGGACATGCTCAGCCGCGTATTGGCGGTCATGGGTATGATCAGCGTGGGCTTTTTGCTCTTCATGCTGATGACCTCGAATCCCTTTGATCGCCAACTGCCTTTTCATCCGGCGGACGGCAATGACCTTAACCCATTGCTGCAGGATTTTGGTCTGATCGTGCATCCGCCGATGCTGTACATGGGCTATGTCGGTTTCTCGGTGGCCTTTGCCTTTGCCATCGCCGCCTTGCTGGGTGGTCGGCTGGATGCAGCCTGGGCGCGCTGGTCACGGCCCTGGACCATCATAGCCTGGGCCTTCCTGACCCTGGGCATAGTGCTGGGCTCCTGGTGGGCCTATTACGAGCTTGGCTGGGGCGGCTGGTGGTTCTGGGATCCGGTGGAAAATGCCTCCTTCATGCCCTGGCTGGTGGGTACGGCGCTGATCCACTCGCTGGCAGTGACCGAAAAACGCGGGGTATTCAAGAGCTGGACCGTACTGCTGGCGATTGCCACCTTCTCGCTCAGCCTGCTCGGTACCTTCCTGGTGCGCTCGGGTGTGCTGACCTCGGTGCATGCCTTTGCCACTGATCCCGAGCGCGGCGTATTCATTCTCGCCTTCCTGTTGCTGGTCACAGGCGGTTCGCTGTTGCTTTACGCCCTGCGTGCGCCGGTAGTGAAAAGTCAGATTGGCTTTGCGCTGTGGTCACGGGAAACCTTCCTGTTGATCAACAACGTGATTCTGGTGGTCTCGGCGCTGATGATTCTGCTCGGCACCTTGTATCCGCTGGCACTGGATGCGATCAGCGGTAGCCTGGTGTCGGTCGGTCCGCCCTATTTCAATGCGCTGTTTATTCCTCTTATGGCCTTGCTGATGGCCGCCATGGGCGTGGGCATGCTCAGCCGCTGGAAGGACACCCCGGTCAGTTGGCTGCTGGGCCAACTGAAGTGGGTATTGTTGTTGGCCGCGCTGGCAGCCATCGGGTTGGCGGTCTGGATTGGTGAGCACCATCTGGCGGTCGGCAGCATGCTGCTGCTGGTGTTCTGGGTCGTCGGCATGAGCCTCAAGGACATCCTCAACAAGACGCGCAACAAGGGCTTGGTCAGTGGTCTGCGCGCACTGCCGCGCAGTTACTGGGGTATGACGCTGGCGCATATCGGCATGGCCGTCTGCGCGGTAGGCGTGGTCGGTGCCAGTCTGTTCGACAGTCAGCGAGACTTGCGCATGGGGCCCGGCGACCGTCTTGATCTGGGCGGGTATACCTTTGTATTTCAGGGTGTGGCGCACCGCGAGGGTTCCAACTGGGTATCGGACAAGGTGGTGCTGGATGTGTTCAAGGGTGAACGCATGATTACCACGCTACGCCCGGAGAAGCGTCTGTACACAGTACAGAACCAGCTGATGACCGAGGCAGCCATTCATGCCGGCCTGACCCGTGACCTGTTTGTAGCCATGGGTGAGCCCCTGGGCGAAGACGCCTGGGCCATGCGCGTGCATATCAAGCCCTTTGTCCGCTGGATCTGGTTGGGTGGTCTGTTCATGACCTTTGGTGGCCTGCTGGCGGCCAGTGACAAGCGCTACCGGCTGCGTGCCCGGCAAACTCGCCCGCAAGCGGCTGACAAGGAGGTTCAGGCATGAAGCGCGCATTAATGGCCTTGCCGTTGGTTGTTTTTCTGTTGATGCTGGTGTTCTTGTTCAAGGGCCTGTATCTGGATAACGAAGACCTGCCGTCTGTGTTGATAGACAAGGACTTCCCTGCTTTTGAACTGCAGTCAGTTACGGACGGCGAGGCCCTGATTACCCAGGCCGATCTGCAGGGCAAACCGTCATTGGTCAACGTCTGGGCGACCTGGTGCGTGGCCTGCCGGGTTGAGCATCCGGTACTCAACAAGCTGGCAGAGCAGGGCGTGGTGATCCACGGCGTCAACTACAAGGATGACAACCTGTCGGCGCGTAATTGGCTGCGCGATCTGCATAACCCTTACCAGTTGAATATCAGCGATCCGCAAGGGCGTCTGGGTTTGGACTTGGGTGTGTATGGCGCCCCGGAGACCTTCCTGGTTGATGCCCGGGGGGTGATTCGTTACAAGTTCGTCGGCGTGATTGACGAACGTGTCTGGCAGACCGAGCTGGCGCCGCGTTATCAGGCCCTGCTTGAGGAGGCAGGACAATGATCCGTTGCATGCTCTTGGCGCTGCTATTGTTCAGCACGGCTGCGCTGCCGGCCATTGATACCTACGAATTTGAAACCGACGAGCAGCGTGCGCGCTTCTATCAGCTCAGTGCTGAGCTGCGCTGCCCGAAATGCCAGAACCAGAACATTGCCGATTCAAACGCACCGATTGCCAATGACCTGCGCCGTGAAATCTTTCGCATGCTCGATGAAGGCCAGAGCAACGAGCAAATCGTCGATTTCATGGTCATGCGCTATGGCGAGTTTGTGCGCTATCGCCCGCAACTGAATGCTCAGACCGCTGTGCTCTGGTTTGCCCCTGCGGTGTTTTTGCTCGGTGGGCTGCTGGCGCTGATCATCATGGTTCGGCGCCGCCAGTCCGCGCAGATAGCCAGCCAGGACGAGCACCTGAGTGCCGATGAACAGGCGCGACTCAAGGCCCTGTTGGAGAACAAAACGCGTGATGATTGACTTGTGGATATTTGCCGCGCTACTGGTGATCTGCGGCATGCTGACGGTACTTTGGCCAATCTGGCGACAGCGTCGCCAGCGGGCTGTTGATCGTTCTGCGCTGAACGTCGCCCTGTATCAGGAGCGCGTTCAGGAGCTGGATGCCCAGGTACTGGCTGGCGACCTTACAGAGGCCCAGCGTGATGCCACGCTGGAGGAGGCCAGCCGGCTATTGCTGGATGATACCGCCCAGGCTGACAGCCAGCAGGGAACGCGTCGGCGCGGCGCCCCCTGGTTGCTGGTTGCGGCTGCCGGCGTGTTGCCACTGGTCGTTGCTGCGCTGTACACCACCTGGGGTAATCCTGCGGGTCTGGCCTTGGCCCGTGAACTCGAGGAGGGGCCGCCACCCACTACCCTGGAAGAGTCAATCAGCCGCATGGAGCGCATGGTGCAGGTGCAGCCGGAAAACGGCGAAGCCTGGTACATGCTGGGTCGTGGCTACATCAATGCGCAGGAATTTGATCTGGCGGTGCTGGCGCTGGGCAACAGTCTTGAGCGTTTGGGCGAGCGCCCGGAGGTGCTGGCGCAACTTGCTCAGGCCCGTTATTTTGCCGCCGGTAATGAATTGGATGCACCCTCGGTCGCCGCCCTGGACAAGGCCCTTGAACTGGACCCGCAGGAACCGACCGCATTGGGCCTGTTGGGTATTGCCGCGTTCGAGAGCGGTGATTTCCAGGGCGCAATTGATTTCTGGCAGCGCCTGCTGGCGGGCATGCCGGCGGACAGCCCCGGCGCGCAAACCATTCAGGGCGGCATTCAACGTGCGCAACAGCGCTTGAGTGCGGGCACTGATGTGGCGCCAATCGATGCGACCGCGGTCATACGCATCCAGCTGGAGCTGGGTGAGGGTATCGCTGAACAGATGGGCGAGGAGGCGGTGCTGTTTGTCTTTGCCAGGGATCCACAAGGTCCGCCCATGCCACTGGCAGCACGCCGTTTCCGCCTGTCCGAGTTACCGGTTGAAGTTGATCTGAGCCCGGCAGATGCCATGTTGCCCGAGGCCAGACTCAGCGCCGGCCAGCGTGTGCAGTTGATTGCGCGTCTGTCTCCCGAGGGTGATGCCATGCAGGGTAGCCATGAAGCCAAAGTGGATGATGTCCAGGTCGGTTCCGAACAGCGGATTCTGCTGAGAGTCGAGCAGCCCCTCCCTTGATGCGTGCTGTTTATCCAGGGCAAGCCAGCAGCAGGCTTGCCCTGAAGACAGACTGAATCAGCCCGCCAGTACCCAGCCAACCAGACTGTAACCCGCCAGGGTAACGACCAGAATACCGATCATATTCAGTACAAAGCCGGCGCGGATCATCTCGCTGATCTGTAAATGGCCGCTGCCGAAGACAATCGCATTGGGTGGCGTAGCCACTGGCATCATGAAAGCGCAGCTGGCGGCAATGGCTGCGGGTACGGCAAAGACAATCGGCGAGATACCCTGGGCCACAGCCAGGGCGCCCAGCAAAGGCAGGAAGGCCGCCGCCGTGGCGGTATTACTGGTGACTTCGGTCAGAAAGATGATCACGCTGACCACCAGTGCCAGCATCAGCAAGGCTGGCAGCATGCTCAGCACGCCGAGGCTGGTCGCTATCCATTCGGCCAGTTGCGAACTGGTGATAACACTGGCCATGGCCAGTCCGCCACCAAACAGCAACAGCACGCCCCAGGGCATATCCCGTGCCGTCTCCCAGTCCATCAGAAAGGTGCGCTCCTTGAGGTTGACCGGGATCAGGAACAGCGCCAGTGCAGCGGCTATGGCAATCACGGTGTCATTCAGCCAGGGCAGCAACTGAGCGGACAGCAGTGGTTGCAGTATCCAGGTCATTGCCGTGAGTACAAAGACCAGTGAGACCAGCTTTTCCGCCAGCGACATGGGGCCAAGGGCGTGCAATTGTTGGCGCAGACCCTCACTGCTGACTGCGGTCGTGCCCAGACCAAAGTCCCGGCGCGCCAGCCATAGCCAGATAGCCGCCAGCATGCTGGCGGCAACCGGTATACCAATCAGCATCCACTGGCCAAAGCCAACCTGAATCTGGTGGTTGTCGGCCAGGTAGCCAGCCAGCAATGCGTTAGGCGGTGTCCCGATCAGTGTGGCAATACCGCCCACACTGGCGGAATAGGCGATAGCCAGCAGCAGCGCACTGGCAAAACGCTGGGCTCCCTCAGGGTTCTGGTTGCCCAGCATGTTGATCACCGACAGGCCAATGGGCAGCATCATAATGGTGGTCGCGGTATTGCTTACCCACATGCTCAGAAAGGCCGTGGCCAGCATAAACCCGGCGATCTGGTTTCTTGGCTTGCTGCCCACGGCCAGCAAGGTCAGCAGGGCAATACGTCTGTGCAGATTCCAGCGCTGCATGGCCAGCCCCAGAACAAAACCGCCCATGAACAGAAAGATCACCGGATTGGCGTAGGGCGCTGTGGCACTGGCCACATTGCCAAGACCCAGGGCCGGCACCAGAATAATCGGTAGCAGGGCGGTGGCCGGAATCGGGATGGCTTCAGTCGACCACCAGGTGGCCATCAGCAACATCAGCCCCAGCGCCAGCCAGGCGGCATCGCTCATGCTGCCAGGGGCTGGCAACAGCAGCGTGGCGAGCAAGAAGGCCGGCCCCAGCAGCAAGCCAATCAGGCGGCTGAGGGGCAAGCCCTGAGGTGCATTGTCTGTGCTGGCGTTCATGCGGCAGATTCCTTGGCGGTGGTGTCAGTATTTTATTTCATCCAGACGACAGGCTAGCAGCGTGCCGCCCAGACCCATGCCGGACAACAGCAGCAGCATACCGGCAGCGCCGATCAGTGCAGTAAGCAGACCGAGCAAGCCGGTCATCAGTAATAGCAGACCAATCAGACTATTGCCTACGGCCACATAGTCGGTGCGTTTGTTGCCCCCGGCCATGTCCAGCACATAGGTCTTGCGCCCGACCCGTACACCGCTGTGGGCAATGCCGAGCACAAAGAAGGCCAGCGGGAACAGCCAGGCCTGCATTGACTCTGGCAGGCTGCCCGACCAGTGCAGACCAATGACCAGCGGGCCCAGCAGGCTGGCCAGCAGGCCGGCGCGAATCAGTACGCGCTTGCTCGACTGATCGGCCATGCGTCCCCAGACCAGTGCGCTGAGACTGCTGGCCAGACCGTTGGCAATCAGAAAGGCCCCGAGCATACCAATCCCGGTATTCAGTTGTTGGGCCAGAACCACGTAATAAGGCGCGGACAGCGCCGACATCATCAGCAGGGCACGGGTGATGACAAAACGCCGGAAGGGCGGGTCATCTCGCAGCAGACTGATCCTGGCCAGAGCCTGGCGAATCGCGTTGTCGCCGCCCTCGGTCGCCCCCGGAGCCTCATCAATTTGCCAGTAGATCAGACTGGAGAGAACCCATAAGCCGGCCGAGCCGATCAGAATCCAGGCGAAGAAAGCCGTGTCAGAATCCGCCGGCGGCCAGAAGAAGCAGTACAGGCCGAACGCCAGTGCCAGCAGGCCAGACAGACTCGCGGCCAGACCGTTCATGCGGCCGCGTCGGGTCTTGGGGATGGTTTTGCCGATGACATCCTTGCTGGCCACCGAGCACAGGCCACGAGCCAGGCTGAACAGCACCAGACAGGTAATGATCAGGCCGCCAGCCAGAGCGCCCTCGGTTGTCCAAGCCACCACGGCCATGGCCAACAGGGCGACAGCCTGCAGCAGGCTGCCGAGTACCCAGGTGGTCTTGCGTTGCGCCAACTGGCGAATATAGGCGGCGATAAACAGCTGGGGCAGCATCGAACCGGATTCGCGAATGGGGACCAGCCAGGCAATCAACGCCACGGGCGCCCCGACCATACCCATCAGCCAGGCCAGGGTGGTTTTCGGGTTGGTCAGACTGTCGCCCAGGCTGGTCAGTGTGGTGGCGCTGACCTGGCGGAAGAAGTTGCGTGGCACGCTGGTGCAGGCACTGTCCGGAATATCCTTGCAGACCCGGGCATCCTCTTCGTCCATCAGTCTGTCATACAGCTTGTCGAAATCGGGTTCGAGTGCCATGCCGGGCGCCATTGCGGGGAATAGGAGGATAATACTGCCGCAACCCACCGGGGATGACCACAGTTCAGCGCGCTATTTGCCGCTTGGGGCTTCTCATGGGCCGCCATAGCAGGTAAAAATGCGTGTTTTATGTCATGACTGCACTGCGAGCCCCGGCGCCACTCCATCAAAGGCTCAGCTTTACGCAAGGACAGGCGATTCAATGCGATTGAAATGCATCAAATTGGCGGGGTTCAAATCCTTCGTGGATCCAACCACCGTCTATTTTCCGACCAACATGGGCGCGGTGGTCGGCCCCAATGGCTGCGGCAAGTCGAACATTATCGATGCCGTACGCTGGGTCATGGGCGAGAGTTCGGCGAAGAACCTGCGCGGCGAGTCCATGACCGATGTGATCTTCAACGGCTCCAACTCCCGCAAGCCGGTCGGTCAGGCCTCGATTGAGCTGGTGTTTGACAACAGCGATGGCACCCTGAAGGGCGAATACGCCGGTTACAACGAGATATCCATCCGCCGCAAGGTCACCCGCGAAGCACAAAACCAGTATTACCTGAACGGCACCAAATGCCGCCGCCGCGACATTACCGACATTTTCCTCGGTACCGGTCTGGGGCCGCGCAGCTATTCGATCATCGAACAGGGCATGATCTCCAAGCTGATCGAAGCCAAACCCGACGAACTGCGCCTGTTTATCGAAGAGGCCGCCGGTATATCGAAATACAAGGAGCGGCGCCGTGAAACCGAGAACCGCATTCGGCGTACCCATGACAACCTGTCACGTCTGACTGACCTGCGCGAAGAGCTCGAGCGACAACTGGCGCATTTGCAGCGTCAGGCCCAGGCGGCGGAAAAATACAAGGAATTCAAGGCTGAAGAGCGCCACCTCAAGGCGCAGCTGCAGGCGCTGCGTTGGCAGTCTCTGGATGCCCAGACCGCCGAGCGTGAACACCGCGTGCGCGACCTGGAGATTGCCATGGAGGCGCTGATCGCCGAGCAGCGCAACGCCGACAGCGAAATGGAGAAACACCGCGACCAGCATGCTGACCTGACCGAAGCCTTCAATCAAGTGCAGGCCCGTTATTACAGCCTGGGTGCGGATATCAGTCGGATCGAGCAGCAACTGCAGTTCAATCGCGACCGTCAAAGCCAGCTGCATGATGATATCGATCAGACCGAACTGGCCTGGCAGGAAGCGCAAAGTCATCTGGCCCAGGACAAGGCCCTGCTGGCGGATCTGGACAATGAGCTGGCCGGTATCGAGCCGGAACTGGAAATGGCCAGTGCCGCCGACGAGGACACCTCCGTCACCCTGCTGGCCGCAGAAGAGGCCATGCAGGACTGGCAAGGCAACTGGGATCAGTTCAACCAGCAGGCCGCCGCCCCGCGCCAGCAGGCCGAGGTCGAGCAGTCACGTATTCGCCATCTGGAACAGGCGATTGAACGCCTCAGTGAGCGGATCCAACGCCTTGAAGATGAACGGGGCACCCTGACCGCCGGCCCCCTGGATGATGAGCTGGCCGAACTGAGCGAACAACTGGCGGAGATGGAGCTGCGCAGCGAGAGCGATCAGCAGCAACTCAGCGATCTGGCTGAAAACCTCCAGCTGAAGCGGGAAAACCTGCACGCCCTGCATCAGGAACGCGATATCCGGCGTGGCGAAATTCAGCGCCAGAGTGGCCGCCTGGCTTCTCTGGAAGCCTTGCAGCAAGCTGCCCTGGATCAGGGTCAGGGCGTACAGCAATGGCTGGATGAGCAGGGCTGGCGTGAACGCCCACCGCTGGCTGAACAGTTGCAGGTGGATGCAGGCTGGGAACGGGCAGTCGAAGCGGTGCTGGCGGACGATCTGCATGCGGTCAGCCTGGATAGTCTGGATGCGGTGGCCGACACCCTGCAGGGCTTTGCCCAGGGTAACTTGCGGCTGCTGGAATCTGGCCCTGTTAGCCAGCCAGCTGCGGCCGATTCATTGATGGCGCGGGTGCGTTGCCCGGTCGATCTGAGTCCCTGGCTGGGCAGCATCCGCACCGCTGATTCCCTGGCGCAGGCGCTGGCACAGCGTGGCTCCCTGGCCGCGCATGAGTCCATCATCACCATCGAAGGCCATTGGCTGGGTCGCAACTGGCTGCGTTTTCGCCAGGCCGAGGCCAGCGAAGCCGGCGTACTGGCACGACAGCAGGAAATCGACAGTCTGCAGGCGAGCATCGAGCAGCAGGACAGTCTGCTGGAGTCGGACAACCACAAGGTCGATGAACTGCGCGAAGCCATTCGGCAGCTCGAACTGCAGCGCGACAGCGTACAGCAGGGTCTGGCAAGTCAGAGCCGGGAGCAGGGCGATCTCAAGGCGCAGTGGTCGGCCCGCCAGGTGCGGCTGGAGCAGATCAATGCCCGACGCCAACGCGTGCTCGAGGATCTGGAAGAGATCAAACGCCAGCGTAGCGATGAGCAGGAGCAGATTGCCGAGGCGCGTCTGAATCTGCAGGCCGCCCTGGATCATATGGCGGCTGATGCCGGTCAGCGTGAAGCCCTGCTGCGCCAGCGTGATCAGGTGCGTGATGCGCTGGATCATGCGCGTCAGCATGCGCGCCAGCACAAGGATAAGGTGCATCAACTGGCCCTGCGCGTGCAATCGCTGCGCGCCCAGCAGGAGTCGACCGTTCAGGGGCTGGAGCGACTTGAAGCGCAAACCGAGCGGCTGGCCGAGCGCCGCGAACAGTTACGCATGACCCTGCAGGAAAGCCAGGCCCCGGAAGACGATCAGCGTATCGAGCTGGAGACGCTGTTGGAGCAGCGGATCGAGGTTGAGCAGGCACTGACTCAAGCCCGACAAGCGCTGGAAGGGGTTGATCAGCAAATGCGCGATCAGGATCGGCGCCGCAGCCAGGCCGAACAGCAGGCCCAACTGCTGCGCGGTCAGTTGGACGAGCAACGGCTACTGGCCAGGGACCTGCAAACCCGGCGTCAGGGGCTGCAGGAGCAACTGCTGGAGTCCGGCTACGACCTGAAGGCGGTGATAGCAACCCTGCCCGAGGGTGCTACCGAGGCCGACTGGGAACAGTTGATGGCGCAAATGGATGCACGGATTCAGCGGCTGGGCGCGATCAACCTGGCGGCCATTGACGAGTACCAGCAGCAATCGGAGCGCAAGCGCTACCTGGATGCGCAGAACGCCGATCTGGAGGATGCGCTGAATACCCTTGAGCAGGTGATCCGCAAGATCGACCGCGAAACCCGCAGCCGCTTCAAGGAAACCTTCGACAAGATCAACCATGGTCTGCAGGCACTGTTCCCCAAGGTCTTTGGAGGCGGGCACGCGTACCTGGAACTGACCGGCGACGACCTACTGGATACCGGCGTAACCATCATGGCGCGGCCGCCGGGCAAAAAGAACAGCACCATCCACCTGCTCTCCGGCGGGGAGAAGGCGCTGACCGCGATTGCCCTGGTGTTTTCCATCTTCCAGCTCAACCCGGCACCTTTCTGCATGCTCGATGAAGTGGATGCGCCGCTGGATGATGCCAACGTCGGACGTTATGCACGCATGGTTAAAGAGATGTCGAAGCGCGTGCAATTCATTTACATTACGCACAACAAGATCGCCATGGAAATGGCCGACCAGTTGCTGGGTGTTACCATGCATGAACCTGGTTGCTCCAGATTGGTCACAGTAGACGTGGAAGAGGCTGCCGCACTGGCAGCAGTGTAAAGCAACACGCTGGCATGTTAATGTCACGCAGAGGCGCGCCCCAGCAGTTGCGGGCGGCAACAGAATCAGTTCAACAGGATCAGGTATTTCATGGACTTCGGTTTGCGAGAGTGGCTCATTATCATTGGCATTCTGGTCATTGCCGGCATTCTGTTCGATGGATGGCGACGCATGGGTGGTCGCTCGAAAATTCGTATCAAGCTGGACCACAGCCTCAAAGACCTGCCGGATGTCGATGACGGCCACGAGTTGCTTGGCCCACCGAGAAAAGTGGGCCAGCACGAGCGTGCTGAACCTACCTTTGGTGATGACCTTGATCGGGTCATTGAACTGACAGAAGAAAAGCTGTCCGCCGACGGCCCCCGTGCCCCCGAGCAAGTCGGTCTGGATCTGGAAGAACCGGTACCGGTTCTGCTGGATCCGCTGAGTGATGCCAAAGCGGCAGAAGCGACCAGCAAAGTGAACAAGCCGGTCGACGCTGCGCGCGAACCCGAACAGCCCAGGTCGGCCCCCCAGGCGCCGGTTGAAGAAGTACTGGTGATCAATGTGGTGGCCCGTGACGAACAGGGTTTCCCTGGCTCGGCGCTGCTACAGAGCGTGCTGGAAAGCGGCCTGCGCCACGGTGACATGAATATCTTCCATCGCCACGAAAGCATGAGCGGCAATGGCGACGTGCTGTTCTCCATGGCCAATGCGCTGAAGCCGGGTGTGTTTGATCTGGACGAGATGGACCAGAGCCATGTGCGAGCCGTCAGCTTCTTCATGGGCCTGCCCGGCCCGCGCCACCCGAAACAGGCGCTGGACCTGATGATTGCCGCCGCACGCAAGCTCGGCCACGAACTGGGCGGCGACCTCAAGGACGAACAACGCAGCGTACTGACCGCCCAGACCATTGAGCATTACCGTCTGCGTATCGCCGAGTTTGAACGCAAGCATTACGGTTTCCGGCGATAAGCCACTACCCAAACCCTTCGCGGTGAGGCCACCGCTCCCACCTGATCGAGCGGCCGGTTTGGTGGGAGCGGTGGCCCCACCGCGAAGGGGTTAAAACCCCATTAGCCCACCCCTGCATTATGTGACCTGCCCCAGTTGGGTTCACTGATTTGGTAAGAGACTCGCCTGGTGGGAGCGGTGGCCTCACCGCGAAGGGGTTAACCCCCCCTACAACCAAACCGCATCCCAATGCGGATAATCTCCAACCGATTCAACCAGCCCCGCCCGCAACGGGTTGGCGATGATATAGCGCGCCATTTTCCGCAGATCATCCTCCTGTCGTAACGCATGATCATGAAACCCCGGTTGCCACGTCAGTTGGCTGATCTGCCGTGAAGACAGGGACTTGACCCGTTGCATCAGCCTGTCAAGCCGGTCTTCCCGCAACTGCACCAGCCAGTGCAGATGATCCGGCATGACCACAAAAGCGTAACTGTTGACCCTATTGCTTTGGTGTTGGTAAGCCAGAATGCGCATCAGTGTTCGGGCTGCATGCATATCCGAAAACACGGGTTTGCGATGGAGGGTCACGGTAGTCAGCAGATAGAATCTGCCCGGTTCCGAGATGCGGCCAAGTCGCAACCGATGGCTGGCAGCCTTAGGTGAAGAGGGCATGACCATCATCCTTGATGCATTTACTGGAAGCCTATCGGGTTGATTGGCAGGGCTGAAGTGGTGATGAATGAATTTGTGGCCTAGTACACAGGTTTGAGTGCCATTCGCGGTGGGGCCACCGCTCCTACCCGGTGTTCGGCACTGGTTTGGTGGGAGCGGCGGCCCGCCGCGAAGGGGTTGTATGTATGCAAGGTTCTTGATTTACGCAATTTGGCAGGATTTGGCCTTTCGCGATGAGATCATCGCTCCTACCTGATGGGGGCAGCTGGTTTGGTGGGAGCGGTGGCCTCACCGCGAAGGGGTTCAAGGCCCTCGCGTCACAACAACCAAAGCCTGACGCGTTGCGCACCATTGGGTACAATCGGCCTTTCCCTTCAGCTGATTGACCGACCATGACCCAAACCTCGGACCCCGCAGCGCGTGCCCTTGAATTACGGGCCCAGCTCGACCAGCACAACTATCGCTATTACGTGCTCGATGAACCGGCGATTCCGGATGCGGAATACGATCGTCTGTTCCACGAACTCAAGGCCATAGAAGCAGCGAACCCTGAGCTGGTAACTGCCGACTCCCCGACCCAGCGCGTCGGTGGTGCGCCCCTGGCCGGTTTTGGTGAGGTGCGGCATGAGGTGCCGATGCTCAGTCTGGGTAACGCCTTTGATGAGCAGAGCATGCGTGATTTTGATCGCCGCGTGCGTGAGGGTCTGGATTTGCCGGTGGGCGACCTGTTTTCCGCCAGTGCCGAGGTGGAATATTGCTGTGAGCCCAAACTCGATGGTCTGGCCGTCAGCCTGTTATATGAAAACGGCCAACTGGTACGTGGCGCCACCCGGGGTGATGGCAGCACCGGGGAAGACATCAGCGCCAATGTGCGGACCATTCGCAATGTGCCGCTGAAGCTGCGCGGCGAGGGTTGGCCGGCGGTGCTTGAGGTGCGTGGCGAGGTGTTTATCAGCAAGGCCGGCTTCGAGTCGCTTAACCAGCGCGCGCGTGAAACCGACAGCAAGACCTTCGCCAATCCGCGCAACGCCGCTGCCGGCTCCCTGCGCCAGCTTGATCCGGCCGTGACTGCAACGCGGCCACTGGAATTCTGTTGCTATGGCATTGGTCGGGTTGATGGCGAGCTGCCGGACACCCAGGTGGGTATTCTGCAGCGACTCAAGGACTGGGGACTGACCATCAGCCGTGAGCTCAAGCGGGTAACCGGTGTGGAAGGCTGTCTGGACTATTACCGCGATATTGGCGAACGCCGTCAGGCGCTGAGCTACGAGATTGATGGCGTGGTGTTCAAGGTCAACAACCTGGCCTACCAGCGGGAGCTGGGCTTCCGCGCTCGTGAACCGCGTTGGGCCATCGCGCACAAATTCCCGGCCAGTGAAGAAATGACCGAACTGCTGGATGTCGAATTCCAGGTCGGTCGCACCGGCGCGGTCACCCCGGTTGCCCGTCTGCGCCCGGTGCAGGTGGCCGGTGTCACGGTATCCAACGCCACCCTGCACAATATGGATGAGGTCGCGCGTCTGGGCCTGATGATTGGTGACAGTGTGATTATCCGCCGGGCCGGTGACGTGATTCCGCAGGTCATGCAGGTCGTCACCGAACGCCGTCCGGCAGACGCGCGCCCGGTGCTGATTCCCGAGACCTGCCCGGTCTGTGGCTCGCTGGTCGAGCGCACGCAGCTGGTCAAACGCGGCAAGGGCAGCCAGAGTCTCAGTGAAGGCTCGGTATACCGCTGTGTCGGTCGTCTGACCTGTCAGGCGCAGCTCAAGCAATCCATCATCCATTTCGTCTCAAGACGCGCGCTGGATATTGACGGCCTCGGCGAGAAGATTGTCGAACAACTGGTCGATACCGGGCTGGTCAGTTCGCCGGCTGACCTGTTCAGCCTGACCTATGAACAGGTGATCGGGCTGGAGGGCTTTGCCGAGCTGTCGACCAAAAACCTGCTGGTCGCAATCCAGGACAGCAAGCAGCCGACCCTGGCGCGCTTTATCTATGCCCTGGGGATTCCCGATGTAGGCGAGGAGACCGCCAAACTGCTGGCCCGCTCCCTGGGCTCACTGGAACGCATCAGTCAGGCCCTGCCGCAGGTGCTGGTCTATCTGCCGGATGTCGGGCTTGAGGTGGCGCACGAGATTCACAGTTTCTTTGCCGATGCGCACAACCAGACTGTGATCAGTCAGTTACTGGCCAGAGGGCTGGTGTTGCAGGAGCAGGGCGACCTGGCCGCTGACCTGGCCGCCAGCGTCAGTCTGGCCGAATTTATCGACCGCCTGGCTATTCCGCATGTGGCCAAGACCGGCGCTGAGCGCCTGGCGGCGGCTTTTGGCAGCTTGCCCGCGTTGATCGAGGCCGACTGGCTGGCGCTCAAACAGGTCGAGCGTTTCAACGACAAGGCCCAGCAAAGCCTGCTGGCGTATTTCCGCGATGAACATCTGCGCGCTCAGGCCCTGGCGATTGAGGCCCAGTTGCGCGCCTTTGGCATGCACTGGGACAGCCCCAAAGCTGAGGTCAGTGATGATCTGCCCCTGGCGGGTCAGACCTGGGTACTGACCGGTACCCTGGAGACCTTTTCCCGGGATGTAGCCAAGGAGCATCTGGAACGTCTGGGTGCCAAGGTTGCCGGTAGCGTCTCGGCCAAGACCGAGTGTGTAGTTGCAGGCCCCGGTGCTGGCAGCAAGCTGGCCAAGGCCGAGCAACTGGGTGTGACGGTCATGGATGAAGCGGCCCTGCTGACCTTGCTGACGCAGCACGGCATCAGTCTGTGACCAACCTGATTGTACTGGCGCCGATGGAGGGTCTGGTCGACCCGCCCATGCGTGACATTCTCACGCGGATTGGCGGTATTGACTGGTGCGTCAGTGAATTCATGCGCGTGACCGATGTGGCCATGAACCGCACCACGGTTGAACGCTTTATCCCGGAAATGAATCAGGGCTGGAAGACCCGCGCCGGTACGCCGGTGCGCCCGCAATTGCTCGGTTCTGATCCGCACTGGCTGGCGGTCAATGCGGCGCAGCTGGCCGAATGGGGTGCGCCGGCGGTTGATCTGAACTTTGGCTGCCCGGCCAAGACCGTCAACCGTCATGGAGGAGGCGCAAGCCTGCTGCGAGAGCCCGAATTGCTGGGCGAGATTGTTGCCCGGGTGCGCGCGGCGACACCAGCTGCAATACCGGTCACGGCCAAAATGCGCCTGGGCTATCACGACACCAGCCTGGCGCTGGATTGTGCCCAGGCCCTGTCAAGCGCCGGTGCCGCTGAAATCGTCGTGCATGCGCGCACCAAGCTGGATGGTTACAAGCCGCCCGCCCATTGGGAATGGATTGCCCGCATTCGCGACGCGGTGGCGGTGCCAGTGATTGCCAATGGTGAGGTCTGGGATCTGGATGATTACCAGCGCATTCGTGAGGTCAGCGGCTGTAGCGCCGTGATGATCGGCCGGGGTCTGGTGGTCAAGCCGGATCTGGCTCGGCAAGTTCGCCGCCAGCAGGCCGGGCAAGCGCTGGATGTGATGGAGTGGGAGCAGCTGTATCCGTGGATGGCGGATTTTTTCACCCAGACCCGCACCCGCATGGCCGACCGGCATTCACCGGGGCGGATCAAACAGTGGCTGAGTCTGATGACCCGTACCTATCCCCAGGCCCGCGAGCTGTTTGATCAGGTGAGGCGCAATACCTGTGCCGAATCGATCGAACAGCAGCTGTATGCGCTGGCAGAGTCGCGCAGCGTAGCCTGATAAACCAACCCCAATCGCCTTCTTTTTGTGGGAGCGGCGGCCTCGCCGCGAAGAAGTTCGCAAGCGAGACCTAGCGTTGCATCCTGGGACGGTCGAGTTCCATCTCGACCAGCGATCTCAACCGCACCACCGCCGGCCGAGGTGGAACTCGGCCAATCCCAGGTTGGG
>PGZJ01000014.1 GCA_002840055.1 Gammaproteobacteria bacterium HGW-Gammaproteobacteria-11 | reverse complement strand
TATTCTGCTTGGCAGCAACAAGCAGTACCTGGTCTCCAGCCGTCTGAACAAGCTGATGGAACAGAACGGCATCAAGACCCTGGGCGAGCTGGTGCAGCGTATGCAAAGCCAGCCGCGCGGAGGGCTGCGCGAGCAGGTTGTAGATGCCATGACCACCAACGAAACCCTGTGGTTTCGTGACACTTATCCCTTCGAGGTGCTCAAGAATCGCGTGCTGCCGGAATTGATCAAGGCTTACCCGGCTCAGCGCCTGCGTATCTGGTCGGCGGCCTGCTCGTCCGGCCAGGAGCCTTATTCGCTGTCGATGTCCATCGACGAGTTCGAGCGCACCAACCTCGGTCAGCTCAAGGCAGGTATACAGATCGTGGCTACCGACCTGTCGCCTTCGATGCTGACCAATTGCAAGTCGGGCGAATATGACAGCCTGGCAATGGGGCGTGGATTGTCGCAGGAGCGTTTGCAGCGTTACTTCGATCCCAAGGGGCCGGGGCGTTGGCAGGTCAAGGCTCCCATCAAGAGCCGTGTCGAGTTCCGCCCGCTGAATTTGCTGGACAGCTACGCGGCGTTGGGCAAGTTCGACATCGTCTTCTGTCGCAATGTGCTGATCTACTTCTCTGCGGAAGTGAAGAAGGACATCCTCACGCGCATCCATGCCACGTTGAAACCGGGCGGTTATCTGTTCCTCGGCGCTTCCGAGGCGCTCAATGGCCTGCCGGAAAAATACCAGATGGTGCAGTGCAGCCCTGGGATCATCTACAAGGCCAAATAGGCGCAAGGCATGTTTGGTATCAGCAGCGGGAGGCCTTTGGCCTCCCGTTTGCGTTTCTGGGCGCTGCAGACGATGCGTCGGCCTGTGACGGCTGAGCGACGGGGAGGTGGCTGCGTGCACCGACGTTTGCCTTCACGCCAGATCGCTGGTGCGCATGGCGAGCCCCACAATTGTGCGGGCGGCAATCTGCCCGATCAGCTTTGCCGCTTCCTTGCCTGCACGCGGTAAGGCCTTGCCGCTTTGCCGCTTTTGCTCGGCCAGTTTCGTGTCAAGTTATTGATTTATAAGTACTTAAATAAATGGCACAGCCTTTGCTATATGTCTGGCAACAGTGATCAGACGGCCCTTGCGGCAAAGGTTCAGAACATGAGCATCAACTTCGGCAGAGCACTCGGTATCCATGAACAGGCACTCGGCTTTCGCGCCCAGCGTGCCGAGGTGCTGGCGAACAACATCGCTAACGCCGATACGCCGAACTACAAGGCTCGTGATCTGGACTTCGCCAGTGTGCTGGCCGAGCAGAACAGCCGCATGCAGCGCGGCGGCGTTTCCCTGAATCGCACCGACAGTCGCCACATCCCGGCCGAGGGTGTGAAGAGTGGCGAGGCAGAGCTGCCTTATCGCACGCCGTTCCACGCGTCGCTGGATCAGAACACCGTCGACCTGCAGATCGAACAATCGAACTACGCCGAAAACTCGGTGCAGTTCCAGGCCAGCTTCACCTTTCTCAATAGCAAATTCAAAGGGCTGACCAATGCCCTGCGCGGCGAATAAGGAGAGCGACCATGTCCCTTGCCAGTGTTTTCAACATCGCCGGAACCGGCATGAGCGCCCAGAGCACTCGCCTGAACACCATCTCCAGCAACATCGCCAACGCCGAGACCGTTTCCTCGAGCCTGGACCAGACTTATCGCGCACGTCATCCGGTGTTCGCCACCGTGTTCCAGCAGGCGCAGGGCGGTGATCGTGGTTCGCTGTTCGCCGAGCAGGATGAGGCGGGTCGCGGCGTTCAGGTGCTTGGCGTGATCGAGGACCAGAGCAGCCTGATGCCGCGCTATGAGCCCGATCATCCGATGGCCAACGCCGATGGTTACGTCTACTACCCGAACGTCAACGTGGTCGAGGAAATGGCCGACATGATTTCCGCCAGTCGCGCCTTCCAGACCAACGTGGAAATGATGAACACCGCCAAACAGATGCTGCAGCGCGTGCTGACCCTGGGTCAGTAAGCCGAGACGAGGAGACTAGGGATGAGCACAGTAAGCGGCACTGGCTCGGTACTGGATCAGTACCAGCACAAACAGAACGCACCTAAGAGTAATGACCTCGGCAAGAACGAGTTTCTCAACCTGCTGGTAGCGCAGCTCAACAACCAGAATCCGCTGGAGCCTCAGGGCAATGGTGAGTTCATTGCCCAGTTGGCGCAGTTCAGTCAGGTAGAGGGGATCGAGAAGCTCAACACCAGCATGGGCTCGATGCTTTCCAGCTTCCAGTCTTCGCAGGCGTTGCAAGCCTCTTCTCTGGTTGGGCGCAAGGTCATCGTGCCGAGCGAGAAGGCGGTGGTCGATACCAGTGAAAGTTTCAAGGCCAGCACTATTTTGCCGGTCAGCAGCAGCAACGTGTACGTCAACGTCTATGACAAGTCGGGGGCGTTGGTTACCCGCGTCAACCTGGGCGAGCAGGCTGCCGGCAACGTCAGCTTCATCTGGGATGGCAAGGACTCCGACGGCAATGTGGTGCCGCCGGGCACCTACAAGTTCGAGGCGCAGGCCACCTACGGCAGCGAAACCAAGGGCTTGTATACCCTGCTGCCGGCCAACGTCGACAGCGTCACCCTGGGCGGCAACGAGCTGATGCTCAACCTTGCTGGCCTTGGCAGCGTTCCGCTTTCTCAAGTGCAGGTCATCGGCCAATAACTATTGCCGCCGGCAGTTCCGGCAAAGGAGTTTTCCATGTCGTTCAATATTGGTCTTAGCGGCCTGCGTGCTGCGACCAGCGACCTCAACGTCACCGGTAACAACATCGCCAACGCCGGTACTGCAGGTTTCAAGCAGTCTCGTGCCGAGTTCGCCGATGTCTACGCCGCTTCCGTGCTGGGTACCGGCAAGAATGCGCAGGGCAGTGGTGTGCTGCTGGCAGACGTGTCGCAGCTGTTCAACCAGGGCAATGTCAACTACACCAACAACGCTCTGGATCTGGCCATCAATGGCAACGGCTTCTTCGTGACCAGCAACAACGGTGAGATCGGCTATACCCGTGCCGGTTACTTCGGTACGGATCGCGATGGCTTTATCGTCAACAATTTCGGCTATCGTCTGCAAGGCTACACGGCTGATGACAGCGGCAACATCCTGCCGGTGCAGTCTGATCTGCGCATCAGCGCCGGTCAGCAAGAGCCCAGGGCGACTACCAGTGTCACCCAGCGCCTCAACCTGAACTCCAATGCTGTACGGCCTGCTAACGCCGGAACCATGGCGGCACCGACCTTCGACCCGAGCGACTCGAGGTCCTTCAACTGGTCCACTTCGACCAATATCTATGACTCTCAGGGCAACGCCCACGTGATGACCCAATACTTCGTCAAGAACGAAGCGCCGGCCAACAATGGCTGGGTCATGCATGTGCTGATCGATGGGGTCAATCCGCGTGATCCGAGCAGCACCCAGCCTTACAGCTATGCGGTGAACTACGATGCGGCAGGACAGTTGGCCACGCCGGCCATCACGCCGTTGGCCAGCACGCCGGCCAACCCGGCTCTGGATGCACCGGCCATTCCTGCAGGTACGCCCAATGGCGTCTTTGCCCTTGCGGATGCCGATTGGGTGCCAGCCGAGAAGGATCCGCTCAACCCAGGAACCCTGGTGCCCAACGGTGCTGACAGCGACGCCTTCACCTTCGACATGCGCGGTTCGACCCAGTATGCGGCATCCTTCGGCGTCAATGCCGTCAGCCAGGATGGCTACACCACTGGGCAGTTGGCGGGCATCGAGATTGATGACACCGGGGTGATTTTCGCTCGTTACACCAATGGCCAGTCCAAGGTGCAAGGGCAGGTTCTGCTGGCGAACTTCGCCAACGTGCAGGGGCTGACGCCGGTAGGTAAGACTGCCTGGGCGCAGTCATTCGAGTCCGGCGAGCCGGTGATTGGCACGCCGCGTAGCAGCACCCTCGGTGCTCTGCAGGCGGGAGCGTTGGAAGACTCCAACGTCGAGCTGTCGGATCAGTTGGTGAACTTGATCGTGGCTCAGCGCAACTACCAGGCCAACGCCAAGACCATCGAAACCGAAAGCGCCATTACCCAGACCATCATCAACCTGCGTTGATGATTGGCGGGAGGCAAAGCGGCAAGCCTGGCTTGCCGCTTTGCCGTTTCGGGGCCGGCAAAACCTCGCCGGCGCCTTTCTCAAATGGGGTTTGTTTTTTATATAAAACCAATATAAATCAGTATCTTATATTTATTTTTCTGAGTCTGGCACGACGCTTGCTGTAGTCAATGCAAAGAGCCAAGGGCCCGTCGCCCACTCGGAGAATTACCATGGACAAGATGCTGTACGTCTCCATGACTGGAGCGCAGAACAACACACTGGCTCTGCGCGCCCACGCCAACAATCTGGCGAACGTTTCCACCTCGGGTTTTCGTCGCGATTTCGAGCAAGCGCGCTCCATGCCGCTGTTCGGTGAAACCTATCCAGCGCGCGTATTCGCCATGAGCGAGCGCCCGGCCACGGATTTTCGCCCCGGCTCGTTGCAGGAAACCGGTCGTGACCTTGATGTGGCCATTGGTGGCAAGGGCTGGATCGCCGTGCAGGCAGCCGATGGCAGTGAGGCCTACGTACGTACTGCCAGCCTGAATATCGATGCCCTGGGCGTGCTGCGTACCGGCAATGGTTTGCCGGTCATGGGCAATGCCGGGCCGATTGCCGTGCCGCCGGAGCAGAAGGTGGAGATTGGTCAGGACGGCACCATCAGCATTCGTGCGCTTGGTGAAAATCCCAACGTCTTGGCTGAGGTCGACCGCATCAAGCTGGTCAACCCTGACCCGAAAAGCATGGAAAAGGGCACCGATGGCCTGATCCGCGTCAAGGGCCAGCCCGAGGTAGAGGCTGACGCGACCGTTCAGGTGACTTCGGGCTTCCTCGAGGCGAGCAACGTCAACGCCGTTGAAGAGATGACTTCCATCCTCTCCCTGTCCCGCCAGTTCGAGCTGTCGGTAAAGATGATGCGCACCGCCGAAGATAATGCGTCGGCCATGGCGCGGGTTTTGCAAATTAGCTAATTACCAGCACGCGGCGCCGTAAAACCGGCGTCCGAGGAGAATCGATATGCTTCCGGCACTGTGGGTCAGCAAGACCGGTTTGTCCGCCCAGGACATGAACCTGACCACCATTTCCAACAACCTGGCCAACGTGGCGACTACCGGCTTCAAGCGTGATCGCGCGGAATTCGAGGATCTGCTCTATCAGATCCGTCGTCAGCCAGGTGGTCAGTCCAGTCAGGACAGCGAGTTGCCCTCGGGTTTGCAGCTCGGCACCGGTGTGCGTGTGGTAGGTACACAGAAGATCTTCACCGCTGGCAGCCTGCAAACAACCGAGCAGCCGCTGGACATGGCGGTGAACGGCCGGGGTTTCTTCCAGATCCTGCAGCCCGATGGCACCGTTTCCTATACCCGCGATGGCAGCTTTCACCTGAACTCCGATGGCCAGATCGTGACCTCTCAGGGCTTTGCCCTGGAGCCTGCAATCGTTCTGCCGAATGAAGTGCGCACCTTTACTGTGGGTGAAGACGGCACCGTCTCGGTGACCACTGCCGGTAACCCGCAACCGCAGATCATCGGCAACCTTCAGCTGGCCGACTTCGTCAACCCGGCTGGCCTGGAAGCCATCGGTAACAACCTGTTTCTGGAGACCGGTTCCAGTGGTGCGCCGCAGGTGGGCAACCCGGGCCTCAATGGCCTTGGCACCACACTGCAGAACACCCTGGAAAACTCCAACGTCAGCGTGGTGGAGGAGTTGGTGAACATGATCACCACCCAGCGCGCCTATGAAATGAACTCCAAGGTGATTTCCACCGCCGATCAGATGCTGTCCTTCGTGACGCAGAACCTCTGATTTTTTGACACTGTTGTGAACGCCGCGAGGTAGTGGTTATGAACCGGCAAATTCTCTGTTTCCCCCTGTTGGCTGGCCTGCTGCTCGGCAGCGGTTGCATGGCGCCGACAGCCAAGCCGGACGATCCCTATTACGCGCCGGTTTTACCGCGCACCCCCTTGCCGGCTGCGCAGAACAATGGCTCGATCTATCAGGCCGGTTTCGAAAATGGTCTGTATGACGACCGCAAGGCCTTTCGTATTGGTGACATCATCACCATCACCCTGAATGAGCGCACTCAGGCCAGCAAGAACGCTAACAGCAATATCCAGAAGGACAGCAGCGGCACAATGGGTGTGCCCAACCTGTTCGGCATGGCCGTTACACCGGACAACCCGCTGCGCAGCCTCAGCGCGCTGGGCATGACCAACAACAATCTGAGCCTGGATTCCAGCTGGAACTCCCAGCGTGACGCCTCCGGTTCTGGCCAGGCCGGGCAGAGCAACAGCCTGTCTGGCTCGATCACCGTAACCGTTGCCGAAGTGCTGCCCAACGGCATTCTCGCGGTGCGCGGCGAGAAGTGGATGACCCTCAATACCGGCGACGAGTTGGTGCGTATTTCCGGCCTGGTGCGTGCCGATGACATTTCCACCGACAACACCGTGGCCTCCACCCGCGTCGCCGATGCACGTATCACCTATTCCGGCACCGGCGCCTTCGCCGATGCCAGCCAACCTGGCTGGTTGAGCCGTTTCTTCCTCAGCCCGATGTGGCCGTTCTGATCTCGGGGTGCTGTAGATGAAAACCTGGCTGACTCATTCTCCGTCCTTGTTACTCGAGCACCTGTCCAATTGGTACGCGCGAGTGACGACCAGCGGTTCGGCGCGCAAGGCCTTCGCTGTGACTTCGGCTGCCAAGCGAGGTGCGCGAGTTCATGGCGGTGAGCCGGCACAGGCCGGGGCCTGCCGTCGACAGTTCGCGGTCGCTCATCGCGGTTATCGTCATCGCGGCGCCAACGACTGGGTGCTGCTGGCAACCATGCTGGCGTGCCTGTTGTTGAGTTTGCCGACCCAAGCAGAGCGCCTGAAGGATCTGGCGTCGATTCAGGGTGTGCGTAGCAACCAGTTGATTGGCTACGGCCTGGTCGTTGGCCTCAATGGCAGCGGCGACCAGACCACGCAAACCCCCTTTACTGTGCAGACCTTCAACAACATGCTGGCGCAGTTCGGCATCAAGGTGCCGCCAGGTGGCAACGTGCAGCTGAAGAACGTCGCGGCCGTATCGGTGCATGCTGACCTGCCGGCGTTCGCCAAGCCGGGTCAGACCATCGACATCACCATTTCCTCCATCGGTAATGCCAAGAGTCTGCGCGGTGGCAGCCTGTTGATGACGCCGCTCAAGGGCATTGATGGCAACGTCTACGCCATCGCCCAGGGCAACCTGGTGGTCGGCGGTTTCGACGCCAGTGGCGCCGATGGTTCGCGCATCACCGTCAACGTGCCGTCTGCCGGGCGCATCCCCGGTGGTGCTACCGTTGAACGTCCGGTGCCGAGCGGTTTTGATCAGGGCAACTACCTGACGCTCAACCTCAATCGTCCCGATTTCACCACGGCCAAGAACATCGTCGATCAGATCAACGACTTGCTCGGCCCAGGTGTCGCGCAGGCCATCGATGGCGGCTCGATTCGCGTCAGCGCGCCGCTCGACCCGAATCAGCGCGTCGACTATCTGTCGATTCTGGAAAACCTGCAGGTCGAGGCCGGCAAGGCGGTGGCCAAGGTCATCATCAACTCGCGTACCGGCACCATCGTCATCGGCCAGGACGTCAAGGTACAGCCGGCTGCAGTGACTCACGGCAGCCTGACCGTGACCATCACCGAAGACCCCATCGTCAGTCAGCCTGAAGCGCTCTCTGGCGGCCAGACCGCAGTGGTGCCGCGCTCCCGCGTGGGCGCCGAGGAAGAGAGCAAACCGATGTTCAAGTTCGGCCCAGGTACCAGTCTGGACGAGATCGTCCGCGCGGTTAACCAGGTGGGTGCAGCGCCTTCCGACCTGATGGCCATCCTGGAGGCGCTCAAGCAAGCCGGCGCCCTTCAGGCCGACCTGATCGTGATCTGAGGAGGATTGCTGATATGGACTCTCGACTCTCAGCCGGTCTGCTCGGCAACGGTAAAAGCCCGATCGACAGTGGTGCCTTCACCGATCTGAACCGCCTCAACCAGTTCAAGGTGGGCGGCGACACCGAGCAGAACATCCGCAAGGTCGCGCAGGAGTTCGAATCGCTGTTCATGAACGAAATGCTCAAAGCCATGCGTTCGGCCAACGCCGCGTTTGGCGAGGGCAATTTCATGAACAGCAACGAGAGCAAGACCTATCAGGACATGCACGACCAGCAGCTGGCGGTGACGCTCTCCAAGGAAGGGCGCGGCATTGGCCTGGCTGACGTGCTGGTGCGGCAGATGTCGAAGATCAAGCAGCCGTCGAGCCGCCCAAATCCCTTCGCGCAGATCGAGCAACCGGTCGCAGCAGTGAGCGAGTCGAAGGCTGACAAGGTCGCCAGTAGCGAAGGCTTCCGTGATGACGTGGCGCTGCTCAATCGCCGTCGCCTCTCTGTGCCGGGCAAACTGGCGGATCGCCTGTTGGCCGGTATCGTGCCATCGGCTGCAGAAGGCGAGGGCAAGGCCCTGGCCGGCAGTGACTGGATTCCGGCGCAGGCCAGCGCCGCGCCCAAGGATCGGGGCCTGAGCCTTGGCAATAGCGATGCATTGACGGGCCGTCGTATTGCTCAACCGCCGCTGGCGCCGGGCAAGGCAGCATTCAGCTCACCGCAGGAATTCGTCGCCACCATGCTGCCGATGGCGGAAGCCGCTGCCGAGAAGATCGGTGTCGACCCGCGTTACCTGGTGGCCCAGGCCGCGCTGGAAACCGGTTGGGGCAAGTCGATCATTCGCACCCGCGATGGCGAAAGCAGCCACAACCTGTTCGGCATCAAGTCCCATGGCAGCTGGGAGGGCGAGTCGGCCCGAGTGCTGACCACGGAATACAAGGGTGGCAAGGCGGTCAAGGAGGCGGCCAGCTTCCGTGCCTATGACTCCTTTGCGCAGAGCTTCGACGATTACGTCAACTTCCTGCAGAGCAATGGTCGCTACGAGAAGGCGCTGAACGTCACCGAGAACCCGGAGCGTTTCGTCAAGGAACTGCAGCAGGCCGGTTACGCCACTGACCCGAACTATGCGCGCAAGATCTCGCAGATCGCTCGCAAGATGCAGACCTACCAAACAATCGCCGCTGCCGATAGCGCCACTACAAGGACTTGAGGTTGAACCATGGCTGACCTATTGAACATAGGCCTCTCGGGCCTGGCGGCGAACAAGACTTCGCTGGCTGTTACCGGCCACAACATCGTCAACGTCAATACGCCTGGCTTCTCTCGTCAGGAGACGATTCAGGCTACGCGCACGCCGCAGTTCAGTGGTGCCGGCTATATCGGTTCGGGTACGACCCTGACCGACGTGCGACGCATCTATAACGAGTTCCTCAATACCCAGGTGCGCAGCAGCACGGCACTCAACAGCGATACCAAGGCGTACCTGAGCCAGATCAACCAGCTCGACTCGCTGCTGGCCGGTAGTACCACGGGCATCACGCCGGGCCTGCAGAAGCTGTTCGCTGCCCTGCAGACCGCTGCCGAAGACCCGGCCAACGTGCCGGCCCGGCAATTGGCGTTGTCCGAGGCCGAGGGGCTGGCCAAGCGTTTCAATACTGTTTACGACCGCCTGTACGAGCAAAACTCGTTCATCAACAAGCAGCTCTCGGCTGTCAGCGATCAGGTCAATCAGCTAGCAACAGCGATTGCCGGTTACAACGATGCCATCGCCGTGGCGGCCTCCAATGGCCAGGCGCCGAACGATCTGCTCGATGCCCGTGAAGAGGCGGTACGCAAGCTTTCCGAGTTCGTTGGCGTAACCGTGGTTCCGCAGGACGACAATAGCTATAACCTGTTCATCGGTTCTGGCCAGCCGCTGGTGGTCGGTAAGCAGGCGGCCCGCCTTGAGGTAACGCCTGGGCTGTCCGACCCGCTACGCAACGAGATCCGGTTCGTCAGTGGCAACTCCCGGCAGAATGTCACCTCACTGATCACGGGTGGCGAAATGGGGGGGCTGCTGCGTTATCGCGAGGATGTGCTGGATACCTCGATGAATGCCGTCGGACGTCTGGCACTGTCGATTACTGATCAGATCAACCGGCAGTTGGGGCAGGGGCTGGATCTCAATGGCCAGTTCGGCAACGAGCTGTTTCGCCCACTCAATGATCCGCTGCTGCTCAGTCAGCGGAGCCTGGCGCGGGTTGGTAACAGCGATCCGAATGCCAATCTCAATGTCAGCATCACCGATACCACGCGGTTGACTACCAGCGACTACGAAGTGCAGTTCACCAGTGCCACTGAGTATGTGGTCCGGCGTGCATCCGACGGCACGATGTTCCCACCCAGCCCCGGCACTTTTGATATCAACACAGTGCCAGCTCCCGAAGTGGATGGCTTTTCCCTCGGTATGGTGACCGGCAGCACCTTCGCTGCAGGTGATCGCTTTCAGGTGATGCCGACCCGCAATGCTGGCCGTGATATCCGTGCGGACATGAAGAACGCCGAGGAACTGGCCTTCGCCGCGCCGCTGAAAGCGGAAACCAGCCCGGCCAATATCGGCACCGGCAAGATTACCCAGCCGAAGCTGCTGACGGAGATCAATATCTACGATCCTGCCGCGCAGGCGGATCTGGAAACCAGCCTGCGCAACGCACCGCCGCTGCGTATCGTGATGGGTGCCGGTGGTGGCGCGACGCAGAGCTATGACGTGGTCGATATCAACGGCAACGTGATCGACACCGGCAGCATCGTTCCGGGGCAGGACAACGCACTGACCATCAGCGTGCCGGCCAACCCGCCAGCAGTTCCCGCTGCCTTCGACTATCAGGTGACCATCAGTGGTCGACCGTCGGGCGGCGACAACTTCTCGGTGTCGTTCAACACCAATGGCGTATCGGATAACCGTAACGCGCTGAATCTGGTCAATCTGCAGAACAAATCGGTAATTGGCGTGAACCCCGCCGCCCCGACCACCACGGGGTCGAGCTTTTCCGACTCCTATGGTGACCTGGTAGAGCGGGTCGGTACGCTGACCAGCCAGGCGCGTGTGGACGGCGAGGCGACTGGCGCGATCCTCAAACAGGCCACCGACAACCGCGATTCGGTTTCCGGGGTCAACCTCGATGAAGAAGCGGCCAAGCTAATCCAGTTCGAACAGTACTACCAGGCATCCGCGCAGATCATTCAAGTTGCGCGTAACCTGTTCGATACTCTGATCAATACATTCTGATAGTCGCCTTCCCGAATAGGGGAGGGTGCCGCCTGTGCTGATGACAGGCGTTGCAAGAGGCAAGCCCCATGGTCATGCGCATCTCATCCATTCAGGCGTTCAATAACGGCGTTTCCGGCCTTGGGCGCAACTATTCGAACCTGATTCGCACCCAGGAACAGATCAGCAGCGGCAACCGCATCCTGACCCCGGCGGATGATCCGGTAGCATCGGTTCGCCTGCTGCAACTCGAGCAGCAGCAAGCTGTGCTCAAGCAGTACAGCGACAACCTCACCGCCGCCAAGAACAGCCTGACCCAGGAAGAGACCACCCTGAACTCGGTCAATACCGTGCTGCAGCGTGTGCGTGAGCTGGCGGTGCGTGCCGGTGGTGGTTCGCTCTCATCGGAGGACCGCAACTCCATCGCCAAGGAGCTTTCCGAGCGCGAGGCCGAGCTGCTCAATCTGATGAACAGCCGTAACGCCCGGGGGGAGTATCTGTTTGCGGGGAATCTGGGCAAGACCGAACCCTTCGTGCGCAACCCGGATGGTACCTACTCGTACTTCGGTGACGAAGGGCAGCGGACGCTGCAGGTCGCCAGCTCGACCAACGTGGCGATCAACGACAACGGCAGGCGCTTGTTCGAAGCCGTCACCAACGCCAACCGCGTCGCCAATGGCAATGGAGTCAATAACCCGGCGCTGCCGTCGCCGCCCTTGCCGGCTACCACCATTCCCGCAGTACCCGCCGCTGATCAACGGGTCTTCATTTCGCCGGGGCTGGTCGAGGACAACCGCGCATTCAACTCCGATTTCCGCGGCGGCGAACCCTATTCGCTGGCCTTCGTCAGCGGTACCGAATTCCGCATCTACGACGCCAGCGGTGCCGATGTCACTTCCGAGATCCCCGGAGGCGGCAAGGTCGATCCGCTGGTTAACGGTGGCAACGTCATCAACTTCCGCGGTATGCGTTTTCAGCTCGATGTAGTGCTGAAGGACGGTGATAACCCCCTCGACCTGGATAATCTCCTGGCCGACACCGGGACGCCTGGTGCGCCAGGAATAGGTACCCACAGCTTCACCCTGCAGTCGGCGTCCACCGAGTTCGCCGTGACCCGCGCCTCCACCAACGGCTCGGCCGCGGTGGTGGCTGGGGGCAACGTCGTCAACCAGGCTGTGTTCGACAGCCAGTTCCCAACCTCGGGCGTGGTGCTGCGTTTTACCGATGACAGCAACTACGAGGTGTACGCCCAGCCGGTCGGGCCTAACAGCCCGGTACTCACCACCGGAACCGTTACCGCTCCCTATCCCGCCACCTTCACCGTCTATGGTGCGGAGTTCAGCATCTCCGGTCCCGCCGCTGCTGCGGGGGGGGATGAGTTCGGCGTTCAGCCGCAATTCCAGGAACAACGCAGCATCCTCAATACCATCTCTCGCCTACGCCAGGCCCTGGAATCCTCGCCCACCTCGCCAGCGGGCAACCTGGCCGTGCGCGACGAAGTTGCCATTGCCCTGAAGAACCTCGACAACGGCATGGGCAAGGTACTGGAAGTGCAGACCGAAATCGGCGCGCGCCTCAATCTGATCGAAACCACCGGTACCGACAACGAGGACGTGACCCTGGTGAACAAGTCGGTGCAGGCCGAGCTGCGCGAGCTGGATTACGCCGAGGCATTGTCGCGCCTGTCGTTCCAGACCATCATCCTCGAGGCGGCGCAGCAGAGCTACGTGAAGATCGCCGGGCTGAATCTGTTCAACCAGCTGCGGTAGAGCACAACTCTAGGCTCTGGTGGTGGCGGTTGGACTTTGCCTTGCTTCGTTCATCCCTGTCACCAGCCTTCGGCTAATACCGCTGTGGTCGGGGTGGTTTGTCTATTTCTCACCTATTGATTCATCAGGTTAACTGGCGCGTGTCTTGCTAAGATTCTCTGGAGCCACATAGGCGCACCATTTTTTGACATTCGGCACGGATGCTTAACTGGCTGTTTGGGGTCTTTGATCCAGAAGCCTCTTATCAAAGGTATGAACATGGGCGATCCCATTTTTGTTACAAGCCCTTTGCTTCCTCCGCTCGAAGAGTTCATTCCCTATCTCGAGCAGATATGGAACAGTAAGCGCCTAACCAATGGTGGTCCTTTTCATGAGCAGCTTGAGCGAGAGCTTGCGGAATATTTAGGCGTAGAGCATTTATGCCTATTTGGGAACGGCACACTAGCGCTGGTGACCGCCTTACAGGCGCTGCGTATCAGCGGTGAGGTAATCACAACACCCTATTCCTTCGTTGCGACATCGCATTCGCTGCTCTGGAACGGGTTGACGCCTGTCTTTGTCGATATCGAACCTCATTCCTGCAATCTGGACCCGGGCAAGATTGAGCAGGCCATAACACCTGCCACTACTGCGATCATGCCGGTGCACTGCTATGGCGTACCCTGTGATGTTGAGCGAATACAGGAGATAGCGGACAACTATGGTTTGAAGGTGATATACGACGCGGCTCACGCTTTTGGGGTGAAGCTGGGTGGGAGAAGCGTTCTGCAGTACGGCGACTTATCCATTCTCAGCTTCCATGCGACCAAGGTGTTCAATACCTTTGAGGGGGGCGCGATCATTTGTCCAGATGCCAAAACCAAGCAGCGGATCAACTACCTTAAGAACTTTGGCTTTGCCAATGAAACGACGGTAGTGGCGCCTGGGATCAACGGCAAGATGAACGAGGTTCAGGCTGCATTCGGGCTGTTGCAACTCAAGCATATCGATCAGGCCCTGACGCGACGTGAACATCTGTTTGCGCGGTATCGCGCGGCCTTGTCCGAGGTGCCCGGAGTACGTTTGCCAGAGATTCCCCGCGACGTGAGCTGGAATCACGCTTATTGCCCTGTTTTTGTGGATAGCATCTACCCGATCACGAGGGACGAACTTTACGAGTTGCTGCGCCAGGAAGGTATTTTGGCCAGGCGGTACTTCTACCCGTTGCTCAGCGATTTCCCAATGTATAGGGGGCTGAAAGGTTCCAGCCACGCTGAGTTGCCGGAGGCGCAGAAGATAGCCAGTCAGGTGATCTGCCTGCCAATGTTCCCCGATATGCAGGAACAGCAGCAGGACAGAGTCATCTCGTTAGTCTGTGATCCGTTGCATGTCTGAAATTGGCGCGAAGGGGACGGGCATGGTGGCGACCGTGCTTGTAACGGCGATTGGATCCATGTCGGCGGAATGCGTTTTGCGTAGTCTTTCTTCCTGCAAGGGCGTTCGATTACTGGGTTGTGATCTGCACCCGGCCGATTGGCTGGTTACTTCGATCTTGGTGCAGGGCTTCCATCAGCTGCCATCCGCTCGCTATGAGCAGGAATATCTCGACGCTATTCTCGAGATCTGTCGGCAGGAGTCCGTTACTCACGTGATTCCGCTTACGGATCCAGAAGTGGATGTTATATCGTCTTCCCGCAAGCGCTTCTTTGATCTTGGCGTCACTGTGTGCCTGCCTCCCTCATCCTGTGTCGAGGTTTGCCGAGACAAGTTGGTACTCCATGATCGGTTTGTCGACGACCACATGGTCCGGCCAATCCCGAGCCGAGCTCTAGCTCAGTGGAAAGAACTCAGTAGTGGTTTTCCCTTGCTGGCCAAGCCTCGCAACGGCAGAAGCAGTGAGGGGGTGATGAAATTGGAGAATGAGGAAGACGTGGCGCATTTACTCCGGCGTGATCAAGATCGTCGCTACGTCGTTCAGCCTTTTTACTTAGGAGCGGTGCATGTGGTCGATGTGCTCAGGAATGCCAGTACCGGAACGGCTAGCGTGGTGTGTCGTAAAGAGCTCATTCGCACCAGCAATGGTGCTGGTCTTTCGGTGGCTATTCACGCCTGCCCTGTTCTACGCGAACAAGCTGAATGGCTAGCTGATCAACTGGATTTACATGGCTGCATTTGTATGGAGTTTCTTGAGTACTCCGGTACCTATTTCCTTATGGATATAAATCCCCGGTTCTCCGCAGGGGTGACGTTTTCAAGGATGGCCGGGTACGACATGGTGTTTAACACCCTGCGTTGTTTCTTGGGGGAAGAAATTGATCAGCCGGTCGAGTATCCAGATCTAATTGTCGCCCGGGGGCATTACGAGCGAATCATCAGCTGCGGGATAGTATGAAATGACGGATTCAGTATCGAAATTATCCAGCCCGCGCGACTGGGATCTGAAGTGGGCCGAGGTGTTCGATAAATATCAGGCAGACCTACGGCACGCGTATTACATACGTGCTTTGAAATGTCGTAACGAGCGGAGTTTGTTGGAGATCGCTGCTGGAAGCTTCCGTGATATGGCCGCCCTGAATCGCATGAGGGTTAATTGTAGCGGGGCGGATTTCTCCCCCGAAGCCGTGAGTCTGGCAAAAGAGCGATTTCCCGCGCTCGCGAGCCAGATGTTTGAAATGGACGCTTTCCGTTTCAACTTTCCAGATCAGGCATTTGACCTGACCTACCACAATGGCTTCTGGGGGTTGTTCAGCGACGAAGAGATTGATCAATTGGCTCGGGAGCAGGCGCGTGTAACGCGTGGACGTATGATCGCAACGGTTCACAATGCCCACAATACTAGTTTCAAGGAATATTTTGATCGGGTTGTGGAAACGGACCCCCTGTTCAATATTCGGTTTTTCCATAAAGACGAAATCGCCAGCATTATGAGCCGGCATTGCAAGCGGGTGAGGGTGATCCCGGTAGGCAAGGCTAAGAAAGGATATGAAGACACGCTCATTCGTCTTGGGCTAGGTCAGAGAATGTTCCTGAAGACCTGTTTCGCTCTGTCGGGTCAGCGTCTGCTGGAACGTAGTGAGCGTTTGTTATGTATCGGGGAGCTATGACCCCGCAGGTTCGGGAGGAGCCATGAAACAGGTCATTGTCGGCGGTGGGTTGGCGGGGCTTGTGGCTGCGGCCAGTTTGCTGCCTCGGATGTCCGGCAAGGACATTCTAATCCTTGAGCGGGAGGCGACGCTGGGTGGTTTGCTGGCAGGTGTTCATTACCCTGAGCAGGGGCTGTACTTCGACAAGGGAACCCACCTGTTCAGGGAGACGGGGGAGACGGAGATCGATGCAATGCTGCAGAGGATGGCCGGCGAGGAGAGCATTCGGATGTTTTCTCCCGGCCAGGGCGGCCATGCTGGTGCTGTCTACCAGGGACGCCTTCAGCACAACTCACATTTTCCTGATGTTCGCCAGCATCCCGACAGGCAGACCATGCTGGATGATGTGTGGGGGGTCGTGACAGGGATGCAGCCGATCCGTCCGATCACAACATCGGAGTCCGTGACAGAGGTGGCGCTTGAGCGGTTTGGTGAGGCATATGTTAATGGGGTGCTGTCACCGATTCTGACCCAGTTGTTCAAGCGTCCCGCATCCGAATTGGCAGGATTTGCGGCACTGCTTTGTGGGTTGACACGCCTGGTGGGTTACGACCAACGGGATTGGCTGGCGCACTGTGGAAATGAAAGGTTTCGAGAACTGATAGCGGTACCTGATCAACGCGAGATGCCTGTTTCGTGCGCCAATGTCTTACGTAGGTACTATTTCAAAGGAGGAACTGCTGGGTTTGTCGAGTCCGCAGAGCGTTACCTTGCCGCGCAAGGAGTGCGGATCATTCGTCAGACGCATGAATTGAGCTGCGATATCCAATCGAGGACGATTGGTTGGCGCGATGAACGAGGCGATGCTTTTCAAGAGGAATTCACCCAGTTAATCCTGGGCAATGGTGTTGTTGGCGCAGCGCGGCAGTTGAATATAGACCTGTCCACCTTCGGCTTCGAGCGGCCTATACTCCATCGCCTGGTACATATGCAGCTGGCGCGGCCGGTCGAAAGTGACCTTTGCTATTTCTATGCTTTTGATCCTGGCCTCGATTTCTTTCGAGTCACCAATTACCGGGCATTCTCCGGAGAGTCGGACGACCGGCGTATCACCATCGAGATTCTGGCCAATGAGCATCTGGCTGATGTCGAGTTGGCTTCTGTGATGGAGGAGCAATTGGGGCGTATCGGGATTTGCCGTCCTGGTTCCGTGTTGTGGTCCGATGTCCAACGTCTGCATACGGGCTTTCCTGTCCCGACGGTAAAGAACATGAATGCGATGCGGACTCTGGATGCATATCTGCGCCAGAGTCTGCCTGCGTACGTCAGACTCTGCGGAGTCGGTGTAGATGGCGGTGTATTTTTTCAGAATGAGGTGATCCAGAACGTGTTCCGGACACTGTCGAATGAATAGCGTTAGTAACGTACTACCTTGCTGAGTGTGATCTGGGAAGCTCCATGAACGATTTCGTTCAGGATGAGGCAGACCTGCTTCGCTAGAGAGTTACAGTGTGTCTGGTCTTGGGTAAGGGGACGATGATGAGTGGTGTGCCTGTAGTGAGCGTGTTCATGCTCACTTACAACCATGGCCGGTTTATTGCCGAAGCCATTGAAAGTGTTCTGGCTCAAGAGATGGATTACGCCTTCGAACTGGTGATTGGCGACGATGCCTCAACGGATGAAACCCACACCATATGTGAACGGTATGCGCGAAAGTATCCAGACACGATCCGCTACATGCGCAATGCTCGTAATGTAGGGGGGAGCGAGAATGGTCGCAAGGTGCTAGCAGCGTGCAGAGGGCGATATCTCGCTAGGCTCGAGGGAGACGACTACATGGTCGGGCGTCGGCGCCTGAACCATCAGGTAGCCTGGCTGGAACAGCACGCCGACTGCATGCTGGTGTATGGGCGTGCCAGAGTCATTGATGCATCAAAAGTTGTATTAGGGGAAATTCCTCCGCTGGATCGCTGTTTTTCGGGGGATCTTCTGGAGGGGATGTTGGAGGGGAACCTAGTTCCCGCTTGTACCGCAGTTTATCGGGCGGAAATTCTCACACAGCTACCTGATTGGCGTTCGCATGTCCGCTATGGTGATTATCTGGCTAACACCATTGCAGCTGACAGAGGAAAAATTCACTGCTTTCCGGAAGTGTTGGCGGTCTATCGGCGCCATGCCGGTGGCATGACGGCCAAGGATCAATACCACACTAACCTTATTGAGCTGATCGACATTCATTGCCGGTTCATTGCTCATAATGATCTGTCTTCACGTGGCATCGCTCTAAGTCGTCAGGCAATTCTCCAGAAGTTGCATAAACTCAATCGTTATAGTTTGGAAACAGGCCAGGCAATTAACTGGGCTGAGTTGGCAGCCATGGTCACGCCATGTCTCGAACCCGGAACCCCTGAGGCTGAAGACGCTAGGCTGCTTTGGGGCAAGCAGGGCAATTCAGCTAGCATTGGCTATGCTTTCAGCGTAATTCTAACCACCTACAATCGTCCCGATCTGCTCAAGGACGCCCTGTCGAGCGTAGGCAGCCAGACCCTGCGTGATTTCGAAGTCATCCTGATCAACGACCACGGCGCGCCAGTGGAGCACCTGCTGGCTGACTACGACTTCCCCATCACCTATCTCCGTCAGGGGCGCAACAAGGGCTTGTCCGCTGCGCGTAACGCCGGCCTTGGGATGGCGCGCGGGCGCTACATCGTCTACCTCGATGACGATGACATCTACCTGCCCAACCACCTGGCCGTGCTGGCCGAGGCCTTCGATCAGCACCCTGGTAGCGTCATCTACACTGGTGTTGAATACGTCAACGAAAAGCTGGAGGACGGCCAACGCATCGAGCTTGGCCGTTGCCAGCCGTTCAAGCATGAGGTATTCGACCGCGACCGCCTGTTTGTGCAGAACTACATTCCGGTCAACACTTGGGCGCATCCGCGCGAGATGCTCGCCACGGTCGGCGAGTTCGATACCGACCTTGCCGCGTTCGAAGACTGGGACATGCTCTTGCGCCTGGCTACGCGTTATCCCTTCGTGCATGTTCCGACCGTGACGAGTGAAGTCCACACGCGCCCCCCGGGCGCCGGTAGCGACCACATGCTGGGCCGCGAGCGCAAGAATTTCCCGGCGCTGTACCGCGAGCTCTACCAGCGCTACTCCGGCTCTGCTAGCGAGGGGTTAGAGCGCGGTCGCCAGCAGATGCTGGCCAGTCTGGGCGAACGGCCCAGAGACAGCCTGACAGCCTGGTTGGCCGAGCGCTTGCCGACGGCCAGCGAGAACCGTCTGATTGCCGATTATCTGCAGAATCATCAAGGCGGGCCGCTAATCGGTGTGTTGGTGCTTGATCTTAAAGGTCAGGCCGAACAGCTGATGCTCACGCTCAAGAGCTTGCTCGGTGAGCGTTGCCTCTACGCGACGCTGCGTATCTTGGTGATTACCCCGGCCGATGTGCCCGCTACCTCGGCAGCGGACAAGCTGCATTTCCTGAAAATGACCGGCGAGCCTCTGGCTGCGCAGATCAATCGTGCAGTCGAAGCGAGCGATTGCCAGTGGTTTATGCTGGCCCGCGCCGGCGATGAGTTCACCCAGAGCGGGTTGATGGTCGCGGGGTTGGAGCTGGCCCGCAATCCTGAATGCCGCGCGGTGTATGGCGACCAGTTACAGCGCCTGCCGGATGGCAGCCTTGGCGGCGCCTTTCTGCCTGGGTTCAACCTCGATCTGTTACTCAGCTTCCCCTTGGTCATGGCGCGCCACTGGCTGTATCGTCGCGACCTGTTTCTCGCTGTCGGTGGCTTCGACGCCGAGTTCTCGGATGCCTTCGAGTTCGAGTTGTTGACCCGACTCGTTGAGCAGGAAGGTTTAGTTGGCCTTGGGCACATCGACGAGCCGTTGCTGATCACTGATGCGCCGCAGTTGCGCGACAATCCCGACGAGCGTCGGGTGATCGAGCGCCACCTGGGTAAACGGGGCTATCAGGCACGGGTTCTGCCTGGCTTGCCGGGCCGCTATCGCGCACATTATGGTCATGTCGCTAGGCCATTAGTGTCGATCATTCTTTCTACGGATGTGCCGCTGGCGGCGCTGCAGCGTTGCGCCGACAGTCTGCTGGAAAAGACGACCTATGATCACTACGAGTTGCTTCTGGCTGATAGTGGAAGTCGTGCAGACGTCACAGCTTGGTTGCATGATGTAGCGGCTCTGGGTGACGACAAGGTGCGTGTGATCGCGGCCGGGGCTGGGCTGGCGCAGAATCGTGTTGCCGAACAGGCGCGCGGTGAGTACCTGCTGCTGCTTTCCGGCGAAGCTGCGATCGTCAACGCCGACTGGTTGGATGAGTTGCTCAATCATGCCCAGCGTCCGGAAGTCGGCGTAGTCGGCGGCAAATTGCTGACTGCAAATGGACGAGTCGCCCAGGCCGGGCTGCTGCTGGGGCTAAACGGTCCGTCCACGCCGGCATTTGCTGGCGAGCCGATGGAGGCCGCCGGTTATCTGCATCGCTTGCAGGTGGACCAGAACTACAGTGCGGTCGGCGAAGCCTGCCTGATGATTCGTACCGAAGTGTACCGTCAGCTCGGCGGCATGGATGGCGAGCTGGCCGCGTTCCGCGATGTGGATCTCTGCCTGCGTGTGCGGGAGGCCGGTTACCTGACGGTCTGGGCGGCCCATGCCATAGTATTGCATGAGGCCGAACTGATCAGCGCCGACGCCGAGGCGCAGGATCAGTTCTATGACCGCTACCTACCGCAATTGGCCAACGATCCGGCCTACAATCGCAACCTGGCGCTGAACGGGCGCGGCTTTGATCTTGAAAGCGATGTGTCGCTGACCTGGCGTCCGCTCAGCTGGCGTCCGTCGCCGGTGGTGCTGGCGCATCCTGCAGATCCCTGGGGCTGTGGCCACTACCGCGTCATCCAACCGTTCTCGGCGTTGAAGGCGCAAGGGCTGATCGACGGCACCCTATCTATGGGGCTGCTGCATGTGACCGATCTGGAGCGCTACGACCCGGACGTGGTTGTGTTGCAGCGACAGATCGGCGACGAGCGTCTAGACGCCATGCGTCGTATCAAGCGTTTTTCGCGTGCCTTCAAGGTCTACGAGCTGGATGACTACCTGCCAAATCTGCCGCTCAAGAGCGTGCATCGGGATCAGATGCCACGGGATATCCTCAAGTCGCTTCGTCGTGGTCTGGATTTCGTCGACCGTTTTGTAGTGTCCACCCAGCCGCTGGCGGAGGCGTTCGCCGGCTTGCACCATGATATTCGGGTAATCGAGAATCGCCTGCCAGCGAAATGGTGGAGAGGCCTCGAAAACCAGCGTCGCCGTGGTCGCAAGCCGAGGGTCGGCTGGGCCGGAGGTATAAGCCACACCGGAGATCTGGATTTGATTGCCGACGTGGTAAAAGAGCTCACCCATGAGGTGGAGTGGGTATTCTTCGGGATGTGTCCGGATAAAATCCGCCCTTATGTACATGAGATACACGTGGGGGTTGAGATCGAAAAATATCCCGCTACGCTTGCCAGCCTGGATTTGGATCTGGCTCTAGCGCCGGTAGAGCAGAACCTATTCAACGAGTGCAAAAGTAACTTACGCCTGCTGGAATATGGAGCCTGTGGCTTCCCGGTAATTTGCAGCGACCTTGTGTGCTATCGCGGTGACCTACCGGTGACGCGGGTGAAGAACCGCTTCCGGGACTGGGTCGACGCGATCCGCATGCACATCAGCGATCTGGATGCGGCCGCCCAGGCCGGTGATCGTCTACGCGACGCCGTTCATCGTGACTGGATGCTCGAAGGCGAGAACCTGGAGCGCTGGCGTAGGGCGTGGATGCCGGATTGATCGGGACGAAAAATCCGTCGGGTGCTGCAATGGCGCTCGACGGATTTCAGTCAAAGCCGCCTGCCTGGCCGGTGTGCTTGGTTAAGTGGCTGACTTTAAAGAATAAAAAAAAGCTGAAAATTGTCTCTAAAGCTCCTTAGGCAAGCGCCGATAAAGAGATCGAATGCGAACTCTCTGGGCGTCTGAGCATGCAGGCCCGAGCTCGCAAGCTCAGACAATCGGTACTCAAGGTCATCTGGAGGCAATACCATGGCCCTTACAGTCAACACTAACGTTGCGTCCCTCAATACTCAGCGTAACCTGAACACCTCAGCCAAGGGCCTGGACACTTCCCTCCAGCGCCTGTCCACCGGCTACCGTATCAACAGCGCCAAAGACGACGCTGCCGGTCTGCAGATCGCCAACCGTCTGACCAGTCAGATCACTGGCCTGGGTGTCGCAACCCGTAACGCCAACGACGGTATCTCCCTGGCGCAAACCGCTGAAGGTGCTCTGCAGCAGTCCACCGGCATCCTGCAGCGTATGCGTGACCTGGCGCTGCAGTCCGCCAACGGTTCCAACGGCGCCGTCGAGCGTGCCGCCCTTCAGGGTGAAGTGGCTCAGCTGCAACAAGAGCTGAACCGTATTTCTGACACCACCAGTTTCGGCGGTCGCAAGATCCTCGATGGTAGCTTCGGTTCGCAGGCTTTCCAGGTGGGCGCAAACGCCTATGAAACTATCAGTGTGTCGATTGGGTCGGCGGCCACTGACCGTATCGGCATCAACCGTGTTACCTCTGATAGTTCGGGTGCCGCAGCTATCGGCGCAGCTGGAACTAGCGGAACATCCTCGTACGGTGCAGCTTCTGGCTCCTTCAATATCACGTCTCAGTTCACTACCAATGCGTCTGGCGGTTCCGTCGCAGTCAGCTATGGGGCGAACTCCTCGGCTCGCGATATCGCTTCAGCGATCAATTCGAAGAGTGATGAAACCGGTGTCACCGCGAACGCGCGTTCCGTTGCTGAACTGTCAGGTCTGAGTGCGTCGGGTACTGTCTCCTTCAAATTGGGCGGTGCCGGTGATACTGCTTCTGTCATCTCTGCTGTTATCAGTAATCAGTCTAATCTGTCAGCTCTTGCTGACGCGATCAACAAGGAAAGTGGCAAGACTGGCATCTCGGCTTTCTCCAAAGGCGACAAGCTGGAGTTGGTCAGTGATCGTGGCGAAAAAATCGAAATTACTGAGTTCAATCTGGCAAGTGGTGGCACCGCAAGTCTGCAGGCCAAGAACTTCGATGGCAGTGAAACTAATGGCGCAGCAGTTAGTATCGTCGCCAATGGCGGTGCACGTGTCGATGGTCAGATTCAGTTCGAAGCCGCTAGTGCTTTCCAGATCACTGGCTCTGGCGCTGGCTTCACTGATGGCTTCAGTACCCTGAATAGTGTCAAGGAGATTGATATCAGCACAGCGGTAGGCGCTCAGGATGCACTGGGTATCATCAACGGTGCGATCTCCAACATCGACAGTCAGCGTGCTCAGCTCGGTGCCGTGCAGAACCGCTTCGAGAACACCATATCGAACCTGCAGAACATCGCTGAGAACTCCTCGGCTGCTCGTAGCCGGATTCGCGACACCGACTTCGCTGCTGAAACCTCGGAGCTGACCAAGAATCAGATCCTGCAGCAGGCAGGTACTGCGATCCTGGCTCAGGCCAACCAGCTGCCGCAGGCTGTACTCAGCCTGCTGGGCTAAGGCCGAAAGCGCTAGACTACGGGGGGAAGGGCCTGGCTCTTCCCCCCGTTACCTCATTGTGAGGAGAAATTTATGGACGTCGGTTCGATAAAGTCCGCAGTAAATCCTGTAGTTGCCCGAGATGGTGGTGTTTCGAGCGTCACCGAGTCGCGGCAGAAGCAGAGCCTGCCCCAGTCAGTTCCTGTCGGGGCCAGCGATGAGCAGTCTTCCGCCGGTGCCAGCGCTCCTGTCAAGGAGGCCAGTCGTGAGCAGGTCGAAGAAGCGGTCGCGACTATTCAAGAGTTCGTCCAGTCGGTTCGCCGCAGCATCAACTTCGCGGTCGACGATGGGTCCGGACGTGTTGTAGTGAAGGTGACGGATGCGGGCTCGGGTGATGTCATCCGACAGATTCCGTCGGAGGAGGCGCTTAAACTGGCAGAGAATCTGTCGGAGGTGCGTAGTCTATTGTTCAAGGCCGAAGCTTAGATCTCGGGGCTTGGCATGAGTTTTGACTGGTGTTCCCCATGAATGGGATTCAGTCGGATTTTTGACGAGGTACAGGATCATGGTAGGTATCACGGGAGTCGGTTCGGGAATCGACATCGACAGCATTGTCAAGGTACTGGTCAATTCCGAGCGAGCGCCGAAAACCGCTCAGCTGGACCGTCTCGAGAAAACCACCGTTGCCCGTATCTCGGCGTTGGGCACCTTTACCGGGGCGCTCAACACGTTCAAGACAGCGATCGACTCGTTGAATAAGGCTTCGTTGTTCGAGGCCCGCACGGCGAGTTCTTCCAATACCAACGTGCTCAAGGTAACCGCAGCCACTACCGCTCCGGCGGGTAATTACAGCGTGCAGGTGCAACAACTGGCCAGTAGCAGCAAGGTGGGCTTGCAGTCGGTTAGTGGCGGCGGTACGGCAACCTTCAGCAGTGGCGTCATGTCCATTTCCGCTGGCAGCTCGAGCTTCGCCGTAGAAATCACGGAAGGGAACAACACCCTGGCCGGAATGCGCGACGCTATCAACGAGGCAGGTCGAAGCAGCGGCGTCAGTGCCAGCATCATTACCGACGACTCCGGCTCACGTCTGGTGCTGAGCTCCGCCAAAACCGGCGCGGGCAACGATATTCAGGTGTCGGTGACCGAGGACGGAGTGACATCGGGCAATAATGCCCTCAGTTCTCAGGCTTTTACCCCAGCAGTAGATCCTGACAATGCCGATGCATTCCTGCCGCCCAGTTCCGACACGGGTGTAGCGGGTGTGATCAGCAAGGCCCAATCGGCAAAGCTGACCATCGACGGTTTGCAGTTGGTGCGTGACACCAACAAGATCGAAGATGCTCTCGAGGGGGTCACTCTCGATCTCGTTGCCGCTCAGTCTTCAGCGGATCGGCTTGAAGGCAAGACCATCAACCTGACCGTGGGCGTTGACAAGGCCGGCGTAAAAAGCAATCTGCAAAAGTTTGTCACTGCTTACAATGCCCTCATCACCACGACTTCCCAACTGACGGCGGTGGTCCCGGTGGACGGCTCGACGCCAGTTACCGGCCCCCTTTTGGGGGACTCCTCGGTGCGCAACGTTCTTTCCGCATTGCGCAACGAAATGGTGAAAATGACGGGGGAGGGGGGTGTGCGCGCGCTCGCCGATCTGGGTATCACCACCGAGAAGGATGGCAAGCTGACGCTCAACGACAGCCAGTTGACCACTACCCTGGACAACAACTTCGACCAGGTCGCCGGCTACCTCACCGGGGAAAGCGGTCTGATGGGGCGCCTAGGTAATGCGGTGTCCGGTTATGTTTCCACCGATGGCGTGCTGAAGCAGCGTACTGATGCACTCAACGGCACCAAGAAGAATATTGACGAGCAACGCAAAGCCTTGGATCTGCGAGTGGAAAAGATCCAGACGCGCCTCTATGCCCAATACAACGCCATGGACTCCCTGGTCGGTCAGCTCAAGCGTACTAGCGAAAGCTTGAGCGGTATGCTGGCCAACTTGCCGGGTTTCGTCAGAAAGGATAAGTAATTCATGAGCAAGAATCCCATCGATGCCTACAAGCAGGTCAAGACCAGCCAGGAGGTATCGCCTTATCGCACGGTACAGCTGTTGCTCGAAGGCGCATTGCAGCGTGTGATGTTGGCCAAGCAGGCACAGGCCGAGGGTGATACCGAGATTCGTGGCATGGCTGTGGGCAGCACCATCACCATTCTGGGTGTGCTGCAGGCGGCTCTGGACAAGGAGCTGGGCGGTGAAATCGCCGAGAATCTGGATGCGCTCTACGACTATATGACTCGCCGCTTAGCGGGTGTCGCTCTGGACGATACGCCGCGTACCCTGGAAGAAGTTCAGGTGCTGTTGGGTGATATCAAAAGTGCCTGGGATGCCATTGGTCCAGAGGTCGAGCCGGCGCCTGCTGGGTGATTGATCGTTTCATTTTCGGCTTAGCTGGGCCGTTTCAGCGACAAAAGCGTTAAAGCTTTGAGCTGCAGGGCCGATACCTGAAGTATCAGCCCATCGGTAGAGCGAGAGCGACTATGAACGCAATGGCGGCCCTCAAGCAGTATCAGACCGTCAACAACCAAGCGCAGGCTGCAGACGCCAGCCCTCATCGACTGATCCAGATGTTGATGGAGGGTGGTTTGTCTCGAATCGCTCAGGCACGTGGTGCCATGGAGCGCGGACAGACAGCGCTGAAAGGTGAATTGATCGGCAAGAGCATTGCCATCGTCGCGGGACTGCGCGAGAGTCTCGACCACCAGCAAGGTGGCGAGCTGGCCGGTAACCTCGATAGCCTGTACGAATACATGATCGCCCGTTTGACCGAGGCCAATGTGAGCAACGAGCCCGAGCTTCTCGAAGAAGTTTCTGTGCTGCTGCGTAACGTCAAACAGGGTTGGGATGCCATCGCTCAGTAGCGAGCGAGCATCGGAGGAGAAGCGAATGAGTTCATCCGTCCAGCGTTTGCAAGCGACCGGTTCGGCCCTGCGCGACGCCCTGGCCAAACAGGACTGGGCCGCGATTGGCGAGCTTGATCTGCAGTGCCGCATGGTCGTCGACGCGGCTATGGTCGATAGTCACGATGAAGAAGAGCTACGCAGTGGCTTGGAAAATCTGCTGTCACTGTACCGTGAGCTGGTGACCGTTTGTCAGACCGAGCAGCAGCGCCTGGCCGGCGAACTGGTCCAGCTCAATCAGTCCCGCCAGGGAGCCAAGGTTTATCAGCTTTTCGGCTGATAACGGCGTGTTTACCGAGTTTAACCAGCAGGTTCGGCTCGGTTGTCCCTCTCTCCGCCTGCGTTTCTCTTTCTTTTTTATCGGTTTTCACTACCCGGCTCTGCAAACAGCTGCTTAGCTAATTCCATTAGCGGGCAAAAAAGTTACGCCATAAAATTGACTGGCTTCAATTTTTTGACTTTACTAGTGGCTAATTGCCGGTGCGCGCCGAAGATCTGGCGCGTAATTTTCCTCACTTCTCGGGTCAGACAAGCACAAGATGTGGCGTGAAACCAAAATCCTGTTGATTGACGACAATGCTGCGCGCCGCCACGAGTTGGCGATCATTCTGAGTTTTCTCGGGGAAGAACATCTGGCCTGCACCAGCCAGGACTGGCGCAATGCGGTTGCCGAGCTCGCTTCCAGCCGCGAAGTGCTCAGCGTGTTGCTGGGTGATGTCGAGGCCAAGGGCGGTGCGCTCGAACTGACCAAGCAGATTGCCGGCTGGGATGAGTTCCTGCCGCTGTTGACGGTTGGCGACTCCAGTATCGTCGAGTGGCCGGAAGATTTGCGCAGACGCGTGCTGGCCAGCCTGGAGACTCCGCTCAGCTATAACAAGCTGCTCGACTCTCTGCATCGTGCCCAGGTCTATCGCGAGATGTACGATCAGGCTCGTGATCGGGGTCGGCAGCGCGAACCCAATCTGTTTCGCAGCTTGGTCGGTACCAGTCGTGCCATTCAGCAGGTGCGGCAGATGATGCAGCAGGTGGCCGATACCGAGGCCAGTGTGCTGATCCTCGGCGAGTCCGGAACTGGCAAGGAAGTGGTGGCGCGCAATCTGCACTACCACTCCAAGCGCCGCGAAGCGCCGTTTGTGCCGGTCAACTGTGGTGCGATTCCGGCCGAGTTGTTGGAAAGCGAGTTGTTCGGTCACGAGAAGGGCGCCTTCACCGGAGCCATCACCAGTCGGGCAGGGCGCTTCGAGCTGGCCAACGGCGGTACGCTATTTCTCGATGAGATCGGTGACATGCCGCTGCCGATGCAGGTCAAGTTGCTGCGCGTGCTGCAGGAGCGAACCTTCGAGCGTGTGGGCAGCAACAAGACGCAGACGGCCGACGTGCGGATCATCGCCGCCACGCACAAGAACCTGGAGAAGATGATCGAGGACGGCAGTTTCCGTGAGGACCTGTATTACCGCCTCAATGTCTTCCCGATCGAGATGGCGCCGCTGCGCGAGCGCATCGAAGACATTCCGCTGCTGATGAACGAGCTGATTTCGCGCATGGAGCACGAGAAGCGCGGCTCCATTCGCTTCAACTCGGCCGCCATCATGTCGCTGTGCCGTCATGACTGGGCGGGCAACGTACGTGAATTGGCCAACCTGGTGGAGCGCATGGCGATCATGCATCCCTATGGTGTTATCGGGGTGGGCGAGTTGCCGAAGAAATTCCGTCATGTCGATGACGAGGATGAGCAGCTTGCAGCCAGCCTGCGTGATGAAATGGAAGAGCGCGCTGCGATCATGGCCGGTTTG
>PGZJ01000006.1 GCA_002840055.1 Gammaproteobacteria bacterium HGW-Gammaproteobacteria-11 | reverse complement strand
CTTTTGTGGTGGTCGTCCACCAATGCATAACCAAGCCATTAAGTTCGCGCACTGCGTGCGCCGGACCTCGTTCCACTCGGCCGCTTATGGCGGGCGTTAGGACTCACATGAGAAATCTCTACCTGCTGGTCTTCCTCGGAGCACTTGTGCTCATGTCCGCCTCTTGTTCAAAGCTCCTCGAACCGGATCGTGTCGCACGTATTAGTGTGCTCGGCTCTGGAGAAATTCTGCTCAATGGCAAGCCAATCGACTTGACGCAGCTGGAGCAGAATTTGCAAACGTTTAAGACAGAGGGATGGTCGGTCTGGTACTACCGGGACAACCCTGCGGGGGAGCCACCGCCAAATGCGATGGCTGTCCTGGATGTGGTGATGCGAAACAACCTTCCAATTAGCATGTCATCGCAACCAGATTTTTCCGATTACATCGACGAGAACGGGTGGGCTCAGAAGCGTGAGCCCTAACCAATCATTCAAGCCGACGTCGCTCCGCGACGCGGCTTAACTCAGGCGTTAAATTTCAGGCGGTCATGGACACGATTCCGCGTTTCAAGAAAATCGAGGCACTTTCACTCGGCATTTTTTTGCCCATTCTGCTTTCCGGCTATACGGTGCTTCTTCTGCTGAACGCTGAGGCCGTTTTTTGGGGTCGCAGTTCGAGTGTCTTCTATCACGGCTATAGCGCTTATTTTGTTTCGTCCTTGTGGTTTGGTGTTTCTGGTCTTATGGCGGGTCATTTTTGGCTAAGGCACTACCGTTTACTCAAGCCCTCACGCCATAGAGCATTAATGTGGGCATCACTATTCTTAGTGCTGGTCGGGTTGGCGTCAGCCATTTTGCTAGTGTAAGAATTTAACAAGCGGCAGCACCGTGACCGCTTTTCCGCCGCTCCGCGGCTACAAAACGGCACGTGTGCCGGGCGTTATGCTTCTTGACCGCACCTGTTAACTGGTGCTAATAATGGCACCAAATCGTTGACTAGGTAATCACTATGCAAGTGAAATTTTCCGAGGATGTCATTCCTCTATCAGACCTGAAGATCAATCCCGGAAAGGTGGTTGGGCGAGCGCAGGACACGCATCGCCCCATCCTGCTCACCAGCCGTGGCCGCGGTATAGCTGTTGTGCAGGGGCTCGAGGATTATGAAAGAACCGCAGAGGAATTGCGGTTTGTAAAGGCGGTGGCGCGGGGGCTTATGGATGTTCGCGAGGGCAACACCGTATCGTTGGAGGACGTCAAGAAAACGTTGGGCATCAAGTAAATGGAATTACGCATCGCACAGTCCGCTCTTGAGGACTTACAGGCTATTCAGGAGTATTACAAAGAGCAGGATGTGCCGCATATCGGTGATGATTTCGTGGCTGCTATCCTGGAGCATAGCGAAATGCTTCAACTCCACCCTGATGCTGGCCGAGTAGTTCCTGAATTCAACCTGGATCATATTCGCGAATTGATTCACGCGCCGTTTCGAGTTGTCTATCTCAGGCAAGCTAAAGAGGTTGTGCTCATACGAGTCTGGCGGAGTGAGAGGCAGCTCGAATTACCAGCAAACGAAACATAACCAAGCCATGCACCGGATGCCATACCCTCCGCTTCGCCGAGGTTTTGTCACGGTGATGGCGAGCGTTGGGTTCCGACTGAATCGCACCCATTCGCAGCCGTTGGCCGCTGCGGGGCTTCGGATTATGTGTTTCTGCCAGGAGGGCAATTTCATTGCCAGAGTTGAAAACAGTCGGTCTTTTTCTCGTCACTGCATTAGCTGAGATTGTGGGTTGTTATTTGCCTTACCTCTGGCTTCGTGAGGGCAAAACCATCTGGCTTCTTGTTCCAGGTGCGTTGAGTCTCGCAGCATTTGCATGGTTGCTTTCGCTGCACCCCACCGCTGCCGGCAGGGTCTATGCTGCGTATGGTGGTGTGTACATTTTTATGGCAATCGTGTGGCTGTGGGCCGTCGATGGTATTCGCCCAACCGCTTGGGATTTGCTTGGCTCGGCTGTTGCGCTGATGGGGATGGCTATCATCATGTTTGCGCCGCGCACCACATAACCGACTCTTGTAGTGCGTTCCGGGCCTTAGGCCCTACGCCGGACGGACATCGGTGAATTATCATGACTATAAGTGAATTCGAAATTAACAAATGCGAGAAAGAGGTCGAGGCATTCATGAAGGTGCGACGCCCTCCTGAACACATCCGCAATGAGCTTGATCTTGGCTATAGGATAGAAGGCCAGAGTGTGGAAATATTCGAAATACGACCACATTGGCGGGATCCTTCAGCCAAAATTGAAACGCCAGTGGCAAAGGCCACCTTTGTGAAAGCTGAAGGCTGCTGGAAGATACTCTGGCAGCGCGCCGATCTGAAGTGGCACGGATATGAGCCAATGCCCAAAGTCAAATCACTTTCCGACTTTCTCAATATAGTGGCTGAAGACACACACGGATGCTTTTTTGGATAGCCGTTCGTGCCCGTCGGGCACCGGCCGCTGGCAGGATCACCAATTCGGATGCCTTTCCACTGCGCCACGTTCTGTATTTTAGGGAGATGAATCCTTGGAGGAGTTAGCAGAAGGGGCGGTAAAAAGCATTTTGCGGCTAGTTGGCGTGCTGGTTCGCGCTTTGGTCTGGCTGTTCTGGGAGTTTATTTTCGAGACCCTTGCCTGGTATGTTGGCTGGGTACTGTGTCGCGTAATCAGCGTTGGTAGGCTGCCGCAGGAGTCCATCAATGAGCATGAGCGTGCTTCGACCCTAACCCATCTAATAGTGTCTCTGATCGGGTTTGCCCTAATGATTGGCCTGTCTATCGTTATTGCACAGTTGGTCGGCCCTGCTTAATCAGGCATTCTGCACATAACCATGCCATCAAGTCTGCTCCGGGCTGATGACCCTCCACCAGACACCCTTCTCAGGCCGCCTGTCGCTGACGACCAAGGAAACCAAAGCATTGAAGCCACGCATTTCTGTTATCACACTTGGCGTAGATGATCTTGAGCAAGCCGTCCTGTTCTATCGAGACGGTCTTGGATTCTCGACGGAAGGGATAGTCGGCCAGGAGTTCGAACATGGGGCTGTGGCATTCTTCGATCTGTCTTCTGGTCTCAAGCTGGCGCTCTGGCCGAGACGCAGCCTTGCGCATGATTCTGGCCTGCAGCTGCTGCCTCCCAACGCAGCGGCGTTTTCGATCGGCCATAACGTGATGTCCAGGTCCGAGGTTGATGAAGTAATGGGCCAGGCTGAACGGGCTGGTGCGCGTATTGTGAAACCGGCGGAGGATACTTTCTGGGGTGGTTATGCAGGCTATTTTCAGGATATTGACGGCCATTTGTGGGAGGTTGTCTGGAATCCACAACTCCTCCCCGAGCAAAGTCTATAGCAATCGGCTGTTGTCGCCTCTTCCGGGCCAGGACGGCCTTTTCGCCGCAAAGCATGGCATTGATACCGGTGAGTAACATGTACCCAGACAGCAATGAGGACCGCGCCTTTCCAAACGAAAAAGTGCTCAATCTCGGGCTTAAGCTGGCCATGGAATGGGGTACAGATTGGCTAAAACCTATTCAGGCAAGACTCGGCGCAATAGAGCCCGCTCTTACCGACACACAGCTTGATGACTACAATGCCATCTGCCAGGAAGCGATGAAATTCGGTCACGCCAAGATGTATGAACTGGCGGAGAAGGCAAGTAGCGGTGTGGATCAGGATGCGTTTTCCCGGGTATTCAAAGAACGCTATCCGTGGGCGAGCGATGAGAACATGGCTCATTGCTTCAGCCAGGGAATGTACTACGCGTGGAAAGATGGGCTCGTATAAATGACTTGCCAAACTGCTTAGCCTGGCGGGGCGTTGCCCCCCCCTATTCGCTGTAAGCCCCTGGAATCTTCAGCTCGGCAGGTGAAGCACTAGGGCGACGAGTCCTTGGAGCGGGTCCGTGAAACCGCCATCATGATGCCTACACCCAGTACGATGACACAAAAAATACTCACATAAACAGTAGCCAGGCCTGCGGTCACAAGCCCCCAGGCAATGCCGCCAACGGTCAAAGCAAGTCCGATCATATAAATTAAAAACGACATGGCATTCCTCTGGTGCTGAAGACCGTGAGTTACTCAAAGCACCGCCTTGGCGCGTGATACGCTGCTGTGCAGCTTTGGTAACTCATTATTATCAGCCGTACCCAGCGGTGAGGTCTGTACGCTACCGCACCCAGCATGAAGCGTGCTGAGCTTATTAAGGCGCTAGCGCCGTATCGAGGCGCAGAAGGGAATCTAAGCCTCCCTCTCAGCCAGCCGTTACCCATTGATCTCATTGGTCGCGAGGCGGTTGCCTTGCACCGGGAGTATGAACAGACATGAAAGCGTCGCTACTTGCCGTGTCCCTTTTGGCGCTGGTCGGATGCAGCAAGGAATGCATTGATAACCGTAGCTTCTCGTCCTGGGAGCTTCAGCAGACCTGGTTCATTTCGGAAGTACCTGACATTGAAAACCTGGGCGCCGCCTTTGGCGACAGTGGTGGTACCTTTTATGAGCCATTGAGAGTTCCTGAGTTCGAGTATTGCGCCCAGGGCAACAGGCTGCACATTGAGTACGGTGATGTTTTCACCAGACGCATGGTCGTTGACATTCTGGCACTCGATGACGAGAAAATGCTGCTGCAATTCCCGGATGGAGAACAGTTTGAGTATTTTCGTGCTGGCAGGTGACGCAGCGTCGAAGGTTCATCCGGCAGTTACCCGCGTCGAACCTGCTACGATGAACAAGCCCCCTCAACACGCACAAACAAGGACAGGTTGATGAAGCAAACATGGCAAAAATTTGAAGCATGGCTGTCAGCACACTGGCCAGAAGGTATTACCTTCTTAAATCCGCCTGCAACTGATGAGCAAATTTCGCAACTCGAGGAAAAACTGGGTGCGAAGCTTCCGGCTGATTTCATTGCATGCCTGAAGGTGCACAACGGCCAGAGCGGATTCGCCTCAATATTCGATGGCATGGAGTTCCTGTCCTGTGAAGAAATCCATAACCAGTGGCAGGTATGGAAAGAGCTTCTCGATGGAGGGGATTTCGACGATTTTTCCTCGGAGCCTGAAGCAGAAATAAAAGACGATTGGTGGAACCCGAAGTGGATTCCCTTCACCCACAACGGTGGTGGTGATCACCTCTGTATCGACCTCGATCCCGCCGCTTCCGGCTCTGTCGGACAAGTCATTACCATGTGGCACGACATGGCTGAGCGAGAGCTGCAGGCCAGCAACTTCGAAGAATATTTCACCGCTTTTGTAGAGGGCGTCCTGTCAGGCAAGTATGTCTACTCTGACGAGTATGGCGGGATCATCAATGCAGATGACCTTTAACCCCTGCATCCAGGATTATTATGGATGTGGTTCGCCGCTTCAGCGGCTGAGAACTTTGTTTTGCTCAGGCAATGAATCACAGCCTTGGCCTCCCAGGTAATAACCATGCTCCAGACACTTGAAGGCGGATGTCTCTGCGGCGCAGTCCGGTACCGCATTACCGACCAGCCGATTGATGCAGGTTACTGCCATTGTCGGCTGTGCCAACGCTCCAGCGGCGCACCCAGCATCGCATGGTTAACCGTGGCCATTACAGGTTTCTCGTACACAAGGGGCGCGCCCAGCATTTTTCAGTCAAGCGCGCACAGTCAAAGGGAGTTCTGTGGTGCCTGTGGCACCCAAATCGCATTCCGCCAATCGCAATCGGCAAAGACCATTGACGTCACCCTGGCCAGTCTGGAGGACCCGTCGCAGGTACTCCCGCAATACCACATCTGGCAGCAAAGCAAGATTGCCTGGTTCGAAACGGCAGACTCGCTGCCGCGCTACAAAGACGCCGGGCCGGATACCCACGAAGGTTGAAGCCTGTTCCATTCGGGCAAGCCCGAAGCTGGATTGGCCCAGGCTTAGCCAGGGTAAAGAGCAACAGCTTGAATTGCGGTATCGGGCTTGATCAAGCGAGAATACGCATGCCGATGGTCCTGATATGACGGCGGGTGTGATCAGTTCTGATTCACCGCCGTTTGATCTCTGCCACGGCGTGATACTGATGACGGAATGATTCATAAAGATAACCAAGGAGGCGTTATGCATTGCCCAAAATGTGCTTCGCAAATGAACAAGATCGACGATTTCAGGTTTTCAGCTGAAAAATGCAGTGGTTGCAACGGTATCTGGTTCCGGGACTCAAGCCATGAAATCGCCAAGTCATTGGCCGCCGCAAAATCAATCGATGAGTCGAACACAAACGCCGCGGCAGCTTACAACCTGGTCCGTGATATTGATTGCCCGGAGTGCAAAAAACCCATGCTGAAAATGGTCGATCGCACCCAGCAGCACATTGAACTCGAATCCTGCCACTACTGTGACGGTGTGTTCTTTGATGCTGGCGAATTTGCCGACCTCACGGAGTTCACACTGTTGGAGCGGGTGAAGAAGGCCATCAACGCCTTCAAATCCAATATCAACGCGTAACTCGCTCCCTCTTTGGTGCATGTGCAGATGCCGTCAGGCGGTTCGTGGCGATGCAACGCATTCCCACACGCCATTTTTCCATGTTGCGTTTTGCTGATCTTGCCGATGCGGCCGCAAGGCCATCGGCAAAGCATCGGTGATCGCTGGTTCCCGGGCTGATCGACCTGCGCCCAAACAGCGTCGCCATCCTGCTCCGCATACCCCCCTATTCCCGCCCTTTATCACCTGGCTGAGCGCCAGCAGCCTTGTGCTATGGTCTGATTCGCAGACGGGTAAGCGCGTGGTAACAGCGCATCAGAGCCCTCAAATAGTCATGGGAGAGAAAGGTGAATTACGAAGAAGTGGTTTACGGGCGTCGCAGCATTCGCGCGTTCAAGCAGCAACCGATTCCGCGCAGCGTGCTCGAAGACGTCATTGCACTGGCCGCCCGAGCACCCTCGTCCATGAATACCCAGCCGTGGCATCTGCATGTGCTGACCGGTGAGCCGCTGGACCGGATTCGCGCCGAGAATACCGAGCGCATGCTCAATGGCGTACCCCCTTCCAAGGAGAGCCGTGGTATTGGCACCTACGAGGGCGCGCACCGGCAACGTCAGGTTGAGATCGCGGTACAACTCTTCGAGGCCATGGGTATTGCCCGTGACGACAAGGAAAAGCGTCAGGACTGGATTTTGCGCGGCTTTCGCCAGTTTGATGCGCCGGTCTCCATTGTCGTGACCTATGATCGCGTGCTGCAGGAAGGCGACATTGCCCAGTTCGATTGTGGTGCGCTGGTCAATGGCCTGGTGAATGCCGCCTGGGCCCACGGCCTGGGTTGCGTGGTAAACAGTCAGGGCATCATGCATTCGCCGGTGGTACGCAAGCATGCCGGCATCCCGGAGGATCAGGTGATCATGATCTGCGTGGCCATGGGTTATCCCGATGAGGACTTTCCGGCCAACGCCGTGGTGTCCAAGCGCCGCCCGGTCAGCGAGGTGGCTCGCTTTGTCGGCTTTGCCGAGCCTGAGGCTTAACAGCTGGAAGGCGACGAGCGACCCGGTTCAGGTACTCTGAACCGGGTCGGGCGCTGCTACAGCGATCTATCCGCGCCTATAGGGCTCTACCGGCTATCAGCTGGATCCAACTTGTCGTGGTCTACCGTTCTTACCTGACCTGAATTGACCGCCTGTTGCTTTTCTTCGTCGGTGTAGGGCCGGCAGGCTACGCTGTATACGTTCTGGTACCACTGCAAGCGGCGGTGAATAAACTTCAAGCGACGAAAGTAGAGGCCATAGCCTTTGACCAGGCAGGCCGCATCCTGCTGCGGAATGTTGGCAAAGACGTTCTCTTCCGGGTACACCAGGTAAGGGAAGTACCAGCTTTCTGTAATCTGGTAGAACTTGCCGTTTTCCAAGGCTGTGCTGCAGGGTAACGAGGTGCAGCCGGTAAACTGATAGAGTTCGCCGGTTTGAATTTCCTGCTTGCCGGTTGTGTATACCAACTCGTCAAAGGTCGTTGAGTGGAAATAGATCGCCGAGAAGGCAATATGCAGCAGCCAGGCCGCAGCCAGGCCGCCAAAAAAGTGGGCCACAAGCCGCTTTGAGGAAAAAATCGGCTCGCCGCTGGCCTGTAATTTCAGCTTGCCATCTTCTCGCTCGTAGGCAGCCCAATTGAACACGCTGGTGGCCAGCTGCACCAGCTTGCGGACCACCCACCAGAGCGCTTGCAGCCCCTTTGCCAGCCTACCCAGGATAAGCATGAAGGCATCATAGCTTTTGATCAGTCCGCCCTGGAGCTTGAGCGTGCGGTCAAGGCCGCCCACCCAGGCAGGGCGGTTATCCGCCACGCTGGCCGGTCTGCTGGCGGTCTCTTCGAGCCTGCGCGCCCGCTCAGCCAGCGGATCGTTTTCTGGCATTGTCAGGGTCCTGTGGTGAGGGCGGATTCAACCCGTTGACCATCCGGCAAGCTCATCACCGCGCTGCGTGCCGCCTCATCGTACCCGATGCTGATGGTGCCGCTGGACTGCTCGGCAAAGAGGACGGTGTTGGCAATCTCGGGTTTGATAACACCTTCGATATAACCGGTAATGCCGCGGGCGCCATTGACCGGCTTGTAATGGTCTCGGCACATGGCAGACAGTGCCGATGCATCCATGCTGATGGTCAGGTTGGGCATGGTGGTTTGCACCATTTGGTTGAGCTTGCTGATTTCACGCGTTGCGATCATTTCTATGATCGACAGGCTCAGCGTCTTGAAGCAGACAATGTTTTGTCGGCCGTTAAAGCGGTTCAGGAACTCAGGGCGGTAGACCTCTTCCAGATCGGCCATGGCCAACTCTTCCGCCACGCTGAAATTGCTTTCACCGAGGAAGTGCTGGGTACCAATGTTGGTGGTCATCATGATGATGCTGTCCCTGAACGAAACGGTCAGGCCCCGGTTATCGGTGAGCCGCGCATCATCGAGAATCTGCAAAAACACGTTGAAGACATCCGGGTGTGCCTTTTCGATCTCATCAAACAGGATGATGCGCCGCGGGTTTTTACGCATTTCGTTGGTCAGAATGCCGCCGGCTTCATAGCCCTCATAACCCGGTGGCGCACCGATCAGTTTGGCCACCGCATGCTTCTCCATGTACTCGGACATATCAAACCGCAGCAGTGCGTTCTCGTCGTCAAAGAGTTCTGCCGTCAGGGCTTTGGCAATTTCGGTTTTACCAACGCCGGAAGGCCCCAGGAACAAGAACGAAGCCTGGGGCTTGTTGGGTGCCTGTAACCCGGCCTTGGCCACACGCACCTGATTGGCCAGCTTGGTTATGGCGACCTCTTGACCAAACACACGCTGGGCCAATTGGGCATCGAGATGCAGCAGCTTTTTGCGCTCGTCCTGCGTCAGCTTGGTCACCGGAATACCGGAGATCGCGCTGAACTCCATCAGAACCTGCTCTTGTTCGAGCGCTAACTGGTCGTTGATTGCCTTGGTTTGCGCCTCAAACTCGTCTTTCTTTTCTTTAACCAGGGATTCGTACTGGGCGATTTTTTGCTTGATACGGGTAATGATCTCCGAGTCGATATTCACTGTGTCGAGCATAAATCGATTCATCGCGGCGGTGCTGCTTTTTGCTTCGTTGTCCTCGCCTGCGCTTTGTCGGGCTTCTGCTTCTTTGAGCAACTGTGTTTCCAGTTCATTGTCCAAACGGCGAATACTTTCTTCGCCACTGCGCAACTCCTGGAAGAGTTTTTTTATGGCTTGCTGGCGCGTTTGCCAGCTGTGAGACAGGTCCTGAATTTTGGCTTTCAGCTCATCCATGCGAGCAGCGTTTGACGCGTCTTGCGCCAGTGCAGCCAACTCGGCTTCCAACACCACTATACTCGGGTCCTTGGAATGCGCTCGTAGCCGATAACTGGTCAACGCGCGGTCCAGCAAGGTCAGGGTACGTTCAGGCTGCGCCCGGTTCAGACCCATATCACGTACGCGGTATTTTTCCGTCAGTTCCAGCGCCGCGGCGATGGCCGAGTCAGTGATACGGATTTTGTGGAACGGCTCCAATCGGCGGCGCGCCGTTTGAGCAACGATATCCAGCAACTCATCGGCTGCCGGCTCGCTCAGATCCAGGACCGTGTAATACTCGCGCATGTCAGAGTGCGCACTGAGCACCACATTCAGATCGGCATCGCGGCTTTCAATAATGACTTGCGTGTCTTTTTTGCGCACAGCGCGCATCAGCGCGTTGATCAGATTGGACGCACCATTACTGCGTGAAGCCTCGATAAAGTCGCGCATGTCCTCAATGATCAGGACGCTGTCGGGTGTGCGTGCCAGGGTCTTGAGGGTTTTCTGGAAACTATCGTTAATGGTGTTGGGATTGCCAGAGGCAAACAAACCATCACTGTCCAGCCAGAAAAAGCGCTTGCTGATCAGGTCGTAGGGGGCGTCCTCTGCCGACTTGCGCTCTTCCAAACCCAGACACAGTGCTGAACAGCCTACGCCACCGGAACCCACCAATAGAATATTGTTCGCGTCCCGCCGCGTGAGGATGGCGGTTAGCTGTTGCAAGGTGTTGGTACGGCCAATTAATGAAAATTCAGGACGCTGTGCAAGGTAATCATGACCACGTATCAGGTGATCGTGTATCGGGGTGTTGGCTTGTCCGGACATTGACTATCTCGTTCCTTTTTGGACTGCTGGCTTTCAGACCAGCTCCTTTGATCTTTGTGCGCTGTGGGTGTAGCAAAGGCGCCAGCGCGGGCAACAGACTTGGCCCTGAGCCAGGTTAACGGTTCAGGGCCAATCAGGCTTAAATTTTAAAATCCGGGAAAGGCGTTTTAGCCTCTTTGGACGGGGCGGTAGCGGGCTTGTCTTCAGCAGAGCTGGCGCCCTGATTCATGACTTCAGCGGTAATGCCTTTTGCTTTTTTGATGGAGTTGGCCAGGTCTGCGGCCGTTGCTTCAATTTCACGCTGCAGCACCTTCTGCTCTTCCAATGCCGAGCGGGTAATTTCCGTCGCCTTGTCGCTGATGTCCTTGTAGGTCGCCAGCTGTTCAATGGCTTTGGACAGCTCATCGTTTTGCAAGTGCATATTGGTCGCATTCTTGATTGCTTCGTTCTGAGCAATATCATGCGTGATGGTGTTCATGTTGTTCAGCGTGTTCTGTGTCGTGGTACGCGCTTCATTCAAGGCAGCGGACGAAACAGCGGTCAATACGGTGCTCAAACGGCTTGCGATACCCGCCGTGCCGCTGGTGTGCATCTTGCGGGTATGGCTGATTTGCTGGTTATTGGTGTCACGCATGGACTTGATGTTCATGCTTTCTTCCTGCAGCTCACCCAGCGTGCTTAACGTATCTACCTTGGATGCCGTTAATGTTTCAATATGCTCGTTAACGGCCTCGAGCTTATCTTCACGCTCATATTGCGCCAGGGTGGTTTCTGCCTCGGGAACAGCACTAAAGGCGTTGGATATATCAGCATTACTGACTTCTGCGTCTTTTATACCGTCGCTGACGACGGCAAAAATCCGCTTCATATTGCCGTTTACCGTATCGACATTCTTGATCTGTGATCTGATCTGGTCCATGCGCGACAGAACTGAGCCGGTGCGCTCGTCCGTTGTATTGACAAAGTTCAGCGCCGCTTTTACCAGGCCTTCCTGACGATCCTTATGCTCGGCAGAGGTAATATCCAGCAATTCACGCAGCTGTTCTTTTTCCTTTGCGAACTCGGCAAACTTGGATTCACGGTTGAAGGTGGTGGCTTCAATCTTTTCACGCAATGCCGTAGTGGCTTGCTTATGGCTTTCGATCAGCACTTCTTTGCGAGCAATGGTCTGCAACGCAGTTTTCTTTGTGCCACCCAGGCCAAACCAGGAACGCTCACCACGCAGGGCGGCGATATCCTGGTTCAACTCCAGAATACTGGCCTCAAGCGTATTCAGCTCCGCTTCCTGCTCAGCGCGCAGCTGTTTAATCCGCTCTTCTTCTTCCTTGTCTTCCTGGATCTCTTTGAACACATCGTACATGGCGCCATCACTGGCCATGTTGAGCCGGTGTACGGCATCAATGATTTCAATCAGGGGCGTGATCTGCACTTCAAAGTTGAGCAGTGCCGAGTTCATGTCTTCAAAGACCGCTTGCAACTCGGAAAAGGCTTCGGTGTCGGCAAGACGGATAATCTCTTTCGACATCTCTTTGCGATAAGCCATCAAGTATTCTTTGAATTCTTCAAAAGAGGCGAGCCTGGCTTCATTCTCCTCTTTTGACTCTGTCGCGTTATAGGCTAAGGCTCTGGCGACAGCGTCTTTTTTTTCAGTTGGGGAGGCGTCTGACTGAATGACTATTTGGTGAAACGGATTGCTTTCGATTTGAGCAAACTGATTGGAAACTGTACTTTCTTCGGTTTTCTCAGTGGTTTCGACCGCGCGCTTCTTGGTGTATTTTTCGACCGCTTCATCCGCGAGCGATGTTGACGTTCTGCCTTTGGCAGCACCTTTTGCCATTATGGTCATCCTTAAAGTATGAATATTTCATTAATCTTGCTTGTTAAGCCCTAGCCCAACACTGCGCGCATTATATGACAATGCCGATGGCCGGCAAAACGGGAATGTGAACCAGTAGGCATTTCAAGGAAATATAGTTGGGTGTGTTTTGATGCCGGCCTTTTTTGCGGTTTTTGAAGCGGGACGGAATGCAATCAATCGTTAATACAAGGGCGGTTTGATTACCATCTCGCGCCTTTCCCGGCACACATCGACATCCATCCCAGGTCGGCATTAAAACAGATACGGCATTATCCTTATGTACTGAGCTATCACAATGCCATTAGTCCAGCATTGGCTAGTACGTCACAAAATCAGCCGTGCCATTTTTTCACCCGCACATTACCCAAAGAAAGCCAGGCCAGGGTCGCGCGGGGTGCCGGGGGATGCAATCGGGACATTCGCGGTCAAGCCCGCTCCTACAAAACCCTATGCCGACCATAAGATCCTGCAGCCACTCCAACCGTGTAGGAGCGGGCTTGACCGCGAACAACAGTTCGGCAAAGCAGCCACAGGCCGCTCATGATCTGCGGCGTTACCCATACCCCACCCATAAAAAACACCCAGCCATGGCCAACTCCCAGTGGCACCTTGACGCATACATACGGGCATTCGCGGTCAAGCCCGCTCCTACAAAACCCTATGCCGACCATAAGATCCTGCAGCCACACCGATCGTGTTAGGAGCGGGCTTGACCGCGAACAACAGTTCGGCAAAGCAGCCAGAGGCTGTTCATGATCTGCGGCGTTACCCGTACATCACCCATAAAAAAACACCCCGCCCGAGCCAGGCCCGAGCGGGGTGTTTTTGTTTATCCCGTTAACCCGCTGAGCTAGCCGGGAGAACGTGATACCGAGCCTCAGCTTGCCGGCTTGTCTGCTGCCGGGGCTGGCGTGGCAGCAGGTGCTGGCGCCGGTGCGGCTGGCTTGGTCGCTGCCGGGGTCGCCTTGGGTGCTGCCTTTGGAGCAGCCTTGGGCTTGGCCGGTGCTTTAGGCTTGGCTGGGGCCTTAGGCGCAGCGGGCTTGGCGGCTGGCTTCGCAGCGGGTTTAGCCGCTGGCTTGGCTGCCGGTTTTGCCGCTGGCTTGGGCGCTGCCGCTGCTTTAGCTGCCGGCTTGGCGGCTGGCTTTGGCTTGGCCGCAGCCTTGGGAGCGGCTTTCGGCGCTGCCTTGGCTGCCGGTTTGGCGGCGGCTTTGGGCGCTGCCTTGGGGGCAGCCTTGGCCGGGGCCTTGCCGCCAGTCAACTTGCTGATCAGTTTGGTCAGCTCGTCAACCTTGGCATTCAATGCCTTGACCTCGTCACGGGAGGGAACTCCCAGGCGGGAAACAGCGTTGTTCAGGCGCTTGTCAAAGGCTTCTTCCAGCTCATTCCACTTGCCTGATACCTTCTCGCGGGCCTGTTCGACCTTTGATTTGGCAGCGTCAACGGAATTCTTCTTGCTCTTGCCGGCTTTGCCTTTGATGGATTCAACCTGCTTGTCAATTTCGGCCTTGGCCGTCTTTTCAGCAGCCTCGCCGTCCTTGATCAGGTTTTCGAAGAGCTTGGCGCCCTCCTTGCCAACTTTGGCATAAGCACCCAAACCAGCCAGCCAGATTTGACGTGAGTAGTTCTCGATCTCACTCACCCAGCTGCTGTCCTTATCCTGCTTCTTTTTACCCGCCATGGAGTTACTCCTATATGACCTTACTTGCTGTCGATCGACTTGAGTGCAGCACTCAGATCATCAAGCTTAGCAGACAACTGGTCAATGTCCTTTTTGCTCGGAATACCCAGGCGGCTCAGGGCAGAAGCAACGCGGTCATCAAATACTTCTTCAACCTTGTTCAGGCTGCCACCAGTGCGGGCCTGGATACGGTCCTTGATGCTTTCTACCTTGCTGTTGACCAGGGTGGTAGCGGACTCGACCTGAGTGGCAACCAGTTCCTTGCCTTGCTTCTCAAGTGCTTCGCCTTCGCTTACCAGCTTCTTGAAGTAGTCAGCGCCTTCCTTGCCTGCTTTGGCATAGGCACCCAGGCCGGCCAACCAGATCTGGTGTGCATAGTTCTTGATGTCACCAGCAACAGAGGCGGTGGTTTCTTCGACTTTCTTGGCGGTAGCTTTAGCCATGGTTAATACTCCTGATGTGGATTAAAAACTGGGTCGTTATTGACCCTTGATGGCCAAGCTACGCCGTTAATTTAGAAAACACATACTAGAAAGTCATTCATCGTCGGATCAGCCGAGGTATTTCTGCAATGCCTTTTCAATCTCACCTTTGACCATGCCGGCCATGGGCGTCAGCATCAGACCCAGTTTCACCGTGACCCGGACCTTGTCTTCATAGACGGATATGCAGCCATCGGCACCGCTGCGCTTGAACTTCAGGTCGTCGCCTTCCCAGGTGCAGGTGGCATCCAGTTTCTGGGCCAGCTTGTCGGCCAGGAGCTGGGCCTTTTCACGCGCGGATTCCTTGCCGAGGCTATGCTCGCGGGTAATATCGACAGTTGCCATGTCAGTCTCTCTTATTTGCACTGTTGGAAAGCCATAGCATGCCGCAAAGCCCGTAGCGCGTCACCTTGCAGATGCGACCCCGTGACCACCGGAAAACCCCCGCGTGGGGCAAAAATGCGGTTAGAATGAGCGCTGATTTGCCCAGGCAGACGGACACCATGAGCGATAAGCAGAACTCAGAAAACACCACACACTTCGGTTTTCAGACCGTGGCCGAATCGGAAAAGGCCAGCAAGGTTGCCGAGGTATTTCATTCCGTGGCGGCCAAGTACGACCTGATGAATGACCTGATGTCAGCGGGCATTCACCGGTTGTGGAAGCGTTTCACCATTGAGTTGTCAGGCGTGCGTGCCGGCAATCGGGTGCTGGATATCGCCGGTGGTACCGGCGACCTGACGCGCAAGTTCTCGCGCCTGGTCGGCCCGGAAGGCGAGGTGGTGCTGGCCGACATCAATGCATCCATGCTGCGCGTGGGCCGCGACCGCCTGCTCGATCTCGGGGTGGCAGGTAATGTGCGTTTTGTACAGGCCGATGCCGAAGCCCTGCCCTTTCCCGATAACCACTTTGACTGCATCACCATTGCCTTTGGCCTGCGCAATGTGACCCACAAGGACACCGCCATCGCGTCCATGCTGCGGGTACTCAAACCCGGTGGGCGGTTGCTGGTGCTGGAGTTTTCCAAACCGGGCAACAAACTGCTGTCCAAGGCCTATGACCAGTATTCGTTCAAGCTGCTGCCATTGATGGGCAAGCTGGTGACCAACGATGCCGAGAGTTACCGCTATCTGGCTGAGTCGATCCGCATGCACCCGGATCAGGAAACCCTCAAGGCCATGATGGAAGCGGCCGGGTTTGCCCGTGTCAGCTATCACAACATGACCGGCGGCGTGGTCGCGCTGCACCGGGGAATCAAGCCCTGATGCTCAGTCAGGCGCTGCTGGCCGGTGTCGAGCGCAGCCTGGCTGCGGCGCTCGCCCGCGATCCTCTGACAGCGCGGCGCCTGGCCGCCCTGCAGGGCAAGGTGATTGCCATTCGTGGCAGCGAGCCGGACTGGCAACTCTTTCTATTACCTGCCGAGGCGCGTATCGATCTGATGCTGACCTATGACGGCGAGGCCGATTGCAGCTTGAGTGCGCCTAGTTCCCTGCTCGTCAGACTGCTGGTCAGCGATCAGCGTCAAGCCTTGCTTCAAGACCCGCAAGTTCAATTGAGCGGCGACAGCCAGGTGCTGGTCAGCCTGCAAAATGCGCTGGGCGGCCTGCGGCTGGATGGCGAAGCCGAACTGGCGCGCTGGCTTGGCCCGGTTCCGGCCCATGCACTGGCTGGCTTGCTGCGAGATGGCTGGCAGTGGGGCGGGCAGGTGCGCCAGAGTCTGGGTCGCAGCCTGTCCGAATACCTGACCGAGGAAAGCCGGCAACTGGTTGGCCAAGCCGAAGCCGAGGTCCGGGCTGAGCAACTCTATCAATTACGCCTGGACCTGGAACGGCTGGAAGCCCGCGTGCAACAGCTTGAGCAACCCGACCCGGAATCACCCGACACATGAACCTGACTGCCCTGTTTCGCCTGCTGCGTATTCTGCAGATCATCTGCCGTTACCGCCTTGATCAGTTAGTGCTGGACGTTCCACTACCCTGGTACGGGCGCCTGCTGTTGAAAGTCGGTCCCTGGCGTCTGCACCGCACGCCGCGCGATCTGGGGCGCGGTGCACGTCTGCGGCTGGCCTGTGAAGATCTTGGCCCGGTGTTTGTGAAATTCGGCCAGATTCTGTCCACCCGCCGTGATCTGCTGCCCGATGATATTGCCGAAGAGCTGGCGCGCCTGCAGGACAAGGTACCGCCCTTCCCCGCTGAACAGGCACGGCAACGTATCGAGGAGCAACTCGGGCAGTCGATTGACAGTGTGTTTTCCAGCTTTACCGATCAACCCCTGGCGTCGGCCTCGGTCGCCCAGGTGCATGCTGCGCGTCTGAAGGACGGTAGCGATGTGGTGGTCAAGGTCATACGTCCAGGCATCGGCCAGGTCATTCACCAGGATATGCAGTGGCTGTTTCTCTCCGCTCGCCTGCTTGAGCGCCTGTGGGTTGAAGGTCGGCGCTTGCGCCCGGTCGAGGTGGTCAGCGATTACCAGCACACCATCTTCGATGAGCTGGACCTGTACCGTGAAGCAGCCAATGCCTCGCAGTTGCGCCGCAACTTTGAAGATTCGCCGCTGCTGTATATCCCGAAGATCCACTGGGACTGGTGCCGCCACAAGGTGCTGGTGATGGAGCGGATCAACGGTCTGGCCGTGACCGATATGGCAGGGCTGCAGGATCAACGCACCGACATGAAAAAACTCGCCGAGCGCGGCGTGGAAATCTTCTTTACCCAGGTGTTCCGTGACAGCTTTTTCCACGCTGACATGCACCCGGGCAATATCTTTGTGTCGCGCAGTCATCCCTGGGAGCCGCAATACCTGGCCGTGGACTTTGGTATCGTCGGCAGCCTGACACCGGAAGATCAGACCTACCTGGCGCGCAACCTGATGGCCTTCTTCAAGCGCGATTACCGCCGTGTGGCCCAGCTGCACATTGATTCGGGCTGGGTGCCGGCGGATACCCGGGTGAATGAATTCGAGGCGGCGATCCGCAGTGTCTGCGAACCGATTTTTGAGCGCCCGTTGAAGGACATTTCCTTTGGCCAGTTGCTGCTGCGGCTGTTCCAGACCGCACGGCGCTTCAATATGGAAGTCCAGCCACAACTGGTCCTGCTGCAAAAGACCCTGCTGAATATTGAAGGGCTGGGCCGCCAGCTGTACCCCGAGCTGGACCTGTGGAATACCGGGCAACCCTATCTGGAGCGCTGGATGCGCGAGCGCGCCCTGCCGCCGCAGCAACTCAAGCATTGGCAACAGCAGCTGGAACAGATTCCGCCGCTGCTGCACAGTGCCCGTCAGGCCCTGGATCGACTGCCCATGGACACCGCGCCAGCTACCCCGGCCCGTGGCAGTACCGCACTGCGTCTGGCCGGCTTGCTGCTGACCCTGCTCGGCGCCAGCAGTCTGGGTGCCGACCCGAGCCAGTGGCTGGATGCCTCAGCAACCCAGGGGCTGATGATTCTGCTCGGTGGCTGGCTGATCCTGCGCCGTCCCTGAGCCGCTGCAAAGCACTGGCACACCTGACCCCATAACTGGCACACTTCGCCCATGACCAACGCAAACACCACTACCGACTGGCTGGACAGCATCAAATGGGATGCCGATGGCCTGGTTCCCGCCATTGCCCAGGACGTGCACACCCAGCGCGTACTGATGGTGGCCTGGATGAACCGCGAAGCCCTGCAGCTGAGCGCTGAGGAGGGCCGTGGCATTTACTGGTCGCGCTCGCGGCAGAAGCTCTGGCGCAAGGGCGAGGAGTCCGGGCATATTCAGAAGGTGCATGAGTTGCGCCTGGACTGTGATGCCGACGTGATCATTCTGATGATCGAGCAGGTCGGTGGCATGGCCTGTCACACCGGCCGGGAAAGCTGTTTCTACCGTGTCTATCGCGATGGCCAATGGCAGGTGGTTGACCCGGTCATCAAGGATCCGGAGCAGATTTATGCACACAAACATGACTGACACCCTGGCCCGTCTGGCCGACGTGCTTGAGCAACGCAAACAGGCCAGCGCCGACAGCTCTTATGTCGCCAGTCTGCACGCCAAGGGCCTGAACAAGATTCTGGAAAAGGTCGGCGAGGAATGCACCGAAACACTGCTGGCGGCCAAGGATTGCCAGCACAGCGCGGACAAGTCCGACCTTGTTTATGAAACAGCCGACCTGTGGTTTCACAGCCTGGTGATGCTCAGCCATCTGGGCCTGGGCCCGCAGGACATACTGACTGAACTGGAGCGGCGCTTTGACCTCTCCGGTCTGGCGGAAAAAGCAGCACGTCAACCTGATTAGGGCTCTGGCCCGGGAGAATTGCAATGGGATTCGGCGGCATCAGCATCTGGCAACTGGCGATCATTCTGCTTATCGTCATTCTGCTGTTTGGTACCAAGCGCCTGAAAGGCATTGGCTCGGACCTGGGCGAGGCGATCAAGGGCTTCCGCAAGTCGGTGAATACCGAGGAGGACAAACCCCCGGTGCAGAACAAGCCCGGTGAAACCCTCGACGTTGAGCCGCAAAAAAAGAAGCAGGACAGCCAGTCCGGAGACTGATTCAGCATGTTCGACATGGGCTTTCTGGAACTGCTGGTGATCGGCATCGTCGCCCTGCTGGTGCTCGGGCCTGAGCGCCTGCCCGGTGCCGTGCGGACAGCCGGGCTGATGATTGGTCGAATCAAGCGCAGCTTTGCCGAGGTGCGCAGTCAGGTCGAGCGTGAAATCGGTGCTGACGAGATCCGCCAGCAATTGCACAACGAGCGCATATTGGCCGATCTGGCCAAGTCCAGGAACAAGGCCGAGAACACTTCCGAAGACACCGCTGCCGCCGACACGCCAGCGTCACTGGACGGTAATGCGCCTGTCACAGAGCCCGGCGACACTGCAGAGCCCGGCGCCAGAGTAAGCCCCGATGACTGCGCAACCACCCCTGCCAAAGCCCAGCCCCATGAGTGACAAGCGCACCCCGGCCAAACTGGCCGACGACATGCCTCTGGTTGCCCACCTGACCGAGTTGCGCTCACGGCTGTTGCGCATCGTGCTGTTGTGGATGCTGATCTTTGCCGGGCTGTTCTATTTTGCCAACGATCTGTACAGCTTCATTTCCGAGCCGCTACGGGTATTTCTGCCGGAAGGCACCAGCATGATTGCCACCGATGTGGCGTCGCCCTTCCTCACCCCGTTCAAGCTGGCGCTGGTCAGTGCCCTGTTCCTGGCCATGCCCTTTGTTCTGCATCAGGTCTGGGGCTTTATCGCACCGGGCCTGTACAAGCATGAAAAGCGCCTGGCTGTGCCCCTGCTGGCCTCGAGCATCTTTCTGTTTTATGCCGGCATGGCCTTTGCCTACTATGTGGTCTTTCCGCTGGTCTTCGGCTTTTTCACCAGCGCCGCGCCGGAAGGCGTCACGGTGATGACCGATATCAACAAGTATCTGGATTTTGTCCTGACCCTGTTCATGGCCTTTGGTCTGGCCTTTGAAATCCCGGTGGCCACCGTACTGCTGGTGCTGGCTGGCGCGGTCGATGTAGCCAAACTGCGGGAAATACGGCCCTATGTGGTGGTCGGTTGTTTTGTTATCGGCATGCTGCTGACCCCCCCGGACGTGATCTCCCAGGCCCTGCTGGCGGTGCCCATGTGGCTTCTGTATGAAGTCGGCATCCTGTTCAGTCTGCTGATCAAGCGCAGGGAACCGGCGGATGACACGCCCCCGGCATGAACCTGCTGCTGCTGCATGACGCTGACTTTGTTGCCGCCGACCGGGTCTGTCTGCGCGGTCGCCGTCTGCAACACCTGATCCGCGTGCATCAGGCCTGCGTCGGTGACAGCCTGCGCGCCGGACGCATGAATGGCTTGATGGGGCAAGCAAGGCTGCTCAGCCTGAACGCGGAGCAGGCGGAACTGCAGGTCACCCTGGATAAGGCTCCACCGGCCAAACTGCCACTGACCCTGTTGCTGGCCATGCCGCGACCGAAGATGTTTCGCCGCATTCTGCAGCACTGCGCTACCCTCGGCGTTACCGAGATCATTCTGCTGAACAGCTACCGGGTAGAGAAAAGCTTCTGGCAGACGCCCTTTCTGCAGCCCGAGCAGATAGAGCAGAATCTGCTGCTGGGCCTGGAACAGGCGCGCGATACGGTGCTGCCACAGGTGCAGATCGAAAAGCGCTTCAAGCCCTTTGTCGAGGACCGCCTGCCCGCCTTGCTCAAAGGCAAGCTGGGGCTGCTTGCCCACCCGGGTGAGTATCCGGATTGTCCCCGGGCAATTGATCAGCCTTGTTGCCTGGCGATTGGTCCCGAGGGCGGCTGGATTCCCTATGAAGTCGACATGCTCTGCGCCGCGGGCTTTGAGCCGGTGCAGCTGGGTGAACGGATTCTAAGGGTGGAAACGGCGGTGACCGCCTTGATCGGCCGACTGTTCTAATCTGCTGCTCGCGCAGGCAGGATGGAACCCTCTTCCCAGCCCTCGCCCACTTCCACGCGAATATCCCGCGCGCCAACCGGCTCGGCACATTCGGAGCAGACCAGTACCGGGCGCATGACCTGACCGCAGGTCTTGTGCACATGGCGAATCGGCGCGCCGCGCTGATCGGCCATATGCCGGTCGCCCCAACTGACCAGCGTCAGCAACACCGGATGCAAGTCCAGGCCCTTCTCGGTCAGCCGATACTCCTCACGCAGAGGACGCTGCTGATAGGGCACTCGTTGCAACACGCCATGCTCCACCAGTTTTTTCAGCCGGTCAGCCAGCAGGTGGCGGGTGATACCCAGGCGCTGCTCGAAGCCGTCGAAACGGCGCACACCAAGAAAGCAGTCACGCAGTATCAACAGGGTCCAGCGGTCGCCGATCACCGACAGGGTACGCGCCAGCGAACAAGGCTGCTGATCCAGGTCTTCCCAACGCATGTCGATTCCCCTTGACAAAGTAGGTCTACAATAGCTTGACAAGTTCCAAAAAGAAACTGACTATTCAGTTAGTTTCAAAAAGGAACTAACTAATCGAGGAGTCCAGCATGTCCCGATCCCCCGTTGCACTGGTCATTGGTGCCGGCGATGCCACCGGCGGTGCCGTGGCCAAACGCTTTGCCCGCGAAGGCTTTACCCTGTGCGTCACCCGCCGCAATGCCGAACAGCTGCAGACGTTGGTTGATGAGATCCAGACCAGCGGCGGCAAGGCCCATGCCTTTGGCTGCGACGCCCGCAGCGAAGAACAGACCCTGGCCCTGTTCGCCGAGATCGAACGGGATATCGGGCCGATTGAAGTCATGGTATTCAATATCGGCGCCAATGTGCGTTTTGGCATTACCGAGACCACCGAGCGGGTTTACCGCAAGGTCTGGGAAATGGCGGCGCTGTCCGGTTTTCTGGCCGGGCGGGAAGCCGCCCGGGTCATGCTGCCGCGCGGTCGCGGCACCATCATTCTCACCGGCGCCACCGCCTCACTGCGTGGCGGCAGTGGCTTTGCCGCCTTTGCCAGCGCCAAGTTTGCCCTGCGCGCCTTGTCCCAGAGCATGGCGCGGGAGCTCGGACCACAGGGTATTCATGTGGTGCATCCGATCATTGATGGCGCCATCGATACCGCCTTTATCCGTGATACCTTCCCGGAACGCTATGCCCTGAAGGATCAGGACGGCATCCTCAATCCCCAGCACATTGCCGAGCAGTACTGGCAGTTGCATTGCCAACCGCGCGATTGCTGGACCCAGGAGCTGGACTTGCGGCCCTGGATGGAAACCTTCTGACCACACACACAACACAGGCACATCATCCATGAGCAAACAGATCGAGTTCTTCTTTGATGTTGGCAGCCCGGCCAGTTATCTGGCCTGGACCCAGCTGCCGGCTCTGGCCGCACGACATGCTGCGAGCATTGTCTGGAAACCCATGCTGCTGGGCGGCGTGTTCCAGGCCACCGGCAACAGTTCACCGGCCACGGTGCCGGCCAAGGGTAACTACAGCCGCCAGGATTTCCAGCGCTTTGCCCGCCGTTACGGGGTGACGCTGAAGCACAATCCCTACTTTCCGATCAACACCCTGCAACTGATGCGTGGCGCCACCGCCTATCTGGGTACCGAGGATTTCCAGCGCTACCTGACCGCGGTATTCAACGCCATGTGGGTCGAGGAAAAGGATATGGGCCAACCGGAGATTGTCGCCGAGGTGCTGTCACGGGCAGGCTTTGATGTGGCGGCCGTGATGCAGCGGCTCAGTGATCCGCAGGTCAAGGAGCAACTGAAAAACACCACGGCAGAAGCCATAGAACGTGGCGTGTTCGGTGCCCCTACGCTGTTCGTCGGCGAAGAAATGTTCTTTGGTCAGGATCGCCTGACGTTTGTTGAAGAGGCGTTACAGGATTGAGCAGCCAGGCCGGCCCGGCTTACATCTCCAGCAGAAAGGTGACCGGGCCGTCGTTGACCAGATGCACCTGCATGTCGGCACCAAAGCGGCCACTGGCAACCTGCGGATGGGTTTGCCGGGCGCACTGCAACATGTAGTTGAACAGCGCCTCGGCCTGATCCGGTGCGGCGGCCGTGGAAAACCCGGGCCGGCGACCCTTGCGGGTATCGGCGGCCAGGGTGAACTGCGACACCAGTAACAAGCCGCCGTGGATATCCCTCAGTGAGCAGTTCATGCGCCCCTCGGCATCGGCAAAAACGCGGTAATCAAGCAGGCGCGCCAGCATACGGTCAGCCTTGGCCTGATCGTCCTCCGGTTCGATACCGACCAGCACCAGCAAGCCCTGGTCAATGGCGCCAACCACCTCACCTGCGACTTCAACACGGCCCTGACTGACCCGTTGCAACAGTGCCTTCATGCGCGCTTATTCGACCAGCGGGGGCAGGTTGAGCAGTTGCCGCGACAGCGTCTCGGTGGCGCGCACCAGGGCATCGGCTATGCCGGTCTCGGAGGCCGCATGACCGGCATCACGGATAATCTTCAGCTCACTGCCAGGCCAACGCTGATGCAGACTGTAGGCATTATCCAGGGGGCAGACCATATCGTAGCGACCATGCACGATGATGCCGGGGATATGTTCAATACGCTGCATATTGGCTAGCAGTTGATCCGGCTCGAGAAAGGCCTTGTTGATAAAGTAATGGCATTCGATACGGGCAATGGCATAGGCGCGGCGCGCATCGCTGAAGCGATCGACCACCTGCGAGCTGGGTCGCAAGGTGGCGCAACGACCTTCCCAGATCGACCAGGCCTTGGCCGCGTGCATGCGGCAGATCTCGTCGTCACCGGTCAGGCGCCGGTAGTAGGCCGCAACCATGTCATGACGTTCATCCTCGGGGATCAGTGACAGGTAGTCTTCCCAGTAATCGGGAAACACGTGGCTGGCGCCCTCCTGGTAAAACCAGTGAATATCCTGATCCCGGCAGAGAAAAATACCACGCAGTATCATGCCCATGACCCGATCCGGATGGGCCTGGGCATAAGCCAGTGCCAGGGTAGAGCCCCAGGAACCGCCAAACAGCACCCACTTGTCGATCCCCAGGTGCTCACGCAGCGCCTCAAGATCCTCAATCAGGTGCTGGGTGGTGTTGTTTTCCAGGCTGGCATGCGGGGTGGAGCGTCCCGAGCCACGCTGGTCAAAGGTAATGATGCGGTACACCGAGGGATCAAAGAAACGCCGACTGAGACTGTCACAGCCAGCACCAGGCCCACCGTGAATAAACACCACCGGCAGACCATCCTCGGCCTGACCACTCTCGTCGGCATAGAGCACGTGGGGTGCCTGGACGGCCAGTTCATGGCGGGCGTAGGGTTTGATCTCCGGGTACAACAGCTGCATGATGGGCTCCTGGCCTGGGTGGCCGCCCTAGATGGCGGCAGGTTCATTCGACAACATTACTGACAGGCGAGGCATATGTCACCTACACGCTGTATTACCCTGTTGATGCTGGTGCTGTTGCTGGCCGGTTGTGGCCAGCAGAGTGCCGATGAACGACTGAACCAGAGCCTGACGCAGCTGCAGGAGGCGATTGAATCGCGCTCAGCCGATCAACTGGTGGCGCGCCTGCATCCGGATTTCATGGCCAACCAGCAGTATGACCGCGATTGGGCCAGGCGCACCGCCAGCCTGCTGTTCCTGCAGAACCAGCGCGTCAATCTGCTGGTCATCAGTCAGCAAACCAGCATTGATCCTGTGTATACCGGCCAGGCACGCACCCAGGCACAGATCAATCTGAGCGGTGCGCAACGCTTTATTCCCGACAGCACACGCCTCTACAGCGTGACGCTGAACTGGCTGGAAGAGGATGGCGAGTGGCTGTTACACCGGCTGACCTGGGAGTGATCGCAGGTTCTGCGACCAACCCCCCCCTAGAGGCTGATCAACCGCCGAAGGGTTTGACGCCAATCAGCAGGCCATGCAGCCAAAGGGCAAAGCCCACCCAGGCCAGTAACCCGACCACGACAACCACGATGTCCATGCTGACACGCGCAGACCCGGCCGCAACACCGGCCAGACGATCACGCCGGCGACTGACGATATACAGCGCCACGGCCCAGGCCAGGAAGCCACCAAACAACAGCACATCAGCCAGCGTGCCGTTGGCAATCAGGTGAGCAATGGCCCAGAACTTCACACCCAGCAGCATCGGGTGACCGACCCGCGCCTTGATATGCGAACCCGGGATGTAGGTCGCCGCCAGCAGAATAAAGGCCGGAATGGTCAACAATGCCGCCAGGTGGCGCGTCCAGACCGGCGGCACCCACAGCCAGGTGGGGGACAATCGTGCTTCGCCGTAACCCCAGATGATCAGCGCCAGACCGACCAGCGAAACCAATGCATAGACCCCTTTCCAGGGCAACAGACCGCGGCGCGAGATCTGCGCTGCGCGCCAGTGCGGCGCAAACAGGCGGGTTGAATGCACGCCGAGGAAAACAAGCAGACCGATGATCAATGCCAGCATGGAATTATCCTTGTTCTAATGGGGCCAGAAACCGGCGCGCTTACTGCACGCGCGCGGTCAAACTCTGTTCAGAGTCGCCATAGAGTATCAGGGCGCCGTCAGCACTGATATCAAAACGCTGCACAGCCGCCAATGCGGTCAGTACCCGCTGCTCCTGCTCCATCAATGAGGGCGCACAGGCCTTCATGGTACTGCCTGGCGACGAAATACTCAGACCCTCGCCGCTCAGGCGGTACTCGGCAAAATAGTTGTTACATGAAGCCATCCCGGCCACGCGGCCTTCAGGCAGAAAATTCAGGGTGATGCGCGACCGATCGATAATGCCGCCGCCATTAACGTCCTCAACCACCCATTCAATGCCCTGCAGCAGACGCGCTGGCTCACCGCCACAGCCCTGCAACTGCTCGCCGGTTGCCAGCTTCAACTCAACGTCATGCGGGTACGGCATACCCGTCATGCTGTCATGACAGAGCTGCGCCTTGATGGATGCTTGCATGGCGTTATCGCCTTCACCGATCTGCAACGGCAAGATCCCGCCTGAGGGTTCGCCACGCTGATAGGCCGCCGAAACCGGTGCCTCTGCGTCCAGCCGCTGCAGGCGCGCCTGGCCCTGATCCAGCTGCAACTGCCAGAACGGCTCGTTACCCTGGGCGCTGAAGGGTTCAACAATATCGCCGGGAGCAACACAGGTTGGGTAAGCCTGGCCATTCAGACTCAGTTGCGCCTGATTGCCCTTGCTCCAGAAGTGGGTGTCCGGATCGGCCTGCGCCTCATAGCGTGCACCCGAAGCCGCAACCACGGGCAACAGGCTGTACGTCTCGCCCGCCGCCTCAAGAACCAGCGTAGTGCCTTCATAGCCGACACTGATCTGCAGGCCACCACACTGCATCACGCTGCTGAAGGCACTGCTGCGGTACGGCATCAGCATCAACTCACCCAGCTCGGTAGGGCCTGCGGTCAGCTCCAGATTAATCGGCTCGGACAGCCATGCAAGCCGTCCACCCTCACGAATACCCGCGCGAAATTGATAGGCCGTACCGCTGTATTCAGGCTCAACCACCACCGGCCAATCAAAGCTGATCGGCACCTGACGACCATCAAGACTGAAGCGGGTTTCAGCCCGTAGCGCGTCTGCCGGGCTGGCTGCCTCGGGATCACGCAGCTCCAGCACCACCTCGCTATCGGGCGCCAGAGCAATTCGGGCACGGTAGGTCAGGCTACCCGTGAACCTTTGCTGCTGCTCGACTGCCTGTTCAGAAACGGGCGTTTCAGCCTCGCTGCGCTGTGCGGCGGTATCGCTGTCGTCATTGCAGCCGACCAGAATGGTCAAGCCGGTGAGGGTCAAGGCAGTCAAAAACCGCATGGTCTTTCTCCGTCAGATTAAGCTCCATCTCAGACACCCAACCAAGCACTGCGTTCAACCCACTGCATAGGGGTTACGCCAGGTGTCGCGCTGTTGCTTTTACCAGGGTTGCTTGTCACCATCAGTACCCGATCCCATCAGGGCATTCAACATGTTCAGATATAGCCACCCGCGCCTGCCCATGCTGATTCTGATCGGCTTTGCCCTGTTGCTACTGATTGCCGCTCTGCTACCCATCAGCGTAGGCGATTTATGGCAGTGGGGTGCAAAACTGGCTGGACACCCACTGGCTATCGTTGGCATCGTGGTGTTAATGGCCGTGATGATGAGCTTTGGCCTGCCTGGCAGCCTGCTGTTCTGGATCATCGCCCCCTTTCATGTGCCTTGGCTAAGCACCAGCATGCTGTTGGTCGGTAGCATCGGCGGTGCATTGGGTGCCTATCGCGTCGGCAAGAGGCTGGGTGACACCTGGCGGCCGGACAAATACGCACGACAGATATTGCGCCTGCTGGGCAAGCGCAGTGACTTTCTCACGCAGTGCGCACTGCGCATCCTGCCCGGTTTTCCACATGCCTTTATCAACCTGGCTGGCGGTGTGCTGCATCTGCCGCTGCTGTCCTTCAGCCTGGCTGCGCTACTGGGTCTGGGCATCAAGTGGGGCCTGTATACCCATGCGGTACATGGCATGGTCTCGGCCAACCAGGCGGAACAGGCGCTGAGCGTCTACGCCATGTTGCCGCTGTTCATATTCGCTGGACTGATGATTCTGGGGGCATTGGTCAAGCAGCTCTGGCTGCGCAAGTCGCAGCAGCCAGAGTAGTCCGGAGACCTAGAGATCGCAGTGCCCAGCCCCGGCATTTGCCTGAACGTGCGCCTTGACCTGAGTGGTCGGCATCAGACTGTAGCTGTAGGGCGGCGTGTAACTGAGCGCCGTATTGTCCTGCGGTCCAGCCAACAGACAATCGCCTCCGGCCTGCCAGTTGACGTTGCTGAACTGGTTGTTGCGTGTATCCCAGAAGCCTATCTGGCTGCTGTAGCAGGACAGGATCGGGTTGCGGCTGTTTTCAAAGACGTTGTTTTCAATGCGCACGCGGTTGCCCATGCGGGTATTGATGCCGCTATCGAGGATACGGTTGAAGCTGTTGTTGTAAATATGTGTTTGGCCAAAGCGCAGCAAGGGTGTACGTGAGTTGACGTTACTAAACTGATTGAAGGCAAAGGTTACCCGACGATCATTATTGCTGCTGTCGCTGTGCCCCCAGAGCGAGGTTTTCCAACTGTCGCGAAAGACGTTGTAGCTGAGGGTTACCAGACTGACATCCGCCTTGCCGTCGACCAGCCCATCGTAATAATCCTTGTCCACATCCAGCCGATTGTAAAAGGTGTTGTGGTCGATCCAGACATTGCGTACCGGACGACTGCCATCCAGCTCGATGCCATCACCACTGCCATCACGCACATAGCGAATGGTCAGGTTACGGATAACAATGTTGTTGGAACCCCGGATCATGATACCCCGCCCATCCAGCACGCCACGGGCACCTGCACCAATCAAGGACAGGTTGGCGGTGTCCTTGATATCAAAGCGGCTGACCGAGGAGTTGGAGGCGTTGATGGTGCCGTCAATGCGTATCAGTGTGCGCTGTCGGTTGTCGCGACGCCAGGCCGCTTCGTGATTGGCCAGTGCCGTGGACAGTTCTCTGCCGGTGCGCACCGTCACCTGGGTGCCGCCCTGTCCACCTGTGGTTCCCGCGCCCTGGGCAGCAAAGCCGATCGGGGCGGACAGGCAGGCATTGCTGCCTGGGGTGGGGGTGGGGGTGGGGGTCGGTGTCGGTGTCGGTGTCGGTGTCGGTGTCGGTGTCGGTGCAGGATTGAAGGCCAGGGCGGTAGCCGGCAAACATAGCAGCAGAGCCATGCCAGTCACGCGTTTTGCTATACCTGTGGTCAGGGTCATGGACGAGGTCCTCGTTGTTGTTGGTCATCAAGGGATCATGAGTCCAGACACTGCCTGAACCGGATCCGGTTTTTGCAGCGCATGGCAGATCACCAACAACAGCGCACTAACGCCTGACCATTGTGCGTGACCGGACAGCCCTGCACAGTCACCCATTTGTGCGTTATCCCCTGCATGCAGCCTCGTTCATCGATTATCATGCGATCTCGATCACCCTGGGTTGCGAGCATGAAACCACCTCTGATCAAAGCCGCCGATATTGACCGCACCGACACCTGGCAACGCTACCGCAAGGGCCTGTGCGACAGCTGCCATGCGAGTTGCTGCACCCTGCCGGTGGAAGTACGCCTGAACGATTTGATCCGCCTGGGCCTGGTTGACGAGTTCGAACGCGCTGAGCCGCTCAGGCTGATTGCCCGGCGCTTGCAAAAGAGCGGCGAGGTGGAGCGCTTCAACCACGGCACAGAGGTCTTCACCCTGAGCCGTATGGCCAACAATGACTGCCTGTATCTGGACCCGGTCAGCAGGCGCTGCACTGTCTATGCCCGGCGCCCGGATACCTGCCGCAACCACCCACAGGTCGGACCGCGTCCAGGCTTCTGCCCTTATCGGCCGGCCGTCTGAATAGCAGACAGTCTCTGTTGCGCTATGCTCAAAAGGTCTATGGAGGAACGCCATGCCCCTGACCCCTTCCCAGGCAAAGGTTGCTACTTTTGCCATTCCCTTTCTGGCCGTTGGCCTGACCATGTGGACCACCCCCTACGCGCAAGCCAACATCCCGAATAGTTTCGGCCTGTTCGGTAGTCTGGTGGTTTTTGCAACAGCCGCGTGGTTTACCGGCAGCGGCAAAGGGCCTGTGTTCAAGGCAATACTGCTGTCCGGTTTATCCCCTGCAGCCTGCTATATGGCGCGTGTCCTGGTTGAAACCCTGTTCCATCCAACTCGACACAACCTCTGGCCCCTGGCATTGGTTTTGGCTGCGATTGCAGGCATGGCTATCGCCGCTGCCGGGGCGCTGGCTGGCTATTTGTTCATCAGGTCAGGTCGCAGACAGTGAGCGCGCCCGGGCCTCTTACACGCAGCGTTTTCTTTTAATATTAAGGAGATGCCAGAACGGCATTCCCTTCGAGGGCATTACACGTTACATTTTGAAACGGGGAACAGGACGCTTACGTTCTCTTAATACTAAAAAACAACTCACAAGGAGAGTTGCATGGAGCACTTCGTCAACGCAATCAAGCTGCATTATGCTGACTTCACAGGGCGAGCCACCCGCACGCAATACTGGATGTACACTCTGTTTTACATCCTGATCTACATTGGTCTGGGCGTTATTGATTACATCATCGGCATGAACCTGCTGACCGCGCTCTTTGCTCTGGCTCTGCTGATCCCCAGTATCGCCATCGCTGCCCGCCGTCTGCATGACACCAACCGTTCCGGCTGGTGGCAGTTGATTGCGATTATCCCGCTGATTGGCGCCATTGTGCTGATTGTCTTCCTGGTGTCGGATACTCAGCCAGAAGACAACCAATATGGACCGAACCCCAAGGCCGGCGCTCTCTGAGTCGAACAGGGTTTCAGCGTTAGAATAAAAAACCCGCTGCGTTGAACGTAGCGGGTTTTTTATTACCTGCGATTCAAGGCACCGGTGTCAGCCGGCGCCCTGTCGCCCTGTTAGTAAGGGCAGTTACCGCGGTACTCGGAAATATCACGATCCGATGCGTGGTTCGGACCACAGAGGAACTGGCTGTAACGGGTATCCTCATCCAGGAAGCGCTTCATCCAGGATACGCCGAAACGACCCAGCTCAGCATCGTAAGCGCCAAAACCACCACCATTACCGCAGTAGTGGCTACCGCCGTCCAGTTCGACAAAGGCCTTCTCGATGCTGTTCGGAATGTTGTTGTAGAAGGGTGACGCGTGATTGCGCACAGGCGCAATGACGTCGGACTCACAGGCGATAATCAGGGTCGGTGCTGATACGCGACGCGAATAGTAGGAGGAGGTATCCCAGGGTGCCAACGGAATAGCGGCCTTGATGCGGCCCTCACCGGCAACACGAATAGTGCCACCACCACCCATGGACCAACCAATCACACCCAGACGGCTGGTATCAATCATGCCGCGTACCGGGCTACCGCTGGCGCTGTTCTGGCTGACCAGATAATCCAGTGCGCTGTTGATCTGACGTGCACGGCTCGGCGGTTGATCAAAGCCACTGTTGGTGTCGATGGTCATGACCACGAAACCATAGGACGCCAGCTTGGGGCCCCACCAGTCGATGGACGACTCGGCCGAGACAAAACCCGGAATAACAACGACCGCAGCCATGGTGCCTGTGGTGTTGTTCGGATAGTGGATTGTGCCGCCACCAAAACCGCTCACCAGACCCGAGACACTGCGTGTCGACACGCTGTGCTGGCCGCGAGAGCCTTCAACAAAGGACAGGGTAGGATTAGGTCCGCGCTGATACTCGCTGTTGCCCGGATCAGGATTGGTGGGTGGCGGAGTGGGGTTGGACGCCATAACCGAGGCTGACAGCGCCAGGGCACCTACGGCAAGGGCAGAAAACAATGATCTGCTGATTAGGTTGGCTTTCATAAGAGCTCCAATTTCATCTTGTAGTTGTTTTTGCATATTGCTGCGCTTTCAATTAGTGCCTCGAAATGAGCAATATTGCGCGCGAGATCATTAGAACCAATCGAGACATTTCGTCCCATACCCCGTTCGGGCGATATTTGTATTGCGGATGGCAATCTGGATCTCAGGCGTGGATTACTCTCGGCAATGAGACCGCTATGCAACGGGCATGGGATGAATCAAAAGAGGGATGAGGCAGTCAGACATGGACCTGCGCAAGCCTGAAGATAATCGCTTGCGCAGGGCAATCAAGGGTGGAGGTCATGCTCTCCCCTGTTGAGGGGCAGCCGGACTAGCCGCGTTGTCGGCAAATGGCGGGCAGAAACTCGGACTCCAGGTCGGTGCGATTTTCACCAATCGCCTGCATGCCTTCTACGGCCTCATCATAACCGCATAACCAGGAAATCGGGCTGGTCGGACTACCAATGACCACCGCCGGACGAAAGCTCAAGGTCTTGCCCTGGAGTGCAGTTGAAGCCTTGTTGCCCATGGTGACATGGATGGCGCCCTGCTCCAGTACCACGCCGGTAATACGATTACCGATCAGCTGCGACGGCATCGGTAGACCTGCTGCGGCATTACTCGCAGGAAAATCCAGATGCTCTTCATAATGCGTATTGACCTTGGAGCGCACGCCGCTGGCCATGCTGAAGGCCTCAGTGACTTCGCTACGCTGAATATAAACCTGGTAGGCCGGCAAGGATATGGCCGCCAAAATTCCGATTATCGACACCACGACCATCAGTTCTATCAGGGTAAAGCCGCGTATCCTGCTCATACCACCTCTCCTAACATGAAAATCGGTGAATAGGCGCTGTTGATGAAAAACAGCACATTGGCAACCACCAGCAGAGCAACAGCTACTGAGATGACGCGCATCTGCCGCTCACACTGTTGAACCAGTTCCTGCAGGGCAATGCCCGACATGATCTGCATTTCACGCCCCAGATCCAGACCACTGCGTTGAATATCGGCCAGGTGCGTGTCGATGACACTGCTGCTGTCCAGCGACGGGCGCAAAGGAAAAGTCAGAATGTCCTGCAAGGACAGGTACGCACGCTTGATGCCAGGCAAGAGAAGAAAGCCCAGGGGCAACTTTCTGTCAGCCACCATCGGCAAGCGCATCAACCTGCGCAGGGACAAACCGATCACCAGCGCCAGCAGCAATAACAGCAGCACACTCAGGGAAAACACGTGCCAGTACTCATGCAGAAAGAACACACTGGCGGGCAAGGGCACATCAAAGGCCTTGAAGGTTTCAATAAAGGTCGGCAATACCTTGATCTGGTAAATCGCGCTCATGAAGAAAAAGATCACAGCGACAAAACCCAGATAGATCAGCACCCGTTTGAACTGCATGGCCCGGTCCACCAGACTCAGCTGACCCATGCCGGCATAGGCCCGCAGGGCGATGAGGGCCTTGTCCCGGTCCGGCTCAGCCACAAGCCGGGCAAGCAGGTCTGCCGTCAGCGAGTCGGCAACTGGAGGGGCACCATAGAGTCTGGCGGAGGGTGCTTGCGAGAGGCGCTGGAAACAGGCAGAAAGCGGCTCTGCGTCACCCAGTTCGTGGGCAGCGCGGCGACACAGGTAGGCAAAAGAGTCCCATGACATTCAGATCGTCCTTCCATGGATACAGGCAATTGGGTGCTGATACTAGGGGACGATAATGCCGCTGACAAGCACAGGAGACTGCCAGAAGCTGGTGTCACTCCCTATCCGCGATAGTCAGCCACAAAAAACCCCGCTGGCGCAAACCGGCGGGGCTTCATGTCAATCGAGATTCGATAACCCAACCTGCAGGCAGGCCGGATCACGACAACCGGGCTTAGCCCTTGCTGGCGCGCTTGCGCTCGTTCTCGTTGAGGACTTTCTTGCGCAGACGAATGGACTTGGGCGTAACTTCAACCAGTTCGTCGTCGTCGATAAACTCCAGTGCCTGCTCCAGGGTGAACTTGATCGGCGGTACCAGGGCAATGACTTCGTCCTTGCCGGAGGCGCGCATGTTATCAAGCTTCTTGCCCTTGGTCGGGTTGATGACCAGATCGTTGTCGCGGGCATGGATACCAGCCAGCTGGCCTTCATAGACCTCCTGACCTGGCTCCAGGAACAGCTTGCCGCGGCTCTGCAGGGTTTCCAGCGAGTAGGTCAGTGCCTTGCCGGTGGCCATGGAGACCAGCACACCGTTCTGGCGCTGGCCCACTTCACCGAGCTTGATCGAACCATAGTGACTGAAGGTACTGGTCATGATGCCGGAGCCGGAGGTCATGGTCAGGAAGCTGTTACGGAAGCCAATCAGTCCACGTGCCGGAATGGTGTACTCCAGACGGATACGACCCTTGCCATCCGGGACCATGTTGGTCAGATCACCCTTGCGCAGACCCATCTGCTCCATCAGGGCACCCTGGTGGGTTTCCTCGATGTCGATGATGACGTTCTCGTAGGGTTCCTGCTTCTCGCCATTGACTTCCTTGATCACTACTTCAGGACGGCCTACCGCCAGTTCGAAGCCTTCACGGCGCATGGTTTCGATCAGTACCGACAGGTGCAGTTCGCCACGGCCGGATACCTTGAACTTGTCAGCCGAGTCGCCCTCATCAACGCGCAGAGCAACGTTGTGCAGCAGCTCCTTTTCCAGACGCTCCTTGATATTACGGCTGGTCACGAACTTGCCTTCCTTGCCGCAGAAAGGTGAGTCGTTGACCTGGAAGGTCATGGATACGGTGGGCTCGTCGACTGACAGCGGCGGCAGGGCCTCAACGTTATTCATGTCGCACAGGGTGTCGGAGATATACAGCTCGTCCATACCGCTGACGCAGACGATATCGCCAGCCTGGGCTTCGTTGACTTCGACACGCTGCAGACCGGAGTGACCCATGATCTTCAGGATGCGGCCCTGACGCTTCTTGCCGTCAGCACCAATGGCGATCACCGGGGTGTTGGTCTTGACCTTGCCACGGGCGATACGACCGATACCGATGACACCCAGAAAGCTGTTGTAGTCGAGCTGGGAAATCTGCATCTGGAACGGACCTTCAGAGTCCACTGCCGGCGCCGGCACATGGTCAACGATGGCCTGGAACAGGGCATCCATGTGGTCATCCATGGCTTCGTGGTCCATACCGGCGATACCGTTCAGGGCGCTGGCATAGACAATCGGGAAGTCCAGTTGCTCTTCGGTGGCACCGAGGTTATCGAACAGATCGAAGATCTGATCGACAACCCAGTCAGGGCGAGCACCGGGACGGTCGATCTTGTTGATCACCACGATCGGACGCAGACCGGCCTTGAACGCCTTCTGGGTCACGAAGCGGGTTTGCGGCATCGGGCCATCCTGGGCATCCACCACCAGAAGTACCGAGTCAACCATGCTCATGACGCGCTCGACTTCACCACCGAAATCGGCGTGGCCGGGGGTGTCAACGATGTTGATATCGTAGCCATTCCACTTCAGTGCGGTGTTCTTGGCCAGGATGGTAATGCCCCGTTCCTTCTCCTGGTCGTTGCTGTCCATCACCCGCTCACTTTCCAGTTCCTTGCGGTCCAGGGTGCCGGACAGGCGCAAGAGTTTGTCGACGAGGGTAGTTTTACCGTGGTCAACGTGGGCGATAATGGCAATGTTGCGGAGATTCTCGATCACAATGGACATCCTGGATTGCCCGACAACGGCCGGACTAACTGAAAAAAGAGGTGGGGATTATACAGAGATGACGATGACAGTGTATGTTTTTTGTACGCAGCCGGGGATTTTCCGCTTTTAAAACCCTGTCTCCCTGCCATTTTTCACGCCGTTGATGCAGGATGTCACAAAGCAGCGCATTATAGGCGGCCTCACACAGCGTGGGGACGAACCAAGCAACTGCCTTCGCACTATTATGGTGCGAGATCACGCATCAGTGCACCGATGCAGTGCTTCATTCAGGTGCATCTGCCCCAGCCTTTCGCTGAAAGCCCTTTGCCATGGGGCTTTGCGCAAATGCTCCGAAATGGCACAGCTTTTGCTCACTTGTAAGGCAAGCGGACATCCAAGTCTGGTCCGCTCGAATTTAGCAGCGTCGGACCCAATGTCCGGCAAACGATTCCTTCTGGAGGAAACCATGTCGAAAGCGATTCAATTGATCAAAGAGTTTGACGTGAAGTGGGTTGACCTGCGCTTCACCGATACCAAAGGTAAGCAGCAGCACGTGACCATGCCGGCCCGTGACGTCAATGATGACTTCTTTGAAGAAGGCAAGATGTTCGACGGTTCGTCGATCGCTGGCTGGAAAGGCATTGAAGCTTCCGACATGATCCTGATGCCCGACGACAGCACTGCGGTTCTCGACCCCTTCACCGAAGAGCCCACCCTGATCATCGTTTGCGACATTATCGAACCCTCCACCATGCAGGGCTACGAGCGCGATCCGCGCGGCATCGCCAAGCGCGCTGAGGAATACCTGAAGTCAACCGGCATTGGCGACACCGTTTTCGTTGGTCCCGAGCCCGAGTTCTTCGTATTCGATGAAGTCAAATTCAAGTCCGACATTTCCGGCTCCATGTTCAAGATCTTCTCTGAGCAGGCTTCCTGGAACACTGACGCCGACTTCGAAAGCGGCAACAAAGGTCACCGTCCAGGCGTCAAGGGCGGCTATTTCCCCGTTCCGCCGGTCGACCACGACCACGAAATCCGTACTGCCATGTGTAATGCCATGGAAGAGATGGGCCTGACCATTGAAGTTCACCACCATGAAGTGGCAACAGCCGGCCAGAACGAAATCGGTGTGCTGTTCAACACCCTGACCGCCAAGGCTGACGAAGTTCAGACCCTGAAGTACTGCGTACACAACGTTGCCGATGCCTATGGCAAGACCGCAACCTTCATGCCCAAGCCGCTGTATGGCGATAACGGCTCCGGCATGCACGTTCACATGTCCATCTCCAAGGATGGCAAGAACACCTTTGCTGGCGAAGGTTACTCCGGCCTGTCCGACACTGCCCTGTACTTCATCGGCGGTATCATCAAGCACGGCAAGGCTCTGAACGGCTTTACCAACCCGTCGACCAACTCCTACAAGCGTCTGGTCCCCGGCTTTGAAGCCCCGGTGATGCTGGCCTACTCGGCCCGCAACCGTTCCGCTTCGATCCGTATTCCTTACGTTTCCAGCCCGAAAGCCCGCCGTATCGAAGCACGCTTCCCTGATCCGGCTGCCAACCCCTACCTGGCCTTCGCAGCGCTGCTGATGGCCGGCCTGGATGGTATCCAGAACAAGATTCACCCTGGCGATGCAGCCGACAAGAACCTGTATGACCTGCCGCCGGAAGAATCCAAGCAGATCCCACAGGTCTGTGGCAGCTTGAAGGAAGCTCTGGAATCACTGGATGCAGACCGCGAGTTCCTGACCAAGGGCGGCGTCTTCACCAATGAGTTCATCGATGCCTACATCGAGCTGAAAGCCGCTGAAGAAATCAAGGTGCGCACCTTTGTGCACCCGCTGGAATACGACCTGTACTACAGCGTCTGATTCTGGCGCTACGGCGCAAACAAAAAGGGTGTCCATTCGGACGCCCTTTTTTTTCGCCTGTCCGCCACATCTTGCCTTCATGGCCATTCGGTGCAAGTCTTGTTTACAGACTCACAGGAGTGACACAGCATGCCCAAGATCATCATGCCGATTCTTTTTGGCACCGCATTCGCCTTGCTATCGACCCTTGCAACGGCACAGATCTATACCTGGAAAGATGCCGAAGGCAATACGATCTTTTCCGATCAGCCACACCCGGATGCCCAGGCTATTGATCTGCCACCAACCAACGTGGTTCAGCCAACGCGCCAACCGGCCTATCAAAGCAATGGGTATGGACAACCGGAGGACGGGGACACTGCCGAGCAGGCCAGCTACACCAGCCTGAACATTGTCAGCCCGGCCGACGACGAGTCGATCCGCAGTAATGAAGGTCTGCTCAACCTGCAAGTGCAGATCGAACCCGCCATGGATGCCGGCCATTTGCTGCGCGCGGAGCTCGACGGCCAGTTAGTTGGCCCTGCATTACCGGCCAATGGCCAGACCAGCGCCACACTGAGTATCAACAATGTTGATCGCGGCACTCACAACCTCAGCGCTGTGGTAGTCAATGCCCGTGGCGAGGTCGTGCAACGCAGCAGCAGCATCACCGTGCACCTGCAACGCACATCGATCAATCAGCCCGGTCGCCAACCCACTGCCCCCGCACCCAAACCAGCCCCCTGACAGCGCCTGCCTGATCAGCACAGGGCATTGCCAATGACGCATGCACCATTTGGGTGCATACTGCCGTGCATAGGCGTCTGATTTTGTGCAATGACCATAGCCACGTGTCGGAATGATAGCCAGGATCATGACCTGATTGGCTCTTCGATACAGACTCCTGCTGTTCCTTGCCGTCAACAGAAAGCCTTTACACAGCAGGCTTTCACGCTGATTTATCAGTTCCCGACAGGCGACCGAGCGTCAGACCTGGATGGCACAGCAGCCGCAGCACAGACAGTTATGGCAACAACGCCCTGAATTGGTTCGCTTCTTGCATTTGTCTGCACAAACCAGGGAAACCCTTATGCTGCCAGACCGTTTTCTTCGCCAGATTCTCGATAACCTGACCACAGCTGTGCTGTTGCTGGATAAACGGCTGCACCTGAGTTACATGAATCCGGCGGCAGAAATGTTGCTTGCCGTCAGCGGCCAACGCGTCTCTCACCAGCACGTTGGCGAACTGTTCAACGACACCCAGGTAGCACTGGAATCATTGCAGCATGCAATTGATAACGGCCACCCCTTTACCAAGCGCGAGGCCCAACTGAGCCTGAATAATGGTCACTTGCTGATGGTCGACTATTCCGTCACGCCGATCATTGCCGGCGACGTGCACTGGCTGTTGATGGAGCTGCATCCGCGTGACCGCTTGCTGCGCATCACCAAGGAAGAGGCCCAGCTGTCCAAGCAGGAAGTCACCAAGGTGCTGGTGCGTGGCCTGGCCCATGAGATCAAGAATCCCCTCGGCGGCATTCGTGGTGCAGCCCAGTTGCTTGCCCGTGAACTGCCGGATGCCGGGCTGCGCGACTACACCGATGTGATCATTGAAGAGGCCGACCGCCTGCGCAACCTGGTCGACCGCATGCTCGGACCCTACCGACCACCGAACCTGCAGCCCATCAATATCCATGAAATCACCGAACGGGTTTACAGCCTGATCGAAGCGGAAACCCAGGGCCAGTTACAGTTGATGCGCGACTACGATCCGAGCATCCCGGACATCATGGCCGACCGCGAGCAGCTGATACAGGCACTGCTGAATATCGTGCGCAATGCCATGCAAGCGCTGGCAGAACACGGCGGGCTCGAGCAGGGGCAGATCACCCTGCGTACGCGCTCACTCAGACAGTTCACCATTGGCCAGACGCGCCATCGTCTGGTCTGCCGGGTTCAAGTCATTGATAACGGACCGGGCATACCCGAAGAGATTATTGAAAGCATCTTTTATCCCATGGTCAGCGGCCGTGCCGAAGGCACCGGGCTGGGGCTCTCGATCACCCAGAACATCATCAGCCAGCATCAGGGTCTGATCGAATGTGAGAGCAAGCCTGGCCGCACCGTATTCACCCTGTTCCTGCCTCTGGAACCCGTACCGGGAGACTAATCCTATGAGCCGAGCCGAAAATGTCTGGATTGTTGATGACGACCGATCAATCCGTTGGGTACTGGAAAAAGCCCTGCAACAGGAAGGCATGGAGCCGGTCTGCTTCGATACCGCCGACAGTGCTCTGGCTCGCCTGCAGCGCCAGCATCCCGATGTACTGATCAGCGACATCCGCATGCCGGGCACCAGCGGGCTGGAATTGCTGGCGAAGATCCGTGAACAACACCCGAAACTGCCGGTGATCATCATGACCGCGCACTCGGATCTGGATAGCGCGGTGGCCTCCTACCAGGGTGGTGCCTTCGAGTATCTGCCCAAGCCCTTTGACGTCGACGAGGCCGTCGCCTTGGTGCGCCGTGCACTGGCGCACAGCCGCGAGCAGGAAGAGCAGGAGCCGGAATCAACCCAGGCCCGCACCCCGGAAATCATTGGTGAAGCGCCGGCCATGCAGGAGGTATTCCGCGCTATCGGTCGCCTCTCGCATTCCAATATCACGGTTTTGATCAATGGCGAATCGGGTACCGGCAAGGAGCTGGTTGCTCACGCCCTGCACCGCCACAGCCCGCGCGCGCGCAACCCCTTTATCGCCCTGAACATGGCGGCGATCCCCAAGGATCTGATGGAGTCTGAACTGTTCGGCCATGAAAAAGGCGCCTTCACAGGTGCTGCCGTGCAACGCCGTGGACGCTTCGAACAGGCCGATGGCGGCACACTGTTTCTCGATGAAATCGGGGACATGCCGGCGGAAACCCAGACACGCCTGCTGCGTGTGCTGGCCGATGGCGAGTTCTACCGCGTCGGTGGGCATACGCCGATCAAGGTCGATGTGCGCATCATCGCCGCCACCCACCAGAACCTTGAGGGTCTGGTCCAGGCCGGCAAGTTTCGCGAGGATCTGTTCCACCGCCTCAACGTGATCCGTATTCATATTCCCAAGCTTTCGGAGCGCCGCGAAGACATCCCGGCGCTGGCCCAGCACTTCCTTGCCCGCGCGGCCCAGGAGCTGGCCGTCGAGCCCAAGGTGCTCAAGCAGCAGACCCAGGACTACCTGCGCAATCTACCCTGGCCGGGCAACGTGCGGCAGTTGGAGAACACCTGTCGCTGGATCACCGTGATGGCCTCCAGCCGCGAAGTACTGATTGAAGACCTGCCCCCGGAAATGCTCACTCAGCACCACGACAGTGCACCGGATGGGCACTGGGAGCACAGTTTGCGCATTTGGGCAGACCAGGAACTGACCCGCGGCGTGAGCAATCTGCTTGATGTAGCGGTACCTGCCTTTGAGCGCATCATGATCGAAACGGCCCTCAAGCACACCGCCGGCAGACGCCGCGATGCCGCGCAGTTACTGGGCTGGGGGCGAAATACCCTGACCCGCAAGATCAAGGAACTGGGCATGAATATCGATGGCAGCGACGAGGATGACAGCGAATAACCGCTGGCCTTTGGCTACTTGGCACGCTTGATGCTTTAGATAAATTGGGTGTATTTGGGGTGACTCCGGTTCAGGCAGGCTGGGGTCGCCTTTTTTTATGCCTGCGGAAAAGAGGCTGAAGGCTGAAGGCTGAAGGCTGAAGGCTGAAGGCTGAACAACTTATGTTCTGGGTTCCAGCAGTCAAGCGATACTCCTTGTCTTGCATCCTCTTTCAAGCAATCTCGGACGGCTTCTGGCTTTCAGCCTTCAGCCTTCAGCCGAAAGCCCCCCCTCCGACTTGCCGCTGCGCGCGCCACACCCTAAACTGCGCCACACCCCCACCCTCCAAAGCGCGCGCCCGCCATGTTCCATATCGCCCTGCTCGAACCCGAAATCCCGCCCAATACCGGCAATATCATTCGCCTGTGCGCCAATACCGGCTGCCAGTTGCATTTGATCGAACCGCTGGGCTTTGAGCTGGATGACAAGCGGCTGCGTCGGGCCGGACTGGATTACCATGAGTTTGCCGCCGTGCGGACCTACGCCAATCTGGATGCCTGTCTGGCAGCCGTCAAACCGGCACGGGTATTTGCCCTGAGTACCAAGGGTCAGATGGGTTTCAGTGAAGTGCAATTCGGCGCGGGCGATCTGTTTCTGTTTGGCCCGGAGAGTCGCGGCCTGCCGGCCGCGATCCGTGACAGCCTGCCGCCCGAGCAAGTGCTGCGCATACCCATGATGCCGGATAGTCGCAGCCTGAACCTGTCGAACAGTGCCGCCGTACTGATTTACGAGGCCTGGCGCCAGCAGGGGTACGACGGCGCGCTGTAAGCGCGCCGAGCTGGAAGCTGGAAGCTGGAAGCTGGAAGCTGGAAGCTGGAAGCTGGAAGCTGGAAGCTGGAAGCTGGAAGCTGGAAGCTGGAAGCTGGAAAAGTCTGAGGCTAGCATTACAGCTGTCAACACCTATCTCGCAGCTATAACGATCTGCTCCTACCCCCACTGGCTACTTCAAGCTTCCGGCCTCCAGCTTCCAGCCAAAGACCCGCGTTAGCGGGTCTTGACGACTACCTTACCAACCGCCTTGCGCGAGCTGAGAATCTCCAGCGCGGCTTCGTATTCGTTCAGGGCATAGGTTTGCGATACCAGCGGCTTGAGTTTGCCTTCGCTGAACCAGGCAAACAGTTGCTGGAAGTTCTCCAGGTTGACCTGTGGCTCGCGGGCAGCAAAGGCACCCCAGAACACGCCAACAATGGATGAGCCCTTGAGCAGCGCCAGGTTGGCCGGAAACTCGGGGATTCGGCCGCTGGCAAAACCGACGACCAGCAAACGTCCCTTCCAGTTGATCGAACGCACGGCCTGGTCGAACAGGTCACCACCGACCGGATCATAGATCACATCGGCGCCCTGGCCATTGGTCAGTTCCTTGACTGCATCCTTGAGGCTGACTTCGCTGTAGTTGATCAGCTCGTCGGCGCCTGCGGCCTTGGCCACTTCCAGTTTTTCGGCACTGGAGGCGGCGGCAATAACCCGTGCGCCCATGGCCTTGCCGATTTCCACTGCGGCCAGACCCACACCACCGGAGGCGCCCAGCACCAACAGGGTCTCGCCCGGCTTGAGCTCGCCACGCTGCTTCAGGGCGTGCATCGAGGTACCGTAGGTCATGCTGAAACCGGCCGCGGTGACAAAATCCATATCCGCCGGCATCGGCAGCGCACGCATGGCGTCCACGGCGATCTTTTCGGCAAAGCTGCCAAAACCGGTCAGACACATGACCCGGTCACCGGGCTTCACATGCTTGACCTTGTCACCCACGCTGGCGACCACACCGGCTGCTTCGCCACCCGGAGAGAAGGGAAAAGGCGGTTTGACCTGATATTTGCCTTCAATGATCAGGGTGTCCGGGAAGTTCACACCAGCGGCGTGGATATCGACGACGATCTCATTCGGCTTGGCCACCGGATCAGCGGTTTCTTCCAGAACCAGGCTGCTGGCGGGGCCATAGGCTTTGCACAATACGGCTTTCATGATGTCTCCATTATCAGGGGTTTGCCACAGTCTAGTCGCAAGCGGGGGAGCCGGGTCAATCACAATGCCGTTGATTGATCAAACACCATAAGGCCTGACGGCGTTTGGCGATGCAGGCGGAGTCGGCTATTCTGTCTGCAACCTAAAGGAGTCCCCAGGATGCTCAGCCGATTTGCCCTGTTTGCCCTGCTTGTAAGCCTGTCGTCATCGCTGCTGGCGGAGACGCCGGCGCCCGCTGCCGGAACCCAGTACATCGAGTTGACGCCGTCCTTCGTTGGCACCATTGGCCCGGGGCCACGCATCCAGTACCTGAAGGCCGACGTGGCGTTGCGCGCCAACGATCCCGCTGCGGTGGCACGCATCCAGTACCATGATCCCTTGATCCGCAACGCTCTGGTTACGCTGTTCGGCAAACAGACTGCTGATGGTCTGGCCAGCCTGGAGGGCAAGGAGGCACTGCGCGCCGACGCGCTGGCGGCGGTTCGCAGTGTCCTGGAGGAAGAAGAAGGCGCCCCTTTGGTGGATGATCTGTTGTTTACCAACCTGATCACCCAGTAGCCAGGGCTCAGCCGTCTACACCCTGCTCCAGAAAGCGCCTGACAAAGTCTGCAAAGGGCATGTCGTCAGCTGCTTCCTGATCTGCCTGGGCCGCCAGCGAAGCCGCCGCCTGAGAATGGAACAGCGCTGTCTGATCGGCGCTCAGAGGCCGATCAAGGAAATGCCGACGATGCGCCTCGGATTGACTCAGGGCAAAGCGGAAGAAGCTGTTGCCTTGCGCGGCAATAGCCTCCAGCACCCGTGCTGAAGGCGTCAGCGAGGCATCCTCAAGCTTGTTGCGCTGCAATACCAGGCTCTCTGAATAGGCCTGAGTCTGATGCGTGCTGTCCAGCAAGCCTGCGCAGGCGGCAATACTCTCAAGCAGGCTCAAACCCCAGTCTTTCAGGCTCCGCGACTGCCCCTCATCACGCAACTGCAAACCCGGCTCACGACCTCGTTTGACCGCCAGGGCAAAGTTGGCCGAGGTTTCGTTGCAGCCGTCCTCGGTCAGAGCCGGACTCTGGTCCAGCGCACAGAACAGCAGAAAGCTGTCGAGGAAATGTGCGGTCGACGGCTCGATACCCAGGGGCACAAAGGGATCGATATCCATGCAGCGCACTTCTATGTATTCCACGCCGCGAGACGCCAGCGCATGCACCGGTTTTTCACCGCTCAGGGTCACGCGCTTGGGCCGGATCGGACTGTAGAACTCGTTCTCGATCTGCAACAGGTTGGTATTCAACTGCTGCCACTCACCCTGGGCATCATGGGTACCCATCTGCGCATAACGCTCATAGGGCAGGCTGATGGCCTCGAGCATGCTGCCAATGTAGCTGTCGAGGTTGTTGTAGCAGACGTTCAGGCCGGACTGGGCGTTGTTGTTGTAGCCCAGGTCGCTCATGCGCAGGCTGGTGGCATAGGGCAAGTACAGGCTTTTCTCACCGAGTGGCAACAGCTTGTGATCCCGGCCCTGCAGAAAACTCGCACAAACCGCTGGCGAGGCCCCAAAGAGATACATCAACAGCCAGGCATAGCGGCGGAAGTTGCGGATCAGCCGCATATAGCGATCCGATTGGTAGTCCTGTGCCGAGCGCGTGTCGCCTTCCTGCTCCTGCAGAATGCGCCAGAGTTGCGGTGGCAGCGAGAAGTTGTAGTGAATACCGGCAATGCACTGCATGGCCTTGCCATAACGGATGGCCAGACCACGGCGGTAGACATGCTTGAGCATGCCGACATTCGAGGTGCCGTACCAGGCAATCGGGATATCCGCGTCCACCTTAGGCAAGCGGCAGGGCATGGATTCGGTCCACAACAACTCCTCACCCAGTTCGGCATAGACAAAGCGGTGGGTCGTGTCGAGATGTTCAAACAAGGTCTCGAGGCTGGTGCTCACCGGCGTGATCAGCTCCAGCAGGGCCTCGGAGTAATCGGTAGTAATGCTCGGATGGGTCAAGGCCGAACCGAGGGACAGCGGGTGCGCTGTGGTCGCCAGCTCCCCTCTCGGGGTGGTGCGCAGACTTTCCTTCTCGATGCCGTGCTGGCAACCGCGCAGGCGTTCGCGCTGGGCCGGTTCAGCCAGCAGAATCAAGGTATCGCTTAACGTTGGTGACAATGCTGCCACTCCTCAGAAAGTCAGTTGCGCTGACGCACAGACTGCGTCAGCGGCTGGGGTTGTTCAGATCCGGGCAAAGGTGCCCAGCGCCTTGGCTACCAGGGCGCCGTCCTGCCAGATTTCACCATCCACCACCACGGTGCGGGTACCGGCATGCACCACCTTGCCAACACAACGCAACTCGCCGCCGGTGACTGCACGCGTGTAATTGATCTTGCATTCCACTGTAGCCGTGCTTTCGTGAGGTTCCAGTACGCTGAAGGCGGCCGCGCCCATGGCCGAGTCAAGCAGGGAGAAAATCACCCCGCCATGGACCCGCGCCGTGGAGTTGAAATGCGATTCGGTAATGGCCAACGACAGGGTACAGGTGCCCTTGTCGATGGACTGGAACTCCAGCCCCAGCAATTTGGTAAAGGCGCTCATGCGATTCCTCGCGAACTCGTCGAGATTAGGGTGCAGGCTCATGTCAGGACTTCTTCAGACTCTTGGCATTGGCAAACAGGTTGGCAAAGGTAGCACTCGGCTCAGGCGTTTTGCCAGCAGCTACCGCGTTGCGACCAGCCTCGCGACTCCGTTCGGGACGGCCGCGTTCGGCAGGCTGGGCTTTGCCGGCACCGGGCTCATCGTCCATGCGCATGCTCAGGCTGATGCGCTGCCGGGGTATATCCACCTCCATGACCTTGACCCGGACGATATCACCGGCCTTGACCACCTCGCGGGGATCCTTGACGAACTGATGCGAGAGCATGGAGATATGCACCAGACCATCCTGGTGTACACCGATGTCGACAAAGGCGCCGAAGTTGGCCACGTTGCTGACCACCCCCTCCAACTGCATACCCGGTTTCAGATCCTTCAGACTCTCAACCCCCTCCTGAAAGGCGGCGGCCTTGAATTCAGGGCGCGGGTCGCGGCCAGGCTTGTCCAGTTCCTTGAGAATATCGGTGATGGTCGGCACACCAAAGTGCTCATCGGTGAAGGCCTTGGGGTCGACCTTGCGCAGGAAGGCCGAATCACCGATCAGACTGCGAATATCCCGGCCGGTCTGACTGGCGATGCGCTCGACCAGTACGTAGGCCTCCGGGTGTACGGCGGAGGCGTCCAGCGGATTGTCGCCATCCATTACCCGAAGAAAGCCGGCCGCCTGTTCAAAGGTCTTGTCACCCAGGCGGCTGACCTTGAGCAGCTCCTTGCGGCTGCGAAAGGCGCCGTGCTGGTCACGGTAGTCCACAATGTTCTGGGCAATGCTCGGATTCAGACCCGAGACCCGCGTCAGCAACGGCATCGAGGCGGTATTCAGGTCCACGCCCACGGCATTTACGCAATCCTCGACCACCGCATCCAGACTGCGCGCCAGCTTCACCTGTGACACGTCATGCTGATACTGGCCAACGCCAATCGACTTGGGCTCGATCTTCACCAGTTCAGCCAAGGGATCCTGCAGCCGGCGACCGATGGAGACGGCGCCACGGAAGGTTACATCCAGATCGGGAAACTCCTTGGCCGCCAGTTCCGAGGCCGAGTAGATCGAAGCACCCGCTTCGGAAACCATGATCTTCTGCAGGCCGGGGATCTTGCACAGTGCCATCAGATCAGCCGCCAGTTTGTCGGTCTCCCGCGAGGCCGTACCATTGCCAATCGCGATCAGGCTGACCTTGTGCTTCTGACACAGCGCCGCCAGCACAGTCAGGGATTCCTGCCACTGGTTGCGCGGGGCATGCGGAAAGATGGTGGTGTAGTCCACCAATTTGCCGGTGGCATCCACCACCACCACCTTGACCCCGGTGCGCAGACCCGGGTCCAGCGCCAGCGTAACCCGCGGGCCGGCCGGGGCTGAAAGCAGCAGATCCTTGAGGTTATTGGCGAACACGCGGATGGCCTCATCTTCAGCGGCCTCACGCAAGTCACCGAGCAATTCGGTTTCCAGATGCCCGAGCAGCCTGACCCGCCAGGTCCAGCGCACCACCTCGGCCAGCCACTTGTCGGCGGCACGACCCTGATCGCGAATACCCACGGCCTGGCCAATGATGCCTTCACAGGGGTGCATGGCGCTGGCAGGTGTATCAGCCTCGCCCAATTCCAGTGCAATGCTCAGGATCCCTTCGTTGCGGCCGCGCAGAATCGCCAGCGCACGGTGCGAGGGTACCTTGCTCAGGGCCTCGGCATACTCAAAGTAGTCGCGGAACTTGGACCCCTCCTCCTCCTTGCCCGGCACCACCCTGGAGACCACCCGGCCATCCTGACGCAGGGCCTGACGCAGACTATCTATCAGGCTGGCCTGCTCGCTGAAGCGTTCCATCAGGATGTACTTGGCACCGTCCAGTGCCGCCTTGATGTCAGCCACGCCCTTGTCGACATCAATAAAGGCCTGTGCCTCGCTCTCCGGATTCAGTTCGGGATCGGCATACAGTGCTTCGGCCAGCGGCCCCAGCCCCGCTTCCAGCGCAATCTGACCCTTGGTGCGGCGCTTGGGCTTGTAGGGCAGATAGAGATCTTCCAGGCGGGTCTTGGTATCCGCCTGACGGATATCGCGCTCAAGCTCGGCGGTCAGCTTGCCCTGTTCGGTGATGCTGGCGAGGATGCTCAGGCGACGCTCTTCCATCTCGCGCAGATAGCGCAGGCGCTCCTCCAGGTAGCGCAGCTGGGTGTCGTCCAGACTGCCGGTTACCTCCTTGCGGTAACGGGCAATGAAAGGCACGCTGGCACCCTCATCGAGTAGCTTGACTGTGGCATCGACCTGCTCGGGTTTGACGGCCAACTCACTGGCGATGCGCGAGACAATGGAATCCATACTGACAATATCCGCTTCAACTGGCTGACCGGGGAGTATAACCGACTGATCAAGCCATGGGGTGAGCATCAGGGGATGGCCATTTGCGCCAAAAACTTGTACAAAAGAAACCTCTTGTAACAATGCCTGAGCTACAAAACAGGCGGCTTCAGCCACAATGCTTACAACTTAAACAAGGTGAGTACAGGTATGACCAGCGAAGGCGAGAAAATCCTGATTGTTGATGACGATGTGCGTTTGCGTCGTTTGCTCGAACGCTTTCTTACCGAACAGGGTTATCGGGTCCGTGCGGTGGAAAATACCGAGCAGATGGACCGCCTGCTGGCCCGTGAACTCTACGCTCTTATTGTGCTCGATCTGATGCTGCCCGGCGAAGATGGCCTGACCGCCTGCAAGCGTTTGCGCGATCAGGAAAACACCACGCCGATCATCATGCTGACGGCCAAGGGTGACGAGACCAGCCGTATTCTCGGTCTCGAACAGGGCGCCGACGACTACCTACCCAAACCCTTCAATCCGCGTGAGCTGGTGGCCCGCATCAAGGCCGTACTGCGCCGTCAGGCACCCCAGGTACCCGGCGCGCCCGGCGGTGAGGACGAGGAAGTCACCTTCGGCGAGTTTCTGCTCAGTCTGGCTACCCGTGAGCTGCGCCGTGGCGATGAAGTACACATGCTCACCACCGGTGAGTTTGCCGTGCTCAAGGCCCTGGTCCAGCATCCGCGCGAACCTCTGACCCGTGACAAGCTGATGCAACTGGCCCGTGGCCGTGAGTGGGATGCGCTGGAGCGCTCGATTGACGTGCAGATATCGCGTCTGCGCCGCATGCTCGAGCCTGATCCATCCAAGCCACGCTATATCCAGACTGTCTGGGGTGTGGGATACGTCTTTGTACCGGACGGCAAACATTCGTGAAGGGTGGCCCGGGCTGGCATCCCCTGCTGCCACGCAGCTTTTTTGCCCGGACCATCCTGCTGGTACTCCTGGTCACGCTGTTCTCCAAGCTCCTGACCATGCTCTATCTGATGAGCAACGAAGACCTGCTGGTGGACCGTCAGTACAGCCACGGTACGGCCATGTTGATCAGCGCCTACTGGGCCAGTGACGAGCAAACCCGCGACGACATTGAAATGATGACCGGCATGCAGCTGGTCCCCCACGACGAGGTTCCGCGCGGGGAAGTCCACTGGCCCTACACCGGCATCTTTACCAAGCAAATGCGCCATGAACTCGGTGATCAGACCGATGTGCGCGTGCGTATTCAGGGTGAACCGGCCATCTGGGTTCATCAACCCAGCCACCAGGGCCATTGGCTGAAAGTGCCGCTGTATGCCCACCCCCTGCGCGGAGCACGGGTCTGGATGGTGGTGCTTTGGCTGGGTCTGATTGGTGTGTTGTCGACCGCCGCCGCATGGATTTTTGTGCGGCAGTTGAACCAACCCCTGAAGAAGCTTGAACAGGCCGCCCAGCGTATTGGTCGCGGCCAGAGTGTGCACCTGCTGGACACCAGCTGTCCGGCGGAAATTGCCGAGGTGTACCGCGCCTTCAACCAGATGGCCGACGATGTCGAACAGGCCAATCGCGACAGATCGTTGTTGCTGGCAGGCGTCTCGCACGATCTGCGTACGCCACTGACGCGCATGCGCCTGTCCACCGAGCTGCTGTCCAGCGCTGAACCCGATCTGACCGAAGGCATGATTCGCGATATCGAGGACATGGATGCAATTCTTGATCAGTTCATGGCCTTCATGCGCGATGGCAGTACCGAGTCTGCTGATCCCGAAGACATCAACGAGATCATTCGCGAGGTCATTGCGCCGCTGAATACCGGTGAGGAGAACGTCAGACTGTGTCTGGAACCAGTGCCGCGCATTCCGCTGCGACGCCTGTCAATGAAGCGGGTGATGGCCAACCTGATCGAGAACGCCCTGACCCATGGCCGCGATGGCATCGAGGTCTGTACCTATGTGACCCGCGCAGCCGCCAAGCCCTATCTGGTCGTTGCCGTGCTTGACCGGGGACCGGGTATCGATCCGACTGAGTGTGAGGCACTCTTTACCCCCTTCACCCGTGGCGATCGCGCCCGAACGACCAAGGGCACCGGACTGGGCCTGGCCATCGTCAAGCGGATTGCCGAGGCACATGGTGCTACGGTACAACTGCTGAATCGCACGGGTGGCGGTACCGAAGCGCGCCTGAGTTTTCCGATCTGAACAACTTCAGGGGCGCAGCAATCCGGCTTTATCCAGTTCATCCTCGATGGCGGCCAGATCCGGAATAACCAGCACCTCGGGTTCTTCGGCCAACTGAACGGCCTGCTGGATATACTCGCCGTGCAGCTCCAGCGCATTGATCTCACCGCGGACCACCTTGCGTGACCGCGGAATACTGAAGATGCGCAGACCGACAAAATGCACGCCGGCACGCTCACCCACTGCGTTGAGAATCAAGGTCCGCGGTGGCCGTTCGGTGCTGGCCGGCGTCTGGCCCATCAGAATGTAGGGGTCGACCAGGGGCACAACCTGCTCACGCCACTGGGTCCAGCCAAGAAACCAGGCCGGGGCGTTGTCGGCGACCCGCGTCAACCTGAAGCCGACCAACTCGGCCACCGCGACGTTGGGCAACAGCAAGCCCTGCTCGCTCAGCGGAACAACCAGACCGTTCAAACTTTCCAGTGCATCGGACATGCCTAACTTCCTCTTGATTCAATGGGCACTACAGCGCCAGCGGCCATTCCTGCGCCAACCAGTCGCGCAATGCATCGGCGAGCAGCTGCGGCGAGCCCTGCAGGCTGCTGTAACCGGCATCGGCTACAGCCATGGGCATCACCTCACAGGTTGCACTGCCTGCGTCCTGGGTCCAGACCGGTATGCCCTGATTGCGTAAACGCCCACAGGCACCCACCCCGTCTTCCCCCATACCGCTGAAAATGATCGCCCCGCAGGCCGGAGCAAAGGCCCTGGCAACCTCGTCGAGCATGGTTTCGATGGACGGCTGGTAGGGTCCCGGCCAGCCGTCCTCGTGCAACTCCACGCAACCCTGTGGACTGAAACCCAGTCGCCGCTTGATCGGTGCAATCAAGACTTCCCCGGCTTGCAACGGCGCGCCCTGAACGCAGTTGATCACACGCCAGGCATTGTGTCGCCCGATGATGGTCGGCAGCCGCGTTTCAAAACCGGCATCGATATGCTGGGCATACACGAAGGCCACGGGTAAGTCGGCGGGCAGGCGGTCAAGAAAGGCTTTGACCGCATCCGGGCCACCCAATGATGCCGCCAGCAACCAGACGCTGGGCGCCTGATGCGGCTGTTCGCCGGCAGTGGCTGGTGCATCCTGACCACCTGCGAGCCGCGGAATGCGGCCGCCCGCAACCTCTCCGAGCAGGGGGATCAACTTGCCATACAGACGTCGTTCCCAGCGCGGATAATCCTCGCTGTCCAGCTCGGGCACCTCTCCGGCACCGAGCAAGACAGGTACGTCACTGTGTTCGAGCAGCCAATCGGACAGCGCTGACTCATCCGGCAGCTCCAGCAACCAGAGATCAGCCGAGATGTTCGCCAGCGCCTCACAGTCCAGGCCACTCGGCTCCCCGGCAAAGGTTACCTGGTAGCCAAACTCGCCAAGCACCCGCTGTAACAGCGCGCGTTTTTCGGCGTTGGCCGCCAACAGGGCGACGGCCGGCGCAGCCTGATCAGTCACGAACCTTGACCAGGTTACCAATCGCTTCCAGCAACTGGCTTTCCTGATAGGGCTTACCGAGGTAGTCGTTAACCCCGATGCTCCTGGCTCGGTCACGGTGTTTCTCACCGGTACGCGAGGTAATCATGATGATTGGCAGATCCTTGAGACGCTGATCGTGGCGAACCAGTGTGGCGACTTCAAAACCGTCCATGCGCGGCATTTCAATATCCAGCAGCATGATGTCGGGATGAATATCCTGCAGGCGGGCGATAGCCTCAACCCCGTCCTTGGCGGTGATGACTTCCATGCCATGGCGTTCCAGCAAGCGTGTTGTCACCTTGCGCACGGTAATCGAGTCATCCACCACCATGACCAGAGTAGGGCGTTCATCAGCCAGTTCGATCGCGGCCTGGGCTCGTTCAGCGGCCAGTCGCTGCTGCGACTGCAACGCCTGCTGCGCACGAATTACTGCCAGCAGATCAAGAATCACCACCACGCGGCCGTCACCCAGGATGGTCGCGCCGGAGATACCCGGCACCACGGCAAACTGTTTGCCGAGACCCTTTACCACGATTTCCCGCGAGCCAGCCAGGGAGTCAACCTGCACCGCAACCGTGTGGTCGGCACCGCGCACCAGAATCACCGGCAGGGGCAGACTGTGACCACTCAGACGCGGCTGTTGGCCGGTCACCAGCAGGTCGCCAAGGTAGCGCAGATCATAGCGCTTGCCGGCGTATTCGAAGGGCGGCGCATCCGGCGAGTAGTAGGCTTCCAGCTCATAGCCGGAAACCCGCACGATACCCTCGATGGTGTTCAACGGAATGGCATACAGATCATCCCCGGAATACACCATCAGCGCCCGGTTGACCGATACGGTAAAGGGCAGACGAATACTGAAGGTACTGCCCTCGCCGGGCCGCGTATCCAGGCTCATGCTGCCGCCGAGCTGCTTGACCTCGGCATTGACCACGTCCATGCCGACACCGCGCCCGGAAATCTGCGTGACCTTGTCCGCCGTGGAGAATCCGGCCTCAAGGATAAACTGCAATACTTCCTGATCGGTCAGGTCGGCGTCAGCATCCATCAAGCCGCGCTCGATGGCCTTGCGGCGCACTGCTTCCAGGTTGATACCGGCACCATCGTCGGACAGGGTCAGAACGATTTCACCACCTTCACGGTGCAGGTCAAGGCGAATCTTGCCTTCCACGCCCTTGCCGCGGGTGCTGCGCAGATCCGGCATTTCGATACCGTGGTCAACGGCATTACGCAGCATGTGCTCCAGCGGACCAATCATCCGCTCCAGTACGCTACGATCCATTTCACCTTCGGCACTGCCAATATCCAGCGCAACCTGCTTGCCCAGCTCCCCGGCAACCTGGCGCACAACGCGGCGCATGCGCGGCAACAGGCGGTCAAAGGGCACCATGCGGGTGCGCATCAGACCTTCCTGCAGCTCGGTATTGACCCGCGCCTGCTGCAGCAGCAGGGTTTCCGCATCGCGGCTCTTGGCGGCGATGGTTTCCTTCAAATCCATCAAGTCGGACGCGGACTCGAACAGCGAGCGCGACAACTGCTGCAACTGCGAGTACTGGTCCATTTCCAGCGGGTCGAAGTCCTCATAACCCTGCTGTGCAATTTCGTCCTGGTGACGCGACAGAATCTGCGCCTGGGTCTCCATATCAAGGCGGCGCAGCTGATCACGCACACGCTCGATGGTGCTGTCCATATCGTTCAGGGTAGCGCCCAGATCGCTGACCTGCTGCTCAACCCGGCCGCGGAAAATCGAGGTTTCACCCGCCAGGTTTACCAGCTCTTCGAGCAGTTTGGCCGGCACCTTGACGGTCTCCTGCCCGCTGACACGCTGATTGGCGGCTTCTTCAGCGGTTTCACCGCTCTGCATGGCCTGCTGCAGTATCTGCTTGACCTGCGCCAGGGTCTGGCGCGAGGCATCCACCACCGGAGCCGCGGCAACGGCAGGCTGGACCTGCGGCATGTTCCAGTTGGCCGGGGCATCACTGACCCCTTGACCGAGCTGCTCGATGCCCGCCATCAGTGCCTGCAACTGGGCACCCAGCATCTGCGGATCACGACCGGTCTGCAAACCCGCTTCAAGATCACGCGCACTGTTGGCCAGCGCTGCCTGGCCAGCCATTCTGGCGCTGCCCTTGAGCGTCTGGATACGGTGCAGCAGGTCCGCTGCCGAGGCACTGTCTTCAGCCGACTGCAGCAACAGCTCGGGGCAGGGTGACAGCAGTTCACGGGCCTCTTCAAGGAACATGCCCAGCAGCGGATCATCACTCGGCGCAGCGCTCTGCTCGGCTTGCTCTGCAGTGTTCGCCTGTTCAGCCACGGAGGTTGGGACCATATCCGTGTGCGCCGCTTCCGGGCTACCCGGTAATTGCGGCGGCAAGTGCGGATTGGCGCGGTAGCCCTTGATGCTGTTGATCAGTCCACTGCCATCGCTGATCGGCCGTCCGGCAATCACGCCCTCGACCATATCGGCGAGGCTGTCATGACAGGCATGCAGCAGTTCGCTCAGACCCTCGCTGGGCTCATAGCGCTGGGCACAGAGGCCCTCGTACAAGAATTCAAGTTCATGCGCCAGATCGCCCACCGGTGGAATCTCGGCCATCCTCGCGCCACCCTTGAGGGTGTGCAGGTCACGCTGCAGGGATTCTACCGCCAGGGTATTGCCGGTATCGCTCAGCCACTTCTGCAGACTGGCAGAAGCGCTATCAATGATTTCCTGTGCTTCCTCGAGGAATATCTCGACCAGCTCGGCATCGGTGCCGGCATCGCCGGGGTTCCAGGTCCCACCCGCCAGCGCTGCCGGTGCACTGGCCGCCACCACGGAGGTTGCCGCCGGAGCACTGGGTGCGCTGATGACCGGACGTGGCAACAGCGCCTGGAGCGCAGCCAATTCGTTGGCCGCCGAGGCAATATGCTGATGCGCAGCTACCTGATCCATCATGCCGATCAGGCGTTCATGGCCAACGGACAACGCATCAATAACCGTCTGATCAGCGTCGATACTAGTGCTGCTGACCGCTTCATAGACATCTTCGAGGGCCTGGCACAAGCCTTCAATCGGCTGCAGATCCACCTCGGCAGCCACTTCACCGAGGGCACGCAGGCTTTGCCGCATGTCGCGCAGATCAATGACGGACAGGTCACCCGGCTCGCAACTGTCGAGCAGATCGGCGGCATCCATCAACAGATCAATGCCTTCGGTCAGGAAGATCGACAGCAGACCGGCATTTCCAACGCTACCTTCGTCCAGGTCACTGCGGCTGCTGTGTCGCGCAGCCAGACCGGCTTCGCGCAGGGCTTCGACCCGAGCAAGGAAACTCTCAGTGCCGGGCAATGCAAGCTCGGGCGCGTGCTCAAGCTGCACGATACCGGCTTCGATCATCTCTACGGCTTCACTGAGCAAATCAACCAGGGGTTGCTCGGCCGGAACCAGATTCGCCTTGAAGTCCTTGGCCAATCGTTCAAGTGGCGTTGCCACCACAGCGATCGGCTGAATGCCGGCCATATGTGCACTGCCCTTGAGCGTATGCAGGGCACGCTGCAAGGCATCACTGATCGGACGTGGCAAGGCCTGTTGGCACTGGCTGATAAAGGCGTTGATCTGCTCGATATGTGACTGGGTTTCGTTGCGGAAAATATCCAGAAGGATCGGATCAAGCCCGCCTTCGGCGGCTATCTCGGGGCTGACACCGACTTCAAAGGACTGCGCTTCGGGCTGCTCGGCAACGGCCTCCTGCTCGGATTCGAGGCTTTCTGCGACCGGCTCCTGGTCCTCGACCTCAACCACCGGCAGCTCGCCCAGGGTATCCCACTCAGTCGCGGCATCGGTTTCATCCGCGTCCGCCTGCTCGTCCTCGGGCAGCGCCCGGTCCGGCTCGTCCGTCGGCAAGTCGGCCAGCGGAACCTCTTCAATCTCTTCGCCTGTGATCGGCTCTTCGAGCAGCTCTTCATTCTGTTCTGCGGCCGAGCTCTCAGGCTCGGCAAGCTCTGCCAGATCCTCAATGCTCTCGCCCTGGGACAAGGCATCGGCGAGACGCGACAGGCGCTCGACCTCGGGCAGCATATGCTGTTGACCCTGGGAGAAGTCCTCAACCAGTTGCGGCATCAAGCCCCGTACAGCATTCATTACCTCGAAGATGCTCGGCGTCAGCTCAATGCTGCGATCGATTACCCGGTTCAGCATGTTCTCGACCGACCAGGCCAGCTCTGCCAGCACACTAGCCTTGACCATCCGACCACTACCCTTGAGGGTATGGAAGGCACGGCGCACTTCAGCTCGGGACTTGTGATCCTCGGCATCAGCCTGCCACAACGGCGTGTATTCGGTCAGGGTGTCGAGCACCTCGCCCGCTTCTTCAACAAAGATTTCAATCAGCTCTTCATCAAGCTCGTCTTCATCTTCGTCTTCAATGGCTGCGGCAGTTGGCTGCGGCATATCTGCAACAGGGGCGTCTTCCTCGGTCGACAGGCCCTGCTCGATGCTATCGGATTCGAATTCAACGGTATTATCGCTGTCTGGCTCCTCGCTTTCCGCAAAGGATGGCTCATCCAGTTCCAGCAGCGGCTCTTCCTCAACCTCGATGACCGGCGGCAACTCAGCCTGGTCCGACATATCGTCGGTTGCTTCATCCAGCTCAAGGGTCAGGTCAGGACTGTCAAAGGCCAGTATTTCCGGCTCTTCATTCTCGACTGTATCGTCAAGAGCGTCTGCCAACTCGTCCAGTTCGACATCCGCTGCTGCATCGCCCAACTCGTCTTCAACCGGCTGGACACTGTCCGTCCTGGCCGGCTGGCCGTTCAATCCATAGCCCAGTGTGGCCAGGCGATCTTCTGCGACAGTGAGAATATTGTCACTGCGCTCGGCATCGTCTTCAGCCAGACGTTCAAGGTAATAATCGACGCTGGTGATCACATCCGCCAGGGCGTCCAGTTCCACCCAGCCCGGCACCTTGCGCGGTTCAAGCAGTTCCTGATTGATATAACGGCGACAGGCACCGATGGTGGTAGCGGCACGTTCCAGTGGCAACATGGCAAGACCACCACGCACACTGTTCAGCAGGTCACTGACCGGCTCGAGCTGGCTGTGATCCCATTGGCTGGCGATAAAGGCATTGATGGCTTCGCGGGTCTGTTCCAGCGCATTACGCGCTTCCTGAACCACCTGCTGGTGCACCAGGGTCATATCCTGGGCGGCAGCCAGGCGCTGCATATCCGAGTTCGCAGCACTGTTGTCACTGCGCTCGATACCCAGGATGCCTTGCAGGCTGGCTTCCACGTACAACAGCGCACCGGCGATATCCATCAGGCCGCCGTCATTCACTGCCGAGCGACCGCCCACCATCTGTTCGACCAGGTCAACCTGCTCGAGCAGAACCCGACGCTGCTGCCCCAAACCGAGCATGGCCAGGGTATCGGCAATCTGCTTGATCGCCGGTGCCAGCGAAGCAAGACCATCCAGTTGCTGGCGGTCACTGCGGACAAACAGATCGAGTTGATCCTTGACCTGCAGGAGCTCTTCACCCAGCGCATCGACCACTGATTTCATGGCACTGCGGTCCGGGCCGACCAGGCGTGAGCCGGTGGCCTGGTTGGCAATATCGTCTTCGGTCAGCAGGGCCTTGAGTTGATAGCGCTGCTTGAGCGCATCCAGACGCACGCTGCCGCCCGGGCTTTTCGCCACATAGAACAGCAGATTACGCAATAACTCGGGTGCCGGCGGGTTGTCCAGCGCCGCCGCACCCTGCTCCAGCAGGCTGCGCACTTCGCGATCACCCTGACGCAGCAGCTGTCGAATAGCCGCGCCATTATCGATGGTACCGTGTTCAATCCCTTCGACCACGCCGGCAAACGCTGCCCACAGGTCGGCATAGGCCGAACCCTGACACAGGGATTGCAGGCGGCCGTAGCCTTTGCCCAATTGACGTGCGTTGACTTCCACGTCCTGCGAACGAATGATCGCGGCCTGGGAAACCTGCATGGCCTGACGCAATTTGCGCAACTGCCAGATGGTATGTTCGTCATTGAAGTTGGTCAGCCGCTCCGACTCATCAATCGGATTGCCGGTGTCGACATCGGGGCTGAACAAGGCGTTTTCCGAGAGCAGCTTTTCACCCCGGGCCGTGCGCATGTCATTCAGCAAGGGGAGCAGAACCAGCGGCAGATCGCGCCGTCCACTCTGGACCCGATCAAGGTAGGTAGGCAATTGCAGGATGCCCTGCATGAGCACATCCAGCGCTTCGTTCTCACGACTGACCGCACCGTGCATCAACGCCTGCGCCAGCTTTTCCATTTCTTCAGCGAGCAGGGCTGCGCCGTAGAACTCGACCATCTGCAGTGTGCCGTGAACCTGATGAATATAGGTCAGACAAAAACGCAGCCGGGTCGAGTCGCCAGGATTCTCAACAAAGGCTTCAAGGGCCTGACGCGCCTGATTCAGCGTCTCGGAAATTTCGCCTTTGACCCAGTCGAGGGCGACATAATCATGCCGATCACCCATATTCACTCCAGACTTTCATGAGTATCCCGCCGCACGTAAGCCTGTACCCGTTCATCGGGCAGACGCTCCAGCAGGGGGTTGTTCCAGTCAACTATCTCACCCAGGCCGATGACCAGCATGCCACCTGGTGCCAGCCGTTTGGCCAGCAGATTCAGCAGGTCGCGACGCCGCCAGCGGCGGAAGTAGATAAGCAGGTTCTGGCAAAAGATGATATCCAGGTCCCGAATCGGGGCCTGGGCCAGTTCCAGGATGTTCAGCCTGGTAAAGCAGATACGTTCACGCAGTGCCGGCAGTATCTGGTACTGCCCGCTATCGGAAAGATGCAACCATTTGCTCCGTTCCAGCTCGGTCAGGCCACCCAGGCGGCCTGCACTGAACTGTCCGGCACGGCCCTGCTCCAGGGCCTTGAGGCTGATATCGGTAGCCCAGATGCCGTAGCCGGGACGTTGCTCGGCGGGCTGGCTGAGCAGACTCTGCTCACTGATGATGGCCAGTGAGTAGGCCTCTTCGCCACTGGCACAACCCACACTCCAGAGCTGCAGCGGGCGGTCAATCGGCCGTGTCTTGAGCAGACTCTGCAGATGCCGGGAAACGCAATCAAAGGACGGGCGATGACGCATGAAGCTGGTTTCGCGCACCGTCAGTTTGTCGATCAGGGCAGACCATTCGATGGCACCGGTAGGGCCGTCGGTAACGTGCTCGTAGTAGGCCTGGTAATCGCTGATCTGCAATTCACGCATGCGCGCACAGAGACTGGTTTGCAGGAACACCTTACGCTGGTCATTGACGCAAACACCGGTTCGCGCCTCAAGCAACGACTGCCACTGATGGAATTGCTGAGAATCCATCTCCGGCAGTTGCTGCAATGACCAATTAGGCGTTCTTTGCACAGTATGTCCTTCGCTCATGCCGGCTGGCGGGCAGCCCTGAGGCCACCCGCGCTCCTGGTATTACTGATTGGGCAACGTGAAGCCGGCAACCGACTCGCGCATGGACTCGGCCTGGGCGGCCAGATCGCCAATGCTGCGCGCGGTAGCGGTAGTACCCGCGGACGTCTGCGAGGTAATCTCCTGGATCACGTTCATGGTGTTGGAGATGTGACCCGCAGAAGAAGCCTGCTGGCGAGCTGCGTTGGAGATGTTTTGAATCAACGCTGCAAGGCTGGTGGATACCTTTTCGATTTCCTCCAGTGCCACACCCGCATCCTGTGCCAGTCGTGCTCCACGGACTACTTCCGAGGTGGTCTGTTCCATCGAGATAACCGCTTCGTTGGTATCGGTCTGAATGGTCTTAACCAGTGCCTCGATCTGCTTGGTCGCCGCTGAGGAACGTTCTGCCAGTCGCTGTACTTCGTCCGCAACCACCGCAAAGCCTCGGCCTGCATCACCGGCCATGGAGGCCTGAATCGCCGCGTTCAAAGCCAGAATGTTGGTTTGGTCGGCAATATCGTTAATCAGACTTACGATGTCACCAATCTCCTGGGACGATTCACCCAGTCGCTTGATCCGCTTGGAGGTGTCCTGAATCTGCTCGCGAATGGTATCCATGCCGGTGATGGTGTTCTGTACCACCTCGTTACCCCGACCGGCGATGGCTACCGAGCGCTCCGCTACCGCTGCCGATTCGGCGGCGTTGGCGGATACCTGGTCAATCGACACGGCCATTTCGTTCACAGCGGCGGATGCCCCGGCAATTTCCTGCGCCTGGTGCTCGGATGCTTCGGCCAGATGCATGGCCGTACCCTGGGTTTCCTGGGCGGCAGTCGATACCCGCAAGGCGGTCTCGTTAATGGTGCCGACCAGGGCGCGCAGTTGGTCGATGGTAAAGTTGATGGAGTCAGCAATGGCACCCGTGAAATCCTCGGATACCGTCGCTTCCGCTGTCAGGTCACCGTCTGCAAGGTCGGCGATCTCATCCAGCAGACGCAGAATCGCAGCCTGGTTCTTGTCATTCTTTTCGGCGGTCTCGGCCAGACGCAGGCGCGTCTCGCGGGTCATCTGCACACCGATCAGCAGAATGCTGCCCAACGCGATCAGACCAAAAACGTAACCGAACAGGGTGTTGATCCAGCGTGCACTGCTGCGGGCTTCAAAACCCTGGGTCAGGGTAGACACGTTCTCCAGCAGCAACTGTGAGTCGTCAAAGATGCTGGTGGCCGCCTGGCTCACGTCATAGAGTTCGGGGGAGGTCAGCAGGATTTCTTCAACCGAGTCGGATACGAAGGTGAACTGCTCGGCAATCGACTCCAGCAGCAGCACGGCTTCAAAGTCGGTTACCTGCTGAATGCCCATGGTCGCATTGCCCTGCAACATGCCCTGCAGAACCTCGCCGTAAAGGCTGGTATCGACCCGGAAGTTCTCTGCCGCCATCACCGCATCATCGCCACCGGCCAACACACTGTTGACCGAGTTAAGGATTCGTTCGGCATACAGCGCCTGGCGCTGGGCGATGGCGACCTGATCCGCTGGCGCGCCAATATCGATCAGCACTTCCACCACGTCTTCGTACTCGATCTGCATCTGCGGAATGGTGTCAGCCAGGGTCAGGGCAACCTCATTCAGTGTCAGTACCGTGGTCTGGCTGGAGATAATACTGTCAGCATTGACCCGTACCCGATCCCAGTCAGCCTGGGCCAGTGCGAGCGGCTCCTGCAAAGCGGACGGTGTAGCGGGCAGACCGGTTTCCTGACGACCATCGGTCAGGTAGTTCCAGCGGGCCTGGAAGCCGTCGCGGGCTTCGCGCAGCTGGCCGAAGGCCTCTGCGTTACCACCGGCAGCCTCGGTAGCGGTCTTGGAAATCTGCTGCGAGAGTACGCGCAGCTCACCGGCGTGACCGATGTATTCCGTGTCATAACCACTCTGGATGTTCAGGTACAGGAAGTTGACGAACAGCAGCAGCAACGAAAGGATCAGCGCAACGAACAGGCCGCTGAGCGTACGATTGCTTCGCATGGTGGACAGTAACTGTATATCGAGCTTTTTCATCATCTGGCCCCTACCTGGCCTACCACATGGTTCTTGTTGTTACTCATGTCTGTCGCGTTACCGGACTGGCCGGTCGCCCCCTGATCAGATCGCCACATCAAGAAACGCCTGATCACGTGCCAATGCCCGGAAGTTGAACACCAATGTGGGGGTGTCCTGGACATAAGCTCCCACCACGAAGGGTCGAAAGACCTCGTCGAGGGTGGGCAAGTCTGTAGAAAAATGGTTAACCGGAAAGTGCTGCATACCCAGGAGTTCATCCACCAGCAGACCAACGAACAGATCGTCCCGGTCAAGCACCAGAACGCGTCGCTGTTTGCGTGGAATAGTCAGGGTAGAACCAAAGAAACGACTGAGATCAACGATCGGCAGCAGGCGGCCACGCACGTTGGCCACGCCTCTGACCCAGGTTTTGACCCTGGGCAGAGCGGTATAACGGGGTTCGTGAAGGATTTCACTGACTTCCCCCATGGCCGCAACCATGGGCTGGCCGGCCACCCTGAAACCGACACCGCTCCAGGTTTCACTGAGCACGTCCTGCGCAGGCAGACCGATGGCCTGACTGCGACACCGCTGCTCCAGCTGCCGAAGAATATCGAAGGGGTGTATTGTTTCTGCCATGCCGAGCCTGTTCTGGTTGTTATGCGGCAATGTGCGGGGAAGGTCAGCTTCCCAGCACGGACTTCAAGGTCGAGATCAGCGTAGCCTCTTCAACCGGCTTGGTCAGGTAGTCACGCGCGCCTTGACGCTTGCCCCAGACCTTGTCGGTTTCCTGATCCTTGGTGGTCACGATAATCACCGGGATGTGCGCTGTTTCAGAATCCTTGGTCAACTGCCGGGTGGCCTGAAAACCGTTGAGACCGGGCATGACGATATCCATCAGCACGGCATCGGGCTTTTCCTGGCGACACAGCGCGACGCCGTCGGCACCGTTTTCGGCCTTGAGCACTTCATGACCATGTTTTTCCAGCATGCCGGTCAGCTTGTACAGCTCGGTCGGCGAATCATCTACTACGAGAATGCGGGCCATTTGACTCCCCCGATATGGCGATGGGTACTCCAGGATCAAACCCCGGAGGCACCCGCTAAATCATCAGATTGCGGAACATGGGCGCGGATTGCACCCAACAACTCTTCCTTGCTGAACGGCTTGGTCAGATACTGATCCGAGCCGACGATACGCCCCTTGGCCTTGTCGAACAGACCGTCCTTGCTGGACAGCATGATCACCGGCGTGGACCTGAACGCACTGTTGTTCTTGATCAGCGCACAGGTCTGATAGCCATCAAGCCGTGGCATCATGATGTCGACAAAGATGATATCGGGGTGGTTGTCTGCGATCTTGGCCAATGCGTCAAAGCCGTCAACGGCGGTGATGACCGTACATCCAACCTTCTTGAGCAAAGTCTCTGCCGTTCGACGAATCGTCTTGCTGTCGTCAATCACCATGACTTTCAGGCTTTCGAAATTTTCTTCCATATGACCAGCCCTTGTTATTGATGGTGGGTCGTTTGCGCAAACGGCATGGCGCCAAGCGTACAACCAGCCAATCCCTTTTCGCGTACTTTTAACATAGTTTATCCAGGCAATCTATTGAGCAACGCGTTTTTATGCTTTTTGTCCCGATGCGTCAGGTATGAGACATCCAGAGCCATTAGTCAACCTTCACCAGGACCCGACCAGAGAGTACACTCTGTGACTCCCAGCCCTTTGAAGCGGAAGCCTTATTGCATGAGTATACGTCTTGGGATCGTGATGGATCCGATTCAGTCAATCCACTACAAGAAAGACAGCTCCCTGGCCATGCTGCTCGCCGCCCAAAAACGCGGTTGGACACTCTTTTACATGGAGCCCCAGGACCTGTTTCTGGCCAACGGCCAGGCCATGGGTTCCATACGCCCCCTGCAGGTCTTTGCCGACCCGCAACGCTGGTTTGAGCTGGGTGACGCCAGCCAGCAGTCGCTCGCCTCGCTGGATGTGATCCTGATGCGTAAGGACCCGCCCTTCGATAACGAGTTTCTGTATGCCACCCACATACTCGAGGCTGCCGAGCGCGAAGGCGCGCTGATCGTCAATCGACCTGCCAGCCTGCGCGACTGCAACGAAAAGCTGTTCGCTACCCAGTTCCCCCAGTGCACGCCTGAGAACATCGTTACCCGGCGCAGCGACATTCTGCGCTCTTTTGCCAAACAACACCGTGACGTCATTCTCAAACCGCTCGATGGCATGGGTGGATCGCAGATATTTCGTATCCGCGAAGAGGATCCAAACCTCAGCGTGATCATTGAAACTCTGACCGATTACGGTCGTCAGCAAATCATGGCGCAGCGTTATCTGCCGGAGATTGTCGATGGCGACAAGCGCATCCTGATGATTGATGGCCAGCCGCTGGATTATTGCCTGGCACGTATTCCCCAGCAGGGCGAAACCCGTGGCAATCTGGCCGCCGGCGGTCGCGGTGAGGCCCGCCCGCTGACCGAGCGCGACCGCTGGATTGCCAATCAGGTCGGCCCCAGCCTGAAGGCACGCGGCCTGCTGTTTGTCGGCCTGGACGTGATCGGCGACTACCTGACCGAGATCAACGTCACCAGCCCAACCTGCATCCGTGAAATTGATGCGGCTTACAATACCGATATCGGCGGCCAACTGATGGAGGCCATTGACCGGCTTCTCAAAGCACGCACGCGTGCATAGACTTTTAGCGGCCGGCGCGGCAGACTTCGGCAGGATTGCCCGCAACGGCCACTATGGACAGCATGAATACAGCAGCGACAGCCCCGGATCTGACCACCAGCCCCGCCAGCGTGACGGTTACCGCACGTGACCGCCTGGGCTTTACCCTGTTTCTCGCCGGGGTCGTCCACGCGCTGGTGATCCTGGGTATCACCTTTGATCTGCCCAGCCCCAGCGAACTGTCGAAAACCCTGGAAATTACCCTGGCGACCCAGCCCAGCGACCGGCCGCCGGAGCAGGCTGATTATCTGGCCCAGGTCAACCAGGAAGGCAGCGGCACACTCGAACATAAAGCCGCGCCCAGCACCACAGAAGAAGCCGTGTTCCAGAGCGACCAGATCAACGAGGTCAGCCCACCCCAGGAAGCCACCGCACCGCCGCCTGAACCCCAGGTCGCACTACCGGTTGTCACCACCCGCGCACCCAGCCCGGAACGCCTGCAGCTGGAAGCGCCGCAGACCGAGTCGGTCCCGGCCAACCCGGCCAATCAGCGTTTCGACATCCAGCGCCTGAGCAGCGAGATTGCCAGTCTCGAGGCGCAACTGGCCGAAGAGCGCCAGCAGTACGCCAATCGCCCACGGGTGCACCGCCTGAACGCCGCCTCGACCATGCAGGACAAGGGTGCCTATTACAAGGATGATTGGCGCCGCAAGGTCGAGCGCATCGGCAATCAGAACTACCCGGCCGAAGCCCGCGAAAACCGCATTTACGGCAGCCTGCGCCTGCTGGTGGCGATCAACCGCGACGGCACCCTGCGCGACGTGCAGATCCTTGAGTCGTCGGGTCACCGCGTACTGGACAATGCCGCCATCCGCATTGTCCGCCTGGCCTCGCCCTACGCCCCCTTTACCGGCGACCTGATGGACGTGGATGTGCTGGAGATCATCCGCACCTGGCGCTTCGAGCCGGGCGACCGGGTTTCCAGCTTCTGACCCATCCAGGCCGACCTGCGCCAAGGCTTGAAGCTTGGGTTGCAAAGCCCAATACTAGGGCCATGAGCAAAACCACATCGAGCTACCTCAAGCACCACTTTCTGTTGGCCATGCCGCACATGGCCGACCCGCGTTTCGTCAACAGCCTCATCTACCTCTGCGACCACAGTGCCGAAGGCGCCATGGGGCTGGTGGTCAACCAACCCAGTGAGCTGGACCTCAGCGACATACTCGATCAACTGCAGCCGGCCATTGATACCCCGGACCTGCGCTGCAGCCTGCCGATCTACAACGGCGGCCCGGTACAGACCGATCGTGGCTTTGTGCTGCATGATGGCGGCCAGCGCTGGCAAGCCAGCATGGATCTGGGTCCGCTGACCCTGACCACCTCGCGGGATGTGCTGCCGGACATCGCCCACGGCATAGGCCCGCAGCGCGCATTGATCGCCCTGGGTTATGCCGGCTGGGGTGCCGGTCAGCTTGATCAGGAGTTGATCGACAACGTCTGGCTCAGTTGCCCGGCGGATGACCATATCCTCTTCGACCTGCCCAGCGAGCAACGCCTGGCCGCTGCTGCACGCAGCCTGGGCGTTGATCTGCACCTGCTGACCAGCCAGGCCGGGCACGCATGAGTGCAGCGCGCCGCGCCATGGCCTTTGACTACGGCACCAAACAGATCGGTGTGGCGGTGGGGGGCACCCTGACCGGCCGGGCCGAACCCGTCAGCGTGTTGCGGGCCCGTGATGGCGTGCCGGACTGGGAACAGATTGCCCGCCTGATCAAGGAATGGCAGCCCGACTGCCTGGTCGTCGGGCTGCCACTGAACATGGATGGCAGCCCCAGCGAGATGAGCGCGCGGGCAGAGAAGTTTTCCCGGCGCCTGCATGGCCGCTTCAACCTGCCAGTGCATTGCATTGATGAACGCCTGAGTACCTTTGAAGCCAAACAGCATGTACGTGACAGCGGCCGCACCCCGGCCAGTTACCGTGATAATCCGGTCGACAGCCTGGCTGCCGCCCTGCTGCTTGAAACCTGGCTAGGTGACCAACCCAAGGAGATGCCATGAGTACCCTGCCCGAGGTCAAACCGCTGCTGCAGCGCATGGCCAGCGATCTGACCGAGTACCTGCACAAACGTCAATTCAACGACCCGGCGCTGGTCGGCATTCACACCGGCGGCGTATGGATTGCCGAGCAACTGCAGGCCCTGTGCCTGCCTGATGCGCCGCTCGGCACCCTGGATATCGCCTTCTACCGTGACGACTTCGAGCAGAACGGCCTGCCCCAGGGCGTACGCCCCTCAGCCCTGCCCTTCAGCGTCGAGGATCGCCATCTGATCCTGGTCGACGATGTATTGATGACCGGCCGCACCATTCGTGCCGCCCTGAACGAGCTGTTCGATTACGGCCGACCCGCCTCGGTCACCCTGGTCACCCTGGTCGATATCGAAGCGCGGCAACTGCCGATCCGAGCCGACATCCTCGGCGCAACACTGGCCCTGCCCGCCGGGCAACGGATAAAATTGACCGGTCCAGATCCGCTGCAACTGACCCTGAATCCCGCTGCCAAGCACTGAGAGGCCCATGAGTACGCCATCACGCCACCTACAACTGAATCATCAGGGCCAGTTGCGACACTTCCTCAGCATTGAGGGCCTGTCCTGCGAGATCCTGACCGAGTTACTGGATACTGCCGACTCCTTCCTCGAAGTGGGTGAGCGCGCGGTGAAAAAGGTCCCGTTGCTGCGCGGCAAGACCGTCTGCAACGTGTTCTTCGAGAACTCCACGCGCACCCGCACCACCTTCGAGCTGGCGGCCAAGCGCCTGTCCGCCGACGTGCTCAACCTGAACATTCAAACCTCCTCGACCAGCAAGGGTGAGACGCTGTACGACACCCTGCGCAATCTTGAGGCCATGGCTGCCGACATGTTTGTGGTGCGCCACGGCGACTCCGGTGCCGCGCACTTTATCGCCGAGCACGTGTGTCCGGATGTGGCGATCATCAATGCCGGTGACGGTAATCACGCCCACCCGACCCAGGCCATGCTCGACATGCTGACCATCCGCCGGCATGCCGGTGACTTCCGCAACCTCTCGGTGGCCATCGTCGGCGACATTCTGCATTCACGGGTGGCGCGCTCGAACATGCTGGCGCTGAAGACCCTGGGTTGTCCGGATATCCGCGTGATCGCTCCGCGTACCCTGCTGCCCGCCGGCATCGAGCAATACGGTGTACGGGTCTTCAATGACCTGCGCATCGGTCTGCGCGATGTCGATGTGGTGATCATGCTGCGGCTACAGAAGGAGCGCATGCAAAGCGGCCTGTTGCCCAGCGAAGGCGAGTTTTACCGACTCTACGGCCTGACCCGCGAGACCCTGGCGCTGGCCAAACCGGGCGCACTGGTGATGCACCCGGGCCCCATCAATCGCGGCGTGGAAATCGAATCGGAAGTGGCGGATGGCCCGCAGTCGGTGATCCTCAATCAGGTCACCTACGGTATCGCCGTACGCATGGCCGTGATGTCCATGGCCATGGCCGGCCAGAGCAGCCAACGTCAGCATAACCAGGAAGCACAGCATGCGACTGAGCATTGAAGGCGCCCGGGTCATAGACCCGGCCAGCCAGTTTGACCAGATCACCGATCTGCATATTGCCGCCGGTCATATTGTCGGCATCGGTGCCGCACCGGACGGTTTTGTTGCCAACCAGAAAATTGATGCCCGTGGGCTGATCGCCAGCCCTGGCCTGGTTGACCTCAACGTCAGCCTGCGTGAGCCGGGCCGCACCCGCAAGGGCACCATCGACAGCGAAACCCGCGCCGCAGCAGCGGGCGGCGTGACCAGCCTGTGCAGTCTGCCGGACAGCCAGCCGGTGCTGGATACCCCGGCGGTAGCCGAGCTGATTCTTGATCGTGCCGAGCGCGCCGGTCAGGTTCGGGTATTCCCGCTCGGCGCGCTGACCCGCGGCCTGGACGGCGAACACCTGAGCGAGCTGGTGGCCCTGCGTGATGTCGGCTGTGTGGCCTTTACCCAGGGTCTGGCGCCGATGAAGAGTAACCGCATCCTGCGTCGGGCGCTGGAATACGCCGCCGGCTTTGATCTACCGGTGATTTTCATGCCCCAGGACGCCGATATCGCCGAAGGCGGCAGCGCCCATGAAGGCCCGACCGCCTCGCGCCTGGGTCTGGTCGGGATTCCGGAAACCGCTGAAACCGTAGCGCTGGCCCGCGATCTGCTGCTGGTCGAGCAGACCGGTGTGCAGGCCCACTTCAGCGGCCTGACCAGTGCCCGCGCCATGGATATGCTGGCCACCGCCCAGGCCCGTGGCTTGCGCGTCAGCGCCGATGTGGCCATGTACCAATTACTGCTCTGCGACGAAGATCTGCAGGGTTTTTCCAGCCTGCTGCATGTGCAACCACCGCTGCGCAGCAGTCAGGATCGTCGCGCCCTGCGTGAAGCGGTGCAGAGTGGTGTGGTGCAGGCCATTGCTTCGCACCACCAGCCCCATGAACAGGAAGCCAAACGCGTCCCCTTTGCCGCCTCGGCGCCGGGCATCAGCAGTATCGAGATTCTCCTGCCGCTGGCCCTGACCCTGGTGGCCGATGGTCTGCTGGAGCTGCCGGCCCTGCTCTCGCGCCTGACCTGCGGTCCGGCCCAGGCACTGAACCTGCCGGCCGGACGCCTGGCCCTGGACGAACGCGCGGATATCACCCTGTTCAACCCAGCCAGCGACAGTCAGATTGGCCAGAACTGGCTATCCAAGGGTGCCAACTGCCCGTTCATTGGCCAGACCGCGCCGGGCAAGGTCAGCCACACTCTGTGTAACGGCAAACTGGTATTTCAGGCATAAAAAAACCGCCAGGGCCTGAGGCGCTGGCGGTTTACTGATAACAGCTCAGCGGCGCTGGTCGGCGGTTTCGTCGGCTTCCAGGGCAAAGTCGTTGTTGGTGCCCATCAGATGCTTGCCATCGGTTTCCGAACCCAGCTTGATCAGCAGACGCAGGTCGTTGGCCGAATCGGCGTGAGCCAGGGCATCTTCATAGGTGATTTCGCCCTGACTGTAGAGGCGGTACAGCGCCTGGTCAAAGGTCTGCATGCCCAGCTCGTTGGAGCGCGCCATCAGCGGCTTGAGCTCATGTACCTCGCCCTTGCGGATCAGATCGGCGGCCAACGGGGTATTCAGCAGCACTTCAATCGCCGCCCGCCGACCCTTGCCATCCGGCGTCGGAATCAACTGCTGGGCAACAATCGCCTTGAGGTTCAGCGACAGATCCATCCACACCTGCTGGTGCATCTCGTTCGGGAAAAAGTGAATGATGCGGTCCAGCGCCTGGTTGGCGTTGTTGGCGTGCAGGGTGGCCAGACACAGGTGACCTGTTTCGGCAAAGGCCACCGCGTGATCCATGGTCTCGCGGGTCCGCACCTCACCAATCAGAATCACGTCCGGAGCCTGACGCAGGGTGTTCTTCAGGGCGACTTCAAAGGACTCGGTATCAATACCCACTTCACGCTGGGTAACAATGCAGTTCTGGTGCTGGTGAATAAATTCGATCGGGTCTTCAATGGTGATGATATGGCCGCTGGAGTTCTTGTTGCGGTAACCGATCATCGAGGCCAGCGACGTGGACTTACCGGTACCGGTGGCGCCAACAAAGATCACCAGACCGCGCTTGGTCATCGCCAGTTTCTTCAGAATCTCCGGCAGACGCAGCTCTTCCATGCTCGGAATATTGACTTCAATACGGCGCAGCACCATACCCACCAGGTTGCGCTGATAGAAGGCGCTGACGCGGAAACGGCCGATACCCCGGGCACTGATGGCAAAGTTGCACTCACGCTTTTCGGCAAACTCGCGGCGCTGTGATTCAGTCATGACGCCGAGTACGGTTTCACGGGTCTGTTCAGGTGACAGCGGGGTCTTGGTGACGGGCAGAATCTTGCCATGCACCTTCATGCTGGGCGCGACACCCGCGGTAATAAACAGATCCGATGAGCCCTTTTCGACCATCAGACGCAACAGCTTTTCAAACTCCATCTTGAGCCTCTTCTTCTACCTGCATGGCAGCGCTGTTTGAGCCCTGCCGAATGACTGACTGTACGCCTTTACATGCTGTCGGCTGACTTGGCTTTCTCGCGGGCGGCTTCCTTGGTGACCAGACCCTTGGCGACCAGACTCTTCAGACACATGTCCAGAGTCTGCATGCCGAGGTTACCGCCGGTCTGAATCGCCGAGTACATCTGTGCCACCTTGTCCTCACGGATCAGGTTACGGATAGCCGGGGTACCGATCATGATTTCGTGGGCTGCCACCCGGCCGCCACCGATCTTCTTCAACAGTGTCTGCGACACTACCGCGGTCAATGATTCCGACAGCATCGAACGGACCATGGACTTTTCTTCCGCCGGGAATACGTCGACCACACGGTCAATAGTCTTGGCCGCCGAGGTGGTGTGCAGGGTGCCGAACACCAGGTGACCGGTTTCCGCGGCCGTCAGGGCCAGGCGGATGGTCTCGAGGTCACGCATCTCACCCACCAGAATGATGTCCGGGTCTTCCCGCAGGGCCGAGCGCAGGGCCTCGGCAAAACCCAGGGTGTCGCGGTGCACTTCACGCTGGTTGACCAGACACTTCTTCGATTCATGGACGAATTCGATCGGGTCTTCGATGGTCAGCACGTGCTGGTATTTGGTGTTGTTCAGGTAATCGAGCATGGCCGCCAGGGTGGTGGATTTGCCTGACCCGGTCGGCCCGGTGACCAGCACCAGACCGCGCGGCACATCGGAAATTTTCTTGAACACATCGCCCATGCCCAGCTCTTCCATGCTCAGCACCTTGGACGGAATGGTCCGGAATACCGCACCGGCGCCACGATTCTGGTTGAAGGCGTTGACACGGAAGCGCGCTACACCGGGCACTTCAAAGGAGAAGTCAGTCTCGAGGAACTCTTCGAAATCCTTGCGCTGCTTGTCGTTCATGATGTCGTAGATCAGCCCGTGGACCATCTTGTGATCCATGGCGGGCACGTTGATGCGTCTGACGTCGCCATCCACGCGGATCATGGGCGGCAGTCCGGCCGAAAGGTGCAAGTCCGACGCGCCCTGTTTGGCACTGAAGGCTAACAGCTCGGTAATATCCATAGGGTTCCCCATTGCTGCCTGCAAGCATGTAGAATGCCAGCAGCGATTGTTCTATTGGCAAGGTGTAATGTCCGTAATGTCTACGATAGCAGAGAATATTGCAAACGTTGGTGATCGTATTCGGCATTGCGCCCACGCTGCCGGGCGCAGCCCGGAGAGCGTTACCCTGATCGCCGTCAGCAAGACCCGACCGGCCGAGGATATTCGTGCAGCCTGGGCCGCCGGTATACGCCATGTCGGCGAGAACTACCTGCAGGAAGCCCTCGACAAACAGGCCAGTCTTGGCGACCTTGATCTGACCTGGCACTTCATCGGCCCGATCCAGTCCAACAAGACCAAGGCGATCGCCGAGCATTTCGATTGGGTACACAGCATCGATCGACTGAAAATTGCCCAGCGCCTGTCGGATCAACGTCCGGCTGGCCTGCCGCCGCTGAATATCTGCCTGCAGGTGAATATCAGTGGCGAGGACAGCAAATCCGGCGTCAGCCCTGAGCAACTGCCAGCGCTGGCCGAGGCTGTAGCCAGGATGCCGAATCTGCGTCTGCGCGGCCTGATGGCGATTCCCGCCCCCGGCCAGGATGAAGCCAGCCGCCGCGCACCGCTGCGCGCCCTGCGCGAATGCCTGGAGTCACTGGCGCTGCCACTGGATACGCTGTCCATGGGCATGACCGACGACCTCAGCGAGGCAGTCGCCGAAGGCGCGACCCTGGTGCGCATCGGCACCGCCCTGTTTGGCCGTCGCAACAGCCAACCCAGCGCTCAACACAACCCGAACAAGGATCAAGAATGACAGCCCCGACCATTGGATTCATTGGCGCCGGCAACATGGCCACCAGCCTGATTGGTGGCATGCTGGCACGCAACGTCAAGGCCGAACAGCTGCTGGCCAGCGACCATAGCCCGGAGCAGGCGGAAAAACTCGGCAGCCAGTTCGGCATTCGCACCGGCACCGATAACGCGCTGCTGGCCCGTGACTGCGACATCCTGGTGCTGGCGGTCAAGCCGCAGGTCATGCAGACGGTGTGCCGCGCCCTGCCCGTCGAGCGCAAGCCCGGCCAGTTGATCATCTCGATTGCCGCCGGCATCAGTTGCGCCAGCCTTGAACACTGGCTGGGCGAGCACAGCGCGATTGTCCGCTGTATGCCCAATACCCCGTCACTGCGCGGCCAGGGCGTCAGTGGCCTGTATGCCAACGCCCAGGTCAGTGACACGCAACGGCAACAGAGCGAAGCTATCCTCAACGCGGTTGGCATCAGTCTGTGGCTGGAGCGCGAGGAACTGATCGACGCCGTGACCGCCGTCTCCGGTAGTGGCCCGGCCTATTTCTTTCTGATGATGGAAGCCATGATTGCCGCCGGTCAGCAACTGGGCCTGCCGAAGGAAACCGCCGAACGCCTGACCCTGTATACCGCCCTGGGCGCAGCCGATATGGCGGTACACAGTGATGTTGACGCCGCTGAACTGCGACGCCGCGTATGCTCCCCCGGCGGTACCACCGAGCAGGCGATCAACAGCTTTGTCCGCGATGATCTGCCCGGCGCCGTAGCCCGTGCCATGCAGGCCGCTGCCGACCGCGCCGCCGCCATGTCACAAGAACTTGCCTGAGGAAAGCCGATGAACAGCCTGATCGAGCCCGTCATCTTTGTGATCCAGACATTGGGCAGCCTGTACCTGATTGCCGTGCTGCTGCGCTTTGTCCTGCAGTTGTCCAAGGCCGACTTCTACAACCCCATTTCGCAATTCATCGTGCGCATCACCAAACCGCTGCTGATGCCACTGCGGCGTTTTATTCCCGGCTACGGCGGTATCGACTTTGCCTCGCTGGTGCTGGCCCTGCTGGTGCAACTGGCGCTGATGTCGATCATTCTGCTGATCAGCAGCGCGGCCTTTCCGGACCTGTTGCGCTTTGTAGGCTGGGCGGTGATTTGCGTTGCCGCCCTGTTCCTGCGGATTTACTTCTTTGCCCTGCTGATCAGCGTCATCCTCTCCTGGGTCGCACCGGGCAGCCGCGCACCGGGCGCCATGCTGATCCAGCAGATCTGTGAACCGGCACTGGCACCGATTCGACGCATCATCCCGGCCCTCGGTGGTCTGGATCTGTCACCAATCTTTGCCTTTATTGCCATCCACTTGCTGACCACCTATGTGCTGCTGCCAGCGGCCATTGCCATGGGCATGTACCAGAGCATGACCATTGCCCTCTGAAACCGGGCCAGTTGCACAGCGCTTTTACAGCTGGCGCGGTGCGGATCTGCTGCTCGACTGCCACCTGCAACCCGGGGCAAAAACCCTGGGCTTTGCCGGGCTACAGGGCGAACGCCTGAAAATCCGTATCAGCGCACCGCCGGTGGATGGCAAGGCCAATGCGCTGCTGATTGCCTTTCTGGCTGAGCAGTTTGGCGTCCGGAAAAACCAGGTCAGCCTGCTCAGCGGTGAACTGAGCCGGCAAAAGCGCCTTTTGGTCGCCCGGCCACAGCAACTGCCCGCCGAACTGGGTATACAGCCCGGCTGATATATTGCCTCTGGTCGCTACCCTCTTTAGACTGGCGCCTCGATTGTCGGCACCGCCTCAAGGCCACCTCGCCGACCTAGCACAGGAACAGGTTCAGCATGTCCAGATTCCCCGCCGATTCCGTCGGTCTGGTGACGCCCCAGCGACAGACCTTTTCCGAGCCCCTGCAGCTGGCCTGCGGCAGGGCTCTGCCCAGCTATGAGCTGGTCTACGAAACCTATGGCGCACTGAATGCTGCGCGCAGCAATGCGGTGCTGGTCTGCCACGCGCTGTCCGGCCACCACCATGCCGCCGGCTTTCACACTGAAGACGAGCGCAAGCCCGGCTGGTGGGATGCCTGCATTGGTCCGGGCAAGGCGATTGATACCAACCGCTTCTTTGTTGTCAGCCTGAACAACATCGGCGGCTGCCATGGCTCCACCGGCCCCTCCAGCCTCAACCCGGAAACCGGCAAACCCTATGGCGCCAGCTTCCCGGTGATCACCGTGGAAGACTGGGTCAACAGTCAGGCGCAGCTGGCCGACGTGCTGGGTATCGACTGCTGGGCCGCGGTGGTCGGCGGCAGTCTCGGCGGCATGCAGGCGCTGCAGTGGTCCATCCGCTACCCCGAGCGGGTACGCAACTGCGTCGCCATCGCTACCGCGCCCAAGCTGTCGGCACAGAACATTGCCTTCAATGAAGTGGCGCGTCAGGCGATCATCACCGATCCGGACTTTCACAACGGTGACTACGCCGCCTTTGGTGTGATTCCCAAGCGCGGCCTGATGCTGGCACGCATGGTCGGGCATATCACCTACCTGTCGGATGATTCGATGGGCGAGAAGTTTGGCCGCGAACTGCGCAGCGACGTGCTCAACTACGACTTCACCAGTGTCGAGTTCCAGGTCGAAAGCTACCTGCGCTATCAGGGCCAGGAATTCTCCGAGCGCTTTGATGCCAACACCTATCTGCTGATGACCAAGGCGCTGGACTACTTTGATCCGGCCGGCGCCCACGGCGGCAATCTGGCCGCCAGCCTGGCGCCGGTGCAGGCGCGCTGCATGGTCATGTCCTTTACCACCGACTGGCGTTTTTCCCCGGCCCGCTCACGCGAGCTGGTCGATGCGCTGCTGGCGGCGGGCAAGCAGGTCAGCTATCTGGAAATCGAAGCGGCGCAGGGGCACGATGCCTTCCTGCTGCCCATCCCGCGCTATATCGAGGCCTTTCAGGCCTACATGAACCGTATCGAGGTGCTCTGACATGCGTGCGGATCTGGACATCATTCAGGAATGGATCAAGCCCGGCAGCCGTCTGCTGGACCTCGGCTGTGGTGACGGCGAACTGCTGCGCTACCTCTCCGACCACCGCAAGGTGACTGGTTACGGGCTGGAAATCGACCCAGAGAAGATCAACGCCTGCATCAACAAGGGCGTCAATGTACTCGAGCAGAACCTCGACACCGGGCTGAGCAACTTTGGCGACAACAGCTTTGACAGCGTGCTCATGACCCAGGCCCTGCAGGCCGTGCACTACCCCGACAAGGTGCTGGAAGAAATGCTGCGGATCGGCCGCGAGGCGATTCTTACCTTCCCCAACTTTGCCCATTGGCGCTGCCGTTTATATCTGGGTACAAAGGGTCGCATGCCGGTCTCGGAGTTCATGCCCTACACTTGGTATAACACGCCGAATATCCATTTCTGTACCTTCAAGGATTTCGAGGACCTGTGCCGACAGCGCTCGATCCGCATCCTTGATCGTCTGGTGGTGGATCAGACGCACCGCAGCAGCTGGTTGAGCGCGCTGTGGCCGAATCTGCTCGGCGAAATTGCCATCTACCGCGTTACCCGCTAGGAGTTCGAGATGATCCGCGCCCTGCTCTGTGCCCTGTTGCTGCTGAACGCCCCGCTGCTACTGGCCCAGCAAGTCAGCCCGCAACGCTTTGGCGACCTGCTGGTCTATCACACCACCTTCAACAGCAGCTATCTGCAACCTGATATCGCCGCCAACACCGGCCTGATCCGCGGCCCACGGCATGGTGTGCTGAACCTGGCGATCCAGCAGGATACCGACAACGGTCCGGTAGCCGTCGATGCCCTGCTCAACGGCAGCGTCACCAACCTGCTGGGACAGAAAACCCCGCTGGACTTCATCCGCGTGCAGGAAGGCGAGGCAGTGTACTTTGTCGCCAATTACACCGCCACCCAACGCGGTCTGTTGCGCTTTGAGGTGGAGTTCCGCCGCAGCGCCAGTGCGGCGCCGCAGACCGTACGCTTCCAGCAGGAATTCTTTCCCGATGACCAGTAACACCCTGCCCTTCGAGCAACTGGTGCTGGCCAGTGGCAATCCCGGCAAGCTGCGGGAACTGCAGGCCATGCTCGGTGAACAGGTCAAGGTTCGTCCGCAGTCCGAGTTTGTCGCCGAGGAAGCCGTGGAAAACGGCCTGAGCTTTGTCGAAAACGCCATTATCAAGGCCCGCCACGCCTGCCTGGCCTCTGGCCTTCCGGCCCTGGCCGACGACTCGGGACTAGCGGTAGATGCCCTCGGCGGCGCGCCGGGCATCTACTCGGCACGCTATGCCGGCAGTGGCGGCGATGCGGCCAACAACCGCAAGTTGCTCGATGCGCTGGATGGCCTGCCAACGGAACAGCGCAATGCCCGCTTCATCTCGGTACTGGTGCTGATGCTGCACGCCGAAGACCCCACGCCGATCATCTGCGAAGGCATCTGGCACGGCCGCATACTCACCGAGCCCCGTGGTGAACAGGGCTTCGGCTACGACCCGCTGTTCTGGGTCCCGGAAGCCAACTGCGCCAGCGCCGAACTCAGCCCGGCAGAAAAGAACCGCCTCAGCCACCGAGCCAAGGCCATGGCGCAACTGCGCGTACGCCTGGGGATCGAACCCTCTCGCTGAAAGCTGGAAGTTTTGACGCGGCAGGCTTCAGCGCGATCGATGAAGGACAGGTACTCCGCGCCTGCAGCCATGCCCGTTATTGCCATGCCTGACCATCACACAAGATAGAGCCAGCACACTATGTCGACCTTCCAGCGTTCAGCCTTCAGCCTCAAGCAGGCGCCTGCTCAATGACTCAGAACGCTCCCCTTCAGGGTCTGCCGCCCCTGGCGGCCTACATCCACATCCCCTGGTGCGTGCGCAAGTGCCCCTATTGCGACTTCAACTCGCATGTCAGCGAACAGGGTCTGCCGGAGGCGCAGTACATCGACGCATTGATCGCCGATCTGGATCAGGACCTGCCCGGCGCACAAGGCCGTGAGTTGACCTCGATCTTCTTCGGTGGCGGCACGCCCAGTCTGTTTTCCGCAGCGAGCCTTGGCCGCCTGCTGGAGGCCATGGCCAGTCGCCTGAACTTTGCCAGCGATATTGAAATTACCCTGGAAGCCAACCCCGGCACCTTCGAGCAGGCCAAGTTTGCCGGCTACCGCGCCGCCGGTATCAATCGCCTGTCGATCGGCATCCAGAGCTTCAATGCCAAACACCTCAAGGCACTGGGACGGATTCACGATAACCGCGAAGCGCTGGCCGCCGTGGCCATGGCGCGACAGGCCGGCTTCGACAACCTCAATCTGGACCTGATGCACGGCCTGCCGGACCAGACTCTGGATGACGCCCTGGCGGACATCAACCAGGCCATAGAGCTGGGCCCGGAACACCTGTCCTGGTACCAGTTGACGCTGGAGCCCAACACCGTGTTCTACAACAAGCCGCCAATCCTGCCGATTGAAGACACCCTCTGGGCCATTCAGGAAGCCGGACAAGCGCGCCTGGCTGAGGTCGGGCTGAGCCAATACGAAGTCTCCGCCTACGCCCAAGCCAACCGGCAGGCACGGCATAACCTGAACTACTGGCAGTACGGCGACTTTCTCGGCATCGGTGCCGGTGCCCACGGCAAGCTCAGTTACCCGGATGGCCGCATCGAACGCTACTGGAAAACCCGCCTGCCCAAGGACTACCTGGACCCAACCAAAGCCTACTGCGCCGGCCGCAAGAACCTGAGCCCGGAAGACCTGCCCTTCGACTTCCTGATGAACGCCCTGCGCCTGGTAGACGGCGTCCCCGCCAGCCACTACCAGGACCGCACCGGCCAGTCCCTCGACAGCATTGCCCCGCTATTGAACCAGGCCGTCAGCAAAGGCCTGCTGGAACCCTGGGACCAGCAACTGCGCCCGACCGAACGCGGACGGCTGTTTCTCAATGATCTGCTCGAAGGATTCCTCTGAGCGTTCCACAGCCGCTACAAGCGGCAAGCTACAAGCCGCAAGCTTAAACCAAGCCCAACCCCTTCGCCGCGAGGCCGCGGCTCCTACCAGTGAAGTGAAACTCATGCTGGGTGGGAGCGGCGGCCCCGCCGCGAAAGGTTTTTACTTGCTGCTTGCGGCTTGTAGCTTGCCGCTTGAAGCTTGTACAGTAATCCAAACTGTCTCAGCCACCGAGGTCCCCATGTCCCCTTTTCTGTTTGCCACCACTGCGCAAATCCTTTGCGAATCCGGTTCGGCCGTGCGTCTGGCCGAGCTGTGCAAGGAGCGCGGTGCCACCCGGGTGATGATCGTCACCGACCCCGGTATCACCAAGCTGGGTATGCTCAATGACATCCTGCCGGGCTTTGCCAAGGCCGGGATGGCGGTGGAGATCTTCGACGCCGTGCAGGCTGATCCGCCGGAAGCGGTGGTCATGGCCGCGGTCGAACAGGGCCGCGCCATGCAGGCCGACTTTGTCGTTGGCTTTGGTGGCGGCAGCTCCATGGACGTCGCCAAACTGGTCGCCTTTCTGGCCCACCAAAATTGCACACAAAAGCTGGCGGATATCTACGGCGTCGGCAATGCCAGGGGCCAGCGCCTGCCGCTGATCCAGGTGCCGACCACCGCCGGTACCGGCTCGGAAGTCACGCAGATCTCCATTATCACCACCGGCGAAACCACCAAGATGGGCGTGGTTTCCCCCATCCTGCTGCCGGATATGGCGCTGCTGGATGCCGACCTGACCCTGGGTCTGCCGCCCGCCGTCACCGCCGCCACCGGTATTGATGCCATGGTCCACGCCATCGAGGCCTACACCAGCAAGATCAAGAAAAACCCGCTGTCCGACATGCTCGCCCGCGAGGCCCTGCGCCTGCTGGCTGCCAACCTCGACGAAGCCGTGCACAACGGCAGCAACCGCGAAGCACGCCAGGCCATGCTGCTCGGCGCCCTGTTGGCCGGTCAGGCCTTTGCCAACGCGCCGGTCGCGGCGGTCCATGCCCTGGCTTATCCGCTGGGCGGCCATTTCCATATCCCCCATGGTCTGTCCAATGCGCTGGTACTGCCCACGGTAATCGGTTTCAACGCGCCCGCTGCCGAGCATCTGTATGCCGAGCTGGCACCGCTGCTGGTCGCCGATCTCAAGCCCGGCACCGCCGCCAGTCTGACCGAACAGCTGGTCGCCGCCCTCGCCGATCTGAGCCCACGCTGCAACCTGCCCTCACGCCTGCGCGATGCCGGCGTACCGGAAGACAGCCTGCCGCAACTGGCCAAGGACGCGATGCTGCAACAACGCCTGCTGGTCAATAACCCAAGGGAACTGACCGAAGCAGATGCACTGGCGATTTATCGCGCAGCGTTTTAGTTTTTAACGTCTCGCAGACAACACCAATGTCAGGCGGCCTTGGGCGATACCCGCAGTAGACCATCTGCGCCCAGGACGGGCGCAGTCGAGCCCCCAGGGATGGGTTTACGGCGTGTCTACGGAGGGTGTCGCCCAAGGCCGCCGATGCCGACCCCGTGATTAGTGAAACCACGTTTCCCGAGAGAAGACCCTGACATGAGCAACAAACCCCAACGCAGCGCCTACCCCTACCTGCACCCCATCACCACCCGCTGGCACGACAATGACGTCTACGGCCATGTGAACAACGTGGTGTATTACAACTACTTCGACAGTGCCGTGAACAGCTGGTTGATCGAACAGGGCGGGCTGGATATTCATCAGGGCGAGCAGATCGCCTTTGTGGTCAGCTCCGGCTGCGATTACTTCGCCCCGATTGCCTTCCCCGATACCATTGAAATTGGCGTGCGCGTGACCAAACTGGGCAACAGCTCAGTGCACTATGAACTGGCCGTATTCAAGTCAGGCACAGATGACGCCTGTGCGCTCGGCCGCTTCGTGCATGTCTTTGTCGAGCGCAGCAGCAACCAATCCTGCGCCATACCAGCCGGTCCGAGAGCTGCGCTTGAACGGTTGGTCAGCTAAAACGCAGGTACCCACACATGAGCTGAAAGCGGCCACCGTGCCGCGCCAGATGCTGCCCAGCCTGATCATTAATAAAAACTATTAAACTGGTGCCAAAATCCTACTTGCGTCAATCCAACCAGCTGCTAAAACTAAATAGCCAAGGCAGTAATGTGTCGGCTGAAGTTGGGCGGAAACGCTAACTCCCTCTCCAGTCAAAAAGAACGGCACACCTGCCCATTTTTAACGAATCAGGGTTTTTAACCGCCCTGAATCTACAGCAGCGAAAACCGGAGAGACACATGAGCGACAATAATACCGCTGGCAAATGCCCAGTGATGCACGGCTCCAATACCAAGCTGACCGGTCGTGGCACGATGAACAAAGACTGGTGGCCGAACCAACTGAACCTCGCCATCCTGCACCAGCACAACCCCAAGTCTGACCCCATGGGCGAAGACTTTGACTACTCCGCCGAATTCAAGAAACTGGACCTGGCCGCCGTCAAAAAAGATCTGACTGCATTGATGACCGACTCCCAGGACTGGTGGCCTGCCGACTTCGGTCACTACGGCCCGTTCATGATCCGCATGGCCTGGCACGCCGCCGGCACCTACCGGGTTGCCGACGGCCGTGGTGGTGCCTCCACCGGCAACCAGCGCTTTGCGCCATTGAACAGCTGGCCGGATAACGGCAACCTCGACAAGGCCCGTCGTCTGCTCTGGCCGGTCAAACAGAAGTACGGCAACAAGCTGTCCTGGGCTGACCTGTACATCCTCGCCGGTAACGTCGCCATTGAGTCCATGGGTCTCAAGCCCTTCGGCTTTGGCGGTGGTCGCAAGGATATCTGGGCGCCGGAAGAAGACATCTACTGGGGTGGCGAAGACGAATGGCTGGAAGCCAGTGGCGGCAAGAAGAGCCGCTACACCGGCGACCGCGATCTGGAAGCCCCGCTGGCCGCTGTACAAATGGGTCTGATCTACGTTAACCCCCAAGGCCCGGATGGCAATCCTGATCCGCTCGCCTCTGCCCGTGACATCCGCGAAACCTTCGCTCGTATGGCCATGAACGACTATGAAACCGTTGCTCTGACCGCCGGTGGTCACACCTTCGGTAAAGCGCACGGTGCTGGCCTCGAAAGCCATGTCGGCCCTGAGCCAGAAGCCGCCCCGATTGAGGAGCAGGGCTTTGGTTGGAGAAACAGCCATGGTAGCGGCAAAGGTCGCGACACCATCACCAGTGGTATCGAAGGCGCCTGGACGCCCACGCCCACCACCTGGGACATGAGCTATTTCGATGTACTGTTCGGCTATGACTGGGAACTGACCAAGAGCCCGGCCGGTGCCCATCAGTGGAAAGCCAAGAACCTGGCTGACAAGGACCACGCACCGGATGCCGAAGACGCCGCCAAGCGTGTTGGCATCATGATGACTACCGCCGACATGGCCATGCGTGAGGACCCGTCCTACCGCAAGATCTCCGAGCACTTCCACAAGAACCCGGCTGAATTTGCCGATGCCTTCGCCCGTGCCTGGTTCAAGCTGACCCACCGCGATATGGGTCCGAAAGTCCGCTACCTCGGACCGGACGTGCCCCAGGAAGATCTGATCTGGCAGGACCCGGTACCCGCAGTCGATCATGAGCTGATCAACGACAAGGACATTGCCGACCTGAAAGCCAAGCTGCTGGCCTCCGGCCTGAGCGTCAGTGAACTGGTCTACACCGCCTGGTCCGCTGCCTCCACCTTCCGTGATTCGGACAAGCGAGGCGGCGCCAATGGTGCACGCATCCGTCTGGCACCGCAGAAGGATTGGGAAGCCAATCAGCCAGCGCAACTGGCCAAGGTACTCAAGGTACTGGAAGGCATCCAGAGCGCTTTCAATGCACCCCAATCGGGCAACAAGAAAGTCTCCCTGGCTGACCTGATCGTCCTCGGCGGTGCTGCCGGCATCGAGAAAGCCGCCAAGGACGCCGGACACAGTATCACTGTGCCCTTCGCGCCCGGCCGTACCGATGCCAACGACGAGCAGACCGAAGTCGATTCCTTCGAATGGCTCAAGCCCGAGGCGGACGGTTTCCGTAACTATGCCAAGGCCAAGTTCACCGTGTCGCCAGAAGAAATGCTGGTCGACAAGGCGCAACTGCTGGGTCTGAGCGCGCCGGAAATGACTGTGCTGGTCGGCGGTATGCGTGTGCTCGGCGCCAACTACGGTGGCAGCAAGCACGGTGTCTTCACCGCCAAGCCAGGTACGCTGACCAACGACTTTTTCGTCAATCTGGCTGATATGAGCACCGAATGGAAGCCGACAGCGGCCGATGCCGACGTATTTGAAGGCAAAGACCGCAAAAGCGGCCAGGTGAAATGGACCGGCACCCGGGTTGACCTGATCTTTGGCTCCAACTCGCAACTGCGCGCGCTGACTGAAGCCTATGCCCAGAGCGATGCCAAGGAGAAGTTCGTCAAGGACTTCGTCAAGGCCTGGAACAAGGTAATGAATGCCGATCGTTTTGATCTGGCCTGATTTGCCGGGTACCAATACAACAAGGGCGCCTTCGGGCGCCCTTGTTCATTTCTGGTTGTCACTTCAAATCAACTGAAACTGCCGCGCATGGCGCCCGGACTGAACAGCTCGATCCAGTACCCGTCCGGGTCACGGATAAAGGCCAGGGTCTTCATCTTGCCGTCCTGCGGGCGTTTGACAAAACTCACACCCAGCTCCTCGAAACGCGCACAGGCCGCCTCCAGATCCGGCACGGCAAAACCGATATGGCCAAAGCCCTTCGGCTCGTCGTTACCGTTGTGATAGGCAAAATCAGGCTCGTCTTCCGTGCCCCAGTTATGCGTCAACTCCAGCATCGCCGGTCGGCCAAAGGTCTGCACCAGTCGCTCCTGCGCATCCTCGGACCAGTTACCCAGATCACGGCTGTCAATCGCCGCAAGAAAATACAGGCTGAACTTCATACCCGGAAAATCCAGCTTCTTCACCAGCGTCATACCCATGATCCGGGTATAGAAATCCAGCGACGCCTGCGGCGACTTGATGCGCAACATGGTCTGGTTGAACACAAAGCCCTCGGTTGCCGGATCGCGGTTCTCACACAGACCCGCGGCGGATTCGAAATGGCGACTCATGGCGCTCTCCTCTGCAAATGACCAGGCAATGACTTAACGGAACTTGCGCTCATCCCACCAGGGATAGAACGGCGGGCGGTCCTTGCTCGGGCTGAGCTTGAACTGCGGCGCACGCTTCTCCAGGAAGGACTGCACACCCTCCTTGGCATCGGCAGATTCGCCCATGTAGGCAATCGCCCGTGAATCGACAATATGCGCTTCCATCGGGTGATCGGCACCGAGCATGCGCCACATCAGCTGACGGTTCAGCAGGGCAGACATGCCCGAAGTGTTGTCGGCAATTTCACGCGCCAGGGCATAGGCCGCCGGCATCAGTTCCTCCGGCTCGTGGATACTGCGGATCAAGCCGCCCTTGAGCGCTTCTTCAGCACTGAACACGCGGCCTGTATGCACCCATTCAGCAGTCTGCATGGGGCCAACCAGACGCGGCAGGAACCAGCTCGAGCAGGCCTCCATGGTGATACCGCGGCGGGCAAAGACAAAACCGAACTTGGCGTTGGTCGAAGCCATGCGAATATCCATCGGCAGGGTCATGGTCACGCCCACACCCACCGCCGCACCATTGAAAGCGCCAATCACCGGCTTGGTACATTCGTAAATCCGCAGCGACACCGTACCGCCACCATCACGCAGTTCATCGCCTTCGGGCTGGTCCTGACGCTTGTGGCGGTTGAAGGTATCGCCTCCCTTCTCCAGATCCGCACCAGCACAAAATGCCCGCCCCGCCCCGGTCATGATGATTACCCGCACCGCATCATCAGCATCCGCCGCATCAAAGGCCGCCAGCAACTCACGGCGCATCTGCCCGTTAAAGGCATTCATCCGGTCAGGGCGGTTGAGGGTCAGGGTCAGAATGCCGTCCTGTACCTGGTAGTCGAGGGTTTCATAAGACATAACGTAGCTCCATGGCGTTCAGCAAATTCGCACCAGTGTAGAACTCACCGGTCACGGGGACCAGTTGAGTTACCAAAGCGTATGTGGGGGTATTGTTGGGGTGGATGGGGGCAACTGACGCTGCCGGGGGCTGCTTGAATTCTGGCGCGGCAAAAAGACTTGGACAGCCCGGCGACCCTGACTTACTCTCGATAACAGCAAGGGATTGCAGTCAGCCCCCAGCAAGACACGGACAGTCTGCCCTCCCCCAATACAACCCGAACAGTAAACCGCGATTTGTCTAAGCTCAGGATCGGGCGGTAGCGTATCTGGCGATTAGGCCTCAAATATCAACATCACTGCGACTAGCATTCCACTGCATCGCGTTTCCAAATTCGTGCGTAAAACTTGCGCAAGGCACTTCACACCAAGTCATCTGAAGGAGTAAACCAATGACGAATACCCCCCTTGGAACGATAATTACGTCCGTCCTTGATTTCAATGAACTTGTAAAAGTCATGACCGATCAACCTGACGCCGCCTACGACTCAGCAACATCTACTTGGGCTCCAGCAGATGGCCGTGAGGTTCCAGGTTCGAAGTTTCACACCAGATTCGGTCGACCTGTACCCGATCTCCGAGGCCAGTTCCTCCGAGGGCTCAATCAGTTCTTCTCTCCAGGTGAACCTAACACCCACTGGAACGACGTCGATCCCGGACCTCGCCGTGAACTGAACGGCTACAGCTATCAACATCAAGCCACCAAGCGTCCTGGTGCACCCTTCAAGGCCTCGATCAGCTACCGAGATACGCGCATCGACTCTTTCACCGCTGGTAACTACAAAAGTCGGCGGCATGAGTACAACAACGCTCAACCTATTGTTCCACGAGACGGGTGGAGCGACTGGGCCGAAACCGGTGAAGGTGGGGATGGGCGCAACCAGTATGCTCTTCGCATGCACGCACACTCGGAGACTATCTCCGACGTTGCCGATATTAATGCTGGTGGCGACGAGGAGACTCGTCCGGTCAATGTTGCGCTCTACTTCTATATCCGCATCAATTGAGTTCGATTAATGCAGAGAGTAAATATGTCATTTTTTAACTTTGTAGCCACATTTCATAATCTGCTACGCAACATTGAACCCAAACTAAAATTTAGCAACCCAAAAAACCATGAAAAGCTTTGTAAGTAAACGCAAGTCAGATGAACATTTCTACCCGCTAACTCGTGACGGATAATGACGAAGAGAAGAAATATTCATCTGACCCTAATTACCAAGAAGTCAAGCGATTACAGGGTGGGCCGCCAGCCGACAGAGTAACCATCTGATTTTTAATAAGAAAGAATCTTTAGCCATGACCGGTGAAAGCGTGATCATAAAGAAGTCACTGATATGTGATCATAAAGCCGTCGGTCCAATACACTGTTAGGTACTAAGGAAGCTCCATGCGCACATACAAAATCAAAGTCACCTACGCACGCAAAGGTTCGGAGAAGAAAGAAATCGAACTGGAATGCAACGAATATCCCGTAGCCTCTATCGTGGACTCATTCGTAATTGAAGAAATCATGACAAGAGAAGAACCGACTCTAGTTTCAATCTACCCACTAATAAAATCTGTTCCGCGCGGGGCAGTAGCCACCAGAATGCCTACCAACAAAGAGTTGATGGAGTTACACGAAATATCTGACCTCGTGTATGAAATCGATCAGCGGCTATTCTGTGTTACAACGTAACTAATGGTTCAAGCCGTTCGCTTCGCTCACTGGGACGGGCAGACGCCCGCCCTTTAACCAAACGTTAACTGCCTGCTAATGGAGAATCAATGAACGCGAAAGAAATTGGGCGCAAAGCAGGCAGAATACTCGAGTTTCATCTACCTAATCACTGGATATTTAGATCACAGGAAGATCAAGAAGATTACGGCATAGATGGTGAAATCGAACTTGCTAACGAAACTGACAATGCAACTGGTTTTATCTTTAAAGCTCAAATAAAAGGCCAGGAATCAGTTTCTATTATCGAAAATGGAACCATTGCATCTTTCAGCCTTAAACTTGAAAGACTTAGATATTACATGCAGGAAGTAGAGATTCCGATAATTCTGATTGTTGTGGACGTAACTACAAATAAGATTTTTTGGAAAAGCCTGCAGGATGATTCTCAGCTTAGGGAAAGCATGAAGCTGGCCTTGGACAATAGCCAGAAGAGTATTGCTATTCATATCCCGGTAACCGATACACTACCTGAGAAGCATGAAGAACTGTTGGCGTCCGTCGAGGCCAATATGAATTGGTTGAGGGCAAGCGCACTAAGCAGAATGACCTCACCAATCGAAACTATGATTAAAAAGTCGCCTGATGCGCTTATTGCAGAAATGCTAGAAAAATCAAAACAGATGAATTTTCATTTGTTTAGTGAAAAATTTGAAAGGCTTTATGTAAGTGGTGAGTTCGATGCGTTATTTGATAATGCTAAGGACGTCTTAAACTCTGCAACTGAAAAAGTAGAAACTAGATTCTGTGCAGGTCTCTATATAGAACGAGTCTACTTGCAAAAGGTAGATCCAAGGTCAGAAGAATATCAAAGATTATGCTTCAATTTGTATGTGTTACTTATAGACCTGGTTAGAGAAAACAAGGCAAAAGAGCATATTCGCCTATATTCCATACTATTATTGCGAAGTATTAGATTAAAAATTTCAGTTGATGCCGACTATCACTATTATCTATCTGCAAAAATGTCGGAGAATGATGACTTAACTAAGTGGGTTGTCGATTTTTCAAGATCCCAAGTGGTGCTGAAGGCTGCAAAGGAAGTTGAAAAAGCTGTGCGCCTTATAAATAGAATAATCTTCTCAGGAAATAAGTATCTTTTGCTTGAAACTCTACCAAGAATAGGACCCAAGGTTGCAATATTCGCACATAGGTTGTCGATGGATGGCCTGGATGAACAGTCGAATTACTTATATGCATGGATGAAATTTTGTATTGATCTATCCGTCAATCTTTCGAAAGAGCTGGATCAAGAGAATTTCATGGCTGAAATACTTATTTTGAATTCAACCTTTAAGATAAACACCCCAGAAGCGGGCTTTCATTTTGATGAATCTTTTGAGCTGGCAAAACTCATTAAGAGTGAATCCATAAGGGTTAGCGTTACTGATACGATTGCTAAAATAAAAGCTGACATTAAGAAAAGCAATGAGGATGCAACCCCAGAAGATGAGTTAAATTTTTTTCGTGAAAGGGCAAAAGCTTTAGGGTTCAACTACGATGACCCTAAAGATGAAATGGGCCAGATAATAAAACAAGGGCTTAAAGATTATAATCCTGAGAGAGTCATCAAGGATTGTGAGAATTTAATAGTATTCCCGTCTAGTGCACAAGGAATCCCAGCCAGAATGCTGGGATTACCATCCGCAGCGATGAAGTGGGTGCATTGTATAAAAATGGGGTATGCCATGGGGGGCTGGGACTTGGATAATATTTACAAGTCGCCTATTAAAGAATTCGGTTTCGAAAATCAGTATTGCAGAAACTGTGAGCATAAAAATCCAAGGTCCAGCGACTGGCATTGGAATAGTAAATGGCAAAATGAAGAGATGCGAAAGCATAAAGAAATCATTACCAAAATCGACTCGATTTGATCACAGTTAACAAGGCGCTGCTGCCGGACAAGTTTTCCGCTGCGCTCCAAACTTGCCGCAGAGAGCGGCGTTATGCCTAATGAGAGATAAGTCGTGAGTCTTAGTAAAAAGGAAGTTCGGGAGATTACAGGTTTCACTTTTTCCAAGATCGGAACAGACCCCGAAAACTGGATGAAGAGAGCCGTGGATTTCAAGGAGGCAGCAATATTGATTGCTAAATCCGAAGAATATTCTCCACCTTTTCCCTATTACTATAACTCTGGAATAGCGCTTGAATTAGCCTTGAAATCAATAGCCATCGCAACATCAAAAGTATACGAAGCTAATCATCGTCTAAACGACCTGTGCACGCTAGTTGGGCTAAAAATAAATAAGGACCAGGAGTGCACCCTTGAGCTTTTATCCGAGCTTATTATCTGGAGTGGAAGGTATCCAGTGCCCAAGAAAGAGGGGCAATGGAACAACTATCATGATGTGGTGCACGAAAAACACGTTGTCCGTGAAAGCGAGGGAAATGTGCATCGAACGCTTGCAAATAGAGACAAATTCCCGACTGTAGAAAAATTTCTTACACTTTGGGAGCTGTGTGAAACTGAATATAAATCCTCAATTGCAAAAAAGGCATAACAAAGTGCTGCTAGGGACAAACCTACGCTAAGCTTCGGCTTGCCCCAGAGCACGGCGCTATACTTTCAGGAGAATCCGTGCGTAGAGAAGATATTCATGACGAGTTGAAAGATATTGCATTCGATTTCTTCTACTGGTTCTCTCGATTCGAATTTGCGCTAAAAGAAAACAAGCTCCTCAAGCGTAATGACATTGGAGAAAATGCTGAGCCAGGTTGGGATGCCTTTATTGAGCGGTATGCAGGTGATTTTAAACATTCTAAGCAGACACGAGAGTTGCTGGAATTAAATCCAAAGCGACAAAAGGTGGGCCCGAATTCGGCTGTGGAGTGGAAAGAAGTTGATATGGGTGACTGTCGTTCAGATCTTTGCAGGGTTGTCCGCCTTCTCAAAACTGTCCGAAACAATCTATTTCACGGTGGAAAGCATGGTGCTGACGGCTGGGATGATCCCGATCGAACCAAAAAGCTATTGTCGAACGGAAAGGTCATCCTGGATCTGCTGGCTGCCATGGCCGACTTTGAGGCTGACTACACACAGTGTTATTGAAAACATAACAATCGGCTTTGTCGCGCCTTCGGGGCTGGGACGGCCTTCCACCGCACGCGGCAACAAGTCCACCCCAAAGCCGGGCGTTAAACTAATGGAGTAAAAATGAGCACATCCGATTCAGCTGATGGCCGTGCTGAACAACTGGCTTTACCGATCAAGTATGTCGGCATCACGTTTCTGCAAGCTATTCTCGCCAACGTGATCGTCATACTGTTTTTACAAGAGTCACCCTTGGTATATGCCGTTATCCCCTTCAATCTAGCCTTCGTTTTTGCGGTAGCCTGGCTCGCTAAGGTCGCATACAGCTGGTTTATGGCAATCATTACCGTTCTACTGGTCTTATTCCCGCTTGGATTCCTGATAATCATGCTTCTGGCTTACAATCGAGCATCCAAGGAGTTGAAAAATCTGGGCTACAAAGTCGGTTTTTCAGGGGCTCTGCAACCAATTTAGCCAATGCAAACGAGGGGCGCTTCAAGTATCACTAGTCAAAACGTGACAGATTTACTTCCATTCCAACGATGATAATTCAACAATGAAATCCCCCGCAGAAAATACCCGGTATAGATTTGATTTCAAAGCCAACCCGCTGCTGATTTTTATGACTTTGATCTGTCTCGGGTTGTTGCTTACTACGCTAATAATGAATAAACCCAGGGCTTTTATTAGCCTCTTCTTTATCAGCATCGATAACGAGAACCTGGTTAAGCTGCTGCCCTTGGTACTGATACCACTCATTGGCTTAATGTTTGTCAGGCTGCATCGGGGCGTAGTCATCGACCAGCTTTTCAAGCTGCCCTTGGTGTTGCTTGCCGTAATCGTGCTGGTCATTCCCGTCAATCCGAAATTCACAGTGCATGCGTGGTGGCCGGGCGCTGACGCTATAGTCGCTACCCGGAGCTGGTCCGACGCCAAGGAAAATTTCGCCGGCAGAATCGATTTTTTCAACATGCGCGGGCAGAGCGGCGTTAGCCCAGGATTTCCCTGCATTTATTCCAGCGTTACCTATTTCGGCAATTATTATCTGGAGATATTCCCACCCAACTTTCGGTCCTGGAACCCCAGGAATAGGGAGCTGGTGCAGCAAATCTGCGAGCAAAATACCCAGGCCTGGTATTTAAGTGGTCAATCCAGGGAACAGGCTTTATTGGCGGGAGATATCGACCGCTACTTCGAGCTGCAAGCTATAGCCCGCACGATTCCCGACTACAGAACCGATCTCAGCTTAGTACTGGGACAGTTCTCCGAAGCTGAGCAGAATCTTTTACAGCGTGTCCTGCCCGACCCTCGCTTTGCTCAGCACAGCCCTCATCAGAGCAGCGCTGTTCAAAACAGCCCCATTTCGGTAGCGGATGTTGCTGTCATTCACGGCAGGCTTGATGTACTGAAGAATGTGCGCCGAATTGAAGAAGGACATATTTATGCGGCTATTCAGGGCGCGCTTAATCAGGGCCTAGCCTTTGACTACTATCTGCCTGAGCTGCAACGCCGCACTGCCTACGATGTTGCAATCGGACGCTGCGACGGCCCCATGTTGACGCAGCTCTATGTGGCAGACCTGCCCTTGATAGACGCCAATTTTGTGGGTGTCATGGATAGTTTGTTAGCGGAAGATCTTGCACCCTTTATTAGTGATGCGACACTACAGGCAATAGCTGAGTTTCAGTGCAGTAAATTTATTCCGTACTACCTCGCTTTGTTTGAAGCCCAGGTAAATCGTGATTCTGCTGAGTTCACGTCACAAGGTGACGCTATTTTCAGGGCTGCCAACGAGGCCACAAAGCACCTGTATTCTGAAGGCGCTCAAACTGAGCCCGGCCTCGCCATGAAGGCGGCAGCAGCCTACCTGTCTCTCCTTCCTGCCAATCAGCGCCTGGTGGACACATGGATTAGAAATGGGCTGGGGAGTGATGGTTTCTCCACTGCACCACTTAGCGCCTATGAACCGTTGCGATCCTTACCCCTTAACTGGCAGCCCAGCCAGAACATCACAGTCGACTACCTGTGGTACAGGGAATCACTAAAGCCTTTTGCCGAGTTCGCTAAGGCCCAAGTTGAGGAATATTTGCGTCTCAATTGTTCGCTTGAGAAGGAATCCGTGCATTTGCGCTGCGCCGCCAATGATCCTGCTCAGCAATGATGCCCCCTGTCAAACGTGCAACCTAAGTGATAGCAAGCAGGTTATGCGGCATGCACATCGCGCATTAACAACATGGTGCCGACACGCTGCGATGCTTCCGGTTCGAACCCGACACGGCCGGTAAAGGTCTGCGGATTGTCGAACGTGCCGAACAGAATGTCCCACAGTGGTAGATCGCCGTAGTTGCGCCCGTGAATGCCGAATTCGTGGTGCAGACCGTGCATTTCAGGGCGTGGAATAAACCAGCCGAGCCAACGGGGCGTATTGATGTTCCAGTGCTGAAAGATGCTGATGAAGGCGATCGTCAGTGAGGACAGCGCTGCGGCCAGCGGTGCCAGGCCAAGCAGCACCGTGCCAACGAGAATGCCCAGTGTAGTTTTAACGACCACCTCCAGCGGGTGCGTATAAAAAGCACCGGGGACGTCGACACGTTGGGCGCTGTGATGCAGCTGATGCGTCGCGCGCCACAGAATATCAAAGCGATGTTCGGCGCGATGCCACCAATACGCGATGCCGGATGTGAGCAGTACTCCGAGTGGATAGCCCCACAAGCCAATTGCACTGAGGTCGAACACGCGAATCGAGCTTAGCCCGATGCTGGACCACAGCAGCGGAGTGACAGCAGCCGTTGCTATTGCCAGGAAAAAGAAGGCGGCACCCCAGAGAGACCAGTGTTTGACCGCGACGTACTGCCTGGCGGGTTGCCGCGATTCGACTAGCCACATTATGGCGAACATGGTGGGGATAAAGAGCGATAAAAGCAGTTTCATAATTGCAAAGCCCTCGTCATCAGTAAGCATATGTGCACCTATATGCACATATAGAAGTAAAAAAAACATTACCAACCAATTTCATATCAACGTTTGGCACAACAGACCGGCTCGAGTTTCTTGAACAGCGCGGTCAGCGTGGCCAATTGATCAAGCATGCCATCGCCATCGACCTCGTAATACACGTGGCGTCCTTCTTTGGCGGAGCGCACCAGGCCTGCACGCTCCAGTGTCTGCAAGTGACGCGCTACCACCGAGCGATCCTGCGGGACTTTCTCCGCAATCGAGCCGACATCCATTCGACCGTGAAGCAGCAACTCACGTACCAGTGCAGCACGCGCAGGTTCGGTTAACGCCTTGAGGAAGGAGTTATTGAAGGCATCGAAGGATGCGGCGGCTGCTTGTGCTCTGGTGTCCATGAACAGAGCATATGTGCGTCTATATGCATATGTCAACCACAAAAACGCGCCAGATTTCTTTTCAGTAGACATATTCAAGATCATTGTAGAAAGTAAATCGGCCAGCTTCATGATCGCCCCCCTGCAGCCGGGTCGAGCTTCAGAATGCAGTGGCAGTACTTGAAGCTGTATACGAAGCCGCCGGTGTAACGGCAGAAGAAGTCAATGTGTGCAAGAGGATGCATGGCTAATCACATAACCCAGCGTATCACTTTGCAGCCTTCGGCTGCCGGATAGTGCGGATGATGTACATAGGAAAGCTTGCTGAATTGACCGGGGCAACACGAAAGGCAATACGCCTTTATGAGTCCCTTGGACTGATTCCCATCCCTGGCCGCAAGGGTAAGTACCGTGTCTATTCAGACAATGATGTGGTTTTGATAAATTTGATTCGGCGCGCCCAAACGGTCGGATTTAACCTCGCTGAACTCAAGGAACTTGTTGCCCTCAAGGCTAAGAACAATAGATTTCCCATCGAGATGGCAAGCGAACTCATCGCTATGAAACGCGAGAAATTGCGCAAAGACATGGCCCGGATCATGTCGACCGACCAACGCTTGATTGAACTTGAGGACGAACTGAAACGTAATTTCGGCTAAAAAACCTACAGACGACATTTTAGTCCCTTCGCTTGACTCTGCCCTTAAGGGCAAGGTTTACGCTTCTGGCTCCATAGTTGGATCAAGAGGATAAATCATGAGTACAAAACTTTTTGAAGGCACTACCGTTCTGATCACCGGCGCCTCGTCAGGTATAGGTGAAGCGTTTGCACGTAACCTGGCAAAGAGAGGCGCTAATTTGATTCTGACAGCCAGGTCAGAGGATAAACTTGCCCGGATCGCAGATGAGCTCAGAGAAGAATATCGAATCTCGATTCATGTGTTCCCTGCGGACCTTATCTTGCCGGACGCGCCGCATCAGCTTTTCGAGAGCATAAAGGCGTGTGGGCTTTCCGTTGATGTCCTGGTCAACAACGCTGGCTTCGGAAAGTGGACGTATTTCCTCGGCGAGAGCATCGACACCTATGACCAAATGCTGTTGCTCAACATCAATGCTTTGGTCAAATTAACCCACTTGTGCATCCCGGATATGCTTGTGCACGGAAAGGGCGGTGTGATCAATGTGGCTTCAACCGCCGCTTTTCAGCCGGCTCCGTACATAGCTGTCTACTCAGCATCCAAGACGTTTGTTCTTAGCTTCACGGAAGCTCTCTCCGGAGAATATCGGGAGCGCGGCATTCGCGCTTTGGCGCTGTGCCCCGGCGTTACGGACACCAACTTCAATGCGATCGCCAATACCAACACGACGGGGATGTCCTCAGCTACGCCAGAAGAAGTAGCGGAAGCTGGCCTGAATGCGTTTGTGAAAGGCAAGAGCTATCATGTTCACGGGCGATCCAACTACCTGACTTCCCTTCTGCCGCGCATTTTATCTCGCGCTGCCGTTATCAGGATTGTTGCGGGCATGTTCAAGAACAGAGTAGTCCCGTGGCCAGCGTGACGGTTCTGCAAAAACGGGACAGATTTATTTAGCTCACATTGTGCTGACCGACCGCCACGCCGCCTCGGCCAATATGTCTCTGTAGGCCTTGGGGCTCTTTTTCACCCGGCCTGACAGCCAGGCTCTGCAATAGCTTTCCGCAGAGCCGATGATCAGAGACGGGACCAGCTCGGCGGGATAGTTTGCCAGCTCTTGCCCTACTCCGGGCCGGGAGAACCACTCCTTGACCTGCTGATTGCGGATCTTGTTTTTCTGCGCCAGCTCATCCTTGAACGGCCCGTTGGATACCACAAAGCGCGCGTTGAATTGATAGCGTGCCCAATCGGGCTGTCTGGCAACCCAGTCGACATAACTGAACACCAGTGCATTGACGCCGTCCCGGGTGGTTTCAGCCTTGGCAAGATAGTCGTTACGCAGCGCCGCCTGATCCTGCATGGCGGCGAAGAACAGGGCCGCCACCAGACCTTCTTTGTTGCCGAAGTGGTGATAAATCGCGCCAACGCTGGTGTCGCAGGCGACGCGAATCATCTCGATGGTGGTCGCCTCGATACCCTGAGTATTGAAGCAATCCAGAGCGGCGCGCAGGATGGCGCGCTTCAGCTCTGCTCGCCTCCCGGGGTAGCTGCTCTCCAGTAGTTCCATTGCCTGCATCTCAAGGTTCCGAAAAGAAGCCATAGTACCTTGCCAGCTCAAAGTCGCGAAGCGTTGACCTCTGCGCATAAGCGGAATAATATTCTTTTACAGAACATTATTCTGTTTATTTTCTTTCGGAGGTACACCCATGAACCAAGTCCTCAGCCTGTTCAAGTCCGCTGGTCCTGAAGCATTCAGCAAGATGACCTGCCAGATGGCCCCCTATTTCAGCACTATCAACCCGTTAATTTCGGAACTGAGCCCAAACAGCGCCACAGTGCAGTTGCCCTTTGCCAAGGAAGTCACCAATCACCTCGGTACCGTGCATGCCATCGCCATGTGCAATGCGGCTGAACTGGCAGCAGGCCTGATGACGGATGTAACAATACCGGCAGGCGCCCGCTGGATACCCAAGGGCATGACCGTGGAATACCTGCTCAAGGCAAAAACAGACCTGACAGCTGTAGCGTGCGGCGAGGGAATAGACTGGAGCAGCGCAGGCGACAAGGTTGTGCCGGTCACGGTGACGGACACTGAGGGCAAGACCGTCTTTACTGCGCACATCACCATGAATGTGAAGTTAGCCTGAACGTCACGCGATCTCGGCAATTGAGGTCGCGTTTAATTGAAGTCGAGGTCAAGGCTTGCTTCTGCCCATGGAAACGCAGGCAGTCGAGTCCTGACCTCGAGAAATGCCGCCGCTTAAGGGCAGGCCAGATCCGGGTCAGGAATCAACCGTACTTCAACTCGCTGGCCTAGCGCTCGGGCGGCACTGGTCAAGGTGGCAATAGTCATGCCTGGATCATTCTGGTCAAGAACCCGGTCCACTGCAGTCCGACTAGTATGCATGCGCTCAGCCAAAGCCTTTTTGGTCACCTTCTGTAGCCTCATCGCTTCAGCGATTTGCCAGGAAATGACGCGTTTAAGCGCAGCGGCCGGCACCTCTTCACCCAGACCTTGCTCGGCAAGAAAGTCGTCGAAACTGGAGCCAATGTTCTGGTTCATGGCAGTTGCCTCTGTAATTCTGATTTTCGCCGCCTGGCTGTTACCAGGTCGGGCGCGGGTGTTTTCTGGCTCTTCTTTATGAACCCGTGAAGCAGGACCATAACGTTTCCAAGCACGGTGAAGAGTACACGCGCTATGGTGTCACCAAGATCCACCCTTACTTCCCACAAGTCCTTTTCAAGCTTTCGAACAACCGGCATGCCTATAGGCCAGCCGAACTGAACTGTTTTTATCTCAGTTCCTATTGCTTTCTTGTGCTCGCGAGGCAAATCAAGAAGCCATTCGCGAACCGGCTCCCTGCCCGTGTCTGTGCGAAAAAATCTAACATCCAATGTTTGTAGGATTTCACTCATGAACGCAGTGTACCAAAAAAGGTACATTGCGCAATGTTTGGGGTTGATCCTATTACTGGCGATCTAACAAAATCCCCAGACAGCTCAAGGAAAATCGAACCATGAATTATGTTATTGAGGCCTTTGATAAAAACACAGAGGCACTCGTTTTCGAGATCCCCATTCCAGATGGGAACGTTGAGAACCTGAAATCAATCATGGCGTGGTCGAGCATTGAAGACTCTTACTATGGATATGACTTGGATCGTCTTCAGCTTTCAAAGCTTGAGGCCTTGCTCGGCAGGTCAATCTTTGATCCTGGCTATGATTTCCAACTGGGTTGCTATGCATAATCCAGTCTCCAGGAACGGAACAGATTTATTTTGGCAGTGAGATCCAGAGAATCATGAAACATGTCATTTTGGGAGTCCCACGAGACGGCGAATACGCCACGTTCAGTAAAGCGCTCCCCGCCTCCGCTTTTGATGAGCTGAAGGTCATTATGCGTTGGGAAGACGACCATGCTCAGGTCTACGACTTCCAGTTAACGAAGAGCCAGATTGAGAAAATTGAAATGCTCCTTTCAGAGAAGCTGCCAAGCGATGATCTGGATTTGTTTTTAACATGCAACGGGGACTGAAAAGGGCTACAAAAGATGAGCACGTTACCTTTTGCATCAGAGGTGTTGGCTCTCGGGGGCATTGTGACCTTTGCCGCTGCCTTGGCGCATTTGGCTTGTGTGCTGATTGGCGCTCCGGCATACCGCTTGATGGGTGCGGGTGAAGAGATGGCCCAGGCCGCGTTGGCTGGCAATAGTCGGCCGACCATCGTCACGCTGGTAATAACCCTGGTACTGACGGTGTGGGGTGCATTTGCGCTGAGTGGCGCGGGTTTGCTGCCAGCCCTGCCGTTTACCCGGCTGATTCTGGTGGCCATCTGCGGAGTATTTCTCCTGCGTGCCTTTGCCTTTCCACTGCTAAGGCCGGCCTTCCCGGAAAACTCCACTACCTTCTGGTTTGTCTCTTCGGGCCTGTGCCTGCTGATTGGCGGGCTCTATCTTTACGGCATCATCGGTCTGTGGGCCTTGCTGTGATGGCTGAGAGTGTCGTCGCGAAAGCAAAAGGCCGGGTAGTTGCTACCCGGCCTTTTCACCTTTAACGACCAGCGCGCTCAGGCGCTGCCTGCTGCATCTCTACCCGGCGGACAGGCGGCGTTGGCACTGAAGGTCTTGGCTGCGCGGCCTGGAACTGGGTAGCCGCTGAGTTGCCAACGGCACTATGCGGGCATTTCTGACCCAGCTGGGCCTGAATGCACAGGTTGTAAGCGCCGTAGTTGGCATCGGGGTTGGGGTGCTTTTCATTGCAGACGGCAATGGCGTCATCAGCACAGTTGGCCATGGCCAAACCAGAAAAGCCCATTACGGCGGCAAACAGGGCAGGAATCAGTTTTGCATTTTTCATGGGGTCGATCTCCATCGTTGATGTGGGTGTTTCCATCAACTGAGTCGAGGCGAGTTTGTAATGGGTTCAAAAAAATTTAGCGGAAATGAAAAAAATTGAGCACCGAGCTGTCGAGGTGGTTTGTTACTCAGCCAAGCCCAATCCCCAAGGCCATCAGCGCGGGCACCAGCAGGGTTTGCAGCACGTTGCTGCGCAGGGCGGCGTGCAGGTTGGTTGAAACGGTCAGCCAGGCGTGCAGGCCAAGGGCGAAGCCGGGCAAGGCCAAGAGGGCCAGCATGGGAACGCTGCTCTGCAGCAAAGCCAGCACATAGCAGCCCAATGCAAGCAGCAATTGCAGCGCATAAACTCGACGGCTGACAGCCAGACCGTAACGCAGGGGGATATTGTCGCGGCCTACGCTGCGGTCGGCTTCGCAGTCTGGCAGTTGGTTAAGCAGCAACAGGTTATTGACCAGCAACGCCAGCATCAAACCGGTCAGCCAGCCGGCCGTGGAATACTGCCCGCCCAAGACGCGTTCGGCACCGCAGAGCATAAGCAGGCCAAAACCAACACCAGGCGCAACCAGACTGAGCCAGCGGTTGCGGGTGATCCAGGGGGTGTATCCGGCTACCAGAGCGACACCGGGAAGTCCGATCCAGAGCAAGGCCGGGCCAGCCTGCCAGGCCAGATACAGACCGAGCAGGCAACACAGCAGCAACAAACCAAGGCCCAGGCAGAGCACCTGCCTGGCTGCAGCAGGATGGGCTGGCAGGTAGCCGCTGCCTCCACTGAAGGGCGTGCGCGCGGTGCGTTGATCAAGCCCGCTTTGGAAGTCGGCGTATTCATTCAGCGCATTGACCGCGCCATGGGCGGCCAGCGCCGCGATCAGCACCAGTGCAAAGGTCAACCAGGCAAAATCGCCCGCCAGGGCGGCGGCCAACAGCACGGTGACCAGCGCCAGCAACAGGAAGGGCGGACGCAGGCTGTGCAGGATGCCCATGGTCAGTCGATACGTTCGAACTTGAGATCCCAGACCCCATGACCAAGTCGTTCGCCGCGGCGCTCGAACTTGGTGATCGGGCGTTCTTCCGGGCGCGGTACATAGGTGCCGTCTGCGGCCAGATTGCGGTAACCGGGGGCGGCGCTCATGACCTCGAGCATATGCTCGGCGTAGGCTTCCCAGTCGGTGGCCATATGGAAGACGCCACCGATCTTGAGCTTGCTGCGCAACTGTTCGGCAAAGGCCAACTGCACGATACGGCGCTTGTTGTGCTTCTTTTTGTGCCAGGGATCAGGGAAGAACAGCAGTACGCGGTCCAGACTGCCATCGGGAATGCACTGATTGAGCACTTCGATGGCGTCGCAGTCGAATACCCGCAGGTTGTCGATGCCCGCCGTCAGTACGCCGTTGAGCAGCGAGCCAACGCCGGGGCGATGCACCTCGACGCCGATAAAGTCCTGCTCGGGCGCGGTCTGGGCCATTTCCAGCAGGGACTGACCCATACCGAAACCAATCTCCAGGGTACGCGGCGCGACACGGCCAAACAGCGTATCCAGATTCAGCAGGCCGTTTTCCAGATTCAGACCAAAACGCGGCCAACCCAGGTCGATCCCGCGCTTCTGCGCATCGGTCATGCGTCCGGCGCGCATGACAAAACTGCGGATGGCGCGGCGCGGAAAGCCCTCGGTACTGGCTTCGGTGTCTTGCTCTGGCTGCTCTGGGAGTTCGGACATGGGTTACTCAGTCACTTAGAAAAAGGTGCCATCAAGCGGCGATGAAGCGCTGGCATAGAGTTTGCGGGGCATGCGCCCGGCCAGGAAGGCGCCGCGGCCAGCTATTACCGCGTGCTTCATGGCCTCGGCCATCATCACCGGCTGTTTGGCATGGGCGATGGCGGTGTTCATCAATACCCCGGCACAGCCCAGTTCCATGGCGACGGTGGCGTCCGATGCGGTACCCACGCCGGCGTCAACCAGCACCGGGACCGTGGCTTCTTCAAGGATAATCCGCAGGTTCCAGGGATTGCAGATACCCATGCCAGAGCCAATCAGGCCGGCCAGCGGCATGACCGCAACGCAACCCATGGCCGCCAGTTCGCGGGCAATGATCGGATCGTCGCTGGTGTAGACCATGACATCAAAGCCATCCTTGACCAGTACTTCGGCGGCCTTGAGGGTTTCCACCACATTCGGGAACAGGGTCTTCTGGTCGGCCAGCACTTCCAGCTTGACCAGCTTGTGACCGTCCAGCAGTTCGCGGGCCAGCCGGCAGGTGCGCACGGCATCCTCGGCGGTATAGCAACCGGCGGTATTCGGCAGGATGGTGTAACGGTCCGGCGGGATCACATCGAGCAGATTCGGCTCGTCGGGGTTCTGGCCGATATTGGTGCGGCGAATGGCGACGGTGACAATCTCGGCACCGGATGCCTCGATGGCGACGCGGGTCTCTTCCATATCCCGGTATTTACCGGTGCCCACCAGCAAGCGCGAGCGGTACTCGACCCCGGCGATGACAAAGGGGTCGCGGGTTTGATCAGTCATGACATTCTCCGTAGGGACAGCTTAACCGCCGCCGATGGCCTGCACGATTTCTACCCGGTCGCCGTCGGCCAGCCGGGTCTGCGCATGCTGGCTGCGCGGCACAATCTCGAGATTCAGCTCGACCGCCAGACGCTTGCCGCTGAGCCCGAGCTGTTCGAGCAACTCGGTCAAGGTCAGGGCATGTGCAAGGGTGGTGGTTTCGCCATTCAGGTTGATCTGCATGGGGATCTCGTCAGACTCGCGGGAAAGGCCGCATTATAGCCCCTGTGACCAGCGACTGGCCATGCTCAGGCATGCCGCCAGATGCCCAGACCCAGACAAAACCAGGCCAGCAACAGGCTCACGCCGCCAAAGGGCGTGATGATGCCGAGTTGGCCGATGCCGCTGATGGCCATCAGATAGAGGCTGCCGGAGAACAGCAGGATACCCAGCGCAAACAACCAGCCGGCACTGCTGATCAGCCTGCTCTGTGGCCAGCGCAGCAACAGCAGCGCCGTGGCGATCAGCGCAAAGCTGTGCCAGAACTGGTATTGCACTCCGGTCTGAAAGGCCGCCAACAGGTTCTGCGGCAATTGGCCACGCAGGGCATGGGCAGCAAAGGCACCCAGACCGACACCGGTAAAACCACCAAACGCTGCCAACAGCAGGAACACCTTGGCCATTGCCCAACCCCCCGTTCTATACTGCAGGCCTGACTGATCAACGATCCGGCCCATGCTAAAGACAATCCTGCTGAAAACCACCAAATGGCTGCTGATACTCATGGCCTTGAGCCTGTTGCCGGTGCTGCTGTTGCGCTGGGTACCCTCGCCCGGCTCGGCACTGATGGTCGAGCGCTGGCTGGAGTACCGTCAACAGGATCAGACCGTGGTCATTCAACAAGAGTGGCTACCCTACCAGAAGATCCCCGAGAGCATGAAAATGGCGGTGATTGCCGGCGAAGACCAGCGCTTTGCCGAGCACCATGGCTTTGACCTGCAAGCGATTCGTGCAGCGGTTGAGCACAATCGTCAGGGCGGCAGCCTGCGCGGCGCCAGCACCCTGAGTCAGCAGGTCGCCAAGAACCAGTTTCTCTGGTCCGGCCGCAGTTGGCTGCGCAAAGGCATGGAAGCCTGGTTTACCCTGTGGATTGAAGTGCTGTGGCCAAAGCAGCGGATACTCGAGGTGTACCTGAATATTGTCGAGTGGGATGAGGGCGTGTTCGGTGTAGAGGCGGCGGCGCAGCGGCACTTTGGTGTGGGCGCCAGCTACCTGTCCGATCGCCAGGCGGCGCAACTGGCTGCGGTACTGCCCAATCCACGGGAATGGAGTGCCGCCAACCCACCCGCGCATGTGCAGCGCCGCGCCAGCTGGATTCAGCGCCAGTCACGGCAGCTGGGCGGTGCGCATTATCTGCGCGAGATGGAACAGGGGCGCGACTGGCCGGACTGGCTGAGCGTCAACTACTGGCGCAATCGCTTGGCTATCTGACGACAAAGCGGAGCGCTGTCAGGGCGTCGCGCCGTCCTTCAGACCAAACATGATGGAATGCGCCTGCTCCTCGGCCACCGCCACCACCAGACCGGCACGGCCATAGACCCAGGCCTGGTTGCTCTCACGCACATCCAGTTTTACATCCGGACTGCCGAAGGTGGCGGTGATCCGCTCGATCTCTACCGGCTCGGCCGGAATCATGCTCATGCGCAGCACCGGCTGACCGGACAGCGCCGCCGCCACGGCGGGTGACACGGCCTGATCACGCATATCGACCTGCCAGGCCTGGGCCTTGATCAGACTTTCCATCTGCTGGGGATTCAGGTCGATCACCGCTTGAGCCCGCCAGTTCAGATCATCACTGCTGAGCGGATAGCGACTGACCAGCAAGGGCTCGCCATCGGCACTGATCATCCACAGGCTGCCCAGACCCAGGGTCGCGTCTACACCAGCCAGGGTCAATCGGCCCTCTTTCAGCGGCAGCCACAGGCTGTCCTGATAGGTGGCCTGCCAGGCCAGCGGCTTGGGATCGCCCTGCTTCAGCGCCCAGGATCCAAGGGCAAAAAAAGCAATGATCACCACACTGAAGAGTGTGGCCATACCGGGACGTAGACGCATCTGCATGCATGACTCCGAATTGACAGGTTAGGTATTCAAACGCGGACTATAGCATCCGACCCGGACAGGAACCGGCCGCCAGCAACAAAAAAGGCACCACAGGGGTGCCTTCAGGTAGCAGCCAGAGGCGCCTTAGAGATCCGCTTCCGACTCGAGGTTTTTCTTCAGCTTGTTCATGGCGTTCTTTTCAAGCTGACGGATACGCTCCGCCGAAACCTGATACTTGGCCGCCAGATCATGCAGGGTAGCCTTCTCTTCCGCCAACCAGCGCTGGTAGAGAATATCGCGGCTGCGCTCGTCGAGCTGCTCCAGACCCTGCTGCAGCAGTCCGACCGAACTGTCGGACCAGTCTGCGGATTCAAGCTGGGCTGCCGGGTCGTAGCGCTTGTCTTCCAGGTAATGCACGGGGGCGTAGGCCTGGCCTTCGTCATCGTCATCCTGGGCGCCGTCAAAGCCAAGATCCTGGCCATACAGACGGCTTTCCATTTCGCGCACTTCACGGGCGGCAACACCAAGGTCGGCAGCGACGGCGTCCACTTCGTCCTGGGACAACCAGGCGAGTTTCTTCTTCGCACTGCGCAGGTTGAAGAACAGCTTGCGCTGGGCCTTGGTGGTGGCGACCTTGACGATGCGCCAGTTGCGCAGAATGAATTCATGAATCTCGGCGCGGATCCAGTGCACGGCAAAGGACACCAGACGCACACCCATTTCCGGGTTGAAGCGCTTGACCGCCTTCATCAGGCCGACATTGCCTTCCTGTACCAGGTCAGACTGATTCAGGCCGTAACCGGAATAGCTGCGGGCAATGTGCACAACAAAACGCAAATGGGACATAACCAGCTGGCGTGCCGCTTCCAGATCCTGGTTATAAAACAAACGATCAGCCAGCTCGCGTTCCTCCTCGACACTGAGGATCGGAATGCTGCTCACGGTCTGAACATAGGCCTCCAGATTGGCGCCGGGGACCAGATTATGTACGGGCTGTAAAGCAGTGCTCATCTATGTACTCCCAAAAAGGACAGCCGAGTGTACCACTGCCGGATAAGACTGTGGAAGGCGGGGGAAGTTCAGCGGTATGCGGCAAGTGGGTCGGGTGGGGGGCTCGGGCTTAGGGGGTTGGGCTGGAGGCTGGAGGCTGGAGGCTGAAAGCTGAAAGCTGAAAGCTGACGGTGCAACGACTGATCTGCCGGTGTGAAGCACTGGCCCGCAGCAAATACGCACCACTTCCAGCTTCCAGCCTATAGCCTTCAGCCAGCCGCAAAGCGGCTGTGCCGGCTACTGCGGCTGTATCTCCCGAATATGTCGGCCGACGGCCAGCCAGGCGCCGACCAGGCCCAGTAGCATGGCCCCGGCAACCAGGCTTACGCCATCCAGAAACGGCATGCCGGACAGGCTGAAGTCGCTCTGATAGAGCGCGGCCACCTGGCGCACGGTGATATTCAGCCAGAGCATGCCCAGCCCCAGCAGTATCCAGGCCAGCACTCCGGCGATCAGGCCATAGAGCACGCCGATATACAGAAAGGGCCGGCGCACAAAGGCGTCGGTACCGCCGACCAGCTTGATCACCAGAATCTCGTTGCGCCGGCTTTCGATGGCCAGGCGAATGGTATTGGTCATCACCAGCAGCAGCGCCAGCACCAGCAATACCGCCAGCCCGCCGGTAAAGCGTTCGAGCATGGCGAGAATACGGGTCAGGCGTTCGATCCACAGCAGGTCAATCTGTACCTGATCGACACCGGGCAACGCAGCCAGTTGGTCGCGCAGTGGCTCCAGGGCCTCGGCACCGCCGTCCAGGCTCTTGGGCGTGACCAGAATTACCGCCGGCAAGGGGTTGTAGCTGAGTTGCTGCAGGGCTTCGCCGAAGCCGGAATAGGTCTGGAACTCGGCCAGCGCGGCGTCAGGATCGAGCAGACTGGTGCTGTCCACGCTGTCCAGCGCGGCAATCTGCTCATGCAGGGCGGCGCTGGCGCTGGCCGACTGATCGACCTCAAGGTATACCGATAATTGTGCGGCCCGTTGCCAGTTCACACCCAGTTGTTCGACCTGACCTATGAGTACCGCCAGGCCCATGGGCAGGGCCAGTACGATGGTCATCACCAGAATGGTCATGGCACTGCTGAATGGGTGCCGTTTAATCCGCTCCAGCGCCTGACGGCCACTGTCACGATGGCTGCTGGCCCAGCTGCGCAGCGGGTGGCGCCAGTCGCGGCGTGAACGGGCTGCGCCCTTGGGCGCCTTGGCGGCCTTGCGCGGGTTGCTGCGCTTGCTGTCATCCATGCTCAATCTCCATCCCGGAGCAGACGCCCCTGGTCCAGCGTCAGCATGCGGTGATCCAGGGTGGCAATCAGCGGCAGATCGTGGCTGGCGATGATCACCGTCACGCCTACCCGGTTGAAGTCTTCAAACAGGGCCATGATTTCCGCCGACAGGGCCGGATCCAGGTTGCCGGTGGGCTCGTCGGCCAGCAGCAGGGCCGGCTTGTGCACCACGGCGCGGGCAATACCAACACGCTGCTGCTCACCGCCGGACAGCGCAATCGGATACAGGGCTTCCTTGTTCAGCAGGCCGACCTTGTCCAGCGCGGCGCGCACACGGCGGCCAATCTCGTCGCCGGGGGTGCCATTGATGATCAGCGGCAGGGCGACGTTATCGAATACCGTGCGATCAAACAGCAACTGGTGATTCTGAAATACCACGCCAACCTGGCGGCGCAGATAGGGAATATCGTCACTGCTCAGTTCGGCCAGATTCTGTCCGCCGACAAAGACCTGCCCGGCACTCGGGCGCTCCATGCACATGACCAGCTTCAGCAGGGTGCTTTTGCCGGCACCGGAGTGTCCGGTGATAAAGACCATTTCACCGGCACGGATATGAAAGCTCAGATCATCCAGGCCCATGTGGCCGTTGGGGTAGCGCTTGCTGACCTGATCGAAGCGGATCATCGCTTATTCCCGTCCAAACAGCGCTTTGACAAATTCCGGCGCGGTAAAGGGGCGCAGATCATCGATCTGCTCACCCACCCCGATAAAGCGGATCGGCAAGCCAAACTGCTTGGCCAGCGCAAAGATCACGCCGCCCTTGGCGGTGCCATCGAGCTTGGTCAGGGCCAGACCGGTCAGGCCGACGGCCTGATCAAACAGCTTGGTCTGGGAAATGGCGTTCTGGCCGGTACCGGCATCCAGCACCAGCAGCACTTCATGGGGCGCGTCGGGGTCGAGCTTGGCCATCACCCGCTTGACCTTTTTCAGCTCGTCCATGAGATTGTCCTTGTTGTGCAGGCGGCCGGCGGTATCGGCAATCAGCACATCCATGCCGCGTGACTTGGCGGCCTGCAGGGCATCGAAGATCACCGAAGCGGAATCCGCGCCGGTATGCTGGGCGACCACCGGAATACGGTTGCGCTCACCCCAGACCTGCAACTGCTCGACGGCCGCCGCGCGGAAAGTGTCGCCAGCCGCCAGCATGACCTGCTTACCTTCATTCTGCAGACGTTTGGCCAGCTTGCCGATGGTGGTGGTTTTGCCCACACCGTTGACGCCCACCACCAGAATCACAAAGGGCTTCTTCTCGGCGGTAATCACCATCGGCTTGGCGACATTCGCCAGCAGGGCTTCCAGTTCATTCTGCAGTGCGGTGTACAGCGCCTTGCGGTTGGACAACTGGTGTCGGCGCACGCTGCTCTGCAGCGACTCCATGATCAGGGTGGCCGCCTCGATACCGACATCGGCCATCAGCAGCCGGGTTTCCAGCTCCTCGAGCAGCTCGTCATCAATATCCTTTTCACCGAGGAACAGGTTGGCCATGCCCTCGCCCAGGTTGACGCTGGTCTTCGACAGGCCGGCCTTCATCCGGGCAAAGAAGCCCTTGGGTTCGTCTGCCTGTTCTACCGGCTCGGGCGCTTCACTCGGGCCCTGACCCAGGCCGGCAAACAGCGATTCAGCGGCCTCGCGGGCGGCCTGATCTGCTGCTACACCCTGATTCTGGCCCTGATTCTCGACCGGGTTGCCGGGTTGTTCGGACGGCTTGCGCTTGGCCCAGCCGAACAGGCCCTTTTTCTCGGCGGCGGACTTATCTTCGGATTTTTCGCTGTTGGCGGGTTGCTCTGGCTTGTCTTTGGAACCAAACATGAACGGTCACTATCTGAGTCTGGCGCCGGCGGTTTGGCCAGCGCATTGAAGGTTGGGTTATCCTACCCCAGTTCCGCCGCAGGCGGTATGTTCCTACAGGTCCCTTGCATGCATCGCTTACGAATTCTCCTGTCGCTGGCCGTCCTCGTCACGTTCAGCAGCACAGCGCCGGCCAACACGGCCCAGAACACCCATGAATTTCAGCTGGATAACGGCCTGCGGGTCATAGTGCGTGAAGATCACCGCGCGCCGGTGGTGGTTTCACAGCTCTGGTATCGGGTTGGCAGCAGCCACGAGCCGCCCGGCCAGACCGGCATTTCCCATGCCCTCGAACACATGATGTTCAAGGGCAGCAGCAAACTGGAACCGGGGGAGGCCTCGCGCCTGCTCGGCAGTCTGGGCGCCGAGGAAAACGCCTTTACCAGCCGCGACTACACCGCCTATTACCAGGTTCTGGGCAACGAACACCTGGCCATTGCCCTGGAAATGGAAGCCGATCGCATGCGCAGCGCGCGCCTGCCGGAAGACGAGTTTCTGCGCGAGATGGAAGTGATCAAGGAGGAGCGCCGGCTGCGGGTCGATGACAACCCCAACAGTCTGGCCTTCGAGCGCTTCATGACCCAGGCCTACATGGCCAGCCCTTACGCGCAGCCGGTGATTGGCTGGATGCATGATATCGAGCGGCTGACGGTGGATGACCTGCGCGCCTGGTATGACACCCACTACCACCCCGGCAACGCCATTCTGGTGATTGTCGGTGATGTGCGCCTGACCGATGTGCGACCGCTGGTGCAGCAGTATTTTGGTCCGATTCCCGCCGGCCCGGTGCCGGAGCAGAAAGCCCCGCTGGAGATTCCCGGCGGCGCCGAGCGTTTTATTACCCAGCGCCTGGAAGTGCAGTTGCCGAGCCTGGCGCTGGGCTTCAATGTGCCTAGCCTGAGCACCGCCGAGGAGGCCTGGGAGGTGCATGCCCTGCGCCTGCTCAGCGGTATTCTGGACGGTGGTTACAGTGCCCGACTGGCCTCGCGCCTGGAGCGTGGTGAGGCGATTGCCACCAGCGCCAGTGCCAGCTACAGCGCCTTCAACCGGGGCGACAGCCTGTTTTTCCTCAGCGGCGTTCCGAACCAGAGCCGCAATATCAGCCTGGAACAGCTGGAAGCCGCGCTGTGGCAGGAAATCGATGAATTGAAAAACACCCCGCCGGATGCCATCGAACTCAGCCGGGTCAAGACCCAGTTGATTGCCAGTGACGTCTATGCCCGTGACAGCATTACCCAGCAAGCGACCCAGATTGGCCAGTTTGAAAGCGTGGGTCTGTCCTGGACCCTGCTCGACACCGATGCCGCGGCACTGGAGGCCATTACGCCTGAACAGGTCAGCGAGGCTGCCCGCCGCTATCTGGTCCGCGAGCGCCTGACCCGTGCCCATACCCTGCCCGCCAACACCGCTGAGGAGCTCAACTGATGTCCGCCAAACCCCTGTCGCCCCTGCGCTGGCTGGCTGCCCTGGCGGTACTGGCACTGATCATCGGCGTGCTGCTGAACAAGACCAGCGATAACCGCAAGACTCCGGAAGCCCCAGCCGAGGTCATCAGCACACCGGCTGTCGACAATCACAACGAACTGATCCCGCTGCCACCGCTGACCGCCTTGCAGCAGATTGATCTGGACAAGGCACCGGCCCGCCGTACTCTGGACCTGCAGCACTGGGTCACGGAAGAAGGCGCGCGGGTGTACTTCATGCAAGCCGCCGAAGTCCCGATGCTCGACCTGCAACTGCTGTTTGCCGCCGGTGCCAGCCGCGACGGCGACAACAGCGGTCTGGCCAGCATGACCAATGCCATGCTCAATGAAGGCGCTGGCGGCAAGGATGCCGGTGAGATTGCCGCCGGTTTCGAGCAGTTGGGCGCCGAATTCAGCAACAGTTCACATCGGGACATGGCACTGGTCGGCCTGCGCAGTTTGACCGCCAGTGACAAGCTTGATTCGGCCCTGGGCCTGTTTACCCAGGTCATCAGCAAACCGGACTTCCCCGCCGACGCCTTTGAGCGTCTGCGCAACCAGATGCTTGCCAGCCTGCAGTTCCGCCTGCAGAACCCCGGCGCACTGGGCAGCGAAGCCTTCTGGTCAGCGCTCTATCCACAGCACCCGTACGGCAGCCTGCCACAGGGCCAGCCCGACACCCTGCAGAACCTGAGCCCCGATGCCCTGCGTGCTTTCCACCAGCGCCATTACAGCGCCGGGAATGCGGTAATTGCCATGGTTGGCGATATTGACCGCCAGCAGGCCGAGCGTATCGCTGCGCGGCTGTCCCGGCAGTTGCCAGCAGGCCCGGCGGCACCCGAGGTAGTCGCCCCGGCAGCGCTGGAAGCGCAGCATGTGCATGTCGAGTTCAACTCGCAGCAGACCCATATCCTCTTGGGTCAGCATGGCATCAATCGCCACGATGATGATTACACCGCACTCTTTGTCGGCAACCAGATTCTCGGCGGCTCGGGCTTTGGCTCACGCCTGATGGAAGAGATTCGGGAAAAGCGCGGCCTGTCCTACTCGGTCAGCAGCAGCCTGGTGCCGATGCAGGCCACCGGCCCCTACATGATCAGCATGCAGACGCGCAGCGACCAGGTGCCGCTGGCGCTGGAGGTGATCAATCAGGTGCTGGATGAGTTTATCGCCAACGGCCCCACCGACACCGAGCTGATCCGCAGCAAGCGCCAGATTCTCGGTGAGTTCCCGCTGTCGACCGCCAGCAACAGCGCGATCGTCAGCCAACTGGGGATGATCGGCTTCTATAACTTGCCATTGAACCATCTGCAGCTGTTTCTCGATCAGGTCGAGAAGCTCAGTGCCGAGCAGATCCGCGACGCCTTTGCCCGACGCTTGCCGGCAGACCAGCGCGTCGTCGTTACCGTCGGTCCGACGCCCGTAGAGGAAGTGCCGGAGACCGAGGATGCGGCTGCAGCTGCGGAGCCGGAAGCATGAGCAAACTCGGCAGCAAAGCCAAAGCCGCCCCCAGCCAGCTGCGCATCATTGCCGGCGAGTGGCGCAGTCGGCGCTTTACCTTTACCGAACAACCGGGCTTGCGGCCGACCCCGGACCGGGTGCGCGAGACCCTGTTCAACTGGCTCAGTGGCCAGGTTGAAGGGGCACGTTGCCTGGATCCCTTTGCCGGCAGCGGCGCACTGACACTCGAAGCGCTGTCACGCGGCGCCGCCTATGCACTGGCCTGCGATACCAGCCGTGAGGTGGTGACGACCCTGCGCGGGCACCTGCAGAGTCTGGACTGTGCGCGTGGCGAGGTGCGCCAGCAGGATGCCCTGGGGCTACTGGCACTGGCGCCCGAGCAGGCCTTTGATCTGGTGTTTCTTGACCCGCCCTTTCATCAGTCTCTGCTTGAACCTGCCTGCGCAGCACTGGAGGCCAATGGCTGGCTGAAGCCGCGGGCCTGGATCTATGTCGAGAGTGAATCCTCGGCCAGCCAGCTGGCACGCCCGGCCAACTGGACTCTGCACCGGGAAAAGCGTGCCGGTCAGGTCTGGTACAGCCTCTGGCAACGTCAGGCATGACAGCATTTCGGCCGGCTGCATGGTTGCCGGGCGGGCATTTGCCAACCCTGTTCAGCCCGTTGCTGCGACGCCCACCCAGGCTAGAACGGCGGCGCCAGCGCCTGACCCTGAGTGATGGCGACTTTCTGGATCTGGACTGGTACGGCCCGGACAACCCGGCTACGCCCTGTGTGATCCTGCTGCATGGCCTGACCGGTAGCAGCTCATCACTGTATATCCTCGGCCAACAGCAGGCCTTGGCAAACCAGGGTTGGCAAAGCGTGGCGGTCAACTGGCGCGGCTGCTCCGGCGAGCCCAACCAGCGCGCGCGCGGCTATCATTCCGGCGCCAGCGAAGATCTGGCCGAGGTGGTGGCCCAGCTGCACGCCGCCCAACCGGAACGACCCTTTGCCGCCATTGGTTACTCGCTGGGCGGCAATGTGTTGCTCAAATACCTGGGCGAAACCGCAGCTGATTGCCCGCTGCGGGCTGCCGCGGCGGTTTCGGTGCCCTTTCGCCTGGATCAGTGCGCAGACCGTATCAAGGTCGGATTTTCGCGGGTCTATCAGGCGCGCTTCATGCGCGATCTGCTGGCCTATGTGGTCAACAAGCGGCGCTTGTTTGCGCATCAGGGTCAACACGCCGAGCAGGCACGACTGGATGCCCTGGGCACGCTGGAAGGCATGGACTCATTCTGGGATTTTGATGAGCGGGTGACCGCACCACTGCATGGCTTTGCCAGTGCCGAGGATTACTACCGGCGCTGCAGCAGCCGCTTCTTCCTCGGCGCCATCCGCGTGCCGACACTGCTGGTGCAGGCGCTGAACGATCCCTTCGTCTACCCGCACAGCGTGCCTGAGCGTCAGGAGCTGTCGGCCAGCACGCAGATGGAGCTGTTTACCGGTGGCGGTCACGTCGGCTTTATCGAGGGGCCACCCTGGCGCCCGGGCTACTATCTGGAACGCCGCCTGCCCGCTTGGCTGGCTCAGACCTTGAGCGGTACGTAGTAACTCTGCAGCATGCTTTCGACCTCGCTGCGCACACCCTCGGTGAGCAGACCGGTTTCCTGCGACAACACCTGATAGACACCCCGGCGCAGCAGCTCGGGGGTCAGCTCGGGCTGTTCATCGTCCAGCACGCTGGTACAGAGAAAGCCTACCCAACCGGTCATCAACAACCAGCTGTTGACCGCCAGCGCCTGGGCATTGGTGCGATCGGCGCAGAGCATACCGACATCGATCATACCCTGATAAATCGCCTGACCGCTCTGCACGCAGCGGCGTGAAAACGCCTTGTAACGCTCGGCCAGTTGCGCGTCGCTATTGAGCAGGTGCTCCAGATCCCGGTGCAGAAAGCGAAACTCCCAGAGGCTCTTGAAAATCGACTCCAGGTACATGGTCTTGTCCGCCACTTCCAGGGCACGGCCTTCGGGCACCCGCAAAAAACCATCGACCAGGGCCTGATACTGGCTGAACAGCTCGGCAATGATCTGCTGCTTGTTGCGAAAGTGGTAATACAGATTGCCAGGCGACATGCCCAGGGCCTGGGCAATGTGGTTGGTGGTCACCAGGCGTTCACCCTGCTGGTTGAACAGCTGCAGGCTGGTCTGAAGTATGCGGTCGCGGGTTTTCATCTACAGATTCCATCACCCAGGTCAGTCAGCCAGTCCGGCTGATACAAAGTCATATTTGACAGCTTAGAGCAATTACTCTAAAAATACCGTTAATTCTAATAACAGGGTTGATGCAATCCTGCCCAAGAGGTTCCCATGGTAGCCGATATTGCCTACATGCAGGTCCAGCAGGACGCCATTTCTCGTATGCAGGAGCTGTTCAGCCTGCAACAACAGGCGTTTCGCCGGCAGCCCATGCCGGATGCCAATAGCCGGATTGCCGCCCTTGCCAGTCTTAAACAGGCTCTGCTCGACCATCAACAGGCCCTGATCGAGGCCATCAGCGCCGATTTTGGCCGGCGCTCGGCGGATGAAACCCGGCTGGCCGAAATTCTCCCGGCGATCGAAGGCATCAATTACGTCAGCAAACGCCTGCGGCGCTGGATGAAACCCTCCAAGCGCCACGTCGGCATGGCCTTCCAGCCCGGCAAGGCGCGGGTGATTTACCAGCCGCTGGGGGTGGTCGGCATCATCGTGCCGTGGAATTACCCTTTGTACCTGGCCATGGGGCCGCTGACCGGTGCGCTGGCCGCTGGCAACCGTGCGCTGATCAAGATGAGCGAGTCCACCCCGGCCACCGCTGAGGTGTTCAAGCGCATGCTGGCCCAGGTATTCCCCGAGGATCAGGTCGCGGTGATCACCGGCGAAGCCGACGTTGGCGTGGCTTTCTCGCGTCTGCCCTTTGATCATCTGCTGTTTACCGGCGGAACCGGCATTGGCCGGCATGTCATGCGCGCCGCCGCCGAGAACCTGACGCCGGTGACCCTGGAGCTCGGCGGCAAGTCCCCGGCGATTGTCTCCGCCGATGTGCCGATGGCCGATGCCGCCGAACGTATTGCCTTTGGCAAGGGCGTGAACGCCGGTCAGACCTGTGTGGCACCGGACTATGTGCTGTGCCCGCGCGCCCGCGTCACGGAACTGGTCGAGGCGCTGACCCTGCAGTTTGCCCGCCTGTACCCAAGCCTGGCGGATAACCCCGACTACACCCAGATCATCAATCCGCGCCAGCACCAGCGCATCAGCGCACTGCTGCAGGATGCCCGCGACAAGGGCGCCGAGGTGATTGTGCTGAATCCGCGTGATGAAGACCTGAGCAATAGCCGTATTCTGGCTCCCACCCTGTTGCTTGGCACCAACGACAGCATGGAGATCATGCACGAGGAAATCTTTGGTCCGCTGTTGCCGATCATTCCCTACGACAGCCTGGAGCAGGCCATGGACTACATCGCCGAACGCCCGAGACCGCTGGCGCTCTACTACTTCGGTTATGACAAGGCCGAACAACAGCGTTTGATGGAACAGACCCATGCTGGTGGCATGTGCATCAACGACACCATTCTGCATGTGGCCCAGGATGATATGCCCTTTGGTGGCGTCGGCCCCTCGGGGATGGGGCATTACCATGGCCATGAGGGTTTTCTGACCTTCAGCAAGGCCAAGGGCGTGTATATCAAGCAACGCTTCAACGGCGCCAGACCGATTTACCCACCCTATGGCGGCACGTTGCTCAAGCTGGTTTACAAGCTGTTTATTCGCTAACCCACTATCCATTTTCAGCCAGGGGCTACACATGCCTGCCATCACCTCTGCCCAACTCAGCCGCCGTGAGTTGCTCAAACTGAGCCTCGGCGCCAGCCTCGCATTGAGCACCGTGGGCGTAACCGCCACGCTCAGCGGCTGTAGCAGCAGCCAGCCCGGCCGCGACATGCTGGTACTGCGCGACACCGATCTGCCGATTATCGCCGCCATCATGCCGGTTCTGGTCGGCCCCCACCCGGCGCTGAATGATCCGGCCAACCTGCAGAACGCCATACGCCAGTTGGATACCACCCTGGGCTGGGCTTCGACCGCCGTGCAAAAGAACGTGCATGAACTGCTCGATATGCTGGCCATGGCTATCACCCGTGGCCCTCTGACCGGCATCTGGGGCAGCTGGGAAACAGCCAGTAGCGCCCAGGTACTGGCCTTTTTGCAACGCTGGCGTGACAGTCGTCTGGACATGCTGCGCCAGGGTCACAGCGCCCTGACACAACTGCTGCTGATGGCCTGGTACGCCACGCCTGCCTCCTGGGACGCTGCCGGTTACCCCGGCCCGCCCGCCATCTGACCCCCATAGCCAAAGGTAACCCGAATGCCCGTCCCCGATCTGTTTATACAAGGCATGGCCCGTGGCTGGCAGGTGCTGGATGCCAGTGAATTTGACAGCGAGCAGACATTTGAAGCCGATGTGGTGATCATCGGCACCGGTGCTGGTGGCGGCACCAGTGCCGAGATCCTTGCCAATGCCGGCCTCAAGGTCCTGCTGGTCGAAGAAGGCTCACTGAAAACCTCCAGCGACTTCAAGAACGACGAAGCCAAGGCCTACGCCGAGCTGTATCAGGAGGGCTCCGCGCGGGCGACCAAGGATGCCGGTATCGGCATTCTGCAAGGCCGTACCGTGGGCGGCACCACCACGGTCAACTGGACCAGCAGCTTTCGCACCCCGGACCAGACCCTGGCGCATTGGGCCGAGGTGCATGGCGTGCAGGGACTGGACAAGGACACCATGGCGCCCTGGTTTGCGCGTATGGAGGAACGCCTTGGCGTCGCGCCCTGGGCCGTGCCACCGAATGCCAACAACGACATCATCCGCGAAGGCTGCGAGGCGCTGGGTTGGCACTGGGCAGTGATTCCACGCAACGTCCGCGGCTGCTGGAATCTGGGCTACTGCGGCACCGGCTGCCCGACCAACGCCAAGCAGTCGATGCTGGTCACAACCCTGCCGGCGGCACTGGAAAAGGGTGCCATCCTGATTCACAAGGCGCGGGCCGAGCAGCTGGTGATCGAAGGCGATCGGGTCACCGAGGTCATCTGCCGCGGCATGAACTCGCAGCTCAATCAGGCCAACGGTCAGCGCCTGCGGCTGCGTGGTCGGCATATCGTGCTGGCTGGCGGTGCCATGAACAGCCCGGCGTTACTGCTGCGCTCCAAGGTGCCGGATCCGCATGAACGGATCGGCAAACGCACCTTTCTGCACCCGGTGAATTTCAGCCTGGCGCAGTATGACAAGGCTATCAATGGCTTCTACGGCGCGCCGCAGTCGATCTATTCCGACCACTTCCAGTGGGACAGCGTGACCGGCCCGATCGGTTTCAAACTGGAAGTGCCACCCATGCAGCCGAGCCTTACCTCGGCACTGCTCGGCAGTCACGGTCAGGAACACCTGGAGCGCATGCAGAAGCTGGCGCAGAGCAATGTGCTGATTGCGCTGATGCGCGATGGCTTTGACGAGCAAAGCCAGGGTGGCAGCGTCAGCCTGCGCGAGGACGGTACGCCGCTGCTCGACTACCCGCTCAACGATTACATCTGGGATGGCGCCCGCCGCGCCTGGCTGGCGATGGGCGAAATCCAGTTCGCCGCTGGGGCCAGTGCGGTGATGCCAACCCACAGCCAGGGTCGCCTGAGTCGTAGCTGGGCGGAGTACCGCGAGCAGGTCGAGGGTCTGCGCTACGCCATCTATGATGTGCGCCTGGCCAGTGCCCACGTAATGGGCGGCTGCGCCATGGGCGAAGACCCGCAGCAGGCGGTGACCAACAGCCAGGGTCGTCACCATCATCTGGCTAACCTGTCGATCTTTGACGGCTCACTGTTCCCGACCAGTATTGGCGCCAATCCGCAGCTGTCGATCTATGGTCTGGTATCGAAAATGGCCACCCAACTGGCCAGCGAACTCGGCTGAACCCGGCAATAACCTCGCCGGGCCAGCCTTGCCGGTTGGCCCGGCGGCGGCATTCGGCTACCATCTGCCCCATCACCCATCCGCGCAGGATCAGTCGACATGAATACGGTTCTCTACCCCGGCACCTTCGACCCCATTACCAAAGGCCACACCGATCTGGTTGAGCGTGCCGCCCGGTTGTTCGACAAGGTCATTGTTGCTGTGGCTGCCAGCACCAAGAAAAACCCGGCCTTTACTCTGGATGAGCGCGTCGATATGGCCCGTCAGGTATTGGCACATATCCCCAACGTTGAAGTGGTCGGTTTTTCCAAGCTGCTGGCGCACTTTGTCGAAGAGGTGGGTGCCAACGTGCTGCTGCGTGGCCTGCGTGCCGTTTCCGATTTCGAATATGAGTTTCAGCTGGCCAACATGAACCGGGTGCTGGCGCCGGATGTGGAAAGCCTGTTTCTGACGCCCTCGGAAAAGTATTCGTATATTTCATCGTCGCTGGTGCGCGAAATTGCTGCGCTCAGTGGCGACGTCACCAAGTTTGTTCACCCCATAGTCAACCAGGCGCTGATCAAGCGCTACCATGACTGAACATCGGCTCAGCGGAGTCACGGCATGTCACTGATCATTACCGACGATTGCATCAATTGCGATGTGTGCGAACCGGAATGCCCGAACGGAGCCATCTCCCAGGGCGAAGAAATCTATGTGATTGATCCCAACCTGTGTACCGAGTGTGTGGGCCACTTTGACGAGCCGCAGTGCCAGCAGGTCTGCCCGGTCGATTGCATCCCGCTGGACCCGAACAATGTCGAGAGCCGTGAGGAGCTGCTGGCCAAGTACCAGGTCCTCACCGGCAGCTGACGCCATGTCTATCCGGCGCGGCACCGCCCTGATACTGCTGGCAGCCCTGCTGCTGAATAGTGCAGTACAGGCCGCCGAACCCGGTTCGCAGGCCGTCGCCAGCGCCCACCCGGTAGCCACCGCTGCCGGTCACCGCATCCTTGATCAGGGCGGCAATGCCTTCGATGCCGCGATTGCCGTCGCTGCCACCCTGGGTGTTGTCGAGCCCTACGGCTCGGGACTCGGCGGTGGCGGCTTCTTTTTGTTGCGCGAGGCCCAGCCAGACAAGCCGCAGTATCACTTTCTGGATGCCCGGGAAACCGCACCCCTGGCTGCTGACCGAGCGTTTTATCAGGATGAAAACGGCCAGTTCCAGCGCGATCCGGCAATCAATGGCCCGCGTGCCGCCGGGATTCCCGGCTTACCGGCAGCGCTGGTCATGCTGGCCAATGAGCACGGCCGACTGCCGTTATCCCGGAGCCTGCAACCGGCCATAGAGGCCGCCGAGCAGGGTTTTGCCGTTACCTCACGCTACCGGGCATTCGGTCAGTTCCGGCTTGCAGCGATGCAAGCTGATCATGAGACTGCCCGGCTGTTTCTGCGTGAGGGGCAGATGCCCGCTGAAGGCACCCTGATTCAACAACCAGAGTTGGCACAGACGTTACGGCGTTTGGCCACTGAGGGCCGTGAGGGCTTTTATACCGGACCGGTTGCTGAGCAATTGCTGTCTGGCGTGCAGGCTGCCGGAGGCGTCTGGCAGCAGGCCGACCTGGATAATTACCGGGTCATACGCCGCGAGCCGATTCGCTTTCAAAGCCAGGGCATGCAGGTCATCACCGCGCCCCTGCCCTCGGCCGGCGGCATCCTCTTGGCCACGGTACTGCAAGGACTGGAACACTTGCCCGCGCAAGCCCACGGCAGCGTGGCGCAGACCCATCAGCTGGTGGAGCTGATGCGCCGCAGTTACCGCGATCGCCTGCTGCTGGGTGACAGCGATTTTCATGCTGTGCCGGTTGACCGGCTGACATCGCCGCAACACGCCATCAGCCTGGCCTCGAGTATTGATCCTGAGCGCGCCACGCCGAGTACCGAACTCGGGCCTCCTGCGCCCTTCAGTGAAGGCACCAATACCACGCACTTTTCGCTGATGGACAGCGACGGCAATGCCGTCTCGGCCACCCTGAGCATCAATCTGCCTTTTGGCGCGGCCTTTACCGTGCCCGGCACCGGCATTCTGCTGAACAATGAAATGGATGACTTTGCCACCGACCCGCAGGGCGCCAACAGTTACGAGCTGCGCGGCAGCGAAGCCAATGCCGTGGCACCGGGCAAACGGCCGCTGTCGAGCATGACGCCGACCATGCTGGAGAGTGACAGCCAACTGGCGGTGCTTGGCACACCCGGCGGCAGCCGCATTATCAGCATGGTTCTACTGGCCAGTCTGGAGGCGCTGCGTGGCCAGCCGCCGGAAGCCTGGGTCAGCCGGCCGCGCTTTCACCATCAGTACCTGCCCGATCATATCCAGGTCGAGGAACAGGCCTTCAGCCCCGAGCACACAGCCGCGCTGAAAGCGCTGGGGCATCGGATTGAGGCGGTCGGTCGGGATTATGGCGATATGCAGGTGCTGCACTGGGACAAGGCCAGTGGCGAACTCAGCGCCGCCAGCGACCCCCGCGGGCTAGGCAGCGCCAGCGTCCAGCAGCCACTCAAGGCAAGGTAAGCGTCGGCTCAATACGCTCAATCGCCGGCTCCAGCGCAACATCCCCGGACGGATGATGCAGCGCCTCATGCGCACTGTAGAGATGCTGACGGATGCGCAACAGGTAGTGCAGATCGTTCAATAGCGAAGACGCCTGCCAGCCGTCGATTTCGCGGTTGCGCAAACGCATCTGCAGTTCGTGCTGGAAGTGTTCGGAAAACAGTTTCTCATCGTCCAGATAGATCTGAAACAGCTTGGCGCGGGCCTCGCTGTCACTTTCCAGATCGAGCAATCGGCCCAGATCGATCAACGCCATACCACACTGCTCACGCAGCAGATCATAGGCATCGTGTATGGCTGGCTGGGTACTGTCGATCTGCCGCCGCAGGTTGCTCTGCAGGTGCTTGGTGGCCTTGACCGCCTCGACCAGCTCACGTGCCGCCGCACTCATGTCCATCAGCGACTGCTGCTGCTCCGGCAGCAGAGACAGATCCATGCGACTGATAAAGTCGATAATGTCGCTGTAGACCCCTTTGACATGGCGCTCGTAGAGCGCATCGGCATCCTCCCGGCCATCCATGGCAACAGGCCGTTGAACCAGACGGTGTAGCCCCTCGCGGGATAGATCGTTCAGATCACCAGCCGGCAGATACACCCCGGCAGCAATCACCTGCCGACTCAGTGCCGCCAGGTGGCGCAATTCCTGATCCAGCACCTTGAGCGCGGTATCAGCATGCAACAGGGCCGAATCGTTAAGATACTGCGCGCGCATACGCGGTTGCTCACTGAGCGCCACGGACACCGCCTCCGGGCTGCCAACAGGCTTGCTATCCGGCAGCCAGCGCATCAGCAGGCGAACCATCAGTGGCACCAGGGGCAACATGATGACCAAGCCAAGTACGTTGAATAGAGTATGAAACAGCGCCAACTTGAGGGTATAGGCCTGCTCGTCGATACCGAACAGGGCGGACAGCCAATCCACCGTCTGGGCCAGCGTATTGAGCACCATCAGCGCCACCAGCGCGGTCACCAGATTGAACAGAATGTGCGCCGCGGCCAGGCGCCGACCGGCATTATTGCTGCCAATCGCACCAATCACAGCAGTAATGGTGGTCCCCAGGTTAGCCCCAATGGCCATGGCCAGGGCATTGCCGTACGCCAGTTGACCAGCTGCCAGCGCCGCCAGCGTAATCATCATGGCAGCATGGCTGGACTGCATCAGCACAGTCGCAACCAGTCCGACCAGGGTATAGATCAGCACACCTTTGAAACCGGTGACATGCAGGCTATCAAGCGCCAGCATGTCATCAAAGCCGCTGAAGCCTTCTTTCATCAGATCTATGCCGAGAAACAGCAGGCCGATACCCAGCAGTACCTGCCCCATACCCTTCCACAAGCTTTCGGTACGGCGCCCGAGCATCACGCCAAATACCAGCATGGGCATGGCAACCAGTGCCAGATCAACCTTGAGACCGACCAGTGCAATCAGCCAGGCACCCGTTGTGGTGCCCAGGTTGGCGCCAAAGACAATACCAATGCCTGCCAACAGACTGATCATGCCTGCGCTCAGAAAGGCAATGCTGAGCAGCGTGACAAGGGAGCTGGACTGAACGATAGCGGTGCTGGTGATGCCGAAAAGCAGGCTTTTCCAGAGACGATTGGTGCTCTTGGACAACCAGTGCTCAAGCGCGCCACCGGTAAAAGCACGGAAGCCGTCCTCAAGGTGGTGCATGCCCATCATGAACAGGGCGATACCGGCGGCCAGGGTGGCCAGTTCCGGTTTCCAGACAAACAAAAGGAGCAGCACCAACAGAACTGCTGGTACCCAGATTGGTTTGAACAGTGCACGCATCAAGCCGACAACCCGCTAAAAGGGATGCGGGTCATTGGCATCTGCTCAATGACCCAAGGGAAAACCCGTCAAAATCAGCGGTTTTCTTCCTGCTGCTTGTGGCCATAGCCTATACGGGTACAGCCCAGGCAGCGCATGAAGGTTTCACGGCCGGGACGCACGACCAACTCCTGCCCTGCTTCCTTGGTATTACCCGCCAGTGCAGTAAAGGGCAGACTGACGACAAAGGCCGTAGCGCCAATGGCGGTAACGCCAATCAGCAGCGGACGGGCAATGACCAGATCACCGACCATGGCAAATATGCCTGGGTTCTCAACATTTTCCTGGTAACCCGCATAAGTCGGGTCGTTGGCCAAAACGCTGCCAGTGAGCAGCATGCCCGCCATCAAGGCGGTGGTATGACGGAACAGGCGCATAAATAAATCCCTGGTTGTGGCCCGAAAGGCGTTTATTCTCATTGAGGCTCCCGTCCGGGGTAGCCTTCACACATCATTGTAGGCACATTCCGGATGTTTCGGAACGTAGGGCTTGAAAAATGCCAACAGGGTCGACAAATCGGCCTCCTGATTGCCAGTAGGCCAGAATGGCTCGCTGAGCACAACACGTCGGTTGGCAAAGTCCAGCGCACCACAAACAATAGGTACGCCGGCGCCTGTAGCAATATGGTAGAAACCGGTTTTCCAACGCTCGACTTTCTTGCGGGTTCCCTCGGGGGAAATCACCAGTGCCATCTGCTGGCGACTGCGAAACAGTGCAACGGCCTGATCCACCATGTTGCGCTTATGATGCCGCTCAACCGGCACCCCACCCCAGGCGCGCCAGAGATAGCCAACCGGCCAGAAAAAGATACTGTGCTTGCCAAACCAGGTGACCTGCATTTGCAGGGCAAACTTGACCGCCAGAAACAGCACAAAATCCCAGTTCGAGGTGTGATGCGCGCCAATGGCGACATACTTGTCGAGGTCAGGCAACTGGCCTTCAATACGCCAACCGCAGAGGCGCAATGCTGCCCGGCCGAGCTTTTGGGACAAGGGGCTGGTTGCCATGGGTGCTCCGTTTTTATTGTTATGGGTCACACAGGTAACCCTTGTATTCAGGACAATAACGGCATTGCTTTAGTACCGCCAATCAGGACTGGCAACGCCTGCAGAATACCGAGCTGCGCTGACCCAGGCGCACTTCACTCAAGGTGGTGCCGCAGACTTTGCAGGGTTCACTGCCTCGCCCGTAGGCAAAGAGTTCCTGCTGGAAATAGCCGGGCTGGCCGTCGCCGCCGATAAAATCACGTAGGGTAGTGCCGCCCCGTTCGATGGCGTAGGCGAGGATGCGTTTGATCTCTTCGGCCAGTCGCTGATACCGCGCCCGGCTGATACGACCGGCCTCGCGACGCGGGTCTATGCCGGCGGCAAACAGCGCCTCGGTGGCATAGATATTCCCCACGCCAACCACTACTGCGTTGTCCATGATAAAGGGTTTGACTGCCATCGCCTTGCCGCGCGAGCACTGATAAAGCCGCTCGCCATCAAAGGCATCGGACAGCGGTTCCGGTCCGAGCTTGAACATCAGCGGGTGCACTTCACCAGCCTTGACCCAGAGCATGGCGCCAAACCGACGTGGATCGGTGTAGCGCAGCGCCATGCCGGAATCCAGTTCGATATCCACATGTTCATGCTTGGCCACAGGACTCCCGGCCGGCACCAGTCGCAGATTGCCGGACATGCCCAGATGGCTGATCAGGCTGCCGCCACCTATGTCCATCAACAGGTATTTGGCCCGGCGGCGAATCTGGCTGAAGGTCTGGTCCTCGATCTGGATGGCCAGATCTTCCGGTATCGGCCAGCGCAGACTGCGATTACGCACGATCAACCGCGTCACTGTGCGACCTTCAAGGTGCGGGGCAATGCCGCGGCGGGTGGTTTCGACTTCGGGTAGTTCGGGCATGGGCTTGTATCAGTCCGCAGGTGTCTTGTGTTGTTTCAGATGATGAATAGGAACCCCATGGCCGCTAGACCGTGCAGGTCGGCATTGACTTTGCCCTGTCTCAGACACGCGGTGAACCCATCCCTGGGCGCTCACTATGCCCGTCCTGGGCATAGATGGTCTGAGACAGGGCAAAGCCAACACCGACCTCGGCAATCCGTGCAAACCGCCACAGAGGATCGAGTCTTTCTTGGCTATTTAACCATACAGCGGGTTCAGCCTGACGCGGCCTGAGGCTAACCTGACCAGGACTCTCTATGCCCATGGACGGGCATAGCAAGCCCCCAGGGACGGGTTCACGGCGTGTCCTGATCAGGTTAGCCTCAGGCCGCGCCACCCAATCCGCTATAAGCACCCGACAAAAAACCAACCAGCCCCCGTCAGCTATGCAACCAATAGGTACCAAACAGCAGCAACAGTAATAACGGCATGACGCTGACGACAAAGCGGCCATTCCAGCCAAAGGCCACGCGGAAGGGTTTTTCGCCGCTGTAACGAGCCAGAATCAGGGTCGAGGGACCGAAGGGCGAAAAGATCATGGCCAGCGAGAAACCGCACATCAGGCCCACGGCCGGGGTCATGATCGGCACACCGAGCAGCGCCAACTGCGCCAGCAAGCCGGCTATCAGCGACAGCGAGACGATCGGCGCGACACCAATTACCGCCAGGAGAATGGTGCTGAACAGGCTGGCCACCGCCAGCAGCACGTTGTATTTGGGTTCCTGCGCCAGCCATTGCGCCAAGGCCTCAAGGGGCACCAAGGCGCCCAGGGCACCACCGAGCAATGCCGCACAGCCGAAGATAAACATCTCGTTGTGCATGGTCGCCATGTTCTCGGCCACTTCCTGCGTCGCCACCTTGACCGAGCGCTCGCGCCATAACAAATAGCTGATCACCCCGACCGGCACCAGCACCATGGCCGCCTGCGAAGCAGTGAGCACGGTGACCGAAGCCAGCAACGCCATGGCCGCCAGACCCAGCAGGCTGCCGACCAGCAAACCGACCATGCCCTGAGCCCGACTGCTGTCACCGATGTTATCGCGCAGGGCCAGAAGGCCGGCGGTTTCACGGTGCCAGCCGACCACAATCATCATCGCCGCCGCGACGGCGCCGTAGGGCAGCATGATGCTCCAGGTCAGCTCGGGCATTTCCCGCGAGATAATCGCAATGGTCACGCTGGTCGGCGCCAGCAAGGGCACCAGGGCAAAACCCCGCAGGGTGGTAACCATGACACTGCGCAGACCCTCACGCCGCTGCTCGTCGGTCAGGGCGTAGCGCTTCAGATGCTCGCTCAGGGTGCCACAGAGCAGATTCATCATGCCGAAGTTGAGAATCGAGCCGATGCTGCCAGCCGCCAGCACATAGCGCGGATAGAGCACGACCTTGGAACCGGACAGCAGTGCCTTGTGCAGCTCACTCAGCTGCGGCAGACGCTTGGCCAGCAGTTGCATCAAGCCCAGGGCACCCAGAAAGCTGGTGTAGTAGGCCGCAGAGCTGGCCAGTTTGGCCCATAACCCGAGGTCGCTACTGTGACGGTAGGCGGCCAGCGCCACCACCAGCAAGGTGATAAAACCAAGCCAACGGGGATAGGGATTGAGGCGGCGGTAGTGCAGCAGAAAATAGCCAAGAAAGACCAGCGCCGCCAACCAGCTCAGCCAGGGTAACTGAGCCAGCAGCGAGGCCAGCTCAAGACCGACGCCCAGGGGCAGTAGATAGCCTTTCATGGCTCAGGGCAGGTCCTTGCGGAAGGCGCCTTTCTTGAACACCCCTTCGCCAAAGCCGATCAGCCGATCCTGTTCATCGAGCAGATCACAGGAGGCCATGAACACCTTGTGACCCGCGCTGCGGCAGGTCGCCACCGCGCGAACCAGGGTGCCAACCGGTGCAGTGGCGGAGAAATTCACATTCAACGACAGGGTAATGGCGACGCGACGCTCATCGGAATTCTCCGCCCAGGTACCGCACAGACCCATGGCAATATCCAGCAGGCTGGCCGTGACGCCGCCATGCAGATTGCTGGCGTTGTTCATGTGCTTGGGCGTCAGGCGCAGCGCGACCACGGCACGGCCCTGACTGTATTCGGTCAATTCACAACCCAGGTCCTGAAAGAAACCGGTTACGGAGCGTTCTACTGCCTGACGCTGATCTTGATTCACGGCGACTTCACCTTTTTTCACTACACTCTTGGATTAAAGCTGATGCCCCGGGCTTACACACGGAAACCACGGGGCAAGGTGTTCGGTAATGAGACAAGTATGCCACAGGGGAATACCGAACAGCGGTACAGCCAACCGTACCAGACCGGTAAACTTGCGCTGAACACCGGCAGGATTTAATCTCGCACCTTCTTAAACGAAATGCTATTCCGCCATGCGGAATTGATCGGGTGAATAAGGAGTCATCGCATGTTCCAGCGTATTGGTGTGATAGGCGCAGGCGCCATGGGCCGCGGCATTGCCCAGCTGTTTGCCAGCAGCGGCCAGCAAGTCCTGATCTACGATACCCGCGTCGAGGCCATTCACGATGCCATCAAATTCAACTCCGACCTGCTGCAACGCAGCGTCGCCAAGGGCAAGCTGAGCGAAGCCGAGTTCACCGCCACGGTGGCCCGCATGCAGCCCGCCACCACCCTTGAAGCACTCAAGGACTGCGATCTGATCATCGAGGCGATTGTCGAGATCCTTGAGGTCAAGCAGAACCTGTTCCGCGATCTGGAAGCCCTGGTCAGTAGCGACTGCCTGTTGGCGACCAACACCTCGTCCCTGTCGGTTACCCGTATTGCCGCTGGTTGCCAGCGCCCCGAGCGCGTAGCAGGCTTCCACTTCTTCAACCCCGTACCGCTGATGAAGATTGTCGAGGTGGTTCGCGGTTCACGTACCGAAGAGCGCTACATTGACGGTCTGGTGCAATTGGCCGAACAAGCTGGGCACTTTGCCGTGATCACCCCGGACACCCCCGGCTTTCTGGTCAACCATGCCGGTCGCGCCTTTGGCACCGAAGCCCTGCGCATGCTCAGTGAAGGTGTAGCCACGCCGCAGCAGATCGACCGCATCCTGCGTGACGGCCCGGGCTTTCGCATGGGCCCCTTCGAGCTGTTTGATCTGACCGGCCTGGACGTGTCCCATGCGGTCATGGAGTCGGTCTACGAGCAGTTCTACCATGATCCGCGCTACACGCCGTCGTTCATAGCTGCCCAGCGCGTTGCCGCCGGCCTGCTGGGACGCAAGACCGGTCAGGGCTTTTACCGCTATGACAACGGTCAGAAGATCGAAGCAGCTGAACCCGCACCGGCTGAAGTACTGATCAACCGGCCGTTCTGGCTCGACAGCCAGGATGCACAGGTACGCAGCCAGGTATCGGCCGTGCTGTCTGCAGCCGGTGCGACTCTGGAGCAGGGCAACCAGCCCAGCGCCGAGGCTATCTGCCTGGTGACGCCACAGGGTGAGGATTGCACCCAACTGGCCGCCCGCCTTGGTCTGCCCGCCGCGCAAACCCTTGCGCTGGATACGTTCGCCAGCTGGGACAAACGCCGCACCCTGATGCGCAACCCGGCCAGCAGCGCCGATACCGTAGCCCAGGCCCGCCAGGCACTGGCTGCCGACGGCGTACCGGTCGAGATCATCAACGACTCTCCCGGCTTTGTGATCCAGCGCCTGATCGCCAGCGTAGTCAATCTGGGCTGCGAAATCGTGCAAAAGGGTATTACCGATGCGGACAGCATTGACCGCGCCATTCAACTGGCACTGGGTTACCCCAAGGGTCCGCTGGCCTTCGGCGAACACTATGGCAAGGAACGCATCTTCACCGTGCTGCACAATCTGCAAGCGGTGTATGGCGAGCCACGCTACCGACCCAGCCCCTGGTTGCGCCGCCGCGTCCAGCTGGATCTGCCCCTGAACACCCCGGATTCACAGGAGTAACATGATGACTGCCTATATCTATGATGGTTTGCGTTCCCCCTTCGGCCGCCATGCCGGTGCGCTGGCCAGCGTGCGTCCTGACGACCTGCTGGCCGAGGTCATGCGTGCTCTGGTGGCCCGCAATGCCTTCGACGGTACTGCCTATGAAGACGTGGTGATGGGTAACACCAACCAGGCCGGTGAAGATGCGCGCAACGTGGCACGTCACGCCGGCCTGCTGGCGGGACTACCGCCGCAGGTAGCCGGGGTTACCGTCAACCGTCTGTGTGGCTCCGGTCTGGCTGCCGTGCTGGACGCCGCCCGTGCGGTCAAGGCCGGCGAAGGCGAACTCTTTGTCGCCGGTGGCGTGGAAAGCATGAGCCGCGCACCCTTTGTCATCGCCAAGAGCGAGAGCCCCTATTCCCGCGAATTCCGCGCCTTCGACAGTACCATCGGCGCGCGCTTCCCGAATCCCAAGGTGGAAAAGCAGTACGGTGACGACACCATGCCGCAGACCGCCGATAACGTTGCTGCCGATCTGGGCATCAGCCGGGCCGAGGCCGACGCCTATGCCGCCCGCAGTCAGGCGCTGTACGAGAAAGCTCGGGCCGAAGGTTTCTTCGAGGCCGAGATTCATCCGATTGAAGTATCCCAGGGCCGCAAGAAGCCAGCCAAACTGGTCGACAAGGACGAGCATCCGCGTGCCGACAGCGATCTGGCCGCCTTGTCCGGCCTGCGTCCGCTGTTCGAGGGTGGCGTAGTCACTGCGGGCAATGCCTCGGGCGTGAATGACGGCGCGGCTGCGCTGATCATCGGCTCTGAAGCGGCAGGCCAGCGCTATGGCGTCAAGCCGCGCGCACGCATTCTTGCCGGTGCGGTATCCGGGGTCGAGCCACGGGTCATGGGCCTGGGTCCGGTCGAGGCCTGCAAAAAGGCGCTGGCCCGTGCCGGTCTGACCCTTGAGCAGATGGACGTGATCGAGATCAACGAAGCCTTTGCTGCCCAGGTACTGGGTTGTGCCAAACAGCTGGGCATCGCCTTTGATGATCCGCGCCTGAACCCGAATGGCGGTGCCATTGCCGTCGGTCACCCGCTCGGCGCCTCCGGTGCCCGCCTGACCCTGACCGCCCTGCGCCAGCTGGAACGCACCGGCAAGCGCTATGCACTGGTCAGCCTGTGTATCGGTCTGGGCCAGGGTGTAGCGGCGGTGATCGAGCGGGTTTGACCCGCGAGCCTCAAGCTACAAGCTGCAAGGCATAAGCCGCTCAGAGTTGAAAACCAGCTCAGGGCCCTGTTTTTTGCTTGCAGCTTGAGGCTTGGAGCTTGTAGCTTGTAGCCCTGTTCAATCGCACAGCGAAATTATGCATGCAGCTAAGCTCCAATCCCTTTGAATGGCTCGGCAGTGCCCTGGGCACTGTGCTTCGAGTCATTATCGACAGCCTGGTCTGGCTGTTCGACATGTTCAGCAACGCCAGCTCGGCCTTTATCAACGGTTTTGCCAGCGCATTGGGCGTGAATAGCAACCTGTTCAGCATTCTGGCGGTGATACTCGGGCTGTTTTTGATCTATGTCGGTGTCAGGGCTTTTCTGCGCAAACGCATCTTCGCCGGTGTGATCTGGGTTTTGTTGGGACTCTGGTTGCTCAGCGCCCTGATACGCTGAGCCATGTCACCTTCAGTCCCGTTCCTGTTAACACCTGACCAAGGAGTACAACATGGGTTTCGCCTTCAGCAACGAATTGAATCTGAGCAGCAGTGCCTTCAGCCATGACGCTGCCATCCCCAGCAAACATACCGGCGAAGGGACCGATGTATCACCGGCGCTAAGCTGGTCCAACGCCCCGGCCGGCACCCAGGCCTACGCCGTGATCTGTCATGATCCGGATGCGCCGCTGATCTCGAAAAACGGCACCTACGGTTTCGTGCACTGGGTGCTCTACAACATTCCGGCCAGCGTTACCTCGCTGACAGAAGCCACGCCTGACTTTACCCAGGGCAAGAACAACTTTGGCAAGCTCGGCTATAACGGCCCGATGCCGCCGGAAGGCCATGGTCAGCACAAATATTATTTCTGGGTCATCGCGCTGGACAGCGAACTGGATCTGCCGGCCGGGCTGACGCTCTGGGAACTGCTGGAAAAGATCGAGCCGCATGCCACCGCCATGAACCGCCTGATCGGTACCTACCAGCGCGGCTGAGTGCGTCGGCAGGTGCGGTATGCCATCGCACCTGCCAAACCTGTATTTCCGATCAATTGCTCACGCAAATGATGGCCAATTCAAGCTGCCGAAGGCGCTTGTCAGCCTCAATCCCCGTGCATAGGATGCACCCTTCAAAGCCTGCCAGTGGAAGCCCGTGATGAGTAGTCATTCCCTTTTTGATCAGGCAGTTGCGCTGTCTGCTGTGTCACCCAATCTGTACACGGGGGCCACCAGTGACGCCTTTGCGAACATGGTTGGCCCCTTCGGCGGCCTGACTGCTGCCACCCTGCTGAATGCCGTTTTGCAGCATCCTGATCGGCTCGGTGACCCGGTATCACTGACGGTCAACTTCGCTGGCCCGGTGGGTGATGGCCCGTTCGAGGTGGAAGCTACCCCGCTGCGTACCAACCGCTCGACCCAGCATTGGTTGCTGCTGCAGAAGCAGAACGGTGAGATTGTGACCAGCGCAACGGCTTTCTTTGCCACGCGCCGGGAGACCCTGTCAGAACAGCAGTTGGCCGCGCCTTCAGCGCCCGCCGCCGAAACCCTGCCCGCGGTTGCCGTGAGCATTCGCAACTGGTTCAAACAGTACGAGTTCCGCTTTGTCCACGGCGTCCCGCTGACACCCCGTCAAGCGGATCAAGCGGCCGATACCGAATCGCTGCTGTGGGTACGGGACAAACCCGAACGGCCGCTGGATTACCTGTCTTTGACCGCATTGGGTGATGTATTTGCACCGCGCATTTTCCTGCTGCGCGAGAACTTTACGCCATCGGGCACGGTATCCATGACCCATTACTTCCACGCCACCAGTGATGAGCTGGCACGGGTGGGTAGCGGGTATCTGCTGGGTCAGGCCAAGGCGTCACGACTGCACAGCAATTACGCCGACCAGATCGCCCATCTCTGGTCAGCCGATGGCCTCCTGCTGCTGACCAGCACGCAGTCGGTGTACTTTAAAGAGTAGTTGCCAAGCCCATCGCGACTGGGGCCGTCGCTCCTACCGGGTGTAGTTATCAGCCATTGGTGGGAGCGGCGGCCTGGCCGCGAAGGGCGTTTGAGTTAGCCCAGGTTGAGCAACGGCAGGATCTGCGCCCGCAGGGGCGCATTCAGCAGGGTGCGGGTTTCGCGGTAGGCGCGACGGTCCAGTGCTGCGAGTTGTTGAAGCTTGTCACGGGCGCGTTGCAGCAGGGCGTCGGCAGGGCTCAGTTCATCGTAAAACCCGGCTTCCAGCGCCTGCTGCGGATTCAATGTCTGGGCCTGCAGCGCGCAGCGATTCAACCACTGCGGCGCCAGCCTGGCACGGGCCTGGGGCATCGCGGCATCCGGCATGGTCATGCCGATGGCGACCTCGTTCAGGGCAATACTGTAAGCCCCGTCCAGCCCCAGCCGATAATCCGCCAGCAACAGCATAAAAGCCGCCTTGGCCATGGCATGCCCGGTGCTGGCCATGACCAGCGGCGCGGGGTAATCCAGCAAGGCCAGGGTCAGGCGATCACCGGCGGCACGCATGGCATCGCAGGCCGGACCACCGGCGGCAATCAGCTTGCGGTCATAGCCGCCACTGAAACAGCCGGGACGCCCGACGATCAGCAGCGCGGCATCGGCCGCTGCGGCACGGGCTATAGCGTCCAGCAACTGCTCGAGCATGGCTTCAGACAGGGCATTGACCTTGCCGTCATCCAGCGTTACCTCGGCAATACCCTTATTCAGGGTCAGCGTCAGCCCGCTCATGCGCCGGCCTGGGCGCGCGCTTCGTCACGCAGTACCCGGCGCAGCAGCTTGCCGACCGTGGATTTGGGCAGATCCTCACGGATCTCGACGTAACTTGGCACCTTGTAGCCGGTCAGGTGTTCGCGGCAATGGGCAATAATCGCTGTTTCATCCAGCTTGGGATCATGCAGGCTGACATACAGCTTGATCGCCTCGCCCTTTTTCTCATCCGGCACACCAACGGCCACGCATTCACGGATGCCGGCATGGCGCATTACGGCATCTTCGACATCATTGGGATAGACGTTGAAGCCGGAGACCAGAATCATGTCCTTCTTGCGATCCACCAGCTTGAGAAAGCCTTCTTCATCGATGACTCCGACATCACCGGTTTTCAGCCAGCCGTCTTCGGTAAAGGTTTCGGCTGTTTCGTCCGGACGCTGCCAATAACCCTGCATCACCTGCGGGCCATAGATCAGCAGTTCGCCGGGCTCACCACGCGGGGTTTCCTGGCCATCCTCATCGACCGTCTTCATCCAGGTATCGATGACTGCCTTGCCGATAAAACCTTCCTTATAGGGCGTAAAGGCGGTGGAGGCGACCACCACCGGCGAGGTCTCGGTCAGGCCATAGCCCTCGCGCACCACACTGCCGGTCATGGCTTGCCAGCGCCGGGCAATCTCGGTATTCAGCGGTGCGCCGCCGGAGTTGACCCATTTCAACGCGCTGAAATCGACGCTACCAAAATCCGGATGGGCCATCAGCGACACGAACAGGGAATTGATGCCGGTCAGCAGGGTGATTTTGTGGCGTTTCATGTCGGCAATCATGCTGTCCAGATCACGCGGGTTATTGATCAGGATGCTGTGAAAGCCGGTGAACACCGAGGCGATGCAGTTCGCGGTAAAGGCGAAGATATGATAGAGCGGCAAGGGCGAAACCCGTATTTCGTTGCCGTACTCGACATCGCCGGGCTTGATCACACTGACCGCCTGCAACACGTTGCTGAGAATATTGCGATGACTGAGCATGGCGCCCTTGGATACCCCGGTGGTGCCGCCGGTGTATTGCAACAGGGCAATATCATCCAGCTCGCGCTCGGGTTCGACAGCGGGCAGATTGGCACCCTCGCGCAGGGCATGCATAAAGCGCGTGACATCCGCCTCATCGGCGCTGTATTGCGGATGAGTCAGGTCATCCAGGCTGGTGACAATCAGGTGCTCGATCTCGGTGTCGCCCTGGATCTTGCGTACCAGCGGCACCAGCTTGTCCAGCACAATCACCGCACGGGCGCCGGAGTCGGCAAACTGGTGACGGGTTTCATGGGCGGTGTATTGCGGGTTGGTATTGACGATCACCAGCCCGGCACGCAAGGCGCCGAAGATAGCGATGGTGTACTGCAGCAGGTTGGGCAACTGAATGGCAATCCGTTCGCCCGGCTGCAGACCCAGCGGGCCACGCAGATAGCGTGCCAGGACGTCTGCATCGGCGGCCAACTGGCGAAAGCTGAGGGTATCCATACCACAGGAAAAAGCCGGTTTGTCGCCGTAGTCCTGCACGGCCTTGGCCAGTACATCAAACAAATTGCTGTGCCCCAACTGGGCAAGCTGGCCGGGCACGATGGCGAAAGCGGGTGTGGACATGGAAACCTCTTATTGGACTGTTATTTTGCACAGCGGAATACAATACCAAAAAGATGCTATTCTATCGTTCAACTCTGTGCAATCATTGAGACAAAACAGACTGCATACCGCTATGCAGAACACGCATATCTGGTATCGTGCGGCGCATCATCACAACAATAATAGACCGCTATCGAACAATCCGGTCAAACGGTCGGTACGCATATTCAAGGTAACAAGGGCACATGAACGACGAACAGCACGACCTCACTGAAGCCACACCAAAAGACCGCAAGTTTGTCGAGGCCCTGTCTCGCGGCCTGGATGTCCTGCGCGCCTTCAGTCAGGGTGCCGTGGTCATGGGTAATCAGGACATTGCCAGGATTACCGGCCTGCCCAAGCCCACCGTGTCGCGCATGACCTATACGCTGACCAAGCTTGGCTATCTGAGCTACTCGCCCCAGCTGGAGAAGTACCAGCTGGACTCCGGTGTGTTGGCGCTGGGCTACGCCTATGTCTCCAACCTGCGGGTTCGGCAGTTGGCCAAACCCTATATGGATGAGTTTGCTCGCTCGACCAACACCTCCGTGGGCCTGACCTGCCGTGACCGGCTATCCATGATCTACGTGGAAAATTGCCGCCCGGCTGAGTCGACCTCGCTGCGCATGGATGTTGGCGTGCGCCTGCCGCTGGCCACCACGGCAGCGGGCCGCGCCTATCTGGCCGCCATGAAGGATGAAGAGCGCAGTCACGTTTTGGCGTCGCTGGAAGCGCGCAATCCGGATAACTGGCCGGAGCTGTACCAGCAGCTGATGGAAAGTTTTGAAGACTATCGCCAGCACGGCTTCTGCCTGTCCCTCGGCAACTGGGACCGCAACGTCAACGCCGCTGGTGTACCGCTGTTTCTGCAGGACGGCACCATCATGGCCCTGACCTGCGGCGCCCCGTCTTACCTGGTCTCCGAAGACAAGGTAAAAAACCAGCTGGCCCATCAGCTGGCGATGCTGGCCCGGGATATCGAACGGTTGGGGGTCTAACGGCGCGCGCCGCAAGCGCGCGGCTGAAGGCTGAAGGCTGAAGGCTGAAGGTAAGCTAGTTCGCCAAGGCGCAGTGGCAACACCAGCCTGTCTTTTACTTCCAGCCTTAAGCATCTAGCCTCCAGCCCATTATTCGCGCAAATATCCTGTAATCAGCGCTCTGCGACAGCCCGTCAAACCAGCCAATTTCATCATCTATACTGATCGACTGACATTTCTCCCCATCAGGGGCATCGACAAGGGCTTCTTTTTTTTGTATTTTGCCTAGCGAAACAACGTTTCATTATTTCGCAGAGTGAAACTCTTTTTGAACAACAGCTCCTTTGTGCGGCATTGGGCCGTGTCGACCGACCCAGGTCGCCACACCCAGGCGCTGCTGCAAAGGGTCATCAATAACGGAGATTGAGCATGTCGGACGTGGTCACACTGGAACGGCACGGCGCTATTGCAGTCGTCAGAGTCAACAATCCGCCGGTCAACGCCCTAGGCATTGCCGTGCGTGAAGGGCTGCAGAACAGTTTCAATGCAGCTGAAGCCGACCCCGCCGTCAAGGCCATCGTACTGGTGTGTGAGGGTTCCACCTTCATGGCCGGTGCCGACATCAAGGAATTCGGCAAGCCGCCAAAGTCGCCCGGTCTGCCCGAGGTCGTCAATGGCATTGAAGCCGGCACCAAGCCCAGTGTCGCGGTTATCCACGGTACCGCCCTGGGCGGTGGTCTGGAAGTGGCCGTCAGCTGCCACTACCGCATTGCCCTGAAGAGCGCCAAGGTCGGCCTGCCCGAAGTCAAACTCGGTCTGCTGCCTGGCGCCGGTGGCACCCAGCGCCTGCCGCGTCTGGTCGGTGTGGCCAAGGCCCTGGACATGATTGTCAGCGGTGACCCGATCAGCGCCAGTGAAGCACTTGAGCTGGGCGTGGTTGACGCACTGATCGAAGGCGACCTGACTGCCGCCGGTATTGCCTATGCCGAGCAACTGCTGGCCGAGGGCAAGGGCGCGCGTCGCACTGGCGAGCGCACGGACAAGCTCGACGGCGTGGATAATGCCGCCGCTGTAGCGGCCAAGCGTGCCGAAGTATCGAAAAAGACCCCCGGCCTGTTCTCACCCCAGCGCTGTGTATCCGCCGTGGAAGCCGCCTTTACACTGCCGCTGGCAGAGGGCTTGAAGCGTGAGCGCGAATTGTTCGGCGAGTGCCTGGTGTCTCCGCAGCGCGCTGCACTGGTTCATGCCTTTTTCTCCGAGCGCCAGGCCTCCAAGATTGATGATCTGCCCAAGGACACCCCGGTCCGCGAGATCAACCGCGCCGGTGTCATTGGCGGCGGCACCATGGGTGTTGGCATTGCCATCTGCTTTGCCAATGCCGGGATTCCGGTGAAGATTCTGGAAATCAGCAGCGAAGCCCGCGACAAGGCCCTTGAGCGTGCCCGTGACACCTACGGCATGAGCGTCAAGCGCGGCAGCCTGACCGAGGATGCACTGGAGAAGCGCATGGCGCTGATCAGTGGCATCACCGACTACGCCGATCTGAATGATGTGGATGTGGTGGTTGAAGCGGTATTCGAGGACATGGGCGTCAAGCAGAAGGTCTTCGAAGCGCTGGATGCCAACTGCAAGCCAGGCGCCATTCTGGCCTCCAACACCAGCTCGCTGGACCTGAACGCCATTGCCGCCTTCACCAAGCGCCCCGAGGACGTGGTCGGCCTGCACTTTTTCAGCCCGGCCAACGTGATGCGCCTGCTGGAAGTGGTGCGCGGCGCCAAGACCAGCTTTGAAGTCCTGGCCACCGCCATGGCGATTGGCAAGAAACTCAAGAAAGTCTCGGTGCCGGTCGGCGTCTGCGACGGCTTTGTCGGTAACCGCATGGTGTTCCAGTACGGTCGTGAATCCGAGTTCCTGCTGGAAGAAGGCGGCACTCCGGATCAGATCGACGGCGTCCTGCGCAAATTCGGTCTGGCCATGGGGCCCTTCGCCATGCGTGATCTGTCCGGCCTGGATATCGGCCTGGCGATCCGTACCCGCCAGCGTCAGACCCTGCCAGCCGAATTCAAACTGCCGACCATCCTCGACAAGATGGCCGAGGCCGGTATGCTCGGCCAGAAGACCGGCAAGGGCTTCTATCTCTATGAAAAGGGTTCGCGTGCCCCGCTGACCAATCCGGAGTTGCCGGCGATTCTCGAAGCCGCCTCCAAACAGCAGGGTATCGAGCGTCGTCAGTTGACTGACGAGTACATTATTGAGCGCACGATTTACGCGTTGATCAACGAGGGCGCCAAGATCCTCGAGGAAGGCATTGCCCAGCGCAGCAGCGATATCGACGTGATCTACCTGAATGGCTATGGCTTCCCCGCCCACCAGGGTGGTCCGATGTTCTATGCTGATTCAATTGGTCTGGACCGCGTTTATGCCCGGATCTGCGAATTCCATCAACAGCACGGCGCCTGGTGGAAACCAGCCCCGTTGCTGGAGAAGCTGGCCAAGGAAGGTCGCAAGTTCGCTGATCTCTGACCCGACAAGGTGGCCGGCGGCAACGCCGGACACCGGTTACCCGTATTGCAACGAGGACTCACAATGGAAATCCATTTTTCACCCGAACAACTCGCCTTCCGCGACGAAGTGCGTGAATTCCTTAAGCAGGAGCTGCCTGCCGATATCGCCGCCAAGGTCAAACTCGGCAAGCACATGAGCAAAGAAGATCATGAGCGCTGGCAGAAAATCCTCTCCGCCAAGGGCTGGTATGCACCCGGCTGGCCGGTAGAGCATGGCGGCACCGACTGGGGTCCGGTCGAAAAGCACATTTTTGACGAAGAGTCCGCCGCTGCCGGCGCACCGCGTCTGGTGCCCTTCGGCGTCAACATGGTGGCTCCGGTGATCATCAAGTTCGGTAACGAAGAACAGAAACGCACCTACCTGCCGCGCATCCTGTCCGGTGAAGACTGGTGGTGCCAGGGTTACTCCGAGCCGGGCGCCGGTTCTGACCTGGCCTCGCTGAAGACCCGTGCCGTGCGCGATGGCGACCACTACATCGTCAACGGTCAGAAGACCTGGACCACCCTGGGTCAGCACGCCAACTGGATTTTCTGTCTGGTGCGTACCGATCCCGAGGCACAGCAGCAGCGCGGTATTTCCTTTCTGCTGATCGATATGGCCACCCCTGGTATCACCGTGCGTCCGATCCTGACGCTGGACGGTGACCACGAAGTCAACGAAGTGTTCTTCGATGACGTCAAGGTCCCGGTCGAGAACCTGGTCGGTGAAGAGAACAAGGGCTGGACCTGTGCCAAGTACCTGCTGACCCACGAGCGTACCGGCCTGGCTGGTATCGGTGCATCCAAGGCCGCCCTGCGCCACCTCAAGCGCGTTGCCAGCAAGCAGCAGAAAAACGGCAAGCCGCTGATCGAGGACACCCTGTTCCGCAGCCAGATCGCTGATGTTGAGATCCAGCTGATGGCCGCTGAAATGGGTACGCTGCGTATCGTTGCCGCTGCCTCCGAAGGTGGCGTTCCTGGCTCCGAAAGCTCGATCCTGAAAGTTCAGGGCACCGAGATTCGTCAGGCCATTACCCATCTGCTGCGCAAGGCCCTTGGTCCCTATGCCCTGCCCTTCCTGCCGGAAGAAATGGAATACGGCTATGACGGCGAGGTGCTGCTGGAGGACTACAGTCCTTCCCTGGCGTCCTCGTACTTCAATATGCGCAAACTGTCGATCTTCGGCGGATCCAACGAGATCCAGAAGAACATCGTCTCGAAAATGATTCTTGAGCTCTAAGGAGACAGCCCGTGGACTTCAAATTGACCGAAGAGCAACAAATGCTCAAGGAAACAGCGGAGCGTCTGGTACGCGACGTTTACACCTTTGACAAGCGCATGGAATTCAGCGACAGCGAAGCCGGTTTCAGCACCGCCTTCTGGCAGCAGATGGGTGAGCTGGGCCTGACCGCCATTCCCTTCCCGGAAGAACTGGGTGGCTTTGGCGGCACCGGCATCGAAACCATGCTGATCATGGAACAGCTGGGCAAGGGCATCTGCCTGGAACCCTACATGGAATCCGTCATTCTGGCTGGCGGCCTGATCGCCCAGCTGGGCAACGACAGCCAGAAAGACGAGCTGCTGGGCGCCATCGCCAGCGGTGAGCTGCAGGCTGCCGTCGCCCTGGATGAACTACACAGCCACTATGACCTGAGCCACGTGACGACCACCGCCAAGGCGCAGGGCAGCAGCTACGTATTGAACGGCCGCAAGGGTGTGGTCATCGGTGGCCAGACGGCTGGCAAGATCCTGGTAAGCGCTCGCACCGCTGGTGATATCTGCGACCAGCAGGGCATCAGCCTGTTCCTGGTTGATCCGAGTGCCGCCGGTGTGCGTCGCCGCGTGTACTCGACTGTTGATGGCCGTAAAGGCTGTGAACTGTTCCTCGACAACGTTGAGGCCGAGCTGCTCGGCAATGCTGGCGACGCCTATGATGCCATTCGTTACCAGAGCGGCCGCGCCATTGCTGCCCTGTGCGGCGAAGCCGTTGGTGCCATGCGCACTGCCTGCGATCTGACCCTGGACTACCTGAAGACCCGCAAGCAGTTCGGCGTGCCGATCGGCAAGTTCCAGGTCCTGCAGCACCGCATGGTCGATATGATCAGTGAGCTGGAGCGTGCCACCTCCATGGCCATTCTGGCTGCCTGTCTGGCGGACGATGAAGACAGTGCCGAGCGCAGCGCCAAGCTGTCTGCGGCCAAGTTCACCATCAACCGCGCCGCACGCTACGTGGCCGAGCAGAGCATCCAGCTGCATGGCGGCATCGCCATGACCTGGGAGTACAACGGTGCGCATTATGCCAAGCGCCTGGTAACAATCAGCCACCAATTTGGTGATGATGACCACCACCTGGAAGCCTATGCTAACCAGTTGAGCCTGTCTTAAAACGCCAATCTCACCGGAATAACGGTAAATCAGCCGTTATTCCGGCATTTTCGTCCTGTTATATTGGATATTGGCACTATCGGCCAGGCTTCTGGCTCGGTATCCTATGCACCCCTTTCAAGCGCCTGCGGGCGTCCCATAGACTTGTGGAGGACTAACGTCCATGAAAATCCTCGTCGCCGTGAAGCGCGTGGTCGATTACAACGTCAAGGTTCGCGTCAAGGCGGACAATTCCGCTGTCGATCTGGCCAACGTCAAAATGTCCATGAACCCCTTCTGCGAAATCGCTGTAGAAGAGGCTGTGCGCCTGAAAGAAAAAGGCGTTGCTACTGAAATCGTTGCCGTCTCCGTTGGTCCGACTGCCGCCCAGGAGCAACTGCGTACTGCCCTGGCCCTGGGTGCCGACCGCGCCATTCTGGTTGAAGCCGGTGACGACCTGAGCTCGCTGGCCATCGCCAAGCTGCTCAAGGCTGTTGTCGACAAGGAACAGCCCCAGCTGGTTATCCTCGGCAAGCAGGCCATCGACTCCGACAACAACCAGACTGGCCAGATGCTGGCTGCTCTGTCTGGCTACGCCCAGGGCACCTTTGCCTCCGCCGTTGAAGTGTCCGGCGACAAGGTCAAGGTCACCCGTGAAATCGACGGCGGTCTGCAGACTGTTGATCTGACCCTGCCGGCCATTGTCACTACCGACCTGCGTCTGAACGAGCCGCGCTACGCCTCTCTGCCGAACATCATGAAGGCCAAGAAGAAGCAGCTCGACGTGCTCAAGCCCGATGAACTGGGTGTCAGCACTGCTTCGACCGTCAAGACCCTGAAAGTTGAAGCACCGGCCGCCCGTAGCGCCGGCATCAAGGTCAAGAGCGTCGACGAGCTGGTCGACAAACTCAAGAACGAAGCCAAGGTGATCTGATATGACTATTCTGGTTATCGCTGAACACAACAACGCCACCCTGAACGCCGCTACCCTGAACACCGTAGCCGCTGCCCAGGCCATTGGTGGTGATATCGCTGTGCTGGTTGCCGGCGCCGGTTGCGCCGCTGTTGCCGACGCTGCCGCCAAGGTTGCTGGCGTCAGCAAGGTACTGCTGGCTGACAACGCTGCCTACGGCCATCAACTGCCGGAAAACATCGCACTGCTGATTGCCGAACTGGGCAAGGACTACAGCCACATTCTGGTTCCCGCCAGCACCAACGGCAAAAACTACGCCCCGCGTGTTGCTGCCCTGCTGGACGTTGATCAGATCTCCGAAATCATCGCCGTTGACAGCGCTGATACCTTCAAGCGTCCGATCTATGCCGGTAACGCGATTGCCACCGTGCAGTCCAGCGCCGCCATCAAGGTCATCACCGTTCGCTCCACCGGCTTTGACGCTGTTGCCGCCGAAGGTGGCAGTGCCGCTATCGAGAACGTTGGCGCTGCACATGACGCCGGTGTATCTGCCTTCGTTGGTGAAGAACTGGCCAAGTCCGACCGTCCCGAGCTGGCCGGTGCCAAGATCGTCGTTTCCGGCGGCCGTGGCATGCAGAACGGTGACAATTTCGAGATGCTCTACAAGGTGGCCGACAAGCTCGGTGCCGCTGTAGGTGCCTCGCGTGCCGCTGTTGACGCGGGCTTTGTACCCAACGACATGCAGGTCGGTCAGACCGGCAAGATCGTTGCTCCCCAGCTGTACGTTGCCGTCGGTATCTCCGGCGCTATCCAGCACCTGGCCGGTATGAAGGACTCCAAGGTCATCGTGGCAATCAACAAGGACGAAGAAGCACCGATCTTCTCGGTTGCCGATTACGGCCTGGTTGCTGACCTGTTCGAAGCCGTTCCGGAACTGGAAGGCAAGCTGTAAACCCAGCTCCAAGCCACAAGCTTAAAGCTGCAAGAAAGCCCTGGTTCGAGAGAGCCGGGGCTTTTTTATGCACTACCCAGGCAGTTTTAGCCGTCAGAGAAACGCGTGGATCAGCATGATCACGCCAATGATGGCGCCCACCATCTGCGCACCAACCAGAATCACCGCCAACACTTCCCAGATCATCTTGCCCTCATACTGCCGACCTGCCTCAAGCAGGCGTATGAACACCAGAGTCCAGAACGACGCAGCCAGCAGCAAGACCAGCAGCATAAGAATCAGATTGGCGTTCGACAGGGCCAGGCTGAAAACCAGCCAGCCAAACACAAAGCCGCCAATACAGGCGATGTACCAGAAGGTCTTGAGCAGGCTCAGGCGTCCGCCGAAGAAGTCGCCAAGCAGTTGCCTGAAGCGACCATCAAACAGGGTCGGCGCCTGTTGGGCACCCGGCAACAGGCCATTACTCACCCACCAGCCCCAGGCCAGCAGTGCAAGAGACAGCAAGGGCGCGGCCACGGGGTGGAAATACAGGCTGTAAACCGGGCCGGTAAGATTGAACAGCAGATAACTGAAAGGCGAGCCGTCGAAGTAAAGACTGTGCAAGCCGCCGCTGATCCAGAACCAGAGCATGTGTATCGCCAACAGACAACCGAGTATCGATTGCCAGCGCAGGCGCGTCAGAAAGGGCTCAATCAGTATAAAGGCAAGGACAGCAGCCACCCCCCTCAGTGCGGCAACCAGCAGATGGGTGAAGACCAACCCCTCGGACGCGATAAAGTCGGGCAGCTCTGGCTCAGCCAGCACGCTGACCCAACTGAACGCCAATGACAGCACACAACCTACAGCAAAAATCGCCAACGGCCGCAAGGCCAGCGCAAGACGACGTTCTGGTTTGGCCCGCCGGATCTGCCCCATAGCCATCAGCACCAGGCTGCCGACACACATCAGCGTCAGACCAAGCAGTTTCTCCCAGGCGTTATCGTCGAAGCTGCGGGAATACGGCGCTACCACTGCCAACAGCATGGCCCCCAACAACAATAGTTGCAGAACCAGTGATTTGCCGATTACCCAGGCTGACGAGTCGGTATCCAGCTGCGCGCTGGTGGATGTTGTTGCGATGTCCTGTGACGGCATTACTGCGCCTCTCCCTGACAAAAGGCGCCACTATAACAGTGCAGCCAAAACCGGCACGCAAGAATGCATGAGACTGCCGACCAGGTCTCATCGCCATGGGCTATGCTGTCTTGCAATGGTTAACCTTTCCTTACCTATTGGCTTTTGCAAAGTGTCCCACCCTGAGTAAAATGCTGTTCTGACAAGCGAAACAAAACACATATCAGTTTCGCATAGCGAAATTAATCACAATAAAAGGTTTAGCAATGCGCATACGCCTTCGCAGCTTTGTTGGCGCACTGGCCATGACACTCTGCTTGTCGGTCAGCGCCGACGACCACTCCGATCTGCCCCGCGTCATGGTCTGGACTGCCTATGGTACCGGTGCCGCCGGTTATGCCCAGGCCGCTGCTCTGGGTGGTCTACTCAAACACGAGGTTGGCAGCAATATCCGCATTCTGCCCGGACGCAACGACGTCTCGCGCATGATCCCGTTGAAAACCGGCCGTGCCGACTACTGCCTCTGTGGCATTGCCAGCTACTTCGGTCAGGAAGGGATATTTCTGTTCAACAAGCCCGACTGGGGCCCGCAGCCGATCCGCATGGTACTGGCCTCGCAGGGTACCCAGAGCTTTGGTCTGGCTGCCGCCGCCGATACCGGCCTGAAACACCCCCACGAACTCAAAGGCCAACGCGTGATCTTTATCCGCGGCGCCGACTCGATCAACATGATCACCAGCGCTGTATTGGCCTATGGCGGACTGACCTGGGCCGACGTGCGCCGGGTGGATGCCTCCGGTACCAACGAAGCCATCGAGGCCTTGATCAACGGCCATGCTGACATCATGCCAATGTCGACCCGCACACCGCTGATGGAGCGCATTGCCGCCAGCCCACGGGGTATCAGCTGGCTGGGCATGCCAAACAACACCGACGAAGAAAAAGCCGCCTGGCGCCGTGCCCAGCAGGTCATTCCCTATTACCTGCCGCAATTTGAAACCCGGGGTGCCGGTGTGTCCGAGGACAACCCCTGGTACGGCGGTGGCTATGCCCTGCCGATTCTGGTGACCAATGCCAGCCGCAGTGCCGATGAGGTGTACGCCCTGACGCGCTTTGTCGACGAACACTATGACGAGTTCCAAAACCTGGCACCCGGTGCCGAAGGCTGGGAGCTGAGCCGCCAGGTATTCGACTGGGTCATGCCCTATCACGAAGGCGCCATTCGCTATTTCCGCGAAGCCGGGGTCTGGACCGATGCCCATGAAGCCCATAACCAGCGCCTGCTGCAGCGCCAGCAATTGATGCTGGACGCCTGGCAGGTGCAGTTGGCCGAGGCTGACCAGGACAACTTTCAAGCCAGTTGGATGCAGCGCCGAGCTCGGGTTCTGACCGAAGCCGGCTTTGATCCCGGCTTTCAGCGCTGAACTCTAGTGACACCGGCTTTTCGCCCGCCCACCTGATTGCGGCGGGCTGATGATGAATGACTACGAGGCAGAACATGTCAGAAGAACAACAGGCCCTGCGTAATCCATTGACCGGCACGATACTGGCCGTGGGTGCCGTGCTTACCGCGCTGCTGGCGATTTACCAGATCTTCAATCTGGGCAGCGTGACCGGCTTTACCATGCTCACCAGCCAGTATATCTACGGGCTGCTGGCCATGATGCTGCCTACGGTGTTTATTGCCATCCCCGTTGGCCGTGGCCGACGCATTGAGCCTGCGCCCTGGTATGACTGGTTACTGGCGGTGGCCAGTGCCCTGGTCTGTATCTTCTTTATCATCTATTCGAACGAATCGGTGGATGAGGGCTGGGAATACGCCGCACCCCAAAGCGTGGTCTATGTCAGCCTGCTGACCTGGGCCCTGGCGCTGGAAGCCACGCGCCGCTGTGGCGGCTGGCCGATCTTTATCGTGGTGTTTCTCGCCTCGCTGTTCCCGCTGTTTGCCGGCAACCTGCCGGACAGCTTTGCCGGTATTTCCACGCCCATTGATCTGGCCGCCATCTACCACACCAACAGTGACGAGAGCCTGCTGGGGATTCCGTCACAGGCCTTTGCCAATCTGGTGATCGGCTTTCTGCTCTTTGGTATCGCCCTGCAGCGCACCGGCGGCGGCAAGTTCTTTATCGATCTGGCCTTTGCCCTGCTCGGCAAGGTCCGCGGCGGCCCGGCCAAGGTATCGATTTTTTCCAGCGGCCTGATGGGCTCGATGTCCGGTAGCGTGGTCACCAACGTGCTGACCACCGGCCCGCTGTCGATCCCGGCCATGCGCAAGGTTGGCTTCAGCAAGACCTATGCCGCGGGGGTTGAAACCTGCGCCTCCACCGGTGGCGTGTTGATGCCTCCGGTGATGGGTGCCACCGCCTTTGTCATGGCGACCTTTCTGGATATTCCCTACGGCGAGATTGCCCTGGCCGCCGCCATCCCTTCGGCCCTGTATTTCTTCGGCCTGTTTGTGCAGATCGACTTCTACTCCGCCCGCAACGGCCTCAAGGGCCTGCCGGCTGTAGACCTGCCACGCGTCAAGCAGACCCTCAAGGAGGGCTGGCACTACATCTTCGTGTTTGCCTTCCTGATCTGGATGCTGCTGTTCATGAAACAGGAAGCCATCGCGCCCTTCTACGCTACCGCCCTGCTGCTGGTGATCAATCAGCTGCGCAAGCACAGCCGCTGGCAATGGAAGGACTTCAAGGACTTTGCCGAATCCTGTGGAGCCCTGTTTGCCGAACTGACCGGGCTGATGGCCGGGGTGGGCCTGATCATGGGCGCGCTGGCGGTGTCCGGCATGTCCGGCACCATCGCCAATGATCTGCTGTTTATTGCCGGTGGCGACATGCTGGTGCTGTTGCTGATGGGCGCACTGACCAGCTTTATTCTGGGGATTGGCATGCCGGTGACGGCGGCCTATATCTTCCTCGCCATCGCCCTGGCGCCAGCGCTGATCAACGGCGGCATGAACCCGATGGCCGTGCACATGTTCATCCTCTACTGGGGCATGCTCAGCTTTATCACCCCGCCAGTGGCGATTGGCGCCTTTGCCGCGGCCTCGGTGGCCGGCTCCAGTCCAATGAAGACCAGTTTTGTGTCCATGCAGATGGGTAGCATCATCTACTTTATCCCGTTCTTCTTTGTGCTGGAGCCAGCACTGCTGCTGCAGGGTACCGCCAGTGAAATCGTTGTCGCGATTGTCTGTGCGGTGGCGGGTATTCTGCTGATTGCGGGGGGCTTGCAGGGCTACCTGCCGAAGCTCGGCAACCTGAGTGAGCGCGGCTTCCTGCACTGGCCGATTCGCTTGCTGCTGATTATCGGCGGCCTGTTCCTGGCCATGCCACACAACCCCTTCATCAAGATGACCGAGCTGCAGCTGTTCGTGCTGTCATTCGGGCTGATCGGTCTGGCCGTGTTGCTGACCCTCGGCCACCGCGTCCTCAGGCCTTCCCCGGGACTCTGATCGAGCCTGGCAGATTGGGGGATAGCCCGCGGGAAGGCCGAGCTCCACCTCGGCCATGGCGCTTGCAGCCAGCCCGCTGGTCGAGATGGAACTCGACCACTCCCTGGCTAACCCGACAGGCACCACAGGTTTTGGTGGGAGCCGCGGCCCCGCGGCGAAATCGAACTCCGCCTTCGCGCGAGGCCGGCGCTCCCACCAGTTAAGCGCCCTCTGGGAGAGCCAAGTTCCATCTCGGCCATGGTGCTATCTGTCAGCGCGCATTGGTCGAGATGGAACT
>PGZJ01000035.1 GCA_002840055.1 Gammaproteobacteria bacterium HGW-Gammaproteobacteria-11 | reverse complement strand
AAGACTTATCGCTTTTGCAGCGCAAGGTGTCAGGAGAAATTCCAGGCTGCCCCTCAGCGGTTCGCAAGCGGCCGGCCGCATGAGCAGCATCAAGATGTAGCTCAAGCGCCGTCCGGACCTAGCACCGAATACATCTGTCCGATGCATCCGGAGATTCGCCAGGCAGGACCAGGAAGCTGCCCAATCTGCGGTATGGCATTGGAGCCTGTCATTCCGGAACTAGACGAAGAAGAGAACCCGGAGCTTAAGGACTTCTCTCGGCGCTTCTGGTGGACCCTGCCGTTGACGGTGATCGTCACCGTGCTGGCCATGGGTGGGCATTCCCTGAACCTGTTCCACGGCACCACGCAGAACTGGGTCGAGCTCGTACTGACCACTCCGGTAGTGCTTTGGGCTGGCTGGCCATTCTTCGAGCGCTGCGTACGCTCGTTCGTGCTGCGCAGTCCGAACATGTGGACGCTGATCGGCCTCGGCACCGCCGCCGCCTACCTGTACAGCGTCGTTGCCACTCTGGCGCCAGGCGTGTTTCCTGCCGACTTTGTACAAGACGGGCGCATCGGCGTGTACTTCGAGGCGGCGGCGGTGATCATCTCACTGACTCTGCTCGGCCAGCTCCTCGAGCTGAAGGCACGCTCGCAGACCTCGGCGGCGATCAAGTCACTACTCGGCCTGGCGCCGAAGACCGCGCGACGCATCAATCCCGACGGTACAGAGGACGACATTCCGCTCACCCATGTTCATGCGGGCGATAGGCTACGCGTACGCCCTGGAGAGAAGGTGCCAGTCGACGGTCTGGTGCTGGAAGGCGAAAGCGCGGTGGACGAGTCAATGCTGACTGGCGAGCCGGTGCCGATCATGAAGCACGTCGGTGACAGTCTCATCGGTGCCACCCTTAACGCCCACGGCAGTCTGGTGATGCAGGCGCAGAAGGTCGGCAGCTCGACCATGCTTGCGCAGATCGTGCAGATGGTTGCCCAGGCGCAGCGCTCCAAAGCACCGATGCAGCGACTGGCTGATGTTATTGCTGGTTACTTTGTGATGGTGGTGATCGCTATCGCCATACTAACCTTCCTTGTCTGGGGGCTTTGGGGTCCGGAGCCGAGCTGGGTCTTCGGTTTGATCAACGCGGTGGCGGTGCTGATCATTGCCTGCCCGTGCGCCCTGGGCCTGGCCACGCCAATGTCGGTAATGGTCGCGACCGGCAAGGCGGCCGGCAGCGGCGTACTGTTCCGCGATGCGGGCGCCATCGAAAATTTGCGCAAGATTGACACGCTGATCGTCGACAAGACGGGCACCCTGACTGAAGGTCGCCCGGCCTTTCACAGTGTAGAGGCGGCGCCTGGTTTCACTCCGGATGAGGTGCTGCGCCTGGCAGCGAGCCTCGATCAGGGCAGCGAACATCCCCTGGCCCACGCCATCGTCGACCATGCCCGCGCGCACGGCCTGGCACTGAGCACGGCCGAGACATTCGAATCAGCCTCCGGCATCGGCGTACGTGGCCAGGTTGATGACCACCACCTGCAACTGGGCAACACCGCGCTGATGAATGATGCCGGCGTGGATGCCAGCTCCCTCAGTGCGCGGGCCGAACAGTTGCGCGGCGAAGGCGTGAGCATCATGTTCCTGGCGGTGGACGGCGTCCTGGCTGGTCTGCTGGCAGTGGCTGATCCGATCAAACCGACGTCGAAACTGGCGGTAGAGCGCCTGCAGGCAGACGGCGTGCGGGTGATCATGGCCACCGGTGATGGCCTGACTACTGCTCGCGCAGTGGCCCGCGAGCTAGGCATCGAAGAGGTGCACGGCGAGGTCAAACCACAGGACAAGGAACGCTTGGCCGCCGCCCTGCAACAAGAAGGGCACCGCGTGGCCATGGCCGGCGACGGCATCAACGACGCCCCAGCCCTGGCGCGCGCCGATATCGGCATTGCCATGGGCACCGGCACCGACGTGGCGATGAACAGCGCTCAAGTCACGCTGGTCAAGGGCGACCTGCTGGGCATCTTGCGCGCAAGGAGCCTGTCAGTGGCCACCGTGCGCAATATGCACCAGAACCTGACCTTTGCTTTTCTCTATAACGCTCTGGGCATCCCGCTGGCCGCAGGCCTGCTCTACCCGCTGACCGGCCTGCTGCTGTCGCCGATTATCGCCGCGCTGGCGATGAGCCTGAGTTCGGCCTCAGTGGTGTTTAACGCGTTGAGGCTGCGCAAGGTATCGATCGATTGAAACGCTTGACCTTGCCGCTCTGGCAAGGTTGAACATCTGCTCAACCATTACGGTGACTTCCCAGGAGATTCTCATGAGCACCATTGAACTGAACGTCGAAGGCATGAGCTGCGGCTCGTGCGTCAAGCATGTCACCGAGGCGCTCAACACTGTCGAGGGCGTCACCAAGGTGGATGTCGATTTGCAAGCCGCCAGGGTGCGGGTTAGCGGCCAGAGCGACAGCCAAGTGCTGATTGCTTCCCTGACTGATGCGGGATATCCCGCGCAGCTGGCCAGTCCGGCAGCCGGGACGAACAACATGAAAAAGACGGGTTGCGGTGGCAGCGGTGGCTGCGGCTGCAACTGAAAACGAGAGGCAAACAAGGTTCTTATATGTCTAGAAAACTGCGTATATCAGCCCTTGCGGCGCTGCTGGTAAGTGGGGCGATCCATGCCGCTGAACCCTTGATCATCGATGTACACCGAGACGCCAACTGTGGTTGCTGCAAGGACTGGATCTCCTATCTGGAGGACAACGGCTTTGCGGTCCGCGACCATGTTGAACGCAACATGCGTTCGGTGAAGCAAGACCTAGGAGTGGAGCCGCGTCTGGCGTCCTGTCACACCGGTGTGATCAACGGCAAGTTCGTTGAAGGCCACGTGCCGGTGGCGCAGATACTCGAATTGCGCAAGCGTTCCGACCAGCTAGGTATTGCCGTGCCCGGCATGCCGGCTGGATCGCCCGGTATGGAGCACGGTGATGCCAAACATGCCTACGAGGTAATCGGGCTTACCCGTTCAGGGCAGGATGAGGTCCTCGCCAAGTACCCGTAAATTCAGGCTCCGTGCCGCTGACCGGCTTTCCCAGGCGGGTGGCAGCAAAGAGAACGCGGGGGTGATCACTGGATGATCGCAGCGATCACCCCGTCCGGCTCGCTTGCTCAGGACAGTTTCCTGACTTGCGAGGCGGAATTATGTCCGGAGCCTTTCGTTAACTCTTGTTCCGCGAGATACCCATGTTCCGCCTTTTGCTGTGCCTGCTTTTACTGATCCCACTGCCGGTCAGTGCTGGGATTTTTGATCTGCCTCGCTCACAGCCGGCCCTGTTCAACGCCCCCCTGAATAACAGCCAGGACTTCCTGCCGGTGGATCTGGCCTTTGGCCTTGATCTGATAGAAGCCGACACCGACAGTATTCGCCTGCGGTTCATAAATGCCGATGGCTATTACCTCTACAAACATCGTTTCGCCTTCAGCAGCGACCATCCGCAAGTAACAATCGGCACCCCGCAATGGCCTGCAGCCGAACCGAAAACCGATGAGTATTTCGGCGATGTCGAGGTGTTCTACGGCATTACGGACTTAGAACTACCGATTGATAACCCTCAGAACAGGCCGTTCACCCTGCAGGTGAGCTACCAGGGCTGCGCCGATCTGGGACTTTGCTACCCACCTGAAATGCGCACTTTTCAGATCGGTAACTCGCCCCCGGTATCGCCTGCGCAACCGGAAACGACCTTGGACTGGGGAAGTCTGGCACTGTTCTTTCTGGCCGGTTTGGGGCTGACTTTCACTCCCTGCGTGCTGCCGATGCTGCCCATCCTTTCCGGCGTAGTGCTGCGTGGACAACTCGGTGGGCTACGAGGTTTTCGCCTGTCGCTTGCCTACGTACTTCCCATGGCTGCCTGCTTCGCACTGCTCGGAGCGCTGATGGGCATGTTCGGAGCTGGCCTCAACCTGCAGGCGCGCCTGCAGTCACCGTGGCTACTGGTGCCCTTTGCGCTGTTCTTTTCGGTATTTGCCCTGGCCATGTTCGGGGTGTTCGAGTTGCGTATGCCGCGCTTTATTACCGAACGAATGGATCGCCTGGCCAGCCGAACCCGCGGGGGTTCAATGATAGGGGCCGCAACGCTAGGCGTGCTGTCAAGCCTGCTTGTATCACCCTGCGTGACAGCACCACTGGTCGGTGCGCTGCTGTACATCAGCGCCACCGGCGATGCCCTGGGCGGCGGGCTGAAGCTGTTTTCGCTGGGTCTGGGCATGGGGGCGCCGTTGGTGTTGTTCGCCACTGGTGGCGCCGCCTTGTTGCCCAAGTCCGGGACCTGGATGGTCGGCGTACGCAAGGTTTTCGGTCTGATGTTGCTGGGTGTCTCTGTATGGCTGCTGGAGCGTGTGTTACCAGCTCCCGTGACGCTGGCCTTGTGGGGCCTGTTGGCGGTTGGCACTGCGTTGTGGCTGGGCGCCCTGGAATTTATTCCTAAGCCCGGCAAGCAGAAGCTTGCCCAGTTGCTTGGTGTGGCCTTGATGGTTTACGGCATCAGCAGTTGGGTGGGCGCTTTGCAAGGTCAAACCGACCCGCTGCGCCCACTGGGTCGCCTGGACGCCCAAGGCTTGCCTCAAATCGGCGCAACCGTCGGCTGGCAGACCCTGGACACCCCAGCAGCCCTGGATGCGGCACTGTTGTCAGCGAAAACTGCCGGCCAACCTTTGCTGCTGGACTGGTACGCCGACTGGTGCATCAGTTGCAAAGTAATCGAACGAGAAGTACTCGAAGTGTCCTCTGTGCGCGAACAGCTGGCTGATTACCGGCTGGTGCGCTTCGATATGACGCGTAGCGATGCCGAGCAACGCGCGCTGCTTGATCGCTACCAGCTGTTTGGCCCGCCGGCACTGCAATTGTTTGCCCCCAGTGGTGATGAGTGGCAGGACCTTCGCACGGTTGGTGAAACCGACGCCGAGAGTTTTCTGGAACGACTGCGTCAAGCCGACGACCGAATGTAAAGCATGCAACCTGGTCGCTCCCGGAAGTCGACGTCAGCTGGCAGATCGCAGCCCGCCGCAGCATGTACTTGCGGCGGCTGAAAGCTAAGACGTGGGCAGATGACTTGATCGTTTTTACCGATGCTCCACTTTCAAAATCCGTGACGGCTGAAGTCAGCCATTTGTTGAACAGCCACACCGGAACTTAACAGTCAGAAAAACTAGAACCTGACAGAACTGTAATGTTTCGCTAAGGCCTGTGACAGGATGCCGCGGTTAAGTTGGCGTCGTGCCTGAAGAACAAAGCACTCCGTTCAAACGGAAAGGCATGGCGCTTTACGCTTTTGAAGCCGAGGCCACAGCCTTCGTCGGCGAAAACGGCCAGACTGCGGCGCGTCTTGAGGGCGACTATGACATCTTGCTTACCAATCGGCTGATCCTCCAGCCAACTGCGGAAGCCAATTTCTACGGTAAGAATGATTCTGAAAGAGGAGTGGGCTCGGGCCTGGCGAATACCGAACTGGGTTTGCGCCTGCGCTACGAAATCGTTCGCGAGTTTGCGCCCTACATCGGGATTTCTTGGAGTCGCTCATACGGTAATACCGCAGACATGCTGCGCGACGAAGGAGAAGATGTTGAAGAGGCGCGCTTTGTCGCCGGCATTCGAATGTGGTTTTAGAGCCTGATATGAAAAAAACAATTACAACCCTGGTGGTAGCAGGCGCTGTCGGTAGTGCAGCAATATTAGCCGGAGCCTATTCCGGCTTGATCAACGTTGGTGCTGACGATCCTCATTACCCAGCCGTGCATGCGTTCCTTTCAATGGCGCGTGATCGCTCTATCGAAGCGCGGTCCAAGGACATTGAGATTCCCAATCTAGATGACGAGGCTCTCATTCGTGGCGGGGCCGGGAACTACAACGCCATGTGCGTTGGGTGCCATCTGGCGCCCGGTGTCGAACAAACAGAGCTGAGTCAGGCGCTGTATCCAGCCCCGCCTAACCTGGCCAAGATCGGCATTGACGCAGGCCCTGCATCCGCCTTCTGGGTCATTAAGCATGGAATCAAAGCAACAGGCATGCCGGCCTGGGGTAAGAGTATGGGCGACGAATATATCTGGGGCATGGTTGCCTTCATCAGCCAGTTGCCCAAGATCGACGCTACGCAATACCAAGCGCTCGTCGCTGCGAGTGGCGGTCACCAGCATGGTGGCGGTGAGAGCCAGACGCACAATCATGAAAGCTTGGATGGCAGCAATTCTGACCATCATGGCAATGCTGCCGCTGGAGGAGAGTCTGGACGTCGCGGTATAGCGGCTGCAGACCACCACGGCGGCTCAGCTCCAGAGGCCGATCACCATTCTTCGAGCAGTAACGGCGATGATCACCATGGTGGAAGTAACTCCAGCACGAAAGGCAGTAGCGCCAGCGACCATCATGCCGAGCCGGCGTCCAACGCTCACACTCATGCGGATGGCAAAGAGCACGTACATGACAGCTTAAAGCAACGGGGCACGTTTGGTGGTCAAGCAGTAGTTGAGCTTTTACCGCGACGAGCGTCTTGCTACACCGCCGTCATCGCGGGTTAGTTCGTGTGCTGGCCGCTCAGGTCAGCGAACTCAATAAGCGCAATGACCTCGTCGGGATCGCGTGACGCTTGAAGGAAAAACGGGCCGGGGCGAGAAAGTTGCTCGATACGTTTTTTCAGTTAGCCCTCTCTAGATCATTGATCAGGAACTTCATCTCAGAGATCTCTCGGCGCTGAGCCTCAATGATTTGATCTGCCAGCTTGCGAACGCGCGGGTCTGAAATCTGAGCGCGCTCACTTGTCATGATGGCTATGGAATGGTGAGGAATCATGGCCTTCATATAGTCCGTATCGTCGACAGTTGCCTGGCTACGAACAAGCCACAGGGCAATAGCAAAGGAAGCTGCTCCGCCGGCGAATATCGCTATGTTCATGGGCTTTTTCTTGTACATATTGAGCATGAAGGCGAGCATGACTATCGCCATGACAGCTCCCATTACTAACGCCATCCAAGCACGGGTCTCACTCCATAATAGAACATGCTCAAAAGCGTAAGTATTCAAATACATAACGCCGTACATGATGACGGTTGATGTGGCCACCATCGCAGCGAAACGCCAATAAGACATTTGCATATCAACTCCTCTTGGTGATGTGCTGCCACTGAACTGCGCTTACTAAAATCTGCGTATTTTTGCGCGATCATGCCGGGCAGCTGCGTTACGAATGCCGTCAGAGCCCAGATCTGAAATGAGCTGCGGTGTTACTTAGAAACGGACAAGCCGAGAGGCTATGAGGTTTCGACTATTTAAAAATCTTACAAAAATGTAATCTTCACCAAGCTTAACTCGTCCACAGTTTTGCTCTCTTTTGCCAGTCGAACTAAATGTGCCGCATGCCATCGAGGGTTGGTCTGAAAAAGGGAGCCGGCTCTGTTGATATACGCCGGTCCCGTTGCCTCGAGTTTTCCGGCGAAGAAAATGACCTTCGCCGACGCCGAGTATGCTGACAAGTGCAAGCAGACCCGCACGGATCGGTTCCTGATCGAGATGAATCAGGCTGAATCGTGGAGGGGTTTGATTGCCCCATTATCCCAAGGGTGAAGGTGATCGCTAGCCTATTCGCCGATGGTGATGCTTCGGGTTCATCTGATGCAGAACTGGTTTGGCTACAGCGACCCGGCGTACGAATTGGCTGCTGAGGTCCAGGCCTTCAGTCATCCGGCAGATCGCGGCCCGCCGCAGCATGTACAAGAAGCTGAGTAAGCGCAGCGCACTGCACAAAGCCAAGCGCAAGTGCGCGCTAGGTCGAGCACCCGTTACGGGTCAAATACCAGTTCGGTTATGTGAAGACGCGCTTCCGCAGCCTGGAGAAGAGCACGGCGCCATCCACACTGTTCGTCCTGTCGAACCCTGTGGATAGCGCGCCGATATCTAGTGACGAATGCGTGAGAGCTGCGTCTGTAATGTGGGAAGTGGTCGCTGCGAGGTTATCGCGGCGGTTAAAACGCAGAAATGAGCGGGCGACTTGATCCTTCTTATATCATGTCGCCGCTTTTAAACGGGAAGGACCGAAGTGGGCCGGAAATAAGGGATGGGGCATCCCTAGGGGCCATATGTCTATCTCCGACAATTCGTTCCGGCGACCCGGTACTCGAGGATATTCAGATCGCCATTGGAGTCCTCGTAAGTCATCTGGGCTGGCATCACTTCATTGCAGGTCATGTCAGTCCGCGTGGTACGAATAACTTTGGCAATGTCCAGCTTCATTCCATAGCGGTAATGGACTACTTCGGGACGGTTCTTTCCGATGGAAACGGCGTATTCCTGTATGGCCTTTTCGTTCGCGCGAATCATTTTTCCATAGACACGATCTGAATTGCCTTCCGCCATGGCAAACGAAGCTGCGGTCATAAATGATACTGCGGCCATGATTTTTAACGTGTTCATATCCGGCTCCTATTTAAAATGTTACCGGAATTATAAATATTACGAACTGTTAGTCGGATGACATCGAAATTACATAGACGTAATCAAGCGGATTACCTTTAGGTAATAGCCCTCCATAATAACAAGTACAGGCCATTCAATGGTTCTGAACCCTCGCTATTTGCGCATGACGGCTGGGGGATGTATTCCTTTTCCTATTGGCGCTTTCGTCAGCCGATGCCATTCGATGACGCTGGTGGCGACTACTTGGCACAAGATGACATCAGCGATCTTTGTCTAAGAAGCTGACATGAATGTAATGCTGAGGTCATCTACCCGACAGGCCTGATCTGCAATAAAGCCAAACAATAAATTATGAACTATTCGAGGCTCGATCATGAACGGGTCCATGCATTCCCCTTGTGCCGACATTTGCGTGCTTCGGAGCTAAACATGATGAATGTCTTGAACAAATACCGTGCCTGGTTGGCATACCTGTTTCCGCTCTCCGCTCAGGACTGGCGTGGTGCCGTAGCCGAAGTACGCGAAGACTCTAATTGTCGTTGCTGCAATCAAAGGGGCCGGCACAGCAGCAAGGGGATTCTATGAACTGGATCGTTCAGCCGCTGCCCTGTCGCAGTTGGGGGCTGCTAGCACCCGTCATCCTAGGCCTTGCTCTGAGCAGCGGCGCGCAGGCCTCGCCAGGGTCAGCCGAGCTCGGCGCCTCGTTGCCTCCGCTGCTAGACCTGCTCGAACGGCAGAGCCCAGAGCTGCGGGCCGTCGGGCATGAGAGGCAGGCTGCCTGGGAGCGGCCCGATGTAGCCGGTGCGCTCCCGGATCCGATGCTCACTTTCGAGGAAATGGGCATCGCCCGCGACGACCCGACCCTATCGCCCAGCGGCGTCGGCAGCACACGCTACGCGTTCCGTCAGACATTCCCTATTGGCGGCAAGCGAGGGCTTGCCCGCGAGATCGCAGAGGCGGGTGCCGAGCAGGCGGTGGCCCGGGAGCGCCTGAGTCGAGTCGAGCTCAGGAGTCTCGTCAAGCTTGCCTTCAACGAATATCAATACGCCCACGCGGCCATCCAGGTCACCGAGGAACTGCAGGCTCTGGTGGATGAGCTTGAGAGCATTGCCCAGGCTCGCTACCGAGTGGGGCTTGTGCCGCAACAGGACGTGATCAAGGCTCAGACAGAGCACACCAGTCTGCAGAGCGAGCTGTTGACTCTGGAGCGTGACCGGCGCGGCGCGGCGGCGCGGCTGAACGGCATCTTAGCTCGCCCAGCGAACTCGCCGCTGGCGGAGCCCGCCGGTTGGCCTGCTCTGCCTGCATCGGTGCCGACCTTGGCTGAGCTGCAGGCGCGTATCTTCGGTGGCAATCCTCAATTGGCTGAGCTCAGTGCACGAGTTCAAGAGGCCCAGCGTGCCGAGGCGCTTGCCAGCCGAAACTGGATTCCGGATATCACCGTCGGCACTGCCGTCGTCCAGACGGGCAACCGGGCCGAAGAGTTCGAGTTGATGCTGGAGATGAACATCCCGCTGTGGGGCAAACGCCGCAACGCAGAGCAGCGCGAGGCCGTTTCCTTGCGCTACGCCGCCGAGGCTCGACGCGAGGCAGTCAGCAGCCGTCTCGCGGGCAGCGTAGGTGAAGCGTGGTCGGCGTTGGAGACAGCCTTTCGACAGCACGAACTGACCGACAGAACGCTCCTGCCGCAGGCGGAGCTCACCTATCAATCGGCGCTCGCCAGCTATCAGACCGGCAACGTCGACTTCGCGACCTTGCTCGATGCCCAGCGACAGATTCGCCAGCTGCGGCTGTCGCTGCTCTCGCTGGCACTGGAGCAACGAGTGCAAGTGGTGGAATTGGAACGTCTTGTCGGAGCAGAACTATGAAACGCAGCATGATTTTCGGCGCAGGCACGCTTGCCCTCGTTGCGGCAATCGCCGGCTTCGGTGGCGGCTACATGGCAGCGCAGAAGACAAGTTCCTCGGAGGCGGCTGGCAGCACTGCCCCACAAGAGCGCAAGGTTCTCTACTACCGCAACCCCATGGGCCTGCCCGATACCTCGCCAGTGCCCAAGAAGGATCCGATGGGGATGGACTACATCCCGGTCTACGCCGACAAGGCGCATGCTGCCGCGCAGGGCGAGCGCAAGATCCGTTACTACCGCAATCCCATGGGTCTGCCGGACACCTCCCCGGTGCCGAAGAAGGACTCCATGGGTATGGACTACATCCCCGTTTATGAGGGTGATGAATCGGGTAACACCGTTGTCATCAGCCCTGAGAAGGTGCAGTTGCTGGGTGTACTGTCTTCGCCAGTCGAGCGCCGCGTGCTCACCCGTACAGTGCGCGCCGTCGGTACGGTGCAGGTCGACGAGCGTGGCCAATACACCTTGGCGCCCAAGTTCGAGGGCTGGATCGAAAGGCTCCACGTCAACACGACCGGTGAGCCGGTTCGCAAAGGCCAGCCACTTATGGAGGTCTACAGCCCCGAGCTGGTGTCGGCGCAGCAGGAGTTCCTGATCGCCA
>PGZJ01000013.1 GCA_002840055.1 Gammaproteobacteria bacterium HGW-Gammaproteobacteria-11 | reverse complement strand
GTGCTTCACGCACGTCGTCCAATTTGAAAGGCTTGATAACAGCCGTTACTAATTTCATGTTGTTACTCCCGATTGATGGACTGCCCTGGGGGACAGGACAAGTCTATGCCGAGTTAGAGGCTTTTAGAAACGGACAATGCACAGATGTTGTCGCAGACGTCCGACCGGCCTGAAAGAACCGAGGGCTCAACGGCTGGGTCAGCCATAGTCAACTGCTTCATCTTCTTATGCTCCTGGATGGCTTTTTGCAAAGTCATGCTGGCCTGAGATGAAATGCCCGATAAGGGTTATCCCATCCGATTCAGCTGGATTCTCCTTTGCAGAAAGCCTGCCAGTTTTATTTTTTTGTTCATAATCAACGCCTTGTGATATTCACTCGGGTACAACAGGGATTCTCTTGAATTGGCTGCGCACCAACTTAGTGCATCGTGCTTCGTATCGGTGCTGCTATCGCGCACGATTTCGGTCAGTGTCGATTGGTGCGAATCCGGCAGCGGGTGGTAAACTGCCCGACAGATTGCCAGCCACCGCTGGCAGCGTCGCCCACTGACCAGGTCAACCAGCATGTTGCACAAAGTCTTGATTGATGCGGTAAGCAGCCAGGCCACGCGTCTGTTGATGAGCGAAAAGGGCTTGCCGACCCCGGATGTCGAAAAACATCTCAAGGCCCTGCTGCAAAGCGCCCTGGCCAAACTGGATGTAGTCAGCCGGGATGAGTTCGACACCCAGCAGGTGGTCCTGCAACGCACCCGTGAGCGCCTGGAGGCGCTGGAAAAGCGCGTCACCGAACTGGAGCAGCGCGCTCAAACCCCCTCCGCCTGAGTCAACCAGGCGGACTGATCAAGGAGTGATCATGTCCCTGGCCATAGTCCACAGCCGCGCCAAACTGGGCATTCAAGCCCCCAATGTGACCGTTGAAGTACACCTTGCCAACGGCATGCCCAGCCTGACCCTGGTCGGCCTGCCGGAAACCGCCGTACGCGAGAGCAAGGACCGCGTGCGCAGCGCCCTGCAGAACGCCCAGCTGGAGTTTCCCAGCCTCAAGCGCATCACCATCAACCTGGCACCGGCCGACCTGCCCAAGGAAGGCGGGCGCTTCGATCTAGCCATTGCCCTGGGTCTGCTGGTCGCCAGTGGACAGCTGCCGGCCGATTGCCTGAACAACTGTGAATGCCTGGGTGAGCTGGCGTTATCCGGCGAATTGCGCCCGGTACAGGGCGTATTGCCCGCCGCCCTGGCCTGCCGCGAGGCTGGCCGCAGCCTGCTGCTGCCCAGCGCCAATGCCGCCGAGGCCGCCATGGTCCAGGGCATAGAGATCATCGCCGCCGACCACCTGCTGGCGCTCTGTGAACACCTGCGTGGCGATCAGCTGATTGAGCCCTTTATCAGCGCGCCACGCCGCCATGACCAGCAGGAGCAGCCGGATCTGGCCGATGTTCAGGGTCAGGCCCAGGCCAAACGCGCCTTGATCGTCGCCGCCAGCGGCGCCCACAACCTTTTGTTGTTTGGTCCGCCGGGTACCGGCAAAACCCTGCTGGCCAGTCGATTACCCGGTATTTTGCCGCCCATGACCGAGGCCGAAGCACTGGAAGTCGCCGCCGTACAATCGGTGTGCGGCCATGGCCCGCTGCAAGGCTGGCCGCTGCGGCCGTTTCGTGCGCCCCATCATGGTGCTTCCGCGGCGGCACTGGTCGGCGGCGGCAGTCAGCCGCGTCCGGGGGAGATCAGTCAGGCCCATCAGGGCGTGCTGTTTCTGGATGAATTGCCGGAGTTTGATCGCAAGGTACTGGAAATGCTCCGTGAGCCAATGGAGTCCGGCGTCATCCATATTGCCCGGGCCAGGGAGCAACTGAGCTTTCCGGCCCGTTTTCAACTGATCGCGGCGATGAATCCCTGCCCCTGCGGTTATCAGGGCGACCCCTCCGGGCGCTGCCGCTGTTCCACCGAGCAGATTCAGCGCTACCGCAGCAAACTGTCCGGACCGCTGCTGGACCGAATCGACCTGCACCTGGGCATGCACAACGAACGCTTCAGTCTGGCCGACACAGGCCGCAGTAAACCGGATAGCGCCGAGGCCGCTGATCAGGTCAGTGCTGCCCGGCAACGCCAGTGGGCGCGCCAGGGCTGCCTGAATGCGCATCTGGGCCTGACCGCCATGCGCGATGTCTGCGTACTTGAACAGGCCGATGCCAGCTGGATGGAAGTCGCGATTGAGCGGCTTGGTCTGTCACGGCGAGCCAGTCATAGAGCGCTCAAGGTCGCGCGCACACTGGCCGATCTGGAGGGGGCAGAGCGGATTGGGCGAGCGCATCTGGCCGAGGCCCTGCAGTACCGCCAACTGGATCGCAAACACTGATGAACGCAGCGGATTGCCCGCACTTGCTCAGTCGAGGTGCAAAGGCTACTTCAGTTTGGTCGCCACAGCGGGCTCAGCGTTACGGCCCATGCTGTAGGCGTCAATGAAGTAACACAGCTCTTCAAAGGGCATGGCCGGGCTGATGAAAAAGCCCTGCACCTGATCGCAGCCCATCTGTCGCAAGGCTTCCAGCTGGCGCCGATCTTCCACCCCTTCAGCCACCACCTCCAGCCCCAGGCTGTGGCCCAGATCAATCATGGCGGCCACCAGCTGGCGGTCGGAGGCCGACTCGGAAATCCCCTTGACGAAGCTGCGGTCGATTTTCAGCAGATCAATCGGCAGGCGCTGCAAATGCATGAAGGAGGAAAAGCCGGTACCAAAGTCATCGAGGGAGAAGCGCACACCCAGCCCGGTCATGCCCTGCATGGTCAGCAGCACCTGATCGGCGTTCTGCATGACCGCTGTTTCAGTCAGCTCGAATTCCAGCCAGCGCGGATCGATGCTGGTCTTGTCCAGCAGCCGGGTAATGGTCGGCAGCAACTGGCTGTCCTGAAACTGCCGGAATGACACGTTGACGGCAATATGAATAGGCGGCATGCGGCGGCGCTGCAACTGCGCCAGATCATGGCAGGCGCGGGCGGCCACCCAATAGCCCATGGGAATGATCAGCCCGGTTTCCTCGGCCAGCGGGATAAACTCGTTGGGGCCCAACAGACCGCGCTCCGGATGGCGCCAGCGAATCAGCCCCTCAAGGCCGACGATATTGCCGGTGCTCAGATCCACCCGCGGCTGGTAATGCAGTTCCAGCTGATTACGGCGCAGCGCCTGACGCAGAGACGCCTCAAACTCGATCAGGTTATTGGCCTGCAGGTTGATGCGATCATCGTAGAAGTGGAAGTTGCAGCCACGCTGACTTTTCGCCTGCAGCATCGCCATATTGGCGTGCAGCATCAGACTATCGACGGTCTGACCGGCCTCGGGATAGGTGGCGATGCCGATACTGCAGCCCAGCAGTAAACTCTCGTTGTTGACGTTGAAGGGCTCGGCCATTTCGCTGGTCAGCTTCTGGGCTATCTGCAGCAGGTTGCTGGGCTTGGAGTACTCTTCGACAATCACCGCAAACTCGTCACTGCCCATGCGTCCGACCGTGTCGGTATTACGCAACACCCGGCGCAACCTGACGACCACTTCCTGAATGATCAGGTCACCCGCCGTCTGCCCCAAGGTGTCGTTGACATGGCGGAAGTTGTCCAGATCGATAAAGAACACCGCCAGCGGTTCGTTGTTGCGCAGCGCCCGACGCATACCCAGCTTGAGGCGGTCGTGGATCATGAAGCGGTTGCAGACGCCTGTGAGCGGATCATAGCTGGAGGCGCGATCAAGGGCATTGACCAGGGTAAAGCGCTCAATGGCATAATTCAGACAGCGGATCAGCTCGCTGGCGCTGGCCTGGTCCCATATACTGTCGGTTGCCTGCTCGGGGATACGATCAAATTCCGGCTCGTTGGCCAGATGGATCATAGGGACGGCTATGTCGGTGTTTTGTCCGAGGAACTCACTGCGCGCCAGCACCGCCTTGACTTCACCCTCGGCCAGCATGGCCGCGGCCTGTGCCCAGTTGTCCAGACGCACCAACTCATAGGGGTTGGACCTGACCGACATCAGGCGACGCCCCAGCTGGAGCGAGGCACCCTGATCCGTGTCCAGCAGGACAATGCGCAGCTTCTGACGCTGAAGTGTCAAAGAATTCCCCTAAGGATCTATATAAATTAAGCAGATAGATCATATTTATAAAGTAGGTTATATCTAAAAAATTCAAAACAACCAAGACTAGCTATTAGCCATTACGGCATTTTTTTATCTTTACCCTCTTTTTCAGGAGATGTTTACCCCGTGGCAAGGCTCAACCCCCGTCAGCAGGAGGCCGTCAATTACATCAGTGGCCCACTGCTGGTGCTGGCCGGCGCTGGAAGCGGCAAAACCAGCGTGATCACACGCAAAATCGCCTACCTGGTGAAGGAATGCGGCATCAAGGCCCAGAACATTGTGGCGGTAACCTTTACCAATAAAGCCGCGCGCGAGATGAAAGAGCGCGTGAGCCAACTGATCCGCGGCAACGAAGCCCGCGGGCTGACCGTCTCCACCTTTCATAACCTGGGCCTGAACATCATCCGCAAGGAGCACCAGCGCCTGGGCTACAAACCCGGCTTCTCGATCTTCGACCAGCAGGACGCCCAGGCACTGATCACCGACCTGATGTTCCGCGACTACGGCGCCGACGAAGACAGCGCCGGCATCCAGACCCAGATCTCCAACTGGAAGAACGACCTGATCCTGCCCGAGCAGGCGCTGGCACAAGCCAAAAGCCCGCAGGAACAAACTGCCGCCAGCGTCTACATGCATTACAACCGCACCCTCAAAGCCTATAACGCGGTGGACTTTGATGACCTGATTCTAGTCCCGGTGCGGCTGTTTCAGGATCACCCGGATGTGCTGGAGAAATGGCAGTTCCGCATTCGCTACATGCTGGTGGATGAATACCAGGACACCAATGCCAGCCAGTACCTGCTGGTCAAGATGCTGGTCGGCAGCGCCGCACGCTTTACCGTGGTCGGTGACGATGACCAGTCGATCTACGCCTGGCGCGGCGCACGACCGGAAAATCTGGTGCAGCTCAAGGATGACTTCCCGGCGCTCAAGGTGGTCATGCTGGAACAGAACTACCGCTCCACCAGCCGTATCCTCAAGGCCGCCAATACGCTGATCGCCAACAACCCGCACGTGTTCGAGAAACAGCTGTGGAGTGAATTGGGCTATGGCGAGCCGATACGGGTGATCCGCTGCCGCAACGAAGAAACCGAATGCGAACGCGTCGCCACCGAGATCCAGACCCAGCACCTGATGCAGCAGCGGGCCTGGAAGGACTTTGCCATCCTCTATCGCGGTAATCACCAGTCACGCCTGCTGGAACTCAAGCTGCAACACCATCAGATCCCCTATCACCTGTCCGGCGGCACCAGCTTCTTCAGCCGCCAGGAGGTCAAGGACGTGATGGCCTACTTCCGCTTGCTGGTCAATCCGGATGACGACAACGCCCTGCTGCGGGTGATCAATGTGCCGCGCCGGGAAATCGGCCCGGCGACCCTGGAAAAGCTTGGCACCTATGCCACCGCCCGGCAAACCAGCCTGTATAACGCCTGCGGTGAGATGGGTCTGGGCGAGCAACTGGAGACACGCTACTGCGAGCGCCTGCAACGCTTTACCAGTTGGCTTGACGGCATCCGCAAGGCCTGCAGTGAAGGTGATCCCATCGAGGCCATCCGCAAAATGGTCAACGATCTGGACTATGAAAACTGGCTGCGGCAGAACTGCTCCAGCGATGATATTGCCGCCAAGCGCATGGGCAACGTCTGGTTTCTGGTGGAAGCCCTGAAAAGTACCATCGACAAGGATGAAAGCGGTCAGACCAACATCGAAGATGCCATCGCCCGACTGGTGCTGCGCGACATGCTTGAACGCCAGGAAGAAGAGGAGGACAGCGACCGGGTGCAGCTGATGACCCTGCATGCCTCCAAGGGCCTGGAATACCCCTATGTCTTTATCGTCGGCATGGAGGAGGAAATTCTCCCGCACCGCTCCAGTATCGAAGCCGACAGCGTCGAGGAAGAACGCCGGCTGGCCTACGTCGGCATTACCCGCGCGCAACGGACCCTGACCTTTACCTTCGCCGCCAAACGCCGCCAGTTCGGCGAGGTCATTGACTGCCTGCCCAGCCGCTTCCTTGATGAACTGCCTTCAGACGACCTGGAATGGGAAGGCACCGAAGACACGCCACCCGAGCAAAAGCAGGCGCGCGGCAACAGTGCACTCTCGGGCATCCGCAACCTGCTCGGTAACAAGCCGGACTGACAGACAGCAAAAAGCCACCCGCAGGTGGCTTTTTCAGGCAACGCCGAGCTTACAGACCAGACATGTGCTTGATTGAAGCGAGGATTTCCTCGTCGGAGCAATCGGCACAGGTACCACGGGCCGGCATCGCACGAACACCGTTGATGGCCGAGGTAGTCAGGGCCTCAATGCTGCCGGCAGCGGCCAGACGCTCCTGCCATGCCGCATCATCACCGGTCTTCGGCGCGCCCAGAACGCCGATACTGTGGCAAGCGGTACAGAACTGGTTATACACCGCTTCACCCGAACGCGGGCCAGAGGCAACGGCCACTGCAGCCACACCGGACTCGGAGGCACAGGGATCGCCAGCCATGCAGACGGAACCCACCGGCTTGATACGCTCGGCAATGGCATCATTCACAGGCGACGCAAAGGCGCTGCCGGCAACCACAACAAGCATGGCAGCCGTGGCAGCCAGAAGTTTTTTCACAGTCATCAGCTTTAACATCCTCATCATGGCAAACAGGTCGTGTCCAGATGCATTGCCCGGACAATGTGGGCGAGTATACCGATAAACCCGGCGTCAACAAAACAGGATCTGTAACCTGCGACATCAGCGACACCTCAACTACTCGGCTACAGGGCATGGACTAAGCGCCCTTCAATGCGTATCATTGCGCCGCTCATGCACCCGTAGCTCAGCTGGATAGAGTACCGCCCTCCGAAGGCAATACTCAGCCCCTTGTGCCACGGTGCGGCTAGAGGTCAAAATAGCCACGTTTCACTAATATGCACCCGTAGCTCAGCTGGATAGAGTACCGCCCTCCGAAGGCGGTGGTCACTGGTTCGAATCCAGTCGGGTGCACCATTTCCTTTAAAATCAATAGGTTGTACGATCTCAAAATCGGCAAGGTCAAGCATTGATCACTGCCCCACTCGGCCAGTACTCAGTTACCCACCGCGCGAATGCTGAAAGGCATGACATCTAGCTCAAATCACGAGCAAACCCTTAAAAATCGTCTGTGCCCAGATTGTGCCCAAATCGCGCCCACCTGGTTTTAGGGATGAGTGAGTGTGCGGGTTATTTGAGTACTGCCTCAGAATCGGCACTAAGGCATCTGGCACGAATTAATTCATGTGACCCACTACACTTTTTTGGCTGATTGCCGTCTTTCGCTGGAGGCAGGTATCGGTCAGAAGCGGATGGTTTATCCTATAAACAAGCGGTTCCTTTTTCTGAACCGCCCGCGGAAACGGGCAGAAATCCATATCTTTCACGGTACTGTAGCGCTTTGCATTACCGTAACGTTTGCGAAGGCCGGCTTCGAGAAGACCTTTGCGTGCCCTCTAGTTCATCTATCACCGCTTCTCTCCTGATTGGCGATATCAAAGCTGGCCGGCACTGGAAAATAATATCGCTAGAGGCCATTCTACTTTTCAGGGTATTGAAGCGCTCCCAATGGCTCAATTTGAGCCCGACCGTTCATTCATTTAGCCGCAATCAAGATAGAGGTTTTTATGTCACAACTAGCACAGTATCGAGCCCTACAACGAGAAATCAGTGAGCTTGAGGAAAAGCAACGCAAGATGCAGGCGAATTCCAAACTGGCGCGTGAGATCGAATTTGAAGAAGAGATCAAGGCGTTGATTGACAAATACGATATGAATATGTCGGAAGTGCTACAGATCCTTTCCCCCCAAGATACACCGGCGCTTCCGGGCACCCGTAAAGCGCGCAAGGTCAAGAGGTACAAAAACCCTCACACTGGAGAGGTAATCGAAACCAAGGGTGGGAATCAAAAAACGTTGAAAGCTTGGAAAGAGGAGCACGGATCTGACGTCGTGGAGGCATGGGTCGAATAACCCCCGTTGAATTGAGAAAGTCGGCAGTTATCGGCGGCCGACTTTTTCAAGAAATCCTGACTGCACGAAAGTTACTCTACTTGGCATGCGCCCTAGGGAAACACTGATTTATTCCCCAGATCTTATCCAAACGACGGCCTATTTTTGAGATAATCACGTTCATTGGACCCCGACGAGATTTCAACCGATGCAATCGAGTTTTTCCGAGCTGGAGTACGCCACCAAGAAGAAGCTGACGAGGCGCGATCGTTTTCTTGCCGAGATCGACGCGGCCGCGCCCTGGATGGTGCTGGCGGCTGAGATCGAACCGTTCTACCCGAAAGGCGAAGGTCGTGGTCGACCGCCAATTGGCTTGATGCGGATGCTGCGGATGTATGTCGTGCAGCAGTGCTTCGGGTTGTCGGACGAGGGGGTCGAGGATGCGGTGTATGACAGCCAGGCGATCCGAGCCTTCGTTGGTATCGACCTTTCCCGTGAGGCCGCTCCAGACGCGACCACCCTGTTGAAGTTTCGTCGCCTGCTGGAGCAGAACGGTCTTACCCGCAAGATTTTCGAGGCTATCACCGCACACCTGGCTGAAAAGGGGCTGCTGATGCGCGAGGGCACCATCGTCGATGCCACGTTGATAGCAGCTTCGCCCTCGACCAAGAACCGCAGCAAGGCGCGTGACCCCGACATGCATCAGTCCAAGAAAGGAAATCAGTGGTATTTCGGCATGAAGGCGCACATCGGCGTAGACGCTGAGTCGGGCCTGGTGCACGCGGTGGTTGGCACGGCAGGTAACGTCAGCGATGTGAGCCAGACCCATGCGCTGCTGCATGGCGAGGAGACACTGGTATTTGGCGATGCAGGCTACCAGGGTGTGGGCAAGCGTGAAGAGAACCGCGATACCCCGGTGAGCTGGCAAGTGGCGATGAAGAGGAGTCAACGTAAGGCCCTGCCGGGCGATGAGCTGGGCCAGCTTCGCGAAAAGGCCGAGAAACTCAAGGCGAGCATTCGTGCCAAGGTTGAACATCCCTTTCACGTGGTGAAGAACCTTTTCAAGCATAGGAAGACCCGCTACCGGGGGCTGGCAAAGAATGAAGCGCAGTTGTTTGCGCTGTTCGGTATGGCTAATCTGGTGTTGGCGCGGCGGCGATTATTGGTCGTTTGCGCCCAAGGTGCGTCCTGATGGGCCAGAGAACCCCGTAGGCGGGCCAAATACGCGGGAAAAGCCGTGTTATGCAAAGGAGTTGCCTCGAATTGACTGACGCAAAGAGCGTTCGCATTTTGAAAAATCGGTAGACCGTCGCGTTGGGCTCGAAAACATGATTTGTTCAGCGCTTCCCTAGATGCCGGTTCTCTACCTTTTGCTTGAGACCAAATTTACCTAGGGCCTTACCCCTTGATACTGGGCCGCCCGGACAAGAACCACATGACGATAGACCCTGGAGCGGCAAATCACTGCCAGTGGCTATTACTTGGGCCGCAGCTGTCATCGGTGTGGGCGTGGCCGCGATCATTTCCATGATCCTAAGTCGCCTTAGTTTTGCAGTCAGTTCCAAGCTTATGGAGCGCCATCTCTGTCAATTCGCTTCTCGCCGTTATCAGCCCGTCGGCACCGGCTGCTTTCGGCCAATAGCAGTCATGGAGCGTCTACAACACTACAATACTACAATACTACAACCGTCAGGCCGATTCACAAGGTGGTTGGTCAGCTATGCTTTCTTTGGGCTTTTGTCACAAAACATCGGTTCGCTCGTCAACCAGAGAGCTAATACCGGATGTAAAGGGCCATACTTATCCGCCAAAAGGGCCAGCTCATCTTGGCGGCGCGCTTCTAGCTTGCCTGCAAGCCAAATTTCCCTAGGAGCAGGGTAGTGCCGCAACAGCCTTTTTGCCCGTAGTCGCACCGCCTCGGGTATTGATTGATCATCAGATATATCGCGTAAGAACTCAACGGCATCGACAATACTGCGAGTGCGTTCATCAATCATGGTCATTTAAAGGCCTCCTGCTTAAATTGGTGCCAGAGTACTCTCTGAAAACAGCTTCACTCGCTCGCTAACGTGCCGAGCCAAATCTGCAGCATGGCGCCGAGTGAAAGAGATCAATCTCAGCCTCTCTTTGATAATAATTAGAATATGCAAGAAAAACAAAAACTGAATTACCCCCGATTTGGTAGATATGTATCACTGTGGGAAGGTCGCTACCGGTCCTGTCTGGTTGATTCCGATGGCTACCTTTTCCAATACGCACGGTGACCCCAAATGTTCATCTGAACTGACCCCAATTACTTCTTCTGCCCTGAGCCTGACGTAAAGCTTGATAGCGTGTTGCCATTCGATCATCCCAACCATGCCGCTGAAACAGTTTTGCATTTCGCCAAGTACAACCAGATGACCGGCAGCACCAGTCCACCCTGAAGACTGCCCCCGCGACAGATCAGGTGAACCTCCATGAACTCCGTTGAACCAGCGGCAGGCCCTGTTACAGCGCTACGGGTGCCGAGCGGGCGTCTTCCGAAGTAGCTCGAGCAGGCGCCGTGGTCGCGGGTCTGACGGCGCCAGCTCAAGCATTCGCGAGCCATGCTCGCCTGCAGCCTCGGCATTGCCGTGGCGCGCATGAAACGCCGCGGCGGCCCAGCGCAGCTCGATATCGAAAGAATGGGCAGTGATCCCCTGTTCGAGCAGGTCCAGCGCAGCGCGTGGATCGGCAGGCTCGAGCGCCACGGCCAGCACATGTCGAATGCGCGGGTCATCCGGACGCAATCTGAACGCTTCGCGAAATCTCGACACGGCATCGTCGCGCCGCTGTTGGCGCACCAACGAGAACCCCAGCGCATAGTGCAACAAGCCATCCACAGGCGACAGCGCCAGGCCTTCGCGCAACAGCTGTTCCACGGCCGCTTCCTGGCCCTGGGCACGCAGCAGGTCAGCCAGGTTCAGCCGGCTCGCGCCATGCAGCGGGTCACGTCGTAGCGCCCTGACCCAGACCTCCTCAGCCTCGCCGGCCCGTCCCTGGCGCAGACGTAGCAGACCGGTCTGGTTCAGGTAATCTGCGCGTTCGCCATGCAGTGCCAGCTCGGCTTCGTAGTCGGCCAGTGCCTGGGCAAAGGCCGGCTGCAACGCTGCCGGCAATGGCACGTCCGCGAGCAGCCTGGCGGCAGCGCTGCGAATACTGCGCAGCGGGTCCTTCAACAGCGGCGCCAGCAACTCGAGGCGCTGCGCCGTTGATGCCGACTCCAGCGCCTCGAGTGCGCCCTGTCGTAGCAGAGGGTCGCTGCTACGCAGCAGCGGCCGCAACAACGTGTTGGATGTACTGTCGGGAACCATTCGCCGGGCCGCACTGGCGCGCACGATTGGCGCCAGCGATGGGTCGTTGATCAACTGCTGCAGCCCAGTCTGAGCGTCTGGGTCCTCCCCATCGGCAGCGGCAAACACCGTAGCAAAATGGGCTTCACGCCACTGACCCTGCGGATACCAGGCCTCGATATGTGCTGCTGCCCAGGCCGGCTGCTGATCGGTATGGCAGCCTGTGCAGGCGTCCGGCGTGCCCAGACTCGCGCCCAGGTCGGGACGGGGCACGCTCAGTTGATGGTCGCGGCGCGGATCGACCACCATGTAGGTGGCCGGCGGCATGTGACAGTCGACACATTGTGCGCCACCTGAGCCTGACTGATGAAAATGGTGGCTGGGCTGATCGAAGTGCGCCGGGCTGTGGCAGGTCGCGCAGAGGCTGTTGCCTTCGGCGCGCAGGCGCTGGCTATGCGGTTCATGGCAGTCACTGCAGGTCACACCCGCCGCGTGCATCTTGCTCTGGGCGAAGGACGCGCTGATGAAAACCTCCTCCTGCTGCTGCCCGTCGGCATGATAGAGCGGATCGCGTAGCAGCTCGGGGCGGTAATGATCCAGCAGTTCGCCACCACGTTGATAACCTTCGGCGACCTGGCTGCGCATGGCGTGACATTGTGCGCACAGCGTCTGTTCTGTGCGCACTGCAGGCGGACCATTCGCTGGACGAGCGGTTACCTCTTCCAGGCGATACTGCCAGTGCATGCCCTGCCGCTCTTCAAATTGGCGTAGCAAGCCGCGATTGTGCTGCTCCAGGTCGCCGGCAGCCCAGACCAGGTGGGTACTTGCCGGGCCGTGACAGGCTTCGCAGCCTACGCCCAGTTCGGCCCATCGACTATCCAGGGTATCGGTTGATGCACTGTAACCCTTGCGGAAATCGGTCACGTGGCAGTCGGCACACATGAAGTTCCAGTTCTGGCTCGGCTGCGTCCAGTGCAGCGGATCGCGATGCGTGACGGCCTCCTCAGGATAGATGTGGAACCAGCGCTGACCGCCCTGCTCTGCGGCTCGGCTGTCCCAGGCGATAGACAGTGCCTGAAGCCGCCCGCCACCGAGATCAATCAGGTATTGCTGCAGCGGCTCGATACCAAAGGTATAGAGCACCTCGAATTCAGTCAGCGAGCCATCAGGCCCATCGGTGGTGACGAAATAACGGCCGTCACGCTGACTGAAGTGCGAGCCTGTACCGGCGTATTCGAACGCCTGATCGCCAAAGTTACCCAGCACCGTATCAGGCCCGGCATGGGCCATGGCATGGGCATGCTGGGAGGCCTGCCAGGCGCTGTGCTCGGTACCGTGACACCCTGCGCAAGCCTGGCTGCCGACGAACCGGGCGGCGGCCACCAAGGTTGCAGACGATGTCGATACCGAGGATGAGGTCGCAGTGGTGGGCAACGGCGGTACCGGGGCGGGCGGCCGAGCTGTCCACCACTGGGCCAGCATGGCGAGCGTCAACAGCAGCAGCGCTATAGTCAATATGAGCCAGCGGCGTACCGACGCGGAGGGAGCCATGAATCATGCCTGCGTTGTTGTTTTCGGCATGCTCGCGCGCGAAGCGCTCGCCGTCCAGTATGTGCAGGTAATTTCTGCGCACACACGCCAGCGCTTGCGCTCAGGTGTTAACCCGACTCATTGGCGCTTCTCTCCATCCCCGAACCCTTTTGCCTGCACGCCACGGAGAACGGTCATACGCAGCTTGTTGCGCCCATTGGCAATCGCTTGCGCCGTGGCGATAACCACAACCACCAAGGCCCCGGATACTCATCACTCCAATAACAACAAAGATGGGATTATCCATGCGTTCACTGATTACCGCCCTTTCCCTGCCTGCCCTGCTGGCAGCTGGGACTCTGGGGCACGTCGATTATGCCGCGGCCCAGGCTAAGCCTGCCGGAGCCAACCCGCTCGAACAGAGCCGGCCCCTGCGTCCCGGGGCTCCACGCTGGGCGGAGGACTATCGATTCCTCGACGACCCAGCCAAACGGACGGACTGGTTTGATGACTACCGCTATCACCGTCTGAGCGACTCGGCCTGGCTGCAGCTGGGCGGAGAGATCCGTTACCGCGCCGATACCATGCGACAGCCGCTGTTCGGACTGACACCCGTGCACAAGGACAACTACCTGCAACAACGCATCCAGACCCATGCAGACCTGCGTCTGCTCGATGGAGGGCTGCGCGGTTTCGTACAACTGGAGAATACGCGCAGCTGGGGCAAGGAGTTGCAGACACCCCGGGACGAGAGCCGCAACGACATCCACCAGGCCTTTGTCGAAAGTGATCTCGGGCTCTCTGGACAGCGTCTGCGCATTCGGGCCGGCCGCCAGGAAATGGCCTACGGCGTGCACGCATTGGTCACCTACGCCGAGACACCCAACATCCGGCAGACCTTCGACGGTCTGCGTCTGACATTGGGTGCGCCCAACGGGCGGTCGCTGGATGCCTTTGCCGTTCGTACCGTGCGTCATGAAGATGGCAACTTCGATGACAAGGGCGACAGCAACACCCGTTTCTACGGTCTCTACGCCAGCCTGCCGCTTGCCCACGGCACCGGCATTGATCTGTATGGCATGGGGCTGGAACGCAAGGAGCTGAGGCTCTACGGGATAACCGGCCAGGACACCCGTTACACCTTCGGCACACGCCTGTTCGGCAAGCGTGCAGGGTACGACTGGACCTGGGATCTGATGCATCAGCGTGGACATTTCGCCGGTCAGTCGATCCGCGCGTGGAGTGTCTGGAGCGAGTCGGGCTACACCTTCGCCCATGACTGGAAGCCTCGACTGGCGATGAAGGTCGACCTGTCATCGGGCGACGACGACCCCACCGATGGGCGCGCCGAGACCTTCGATCCGCACTTTCCGCGCGGCGGCGTGTATGGCGAAACCGGCCTGACCAATCCGGCCAACCTGCTGTTGTTCGGTCCGATGCTGGCGTTCTCGCCGCGACATGATCTGCGTATCGAGCCGGCCATCTTCAAACACTGGCGCCAGAGTACCGACGATGCCATCTACCTGCCAGGCATGCGCGTAGTGCCGGGTAGTGCCGCCGCTGACGGCAGCAAAATAGGCACCAATTACCGTGTCAACGCCCGCTGGACGCCAACTGCAAATCTGACTTTCGATCTGGACTACCAGTACTTCCGGGCCGGCAGCGTGGTGCGTGATCTCGATGGCGTCAGTACACAACTGCTCGCCGTGCGTTCTTCCTTCCGTTTCTGAGTCAACAACAAAAAGAGGTGAATACAATGAAACTCAAGCACCTGGCTCTGGCCGCGCTGACTTGCGGCCTGATAAGTGCCACCAGCCAAGCAGCCGAACGGCCGAACTTTCTGATCATCATGGCCGACGACCTGGGCTACAGCGATCTTGGCAGCTACGGCGGCGAGATTGATACCCCCAACCTCGACGCGCTGGCCAGCGAGGGCCTGCGTCTGACCAACTTCCACACCGCGCCGACCTGCTCACCCACACGTTCGATGCTGCTATCGGGCACCGATAGCCACATCGCCGGGCTTGGCAACATGGCCGAACTGGTCCAGCCCTTTCAGAAGGGCCAGCCCGGTTATGAGGGCTACCTGAACCAGCGCGTCGCGAACCTTGCCGAGGTTCTGCAGGACGGTGGCTACAGCACCTACACCACCGGCAAGTGGCACCTTGGCCGGACAGAAGAGCTGAGCCCTAAACACCGCGGCTTTGATCGCTCGTACATTCTGGTACAGGGCGGCGCCAGCCATTTCGATGACATGACCGCGATCATCAGCGTCGATCCAAAGGCGATCTACCGCGAGGACGGCAAGCAGGTAGAAGTGCCCAAGGATTTTTTCTCCAGCGCCTTTCATACCGACAAGCTGATGGAATACATCGAGACCGACCGTGAGACCGGCAAGCCGTTCTTCGCCCTGCTGTCCTATACCGCACCCCACTGGCCGCTGCACGCACCCGACGAATGGTTGAAAAAGTATGAGGGCCGCTACGCCGCGGGCTATGAAACCGTCCGTCAGCAGCGTCTGGAGAACATGCAACGACTCGGGCTAGTCAGTGCCAACGTCCAGCCTCATGTGCCGATGCAGGACGTGTTACCGGACTGGGATCAGCTGACCGACGAACAGAAAGCCCGTGAAGCCCGCAGCATGGAGGTCTATGCCGCCATGGTGGACAACATGGATCATCACATCGGACGGCTGTTCGCCTATCTCAAGGAGACCGGCCAGTACGACAACACCTTTGTCATTTTCATGTCGGACAACGGCGCCGACGGCAACAGCCCGCTGGGCCTGCCAGGCAATGACGTCTGGATGAACGAGGCATTTGACAACAGCCTGGAGAACATGGGGCGCAAGGGCTCCTATATCGATTACGGTGCCCAGTGGGCGCAGGTCGGGTCCACTCCCCTTCCCTTCTTCAAGGGAACCACTACCCAGGGCGGCTTCCAGGTACCGGCGATCGTACGCCACGCCAGCGTCACTCAGCCCGGCGGCATCAACCGGGAGGTCATGCACGTGATGGACATCATGCCCTCCTTCCTCGAACTGGCTGGCATTAAACATCCGGCACCGGAATTCAAGGGTCGGCCGGTTGAACCGATGCAGGGCATCTCGGTCATCCCGGCATTACAGGGTGAGGCCTTGCCGGAACGCGCCATCGGTTGGGAGCTGTTTGGTCGCAAGGCGTTGCGCAAGGGCGACTGGAAACTGTCATGGATGACCGCACCCTACGGCAAGGGCGCCTGGCAGATGTTCGACCTTGGGGAGGATCCCACCGAATCGCGGGATCTGGCCGCAGCCCAGCCGGAAAAACTGGCCGAACTGCTCAAGGACTGGGATGCCTATGTAGCGCGCAATAACGTACTGGAGGGTGAATTCAATATCCGTTACGGATTCGAGACCTGCCTGTACAAGTCCTGTTTCCGCTAAGCCGAGCAACTCAATATCGCCGCCGGGGGTGCTGAATCCCCGGCGGCTTTTTTATGTCAGGAAATCAGAGTGCTCTGGTCTCGGATGGCAATTCGGCAAAGGCCTTTTTATAGGCATGGGTAAAATGACTGGGCTGACTGAAACCAAGCCGAAAGGCCAGTTCGGATAACTGCACGTCGCCAGAGCGGGCTGCGCGCAGAGTGCTGCGAGCTGCCTCGAGGCGGCACTGCAGCAGGTAGCGCATGGGGCTGGTCTGGAGGTTCTGCCGGAAGGCCTGCTCGAGGCTGCGTCGGCTTGCGCCGCTGATGGCAACCAGATCTTCCACGGTCAAGGACTGGTCCAGATTCGCCTGGATGTGGTCAACCACCCGCTTGAGCAGCCCCGGCAGCAGCGCACGCGCTGGCTGGCTGGTAAATTCCGGAACCAGTTTGATCAGGGTTTCGCAGAACAGGGACTGAAGATGCCGCTCGCCTGAAGCGGACTTCAGCACGCTGTCCGCCGCACCCAGCTCGCCATCGGTCATCTGCAGCAGCAGCCCCAGCGTGCGCATGGCTGGATCGGTCCGGGGAATGTGCAGAATACGCCGGGTAATACGGGGGGCCTCAAGCTGATGCTGCTCCTGCAGATAGCGACCGAGATGGGCTGTGTCGGCGGCCATGACAATGGCCCGGGTGCCTGCTTGCCAGGTGACGTCAACCTCATGTTCGGGGGCGAACAGCAGCAACTCACCAGCGGCCGCCTGCTGCTCACCCTGACGACAACAGACGCCGCCGCTCAGGGGTAAAATCGCATGCCAGCTGGCCAGCGGGGTGGAACGAATATTGACGCGATCGCCCCATTGGGCGCCAAACAGCTTGATCGCCGGCAGGGCCTGCAGGGTAATGTGAATATCCGCCTGGGGGCGTCGCCCCAGGGGCGCGACAGTACGTTGCTCACCTAGATTGCCATTTATCTGGTCAACGGCCTCATCATAATCACCGCTGCGCAGCAACGTTTGCTGGGCAAAGGGCACCTGAAAGAATCCATGCATACGCGTAGTGCTCCCGACATTCTTGTTTTAATGGGAGTAACGGCTCAATCGCCGTCTGGCTTAAGACCAATACCGGCGAGTCCGGCAAGGGCACAGGCTTCATCTTCGGCTTCCGTACCGCCGGACACCCCGATTCCGCCGACCAGCTCACCCGCTGCATCGCGTATCGGCAACCCACCGCCAAAAACGATCAGGCGTTCCCGCTGGGGAAAGCCCAGTCGCATGGCTGGATTAGCCTCGAGAATACCAAGCCAGGCACTGCTCGGAAAGCCAAAGCTGGCAGCGGTATACGCTTTGTCGCTGGCAATATCAGCCGAGTGCAGATAGGCGTCGCTCATGCGCAGATACGCCAGCGTCAGACCGGCGCGATCGACTACTGCGACATGGATACGAATACCCAGCTGTTCGGCCTGTGCGGTCGCCGCAAGCGCAGCCTGGTGGGCGGCCCGCCAATGCAGATTGACCTGGTTCACTGTGCTGCGCATGAAAACAACTCCTTATCGCATCCAGCCGAGTCCGGCGAGGGCGCGGTCCCGGTCATCTAGCCTATAACCGAATAACCGCTGCGGCTGGCAGAGCCCACCGAGCGCAAAGGCCGCATGCATCAGACTGAGACTGGCGTTGCTGATGCTGGACTGCATAGCGACCACCTGGCTGCCGCCCTTGTCGGCCAGCTTGATTGCCCGCTGCCATTGGTGCTCATCGACCCAGCGATCCATCAGCTCGCGCCAGTAGCCGTCATGGGGAGACCGGTAATCTGCATCACGCCAGTCAGCCGGAGTACTATCCAGACAGATCAACAGGACCCCTTCACTGCGCAGATCCTGCAGACTGTGTCCCAGTTGCCGATAGTTGTCCGCCGACAGGCCTGTACACAGCTGCAGTTCGATGGAGGTTGCCGGCGGCCGGTCCAACAGGTAGTGCTGCAGTACCTCAACACGCGAGCTGAGCTGATCGCCCAGGCTGATTTCCTGGCCTTGCAGACTCAGTATGCGCTGTATGCGCGCACTCAGCTCGCTGGCTGCCGTACAGGCCAGTACCGGGCTAACCAGATCCGGCTGCAGGGTAATGAACACAACACTCCGCGGAGGCACCCCACTATCGAGCAGACGCTCAAGCGAGGCCTGCCGGGATTGCTTTTCGGTAACTGCTCAGCGCAGGACAGGTAGAACGCCGGGAGCCGGGGCTGCGCTCCAGGTGCCATCGAGCTTTCATGCATGGCGCCTCCGTGGCTTAGCGCTTGAGCTTGCTCACCGGTTCACCACCAATGCCGAAATGCGCCTTGGGCATTTCGCTGATGATCACCCGCACACTGGGCAGCGGTGCATCCAGTGCACGCACGATGGCGTCACTGACCTCCCGGATCAGCGCCTCCTTCTGCTCGTCGGTACGCCCCTCAAGAATATGAATCTGGGCAATGGGCATGGCTGCTCTCCCTAAATGAAGCGGCAGGTAACATTACCCAACCCCTGGTAACGTACGCTGATATTGTCGCCGGCGGCGACACTGATAGCCGCGGTAATCCCGCCTGTCATGATGAAGCTTCCTGCCGGGATGTGCTCGCCCCGTTCAGCCAACAGGTTGGCCAGCATGGCCACACTGGAGGCAGGGTGGCCGAGCACCGCGGCTCCAGCACCGACATCGACTACCTCACCGTTCTTCTCGACGACCACACCAAAGTTTTTCAGATCGACCTCTTCCACGTTGGCCATCTGGCCTCCGGTAATGAAGCGAGTCGAGGACGCGTTATCGGCGACTACGCTAATCAGGTCGAACTTGAAATTCTCATAGCGCGAGTCGATCACTTCCACGGTGGGCACCACGTAATCGGTAGCGGCCAGAACATCACCGATATGGCAGCCCGGGCCTTTCAGCGGAGCTTTGGTGACAAAGGAAATCTCGGCTTCGATCTTGGGGTGTATTAGCTTGCTGGTATCCACCACGCCGCCATCGGGCACGCTGAAGTAATCGGCGAGAAAGCCGTAGATCGGCGTTTCTACGCCCATCTGCGCCATCTTGGCCCAGGACGTCAGGCCCATTTTCAGGCCCACGACCTTGTTGCCGCGGGCTTCCTTACGGCGACGGATTTCCCACTGGATATCGTAGGCGTCGGCAAAGGTCATCTCCGGGTAATCATTGGTGATCTTGTGAATGTCATGCGCCTGCAGTTCGGCATTTTCAACATGCTCGGCCAGCGCCATTACCTGCTCGCGGCTTAGAGTGCGGGTTTGTTCTTTCATGCCGATTGCTCCTGTTGCTTCAAGATATCCAGCGCTACATCCACGATCATGTCTTCCTGGCCGCCGACCATGCGACGTTCGCCAAGGGCGACCAGAATGTCGACCGTTTTCAGGCCGTATTTCTGTGCCGCGACTTCAGCGTGACGCAGGAAGCTGGAATAGACACCGGCATAGCCCAGAGCCAAGGTTTCGCGGTCAACCCGCACCGGGCGGTCCTGCAGTGGGCGGACGATATCGTCAGCGGCATCCATCAGGGTGTAGAGGTCAGTGCCATGCTCCCAGCCGAGGCGTTCGGCGGCAGCAATAAAGACTTCCAATGGGGCGTTACCGGCACCGGCGCCCATACCAGCCAGGCTGGCGTCGATGCGGTCACAGCCCTCTTCCACCGCAACGATGGAGTTGGCTACACCGAGGCTGAGGTTGTGGTGCGCGTGCATGCCGGTTTTGGTTCCCGGCTTGAGCACATCCTTGAGTGCGCGGAAGCGATCACGGATATCCTGCATGCCCATTGCACCACCGGAGTCGACTACGTAGAGGCAGGTGGCGCCGTAATCTTCCATCATTTTCGCTTGCTGGGCCAGGCCTTGCGGGGTCTGCATGTGGCTCATCATCAAAAAGCCCACGGTGTCCATGCCCAGCTTGCGTGCGTGCTCAATGTGCTGTCTGGATACATCGGCTTCGGTGCAGTGGGTGGCGACGCGGACAATGCGTGCGCCAGCCTGGTAGGCGTTATCCAGGTCATGGGTGGTGCCAATGCCGGGTAGCAGCAGGGTGGCGATCTGCGAATGCGTGACCACTTCGGCGACCGCTTCAATCCATTCCAGATCGGTATGCGCGCCAAAGCCATAGTTGAAGCTGGAGCCCTGCAGGCCGTCACCGTGAGCAACCTCAATCGAGTCGACCTTGGCCTTATCCAGAGCACGGGCGATGTCCTGTACGTTCTTGATCGAGTACTGGTGGCGGATAGCATGGCTGCCGTCGCGCAGGGTAACGTCAGAGATATAGAGTTTCTTGCCGGGATTAAATGTCATGGTCGTGTCCTCCTCAGGCCTTGTTCATCGACTGCGCCATACGCTCGGCGGTAGCCAGCGCTGCGGAGGTCATGATGTCGAGGTTGCCAGCATAGGCCGGCAGATAATGGGCAGCACCTTCGACTTCGAGGAAGATCGAGGTTTTCAGCCCGCTCAGGTGACCGAGGCCGGGAATGTTCAGCGGCTGGTCTTCCGGGATAACGTCGAACTGCACTTTCTGCTTCAGGCGATAGCCCGGTACGTAACTGTTGACTGCCTGAACCATCTCTTCCACCGAGGCTTCAACCGCAGCCTGGTCAGCCAGTTCGCTGAGCACATACACGGTGTCGCGCATGATCAGCGGCGGCTCGGCCGGGTTCATGATGATGATTGCCTTGCCGCGCTTGGCGCCGCCGATCACTTCGATCGCCTTGGAGGTGGTTTCGGTAAACTCGTCGATGTTGGCGCGGGTACCTGGGCCGGCAGACTTGGAGGAAATCGAGGCGACGATCTCGCCGTAATGCACCTTGGCTACGCGAGAAACCGCAGCCACCATAGGTATGGTCGCCTGCCCACCGCAGGTGACCATGTTGACGTTGGTTTCCTTGATATGCTGTTCAAGGTTCACCACCGGCACGCAGTAGGGCCCGATGGCCGCCGGGGTCAGATCGATGATGCGCAGATCAGGCTTGTGGCCGCGCAAAAACACCTCGTTGTGCATGTGTGCGCTGGCGGAGGTGGCATCAAAGATAAAGTCGATGTCGGCAAATTCCGCCATCTTGACCAGGCCATCCACCCCTTCATGGGTGGTGGCTACGCCCATGCGCGTTGCACGCGCCAGGCCATCGGATTCAGGGTCGATACCGACCATGGCAGCCATTTCAATATGCTGGCTGTTGCGCAGTATCTTGATCATCAGGTCGGTGCCAATATTGCCCGAACCGATGACGGCAGCTTTCAGTTTCTTGTTCATGTTCAGTCCCTTTCAGGGGTATTACTTGTCTGTTGTTGTGGCGTGGCGAAAAAATCAGGTAAAGCGCACGCTCGCCGTACCCATTCCGCCAATGCTGACTTGCATGAAGTCACCGGCCTTGACCGGTTCCAGCGGCACCAGAGAGCCGGACAGGATGACTTCGCCGGCTTTCAGTGAAATACCGAATTGGCCCAGGGTGTTGGCCAGCCAGGCAACGCAGTTGACCGGCGAACCCAGGGCGGCAGCGCCGGCGCCGGTGCTGATGATCTGACCATTCTTTTCGACCACCATGCCGCAGGTGACCAGGTCGACCTGGCGCGGGGATACGGCCTGATCGCCGAGCACGAAGAGGCCGCAGGAAGCGTTGTCGGCGACCGTGTCCTGAATGGCGATTTTCCAGTCCTGGATGCGTGAATCGACAATCTCGAAGCAGGGCATGACGCATTCGGTGGCGGCCAGGACATCGGCGTTGGTGACGCCGGGGCCGATCAGGTCCTTTTTCAGAATGAAGGCAATTTCGCCTTCAGCGCGGGGCTGCATCAGCTTCTCGCTGATCGGCATGGCTTCGCCGCTGTTGTAGACCATGGCGTCGGTCAGGTAACCGAAGTCCGGCTGGTGCACATTGAGCATGTTCTGCACCGCCTTGCTGGTCACTCCAATTTTTTTGCCGATCACGCGCTCGCCCGCATCCAGACGATTTTGCAGCATCTGCAGGGAGATGTAGTAGGCATCTTCGATGCTGATATCAAAGCCGCGACTGGTCAGTGGACTGACCGCCTCACGCTTAATCATGGCTTGATAGAGCTCGTCACCCAGTTGTTTTATTTGTGTTGGTTGCATAGGTATTGCTCCTCAGGCCTGATCGGCTTCGTTGAGAAAATCGCTTACCAGGCGGGTGAAGCGCGCGGAATGTTCAATCTGGGTCCAATGACCACAGAGGCCATAGACATGCAATTGGCTATTGGCGATCAGCTGCGCCAGCTGGAGTGACGCGTCGAGCGGAATCACTGCGTCTTCGCGACCATGAACAATCAGGGTGTCGTGCGGCAGCGCGCGAATCGCGGCCTCATCACTGGCCAGACCGTCGATCCAGCGCTGACGCGGCGCTGGGAACATTTGTGCGAAAGACTCCTGGAAACCTGGACGGATACTGGCTTGATAGCGCAGCTCGGCCAGTTCGTCGGTGACCAAATCACGGCTGTAGGCGAAGGTATCCATCAGATTACGCATGGTCTCGAAGCTGGGCTGATAGCCCCAGACATCGTCCAGACCTTTAGTCAGCGGGAAGCTGACACCGACGCTACCCATCAGTACCAGACGGCGCACGCGCTGCGGGTATTTGATCGCCAGGGCCAGCGCAATACCGCCACCAAAGGAGTTGCCGACCAGATCGGCCTGCGCGATACCCAGCGCATTCAGCACGCCAATAGCGTGTTCCACCCAGACATCACGACGATAATCCGGTGTTTCGGGACGTTCGCTGTAGCCGAAGCCGAGCATGTCCGGAGCGATGACCCGGCGCTGTTTGGCCAGTTCAGGGATCACCAGGCGCCAGTTAGCCCAGGCGGTAACGCCGGGACCGGAGCCGTGGATCAGCATCAGCGGGAAGCCTTCACCTTGGTCGTGCAGGTTGGTGCGGTAGCCGCCAGCGATGATCTCGCTGCCGATTTCCGGGCTGTTGACTGCAGTATTCATGGGCGCCTCACAACTTGATGCAGATGTTTTTCATTTCGGTGTAGAACTCGAGCGAGTGCACACCCCCTTCACGGCCAGTACCCGACTGCTTGCTGCCACCAAAGGCGGTACGCAGGTCACGCAGGAACCAGCTGTTGACCCAGATGATGCCGGCTTCTATCTGTCCGGCAACGCGGTGGGCGCGGCTGGTGTTCTCGGTCCAGATGGCTGACGCCAGGCCATAGGGAAGGCTGTTAGCCAGCTCGATGGCCTCCTCTTCGGTATCAAAGGGGCGGATATGACAGCAGGGGCCAAAGATCTCCTCGGTCACCACCGTCGAATCATCGGCCAGACCGGTCCAGATGGTCGGTTGCACCCAGGCACCGCCAGCCAGTTCATCCGGCATCTCCGGTACGCCACCGCCGGTGACCACGGTGGCGCCGTCATTCACCGCTTGCTGATAGTAGGAAAGGACCTTTTCGCGCTGTTTGAGGCTGACCAGTGGTCCCAGGTCGCTATCCGGGTTTTCCGGTGGGCCGATGACCAGTGCCTCGGCGCCCTGTTTCAGTCGGGCGACAAATTCGTCGAAAATGGAGCGTTCGACGTAGACACGCTCGGTCCCCAGGCAAACCTGGCCGCAGTTGGCGAAGGCTGACCGCAGGGTGCCTTCAATGGCTTTGTCCATATCGCAGTCGGCGAACACCAGGCCAGCGTTCTTGCCACCGAGCTCCAGTGAGGCATCACGGATACCCTTGGCAGCAGCCTGCATGATCAGCTCACCGGTACCGGTTTCGCCGGTAAAGGTATAGGCATCCACATCCGGATGGGCGGTGAGGAAGGCACCGGCGGAGTTGCCACCAAAGCCTTGCACCACATTGAACACCCCGTCAGGCACGCCGGCTTCTTGCATGACCTGGCCGAGCATGGCTGTCGTGGTCGGGGTTTCTTCCGAAGGTTTGACCACCACGGTGTTGCCACAGGCCAGTGCCGGGCCGACTTTCCAGGTCATCAGCAGCAGCGGCAGGTTCCACGGACTAATCACGCCGATCACGCCCTTGGGCCTGCGCACGGCGTAATTGACCGCCCCGGTGCCATCCGGCGTGGGCATCTCAAAGGACTCCGTCGGCACACTCTTGACCAGGTCGGCAAACACCTTGAAGTTGGCCGCGCCACGTGGAATGTCGATATGACCAGCCATGGAACGCGGCTTGCCGGTATCCAGGCACTCGGCTTGGAGAAATTCCTCGAAGCGGGCACTAATGCCGTCAGCTACCCGATGCAGGATGGCGCTGCGCTCATCCAGCGTCATCTTGCCCCAGGGGCCCTTGAGCGCTGCGCGCGCAGCCTTGACTGCGGCATCCACCTCGGCCTCTCCGGCCTCGTGTACACGCCCGAGCAGCTTGCCGTTGGCCGGGTTAATGTTGTCGAACATGCGGCCGCTAGCTGATCCGACATATTCACCGTTGATGTAATGCTTGATTTCTTTCATGGCTGCGCAATTCTCTTCAAACTAAGGATGTATCAGGTCAACACACTGAGGAAGCGCTCGTTGAGCACTCGATCGTGGTAGAAAATCGCCTTGCCCAGATCTTTTGCCATCCAGGTCACTGGCTTGTGGTCGGGGTAGTGATAGTCCCCGCCGCAGAACACTTCGTTGCGGTTGCCCGAGGGATCGAAGAAATAGATGGTCTGCCCGTGGGTAAGGCCGTGCCGGGTCGGGCCGATATCGATTGAGGTATCGGTCATCGAGATCAGATCGGCGGCACGCAGGACCTGCTCCCAGGTATCCAGGAAGAAAGACGCGTGATGAAACTTGCCCTTTTCCGGATGCATGATGAATGCGACGTCGTGTGCTTTCATCGACACCGTCAGAAACTGGGCAATGCGGTCACCGTTGTCGTCCAGTACCTGCTCGGCCAGGTGGAAGCCCAGCACATTGACGAACAGGTCGTAGGTCGCTGCCAGCTCGTCGCCATACATAAGACAATGGTCGAAACGCACGGCTTTCATGCCGGTCAGGTTACGTGGCCAAGCTTCCGGGTTGACGTCAGAGACGCCCCACTTGCCGGTGTATTCTTTCTCGGCATAGAGCTCGAAAAAGTGCCCGCTGGGGACCTGGAAACGCAGGCGACGGCCACAGCCCTTGAGCTCGCCGGCAAGGATTTCGTCCACCGCGCAACCCCAGGCTTGCAGGTCTTTGCCCAGCTGGGTCAAGGTGGCATCGTCCACAACCTTGAAGCCCATAAAGTCCATGCCCGGCTCATCATCCGGATTGAGAACCACGGAAAACTTGTCGACTTCGGACCAGGCTTTCAGGTATACCCGGCCCTGGTCGTCACGGTCCATTTCGATTAGACCCATCAGGTCGGTGTAGTGGTGCACCGCCGCTTCTATATCCAGTACCCGGAGTTGCACGTGGCCTGGACGCATTACACCTTTTCTCATGACATCACCTCATTGGACTTGTTGTTTGACGCTGGCCAGCGCGTCGGCGGGCCGGTACTCAAAGGTCAAATTACTCAACGGGTAGACCCGGCAAGCCAGCACCTGGCCGCAGCGACGGGACTCCTCGTCAACATGTTTCTTGCTCATTGGTCCGCAATCAAACTCGCCACTGCGAATCTGCACCTTGCACAGACCACAGCCACCGCCACGACAGCCAACCGGGATGCAGCGTTTGCCAGCCTGCTCCATGGCTTTGAGTAATGACTGGTCGCGGCTGCAGCTAAACTGCAGACACTTGATCAGTTCGGTCACTTCAAATAGTTCAGCCATAGCGTTGTTCTCGACTGTCGTTTTTGCTCTGTACCCAACAGCTGCGGGTCCGGGCGGATATTGCGTTAACACCGCTCAAGGCCTTGTGCCCCTGCGCGGTTATTTCAGATACGTTTGAACAGGGCCGAGCGCTGGGTGTCTTCCGCGCCATCGGCAGCGGTCAGGAAGCGCTCCATATATATGTCACGCTCGAACAGACGGCCTTGCATCAGGCTGGTGATGGCCGCATCAATCATCGGAGGCGGACCACATAGATAGGCCTTGTGATCACTGAAGCGATTGTCGAAGTGCAGTTTTGCGGCGTCGTGCACATAGCCACGAAACCCAGTCCAGTCGGCATCATCGGCGGCCTGGCTTAGCGCTGGTACATAGCTGAAGTTGGTGTGCTCGGCAGCCAGCTGCTCGAAAAGTTCGCGGTTGTAGAGCTCGGCGCTATTGCGGGCGCCCTGGAACAAGGTGATCTGACGCTCATCACCCTGCGCCAGCAGATCGAGAATCATCGACTGCGGACTGGACAGACCGGAGCCGCCAGCAATGAAAATTAGGTTGCCCGGTTGCGAACTGCGCACGAAGAACTGGCCGTAGGGACCGGATACGTCAACGGCATCGCCTGCTTTCAGTTGCTCGTGGATATAGGTGGTGGCAGCGCCGCCCTCGACCAGACGCACATGCAGTTCGATCTCGTCGGCGCTGTTAGGCGGATTGGCGAGGGAAAAGGCACGGCTGCCTTCGATACCGGGTAATTCCAGGTTGATGTATTGGCCGGCCTGAAAGGTCATCGGCCGATCCAGTTTCAGATGTACGCCCTTGATGGTCGGTGACAGGTCAACAATACGGCTGACGGTAGCCTGAAAGTCCTCTACCGGATGGCCCTCGAAGTCGTCGTCGACATCAATATCCGCTTCAATGGTGGCATCGCTCTGCAAGGTGGCGCAGCAGGCCAGTACCTTGCCTTCATCGCGCTCCATATCCATCAAGGCAAAGGGTGAGGCTTCGCCGATATCGACATCACCTTCGACCACCTGCACCTTGCAGGTCGCGCAGGTCCCGTGACCGCAGGCGAAAGGCAACCAGACGCCCTGGCGCAGGGCGGCCTGCAGCACGGTCTGGCCTTCTTCGACGTGAATCTCTTCGCCGATTGGCTCAATCGTCAGGGTATAACTCATGATCCTGCCCTCAGCTCGCCGAACCCTGGATGCCTGTCAGGCCCGGGGTGGTCATGGTCAGCATGCTCTTGTGATCAATACCGTTGTCGATCAGGCTGGCTTGCAGATTGGGGGTGAAAGGCCGGCCATTCAGCTGCCATTCGGCCTTCGTCAGGTCAACCTTGGCGCTGTCCGGGTGGCTGGCGTAGGCCGGGGTAACCACATCACTGAAGAAGCTGGTCAGCGGCATATCCGGTGCGGCCATGACCGCCAGGGGTGAGGCAAACATCAGATGTTGTGACCACAGCAGATAGACGACCTGCATGCCGTTGAAGTTTTCAACGCGATCCTTGTGCTCAGTGGGGTAGTCGGAAATCGCTTTGATACTCATGATGGAATGTCCTTTATTATTGGGTGCCGAAGGGCAGCGGGGGTCGGCGCCTGCGCCGGTCCGTGCCCCCTGCCCGGTCCGGTATCAGGCGGCGTCCTGCTTGTTACCCGCCAGAGGCTTTTTGCCCTTGAGCGCTAACCAGCGCTGATGATCCTGGGAGCCGAGGTACTCGAAATTGTCCTTGCCGATTTCGATGTGGTAATACTTGGAAACAACCGTCTCGACATCGCCACCTTCACAGTTGCCCTGATAGATCTGATGCACTGGCAGCCAGGCCTGCACATATTTTTCCGGCTCGTACTGGAAGATGTCACAGCAGCCATCCGAGCAGAAGTGGTACCGCTCGCCTTCAAACTCGGTGCTGCGGTGGCTGATCGTGGTCGGATCATCTGTTTCGGTGAACAGGGTGGGCACCTGGCAGACCTGGCACAGTTGCGGCAAGGTGTTGTTGTAGAAACGCTCATCTTTTTCCTGCAGCGCCTGCCAGTGCTCGAAGCGCGGGCGGTAGTACTGGTCGAAGGTGTCCGGGTACTGCTCGGACAACCAGGCCATTTCGTCCTCGCTGGGCATCCAGGTATGGAAGTTGGTAGCGTGGCCGTACTGATAGAAGGTCGACCACAGCTGGTGGCTGATATGGTCTTTGGCCTTGTTGGCGACGTCCTGGTACTTGGGCGGACGGATGCCATAGCGGGCCAGGTCCTTGAACAGGGCGCCGCCGGCTTCTTCGTAATAGACTTCCCACGCCTGCTTCCAGGACATCACCTTGTTCGGCAGCATGTAGTCCATCATCATGCTGACCAGACTCAGCAAGCGGAAACCACGCCAGAACCACTTGTCGATCCAGTGCTGCACGATAGGCACGTTGTCTTCGTGCTGCTCGAGAATGAACTTGATCACTTCCAGACCCAGGGTCATGTGCCGCGCTTCGTCCGACTGGGCGGAGAAACCGAAGGTCACAGTGGCCATGTCGCCGTTATAGGCTGCGCCGGACATGAAGGGCACGAACAGCAGATTGGTCAGCACGTACTCGAATGAGAACGAGATCGCAGTCAGGAACTCGAACGGGCCGGCACTGCGTGCGTCATCAAAGAACGACTTGGGTACGGACAGGAACCAGACGCGGTCATGCATGTGAGAAGCATCGTGAAGGCCATTGAAGTGCTTGTTGTAATGGCTCATGGCATGCATCTGGGTTTGCACATGTCGCAGTTCGTCAATCGCCTGCATCTGGCAGGCGGTACGCGCACCGGCACCACTGAACTGGCGGCCAACCTTGGCATAGCCCTGGAAGGCGCCGTATTCAAGCGGCGATATGCCACTGATGAAGAGCTTCAATGCATTGACATAGCGCGCGTCAGTAATATTCTGATGACCGTTGTTCTGGGCGAAGGCATCAAAAATGGCGTAGAGCTTTTTCTCTTTTTCCGCCTGATATTTCCAGTAGGAGTCCATGGTCAGGCGGAAGGGGTCTTCCCACTTGTCCCAGTCGGTAATCTTGATACCTTCGAAATCCTCATGCGGGAAGATGTCTTTCTTCGACTGATAGCTCGGTTCCCAAGACATATCACGGGTCAGGTACTGGTACTTGTCTTTCATGTTCAGCTTTTTGTTTTTTACGGTCATGACGAGACTCCTAGTTTTTCCACTCGAGGATGAAATGATCGTCATCCTCATCCACGTTGCCGCCGATACTGATGACGTCCAGAAGCATTTCCTGTACGTCCCACTCCCGGCCGATCTTCTCTTCAACCGTGGCACGGTTGATCACCAGGCGTTTTTCGGCCTGGATACGGATCATTGCGGGTTGGTGTTGCACCTCGGCTTGGGGGTTGTCCTGCGCAATGGCTTCCACGATGTAGCGAGCGTTGTCGTTATCCTGGAAGACGATAAAAGCGAGTTGGCTCATGCCGCAGCTCCTTCCTGAATCAGGCCAATGCGCTTCAGGCGCATGGCGAATTGCTGGCTGACTTCATTCAGGGCGTCGATACCGACACTGGCTTCAGCCAGTGGCCTCAGAGCTTCAATCACCCGTGGCTGCCACTGCTGCAGCCAGGCCTGCATTTGCTCGGCATTCTCCGGACTTTCGCTGATGACGGTTTTCAGCATGCTGTCGATCCAGCGCAGGCTTTCCTTGTACCAGTCACGCATGAACTCGGTGAGCATGGAGACGTTTTCGGCGTTGTTGTCAGCCAGCCATTGTTCAAAGTGCTGATACATCAGCGGATAGAGGTGGCCGTCGAGGATCAGGTTCTGTACTAGGTCCAGCTCGAACCAGTCCTTGATCACTAGGGTGTCTTCCACCAGGCGGCGCATCGGCTGCCACAATGGATCATCCATCCAGTAACCCTTGGAGCGATCCAGCGCTGTGCCCGTGTTGCCATCCAGCATGAGGGCAATGCGTGACAGGTATTGGCCCATGCCGAGGCGATCCATAGCCTGATAGATGTGCATCTGGGTCATGGTGCCGGCAATGGCATCACCAGCAATGCTGCTGTTGTTCATGTTCGCGCCCATTTCCACATGGCGCAGCGGCACCAGCAGCCGCAGTAAATCCTCCTGCACGCTTTCCGGCAGGCGGGTCAGCAGACCGCGCTTATCGCAGAAGCTGTAGCTGTGCTCGGCGGCTTCTTGCATCTTGGCCCGGTTGCCGACGTAGGCACCGTAGTAGAACTGGCGCGGGTCAGTCACGGCATGCCAGTCCTGCATACGGATTACGGTCCGAGTCGGGTCATTCAGTTTGTGTGCCGGATCCCACAGCGGACGATAATGGAAGTTGGTGGTGGCTTCGATATCGAAGCTGGCTTCCTGGTAGCGTGAGGCTGGCTTGTCGCCAAAGCGGCGCTTGATGTTGCTGTAGGTGTGGCGGATCGGCTCCACCGTATTGGTTTTGATTTCAATGCTCATAGCAAGCGTACCCTGTTGTTTTTGTGTAAAAGCGCTGGTGCTGATGGCGGCCTAGCGACGACCTTTTTCGCCGAAGCGCCACTTGACCATGTCCGCATCAACCAGACGGCACATCTCTTCATCCATGTGCACAACATGATTGTGTTTGCAGAACTGCTCGAAGGCGCCCGGCGGCAGCGCTAGCTCAACAAAGAGGTCGGGGTGCCCAATGGCGAAATCAAATTCGACAAAGCGGGCATCGGGCTCACTTCGCACCCGGATATAGCGGACCATCTCGTCAAAGCTTTGGCTCGGTTGGCTCATGGTGTAATCCCGTGTGCTCATTGTTGTGTGTGAGGTACCGGAGCAACGGTTGTGCCAGCTTTGTTATTGAATCTTCCGAAAAATCGTAAACGATTGAAAATTAGAGCAAATTTATATTATTTCGACTAAAAGCATGGATTGCCCGCATAGCAATGACGAGGCCGTCATTGGCTTTGTTTGATCATTTGATCAAATAAGCACAGGAGCCTGAGCATATGCTTACCTGATTACGCATAAGGTTCAGCCATCTTCAGGAACCGGTACGGCATTGGCGGCGTTCGCACGGCTGCGGTGAGAAAGCGCGGGATCATGGCCCTAAGG
>PGZJ01000012.1 GCA_002840055.1 Gammaproteobacteria bacterium HGW-Gammaproteobacteria-11 | reverse complement strand
AGTGCTGTTGGCGTCAGTCGGGGCGTAGCGCAGCCTGGTAGCGCACTTGCATGGGGTGCAAGGGGTCGAGTGTTCGAATCACTCCGTCCCGACCAAAAAACCCTAGAAAATCCAGTCACTTAACGGTGACTGGATTTTTTTATGGTAGATGGATTTTGCCTGCCTTTGAATTTTGCCCCACTTTTTGCCCCACTGCTGATTTTCTAAAGTTTGCGCGCCTAGGTCATGCAGAGCTGTCTGCGACGTCTCCCCCCTTCTTCAGTAGCAGCTGGCTTTAGAGTCCTGGGCAATGTAACGGCTTTCGAGGCCAGTTGCTCGGCATAGGCCGATGGGGTTAAACCCACCAATCCCTTCTTCGGTCCCTCTTCGTTGTATTCCCTGCGCCAGGACTCAATCACTACCTTGGCGTGCGGCAGGCTGGTGAACCAGTGCTTGTTCAGGCATTCATCACGGAAGGGCCGTTAAACGATTCGATGTAGGCGTTCTGATTGGGCTTTCCTGGCTCAATCAGGAACAGCTGCACACCTCGCTGATGAGCCCAATTCAGCATAGCCCGACCACAGAACTCCTTGCCATTGTCCGTGCGGATGGCTTTGGGCAGACCTCGTGACATGGCCAGACGCTCCAGGATGCGCGTCAGCGAAAGCCCGCCAATTGCTCGTTCCGGCACGATGACAACAGCCTCATGGGTGGCATCATCCACCACGGTCAGGCTCTTGATGACACGCCCTTCAGCTGTGCGATCAGACCTGGTTGGCGGCCCGAGGACGGCCCAGTGGTTGTCGATCTGGAATCGGGATCTTCTTGCGCTTACGCCTTTTCACCTGCAGGCGGGCTTCGGCATACAGGCGCACCGGCTCGCGACGGGAGGGTGCGCTCACCACTTTTTTCGCAACGCCTCGCGGGTGACTTCGATCTTCAGCATCGACTCGGCGAGCATTTTCTTCAGCCGGGCATTTTCGCCTTCCAGCTCCTTCAGGAGCTTCGCATCCGACACGTTCATCCCGCCAAACTTGCTACGCCAGAGGTAGTAACTGGCATCTGAAAAACCGTGCCGACGACACAGCTCCTTGATAGGTAGCCCAGCCTCGGCTTCTCGTAGGAAGCCAATGATTTGCTCTTCAATGAAACGCTTCTTCATGTCCAATCTACTAGTTACTGGGATTGGACTTTAAAGCTGAGCGCTCTCAAATCGGGGGAGACGTCGGGCGCACAGCATAACCTTCCTGAAAGATCAACGAACCATTTAGACAGTCCACTAGGTCAATTTAGTTAGAGCTTTTCTTTCTGAGATATAAATCCCTTTTTCCTCTTCCATCTGAATCAGTATTTCTAGCACTTCGGTTCTTTTTAAATCGTATTTATCCGCTAGCCTGTCAAGGCGATTTATTGTCTTGTCAGATAGGATGAAGTTGTATTGTTTTTTTCCCGTTAATTTTGCTCGATATTTATTTTGGCTCCATCGTTTCTTGATGAATTCCATGAGTAGTATTTTATCTGATGTGGTAATGAGCTGGGTTTCGAGCAAAATTATAAATTCGTCTTTTTCTTTTGGGGTGTTTTGTTGGGATGTCAGGAGTGGGAATTTCCTTTTAGTTATTTCCCATGCGGTTTCTAGCCTTTGTTCGATGTCGCTAGCATCAAACCATTTGAATATCTGGTCTGAGCTCGAGTGCTGTTCCCATTCAAATTTTACTTGATTGATTATCCATGATTTATGGTTTTTTTCTATTGCCCATATGTCCACCATGGCAATGGTAAGAGCTCTACCCGTCAAGTTGGTTGGTGGCAGGGTGGGCTGATAACCGGTTTTTTCAATAAGCTTTCTAGATATAAATAAATTTTGTCTCTTGTTGTTTGTTATCCACTCTAAATCTTTTTCTGGCAGCAAGAATAAGGCGCTTTGTGCCTCAATAAGCTCTGCGTTTAATTGAGTGTTCTGGATGAGATCTGCCATGCGGTCTCGCATGCCAGGGCTGCCGAGCTCCCCGAGATTGGCGTGTGGGGCTTGGCTTTTCAGGAAGAGCCATAGCCAGGTGCTTAGCCTGCTATCTACATTGAGACCGTTCAGCGTTTTCTGGAGGCTGTCGTTGATTGCGTTAGCCATGAGGTAAGTTCTTCCTAGCTTAGACTCTAGTAGAATTTCAGTGATTCTGTAGGTCAATTTATGTTGTGTTTTTGGTGTATTCTACTGGTTCCATAGAGGTTTTAATCAGTCGTAGGCGCAGTATACATGGGGGCTAACGGGTGGGGCAGCGTTCTGAATCGTCTTTTCGGTTCGATTCAGTGTCCTGTGGCTAGGTTGGTGATAGGTGCGTTGACGCGTTGTGCGATCAGGAGCTGGCTTTGATCGTCGACCTCACTTTTTACAGAGAAAGCCAGGTGTGGGGGCGGGTGGTTGTTCGGTAGGGGAGGGCTTGACGGCGTGTAAAAAAGGACGGGGAAGCCAGATCTGATGAGTCAAGTTAGGAGCTCATCATGAAAGTAATTCGATTGCAGCAGGTAATGGAGATGACCGGTCTCGGGCGCTCCACAATTTACAAGTACGTTTCCGAAAGTTGGTTTCCGAAGCCAATTCCCTTGGGAGGAAGAAGCGTGGGTTGGCTGGAGGGTGAGGTGTCTGAATGGATACTGGAGAGGGTGGCAGAGCGAGATATTCAAGAAGTTTCTTAAGGTGAAGCTCCAGCTGTTCTTGTAAATAGTTGGTTGTCACCACGGTCGGGGCGAACCCGGCTGTGGTGATATTTTACGCGAGTAGTTAGTTCTAGGTTTTTATGGTCTTTGTCTGTGTGTATGTAGTTGATAAGCTGCATCTTATGAATTTTTCTTCTCGGTATTGGTAGTATGCTTTAGTAGTGTGATTATTGGTATATGGATGACACCCACAAGTGTCATCCATAGGGTTGAAGATTGATGTCTGTTAAAAACTACTTACTGTTAGAAGTATATGAATCTAACAGTGAGGTGTTAAGTAATGTTACGTCATCATCAAAACAAAAATCTACTCATTCATTATGAAAGTGACTATTGTGGACTGCCAGTCCAGGGCGATAAGGGGCCATTTTTTCAGCAGTATCTAGAAAGGCTTCGTGGTGTGATTGATAATGCTCTTCAGCAATACTCTAGGGTTTTGGCTTTTAGGATTGACTTGAGGTTTCCCGTTGGAGTCAATTTGCCTGAGTGTCATTACACGAATAAGGTGATAGGGCGTTTTATGAAGTCGCTCAAGGCGAAGATTTCCAATAATCGGGAAAAGGCACGCCAAGAGAACAAGTATGCACATGACAGTATCGTGCGGTGCATATGGGTGCGGGAATTTGGGTCGAATGGAAAACCACACTATCACATGGCTATTTTGCTGAATTTTGATGCGTTTAATGCCCTCGGTAAATTCGAGACAGGAAGGGACAACATGTTCAATCGTCTCGAACAGGCGTGGGCAAGTGCCTTGGGCTTATCAGTGGAGGCCGTCAGAGGGCTGGTGGAGATACCGGCCAATTCTGCCTACTGCCTACGTCGTAATGATCCGCAGAGTCAGGCCGATTTTTTCTATAGGGCCAGCTACCTCTGCAAGGTTGCTACGAAGGTCTACGGGAATGGCCAGCATGGTTTCGGGGCAAGTAGGCTCTAATTCCCCATAGTACTGTCGCTTGCGTTGGGCCCGGCTGGGCTCAAATAACCCTGGCAGGTTAGGCTGGGGAATCACTATGGCACTGGGTGGATGACTAGGAGCTTGCTCCAAGCGCCGCCTGTGCCTTGTGGATTACTTCCATCAGCAGGCGCTCTTCAGGTTCGCTGCCTGATTGATCAGATAGTTGGCTGAGTCGATCTTGAGCTTTGCGCAAAATCTCTCTTTCCGCGCGGTCTGTTTCGCGAGCCAGACCGTCCAGGTCAATCAGCTGTGCTTGTATCTCGGCGGTGCTCATTGCCTTACCTCAGCCATGCAACGGCTGCGCATCGCAGAGTCTTGAATCGCATAGCAGCGACCGGGGTCATTGTGCGCGAGAGCCAGGCAGTATGTTCGGGCATCAGCCTCAGCTATGGCGTAACAGCTGGACGTATCAGCTGCGTTTGCTGTTGCTGTGAGACCAAGCAGCAGGATTGCTATGAGCGGAATCTGCATCATGTAGAGCTCCAGAGGGAGTTTCTTCTGCGCGAAAAGTAGACCTGTATGGATAGCCACTCGCGGCATTGTGGCATTCCATTCGGTACCCTAGTCTCAGCACCTCATTCAGGGGAAGGATTTTGTATGGATGTTCTGACTAGCCACAGCAGTCCGCTGATCATCGCGTCCGTGCAAGGTGAGGCCTGCGATGGTTCTCTGGGCATGACGCTTTGTCCCGGCAAGCAGCAGCCCAACGCGCTTTCGGGGGGCCTTCCAGCGCGACCTTTCTCTTGACCTAGATCGGGTTCAGTCGTGGGGCGCTGCAGCTGTTGTGACGCTGATGTCGCAGGACGAGCTCTCCGCGTTGAAGGTCGCTCATCTTGGTGATGAAGTCAAAAATCGGGGGATGCTTTGACCCTGATGCTGGGTTTGGCTCGTGTCGCCTATGGCGGCCCGGCGGACTGATTTAACGCTATCTACTCGGCCCGTTTTTCTGCTGCGCCGTTTTTGAAAACTGTAGGGAGCGCCTATGAGTGTTGATATGTATCGTCGCCAAGTTGCCAGCATTCGTGAAGCTCTAGCAAAGCTATCGAGCCTGAAGGCCAGAGAGTCTCAGAAGGCGGCTGATGCTGGGAAAAAATCTCTTGCTGCTGGATCTGCCGCCAGCAAAACCAAACAGTTGTCTACAGCTAATTCCAAGCTTAAAGAAGCTGCCCGGTATGCAGATGTGCAGGCGAAGCACTTGGTTGAAGTTGCCAAGCTGGAGAAGAAGATTGCCGCAGAGCAGAAAAAACTGGCGACAGCTGAGCTGCGTGTGGAGAGCGAAGAAGCGAGGGTGCTGAAGAAACGAAATACGGAGCAGCAAAAAATGCAGGAGGCACAGAAACGGCAATTCCGAGAGGTAGAGTCCAGCCTGAAAACACATGATTCTCTTCACAGGGAAACTGCTGCCCGCATTGATAAGTTGGCTGCGCTGCCCGAAGAAATTAAGGTTGCCTTCTTTGCGACTGATCCTGCGACAGCCTCTGATCGTAGGCTATTGCTGGATGAAGAAGTCCGTGAGATTCACCAAAAAATTAGGCTCTCTGATCATCGTGACGCAGTTAAGCTTGAGTCGAGATGGGCTCTGCGTCCTGCAGAAATCCTGCAATACATGAACGAGCTCAAGCCCACGATTGTGCATTTTAGTGGGCATGGCAGCGATCAGGATGAGCTCGTTCTGCAAGACCGAAACGGCGACGCAAAGCTGGTTTCGATGGCGAGCATTGTCGCCACCTTTGAGCTTTACGACTCGGTTCGGTTGGTCTTCTTCAATACGTGTCACTCGTTCAACCAAGCAGCCGCATGCACGCAACATGTTGATGCTGCTATTGGCATGAATCAGTCAATTGGTGACGAAGCGGCCCGCGTATTTTCAGCGCAATTTTATTCGGCTATTGGATTCGGCTGTTCAATTCCAGCCGCTTTCAAGCAAGCCAAGACCGCGTTGATGCTGGAAGGAATTTCAGAGGAATCCACGCCAGAGCTGTACCTTCGTGATGGCGTCGATGACAGCGACCTTATATTGGTTAAGCCCAGGGCTCAGTGATAAAGCCACCTCTGCAGCTCATCCAAATTCACCACCACAATCTGTTGCGCTGTCGCTTTGGCATGCACCTTGGTCGTGTCGATTTGATAGCGCTGCAGCACATACCGCACAAGCGCGCCACGCGTTTCGATCACCAGGCGGCCATCCTGCATGCCATAGTCGATGATGGCTTGCTGCTCGGGTTTCAGGGTGAGTCCGGCTCGATGATGACCTGCACTTGACTGGACCAACCCGAATCTTTCTCGCGGATGTTTTCGGTTTCGTCGTCCATCAACTCGGGCTCACCGCGAAAGCGGCTCAGCACGAAGTCGCGGTAGTCGCGATTTCTCTCGCAGTAGGCCCGCATATGCCAGCGCATGCCGGTGAAGATCAGCGCATGGGGCGCAATCAGACGGATTTCGCCGTCTGGGGGAGTGAAAGACACGTACTCGCACTCCAGACGCAGGCCCTCGCGGCAGGCCTTGAGCAGAGGACGCATCACCTCCGGGCGCACTGAGCGATCCGGCACATCCAGTACCTCAGTGTGCGCATAGGCCAACGCCAGCCCTTCAACATACGGCGCGCGGTCGTGATTCTGGTTGAGCAGGTGCAGGTAGGCGCTGGCGCTGCCATCGATAAACAGCGGTTTGAAGTGGCGGCTAGGCACATACTCCTTCAAATGCTTGTCGTATTCTAGGTTCTTCGGCGCGTAGTCGGCGATGTAGGAATTGATGTCCTTCGACGCTTGCTGCCGGCTAATGCCAAAGCTCTGCATCAGATGCCCGGTGGTTAAACGTCCTTCCCACCACACCACCGTCTCGATCAGGCGATAGCGCAGCGCCAGATCCCAGCGCACGGACTCGATTTCCTGTTTGCGTTTCAAGCCGGCCTCACTTGCTCGAAAACTTTACCTGTACGGACGCACACTCTGGATACGTCAAGCCACGCTACATATCTTGATCCTGACAAACAAGCCGGCCAATCCAGGCTGGCTCAGGAAATACAATCAAGGAGTAGTGAAATGGCACTGATCAACTGCAGCGAATGCGATCCCATGGCCAGCGACCAGGCTGCTGCCTGCCCACATTGTGGCGCGCCTATCGCCAAGCAGACTGCCGCCGTTCAAATACCGCCCGCCCGCCCAAGCCACTAGCCGCAGTGTCGGCTTCTGGCTCGGCGTCGGGATTTTTCTGTTTCCGGTCATCTTTGTTTGGTTCCTGCTGCGCCAAGGGCATAGCACTACCAGCCGGGTGATCGGCTTTGCCTGGCTCGCGCTGATGGTCGTTGCGATGGCTTCAGGGGACCGCCCCGCCAGCACGCCGTCTGCTACCTCAAGCAAGCAGAGCCAACCGACGAAAGTGGAGGCCCCGGTCGAACCGCTGATTGAAGTGGGTGCTCAGCAACTGGCACAGGCCTATGACCGCAACACAGTCGCGGCCGATCAGCAGTTCAAAGGCAGGCGCTTCAAGATCACGGGCACGGTGGACTCCATCAACACCGACATGTTCGGCAACCCTTACGTCACCCTGCGTGGCGGGGTAAACCAATTCATGGAGCCGCAGTTCGAGCTGGATGAGGATCACGCCAACTATGCGGCCGGTTTGCAGTCAGGACTGCGCATCAGCTTGATCTGCACGGGTCGCGGCGATGTGGCGAAAACGCCCATGTCGAAGGATTGCGCGCCGGTCAACTGAAAACAGAACTGATGGCTGAACAACGAGGCTCTGGCTCGATTCGCTTCAGACGGTTAAGGTTCAGCATAAAACCGTATCTTCTTATGGCTACTAAGTATTTTTCGTTCAGAGCCAAGAAATCCAATTCCTTAATAGTCTTTTGCCGACTTCAAAATTGAACGGAATCATCAATGACTAATTCAGACACAGCGGCCAGTCACTTGCCTAGGATTGGCATGCTTGCCACAGTCCGTAACCGCCGCGGCGTGATCTCCTCCGTAGAGCCCTTCAGTGATAGCAAGACGTCTGCTTTGCTGCACTTGGTAACGATCGAGTTCAGTGATGCCGATGGCGATGCCGAAGAGTCCCTTCTATGGGAGCGTGAGCGCGATCCGGTGGTGTTGGAGCCGAACGCGCTGCCCAAAATTGATCGCGAAGCGCCGATGCAGCAGGGGGAGTTCCTGGCTTTGCAGCGAGCCGCCCGCTGGAGCGCGCTAACGCCGTTCCTGTCGGCCAGTAATCCGCAGGAACGCTCAGAACCAGTGCCCACAGCCCCCGTCTACGGCGCCGTCAGCGTTGATGACTTTCAGCTCGTACCCCTGGCCCGGGCCATGCGCATGCCACGTGTGTCGCTACTGCTGGCCGATGATGTGGGTTTGGGTAAAACCGTCGAAGCCGGTCTGATTCTGGCTGAGCTGATCCGTAAACGTCGTATCCGCCGGGTGCTGATCATTACTCCTGCGGCATTGCGTACCCAGTGGCAGCAGGAGATGGAGGAGAAGTTCTCCCTGGGTTTCGATATCGTCGACAAAGCCGCCACCCACAAGCTGCAGAAAGAGATGGGATTAGATGCCAACCCCTGGCGTGCACTGCCGCGCATCATCACGTCCTACCACTACTTGCGCCAACCGGATGTGCTGGAGCAGTTCATTGCCAACTGTGATTCCATCAAGCAGCGGGGCGGGGCACAGTTGCCCTGGGACCTGCTGATTGTCGATGAAGCCCACAACCTGATGCCGTCCAACTTCGGTGAGGACAGCGATCTGGCCAAAATGCTGCGGATTCTGACGCCGTATTTTGAACACCGCCTGTTCCTGACAGCAACACCACACAACGGCCATACCCGCTGCTTCTCTGGTCTGCTGGAACAGCTGGACCCGGTGCGCTTTACCCAAACGCCGGATTTCACCGACAAAGAGCGCAAGATGATCGGCGATGTGCTGATCCGTCGACTGAAAAGCGAAATCAACGACCAGGATCGGCAGGCCGGTCGAGTGCCGCGTTTCGCCAAGCGCTATTTGGAGCCGCTGCCGCTGTATATGTTCAAGCCGGAGCAGGAGCTGGCGGTTGCCGTTCGCAAGTTCTGCGCGCAGTTGAAAGGCATTATCCGCACCGCACCCGAAGCACGCATGGTGCTCAATTTCGCCATTGAGATTCTGCGCAAGCGCTTGTTGTCGTGCCCGGTGGCCTTTGCCGACAGCTGGTTGCGCTTCAAGGAGGGTCTGGCTGCTAAAGAGGCGTTGCAGGCAGCTGAGGTGGCTGCCGCCCGCCGCGCCAGTGAAGAAGATATCGATGATGATCAGGAGCGCGAGAGCCGCAGCCGCCATGCGGCACAGGTTGTCGGTGCCTGGATGCACCCCTACGTGGAGGTTCTGCAGCCCGAGATTGAGGCAATCGATGCAGCGCTGAAGTCATTGGGGCTAGACAAGCAGCCCGTGGTTAAGGCCAAACCGAAATCGGATGCCCGCTTTGATCGCTTGCGCGAGCTGATCGGTAAGGAGCTGCGTAACGCGGAGCAGTGGAAAAATGATGAGCGACTGATCATTTTCACCGAGTACAAAACCACGCTCGACTATTTGGTCAACCGCCTGAATGACGAGTATGGCGCTGAAGCCGGCAGCATCTGCATGCTCTACGGCGGCATGCATGAGGACGAGCGCGAGGCGGTAAAGCGTGCCTTCAACGATCCCGATGCGCCGATACGAATTCTAGTCGCGACCGATGCTGCATCTGAAGGTCTTAACCTGCAGCACACTGCCCGCTTGTTGATGCACTACGAGATTCCGTGGAACCCCTCGCGTCTGGAACAGCGTAACGGTCGTATTGACCGTCATGGGCAATCGCGGGATGTCACCATCTTTCACTTCACCAGCGAAGATGACAGTGACCTCCAGTTTGTCGCCCGCGTACTGAGCAAGGTCAACGACATCCGCGAGGACCTGGGGTCGGTGGGTGAGGTTTTTGATGCCGCTTTTCAGCGTCGCATGATGGAAATGAATGAAGACAGCGACGTGCTGGGTGACCTGGATCTGCAGATAAGCAGCCGCAGAAATGCAACCGAAGATGCCAAGGTCCACACAGAGGAGCGCGGCGAAGACGAAAAACAACGGTTACAACAGCTGCTGGACGACCTAGACCTTAATCCCGTTACCCTCAAAGACACGCTCGGTGTTGCAATGGGGCTGGGTGCCTCGCGCGAAGTTCTGGATGGTCCCGATGCCCAAGGCCGCATGCGCTTGCGTACGCCGCTACCTATGCGTTGGCAGGCCGTGGTCGATGACAGCCTGCGCTTGCCCTCACAGAAAGGTGTGAGTGGTGCCATGCCCTGGCTGGTGTTCGACAACCACTTCTTTATACACAACGTCAATGGCCGCCCGGTATTCCGCCCCTCCCCGGACACCGTGCTGCTGCACCTGGGCCATCCGTTGCTGCGTCAGTCGCTCAATGCCTTTGCACGCTTGCGCTTTCCGGGCGGGCAGACCGATTTCCAGCCGCCTAGCCGCTGGCTGGTAAGCCGTGGCCAGGTGCCGGCTGGCGCTGAAGCGCTGGTGCTGTTCACTGTGGAAGAAATGGCGGTTAACGATCTGCGCGAAACCTTCCACCACTGGACCCGCACCCTGGCCCTGCCGGTGCAAAACAATACCCTAGGTGAACCCTTGCCTTATAACGGGCCGCACCATGGCTTGCTTGGCCAGCGGAGTGCAGTCGATGTATCTGCCGCACGCGACCTATGGGACGAGGTGGAAGACAAGATTAAAACCTTATTGGGTAGTTACCGAGCTGAGTTGACTCAGATCCTTCGCACCCAACTCAAGATTGCGTACGAACAGGCGAAGGATCATGAGAAGGAAGCCTTCGAGCAGCGTATTCGTGAGGTTGCTGCCCTGCAGAGGGCACAGAGTATCGATAGGCTCAAAGGTGAAATCGAAGAGCATCGTGCCAAAAATAAACAGTTCTTGCAGTTCAGCCTGCTAGATGATGCCGACGCACTGGCCGAAAAGCGTCTGCGTGATCTGGAGGACGAGCTCAAGCGCCGCCAGTACCAGTTTGGTGACCTGCAAGAACGTCTGACCGAAGAGAAGCGTCGTATTCTCGAGCAGGTTCTGCCGCGCCGCTTTGCCCTGCGTGGCGAAGCTCAAGTCTTTCCGGTAACCATTGAAATTCGTTTTGCTGAGGTGGGTGTATGAGCCTGCATGCGGAAGGATGGGCGCAGCTCAAACACGGCGGCCTGCTGATTTCTCCGGCCAAGTTGGATGAATATTTCCCGGAAGCCGCACCCGTCATGAGGGAGTTTGCGGCCGAAAAACTTCGTCGTGCACTCACGGCGTTTGACGGCAGTAATGACAGCCTGAGCAGCCTGCTGGATTACATCCTGCAGGATCTTTCAGGCCTGCCCGCAGATGAATGGCAAAAGGCCCAGGGCGTCGACAGCCGCTGGGCAGTACGTAGCTTTACCGGCGCCCAGATCAAACCCCGCCGCCTGTGGCTGGGGCCAAACGGCGAAACCCTGGCCGTGTTCGTGCCTGATGATGGCGGCTCGCGTCAGTTCTCCAGCCGCTTGGGGGTAGGGCGCTCACGGCAGTTGTTGGGACGCGTGGTCGAATGGCTGCGCCGTACCGGGCAGGCGCTGGCGTTGGTAACTAATGGCCGCCAATGGCGTCTGGTGCATGCCGGTAGCGATCACGACGCCTGGTGTGAGTGGGATATCGACCTCTGGTTCAACGAAGGCCAGCCCTCAGCCCAGACAATGGTCTGGCGCACACTGCTCAACCGCAACACTCTGCTGGCCGCGCAAGGCCAGAGCCTCCTGCTGCAAGCCATCAGCGCCTCCCGAAAGGGCCAGGCCGAGCTCTCCAGCGTACTGGGCGAGCGCGTTCGGCAGGGAGTGGAAGAGCTGATCACCGCTTCCCATGTCGCCATCGAGCAGGCGCAACAGCAAGGTCAGGTGCACGATTTCAAAGATCTGTACGTCGCCGGCTCGCGGATCATCATGCGCTGCATCATTACCCTGTTTGCCGAAGCCCGCGGCCTGGTGCCGGTCGACAACCCTATTTATCAGCAGGCCTACAGCCTGGAAGGGTTGCGTCATCAAATGGACCGCCGCGCCGGTGGCCGAGGCAACGAACGCCTGAGTCAGGGCCGCAGCGCCTGGCCACGCCTGATTGGCCTGTTCAACCTGATCCATGAAGGCTCCGCCCACGAACGCCTGACTGTACCTCGTTATGGCGGTGCGCTATTCGAGTCGGGAAATCCTGGCAGTGACGATGGCATTTCCCGCGCACTGGCGCTGCTGGAAAGCAGCCAGAATTTGGTCAGCGATCTGCAGGTGCACAAACTGCTGCGCCTGCTCACCCGCACCAAAATGAAGGTGCGCCAGGGTCGCGGCAGCCGCTGGGTCGATGCTCCAGTGGATTTCTCTACCCTGTCTTCGGAATACATCGGCATTCTTTACGAAGGCCTGCTCGACTTCGAACTCAAACAGGCTGCCGACAATGATCCGGTGATCTTTGTCGCCGTGGGCAATCAGCCGGCCCTGACTTTGTCGCAGTTGGAGGCGATGGACGACAAAGCCATCAAGCAGCTGTTCGAAGCCCTGAAGAAAAAAGACAAGGCCGGGGATGACAGTGGCGACGAGGGTGACGAGGACTCGGAAGAGACCGCCGACAGCGAAGAAAGCGAAGAGAACGCCGACGAAGAAACCGAAGCCGTCGAGGACGACAGCCAAGAAGAAATTGTCGCCAGCGATGACAGCGCAGAAGAGCTGACCCTTAGCGAAGACCACCTGGTCCGGGCCAATGCCTGGCTGCAGCGTGCCGCGCAGATTGCCGGGCTGGTAAAGAAACCCCGTGGCCGCAAGGCCAATGCCGCCGGGGATGAAGAACAACAGGCACTGGAAAAGGCCGGCAAGCAGCTGTGTGCGCGTATGGTTGCCCCCGGCCAGTTCTTCCTGGTGCGCTGGGGTGGTACCCGTAAGGGCGCCGGCACCTTCTACACCCGGCCGCAACTGGCCGCGCCCACCGTGCGTCGCACCCTGCAACCATTGGCCTATGAGGCCGTGCGCAGCGAAATCGACTCGCGCACCGGGCTGGATGCCGTAGTGGAATGGGCACCGAAAAAGCCCGAGCAGATTTTGGCCCTGAAGGTGTGCGACCCGGCCATGGGCTCCGGCTCTTTCCTGGCGGGTGCCCTGCGTTACCTTACCGAAGCACTGACCCAATCGCTGTTCCACCATAAGTTGATCGAGCGCAGCGAAGACGGCGGCGTGCCGCGCATGGCTGACGGCAAGTTGGCCGAATTGCTCAGCGATGAGCTGACCAAACTCAATCCCAAAGATGACGGCTTTGAAGAGGCTCTGCGTGCCCAGCTCAAGCGTCACATTGTGGAAAACTGCCTGTACGGCGTGGATCTTGACCCGCTGGCCGTGGAACTGGGGCGTATGGCGCTGTGGGTGGAAACCATGGACCGCGATCTGCCCTTTGGCTTCCTCGATCACAAGCTCAAGGTCGGCAACGCCCTGGTCGGAACCTGGTTTGACAGCTACCGCGATTACCCGGCCATGGCCTGGGAGCGGGAAGGCGGTGACAAGGACTACCAGAAGAACAAGCCGGACAACCTAATCAACCACGGGTACGAAGATGCCAAAGGCAAGCGCAAGGGCGATGTCTTCACCGATGCGATCAAGACCCGCAGCAAGGCTGTGCCCGAGCAACTGCAGGCGCTGCTCAGCGGCCAGATGACCCTGGAGGGCGGACTGGATGCCGGCAACGTGCACGACGAGTTGCTCAAGATATTCAAGAAACTACACCGCCTGCCGGTACACGAAAGCGAAAAACGCGCCGAGGTCTACCGCAACGAGGTGCTGAACAACCCCCACTACCATGCCCTGAAAGCGCGCATGGATCTGTGGTGCGCGCTGTGGTTCTGGCCCGGCGAGCAGATCGAGCTGGCACCGCTGCCGCGTGACTTTGCCAACCCCAATGAGCAGGCGCTGGCCATTGCCGCCGAGGTGGCACGCCGTCAGCGTTTCTTCCACTGGGAGCTGGAGTTCCCGGATGTGTTCACCGCCACCCAGGACGGCTTCGATGCGTTGCTCGGCAACCCGCCGTGGGAAATCCAGAAGCCCAACTCCAAGGAGTTTTTCTCTAACCACGATCCGCTTTACCGCGCTTACGGCAAGCAGGATGCACTGGCCAAACAGCTGGAGTATTTCCGCGCCTGGCCACAACTGGAGCACGGCTGGATTGCTTACAACGCCAACCTCAAGGGCATGTCCAACTGGGCGAAGTACGTGGGCAAGCCCTTTGGTGATCGCGTTACTGAAGACAAGGATGGCAAGAAAAAGCACGACCTGAATCTGGGTGGGCGCGGCAAGAACAGCTTTGAAGCCTCGGCAGCGGTGCACAAGAAGTGGCTGCAGCAGCGCAAAAAGAGCAAGGGCTTTGCCGATACCGCACACCCTTTCCTGCATCAGGGCTCAGCCGACCTCAATACCTACAAGCTGTTTCTGGAGCTGAGCCATGCCCTGCTGCGCGGACAGGGTCGGCTCGGCATGATCGTGCCCAGCGGTATCTATACCGACAAGGGCACCACGGCCCTGCGCGAGCTGTTCCTCAGTCAGTGCGATTGGCAGTGGCTGTTTGGCTTCGAGAACCGTGAAGGCATTTTCGATATCCACCGTTCCTTCAAGTTCTGTCCGCTGATCGTACATAAGGGCGGTGAAACCCAGGCCATTCGCGCCGCCTTTATGCACCGCAACGTGGATGACTGGGAGCAGGCTGAACGTTTTGCGTTGAAATACAGTGCTGAGAATATTGTATTGTTCAGCCCGCTTGAAAAGTCCTTGCTAGAAATAAGAAATCAAAAAGATGAGCTGTTTCTGCAAGAAATTTATAGCGGAAGTGAGGTGCTTGGTAGTTTGGCGGGTGACTGGCATGTGGACTACGGAAGAGAGTTACACATGACAGATGATTCGAAAATTTTTCCTCCGCTTGAGAAATGGATGGAAAAGGGGTTTGCATATGATCAAAAAAATAGTTTGTGGTTAAATAGATCAACAGGCGATGTTGCGCTCCCTCTGTATGAAGGACGTATGGTTGGTTTTTTTGATTGTATGGCTCAGGTTTGGGAGTCTGGAAAAGGTAGGTTTGCGGTTTGGGAAGATGCGGAAATTCAAAGCAAGAAATTCAAGTCCCAGTACCTGGTTTCTTTGGCGGATTATATCAAGTCGGAGAAGATCAAGAAATCGTTTAAGCTCGGGGTTGTCAAGGTTAGCTCGGCTACGAATAGCAGATCCTTAAAGTGCTCCTTTATTCCTCCATATCCCTGTGGTGAGTCGGTTTATTCGCTTGTTCTTTCAAGTGGGTCTGTTAAAGACTTGCTGGTGCTTCAAGCGGTCTTATGCAGCTACGTTTTTGACTTTGTCTTGAGAAGCCGATTTGTTGGTGTGAATATTAGTGCGTACTTGCTTAAGGCTTGCCCGGTCCCCAGGTTCTTAAATTTCTCTAAGGCTGCTTTAGAGGCTGTTGCGGTTTTTTCTGGGCGGCTGTCGTTTATTTCAAATGTTTTTGATTCTGCAGCGATCATGCTATATGAAGAAGTAGGGGTCAAAGTTTCGCCTTGTTCTTCGGCTATCGCTTATAGTGAGCATGAGAGAGTTAGGGTTCGCGCAATTCTGGATGCGGTTGTTGCGCACATGTTTGGTTTGAGTTTTGATGCTTACCTCTACGTAATGTCCGAATGTGACTATCCGGAGGGAGTGGGTCATGCTTTTAATCCGAAAGGCTTCTGGCGCATCGACAAAAATAAAGACCCCGAACTGCGTCACACCGTCCTTTCACTAGTCGCTTTTCACGACCTGCAGCAAAAAGGCCTCGATGCCTTCCTTGCCCAGAATGACGGCGAAGGCTGGATGATACCCGAACAGCTGCGTCTGGCCGACTTTGGTCTGGGTCATGACGAACGTGCGCAGCGATATCAGCCGGTGGCCTCGCGCCTTGGTCCGCGCTTCTTCGACTGGCAGCTCAACGAAGATGTCGAGCGTTCCTGGCAGGAATGCGCCGCCCATGCCGAGCTGATCCGCCGCATTTTGCCGCTGCCACAGCCGGAACCAGCCGACGGCATCGCAGAAGAGCAGGCGACGTATCAATCAGATTCACCGCAGGGAGCACTGTTTTGATGCTGAACCCCATTACCTATACCGAAGACGTGGTCAGCGACTTTCTGCGCTACCAGCTCAGCACCTATGCCTTTGCCGACGAGAACCTGTATCGGCAGATGCGAGAACTGCTCAACCTGGAGCACACCCGCAATACGCCCCTGATGAAGGGGCCGTTTATTTCACTGTCGCGCACTTTTATGAAGGGTGCGAGCCTTGAACAGTTGGTCAAGGACGGCGTGTTGCACCCGCATATCCGGCAGTTGTCTCCCTATCCGGGGGCCTATTTGCACCAGGAAAAGGCCTTTCGCTCCATCAAGGCTGGCCGCACCACGCTGGTGGCTACCGGCACCGGTTCTGGTAAGACTGAATGCTTCCTGCTGCCGATCATCAGTCGTTGCCTGCAATTGCGCGATGAGGGTGCCGAAGCGGGTGTGACGGCGGTGATCGTTTACCCCATGAACGCCCTGGCTGAAGATCAGTTGCAGCGCATGCGCGAGCTGCTCGTGGGCACCGGTGTCACCTTTGGCATGTATGTGGGTAAAACGCCGCGCACTGAAGCGGATGTGAATGGGGTTCGGCTTGATCCAGGCAGCACGGTGGCCGATTACCGCAGCAAGCTGCAGCAGATGCAGCAACAGAAAATGGACGTGGCTCTGCACCCGGCCGAGGAGCGGGTAAGCCGTGAAGCCATGCGCACACCCGGCCAGCAGCCACGTATTCTGCTGACCAACGTCAAGCAGCTTGAGCTGCTACTGACCCGCCAGCAGGATCTGGAGCTGTTCGACAATGCCCTGCTGGAGTTCATGGTATTCGACGAGGCGCACACCTTTACCGGTGCTGGCGGCGCCGAAACCGCCTGCCTGATCCGCCGTCTGCGTGCCTACTGTGGCAAGGACGAAAACAGCACCACCTGTGTCGCCACCTCCGCCACCATCGCTGACCCGCGCCGCGGTATCGAGGCCGGCCGCGAGTTTGCCAGTCGCTTCTTTGGCGTGGATGGCCAGAATGTCGAGCTGATCGGCGAAGCCTACGAGGAGGATATCTGGGGCGAGCCGCGCACTGTCAGCGCGCCCTTCAATGGCGATCAGGCCATGCAGCTGAAAACCGTGCTGGAAATGCTCGGCACGTTGGACCGAGCTGAGGTAGAACCCGCTGACCTGCAGGCATTCCGTATCTGGTTCCAGACCACTAGCGGCATGCGCATGGCCGGTGACAACTGGCGTGAGGCGCTGAACCAGTGGCTCAGCCATAACGAGGTGGTGTTCCAGATCGCCGATGTGCTGCGCCGTCCGCGAGCCGTAGCCACCTTGCTGGAAGAGCTGAACGACAAACTGGGCCGCCCGATCACCGAAGAGGAAATCCTGATTTGGCTGGCGCTGGGCGCTGCGGCACGTAATGGCGACCGGCCGTTGCTGCGCCCGGTGGTGCACGGCTTTGTGCGCGGCGTTAGCGGCGCAGTGGTGACCTTTGAAGAAGGGCAAGGGCAGCTGGGTCGACTGTGGCTGTCGGCTGAGGATGCACTGGCTGCGAGTGACGGACGTGATCCGGAACTGAAAACCTTCCCACTATCGAGCTGCACGACGTGTGGTCAGCATTATTTTGAGCATGGGCTGGAGGACTTCAATTACACGGGTGATGCGCCAGGCGGTGGCTCTGCAGAGGGCAATAGCCGTGTGTGGCGTGCGCAGGACATTCCGTTGGGGGGCGTGCGTGCGGTCTCACTGGATCATCAGGTTGGCTCTGATGGTGAGGAAGAGCCCTCGCGTACTGAGGTGCTTTTCGTCTGCCGTTATTGCGGCACCACGCATGACCGGCAGGGGCCTGAATGTGTTGGTTGCGGCCGCAACAAGACCTTCAAAGCCTTGCATTTCGTCCAGCAGAAAGAAGAACACATCGGACGTTTGACCCGCTGTGTATCCTGCGGCGCCCATGGTCGCCGGGTGAGCGGCAGCTACCGTGAACCGGCCCGTCCGGTACGCGCGACTGGCGTGGCGGATGTGCATGTACTGGCACAAAGCATGATCCACCGCGCCGAGCGCAAGCGCCTGCTGGTGTTTGCAGACAACCGCCAGGATGCCGCCTTCCAGGCCGGCTGGATGCAGGATCGCTCCCGTCGTTATCGCCTCCGGGAATTGATCTATAAAAAGCTGCGCGAAGGCGCCGTCTCAGTCGGCGATCTGGTGTTGTGGCTGGACAAGTTTCTCGATGCCGACGATGAGTTGTCGCGGGCGTTGATCCCGGAAGTTTGGCGTGTCGAACCCAAGTCGGAAACCAGCCTGGCCCATGCCGAGGAGCGCAAGTGGTTTTTGCGCGCCCAGGTGCTGCGTGAGCTGACTTTAGGGGCGCGGCAAAGCACCGGCCTGGAGCCGTTGGGGCGGTTGAAGATCCAGTACCTGGGGCTGGATGAAGCACTGCCGGTTTTCCAGAAGTGGGCAAGGGCGTTGGGCTGCTCACCGGCGGACTTGCGCGAAGGAATTGGCTCGCTGCTGGATGCCGCCCGGTCCCGGCGCATGCTGTTTGATCCTGTGACCCGCATGTTTTCCAAATTCTGGCTGGACGGTGAGAAGGAAGTACTGCGCGGCTATCTGCCGATCATGCGTGGCGTACCGGAGGGCTTGGTGTTTGAGCGCGATGGTCAGCACGACAAAGGGCGTATCAAACAGTGGTTCAGCACTTACGACAGTTCCGCCAAACAGGCGGCTGTGAGTTGGGGAGTGGATCCCGATCACGTCCAGTCGTTCCTAGATGATGTTTGGCGGCTGTGTACCGATGAACTGGAAGTGTTGACGCAGGTGCAGTTCAAGGGAGCCCGCGGAAATAACCTGCCAGGTTGTCATGCCGCCACCCAGGTGCATGTGGATCACTTGATGCTTGTGCCGGCCACCGGTATGCACCGCTGCCAGACCTGCCGGCGCCTGCATGCCCGGGTCAACCCTGGCATGACCTGCATGGCTTGGCGCTGTAAGGGCAAGCTAGTGTTCGAAGCCGAGAACCCAGACAACTACGACCTGCTGCTGCTGGATCAGGAGTTTTCCATGCTCCGTGCCCGTGAGCATTCTGCGCAGATTCCGGGGCCGGAGCGTGAACGCATCGAAAACGCCTTCAAGGGCGAGAGCGAGCGTATCAACACCCTGGTGTGTACACCCACGCTTGAGATGGGCGTGAACATCGGCTCGCTGGATGCCGTGCTGATGCGTAACGTCCCGCCATTGCCGGCCAATTACTGGCAGCGGGCAGGCCGTGCGGGCCGACAGTTCCGCATGGCGCTGGACCTGACCTATGCACGCACAACCAGTCACGACCGAGCCTATTTCAATGAGCCACTGAAGATGCTCGAAGGGCTGGTAGAGCCACCCAGCTTCAACCTGCGTAACCCCGTCATGGTGGCCAAGCACGTCAATGCCACGGTACTGACCACGCTGCTGCAAATGCTGCGTAGTAATTGTCTGCCAGGACAGCAGGCCACTGCGCTGCAGGAGACCTTGTCTGCCTGCTTGCCACCTCAAATCAGACCCTATCTGTTTACCTCTGATGGCATGGTGAGGGCTGAGCCTCTATCGGTTGAAGCACTGAGCCAGCAGATAGCCCAGCATAAAACCGAACTCTTGAGTGCGGTGATCAAAGCCTTCCACCAGGGGTGGCCGGCTAGTGACCGAGAGGTAGTAAGCCGTGACCAGTTGAAGGCGCTCATTGGTGGTTTTGCGGAGCAGCTCCAGGAGGTAATCAATCGTCTATTCCAGCGCTTGCAGTGGGCTTTGGGGCAGCTGGAACGGCTGCGTAAGGTGGCCGCTGGCAAGGGCGCACTGGACGCCGATGAAGAGGCCTTGCGCGCCCGCTGCGAACGGTTGGTAAAAAAACTAAAAGGCGAGGCCAAGCGCAATCGTAGCCAGGCAGAGGGTTTTGATGACACCAATACCTATGGCGTATTGGCGGCTGAGGGCTTTTTGCCGGGCTATGGACTGGATAGCGGTGCGGTAACCCTGACCCATGTAGCGCCTCGTCACAGCAGCGATATCAGTGACTGGGAGTTACGCCGTAACACTGCTCTGGCTGTTCGCGAATATGTGCCTGGTAACCTGATCTACGCCAATGCGCACAAATTTGTGCCCCGTCACTTCCATCTAGTCCCGGAAGAGCCTCTGGTATTTGCTGTGGATGTGGCAAGTGAGTCAGTCCAGGAAACTGGCCCGAACACTAAGGCTGGCAGTGAAGCCAGCTCCATGTCGGTCACGCAAATTCCGGGTGTAGCCATCTGCGATGTGGATGCACCCCATCATTCCTACATCTCGGACGATGAGGACTACCGCTTCCAGATGTCGGTGGCCGTCTTTGCCCAAGACCAGGGGCGGCACTCCGGTGGTAAAGTCTATGAGTGGGGCAAAGCGCAGTTGCAACTGAAGCATGGCCTGCACATGCGTTTGGTGAATGTGGGCGCGGCTTCGCAAGTGCGATCCGGAGCGTTGCTGGGTTATCCGCTTTGCCTGGTGTGCGGTGCTAGCCGCTCGGCCATGAGCAGCCAGCAGGAGCTGGATAAGTTCAATGAGCATCATATCGAGCGCTGCGGCCGTCCCGTTCAGGCCATCGTTTTCTACGCCGAGGTGGTAGCTGACGCACTGGTACTGCAAGACTGCGCCTCCCAGGAAACGGCCTACAGCGTCATGGAGTCGCTGCGTCAGGGAGCAGCCGACGTGCTGGATATGGAGATATCCGATCTCCAGGTACAGGTGATCGGCAAACCGGGCAGTGAGTCGGTGGATGCGCTGCTGTATGACCCCATGCCGGGTGGCTCGGGCTTGCTGGAGCAGCTGTTGGAGCACTGGCCTGATGTTGTTGCTGCGGCGAAACGTTTGGCAGAAGAGTGCCCGTCAGCCTGTGAGTCTTCCTGTGTGGATTGCCTGCAGCATTTCCGCAATTCGTTCTATCACGACAAGCTGAATCGCCATACCGCGCTTGAAGTGTTCAATGACTGGGGAAGCACTCTGAGCTTTGCCCATGATTTGGCGCCTGTGCTGCCTGATGAAACGCTGACTCAGCAACCGGGTAATCCCCCTGAGCAACAGCTGGTGGCGCTGTTGAAAGCCGCTGGCATGGCTGCATTTGAAACTGAACGGCCGATCCAGCTATCAGGTGGTATCACGACACGTCCGGACGTGTATTTCCACGAGCCCAATGATCAGTACGAAGGCGTCTGCATTTATCTGGATGGCATGAGCGACCATCTGCACGGCAATGCCCAGACAGCAGCCAAGGACCGACAGATCCGTCAGGAGCTTCTGAATACCGAATACGAAGTAATCGAAATCCAGTTCCAGGAGCTGTACGACAAGACTGTGATGCGTGAGCACATGCGACGCATTGCACGAGCTGTGATCGGTAAGGCGAAGGCCAAGGAGCTGGCTGCTAGTGATGACTGGTTTGATTCTGCAAGTGGCTTAATGGTTGGGGTAGCTGCATCCGCTGCCAAGGTGTTGCCGTTCAAAACCGTAGCCCCGAATGAAGCAGGCTTTATGCCCTACCAGGGCTGCGTTCCATTGGTTGGCCTGCAAATCGCTGCTGGGGCCTGGAGTAAGGAGCAGGACGGGTTACTTGAGTTGGCCGAACATGCAGAAGACTGGATCGTGCTGGATGACGGCAAGTTGGAGCCCGGCATGTTTGTCGCGCAGGTGGTCGGTCGCTCCATGGAGCCTTTGGTGCCTGATGGTAGTTACTGCCTGTTCCGTTCGGTGCCAGCTGGTAGTCGGCAGGGTCGGAAGTTGCTCGTCTGGCATACTGGCGTGGCTGATACCGAGACGGGTGGGGAGTACACCCTGAAAGTCTACTCCAGCGAAAAAATTGCGAGTGATGACGGTGAATGGCAGCACGAGCGGATAACGCTCAAGCCGCTAAATCCGGAATATGAGCCCTTGGTGCTTGAGCCTGAAGAAGAGGGTATGGTTGTTGCCGTCGCCGAGTTTTTAGAAGTGCTGTAAAGCGGTGACTGTTATTTTGTTCGGATAAGTTAATGGCGCGCTTGGGGTTTCAAGAAATTTTTTTGAGCGTGGCAGTAATGAAAGAGTGAATTTATGCTGACGTCTCTGCGTATACAGAATTTTAAAGCCTGGAAGGATACTGGCGAGATTCGTCTTGCGCCTCTGACGGTGATTTTCGGCGCCAACAGTGCCGGCAAGAGTAGTCTCGGTCACTTGCTATTGGCTCTTAAGCAAACTGTTCTGTCTGCTGATCGCAAGCGGCCTCTACAGTTGGGTGATGAGAATTCGCCAATTGATTTAGGCACCTTTGCTGAGTGCATTCATGAGCATGATCTGACGAAGGTGTTGGGCTTTTCCTTAGGGTGGCGTCCGGAGCAGCGTCTTGAGGTGCGTGATCCTCTCAGCCATAGCAAGTATGTCGCTGATATTCTGCAGATTGATGTCAGCATGCTGGCAGACAAGCAGGAACAGCCTCAGGTTCAACAGCTTTGCTATCGGCTTGGAGAACCTAATGCGCCTAAGTTGGCTCTTCGTTATGGCCGTGATGACAAAGGTAAGTGGAATCTGGATGCTGGTGATTACAAGTTGGTGCGTACCAACGGTCGAGCCTGGCCCTTGGATGCGCCAGACAAGTTTTACCGCATCTCTGATCAGAGTCGGGCGCGCTTCCAAAATGCTGACTTTCTTAACGACCTAGCCTTGCAGCTGGAAGCAGCACTCAATGGGCTCTACTACCTTGGGCCGTTACGAGAGTATCCACGACGCATTTACACCTGGTCTGGCGAAACACCGGGGAGTGTCGGTCAGAAGGGTGAGTTATCAATCCCAGCGCTGCTTGCCGCACGCGCTCAGGGGCGACAGCTAAATCGAGGCCCAAGGAGACACAATGCGCCCTTTGATGAATTCATCGCTAAGTGGCTTGAGGATCTTGGGGTTATCGATAGTTTCAAGGTTCAGTCGGTGGCGGAGGGGCGCAAAGAGTATGAGGTCTTGGTCAAGACTCATGCCAGCGCCAGCGAGGTCAAACTAACTGATGTTGGTTTCGGTGTCTCGCAGGTGCTGCCTGCGTTGGTTCAGGCATTTTATTGCCCGCCTAACTCGACCGTCTGGATGGAACAGCCGGAGATACACCTGCATCCGCAGGTACAGGCCGAACTGGCCGATGTGTTCATCTCAGCGATTCAGGCTCGGGAAAATGGTAAGGCACGTAATGTGCAGTTGATCGTGGAAAGCCACTCTGAACATTTCCTTAATCGGCTGCAGCGTCGAGTGGCTGAAGGCGAGCTACGCCCGCAGGATGTGGCTGTATATTTCTGCCGTCGTGCTGGTGCTGAAACTGAACTGGAGCCCTTGCAGCTTAATCTCTACGGCGAGATCGAGAATTGGCCAGATAAATTCTTTGGCGATGAAATGGCCGATATTGCCGGTCGTACATTAGCTGCGGTCAAACGCATGCAGAAGCAACGCAAGGATGCCGAAGATGGCCAGGGTGGTGATTGATACCAATGTGCTGCTCGTAGCTAACAGACAGCACGCCGATGTGACACCTGAATGCATTGCTGAGTGCGTGCTGCGTCTTCTGTCGATTCAGGACGGTAAGCAAGTGGTGGTGCTAGATGACGCTTTCCTCATTCTTGGTGAGTATCACCACAAGACCAGCTTGAACCCTCCCAAAGGCGTGGGCGATAAATTTCTGAAGTGGCTGTTGCGTAACGCCATGCAGCCTAGGTATGTGGAACAGGTGAGTATTACCGAGTTGGCACCGGACGAGTTTGTCGAGTTTCCGGATGCAGCTTTGCAGCCAAGTTTTGATGCACCGGACCGCAAGTTCGCCGCGGTGGCCAATGCCCACTCGCTCAAGCCAGCTATCTGGCAGGCCGCCGATTGCAAATGGCTGGACTGGTGGAAGGCTCTGGCAGCCGCCGGCGTCAAGGTTGAGTTTCTCTGCCCCGATGATGCCTGCCGTTTCTACGTCAAGAAGTTTCCAGGCAAGGCAGTGCCTGAACTGCCATGAGGATCTAGATCATGGGTGAATTTTTCCGCTTCCCCCACACCCCTCACCTGACCTGGCTCGGGGCAGAGGCCCCGCGTGACGACAAAGTGCTAGATCCGGCTGAAGTACAGGCACTACTGGAGAGCAGCGTGCTGGTGGAAGAAAAGCTCGACGGGGCCAATCTCGGCCTGTCGCTGGCGGACGACGGCCAGCTGCGTGCGCAGAACCGCGGTCAGTACCTGCATGAGCCGCACGCCGGGCAATTCTCGCGCTTGCCGGCCTGGCTGGCGCAACATGGCGAGGCGATTCGTGCAGTCTTGCGACCCGATCTACTGCTGTTCGGTGAGTGGTGCGCTGCGCGCCACTCACTGGACTATGCCGCCTTGCCTGACTGGCTTCTTGTATTCGATGTTTATGATCGCAGCAAAGGCAAGTTCTGGAGCTCGAGACGACGCAACGCTTTGGCCAAGCAAGCAGGCCTAACGCTTGTGCCTCAGGTGTTCTCTGGGCATACCAGCGTTAAGGAACTTATTAAGCAGGTTCAGAATACTCCGAGCTATTACCGAGATGGCCCGCTGGAGGGCCTGGTGATCCGGCGCGAGTCCGCCGACTGGTGCGAAGCTCGTGCGAAGCTGGTACGCGCTGACTTTACCCAAGCCATTGAGCAGCACTGGCGCAAGCGGGCTATTGAGTGGAATCGAGTGAAGTATTTAATAGCCAAGTAAAGTTGTTGGGCTGGTGGCCGTGTGTGATCCGGTTTTCGAAGCCTTGCGCAATTGGGTGGTTAATGGCCGATGTATACGGCCCGCCGATAAGGCCAGTTCACCAAGGATTGAGGAACATTGCCATGGCCAACCCACGTTCTCTGGTGTTTGCCCTTTATAGCAACTGGTCGGTGGTCGAGTGGCTGGTGCAGCGCTCCCGAGAGACTCCATCCTTTGAGGCGGAGCAGGTGCTGGCGCTGATCGGCAAGGTCAATCCAGGCATGCCTCAAGACGCTCGTGAGACTGTTCTGCGAGCGCTGATCAACACCGAAATTCTCCGCGTGCTTCCGAGGGATGAACTGCTGCAGCTCAACCCTTACGTGCTCGAATTCGTCCGCGGGCTGACCCGTGAGCATGAGCTTGGGCTCTCGGCTGTTCTGCAGGCGCGGGTGCAGGGTATTCGCGATGCCACGGGGCGCCTGAACGAGGCGATCGAAGGCAACGACCTGGATCTACTGCGTCAGTCTGCCGTCCAGCTCACCGAGCTGTTCCGTCAGATTGCCCAGCAGCTGGATCAGGATCGCCACGCCATTCTCGAAATCGCCGAGAAAGCCAAGAGCACTGAGGCCCATGTGCCGGCCGAGCGGCGTTACCGTCAAGTGCTGCAGGCCTATGATGATTACATCGAGCCGATGGCAGAAATGATGGATAGCGGCCCGTCCGGCAGCTTTTACCGGTTGCTGGAGGATGCAGAACGGCAGATTGACTACTGCCAGGAGAAACTCGCTGTTCAGGGCGCGCTTTACACCTTGCGTATGTTGGTACGTCAGACCGGCTTCCAGGTCAAAGAGCTGCGTCGGCTGGGCCGGGAGGTGCTTAAGCAGTGCAGTGACACGCTTTTACCGTTGCGTGAAGAGCTCAGGCGGCATAACAGCCTGTCTGCTGCCGTCAGCCAACTACTCGGACAGGTGCGAAAGCGAGGCTTGTCGCGGACATTCCGCCAACCTGACTTCCCTGTCTGGCGCGCAGAGCGTCCCCGGCGGGTAACGGTTGGCGATGAGGTGCTCACCATCATGGCTGAGGCCCTGGCATATGAGCCTGTGAGTCAGGCCTTCCCCGATGAAGCTCCAGCTGAGTCAGCAACAGAGCTGCAGTTCGTCGATGGTGTCGAGCTGCGCGAGCGCCTGGCTGCCAGTGGCCCTGTGCCTAGCCTGCTTGACTGGATACGGACGAACTACGCCTACCTGGATGATGCCACTGTCCTGCGCCTTTACCACGAGCTTGTCAGGGAGCCGGAGTGGGAGTTTCAGCAGGACGACCAGAAGCTCAGTACTGACCTTAATCGGCTGCGCGTCACTCACTACCCTCATGGAATACCCGCACGATGAATCAAGCCGTCACACTTCATCTGGGGCGTTTGCCGAGCCTTGGCCCGCTGTTCGAGTTGTTCAATGCGGGCAAGCACCTGAATCACATTGCAGAGCCCGCTCTGTGGGCTGAGCTCGAGAAAGAGCAGGAGCAGTACCAGGAGCTTTTCGGGCGTCTTGGCTTCACACTGCGCGTGGATAGGCGCGGATTTGCCTGGTTCCACTTCGACAATGCGAGCAGCAACGTCAGCCGCACCACACGCCAGCTGGCGCTGTTGTTTATGCTGCTGTTCGAGTTGAAGGCCGATGAAGGTATGCACCTGCACCGCTTCGGTGACTGGATCATTGATCGCGCTGTGCTGGCCAAGCTGCTTGAGCGTGGCCATGACTTGCTTTTGGCCGAGGGGCTAGAGGAAGAGTCGCTCGTAGGGCTGCTCGATCGTGCTTGTGTGTATGGTTTTGCTGAGTCAGCTGCCGGAGGTTGGCGGCTATTGCCTGCCGTCTGGCGGTATCTGGATCATTTTGTGAAGCTGGCCGGGGAGCAGGACGACGAGTTGGAAGAGGGTATTGATGTGACCGAGGCCATCGAGACCAGCGAAGAGGATGAGCCAGCATGATGGATTATGGATTTCAACGGCTCGTGCTGCTTAACAGTGCAGGCTACGAGCGCGCAGAGTTACCTTTGGATGCGTCTGTATCGTTGGTGGCTCCGAACAATACAGGCAAGACCAGTCTGATCAATGCCTTGCAGTTCTTGCTGATCATCGACCGGCGGCGGATGGACTTTGGTCCACACGACGTAGAACGCAGTCGGCGCTTCTATTTCCCCAACAACAGCGCCTACATCCTGCTGGAGGTGCTGCTTCCTGAGTCGGGCAGTGTGGTGCTGGGATGTGTTGGCAAGGGTGTCAGCAACGACTACGAATACTTCGCTTACCGTGGCCAACTGAACCTCGATGACTACCGGCGCGATGACGGCTGTCTGGTGGCACAACCGCAGCTGCTGAGTCATTTAGCCACTCGCGGCTTGCTCGCCCAACGCTATAGCGGTAGCGAGTTCACCAGCATGGTGTATGGCAACAGTCGGCGGGGGCGGGGAGAAAACGGTGACTTCACAATTTTCCGCCTGGAGCAGGCCCGCCACGCTGAGGTATTCCAACGGGTGCTCACCCGAACTCTGCGCTTGGACAAGCTGCAATCCAAGGAGGTGAAGGACTACCTGTTGCAGATCTTTCACCGAGATCTTTCGGACGCGGGCATCGACTTCAAGCAGGAGTGGGACAAAGCTTTCGCCGATGTAAATGCCGACCGAGAGCAGTACCAAGCTGCCCAAAAGCAGCTGGAACGGATCGGCCGCCTCGAAACGCTGTATGAGGAGCGCTTGCAGTTGCGCGGCAAGTTGTTTCACCTCCGTCCGCTGATCGATCAGGCGCTGCAGGACTGGCAGAGCTATTACCAGTCTCGCTCAGCTGACCTGCAACAGACCCGCGCCGGCATCGAGCAAGCCGAAGAGCAGCTGCAACATGACCGGGTAGAGTGGTCTGCTGCCCGTGAGCGCAGCCTGCAGACTGAGGCTGCGCTGAAGCGCGAGGGTGAGCGGCAGGCTGAACTGGAGCGCCGGTTCACGCTGATCGACCGACGCGAGACGCTGGAGCGTAGCATCGAGCATGCGCGTGCAGCCTACGAGGCCCAGGTTGCGCTCGTTGCCGGAGTACAGGGTCGAAGCCCCAATGAGATTGTTCGCGATCGCAACAGGGTTACGCAGGACGTGCAGCGGCTCAGTCGCGAAAGAGCAAGCCTGGCGGGCAACCTCTATCAGCATCTGCAGCGGGAGTTGAACGCGGAGCAGCTGGCTGCCCTGAACCGGCTGTTCGCACGGGAGGTTATGACGCTGCCGGAGAGCTGCTTCCGTCTCAACGGCGAGCAACTGCATCAAAGCCTTGAGAAATGGCTCAGCCAGGCTGGCCGCCTTGAACTGCCGGGACTGGATCTGCAGTTGGCTGACCTGCCCGACCAGCACCGTCAGCGCAGCGCTGAAGAAATCGATCAGGAGTTGTCTGACCTTCAGCGCCAGCTGGCTCAGGTCGATGAGCAGCTACAGGCTGCGGAGCAAATTCGGGCCGCTGAGGCACTCAAGCTTGAACGAGAGCATGACTACCAGCAGGCCCTGCGCGAGCTGGAAGCCTTTGACGATCTCGCCATCTTGCGCGAGCGCGGAGCTGAGCGCGAGCGATCTCTGTTGGACTGCCGGAGCGTCTTGGCTGATTTGGAGGCCAAGCTGAGAGGAGTCCAGGCCGAGGTGCAGCGTCTTCGAGAACAGCTGGATGGCATACGTAAGCAGCAGGATGAACTCGACGGCCAGCACGGGGAGATCTGTACTGGCCGCGATCGGCGCAGTGATGGTGACCCTATCTTCAGCTATCTGGCTGATCTGCCGCATCACACGTGGGTTGGGGCTGCAGAGCTGGCTATTGAGCAGTTGGCCGAGCACCTGCGAGAGTATCAGCAGGACTGCCGCCGGCTGCTGAGCCTTGAAACTGATGTACGTGGGTTGCTCGCCGAGCTGCATGCGGATGGTTTGACCAAGTTCCAGACGGCCGACGATCCTGACGAAGAGATCCGCCTGATGATCGAGTTTGGCCGGCATCTGCCCCAAGAGTTCGAGGCCATCGAGCGTAAGGCGCGCACAGCGGTGGTCAACGTCACGGCGTGCCTGCGGCAATTGCGAGGCAGCCTGAACGATTTCAAGGCCAAGATGCGCCAATTCAACCAGCTGATCGGCCGGCGTCGGTTGTCCGACCTTTCGGTATTCAAGATCGAGCCTGAAGACGAGCGGGAGCTGGTCTGGGCGATCGAGGCGCTTATCAGCACAGCGGAGCAGGTGGATTCAGGCCAGAGCTTTGAGCTGTTCGACCACGGAAGTGTGCTCGATGATGAGAGTCTCACACGGGCAAAGGCCCTGCTGATCCGAGAGGGTGATGCCCGAGGCGGTCTGGCTGTTGAGCATCTGTTTCGTCTGAGCTTCATCGTCGGTAAAGAGGGCCAGAAACCTGAGGCCTTTGCTGATATTGATGGCGCTGCCTCCAACGGCACGGTGCTGATGGCAAAGTTGGTAACGGGGCTGGCGCTACTGCACCAGATGCAGGACAAGCGCTATTCGGTTCGGGCTGCCTGCTACTTGGATGAGGCGCTGGCGCTTGATGGGCCAAACCAGACGAGCTTGATCGACACAGCTGCTGAGTTCGGTTTTGCGCTTATCTTCGCCTCTCCCGCGCCGCTGGCAACCGTTCGTTACTGCGTACCAATCACTCGCCACGGCGGACACAATCACGTCAGCCGCAAGAATTGGCAGGAGTTGGAGCCGCGCCTGGCGGGGGCTGGTGCGTGAGCCGTTCACTGGCCGATGCACTGGAAAAGCTGCTTGTTGCTGGCGGTAGGCTGGCTGCCAGCCAACTGACAGCTGCCCAGCGCGGAGCGCTGGAGGAGTTCGCTCGGAGAACCCTGGCGGTGCGGTTGTCAGTTAGTGGTCGCGGCAGTCTGTATCAGATTGCCGCCCTAGAACAGGTTCAGGCCCACCTTGCTCAGCTAAGGCCGGGACACACGGAAAATGCGGCCAGTGTGATCCCGCAGCGCGCCCTCAACATGTCGCGGAACCGTGACAGTAAAAGTGGTAGTGCGCGGCACTCGGTACAGTACCTGCTGCTTAAAGCCGTAAACGACGGGCAGTACTGGCGTGATGGCAAGGGCCAACTACTCGATGTATCGCAGCTGACGCAGACCTGCGGGGCTGCCGCTTTGGCTGTGCAGAGCGGCGATGATTGGCACACGGCTGCGCCCTTGTGGCTGATCGAGAACCAAGCCCTGTTCGACGATATCAGCTGGCTGCCCGCCGATGCGAGCGGCACCTTGTGCTACTACTCCGGACAGCTGAGCGGCCTGCTGCTGTACTGGTTGGCCGAGAGACCGCGGGCTTCACAGGTAATCCTTTTCCCCGATTACGACGGTATTGGGCTTCAGAACTTCGCTCGACTCTATGAGCTCATTGGGGACACGTGCAAACTCTGGTTAATGCCGGATTGGCAGGAGCGGTTGAGGCTGTATGGCAATCAACGGATTTGGCAGGACAACTTAGCGAACTATCAGGATGCGGTAAGTCGACTTCGATCGTTGGGCATGCCCAGCGAGTTGGCCGAGCTGTGTGATGCTCTGCAAGGAATGGGCTTGGCATTGGAGCAGGAGAGTGTGTTTTTACGGCGGGGAATTTCTCAGCAACCGGTGAATAAAATGCTTTCAGAAGACCTTGAGCTGATCGAAATTGCTAAGTCTCGTTCAAGTGAGACAGCCCTCCCAGTCAATCTGGATGACTTGTAGGTGTGGTCTATGAGCTACGGTTGCAGTTCAATCCAAAAAAAGAAAGTTGGCCGGATGATTGCGGACGGTTAGCCGTGGCTACCCGTCCTGGTTAAGCTTCTTATTCTAGGACCTTTTGAGATGACTTCTGTAGTCGACTGAGAAGCCAGCAAGCGACAAGCACAGCGATCAGCAATGGCGGAAAACGCACCATCAGAATCACCAGCAGCAATAGCGCCAGGCAGCCTGCCAGGATCCCGGCAAACATAAATACCGAGGCAACAGTCCGTAACAGCAGTTTCATTGGAACCTCCTTACAGGTAGCCCAGTTCTGCCAGTGACACGCAGCCTTCGTTCCCCACCACAACGTGATCGAGCGTTCTAACTCCGACCAGATTCAGCGCGTCCTGCAGTTTTGTGGTGAGATTGCGATCCGCCATGCTGGGCTCAGGGTCTCCCGAAGGGTGGTTGTGCACCAGGATCAGGGCAGCGGCGTTGTGCTCCAGGGCGAGCTTCACGACCTCCCGTGGGTAGACGCTGGCGCTATCCAGCGTGCCGCGAAACACTTCCTCAAATGCGATCACTCGGTGCCGGCTGTCGAGCATGAGCAGGGCAAATACTTCATGCTCATAGTTGGCCAGCAATGTTTGCAGGTGGCAGAACACGTCCTTGGGGGAAGTCAGTGCTCGGCCCTTGCGCAGGCGCAGACTGGCCAGTTGCTTGGCCATCAGCAGGATGTCGTTTTCCGTCACCGGCGACTCGACCAGGTAGGTGCCTGTCGTGTCACTGGCTTTCAGCTTGTGCAGGCGCATGGCGGCCTCCTTGGTTTTGGTCTGTGGGTGGGGTTTGACGTGCAGCCTGTGCATCGAGCTTTTCAGCCAGGCTGGGTTTGGTGGGGTTGAGTTGAGACATTGTTGCTACAGCAGTGGCTTCACCCTCGGGGTAGAACTCATCGACGATGGCGCCGACATCCTCCTCGCTGTCCTCGAACGCACCGTTGCCGAAGCCGCGTCGTGCCGCCTCATCCAAAGCGGCCTGATTGAAGCCTGCAGCCTGACGTCGTGAATCGAGTTCATTGGCTGTCACCAATGCTTCGGCCATTTCCATGCCACCGCGTACCGTCAGGTCGGCGTAGAAGATCGGCGTGCCATGACTCTGGCGTGTCGACTTGCCACGCAGACGTAGTTCCAGTGGCAGGCAGGCCAGGCGGTTGCCCGAGATGGCCTGGAAGTAATGCAGGCGCGCGGCCAGGGTGCGGATGCTGTTAAAACCGGTGGTACGGAACACGAAGCTGCCCAGCGGATCCTCATCGCCAATGACTACGTTCAGTCGGCCGTAGGGCTTGCAGGCACTGCCTTTGGCCAGTGGGCAGGCATCCGGTGAAGGGCAGGGCAGCGACTGCATGCCGTCCTGTGTGACCCGCTTACAGGTCTGGCCATTACCGACGCAAACCGGTCGACCCGATTGCCGGTCGAACAGCGTGTAGTCAGCCCGGAAATTCAGCTCCGGTTCGTTGAACAGCAGGCGTACCGGAATGCTGCGCAGCTTGTCGTCCTTGCCCTGACGTAGCTCGTCATTGAGCGGGTGCAGCAGCCAGCCGTCCTTACCCTGCACCTGGGATGTGATGGTGAATTGGTCATCCTTCTCCGGCAGCCGTTTGCCGTTCTTCTCGATGACCTTACCGATGGAAATCCGCCCGAGTACCGGTGGAGTGATAGCCAGACCTTTGAGCATGGTAATTCTCCTGGAAATGAAAAAAGGCCAGCCACGCAGTGCGAACTGCATGGACTGGCCAAGGGGAGGGAAGGGATGAATGAGGTTGGTTTCAGCCGACCAGGAAGCGCCGTGCACCCGGTTTCAGCAGTGGGTATTTGGTCTGCAGGTAGGGCTTGTCCTTGAGCAGTTGAGCGACATCGAGGCCGATGCTGTCCTTGGCTTTGCGCCAGCTGACATAGCCGCTGGAAAACTCCGCTCTGCTGGCATCGCCCATGGCCTGCTGCAGCATCTGCTTTAGCTCAGCCTCGCGTTTTTCCTTGTCGGCAATCGACTGACGAACAGCCCTCAGCTCGACGTAAGCCGCGCTGAGCCCGGCATGCTGGGTGAAGTCGACGACTTGGCCGTTGTCCTCCGGGTAGAGGCAGCGCAGTGCTGACTCTGCCGAAGCGGTGCCATCAGCCGGTGGCGGCGTATGTAGTGCCAGAACTGGCGCTCCAGCTCGATCAGGCGAGCGATCATCTGCTCATCCCGCTCGATGCGGTGGATCTCCAGCGTCTGACCACCCAGCAGTACCGCCACATCCGCCGCCTGCTTGCCGGTGACGGCGAGCTGGTGCATCACCTGCAGTTGCACATACTCGGGTACGCCCTCTTTCCAGAGGCGTGCGCCGTTTATGCCGGCGGTCTTGCATTCGAGGATTTGCACGCCATCGGCCCCGATCATCTCGCGGTCGATGTTGGCCAGCATCCAGGGCAGCTCCGGATCCGGATGCTGCAGTACGGCGTTGATGCGCCGTACCTTGTTCTTCGTGCGCTTGCTGTAATGCCAGGCCACGATGGGCTCCAGCACGTTGCCCCAGTACATCGGGCTTTCTTCATCGTGCGGGTCGGCCTTGGGCAATGTGGTGTCGCGGCCGGTTTTTTCCATCCACAACTCCAGCTGCGATTTATACGGATTGAGGCCGACGGCTGCGCCGGCATCCGAGCTGCCGATGCCTTGCTTGCGGATCTGCAGCCAGTCCTCACGGGGCAATTCCTTGGTGCTGATCAGGCGTAGGGCTGGGCGGGGTTTGCTGGGGCTGCGGTTCAATGAAGTGGCTTTCATCATGTTTCTCCTGCAGGCATAAAAACGCCCAGCCAGCACAAGGCTGACCGGGCGGTTATGGTGGTAGGTGGATGGCTAGTTGGGGATATGCCGTTGACATATCCCGCTTGATTGACACAATGGGCTATACGCAAGGCATATCCCGGGGAGGTTTCCATGGAACAAGGTGCAGTTTTTCAGAGCAACCGCAGTCAGGCGGTGCGTTTGCCCAAGGCGGTTGCGCTGCCTGAGGATGTGAAGCGGGTGGATGTAGTGGTAGTTGGTCGAGCCCGAATCATCACGCCGGCAGGCGAGGCCTGGGACGTCTGGTTCGATGGCGAAGGTGTGACCGCTGACTACATGGCGGATCGCGAGCAGCCTGCAGATCAAGAGCGGGATGCGTTCTGATGCTGAAGTACATGCTTGATACCAACATGTGCATTTTCACGATCAAGAATCGTCCTGAGCAGGTGCGGGAAGCCTTCAAGCGCCATTCAGGGCAGCTGAGCATCAGCACTGTCACCCTGATGGAGCTTATTTACGGCGCCGAGAAGTCCGCTAATCCCGAGCGTAATCTGGCGGACGTTGAAGGTTTCGCTGCGCGCCTGGAAGTACTGCCTTACGACGCTCAGGCAGCGGCTCATTCCGGGCAATTGCGAGCTGAGTTGGCTCGTATCGGCAAGCCTATTGGCCCGTATGATCAGATGATTGCAGGACACGCACGTGCCCAGGGACTGATTCTGGTCACGAATAATCTTCGTGAATTCGAGCGAGTACCGGGTTTGCGCGTCGAGGATTGGGTGAGCGCCTGAGTAAGGGCGATCATTTAACGCAGAGCAGCTGAACCCCTGATCACCCTTGTGGCGATCAGGGGCTGTGTTTATGCCGCATCAGCTTAAGCGGCGAGCTGCAGCGCTGCGTCCAAGGCGCGTTGCTTGATCTGCGCGCCCTGGCCGAACCAGGCTGAGTCGAGGCGATACTCAGTGCTGCGCGCCCGGCGCTCGTGATCGACGTACTCGGTGACGGCATTGAGGAGGCCCCAGGCGGTGCCACGTGCCGAGTCGAGCTGACTGCCACGGCCACGACCTTCGTACAGCTCCTGCACTTTGCGCAGAGCGCGCTCGTTCGGCAGTTGCTCCGGTAGCGCACCGGTCGGGCTGGTCTCGCACATCACGTTCATGAAGAAGCCCAGCGCCTCATGCCACTGCACCTTGCGTTCAGCCAGGTGGCGCATGCGGTACATGAAGTCGTCCCATTGCGAGACGGCGATACCGAGCTGCCTCTTCACCAGATCGCCGTCGAAGCGAGTGTTGTGCGGCACCTTGATCGCTCGGCTAGTGCCGTCCAGGGCGATGGTCAGGGTGTTGTTGCACACCACTCGAACAGTGGTTGGCGTTGCGGTGGTGGCCAGGGTGCCGTCGCACGACGTAGCCAACAGCAGGTAGCCGTTGACCTGGTCGTTACCCTTGATCGCCGTGCTTTGCCCGGTGCGTGCGAGCGCCCAGAACTTGCGACCCCCCTTGAGCACGCCAGCGGTTTCCAGCTCGTAGCCGGAGACCTCGGTCAGGTCGCGATAAAACTCCAGGACATCCTTTGGCTGCACAGTGTGATAGCGCTGCGAGACCACCGACAGCGGTGCCTTGGTGTCCGAGCGGTAGAGCACTTTCTGTTCCGGGAATGAGTGGATCGCGCCCAGATGGCCGATGGCATCCGACTTGAAATGCACAGGGCTTTCCAGGATCTGCCAGTCCATGCCGGCTTCGCGTTGCCAGACTTCGATGGGTTGTTTCTGCGGCAGGTTGTTGCCCAGACCGTGCCACGGGGTAGCGCCAGCGTAGGCCATGGTTTCGATGAGATGAGCCATTACAATACTCCTTCTACGTATGTATACGTAATAACGTTTCGTATATCGGTACGATGAGTTCAACGCTCATTTTGTGTAAAGGCAGTGCCGCAGTGATGGCACTCATAGTTGTCGAGTACGTGAGAATCGAACTCTTCACCCATCTTGGCGCCGGCCAGCCCCCCGGCAGTTCCACCTGCCAGGCCGCCCAGAATCGCCCCAGCCAGGCTACCCAGCGTAATACCCACGGGGCCAGCGAAAGCACCTATAAGCGCGCCGCTTTTTGCGCCAGCCATAGCGCCTGCTGCTCCGCTCGCCGTGCCGCCAACGGCACCAATAGCGCCCCCGACTTTCCGACCATGATTGCGCGCTACAACTCGAAGAGAACCGCAGGAAGGACAGCAAATACTCATCATTCAGACTCCTGTTCAAAAGAGGATACCCAGAGGTAGAAACGAGCCTTTCGTGCTCGTCTTCCCATAGGTAATAAAGGTCTGAAATATTTTTGAATCGCGCAGCGTGTTAGCAGCGTTCATGATTCCCGGCTCGTTGGCCAGCGAAGTATCCGCTGCACTGCGTGGATTCACGCATTGCCGGTTTCGAGGCTGAAACTGCCACTTTCGGGGGGGCGCCGTCTGGTTTAAGTTTAATGAAAGCGCTCGTACCAAGATCCTGAAGATGACTCAGCTATACCGGTGCGAGTGACCCGGCCGAACCTCCAGCATCGTGATCTGTTTGTGAGCATCGGATAGACAGCTTTCACGACTGCTGCTACCTTATTGAAAGGTAATACCTTTAGATAAAGAGGGCTAACCATGGCCACTTCAATCAAAATTGATGACAAGCTAAAAGGCCGCATTCAGCAGTTGGCGAGCCAACGCCAGCGCTCGTCTCACTGGATCATGCGCGAGGCAATCACCCAGTACGTCGAGCGTGAGGAGGCCCGTGAGAGCTTCAAGCAGGAAGCCCTGGCATCGTGGGCGGCGTATCAGGAAACCGGACGGCATTTGACCAGCCAAGAAGCTCGGACCTGGCTCGGTAGCTGGGGTACAGATACTGAGGTAGAGCTTCCCAAGTGCCACGATTGATTGTTACTGAAGGCGCGGCGAAGGGCTTGGAGCGTT
>PGZJ01000034.1 GCA_002840055.1 Gammaproteobacteria bacterium HGW-Gammaproteobacteria-11 | reverse complement strand
GCCATCGCTTTCACGTCTTCCTCACGCAGACACGCGGAAGCGCACATTTCGCATGCCTGAGCACATGTCCAACATGCCTGGATACAGGACTGATACATGGAATTAGTCATTGCGTTCTCCGGAATCGTTGTTCCATCGTTAAACATAGTTGCTTGAGAGCTCCTTCAAGAGTCGCCCACATGAAATACGACCGACATGAACTGACCCCGTTCAGGCGATCTTCATTACAATTCTGTAAGGAACATAACCCTTCGCTTTTATTTCAGAAGTATCTCGGTGCGTTTTGTAGTGACGGATGGCCCAACCCCGATCTCTGACATAAATGTCATTTTCAGGTCAGGCTCAAGTCAGGTTATTTTCCATATACTCTGTGTAAATACGGCAAGAACCATAGGAAGGTTACATCGTGGTTTAGCTGCTTATGGATTAGCTATGAAGGCGATTATGCGACTCTTGCTCCTGCTATTAGCGCTTACGTTTCCCATTAATGGGATCGCGCAACTGTATATGTCAACATGGCCGTCAATGCATCACGCCACGCTTGATGGTGAATCTGAATGTCATGGCGCGCAGGCGCAGCAGGACAAGCCCCCCGTCTGCAAAGCAGAACACCAATGCAACCTAGCTAGCCTTCTTCAAGTCCTTGCGGGAAAAGCACAGGCGATCCCCTTGGCAAAGCCCATACCTATTCCATACGTCCGCTCACTCCTCGTTCGAAGCCCAGACAGCGTCTGGCATCCACCCCGTACACAACAGTCTCCGCCTGGATTTAATACCCCGGGCTGGTTACTGCGCGCCTTTGACTCGCATGGATGATCAGGAATTTAACATGAGATCTAATAAACCTAGGGCTCCGCTCTGCGCGGTAGCCTTGATCGCGGGTGTGCTGTTATACCCAACATTCGCGGCGGCATTAACGCTGGAACAAGCTTTGCAGTTAGCTGAACAGACGGCTCCTTCGCTGGAGGCCAGGGCAGCAGATGTGCAAGCTGCGCAAAGCTCGGCGGTCTTTGCTGGCGAACTCCCCGACCCGAAACTGACGCTCGGGTTGCAAAGTGTGCCTATCGAAGGCGAGTCACGCTGGCGGGCAGACAGGGACGCCATGACCATGCAGATGATCGGAGTGATGCAAGAGGTTCCAAACCGTGCCAAAAGACGGGCGCGAACTGAAGCAGCACAAGCCGGCATTGAGGCCCGTGGTGTCCAGCAGTTTGCGGAGCTTTTAAATGTCCGCCAGCAAACTGCCGAAGCATGGCTTGCCGCCTTCGCAATCGAGCAAAAGCTGACTCTTTTCAATGGTTTTTACCATGAGAATCAGCTTTTCTCGCAAGCTATCAAAGCGCGTATTGCCGGAGGGGCAGGCCAGACAGCAGATAGCGTCCTGCCCCAGCAAGAGGCCGCCTTGCTCGCCGAAAAAGAGGATGAGCTGTTAACCATGCGGACAATTGCGCGAGCCGAGCTCCGTCGTTGGATAGGTGATGCTGCAAGCCAGAGTCTTACCGGCGACTGGCCCGAATGGCGAGCTGATCCGGCGTCGTATCAGCAGAACCTGCAACGCCGCCCTGCCTTACTTGCCTACGAACCTATGACACGCGAAGCAGAGGCCAAGGTGCGCCAGGCTATCGCCGAGAAAACGCCGGATTGGAGCTGGGGCGTCGATTATCTTCGCCGCGGCAATGAGTTCAGCGACATGGTGAATCTCAGCGTCAGCTTTGACCTGCCTATTTTCACCGGCTCCCGTCAGACCCCCAAAATTGCGGCCGAGCGCGCAAAACTCAGCCAGTTAGAGGCGGAACGTGAAGTAGCCCTCCGTATACACACCCAGCAACTTGCCGCCGATCTGGCTGAGTACCAGCGCCTCGACCGCGCTCTGGCGCGCCTTGATCAGACGTTATTACCTTTGGCCGAGGAGAAGGTTCGCCTTTCTCTGGCTGACTACAGCGCCGGTACCGGTGAGCTTACCTCGGTGATCGATGCACGACGCCAACTGGTCGACACACGTCTGCGCCGCGTGGATACAGCGCGCGACAGATCGCTCAGCAACGCTCGTCTGCACTTCGCCTCTGGAGATATCCAACCATGACAACCCCATTCAAGCGCATTGCTTTCAGTCTCAGTTCTTCCCTGATCATCATAGTCGCAACTATAGCCAGCTTGCCTACAGCAAGCTTTGCTTCTGAAATAGCAGACAGGGAGGTGTTGTATTGGTACGACCCCATGATGCCGCAACAGAAGTTTGATAAGCCCGGCAAATCCCCTTTTATGGACATGGATCTCGTGCCTCGATATGCAGACGAAGCCGGTAATGGTGCAACCATGAGCATTGATCCAGGTATCACGCAGAACCTCGGTATGCGACTGGCCACTGTACAGCGTGAGTCGATGAACCAGTCATTCAGGGCAGCAGCCACATTGGCGTTCAATGACAGGGATGTGGCGATAGTGCAGGCACGCAGCAGTGGCTTTGTCGAGCGCGTTTACGACCTTGCCCCAGAGGATGTCATCGCCAAAGGCGCCCCCCTGGTGGATATCTTCGTGCCTGCCTGGGCAGCGGCTCAGGAAGAGTACCTGGCTATCAGTAAGGTAGGCGATGCACAGCTGCTCGCAGCCGCGAAACAAAGGTTACGGCTTACGGGCATGCCGACAGAAACAATCGGCCAACTGGAAAGAAGTCATAAAGCACACCCGGTCTGGACAGTAACAAGCCCAATAGGCGGGACAGTGAAGACACTGGATGTGCGCCAGGGGATGACCGTGCAAGCGGGTGACTCTTTGGCCAGCGTCAATGGGCTGGACACCGTCTGGCTGGAAATTGCGGTACCCGAGGCGCAGGTTACAAACCTGGCTCCGGGACAAAGCATCACCGTGCACCTGCCCGCCTTTGCAGGCGAACCGCTTGAAGCAACCATTCAGGCGCTGTTGTCGCAGGCCAATCTGGACAGCAGAACGGTGCGCGTTCGTGCTGAGCTGCCCAATCCCGAGCAACGACTTCGCCCGGGCATGACCGCCGAAGTGACACTGAACCGGAACATAGAGCATGCGCTGGTCGTTCCTGCGGAAGCGGTTATTCGCACCGGTCGGCGTGCCTTGGTCATGCTGGCGGAAGCAGAGGGACGTTACCGCCCCATCGAGGTGCGTACCGGGCGCGAGTTCGGCGACAAGACCGAGATACTCGACGGCCTGGAGGCTGGCCAGACAATCGTCGCCTCTGGCCAGTTTCTGCTGGACTCCGAGGCAAGCCTGCGCGGTTTGACAGCGCAAACTCTGGAAGATGTTGATCATGCTCATGGGCCAGTCCTGCATGAGGCCGAAGGCACAATCGTCGGCCTGGAAGATGGCATGGTGGGCCTGTCGCATGGGCCATTCAAGACCCTGCATATGCCGGGAATGACCATGGCGTTTCCGGTCGCGGATCCGTCCCTGCTTGAAGGTTTCCAAGTGGGCAGTCGCGTGCGTGTTGCCGTGCGTGAGAGCGACCTGGGATTGATCATTGAACGCATGGAAGCACTGGAGGCCTCGGAATGATCGCGCTCATTATCCGGTGGTCGGTAGCCAACCGCTTCCTGATCCTGCTGGCCACACTATTTGCTGTGGCCTGGGGCGTGTGGTCAGTCAAGAATACGGCAATGGATGCCCTGCCTGATCTGTCCGATGTTCAGGTCATCATCCGCACCCCCTTCCCTGGGCAGGCGCCTCAGATTGTCGAGAACCAGGTGACCTACCCGCTGACGACAACCATGCTGTCCGTGCCCGGGGCCAAGACCGTTCGCGGTTACTCCTTCTTCGGCGATAGCTTCGTCTACGTCCTGTTCGAGGACGGCACTGATCTCTATTGGGCTCGCTCACGTGTACTGGAGTATCTGAGCCAGGTTCAAAGCCGCCTTCCGGCTACTGCCAAGCCGGCCCTGGGGCCCGACGCTACAGGGGTGGGCTGGATTTACCAATATGCGCTGGTAGACCGCACGGGAAATCATGACCTCGCCCAATTGCGCTCGTTGCAAGACTGGTTCCTGCGCTACGAGCTCAAGACTCTGCCCAATGTTGCGGAAGTAGCCCCCATAGGTGGAATGGTTAAACAGTACCAGGTTGTCCTAGATCCGGTGCGTATGGCTAGCAGAGGGATAACTCAGCAACAGATCGCCCAGGCTATCGACGAAGCCAACCGGGAGACAGGCGGTAGTGTCCTGGAGCTCGCGGAAACGGAATTCATGGTGCGTGCGACGGGATATCTGCAAACCTTGAACGACTTTCGCGCCATCCCCCTGCGTCTCGACAGCGGAGTTCCCGTGACCCTGGGGGACGTAGCACATATCCAACTCGGCCCAGAGATGCGTCGCGGGATAGCCGAGCTTGATGGCGAAGGTGAGGTGGTGGGAGGAGTTGTTATCTTGCGTAGCGGCAAGAACGCACGGGAAACCATCGCCGCAGTCCAGAGCAAACTTGATGAGCTTAAGGCCAGCCTCCCTGAGGGGGTCGAAATCGTCACGACCTATGACCGCAGTAAGCTGATTGATAGTGCGGTCAAAAACCTCAGCTCCAAACTCATTCTAGAATTCATCATCGTGGCACTGGTATGTGCGCTTTTCTTGTGGCATTTGCGATCATCCCTGGTGGCGATTGTTTCCTTGCCCATCGGCATCCTGATTGCTTTTATCATCATGCAGCGCCAGGGCATCAACGCCAACATCATGTCCTTGGGCGGCATCGCCATTGCGATTGGGGCGATGGTGGATGCGGCCATCGTCATGGTTGAAAACGCGCACAAACATATCGAAAGCTGGCACCGAGAGCATCCTGACTCCACCTTGAAAGGCGAGGCGCACTGGAAGGTGATCACCGATGCGGCCGTCGAGGTTGGGCCTGCGCTGTTTTTCTGCCTGTTGATCATTACCCTTTCATTCATCCCGGTGTTCACTCTCGAAGCTCAGGAAGGCCGGTTGTTTGGCCCGCTGGCTTTCACCAAAACCTATGCCATGGCAGCGGCCGCTGGCTTATCTGTCACCTTGGTGCCGGTGCTGATGGGGTATTGGATTCGAGGAAAAATTCCAAACGAACACCGCAACCCGCTTAATCGAGGCCTCATCAAAATGTATGAGCCCGTTCTCGACGCAGTCCTACGTTGGCCAAAAACAACCTTGATGGTGGCAGTTCTGGTTTTTCTAACCGGCTTATGGCCTGCATCTCAGCTGGGTGGTGAATTCCTGCCACCCATGGACGAGGGAGACCTGCTGTACATGCCTACAGCGCTCCCCGGGTTATCCGCAAACAAAGCATCGGAGTTATTGCAGCAGACGAATCGGCTTATCAAAACAGTTCCGGAAGTTGCGCATGTATTCGGCAAAGCGGGCCGCGCCGACACTGCCACCGACCCGGCGCCGTTGGAGATGTTTGAAACAACTATCCAGTTCAAGCCCAAGGAAGAGTGGCGGCCAGGCATGACAGCTGAAAAGCTGGTGGAGGAGCTGGACCAGACAGTACAAGTACCCGGCTTGGCTAACCTCTGGATACCACCGATACGTAACCGCATCGATATGCTCGCAACGGGTATCAAAAGCCCGATAGGCGTAAGGGTTTATGGCACCGACCTTGCGCAGATTGAAAAAACCACCAAAGCAATTGAGGACATAGCAAAAACGATACCAGGCGTCACCATGTCGTTGGCGGAAAGACTGACCGGCGGGCGCTACATTGACGTGGATATTGATCGGCAGACGGCAGCACGTTACGGCCTGAATATCGCTGATGTGCAGGCCATAGTAGCAGGCGCTATCGGTGGCCAGACCATTGGTGAAACCGTCGAGGGGCTCGCTAGATACCCCATCAACCTGCGTTATGGACGCGAATGGCGCGACTCATTGGGGACGTTGCGTGAACTTCCGATATTTACGCCGCAAGGCGCGCAGATTACCTTGGGTACCGTTGCTAAAATCCAGGTGGTTGATGGGCCACCGATGCTCAATAGTGAAAACGCCAGATTATCAGGCGTGGTTTATATTGACGCGCGCGGCCGGGACATGGCTGCGGTTGTTAACGACCTGAAAGAAAGGGTCAGCGAGAGCGTTGAGATCGGAGCGGGTATGAGTATCAACTATTCGGGCCAGTTCGAATTCATGGAGCGCGCTAATGCCAAGCTGAAGCTTGTCGTACCTGCCACGATGCTGATCATCTTTGTACTGCTCTACCTGATATTTTCACGTATTGGCGAAGCAATGCTGATCATGGTGACCTTGCCTTTTGCGCTCACGGGTGGCGTCTGGTTCTTGTACCTGTTGGGCTATCACTTCTCTATCCCTACTGGCGTCGGCTTTATTGCGTTGGCAGGCGTCTCGGCAGAATTCGGAGTGATCATGCTCTTGTATTTGAAAAACGCCTGGGTTGAAAGGCTGGAAAAAGGCGCTCAGGGCGAAGGCGATCTACTTGATGCTATTCATGAAGGGGCCGTACAACGGGTACGCCCGAAGGCTATGACAGTTGCGGTTATTATCGCTGGGTTATTGCCCATACTCCTGGGAAGCGGCACTGGCAGCGAAATCATGAGCCGTATTGCCGCACCCATGGTGGGTGGAATGATCACCGCCCCTCTACTATCCCTGTTTGTATTGCCAGCAGCTTATTTGCTTATGCACCGCAGGCGCTCAAGGCTTTTAACAACACCACCGACCAGTAAATTTGGAGAAGATTGATGAGACACATATCTGTAAGTATAGCGATGCTATTGTTAACGCCTATTGCTGCCACAGCGGCGGAGCAACCAGGAAAAAACGGGTATACGGATTTAATGGTTGATGGGGCACCTTCACCCCATCAATCTGATACCACCCTCAGATGGTTGATAGATCGACTCCGTAGTTGAGTTCCTC
>PGZJ01000033.1 GCA_002840055.1 Gammaproteobacteria bacterium HGW-Gammaproteobacteria-11 | reverse complement strand
TGTGTTCGCCTTCAGGCAATCGAGCCATTCTGTACCTGGTGGGCTCTTTCTTTCGACAACGGCGACATTGTCATGTCGTCTTAGGGCGGTTCGCATAATGGGTAACGTTACGTTAAATCGTGTCCGGATAATCCGCGCAGCTCCGGGCGCGATTTAATGTAACGTTGATTATGCGCTGCGCTCCCGTCCCTCTCGAGATTCCGCCGCACCTGGTCAAACAGGCACGCCTCTACGCGGCCGGTCGAGGATCTACCGACCTCGAGGCCGTCATGCATGTGCTCGAGGATTACCCTCGGTTGGTTTCTGAGGTTCGCCAGCTGCGCAACAGGGCGTCGCAACTGGATGAGGAGGGCGCCGCCCTGGACGCCCGTCTTGAGGCCTTACAGGTGGCTTGTAGGGCTATCCTTGAGCTTTAGGCAGGCACTATCCTGAATCTGTCGCCCTTGTTGACTGGAGCAGCTGACAGGTCAGACATTACGGCGTCGGCGATTTCGCGCGTCATGCTTCTTCCGTCGCCGATTCTTCTCCAGGTCCGCTTCCCTTTGCTGCAGCGCTCGACATAGTACCTTTTATTTCCGCCTCGTAACGATAATTCAGTTTCGGCGCTTTGCGCCCGTCTGCTCAACGCCTTGATCTGGCCGTTTTTCATCTCCAGATCTTTTTCCAGGTTCCTGTTCGCGCGTTCCAATTGCTCGACGCGCTCTAGCGCCGTGGCCAGCTCGGCGCGCAGATCCTCGGCAACGGCCTTATGTACGTTTTCGTTACGTTGCGCCTTTTGGCGTTCGCGGTAGAGCCTCTGCCGCTCGGCGTTGCTCAGCGCCTGACCGGTGGCAGGTCGACCGCGTCGCGGCTTGGCCGGCTGCTCGTCCAGGGGGAGGGATTGGGTCTGGCGGTCTGCTTGGTCGATCATGGCGGTGGGCTCCGTTCCGTTTCGCTATGGTCTAATTATAGTAACGTAACGATAAAAAGGCCAGCGTAACGTAACGGAAATTCATTGTATGTTCTGATCGACCGCCCCGGCCCGATAGATATAATGCAACGTAACGATAATTTCCGGTGGCCTCGACCTCGGCGTAGCCGATTAGTCGCCTGCACGCCCTTGACTGATTGCCTCGCGGTTCCCGCGACGGAACCCGCGCAGCGGCCGGTCTCCCGTCAACGCAAAAGCCCCCGGCGGCCTGCATGGCCACCCAGGGGCTCTCCGCGATTCTCGTCCTGCTGTCCCGTTCCGATCTCGACCCGCGCCCTGATTTCCAACCTTGACCGCTCCGAGCGCCTGCCCGGCAGTCTCCCAGGACCGTCAGCGGCTGATCGGGTCAGGTCACGGTAGTTCCGATTGCGTCAGCGGCGCTTCACTTTCGCGGGCGCGAAAACGGCCTCGGCGGGGTGGGGGTGCTGTAACACCCCCAATTTGGTATGGAATCCCATACTTTTACTCGGACAGTTCCTCCTGCTGAAACACCATCAGCAGCCCTTTAATTGCCCGCTTTACCTCCGCCTGATGTTGATCATCAAGCTCTGCTATCGCCCCGAATAGACGCCTCAGCTCTGCCTTTACAGACCGTTCGTCAGGTTCCATCAGGATTTCATCCGTTGAAACCCCAAGGCCTTTTGCTATTGCCCTTATCGGGACTGCGGTCGGTTGTGACTGTCCGTTCTCGTATTTCCGGTAGCTGCCAATCGGAACACCACATATGGACGCTGCCTCTTCCACTGTTAAGCCCTTGTTTTCCCGCGCCTTTCGTATGTTGTTGGCGACTGACATGTCCGTCTGACTCTGAGTGTTTTCGGTGTCCATGGATGCTAACCCCTGCGTTTTTGGCGTCCGCCATATGTGGTCATTCTACAGACCGCATACGGCTTGACGTATTCAAACCATATGCGGTAGCTTTGCGACCCATATGTGGGCCTTGACGGATTTCAGGCATGTCTTCAGCAGATCAACAGTCACGGATGTTCATCGACTACCTATCGGTAGAGCAGGTGTATCCGTTCGATCTGCCGAAAGTCGCCGATATCACCATTGAGCGCTATTGCGCCCGAACCGGCGAACGTCTCAGCGTCACCCAGCCCGGTTGGAAGCATGAAGGCTCCTATACAACCTCGATCAACATCCGTGTCGACGGTCGCAAGCTGATCGTCCAGGGCAACCCCAGCGCGGTTGATCGCCTGGACAACCTGTTCGGCTTCCGCACCGTTGATCAGTGCGTTGCGGTCTACAACCGCATTCTTGCTGAGTACGGCCTGCCAGCCCTGACGCGCTGCACTCGGCTCGACTTCATGCAGGCTGAGTCCTCCCGCGTCGTCAGTCGCAAGATCACCGGCAAGTCATCCGCCGTTGAGCAGGCCGAAAGGGAAGGGGACGCGGGCGCTTGGGTCAAGACTGTTGAGAAGGCGCATAAGCACACCACCATCGGCGACGGCATGCGCATCACGCGCATCGACCTCACCACGAATCGCGCGGTAGGGAAGGGCAACGAACTCCAGTATGTGTCCTCCCTGAGCACCCAGCGGGCCGGCTACAAGGTCGGCAAGCTTTACGAAGACGGTTGCACCGTCGATTGGAAGGCTCGCGACCAGTATCGGAAGGCCTACATCAAGGCCAAAGCCATCCTGAAATTCCTGCTACCCAAGGCGCGCCGCAACTTCGGTGACGATTCGCCAGAGGTCCAGTACCTGCGCGATCTGATCGCCTACTGCGAAGAACACGGCGTTGTCCGCATGGAGCAAGAGCTAAAGCGCGAATACCTGCTGCGAGAAGGCCTCGCGTGGTGGGGCATGTTCGACGAGGCCCGCTTCCAGACCATACATGACGCATTTTTGAAGATAGACGACCGACTGAAGGTAACGGCTATGGACTTTGAAACCATCGCGGATCACCTCGTTTCCGAGAAGATCGTGACCAGTACCAAGGCGGCATACACCACCGCCCAATACGCAATGCTCTGGATGACAGGCAAAGCCAAGTTCGACTTCGAGAAGTCGTCGGTCAAGACGCACCGCGCCCGCCTGCGCCGTATCGGCATCGACATTGCCAACCCGTGCGATGCACTCAAAGTCCGCCCAATCGTTCACACCGCCAGCCGCGAAGTCATCCCGGTTGACGTGCTGCCTATGCCGACTTGGTACCGCCGCCCGAACCATCTGCAGGTGGCCGCATGATCGCTGCGACCGCGTCCCTGCTCGCAACTCTCGCCGGTGGCGCCATCGCGCTCTATTTCGTGCGCTTGGAGTTCCGCCCGTGAAGACCGTGAGCTTTCAGGGTGGCCAGCTCAGCCGCTCCCAGCGCGAACGCCTCGAGCAGTACCGCCGCACTCAGGCGACCGTTAATACGTCCGTCCTGCAACAGCAGGTCGCTGAAACCTTCGCTGCTCTCGATCAGCGCAAAGACCAGGGCACCAAGCCCGAACGCCAGTGGTTCCTCGAATTCGAGGCCAAAGGCACCCCCTGTGTAGCCGAGCTGTTCGGCTTCTGACTCTGGAGAACACCATGCACATCATCAAAGGCACCGTCCTCGGCGTAGTAGACAAAGGCGAAGCGGACAAGCGCTGGGCCATCGTTGCGCTTCAAACCTCCGCCAAGGATCGCGACGGCTTCGACGTCACCACCACTGTCAAGGCGCGCGTTTTCGGTGACTCGATCAAGAACGGGCTGCACAACGCCTACCGGCAGCAGGCCGGTGTTGAGGTTTACATGCCGGTCACCTGCGAGGTGAACGACCGTTACCACAATATTGACTACCTGCTGGCCGGCACTCCGCTGCGCCTTCAAGAGGTTCGCCCTCAGCCTGCGCCGAACCCGGCTTCAACAGCTCAGGCAAAGGCAGCAGGTTCTAACTAATGGACACCTTTGTCTGCGACGAATGCGGCGAAGAGTTCGATGAAGATTCAGATGGATCGGAGTTCGCTGTTGTTGACGATCCAGAAGGCGGCACTCTTTGCGCTTTTTGTAATTCAGAAGTAACGGAGTAACAAAACAGTGGATTGCACCGCACAACTAACCGCTGAGTGCGTAACTACGGTGTTTTCCGCTGGCTTCTTTCTCACGGTCACATGTTGGGGCCTGGGAATAACCCTCGGCGTCGCTCTCGGCGTCATTCGCAAACTGTAACGGAGTAACAAAAATGGAAACGATCTTTGCAGCTGTAGACCTGGCCACTGTCGCTACCTGGGTTGGCACTACTGGCGTCGTCATCATCGCTATTGCCATGGCCTTCAAAGGCATTGACCTCGCCAAGCGCGGCGTTCGGAAGGCCTAACGGCCTCTTCGGGGGAGGGGCTTCGGCCCCTTCATTCATTATGGAAGAAGCGCAAATAGCACTTACCGCAGCGGATTTTGCGATGCTCGCTTATTCGCTCGTATTCATTGGCGGAGTATTCGGTGGATGGGCATTCATTACTGGAGTAAATCAGCGGTTCTAACCCTCCTGGTCGTACTCTCAATCGGCCATGCCCATGCGGCAACTCGCAAAACAGTTTCCATGCCTTCAGATGGTCAGGTTATTGGCTCTGGTCGTGGATCATCCGTCTCTGGCGATCTTCTTACTGTTCCCGGAAATCCCATTGAAGGTGAATACATTCCATCTTCATACGGCGGCGGTTCTAAGGGCACAAAACTCCCCGTTCAGCCCCAGTATCAGTACGTAAAAAGCCGAACTATCAAGGGCATGGTTGGCAATCTGCGTGGTGGTGTGTATGGCGCAGTTCTTGGCATCGGCCTTCAATATATGCTCGAATCTGTCGATGGTGTTATCGAGGACGGGCAAGTCAAAATCCGTGCAGAGTCCCAGCCTGTTCCTGGGGGTTATTACTGGAAGTGCCCGCAAGTTCAATGCACTCCGCAACTATCACTCCGTTCCGCTGTTGAAAACTCCATTGTTGTTCAGGGCATCGATATTAAAACTCACAACTTTCAATTCTGTGATTTCGTTTCTGAAACGTATGGTTATTGCGTTTACCGTATTCCGCATCCGTCCGTTCCCGATCTCTATTCCCAGGTTGATTACGTAGCTAATCGGTTCGGTACTGGCTGTTCTGAGGGCTCTACGTATAACACGTCAACAGGCGCATGCGAGTCCGCTGGTGGGCTTCGTCCAGCAACTGATGCCGACTATGACCTTATGGAGGCCGCAGCCGCTGCCAAGGATTCCGAGTGGCTCAAAGAACGTCTACGCGAACACTGCGAGGGCTCTCTAAATCCTCAAGGCTGCTATGAGTCGCTGCGCGACAATACATGGCTAGAAGGTCCGTCTAGCGTTACTGAACCTGGCCCTACAACCACAACTACTTCGCCAGCCGGTACTACAACGACTACCGAAAACACTAAAATTGATATCACATACGGCGATAACTATTACGATTACCGCAAGACCAAGACAACAATTGTCACTAAGCCAGATGGAACTTCGGAAACAACCACGGAAACCGAACCCGAAACTGAGCAGCCGCGCCAAGAGGAAGAGCAGGACATAAACTTCACCGACAGCGATTTTCCGCCAGTTGAACCTTTCTACCAGCAGAAGTACCCCGAAGGACTTGAAGGTGTCTGGCAGGAGGCGCAGTCGAAGTTCGATAACAGCGAGTTCATGTCGTTCCTTCATTCGTTCGTTCCGCAGTTCTCTGGCTCGTGCCCGTCCTGGTCTATGTCCTTCAACATCGCCAGTTGGGCAAGTTACGGCAATGTCCCATTCGTTAACCTCTGTTATGTCTTCGACTTCATAAAAGTCATCATGCTCGTCACTGCGCTATTCACGGCGCGTGCCATTACGTTTGGGGGTTGATATGGCTGCCATCGGCAACTTCTTTACAGCGCTGCTAGCCAAGATCGTTGGCTTCGCCAAGTGGTTTTTGTCTGTCTTTACGCAGATATTTAAAGACATCTGGAACATGGCAACTGACCTCGGCTGTTGGTTCGTAGATGGAATGCTGTCCGTGGCTGCAACAGCGCTAAACGCAATAAATATCCCGTTCGATCCTCAGACGTATTACTCAATGATCCCGCCTGAGGTCGGCCAGATGCTCGGCGCAATCGGAGTCACCCAGGCCATCACCATCATTGTTGCGGCCCTGGTAATCCGATTCATCCTCCAAACCGTTCCGTTCGTTCGCTGGGGTTCCTGATGATCAACTTGATGCTTGGCCAGCCGGGTGGCGGTAAATCGCATGAAGCCGTTGTCTTTCACTTGATTCCGGCACTGAAACAGGGCCGCAAGGTCATCACGAACCTTTCCCTGGTCATGGAGAAGTTCCAGGCGTATTACCCTGAGTACTGCCACCTGATCGAAATTCGGGAACCCTATACCGAGCGCTACACCGACCCGAAGACCAGGGAGGAGGGCAGCCGCCTCGTTCGTCCTTTCAGCCAGGAGAGCCACTACGGTGACCCGTGGCGCCAGGAGGAAACCGGGACAGGTCCGCTCTACATCATCGACGAATGTCATCTGGCCTTGCCGGTACGCGGTACGCCCGTCGAGGTCGAGGAATGGTATTCACTGCACCGTCACGAGGGCGCTGACGTCCTGTTGATCACTCAGAGTTACGGCAAGATCAACCGAGCGATTCGCGATCTCGTCCAGGTCGTCTATCGCTGTAAGAAGGCAACCGCTTTCGGTACTAACGATCGCTACATCCGCAAGGTTCAGGACGGCCTGCGCGGCGAGGTCGTCAACACCTCGATTCGTCAGTATGAGAAAACCTATTTCGGATTCTGGAAAAGCCACACGCGATCCTCAGCCGCAGCCGCCGAGCTGGAAGCAAACGATATTGTTCCGATCTGGAAGCGCTGGCCGTTCAAGGGCGCGGCCGTCATGTTCACGGTTGCGGCCTGCATGATCGTCTGGAACCTCAACCGCGATACCGGCAAGCAACCACCGCCAGTCAAGCGTCTGGAGCCTGCGCCCGTTGTCCAGGTGCAGCAAGAACCCGCGTCGCCGCCTGCCGAAGTTGCCCAGCCCCGCGGCCCTGAGCAGCAGATACACCCATACCAGGGTTACCAGCTGTTCCTATCGGCAGTCATGAAGGGTGACCGCCCAGACCAGGACGGCAACCCCCGCCCATACCTCGCCGGTTACCTGACCGTCACCCAGAATGGCCAGCCCATCCGGCAGGTCTCGTTCCGCGACCTCACTGACGCCGGCTACACGATCACCTACGAGTCACCGACCGTGATCGCGCTCGAATACAAGGGTTACGACCTGGGCTATGTCATATCCGCGCTGCCGACCGTATCGCTCGCCAGCAAGACCCCTGACAAGGCCGTAGGCGGATAACTGGGGGGAGTCCGCTTGCGGACGGGACCCGGTTTCCGCCAAGGCCGCAGGCAGGGCCATTCATGAGGCGCTTCGCATAATGGAGATTACGCAAATGATCCTGAGCTATGAGCTGATGGATAACCCTGGGTACGAGTACGAAGAGGAAGTAGAAACGCAGTTCGATGCCTGTGTTCGCCTTCAGGCAATCGAGCCATTCTGTACCTGGTGGGCTCTTTCTTTCGACAACGGCGACATTGTCATGTCGTCTTAGGGCGGTTCGCATAAT
>PGZJ01000082.1 GCA_002840055.1 Gammaproteobacteria bacterium HGW-Gammaproteobacteria-11 | reverse complement strand
ACGGTCGATGAAGGCTTCGTTGTTCTTGTTGTTGCGGAAGCTGTGCCATTCCGACTCGTTGGAGTGGGCCAGCAGGATGCCGCTGTAAGGAATCGCGCCAAGGCCTTCGGTGCTGTTGTAGTTGCCTTCCTGGGTGGCGGTCAGCAGCGGGTGCAGCACCTTGATCGGCGCCTTGAACATCTCGACGAATTCCATCAGACCCTGGTTGGCCCGGCACAACGCACCCGAATAGCTGTAGGCGTCCGCATCGTTCTGTGGAAACTCCTCCAGTTTGCGGATATCGACCTTGCCCACCAGCGAGGAGATGTCCTGGTTGTTCTCGTCGCCCGGTTCGGTCTTGGCAACCGCGATCTGGTTGAGGATCGACGGGTACAGCTTGACCACGCGGAATTTGGATATGTCGCCGCCGAACTCCTGCAGGCGCTTGGTGGCCCAGGGCGACATGATCGAGTTCAGGTAGCGCCGAGGAATGCCGTAGTCCTCCTCGAGGATCTGCGCATCTTCGATTGGGTTGAACAGCCCCAATGGCGACTCGAACACTGGCGAGTCCTTGATTGCGTAGAAGGGCACATGCTCCATCAGCTGCTTGAGCTTCTCGGCAAGCGACGATTTACCCCCGCCCACCGGACCGAGGAGATAGAGGATCTGCTTCTTCTCTTCCAGCCCCTGCGCGGCGTGACGGAAGTAGGAAACGATCTGGTCGATGCACTCCTCCATGCCATGGAAATCCTCGAATGCCGGATAACGGCGGATCACCTTGTTGGAGAAGATGCGCGACAGTCGCGAGTCGACCGATGTGTCGACCAGTTCGGGCTCGCCGATCGCCATCAGCAGGCGCTCGGCGGCGCTGGCATAGGTACCTGGGTCCGCCTTGCACAGATCGAGATATTCCTGGAGGGAATACTCCTCCTGGCGGGTCGCTTCGAAACGTTGTTGGAAGTGGCTGAAAATGCTCATGACTTCACCTCGATCGATGCACGAATAGGCGCGTCATCAGGCACTC
>PGZJ01000081.1 GCA_002840055.1 Gammaproteobacteria bacterium HGW-Gammaproteobacteria-11 | reverse complement strand
ACCAGCCATGTTGAGCACTTCGGTTTCGCTCTCTTCACGGATCAGGTCGACCATCTCATCGATAGTCAGACGGCCGATGAGCTTGCCACTCTTGTCGACCACCGGAGTCGATACCAAGTCATAGCGTTCGAATGCCTGGGCGGCGTCATAGGCATCTTCATCCGGATGGAATGTCACCGGATCACTGGCCATGACCTCCGCGACCTGTTTTTCCGGATCATTCACCAGCAGCCGCTTGATGGGCAGCACACCCTTGAGCACGCCGTCGTAATCGACCACGAACAACTTATCGGTGTGGCCGGGTAGCTCCTTGAGCCGCCGAAGATAACGAAGCACAACTTCCAGGCTGACATCCTCCCGGATCGTCACCATCTCGAAGTCCATCAGCGCCCCAACCTGATCCTCTTCGTAAGAGAGAGCCGAGCGGACTCGCTCACGCTGCTGAGCATCGAGGGTTTCCATCAGCTCATGGACGACATCACGCGGCAGCTCAGGCGCCAGGTCAGCCAGCTCGTCCGCGTCCATTTCCTTAGCAGCGGCAAGCAGCTCGTGATCGTCCATATCGGCGATCAGCGTTTCCCGAACAGCATCGGACACCTCGAGCAGGATGTCGCCGTCGCGCTCGGCCTTGACGAGCTGCCAGACGGTCAGTCGCTCTTCAAGCGGTAGCGCCTCGAGGATATGTGCGACGTCTGCAGGGTGCAGCTCGTCGAGCTTGCGCTGCAGCTCAACGAGTATCTGTCCCGGGTCTTCGCCAGGCTCGCCTTGTAGGCCGTCTTGGCGATATTCGAGGCCCTCACCAAGGCGGTAGCGCTGGAGCAGTTCGACCACCTGCGCCAGGCGGTCTTGCAAGGTCTCTTGAGGTTTTTTTGCTTCTACTTCTGTCATGGCGCACTCCACCCCCGGCCGGGGAATGCGCCAGGGGAATCAATCAATCAGTACGTGATTGGCAAACTGGAAACTTGAGCGACTACTGGGTAAGTCCATAAGGGAAGGTTGTTCCACAGACCCTAGGGGGCAGATG
>PGZJ01000080.1 GCA_002840055.1 Gammaproteobacteria bacterium HGW-Gammaproteobacteria-11 | reverse complement strand
CATCTCTCGTCAGCGGGAGGCGAATCATACAGCGTTCAAAACCGCTGTCAACCACCTCTTTCAACCGCTTCCGATCAACCTGACCGAAGCCACCAACAGCGCTCAACCACCACCCTGTCAGCCCGGCGCATTCTACTCGAATTCGCCATCCGTGCAACCCTTTTTATTTAGCTAACCTTTTGATTTACAAGAGGTTTTGCTTAAGGACTGCGCCAGAAGTGGTGCGCATTATAGGAGCCTGAAAACTAACGTCAACCGTTTATTTCAGTTTTGTTCGGGCAGCCGTTCGAGGCTGCGCTTTCGCTAGTGAAAGTCGTGGTTGCCTATATATATGTGGCAACGGTCCATCGACCGTATAGGCGCAGCAGCACTTCCTTCATTCCAGTCGCTTCAACCATTACACTGACAGGCCCATCCACTCAGCCACGGCTCCCCGATGCCCCTACAATGCGATGCACCGCTAGACCTGCTGCTGTTTCCTACTTGGCTTGTCCCCGTGGAACCAGCCGGCGTAGTGCTCAAAGGGCACGGTCTTGGCATTCGCGACGGGCGCATCGCGCTGATAGCACCGCGTGCTGAGGCGCTCAAGCACAGCGCCATCGAAACCCAGGAACTGCAAGGAATGCTACTCGCACCGGGGCTGGTCAATGCTCACGGGCATGCCGCCATGACGTTGTTCCGTGGCCTGGCCGATGACTTGCCGTTACAGCGCTGGCTTAAAGAGCACATTTGGCCCGCCGAATCGCGCTGGGTAGATGAAGACTTCGTTCGCTGCGGCACCGAACTGGCGATTGCCGAGCAATTGAAGAGCGGGATCACCTGCTTTTCGGACATGTATTTCCATCCCAACGTGGCGAGCGAACTGGTCCATAAGCATGGTGTAAGGGCGCAGATCACCATCCCTGTTTTCGACTTCGCTATTCCAGGCGCACGGGATGCCGATGAAGCGCTACGCAAGGGCGTCGAGCTGTTCGATGACCTCAAGCACCATCCGCGCATCACGGTTGCCTTCGGCCCGCATGCGCCCTAT
>PGZJ01000079.1 GCA_002840055.1 Gammaproteobacteria bacterium HGW-Gammaproteobacteria-11 | reverse complement strand
AGAGAACGCGGCACTGTCGTATCCCCTTACTTGCTGCGGCGACGGACAATCATCTTGTCTGTGCGCTTGTTGGACCGAGTCTTGGCACCCTTGGTCGGGAAGCCCCATGGCGATACCGGGTGACGACCACCGGAGGTACGACCTTCACCACCACCGTGCGGGTGATCTACCGGGTTCATGGCAACACCACGAACGGTCGGACGCACACCGCGCCAGCGCTTGGCACCAGCCTTACCCAGGGAACGCAGACTGTGCTCACCGTTGGACACTTCGCCCAGGGTGGCACGGCACTCGCCGAGCACTTTACGCATTTCACCGGAGCGCAGACGGACGGTGACATAGGCACCTTCACGCGCTACCAGCTGTACCGCTGCACCGGCACTGCGAGCAACCTGAGCGCCTTTACCGGGCTTCAGTTCAATCGCGTGAATGGTGCTACCGACCGGAATATTGCGCAGCGGCAGTGAGTTACCTGGCTTGATCGGCGCCTCAGCACCGGAAATAACCTGGTCACCCGCTGATACGCCCTTGGGAGCGATGATGTAGCGACGCTCACCGTCGGCATACATCAACAGTGCAATGTGCGCGGTACGGTTCGGATCGTATTCGATACGCTCAACAACGGCAGGAATGCCATCCTTGTTGCGACGAAAATCGACCAGACGGTAGTGTTGCTTATGTCCGCCCCCACGATGACGTGTGGTGATGCGGCCATTATTGTTACGTCCACCAGTTTTGCCTTGCTTCTCGACCAGGGGCGCATAAGGAGCACCCTTGTGCAGGTCAGAGTTTACGACCTTGACAACGAAGCGGCGGCCAGGGGAAGTAGGTTTACATTTAACAATTGCCATGATTTACCCCTTACTTGTCAGCGCTGGCAAAATCGATGTCCTGACCAGGCTGCAGGCTGACGTACGCCTTCTTCCAGTCATTACGCTTGCCCAGGCCGCGAACGGTTCGCTTGGTCTTGCCTTTAACGTTCAAGGTCGCAACAGTCTTGACCTTGACGCTGAACAATTGCTCGACAGCCTT
>PGZJ01000078.1 GCA_002840055.1 Gammaproteobacteria bacterium HGW-Gammaproteobacteria-11 | reverse complement strand
TATTTCTCCTCGTTGGATGATGCTCTGAAGTCGCTCTTTACGGCGCCATGCAATAAAACATTACAGAGGTTTTTCAACCTTTAGACTTTAGTCGCCAAGTCCCGCAAGTCAACGTGCTAGACGGTCGCAGGCATATCGTGCAAGTGCGCGATATTCGCGTACGACCCGTAAAGTTGCACAAGACAACGGCCTGGCGGTTAAAGACTAAAGGGTGTGCCGGGCAATCTGCGTCGCCGCGGGTGGCAGCATCCTAGCGTTTTGCTCGGGCAGAGTCGAATGGCCATCGCATAATCGCCTGATGAGTGAGGTTGAATTCACATTTTTGTTGCTGGCGCGTCTGCCGACCGAAGTCATTTATCAATGGCGCGCCGAATAACGCTTGCTAGAATTCGAGCACATAACATTGCGAGAGGCGTCAGATGTTACCGGAATGCCAACTGTTCGGGACCTTGGGCTGCCATCTATGCGAGCAGGCCGAGGAAGTGCTCATGCCTTTGGTCGAATATGGGCTGCTGGTCGAGTTGATCGATATCGCTGAGCGCCCTGATTGGGTCGAGGATTATGGTTTGCGAATCCCGGTGCTTCGTCGCGTCGATACCGGTTCCGAATTGAACTGGCCGTTCGAGGCAGAGCAGGTGGTGAGCTTTCTTCAGGGTTCGACGTGATATTGAACAAATTACAGGCATAAAAAAACCGGCATGTTTGCCGGTTTTTTGTTCAGCTAAGCAGCTAGCTGAACAGCGGGATATGGTCGGAACTGGATTCGAACCAGCGACCTTCTCGTCCCGAACGAGACGCGCTACCAAGCTGCGCTACGCTCCGAAGATGGCGCGCATTCTACAGAAAAAGTTTTGTTGCACAAGGTGTTAGGAGGGGTTTTTTTGGGGGGGCGGCCAGCCTTTTACGAGCTGCTAGCGGAACAACCGACCTTCGCGGCAGATAACCTAGGATCTATCTTGTGCGAAGGTCGACCTGGCTCAGAGTTCTCGTACGGTGCGAACCTGATCCTTGTTCACTTTCCCTGGCTTGCCATCGATTTGCTCATATTCGTAGAAGCCCGACTCGTCATCGAAATCGGGATGGTCCAGAGTTTGAATTTCACGACCATCGTTGAGCGTGATCACGCTGGGGTTCGCGCAGCCGGCAAGGACGGTAAAGCCCAGCGCGAGTAGCAGGGCGGGGATGATGCGTGGTTGCATGACGCTGTTCCTTCTGCGGGTTCGATACCCATGGGACGAAACCCACTAGGACGAAGTTCCCCTCGAGCCAGTGATCTTGAGCAGCTCCGGTGTATTCAGGTTGGCGAGGCGGGGGTCGCCCCGGTGTACCTCAAGCGCACGGGCGCCAAGATGAAGAAGTGCACGCAAAGGGCTGCGTTCTCCAGATTGCCAGCAAGCGTCAACTTCGGCCTGTCGGCTGGTGGGAATTATGCTGAACAGGGGCTCCCACTGGCCTTCGCAGCTCAGCATGACTGGCCTGTCTGGCTCTTCGAGCGCGGTCTGGTAGAGCGACTGCAGCAAGGGGCGATCAATCAACGGGGTGTCGCACGGCAGTACGAGCATCCAGGCGTTGCGAGCAGCTGCAAGACCGCTGCGTATTCCTGCAAGGGGGCCGGGGAATCCCTGCTCTTCATCGCTAATCAATCGATCGGCATAGGCCGAGTAGCGGGCTCGATTGCGGTTGCAGGACAGCAGCAGGTCGTCTGTCAATGGCTGAACGGTCTCATGCAACCATGCAATCAATGGGCGTCCCTGCCATTCGACCAGTCCTTTGTCCTGTCCTCCCATG
>PGZJ01000077.1 GCA_002840055.1 Gammaproteobacteria bacterium HGW-Gammaproteobacteria-11 | reverse complement strand
CCATCTTCACGCTCTTCACCGACTTTCACGTAAAGCTTGGCCTCGCGCAGCGTGAGCCGTATGGGCAGCGTCTGAAGCGTATCCTCACCAACCGTAATGCAATTGAACGCGGCCTCAAACTCATCGCCCTCGGCGAGTGCGGTGTTTATTGGACAGGTTCGTTTATCGAGCGCCATGCTCTTTTTCGTAACGAATACGGCATTCATGAAGAACGGCTGCTGAAGCTCTGCGCAGTTTCCTTCCCTTCCCCAGAGCCCGTGGTACTCGGTAGGTATTACATCCTGTCCGATCAGCTCCCTGCCAACGACGCCATTGAGTTCGGTCGCCGCCTGTGCGGGTGGTGTCGCCAGCCAAACCAGCGCCAACACGAATAGAGATCCTTTTAGGTACATCCTTGCTTCCTTGTATTGATGATGGGGGCGTTCGGTGGTGAAAACCTGCGTTCCAAGCGCACCTGATGGGCGTTCCGTTACAGGAATCCCGACTTGGGCTTCAAGGCCGCACACGCCTGGGCCTGCATGCTACCGTCCATCGCACTCAGCATCACAATAAACGTGTCGAGGGATGCCGCCATGCAACCGAAAGATCACTGGGAAAAGGTCTATTCCACCAAGGCCGCTGACGAGGTCAGCTGGTTTCAGGAACACGCCGAGCTGTCGCTGAAACTGATCCGCGATGCGGACGTGCCTTCGACGGCATCGATCATTGACGTGGGCGGCGGTGCCTCGACACTGGTCGATGATCTTCTGGCCAACGGTTATCGAAACCTGACAGTACTCGACCTTTCTGCCGCGGCGCTGGCCACGGCCAAGACCAGACTCGGTTCCAACGCGGCGAGCGTTCGTTGGCTGGAGGCGAATGTCATCGAAGCCGCGCTACCCGAGCGCAGCTTCGATGTATGGCACGACAGAGCAGTCTTTCACTTTCTGACCAGCGAACGAACCCTTTCTGCTGCTCGGCCATGAAAAGGAATCGCACCACACCCCCGGCGGGATCGAGCAGAAGTTCGTCTACTGCTTCTGCCGCAAACTGGTCCAATAGCAGCCGGCGCTGTCGCCCTATTCCGCGACGAACGCGACACCCCCTCTTCATTTCATTGACGGCAGTCTGCACGGCCAGGCCAGAAAGAAATTTCCAGCGTGCTGCTCACCGGCGCCTACGCCAAAGCCGCACACAGAAATCCGCCGCTGCCGAAGGCGTGCACGTCCTCGCCAGGTTACGCACCGCCATCGATGGCGTTGAAATCAACTGATCCAAATCTATTCTGGCGGTCAATAGTCAAATCACAGGTGCTTTCATCGCGTTTCAGCCGATGCGAAGCGCGCGTACTCAGGTCGATGTCAGTGACTTGATGCCGTCATCGGCCTGCAACTTCGTAACAAGTCGGCGCGCCTGCGGTCTTCTGACTAGGCCCGACGAAAGCAACGGGCTCATACATGATGCCGAACCCGCATTGACTCTTGCTCCGATCAGGAACTTGCTTCGTGTCGATACGCGCCCGTCTCATCTGGCTGGTCATCGCCG
>PGZJ01000032.1 GCA_002840055.1 Gammaproteobacteria bacterium HGW-Gammaproteobacteria-11 | reverse complement strand
GTGTTGCTCAGCATCTTGGAGAATCCCTTCCTTTAGCGGTACCTTGGGGGCCGGACTGACCGGGAAAGCCAATGGAAAACGCTTCTGCAACCGCCAGATTGCTTCCACCGCAGGATCTTGCTCGCGAGGCTCTGTCTTCCGAGAAGGCTTCCGCATACGCTGCTGCTTACCATCAGTCTTTTCCTGCAGCTTTTCAGCTCGTAGGCGGTCTCGTAGCTCTGCTAGTTGTTCAAAACCCATCGTTCAGTTCGCAGCTTCATCGTTGATTCGTGGCGATAGGGTATCCCATACAAACGTTTTACACAGCCTGCTTAAGAGTGCGTGAGCGCGGCATCTGACCCGCCTGGCTACTGATCGTTGTGGCTGCCACAACCGGCGGTACCTGGGCGGATATATGTATTGCCTGCATAGCTGGTACGACTCTAGACGTTGTTGATTGCGTCCGTGAGAACGTTGCTTCGCAGGGGCTTAGGCCATCTTTGTGCTGCGCCACGCAAGGCGGCCGGCACACATCACTTGTCGCGGAGGCGTTGGCGAAGTCGTTTTACGTAGGTGCTGTCCGCAAACTCATCCGGCCCCAAGTCCAACGCGCAATTCGCCAACGAGGCGAGCACACCATCGCTGAGCCGAAAATCGTCGGGCAGAGGTCCTCCGCTCTGTGCGCTTTTTTCCTCAACGGCAGCAAACAATGCCTTGAAGAAGTCGGTTCGCGAAGGCCGCGTTCCTGTAGACGCGGCGCGGGTCAGCGGATCGGTCGCCTCTAGAGTGGCGCTATTTGCGTCCGCTGCGAGGGCTCGGACAAGCTGATCCGGCGAGGGCCAGTATTTCAGGTCGAACTGGCCGCAGAGGGCGTCCAGGCGGTCTTTCACATAGGCATTGAACAGTGAGTGGTTCCCGGCCGCCGCCTCGATCACATCGCAAACGTGATAGTGGGTGCGGCTGCTGAAACCGGATGTTTCATGCAGCCAGGTACGCTGCTCCAGCAGCTGCGCTAACTCCGCGGCCTTTCGCCCGATTTGACGGTTGGTCTCGATGAGTTCGTCTCGCCGGTCGCGGGACTTGGCGATCTTTTCCGGGCTCCAAAAGGCTGCGGTACTCAGCAAAAGGCCCAGCAATACCCTGAGGGCCGGCGGACGCGAGTGCAGCTTCTCGTACAGCTCGCCGTAGGCTGATTTCAGTTCGAGGCCGCGAGTGAGCAGTCGATCGATAATGGCGTTCTCGCTACGCAGAATGCTGCGCTCGGTGTTGTAGCGCTTTTCGCCGATCAGGATGTTTTCGCAGACTTGAGGCTCACAGAGCACCAATGGGTGCCCGGCGAGTTCCTCCAGCGGAATCTCGCGGTGGGCGAGCAATTGGTGGCGTGCTGGCAGGGCAACGACAAGCGGGTCATGCCATACGGGCACGGCCAGCAGCCCGTCAGCCTGGTATGTGGTTTGCGACAGACCGACATCGAACAAATCGTCCAGCAGGCCTCTGGTCTGCATCGCAGACGGCACTTCGCGCAGGAAGATTTCGATGTCGGGGTCTTCCTCGCGGCACAGCGCGAGCAGCGACGCCAGCCGCGATTGCGGGACGCCGTCGGACAGGGCAATACGGAGCTGACCTCGGTAACCCGAAGCGGCGCCTTTCACGCTCGCTTTGGCCTGTTCTACGACCGCAATGACACGCCGGGCTTCCTGCAACAGGACCGTGCCGGCCCAGGTGAGACGCGTTCGGCGCGTTGTGCGTTCGAACAGCTGCACACCCAAACGGTACTCCAAGTCCTTGATGGTCCGCGACAAGGGCGATTGCTCCATATGCAAACGTTCGGCAGCCCGTGCGAAATGCAGCTCCTCGGCGACGGCCACGAAACAGCGAAGATGACGAAGCTCCAACTTGCACCTCCAGCTAGGTCAATGGTTGGTTTCAGGTTGGACTGTGCGCGGCCAGGCTCGCTGACGACGAAGGTTGAGAATCTGAAGTAGTGCGCCGAGTAAGGCGATCAAGCCGGCACAGGCGGCCAGCGTCCAGGTGGGCATCTGTAGCAGCAGGACGAAGCCACCCGCGGCCGCACCTATGGCGCTGCCCAGGTACAGCGCCGATTCGTTGAGCGCGATGGCAAGGTTGCCGTCGCCGTGTGCCTGCCTGGCCTGTATCAGTTCGTTGTTCTGCGGTACCTGCAGGGCCCAACCTACGGCTCCCCATGCCATGATCGGCAGCATGACCAGCCACGTGCCGAGCGTGGCCGCAACCGGTATGAGGAACAAGGAGGCCGAGAGGATGACCATAATGGCGAAGACCAGCACGGGCCCCCTGACTCGATCGACAACCGGGCCTACCAGAAAGCTGCCGAGCACGCCGCCGATGCCCCAGATCCAGAGATAAGGCGTTACCGAGCGGACTGCACCGAGTTCCGGGTCGGCGAGCAGTGGAGCAATAAAGGTATACATGCCCAGACTGGCAACGGCAGCTAGTAGGGAAATCAGAAGGATGGTCATCACGTGCCCATCGGCAAGGATCCTGAGCTTTTGTCCCAGGGAGCTGGTGGGCGCCGCTTGCAGCCTCGGCAACATCAATACCAGGCCCGCAAAAGCTAACAACCCCAGCAAGGTGACGAGCCAAAGTGCAGCTTGCCAGCCGAAGCTGTCTGCAGTTATCAAACCCACTGGAACACCCAGCACAACGCCGCTTGCCATGCCTCCCATAATGATGGCGATCGACTTTCCGCGCCGCTCGGGCGATGAGAGCGCTGCTGAGGCGCCGATGCCCATGGCGAGGTAGACGCCGGCGCCTATTCCGGCCACGGCCCGCCAGATCACCAGTTCGGCAAAGCCTGCTGCGAGGGCGCTGGCCGCGTTTGCCAGAACGAACAATCCAAGGGCGAACAGCAAACCGGTGCGTTGATGATCGGGTGGGGTCAGCGCAACGAATATCGGCGAGCCAAGGCCATAGGCGAGGGTAAAGGCGGTCACCAGCTGCGCAGCCACAGCGACCGAAACGGAAAAGGAGGCCTCAATTAGGGGAATCAGGCCTGCTGTGACATAGGAGGCCATGCCCAGCGCAAATGCACCGAGTGCGATCAGGTAGATGGGAAGTTGCTTGTTGGGATACGGGGTATTCATAGTATCGCCGCTCCAGGAAGGAGGCTGGACGCGGTCGCTGGACCGCGTCGCGCTGAGTTAAAGATCGAGGCTGACATCCTGTTCGGTCAGCCAGGTGTTCAGGCCAACCGCCAGCTCCATGCCCATTCGGTCGTACATGGGCGAGGTGTCGCCAACGGGTCTCTTCAGGGTGCGCTTGACCTGCGATGCATCGAGAAGGGCTCGCACAGGTGCGTCCTTGTCGGCCATGATCTGGGTGAGCGAGGTGCGAAGCGCCTGCTCGTAAGCAGGATCCTGCGTCGAGGGGTAGGGGCTCTTGACCCGATCGCTGATCGATTCGGGCAATAGGTCACGAGTCGCCGCACGCAAGATGCTCTTTTCGCGGCCGTCGAAGGTCTTCATTTCCCAAGGAATATTGAATGCGTACTCGACAAGCCTGTGGTCACAGAAGGGGACCCTGACCTCAAGACCGACGGCCATGCTCATCCGGTCCTTGCGATCAAGCAGTGTCTGGACGAAGCGGGTCAGGTTGACGTAGCTCATCTGGCGCATGCGCCGATCCGTCTGCTCCTCCGACGGCAGTACTGGGGCTTCGCTGAGCGCCTGACTGTAGCTATCCTGTACGAACCCGGGCAGGTCTAGCTGATGTAGGAGCGCCGGCTCGAAGAGGGTCTTGCCGTCGAAGTATTTGCCCGTCACAGACACCAGCCAGGGAAAGGTCTGGGCCTGGATTGCCGCGGGGTCGTGGAACCAGCGGTAGCCCCCAAAGACCTCGTCCGCGCTTTCTCCGGACAGTGCAACGGTGGAGTGCTGGCGCACTTCCTGGAACAGCCGATAGAGCGATGGCCACATGTCGCCCCAGAAGGCAGGCGGTAGATCGAGCGCCTCGATGAGTCGATGGCGAAGCGCCGGATCGGCCAGCTCTCGGCTGTCCAGGACGATCTCGTGATGACTGCAGTGGATACGCTCAACCAAGTCGCGAACGAAGGGCGCATCAGGCGTGCCCCTGACTGCATCGCTGGCAAAACTGCTGCCGTGATCGAGAAAATCGACCGAGAACGAGTGAATGTTTTCCTTGCCTTCAGCAAGCAGTTTTCTGGACGCCAAGGCGGTGATGATCGACGAATCGAGACCACCGGATAACAGGCTGCACAGGGGTACATCCGAAACGACTTGCCGCTGCACGATATCTTCCAGGAGATCTCGCGTATGCCGGACGGTCTGGTCAAGCGTATGACCATGCTCACGAGCCTCGAGTCGCCAATAACGGTGTCGTGTGAGGCCCTGACGATTGATGCGGACGACCTCGCCAGGCAAGACTTCACGCATGCCGTCATACACTGCATGGCCCGGAGTTTTGACCATCTCCAGGATCTCACGCAGCCCGTCGGCCCTTACGGTACGGGGCACGGCCGGGTTGGCTAACAGGGCCTTGGGTTCGGACCCAAACACCACCCCGTCGACCGTCTCGTAGTAATAAAGCGGCTTCACGCCCATCCGGTCACGAACCAGCAGTAGTTCCTGCGTTGTGAGGTCCCAAACCGCGAAGGCATACATCCCGTTGAGCCGCTCGACGAATCCCTCTCCCCATTCTAGGTAGGCGCGCAGGACCACTTCAGTGTCGCTGAGGCTTTCGAAACGATGGCCGCGTCCTTTCAGCTCGGCGCGCAGTTCACGAAAGTTGTAGGCCTCACCGCTGTAGGTGATCGCCGCCGCTTCTAACCCGTCGTCGCGTCGAGCCAGCATGGGCTGCCGACCACCTTCCAGGTCGATTATTGACAACCTTCGATGGCCAAAGCCGATTGGACCCGTTATCCAGATCCCCTCGGCGTCGGGCCCCCGATTTGCCATCGTCTCGGTCATGCGCTTCAGCGTATTGCGTTGCGCCTGCATGTCCTGGCTGTAGGACAGCCATCCAACTATTCCACACATGTGGTTCTCCTGCTGATATCCATTAGCCGAGGCTTTCCAGGTCGCTGCCCTCGACGAGCAAGGCGCGCTGAGCGCCACGGTTGTAACGGGCCGCGGCAGGGGTGAGCGCGCGATGCTCCAGTTGATTGAGCAATTCCTGTAGCTCGACGGCGTCGTCCAGGCTGGCGAATGGGTGGGGAGGCGGCTGGCGCCGCACGACCCAGTCAAGGACCTGTTGGCAGAACTCAGAAAGCTTGTGCAGGGTCTCGAGTCCCGACTGGCTGGGAGAGAGTCGGAGCTCGTGCAGCACGAGTTCCGTGCCGTCGATATCCCGCATCCAGATCCGCAGATGGTCATGATCCCAGCGCGGCGTATCGAAGGTCAGTCGCGCATGGATAAGCTGGTCTTCCCAATCGACAAAGCTGAAGTCGACGGTGCGTTGGCGAACGACGTTGACAAAGCTGCTATAGCCGGTGACCGGCGCGGAACCAAGGACAGCGGTCAGCTGCACGGTGTCGAGGACCGCAAGTCCAGATACCGAAAAGTCTGACCGGATACCCAGAACGCCATCCGGCCGCAGCGGACCCGCAGTCGGGCATACCCAGCGCAGCAGATCCAACGCATGAATCGCTTCACTGGTAACTCCGCAAGTGGGCCGGTAGTCATTGATGCGATCCTTGCCCCAATAGAAGCTGGCACGTACCAATTCCCACCCATGGCGGGCAACCCATTCACGCAAGATCTGCGTCGCCTGCGAATAGCGCTCAATCAAATTCAGCGCGAATCCGCCGACACCGCTGAGCGCGTCTTGGACGCCATTCAGCGCGTCAGTGGGTGTGGCGAGCGGCTTTTCGCAGACGACAAAGCCTTGGTAGCCCGCAAGCTGGCGCAATACATCGGCGTGACTTATATCGTTGGCACTGACCACTACGATATCGGGTGTGAAATGCTGGAGCGCACTGTCAATGCAGGCGAAGTAACGCAGTGGCGTAGCTTTCTGACGTCGTCCGACATATGCGATAGAGGTCGAAACACCGGCTCGGTTTGTGACATGTTCGAATGCTTGGCGAAATCGCTGTCCGGCGTATCCCAGGCCAATAATCAATACGTTCATGCTGACGCCCCCTGGCGAAGCAGGAGGCCCTCGCCTGTTGGGCAGAAGCCAAGACGTTCGTACAGCCCGGATGCGCCTGCTGTAGTCTGGAGCGCTACCGTTGCAACGTCCCGGTTGCCAAACCAGCGAAGCAGATGATTCATGAGCTGAGTTGCGATGCCGTGCGCCCTCCATTGCGGATCAACCACAACCGACTGGATCCATCCGGACAGACCGTTAGCATTCGCAGCGGTGGGCGCCCTGAGATCGATGATTCCAGTAGCACAGCCGGCGACTTGCTGAGTTTCACAGTGTTCAGCTACGAGCACCTGCACACTGTCATGTACCCCTAGGTGCGCGGCTAGCCAGTGCTTATACGCCGTACGCCATCTTTCAGAGTCCGTCTGGCTGCGGCTGGCGTAAATGGCCGACGTACCGTCTAGCAAGAAGGACCTCAGTTCTATCAGCCACTCGATGTCCTCCTGCGTCGCGTTTCGCACGGTGAACGATAAGTTGTTCATCAGGCCACCTCCGAAGTGAAGGTTTTGGATGCCAAAGGGATCGCAAAATGGTCGAAGGTTTCGCGCAGGCAAACGGCTAGATTCTCGATCTGGGCTTGGCTGTGGTTGGGCGTTGCGTTAACCCGAAAGCGCTCCGTACCGACCGGCACAGATGGGTAGTTAATTGGTTGGAGATAGACCCCGTGTGTGTGTAGTAGCCGCAGGGCGGCAACTTTGCAGCGCTCAGCGTCACCGACCAATACCGGCAATACGTGCGTTTTCGAGCAGGGCATGACGGGAATGTCGTGTTGTTTCAAACGCTCGCGCAATAAGGCGGTGTTGATCTGTAGCTTCTGGCGCTCGTCATCGCTTGACTTGAGATGCTCGACACTTGCCAGGCAGCCAGCCGTGACGGCAGGAGGAAGGGACGTGGTAAAGATGAAGCCTGTCGCAAAGGAACGTACTGCGTCCACGATGACGCGGGTCGATGCGATGTAACCACCGATTACGCCGATGGCCTTGGCCATGGTGCCTTGGATGATGTCGATCTTGTCGACCAGGTCGAGCTCGGCAGCGATGCCAGCCCCTCGAGCGCCGTACATGCCGACCGCATGAACTTCGTCGAGATAGGTCAGCGCGTTGAAGCGCTTGGCAACTTCCACGATGTCGGCAATCGGTGCGATGTCGCCGTCCATCGAGTAGATCGACTCGAACACAATCAGCTTCGGTTGACCAATTGGATAGCGGGACAGTATCTGGGCCAGGTGTTCCACGTCATTATGGCGAAACACCTGCCGTTCATTCGGTGTTGCTCGGATGCCGTTGACGATCGATGCGTGATTCAGCGCATCGCTGATCACGACACAATCGGGGATTTGCCTCAGCAGGCATTGGAGGGTGGCGTCGTTCGAGCCAAAGCCGGTCGGGAAAACCAGTGCCGCTTCTTTATCGTGCCAGTCGGCAAGACTCGCCTCGAGTCGCTCATAAAGCTCGTAGGAGCCACCTATGTTGCGCGAACCGCCTGAGCCAGCGCCGTACGTTTCCAATGCCAGGTGCATCTGCTCGCGTACGGTCGGGTGCTGCGACATTCCTAGGTAGTCGTTGCTGCACCACACAACGACCGGATCCGGCTGCTCGCCGTTCAGCTTGGCGAACGGATACTGGCCGCAGATGCGACTGAGAGTGGTGAAGGTGCGGTACTGGTTGGAGGACTTCAGTAACTCCAATTGCTGACGAAGCAATGATTGGTACATCCGAATATCTCCTGAACGATCAAGCCGCTCGATGCCGGCCAGCTGGCTGGAACGGGGCATTGGCGACGAGGAGTTATTCTTAATCCCGCTTCAATGGGGTTACAATTTGACCTCTTATACTATTACTGGAGAGTAATTGGATGAGCGCTCCTCGCAGCCTTGAGCGAAACCGGGCGGAGCTGGCTAACTTTCTGCGAAGCCGCCGTGAACGTATTTCTCCACAGGACGCGGGCTTGCCTTCTGGTGCAAGACGGCGGACTCCGGGGCTTCGACGGGAGGAAGTCGCAGCCCTCGCCGGGGTAGGCCTGTCTTGGTACACCTGGCTGGAGCAGGGGCGAGAGATCAGCGTATCTGCGACTTTCCTCGAAAATCTGTCGCGCACATTGAAGCTGGACGCCACCGAAAGACGGCATCTTTTTTTGCTGGCGCATCAGAGGCTCCCGCCAGAGCCGGGCAAAACCTGGTGTGTCGTGCCACCGCTCGTTCATCGGTTGATGGCCGATCTCCCAATGCGTCCGGCGTACGTCCTCAATCTTCG
>PGZJ01000031.1 GCA_002840055.1 Gammaproteobacteria bacterium HGW-Gammaproteobacteria-11 | reverse complement strand
CTGGTAGACTTATCCACAGTTGCTGGTAACAAAATCAGCAATCCGCCCTGGGTCAAATTTCAATCGGCAGGGTGGGTCAATTTTCCATCAGCGCCAACAACCGTGGTCTCACCGACCCGGTATGGGGTTGGTTTCTGGTGCACTCGATGTACAGCATCAACGACATGATCTCAACCATGGGTAATCCCCTTGCCCGTGACATCCTGACTGGCAACAACGAGGGTGCCTTCGACGTGGTGGACATCGATTCCACGGTCGACTGCATCATCGGTGGAATGTTGTTTCTGCTGAGGAAGATTCTCGAGGGCGGGCGCCCTGTCAGTGCTGTCGAGAGTATGGTCCAGTACATTTTGCGTGGAATGGGTGTGGCTCATGAGGAAGTCGAAAGAATCATCCATATCGACCTCAATATCCAAAATAATCAGTGAGCTTTGGTGGTGGTGGGCTACTTCATGATTGGTGCCGACATAAAGATTCATCGATAAATTAAACGTTTATAGATGCTGTATAGCCGGAAGCAAATTAAGTAGTGAGAGCCTGAAATCGGTCGGGAAAACTGTGGCCGCCTAGTAAACAGGCGGCCATTTGCTTATGGGTAGGTACTTTCAACCTAAAAAACGAGGCCGAGAGGAACTCCTCTGCCAGTAAAATTCCATTCTGGTCTTTCAGTGATCAAGTAGACCAAGTTGGCTGGCTTGTTCGAGGCAAGCAATTTTCGTAACAGCTCGGGAGTGGTTCTAGTCTTATCGTCCTTGGGAGTGCGAAAAGAAATTTGCACAGAGAAAATATGCGCCGGATAGCCGCCCAATTCCCTCGGAGCAAAACCCTTCACATATTCTGCCTGGCTACGTTGTAGTAGCGCTTGTACGCGTCCATCTTCACCTTTCAGTGTGGGTACTTTCAGGAAAACGTTCCAAGTGCGGGTAACTTCTGCAGGTTCTCGATATTGTGGTAGCGAGGTTATGCTGTTCTCTATGTCATCCCAACAAGCTCTAATGGCACGGTCAGCGTCATAGCCCTCTACAGGCTTAAAGCACAGGATGCTGGAGAATGAATAACGCGGGTCTTTTCGAGAGTTATCTTGTCCTGCAAGGGCACCGGCGAGCATCAATGCCGGCATGCTGCCTTGACCTACCGCTAGATCCGCCAAATTCCCCGATATGTAATTACCATGCTGTGCTTTCGTTGCCTCAGTCTTTGCAGGCGGCATGCTGCGGTACATCTCGGCATATTCGGCGCTCGCCCCATCAGCTGCCGCTTTTGTGAATTGCCCCTGTGGCACTGCTTGCAGGCTGGGGTAGCCGTGCAGTGCCATCACCATCGAGGTTTGGTCTTTATACAGCGATAGATCTTGAATTTTTTTATTGGCATAAAACAGCGTGCCGTAGCTGGGCTGGTGGTAGCCAAGCACGGTGTTTTTATACTTGATGCGTGCTTCGCCAGGCAGGGGAATATAGTTAGTGATGCAGCCTGTGAGAAGGAGTATAGGCATCATGATTTTAGTGAGCTTAATTATCATCTGCTTTCCTTAGAAAAAGGGAGTAAAGGCTTCACGTATTGCCGATAGACTCAGTGTGCGCAGAGCAAGATGCTCATCAGTTGGCGGCAGATTGCGGGCATGAAGTAATGCTTGAGCAATCTGATGAGTTGTGGGATGCCTTGCAGCGCACTTAGCGAGTGATCGCTAGATGAAATTCGAGTCCAACACGTCATTAAGGTTGGTCGTGCCGAAAGCATTTCCTGCTACGTCAACTGCGCCGTCCGGCATCGGAAGGCCGGTGGCTGGATTAATGTCGAATTTGGGTGATTCAAAAAATAAGTCTTGGGCGTGCCGGTCTATAGGTTCGGATTGAATTGAAGGTGTCTCTTCAGTAATCCAATGATCGGCCAAATTATCGAGAAGCACACCGGTTGTCAGTGGGCTGAAGTCTAGCGTGTCATGAATGACTAACGAGCACCCTTGTGTTGGATAAACGATGGTTTTGTAGCCATTGCTAGGCTTATTGCTGAAAAGGCGGCTAAGAAGTCTTCTGCTGAGGTTTTTCATATCCTAATATCTCGCTTGGTAATTTAAGACTCTGAGCCAGAGGTCTCTGGCATTTCCAGTATCCGGCTATTCTGGAAAGTGCAAGTCGAGAGGAGGGGGAGATAAAGCAGTGCTAGCTTTGTCAGTGGCTAAACGCAAGTTGATTTTGAATTATCGCTTGTTGCTTAGCCGCTTTTGAAGGATTCTTTCTTTGAGGTTGATATGTTTGTTTTTTTCTAGCGCTTTGCGATCGAGGTGTTTAGTGATTGGTATTCCAATGGCGGCGATAAGCAGTAGGAGCGTTGGTGCGCCGATAACTACATAAAGTAACGTCATTATTGTCTCTTTTAGTTAGAGGCTGTTGAGCGTTAGCTGCTCAGTGGGTCCGTGCGCGTTACCCGCTAGCGAGTAACGCGGCGCTAATTTTGAGAGTTGCCCATGTGTCCTGAAGGCTTAATTTCCATTAAGCGCGACAGTATCTTGATATGTGTCTGATGTGCGGGTTCACAGGGTGCCTTCTAGCGATAGCTGCGATAAAGCAAGGTGTTGCATTGGTTGCACTTATGCAGTCGTCGCGCATCATTTCTCTCTTCCCAACCAAGTTGGCGAATGCTACGTGATCCGCAGTGATTGCAGGCGAGGCCTAACTTTCTTCCTCCATGCATGGTTTTGCTCATATAGAGCTCTACATCAGGATACCGCAGCCATTTCTGGTGGGACTGTTTTGCGTAGATGCTTTCTTGCTTCCAGAGCCAATAAATGAGCGCGGGAAGCGCCAAAATCAATCCAGTGACTAGAATCATTATTTCCCCTTACCCCGCTTGTCGGGTGAATTGTGTTAGTGACATGGCTAGTATCCATGACTTCCGAGAAGTGCAAGAGCAGTGGCTAGAGTCCAAGTGCATTGTTCGCTAGGTGTCAGATGCCTTGCATCTGCGCGTTGTTGCTTGGCGCTCATCTTGGGGGCATTTCACGAGACTCGAGCGTTGGCACAAACTCTCGTTTGCGCTATTTATGCACGTGCTCCCTGCTCCGGTCGCATCGGGCAAGGAGGAGCCGGAGAGGGGGCCTCGTATCAAATTAACAAGCCGAATGGCTCATAAATCAGGTCGGGCCGTACACCAGCTGTAGCGGCGCTACAATTGAGTACAGCACCAGCGCCTCCGTCCTAGGTAGGAGAGTCCAAATGAAAGATTTTTTCCGTGAGTTTAAGGCTGCAGCTATACAGGCCCCGGTCATCTTTTTCGCTCCGTTGCTTGGTGCAATCCAGGGCACGAAGAAGGAGTGGGCCAGTCAATGCGAGCAGATGACAGTTCGCTCTACTAAAAAGTAGGGAGTACGACGAGATATTTGGCTGCTGGTTTGGGGCAAATTTGGAGCAAAACCCCAGCCTCTTTACACCGCTACTGACCGTCTAGGCAGAATGCAGTGCTGGAAAAACGCGGCCCTGGCCGGTCTCGATGTACATCTGTAAGGGTTCGAATCCCTCATTCACCACCAGCCCAAAATGCTAAAGCTCTGAAGCTGCTCGTCCTCTGGGGGCACGCTGGTTGCCATTGCCATCGGAAGGTGGTTTTGACGATACGTTGCTTAAAAACTGCTAAAGCAAGTTTTTTTGATTTTGTAATTTTTTGATAAATAAAGAAAAATTACAACTGTCAGTCCGATCCATCATGGGTGCGACGGAGAACTTTCTACTTGCAACAGACTGATTCGAACGAGGACTTTGCACTATCGGGCCGGATAACTTGGAGAGTCGGTGCAGGCGCACACGAGCGGTAAATGGGGGCGGCATTATACAGGATGCTGCCCATGGGCCAGCGCCCGGCTTGCGAAGCCTTTCGTCCGGTCAGGATCATTGGCGGCTGCCTTTTCCAGGTGCCCGTCTTGCGGTCCGCCAAAAACCGTGCGGTCACCGAACGACGGGGTGTCGTTCGTTGGTCGAATCTCCTATGCTCGAACGAAGCGATAGTCTTGACGCAGATCAAGCCTGAACATGCATGTGCGTGGCAGGAATCGCCGCCGGCGTCGTTGACGATGGACCGGCCGACTATAAGAACAATGCGAGTGCCTGGTGATGGAACGACTGCTGAACGAAAAAAGCAGGATCTTCGAGCATGCTGATCCGCATGCCGTTTCGGACTACGTCAATCAGCACGTGGGGGCGCACTGCATCCAGCTGCCGCGCACCGGCAGTCCGCAAGCCAGCCTCAGTCATTGCAAGTTCGGCAAACTCGACCTCTGCCAGATCAGTTATGGCGGCAGCGTTCACGTCACTTCGCCGGCGCTCGAGACCATCTACCACCTGCAGCTGCTGCAGCGCGGCCATTGCCTGTGGCGCGGCCGGGGCCAGGAGCACTATTTCACCCCCGGCGAGCTCCTGCTGATCAATCCCGACGATCCGGTCGACCTGACCTATTCGGAAGACTGCGAGAAACTCATCGTCAAACTGCCGGCCTCCTTTCTGGAGAAGGCCTGTAGCGAAAACCAGTGGCAGGCTCCGGTGGAGGGGATTCGCTTCGGCAGCAACCGCCACGCGCTCAGCGAACTCGATGGGTTTGGCAGCCTGCTTGGGTTGATCTGCCAGGAGGCGGGGTCCGAGCAGAGCATTCCGCAGATTCAGGAACAGTACAGCCGGATCATCGCCAGCAAGCTGCTCTGCAGTTTGGCCAGCAACATCCGCCGCGATCCGTTTGGTGACAGTTGCCCGTCCTTCGGGCGGATTGCCGACTATATAGATGAGCATCTTAAGCGGGACATATCCGTCGAGCAGTTGGCCGAGCTGGCCAACATGAGCCTGCGCTCGCTCTATCTGCTGTTCGAGCGCAAGGTCGGCACCACGCCGAAGTCCTATATCCGCCAGCGCAAGCTGGAGCAGATCCATGGCCGGCTAAGCGATCCTTCGGCCAAGGTGCGCAACATCACCGAAATCGCCATGGACTACGGCTTCATGCACCTGGGGCGTTTCTCGGAAAGCTACAAGAGCACCTTCGGCGAGCTACCTTCGGATACGTTGCGCCGCCATCACTGAGTCTCCTTGAGTCCCCTTGAGTCGCTGCCGGTCCGACGGAAGCGGCTCTTTTTTCCTTCCCTGCCTGTGCGCATTCGCTGCTCGTCACCCCGTGTGATGCGCGGGTGTGTTCCTGCGTGCCTGCGTCAATCTGTCCGCTTGCGCTTTGCAGAAAACGGATAAAGGTCCTGCAGGAAACGGATATTGATCCTTCTCCCCGCGCCGTAGCCTTCATCACGTAGACACAATAACAATGGAGGCCCCGGCCATGTCCCTGGGATTCGACTACCTTGATTCGCTGCTAGAAGAAGATAAAGAGAAGGGCGTCTTTCGCTGCAAGCGCGAGATGTTCACCGACCCTCGGTTGTTCGATCTGGAGATGAAACACATCTTCGAGGGCAACTGGCTGTACCTCGCTCACGAGAGCCAGATTCCCGAGAAGAACGACTACTACACCACCCAGATGGGTCGTCAGCCGATCTTCATCGCCCGCAACAAGGATGGCGAGCTCAACGCCTTCATCAATGCCTGCAGTCATCGCGGTGCCATGCTGTGCCGCTTCAAGAGCGGCAACAAGGCGACCTATACCTGTCCATTCCATGGCTGGACGTTCAATAACTCGGGCAAGCTGCTGAAGGTCAAGGACCCGAAGGAAGCTGGCTACCCGGATAGCTTCAACTGCGACGGCTCCCACGACCTGAAGAAGGTCGCGCGCTTCGAGTCCTACCGCGGCTTCCTGTTCGGCAGCCTGCGTGAGGACGTGGCGCCGCTGGAAGACTTCCTCGGCGAATCGAAGAAGATCATCGATATGGTCGTCGACCAGTCGCCGGACGGCATCGAAGTGCTACGCGGCTCGTCCACCTATGTCTATGAAGGCAACTGGAAGTTGCAGGCCGAAAACGGCGCCGACGGCTACCACGTCACCGCCGTGCACTGGAACTACGCCGCCACCCAGCAGCAGCGAAAGCTGAAAGAGGCCGGTGACGACATCCGCGCCATGAGCGCCGGCGGCTGGGGCAAGAAGGGCGGTGGCTTCTACTCGTTCGAGAACGGCCACCTGCTGCTCTGGACCCGCTGGGACAACCCGGAAGACCGCCCGCTGTATGCGCGCCGTGACGAGATGATCGCCGAGGTCGGCCAGGCTCGCACCGACTGGATGATCGAGAACTCGCGCAACCTCTGCCTCTACCCGAACCTGTATCTGATGGACCAGTTCGGCTCGCAGCTGCGCATCGCCAAGCCGATCTCCGTCGACAAGACCGAAGTCACCATCTATTGCATCGCACCCAAGGGCGAGAGCGCCGAAGCCCGCGCCCGCCGCATCCGCCAGTACGAAGACTTCTTCAACGTCAGCGGCATGGCCACGCCAGATGACCTCGAAGAGTTCCGCGCCTGCCAGCAGGGCTTTGCCGGCCGGGCGATGGAATGGAACGACATGTCCCGCGGTGCCAAGCACTGGATCGATGGCGCCGACGAAGGCGCGCAGGAGATCGACCTGCATCCGCTGATGAGCGGCGTGCGCACCGAGGATGAAGGCCTGTTCGTGCTGCAGCACCACTACTGGCAGCAGCAGATGATCAAGGCGGTGCAGCAAGAGCAGGACCAGCTGATCCACGTGGAGGGCGCGTGATGACTCTCTCCTACGAAACCGCGCGCGACTTCCTCTACCGCGAAGCGCGCTATCTGGATGACAAGGACTGGGACGCCTGGCTCGAACTCTATGCGCCGGACGCCACCTTCTGGATGCCGGCCTGGGATGACCGCGACCAGCTGACCCAAGACCCGATGAGCGAAATTTCGCTGATCTGGTACGGCAACCGCAGCGGCCTCGAAGACCGGGTGTTCCGCATCCGCACCGAGCGCTCCAGTGCAACCATTCCGGACACCCGGACGAGCCACAACATCAGCAACCTCGAGTTGCTCGAGCAGGCCGACGGCGTCTGCAAGCTGCGCTTCAACTGGCACACGATGAGCTTTCGCTACAAGACGGTCGACCACTTCTACGGCACCAGCTTCTACACCCTTGATACGCGCGGCGAGAACCCGCTGATCAAGGCCAAGAAAGTCGTGCTGAAGAACGACTACATCCGCCAGATGATCGACGTGTACCACCTCTGAGGGCGCCGCCATGACTAACAAGATCGCATTGAACTTCGAAGACGGCGTCACCCGTTTCATCGACGCCAACTTAGGCGAAACCGTCGCCGATGCCGCCTACCGCCAAGGCATCAACGTGCCGCTGGATTGCCGGGACGGTGCCTGCGGAGCCTGCAAGTGCTTCGCCGAAAGCGGTCGCTACGACCTCGGCGAGGAATACATCGAGGACGCGCTGAGCGAAGCCGAAGCCGAGCAGGGTTACGTGCTGACCTGCCAGATGCGCGCCGAAAGCGACTGCGTGATTCGCGTGCCGGCCGCTTCTGACATCTGCAAGACCCAGCAGGCCAACTACCAGGCTGCGATCAGCAATGTGCGCCAGCTCTCCGAGAGCACCATTGCGCTGTCGATCAAGGGCGAATCGCTGAACCAGCTGGCGTTCCTGCCCGGGCAGTACGTCAATCTGCAGGTGCCTGGCAGCGATCAGACCCGCGCCTATTCCTTCAGCTCGCTGCAAAAGGATGGCGAAGTCAGCTTCCTGATCCGCAACGTGCCGGGCGGGCTGATGAGCAGCTTCCTGACCAACCTTGCCAAGGCTGGCGACAGCGTCAATCTCGCCGGGCCGCTCGGCGCCTTCTATCTGCGCGAGATCAAGCGGCCATTGTTATTGCTGGCCGGCGGCACCGGCCTCGCGCCGTTCACCGCAATGCTGGAGAAGATCGCCGAGCAGGGTAGCGAGCATCCGCTGCACCTGATCTACGGCGTCACCCACGACCACGACCTGGTGGAGATGGAGAAGCTCGAGGCCTTCGCCGCGCGCATCCCCAACTTCACTTACAGCGCCTGCGTCGCCAACCCGGACAGCGCCTATCCGCAGAAGGGCTACGTGACCCAGCACATCGACCCCAGGCACCTCAACGATGGTGAAGTGGACATCTACCTCTGCGGCCCGCCTCCGATGGTCGAGGCGGTCAGCGGCTTCATTCGTGAGCAAGGGCTGGAGCCTGCGAATTTCTACTACGAGAAGTTTGCCGCCAGCGCCTGACAGCCAACCGTAGGGTGGGCAACTGCGCCGCATTGCCCACCGAATTCCTCGCCATTCCAGAGGTTGGGTAGATGAACACACGTTTTCAGAACAAGGTCGCCGTCATCACCGGCGCGGCCCAGGGCATCGGCCGGCGTGTGGCCGAGCGCATGGGCGAAGAGGGTGGACGGCTGATTCTGGTCGACCGTTCCGAACTGGTCCACGAACTGGCCGATGAGCTGGGGGCGACGGGCGTCGGCCGACTGCCATCGCGTCATGAACGCGGCGAAGGCGCGCTTCGGCCGCCTCGATATCTTGGTCAACAACGTCGGCGGCACCATCTGGGCCAAGCCCTTCGAGCATTACCAGGAACACGAGATCGAGGCCGAAGTGCGCCGCTCGCTGTTCCCCACGCTGTGGTGTTGTCACGCCGCGCTGCCGCACATGCTGGAGCAGGGCGCGGGCGCCATCGTCAACGTCTCTTCGATTGCCACGCGCAGCCTGAATCGCGTGCCCTATGGCGCGGCCAAGGGCGGGGTGAATGCGCTGACTGCGTGCCTGGCCTTCGAGAACGCCGAGCGCGGCATTCGCGTCAACGCCACCGCGCCGGGCGGCACCGAGGCGCCGCCGCGGCGCATTCCGCGCAACAGTGCCGAGCAGACTGAGCAGGAAAAGCTCTGGTACCAGCAGATCGTCGATCAGACCGTCGATTCATCGCTGATGAAGCGCTACGGGACGATCGACGAGCAGGCCGGCGCGATCCTTTTCCTGGCATCGGACGACGCGTCCTACATCACCGGCGTGACCCTGCCGGTGGGTGGTGGCGATCTCGGCTGAATCACATAGACCGGCCTGACCGGACAACGCCAAGGCACCTCGGCGGCGCGGTGATTCACCGCTGCGGCCGACCGCGACTAACAAAAACAATAGAGAGTCTTGCCATGCGAAAAGTAGATGTACACGAAATCATCGATAACGCGCGCTTCAGCCGCTTCCATTGGCTCGTCGTGTGCCTCTGCGCACTGCTGCTGATCTTCGACGGCTACGACCTGTTCATCTATGGCGTAGTGCTGCCGGTGATCATGAAGGAATGGGGGCTGACCCCACTGGAAGCTGGTGCGCTGGGTAGTTACGCGCTGTTCGGGATGATGTTCGGCGCGTTGGTCTTCGGCACCCTGGCTGACCGCATCGGTCGCAAGAAAGGCATTGCCATCTGCTTCGTACTGTTCAGCGGCGCCACCGTGCTCAATGGCTTCGCCAGCACACCGACCGAGTTCGGCATCTTCCGCTTTCTCGCCGGCCTCGGCTGCGGCGGGTTGATGCCCAACGTGGTGGCGCTGATGAACGAATACGCGCCGAAGAAGCTGCGCAGCACGCTGGTGGCGGTCATGTTCAGCGGCTACTCGCTGGGCGGCATGCTGTCGGCCGGCCTCGGAATCTACATGCTGCCGCGCTTCGGCTGGGAAGCGATGTTCTTCGCCGCCGCGGTGCCGCTGCTGTTGTTGCCGGTGATCCTCTGGTATCTGCCGGAGTCGGTGGGTTTCCTCGTCCGCCAGGGCCGCGGTGAGCAGGCCCGTGCGTTGCTGAACAAGGTCGACCCAAGTCGCCAGCTGACAGCGGACGATGAGCTGGTGATGACCGATGTGAAGGGCAAGAGCGCTTCGGTGCTGGAGCTGTTTCGCGACGGCCGTGGCGTGCGCACCTTCTCCCTGTGGCTGGCGTTCTTCTGCTGCCTGCTGATGGTTTACGCGCTGGGTTCATGGCTGCCGAAACTGATGGCCAACGCGGGTTACAGCCTGGGCTCCAGCCTGTCGTTCCTGCTGGCACTGAATTTCGGGGGAATGGCTGGCGCGATTCTCGGCGGCTGGCTGGGCGATCGCTACAACCTGTCCAAGGTAGTGGTGGTGTTCTTCGCCGTGTCGGTGGCCTCGATCAGCCTGCTTGGCTTCAAGACCCCGATGCCGGTGCTGTACACCCTGATCTTCATCGCCGGCGCCACGGTGATCGGCACGCAGATCCTGCTGTACGCGACCGCTGCACAGTTCTATGGCCTGTCGATCCGCTCCACCGGGCTTGGCTGGGCCTCGGGAATTGGCCGCAACGGCGCCATCGTCGGCCCGCTGCTGGGTGGTGCGTTGCTGGGCATCAACCTGCCGCTGCAGCTCAACTTCATGGCCTTCGCCGTGCCGGGCGTCGTCGCCGCACTGGCCATGACCGCCTTCGCCATTTCCAGCAAGCGCAGCCCGGAAGCCGCACCAGTCGTGCTGTCGGCGGCCAAGGCGTGAATCCTGACACTGGTAAATCGGAAAACGATATGAGCCCCATCCTGATCGAAAGCATCCAGGCAATCGTCGTCGACCTGCCGACCATCCGCCCGCACAAACTGGCGATGCACACCATGCAGCAACAGACGCTGGTGATCATCCGCGTGCGTTGCAGTGACGGTATCGAAGGCATCGGCGAATCCACCACCATCGGTGGTCTGGCCTATGGCAACGAAAGCCCGGAGAGCATCAAACAGAACATCGACAGCCACCTCGGCCCGCTGCTGGTGGGCCAGGATGCAGCGAATATCAATGCGGCCATGCTGCGGCTGGACAAGGCCGCCAAGGGCAATACGTTCGCCAAGTCCGGCCTGGAAAGCGCGCTGTTGGACGCTCAGGGCAAGCGCCTCGGCCTACCGGTCAGCGAGCTCCTTGGCGGACGGGTACGCGACAGCCTGGAAGTCGCCTGGACGCTGGCCAGCGGTGACACAGCGAGAGACATCGGGGAGGCCGAGCGCATGCTCGATATCCGCCGCCATCGCATCTTCAAGCTGAAGATCGGCGCTGGCGAAGTGAATGCCGACCTCAAGCACGTCATCGCCATCAAGCAGGCCCTTGGCGAGCGCGCCAGTGTGCGCGTCGATGTCAATCAGGCATGGGACGAGTCGGTGGCGCTGCGTGCCTGCCGCATCCTCGGTGACAACGGTATCGACCTGATCGAACAGCCGATCTCGCGGATCAACCGCGGCGGGCAGATTCGCCTGAACCAGCGCAGCCCGGCACCGATCATGGCCGACGAATCCATCGAGAGCGTCGAAGATGCCTTCAGCCTGGCCGCCGACGGCGCTGCAAGCATCTTCGCCCTGAAGATCGCCAAGAACGGCGGCCCGCGTGCCGTATTGCGCACTGCGCAGATCGCCGAGGCAGCCGGTATCGCGCTGTATGGCGGCACCATGCTCGAAGGCGCCATCGGCACCCTGGCCTCGGCGCATGCCTTCGTCACCCTCAATAAGTTGACCTGGGGCACCGAGCTGTTCGGCCCGCTGCTGCTCACCGAAGAAATCGTCGCCGAGCCGCCGGACTACCGCGACTTCCATCTGGAAGTGCCGCGCACGCCGGGCCTTGGCCTGACCCTCGACGAAGAGCGCCTGGCGTTCTTCAGTCGCACGTAACCGGAGGCTGAACTGATGCTGTTCCACGTAAAGATGATCGTAAAACTGCCCGTCGATATGGACCCCGGCAAGGCGTTCAAGCTGAAGGCTGACGAGAAGGAACTGGCCCAGGGCCTGATGCGTGAAGGCAAGTGGCGGCACCTCTGGCGCATCGCCGGCCAGTACGCCAACTACAGCGTGTTCGATGTGGCCAGCGTTCAGGAACTGCACGACACCCTGATGCAGCTGCCGCTGTTCCCCTACATGGAGATCGAGGTCAATCCGCTGTGCCGGCATCCGTCCTCGATTCGTGAAGACGATAGCTGATCGAACCTGAAAAAGGCCGGTGTGCGCCGGCCAATCAACCCGCGTCACCACAACTACAAGACGAGGCCTGAGCCATGACTGTGAAAATCTCCCATTCCCCGGAAATCCAGAAGTTCTTCAAGGAAGCCAGCGGCTTCAACAATGACGAAGGCAGCCGCCGCATGAAGACGGTGGTCAACCGCATCCTGATCGATACCGCGAAGATCATCGAGGATCTGGAAATCACCCAGGATGAGTTCTGGAAAGCGGTGGACTACATGAATCGTCTGGGCGGCCGCCACGAGGCAGGGCTGCTGGTCGCTGGTCTCGGTCTGGAGCATTTTCTCGATTTGCTGGAGGATGCCAAGGACGAACAGCATGGCCTGACTGGCGGCACGCCGCGCACCATCGAAGGTCCGCTGTATGTGGCCGGCGCGCCGATCGCTCAGGGCGTGACACGCATGGACGACGGCAGCGAGGATGATGTTGCCACGACAATGTTCTTGCAGGGTCGCGTCACCGGCCCGGACGGCAAGCCACTTGCGGGTGCGGTAGTCGACCTGTGGCACGCAAACACCAAGGGTAACTATTCCTACTTCGACAAGAGCCAGTCCGACTACAACCTGCGTCGCCGCATCGTCACCGACGAGAACGGCTGTTACCGCGCGCGCAGCATCGTGCCTTCCGGCTATGGCTGCTCGCCCGACGGTCCGACCCAGGAGGTGCTCGACACCCTCGGCCGCCACGGCCAGCGTCCGGCGCACATCCATTTCTTCATCTCCGCGCCGGGCTATCGCCATCTGACTACCCAGATCAACCTGGCCGGCGACAAGTACTTGTGGGACGACTTCGCTTACGCAACTCGCGACGGGCTGGTCGGTGACATTCACTTCATTGATGACGCCGAAGCCGCACGCAGCCGCGGTGTGCAAGGCCGCTTCGCCGAGGTCGACTTCGACTTCCAGCTGCAGAAAGCGCCCGCGCCGAAGGCCGAACAGCGCAGCTCGCGTCCGCGGGCTTTGCAGGAGGCGTAAGGCAGGCATGTCGGCGCCAGCCACGGATGGCTCTGCCGCGCCAACAATTAATGCGGTGCGGCGTGTCCCGCTGAGTTGTCGAGCCACTGAAACGATACACCTACAACAAGAGCCGTCCGGACACTGTCACGGATGGCCAGGCCTGACTTGCGAGGCTTCATGAAGACGCTACTCAGAGACTGTTCGCTTTCTGCCGTGGTCGCGGGATTCATCGCGACGGTAATCTCCTACGCCGGCCCCCTGGTGATCATCTT
>PGZJ01000076.1 GCA_002840055.1 Gammaproteobacteria bacterium HGW-Gammaproteobacteria-11 | reverse complement strand
AGCGTCGACCGTTGCCAGCGACATTGCATTTGGCTCTACCGGAGCCTGCTCCGTCTTCATCGCTTCGGTAAACCACTGATGGAACAGACCGAAAGGCTCTGCGGGGGCATTGGCTTCGCTGAGTCCGTCACGGGTGTAATCACGGCGCATATCGGCCAGGGTCTGGATCATCGCATGGCTCCTTGTTTTCGAATAAGCAGGCTTCAGCGTACCAAGCGACTGGTAGCCGGGCGACGGTCGATTACCGAGCCGGCCTGCGAAGTAAAGGTTAGCCGCCTTCCCGCGTGCCGCGCTTGATTCAAGGCAACCATGCCCAACGAAAACAGGCCCGCAAGCGGGCCTGTTCGACATCACACCATCTGGGTGGCGTTACTTTGCCACCTCGGCTTGAGCCACCTGGGTTGCAGGCTGTGCGGGCTGCTCATATTGGGCAATCAGCGCCAGCATCGTTGTTTGCGGCGCCAGAACCATCTCAACCCGACGATTCAGCGCTCGACCTTCCTTGCTGTCGTTGGCAGCACGCGGCATGTCGGAGCCCAGACCGCGAATACGCAGACGGTCATGCTTGAGCCCACTCAGCCGGAAGATGGCCGCTACCGCACCGGCCCGTTCACGACTGATGGTGCGATTGATTTCATCGGCGCCGGTACTGTCGGCATGGCCGAGCACAACGACCGCTGTCTTGTCGTCCTTCTCTACCAGTTTTGCCACCCGGGTGATTGGCCCGAGGGTAACCGGCAGAAGCATGCCAGGACGGTCAGGGTTGAACGAGGAGTCCACCGGGGCGGTAACCACCAGCACACTCTCGCGCCGCTCCACCTCAAAACCTGTACCCACCAGAGCGTCACGCAGTTTCGGCTCATACTCGTCGAGCCAGGCATAATCGACCTTGGCCGCGACCGGAGCAGCAACTTCGCTGGGCTTTTCGCTCTTCGAGCTACAGCCCGCCACGACGATCATGCAGAAGATCAGGGAGACGCTTTTCAGCAGGTTCATGAGCAAGTTTCCGTCAACCACGAGCGTTCTGGGAGGGGGCGACCTGTCGAGGCGAGGCCACTGGTGAGTTCGAGTTGAAATTGTGGACGCAAGTCCTTCTTTTGAAAAGCCTGCCTAACCAGAAGTGACGAGTGGT
>PGZJ01000075.1 GCA_002840055.1 Gammaproteobacteria bacterium HGW-Gammaproteobacteria-11 | reverse complement strand
CTCTGGCGGCGCATCCTTCTCGGCGAACACCCAATTGACAAACTCAAGCTTGTCCGGCCCTTGAGGAACATAGGCATGCAGAGTCATGGAACCAACCACGCTGCCATCCGGCTGCGGGATATATACGAAACCAAATAGGATATTCGGGAACATGCCTCCCACCTGCGGCGGCATGCTTGTCAGCACCTTGAGCTGATCTTCACTGAGATTACGCGCGAGTTGCTCGACCATGTCACGGGTCATGCCAGCAGGTGGCAGCGCGTTCAGTTTTTCCTCGACCGACAAGGTCGCCGGATCCAGCCCCGTCAGGCGCTTGATCTTGCGCGCCAGATCAATGCAACGCAGTGCATGACCATGGGGAGAGCTGATCTCGACGCCGATCATTTCTGGACTCAGGTCGGTACCCTCGCCCTCGCCTTCGCCTTTCTTGGCGTAGTTGCCCACTTCACCCAGCCAGCGATGCAAGGTGAGAGTATGGAAACCATCGGCAGCGGACTGCTCGCCAGCGGTCTTCCAGTTCGCGTTCACAATGAACCGCTGCGGTGGGCCCAACACCTCCATGCCCTTGTCGCTGCGGCAGAAGAGCATGTCGTAATACCATTTGGCATCGCCCAGGAACTCATCGAAAGAGGGGCCGTCGACGTTCCAGGTTGCGAAGATCAGACCGCCATAAAGCGTTACGCGCGCCTTTTTCAGACCCAGCTCTTCCTTAGCCATCATTTTGCCATGCATACACTCGCGCTCGACCGGCGAGCCGATGAAGTCACCGTTTGGCCGGAACGCCCAACCATGGTAGATGCACTTGTGAATCTGGGTATTACCGCAATCGGCGGTGCTGATGCGCATGCCGCGGTGTGGGCAAACATTGAGCGATACGTGAATTTCGCCGTCTTTAGTTCGGGCGGCGATCACCGAATCCGAGCCCATGTCGCGCACGATGAAATCGCCAGAGTCAGGGATTTCAGATTCGTGGCCGAGCAGGACCCAGATCTTGCCGAAGATCTTTTCCATCTCCAGCTCATAGATTTCCCGGTCGCTCAGGACCCGCATCTGTACTTCACGTGTCGCTGGGTAGATAAGATCCGAGACCTTGGTTCCGTCGGACAATACGGGGCTCGTTGTTGTTAGCATGATTGCC
>PGZJ01000074.1 GCA_002840055.1 Gammaproteobacteria bacterium HGW-Gammaproteobacteria-11 | reverse complement strand
CGCCGACCGCAAAACCGAAATCCGCGCCAACGACCACCTCACCGTCGGCAACAGCCAACACCTGAAGATCGGCACTGGGCAATTCATCGAGGCGGGCAACGAAATTCACCTCTCCAGCGGCCTGAAAGTCGTCCTCGAAGCCGGCAGCGAACTTACCCTCAAAGCCGCCGGCAGCTTCATCAAACTCGACGCCAGCGGCATCACCATGGTCGGCCCGGTGATCAAGATCAACTCCGGCGGCGCGCCGGGCAATGGCTCGGGGGCGGCGCCCATCCCCCCGACATTGCCCAAGCCTGCCGATACCGCACCAGTAGGCGAGAAAACCGGCACTGCCAATCTCAACCAGTTGCCGGCTCCAACTGAAAAAGGGGCCACGGGGCCGCAACAATTGATCGTGGACGTCTGGGGCGACCCGGAGCAAGGCGGACAAGTTGAACTGCTTAACCCGGAAGGTGACGCATGAGCGAGCTAAAGGGTCAGCCCATCAACCAAGGCATGCGCAAGCGCACGGATTATGACAACGCCCGCCGCGCGAGGCTTGGGCTGAATATCGAGCGTAGCGATGGTGGAATGCTGCAAATCGTTGTTGAAACAGATATGCGCAGCCATGAAGAAGAACAGAACATCCAGCAAAATACCTTTCTTGCTGTGGTGCCCATGGCGCGTCTACCGGGTTATGAAAAATACGATGAGGCGCCTAAAGGTGGGGTACTTCGCCCCGGTCGTCTTTACGTTTTTCGCCAGGGCAAACTGTGGCGTGAGTTGGAAAGTGACGGCAAAGGTCAGCTTTTCGAAGTGGATGTCGCGCACTGGCGCAAAACTGCAAAGAGTGGCGGCAAGGCAGATGAGCGTAAGCCTGTTGGTGCCAAGCAACATCTGATTCTTGTACCCATGTTGTTACAAGGCCGTTTTGTCGGTGACCAGCTAGCCATGGCCTACAGCGAACTGCCCTGGACCTGGGAGTACATCGAGTGGCTGGAAGCCAGCTCTGCGCGAGTCAAGCAACGCTGCCAGAACATTGCACCGGCCTGGGCAGCCGCCGTGGTAGGCCCAGAGCAATGGAAAGCCACGCAAGCGATGCCAATTATTCAGATCACCCGCATTAGCAAAGGCATGTGCGCCCGTGAGCTGCACCTTGAAACCCTGCTGGAAGACCC
>PGZJ01000073.1 GCA_002840055.1 Gammaproteobacteria bacterium HGW-Gammaproteobacteria-11 | reverse complement strand
AGCGATGTGCATCGCGGTCGGAAAACAGTCATTGGAGCTTTGGGCGCGGTTCACATGGTCGTTTGGATGCACGGGAGACTTGCCCCCGCGCGTGCCGCCAGCGAGCTCGTTGGCGCGACCTGCGATCACTTCGTTGACGTTCATATTGCTTTGCGTGCCGCTGCCGGTTTGCCAGACCACCAGCGGGAACTGATCGTCGTGCTGCCCATGCAGGATCTCGTCTGCGGCTTGTTCGATCAGGCGAGCCACATCGGGCGGCAGGTCACCGATCCGATCATTCACCCGTGCAGCGGCTTTCTTGATTAACGCCAGTGCGTGGAGCACCTCGATCGGCATGCGCTCCGTGCCGATTTCGAAATTGCTCAGCGAACGTTGCGTCTGGGCAGCCCAGTAAGCCTGTTCCGGTACTTCGACTGGTCCCAGGCTGTCGGTTTCTGTACGCGTCATGAAATGCTCCTGCTCGATAGTACTGGTTAGGGTGCCTTGCGGTACCGGCGGTTCCCCTAACGTGCCGCTCGTGGCTTGAGGCATTGGAACTCCCGGCGCAGAATGTGTCCATTGAAGGCTACCTATAGCCTGCCCAAGGGATGTCCAATGCCAACGTTTCGTACCCAGGTCTTGCGCTCTGCAATGCTGTTTGTCTGTATCAGTTCATCGGCCCTGGCCGATAGCGCGAGCCATGCCGGGAGCGCAGAGCGTTTTCTGCAACTGGCCAACGCGGACCGACTCGCCGTGCCCGTCTATGCCCAAGTGCAGCAGATGTTTGCGCAACGCTTTGCCGAGGCACAGGCCCCTGACAGCAAGAGGGCGATGCTCGAGCGCTACCAGGCTCAGGCCAATACGGCGCTGGACAAGGCCATCGGCTGGGACAAGTTGAAACCCGATCTGGTCGCCCTGTACACCAGCCAGTTTTCCGAAACCGAACTGAACCAGCTGATCGATTTCTACCAATCCCCGCTGGGCAAGAAGATGCTGACCAAGCTGCCGGAGCTCAATGCGCGCTCAGCTCAGCTCACTCAGGTCAAGCTAGAAGGTGCCGTACCGGAAGTGAACAAGTTGCTGGCCGACATGACGGCCGAGCTCGAAAAACAGAAGCCTTGAGAGACCCAGGTAAATGCGCAAGATCGATTCGATTCAGAATGCCCTGCAAGCCCTGCAGCCAGA
>PGZJ01000030.1 GCA_002840055.1 Gammaproteobacteria bacterium HGW-Gammaproteobacteria-11 | reverse complement strand
GACCTTAAGCGCGAATGGTTCGAGAACATCGAGCGTATCGGTATCACCGCCGGTGCATCAGCCCCTGAAGTGCTGGTGCGTGGGGTGATCGAGCGGCTCAAGGAGTGGGGCGCCAGCGGCATGGATGAGCTGGAGGGCCGCCCAGAGAACGTGACGTTCTCGATGCCGAAAGAGTTGCGGTTAAAGGCTGTCTGACAGCCTCGCAAATGAAAACGCCCGGCGATGCCGGGCGTTTTCGTTTCAGCTGCTTAGCGTTTCCAGCATTCGGCCACGGTCATGCCTGTTTTCTGCCCTTTGGCGCCCGTGTTGGCTAGCGTCAGGGTTCCACATTTGTCGTTGGCCATGCTGCCCGTCGGTACGGCTTGTAGCACGTAAGCAGTGGCGGACGTGCTGGCCTCGACAAGCGCGATGTCGTAAGTCTTGGTTCCGCCGTCCCGTGGAGCTTGGCTAAATGGCAGGTCGGGCTCGTCGCCATCCCCGTCGACATAGCGGCCGTTGGCTGTGTAGTAACGCTCCATGAAATGCGCCAACTCCATGAGCGCGGTCTCAGCGTCCGCACGCTTGGCATTGCGCACATACTCCTGATAGCTCGGATAGGCGACTGCGGCGATGATGCCGATGATCGCGACGACGATCATCAGCTCAATCAGCGTGAAACCAAAGCTCGCCTGACGGTTGGATTTGTAAAGTTTCAAAGGTTGTTCCTCACTTCATGCCACGACAAGCGGTTGGAATCGCTGTTATCTCCCATGACCTCGATGCAAACCGGGGTCACACCATCCGAGTCGGTGCTGGATGCCGAACTGGCATAACACAGATAACGTTTCCCTTTCTTCTGGTCGTTCAGGCCAATAGTGCCCTTCACCGCGCCCTCATCGGGGTCCGCTACGCCGCTAACGGGAACCTTCGTGCCGTCGTCGAGTTCGATGTAATCATTTTCATCGATTTTTCCGTCACCGTTGTAATCGAAGTACGAGTAGACGAGGCGGCTGCCGGTTGCCAGATCCAGACTCATGATCCAGCTTGTTCCCCCGGCGTCGCAAGGATCTGCTGATGGAATCAGGGTACTGAACGTTACTCGGTTGCCGCCCAATTGGGCTTGCGAAATAACGCGTTCTCCTTGTGGCCCAGGTCCATTTTTTGACTCTTTCCACTGCAAGTCCAGATACCAGCCCAGGTGGCTGTCTTCAAGCGTGTTCTGGCTGACTGCGCGGCCGTTAAGCTCTGTACCGGTAACCTCCTTGAGGATTTCCTGCTCGAGCAGGTTACTGCGGCCGTCAATTGGTGTGCCGCTATCGATGATGCCGTAGAACGATTGGACCTGAGGAGATTCGGGTATTTCGTTATCGGTGGTCTGGTAGAAACTGCCGGTACCGAATACCAACATGATCTTTCGATCCTTGGTATAGGCCGCATCCAGCGGAGCCGTAATCGGCTGGCGAGCCCCGCTGCTATCTTTCGCGATGAACAGTGGGGTGATGCTGCCTCCGGCTTTCAAGCTGGATGGGGCGTCCCAGTTGCCGGTGCTCGTGCTGTTCGTGTCCAGCCGCCAGACATTGCCGTTGGTATCGGCAACGTAGATTCGATCAGCGACGCGGTCATTGTCGAGGTCTACGACCAGAGGCGATCCCAGGTCTCCGCTGTTAGGCAGCTCGAAGCGCTTCAGAACGCTGCCGTCGGCTGCGTCGAGCAGCCATACATAGCCACTGGTCGTGCTGGTGGGGCGGTCATAGCCGCTCGTGACAACCACGCCGAATTTGCCGTTGTAAAGCGGAACCAAGCTTGGGCGTCCAAGGCTATAACCCATTTCCGGATGAGTGAACTCCCAGAGCACGCTGCTGCTCGACATGCTCTCTGGATTGGATATGTCGAGCGCGAAGATGCTTCGGCCCCCCGCGCCGGACGATCCTATGGCCAGGGTTTTCCACGCATTGCCGACCCAGGCGTCACCGATGCGCGGAGTGCCGTCGACATAGTAGCGGTGCGAATAAGTAGGGTCGGTAAGCTCGTAGAGTTCATCGATCAGGTCGTTCGGCACGTAGGCAAACAGCTCCTTGCCCCCGTTTGTGCCCAAACTGGCATTAAATCCATGCAACATCCCGTCGTTAGCGCCCACCACCACCAGTGGGGGGCGATTTTGGTAGCTACTGGAGGCGCGGAAAGTGGTATAGGCGCTTTTGGCTGCGGCGGTGAAACCAGCGGTTTCCGGCAGTTGCGAATAACCGAAGTTCTGCTTGTGGATGTACTGTGGGTCCGAGTTCGCGATATCGCCAAGACGGCTATCACGCTGACGGAACGGGTTGTTCGGCGCCGCGTCGGTGCGCTCCAGGCTGCGGACGCCGCGAATGAAGGCGAGCCGATTTTGACCGATCTCTTCACTGGTCAATGATCCACCCGCTGTCATTCTCAGGGCATCTTGCTGAGCTGAGCTGAGCTGGTCCCAGATGAACGTACGGCCTGTCGTTGAGACGAGCGAACCTGTAGTGGTGTCAGCAGTGGGGGGCGTGGACGTCAGGATAACTCGATCCGCGGTCTGCGCATTGGACAGGGCATCAAGTTTTTGTGCCGCTTTCCACGTAGGTGTTTCGCTCACGGTACCGTTACTCGCCACTGCTTTTGCCAGAAGGTCCCCGCTCCATTTGGCGCTGTCGAGCATCGACTGGAACACTACCGTATCGGTTTCCAACTTGGTTGAGTTTGTGGAAAGCGCAGCGGTCGTGCTGCTGACGTCCTTGGCGATGTTTGCAAACGCCGTTTTCAAACTCTCTACCATCTTGGTCGCATCACTGGCGACATAGAAGTTTCGCGGCCGAAGCTCACCAATCTCGGTCTGATCGCCATCCGTCCACCAGCTGTTTGGCAGGGCGTCAGTACGAGCGTAGGGGTCGCCATAGTCAACATCGCTAGGAACCTTGAAGCCGCCATATTTTGCCGCGAGCCAATACTGGTTCTTGGCGCGGCCCTTGAGTACGCCGTTCTCTCGAACATCTACCCAATGAGTCGAAAGCAGCTGCTCGCCACTGATGTCACTACGAAGGTCGACAGTATTGGCGTGATACGCCATCCCGGCAATATAGGCGGAGTTATTACTGCAGCAATCACCGAACATTGTGGAGGAGGTTGCTTTTACATCGACTCCTTCGATAGTGCCAACCTGTGCGGTTGCGGTCGCGACGTTGAAATTATCCGCCGCTACTCGTGCAGGTGTGCCGGGCTCTTTATCGCTTTTCGTTGCACCAGGCAGATTGCGGTCGGCGTGGGTGTTTGTATCGCCGATGCCAAGGATTACGTTCTTCTGACAAGCGTACTGGATCGGATCATCCCAATCGGTAATAACCGGAAAACCATCAAGCCACTTGTCTTTGGTGTTGTTATTAGGGGACGAGTTATGACCCGGGCTTGGAGTAGAGAATTCCGGTACGTTGCCGATTGAGTTTCCCTCTGCATCGGTTGGATGGCGAAAATAGCGGAATGCTGCGTAATAGAGTTCGCTTACGGGGTCATTGCTTTTATGAGCGTAGCTCGTTAGCTGGCCGAACTTGTTCAGGTAATTGATGACACCGCTATTGTTGACTGTTCGCCCAAAGACCGTCTGGGTAGCAGTAGCATCGGCGGGGTTCGGATTGGTTACTAAAACGCCGGTTACCTTGCTCCATTCGCTGCGAGCATTGTCCGTCTGGCCAGCTACGCCGCGCTCCCTTTTAAGTGGGCCAATGTACTTTTGGCCAGCACGTAATACGCCGCCGTCGCGGAGCTGATTCTCATCGTTCAGATAACCAAATACGCTATAGCGGATGCTTTCGTTGTATTGCTGCAACAAACCTTCGGGTTTGTAGTTGGCGTCGCTGTATTTCTTGCAATTTGCTTCCAACATGGTTGGGACGCAAACTTTCACGCGCATTTTGAGCCGATAAACAGTCTTCAGTGTATTGCTGTCTTGGGGAGTATAGCTCTTTAGAAGGCGGCCGCCGTCCCACGGCCTGCTGAGGCCAGGGTCATAGGCAACCTGTTCCGCCTTGGCTGCGTCTGAATCTCCGAGCTTGTCATTCCATTGAGAAAACAACATATCCACGCCCAAGCCGCTCAGGCGAAGATAAAAGTTCGTCCAGTCGCTCTTTGCCGGGGTTGCTCCCGCAATCTCGGATTGCGGAACGTTCGCGTTTGAAGTGCGGTCTCCTGCCGTACTTTGGCCTGTATGCCGGGCCTTTTCGAGTACTGTAAGGCCTACATCGTCCCGGTAACGGTAGCCACCTGTCAGAGCGCTACGAAATGGATCAATGGTTGGTGTGCCAGCCCAGTTCAGAAAGTTACCGCTCCACTGCTTGTCTCCACCACACTTCCTCGCCGTAGCGTATCCGCTCGGTTCGAACCATTCATTCGCTTTATCGTAGGTGTAGCATTTCGCTGAATCGAAATACCCTAAATAAGTATTGCTCGAGCTGTAGTTCCCGGTATTGGCAATCGACAAAAGCGTGGGCCATTCAACAGAGGGCACGAGCGCAAGATTGCCTGGCACGTTGCTGCTGCCAAGCAATAGTGGTGTTTGTGCGACGTCCGCAGTTGCCTGGCTGGCAGCAAGTGTCCAGCACAGAGCGGTTCCGGCCAGTATCAACGGGCGCAAGGTGCTGGCGAAGCCGGTCCTGGGCATGTGGCGATGATTGAGCGGCATCATGTCACTCCTCTACGAAATACAGGGAACGAAGGGTTACCTTCGAGTCCGGGCTGGCACCGGTGCCGGTTGCCTCTATGCGCACCAGAACAAAATCGAGAATCAGCGACTCCCCGGCGGCGAGCGAGTCGCCTCCGGCGGTCGTCGGGTTGACCATATTCTGCATGTCGAGCTGCCCTGGATGCGGTAGGCGAGTAATGGTGTAGGTAGGCGCCTGATAAACGCCGCCGTTGAAGCCGGTGAAGGTCACAACGTCTGGCGACTCGTCATCGACTGGGTACAGGGCGTCGTTTACCAGGTTGGCGTAATCCGTTTTGACTTCCTGTTCGGCAAACCGAAGCGCGGCTTCAGCGGCTTGAAATGCCAGGTTGTGGTCACGCATGTTGCCTGCCATGCGTTCCTGAAGATTGGTGTCACGCATCGCTGCCGCTCCGAGGATGGTGAGCAACAACAGCATGATGAGTGCAACGAGCAGGACGGCCCCTCGTTGACGTGAATGACTGAAGGATCCCTGTTTCATGGCAGACGATTCCGTATGGCCACAGTGGCGGTATATACCTGTGCGACCCGGTTGTTCTTGATGGTGACCGTGCCGTCATCTTCGTAAAGCGCGTAGTCGTCGTCCCGCTCGATGCCGACAGCGGCGGGATACACGAATGTCTGCGGCTCTTCCAGAACGTTGATTTCTGGGCTGACTGCGAGGATCGAGATACGCGCTGAAACTACCTTGTCCCAATCACCGGTGCCGGTGGCGACCAGATTATTGGTCCCGGCCTTCACGTATTCATCTGCGAGGCGGTCACCGTCTTGGTCCAAGCCATAGGTGACCTGCATATCGATAACGCCTTCAACAAGTTCCTCATCAGCAAAGATGACGTTATTGCCCGAGGGCGTTAGTGCTTTGCGAACGAGCGAAGGAAGCCTTCCGGCGTTGTCCCGTACGTAATAGGTATGGCTGCGAAATATGTAGGAGGTGAGCTTCTTCTGGTACGACTGGCTCCAGTCGGCCGTGGGAACTTCATTGCCCGGATCGACGTTCTTGCCAGCTCTTTGAAAAGAGCTGGCATTTGCATTGTTGGCGTTCTGGAAGATATCGCAGCCAGTGGAATTGCCAAGTAGAACTATCTGACCTGCATACGCGCCGGTCCCTTTTTCATCGTCCACTTTAACTTCCACGCCCAGGCTTGGCGTTTGAGCATTGTTAGTGCCCTGTGGGTCGAATTCCTTTCCGTCACCGGCATATTTGACAATGAACGCATCGGTGTCTTCGCGCGTACTATCCGCCGCACCAAATATGACTGGCTTGCTGTTGTCCCAACCTTGAATAGCGGGTGAAGTGCTGAAGGCGTTCTTTTCGTCGGTTGTTGCCGAGCCCATATCCAAATGACTGAGAGGGTCGCTCAGGCACTCGCCCTTGTAGCCGGCCTGGCGTATGTCGAACGCCATGAACTCAGTTGCGAAGCGGCCCGCTTCCTGGACGCGGGCAACTGCCGTATTGGTTCGGTACATATCCTTGCTGGAAAGGAAAACCTGCAAAACACCGCCGAGCAAGATCAGGCTTATCAGCATGGCGACCATCAGCTCGATGAGCGACAAGCCCATCTGCCGGTTGAGGGAGAGTGATTTCATAGCTGCGTCCGATAGACAAAGGTTTCGCGGTCGTCGTCATCGGCTGCCTCGATGCGCCCACGATTATCGTTCCACTCGATGGAGATCGTGAAAATTCGGCCGTTGCGCACGACACTGCCCTGAGCATCGGAAGAAAGAAGGCACGAGAGGGAGTTCAGCCACTCAGCTACATCTTTCTTCGCAAGCGATCCGCTAGGGGAAAGATCCGGGTCGCAAGCCTGGTTCTGCAGCGCAATGTCGTAAACGCCATTGAGCGCATCGGCGCGGTTGGCGCGCATGCGATCGATGATGTCGTAAGCAAGCACCGTTGCCTGCGATCGATAGTAGGCGCTCTGGTTACTCTTCAACGCGGTCATCTGCATGCCCGCCAGACCGAGCAGGCCGATGGAAAGAACCAGCATGGCGACGAGCACCTCAATGAGTGTCGCACCGCGCTGGTCGGCAGAGGGTGATGGGGGGCGTCTCATGGGCACGTTCCTTTTGCGCTCGTCACTCGTCCTGTTGCGGTCAGCGCGATGCTGTATTGGGGCTTGCCGGTGCAGTTGGAAAAGGCAACTGTGAAGGTGGTGTCAGCAGCGTTGCTTGCTTTGGTGAGCAAGCCGCTGGGGCGATAGGTGAGCGTCTCGTTGGGCCCTGTGACGGTATCCTGGCCACCGACTGCTTCCCAGACTCGCAGCAAGGCGCCGCCGTTTACCTTAACCAACCATCCGTTACCCCAGTCTGTGGAGTTCGCGCAGGTGTTGCCGTTGCGTCGGCAGATGTCGACGTTAACGCCACGCTTGACCGCTTCGGAGCGAGCGAACTGCAGCGCCGTGGTCAGGTCGTTGGCAATGGTCTGGGTTCGGTTGCTCTGAATGAGGTCTCGGAAAGACGGTGCTGCGATCGCGAGCAGGATCGCCAGGATCGATAACGTGATCAGGACTTCTATGAGGGTGAAGCCTCGGGAGTACCGCATGGTTCTTCTCGATTGCAAGGTCATCAGATCATCCCGATTTGCCGTTTCGCTTCCCATGTCGCCCGGACGTCCGGTCGGTTTCGAAGACTGTGCGGCATGTTAGGAGCAAAGGTCTTCGACGGTGGGTGCGGTAAGTCTCGTGCGCCCCGTGATGTTGATCACGATCTTTCTCAGGGCTACTTCCTGGCGGCACAGAATGAAGCTGCCATTGAGGCTGTGGGTGGTCCCGTCGGGTTTGAAGGTCATGTGCCGCTGCTGACGAAAGTTTCGCCATCTCCAGGAATGGTTCGCTGAAACACTGGTGACGCGTAATGGGACGTCGTCCGCTTCGTTGAATGCGCCATTGCCGTTGATATCGTCGAATATGAGAACCTGGCCGCTCCAATCTTTTAAGCCATCACAACCTGAAGCTCCGGCACAGATGCTGACTGGGCGCCGGCTTGTTATCGCCCGGCTGCGTGCGAAGTTGAGGTCAGCCAAGAGCTGGTTGACCTGAGTACGTTGTCTGACGGAGTCGAGGGTGGCAGTGAAGCTCGGTATCGCGATCGCCAGCACAATGGCGAGTACGACAAGGGTCAGAAGCAACTCAATAAGCGTGAAGCCTTGATTCTGGTTCGGCATAGTGCAGTTCCTTTGCAAGTATCATGTTTGCCGTCCTGGCGGTGACGCTTTGTTTCATTCAAGTAATGAAGCACGGCCTTTTTAGACCAGCGCTGCGGTCAGTCCAAGGATAAATGGCTGAAATTGTGAACCTGAGTGCCGGAGGCTGAGTGAAGCAACATGTGATTGTGGTGGGGGGAGGCGTTATCGGCCTGCTGACGGCTTACAAGCTGGCTGCTGCAGGCACGTCGGTGACGTTGGTAGAGGCGTCCGGAACAGGGACCGAAGCCTCCTGGGCCGGCGGCGGGATCGTTTCGCCGCTTTATCCGTGGCGCTACAGCCCGGCGGTCACGGCGCTGGCGCATTGGTCGCAGGATTTCTATCCGCAGCTTGGCGAGCGGCTTCTGGAAGAGACGGGGGTGGACCCCGAGGTGCATGTCACCGGCCTTTACTGGCTGGATCTGCATGACGAGGCGGAGGCGCTGAATTGGGCTGAGCGTTATGGCCGGCCGCTGACGTCGGTGTCGATGGAAACCGTGCGCCAGGCAGTGCCTTCGCTGGGTGAGGGTTACGAGCGCGCCGTCTACATGGAGGGTGTCGCCAACATTCGCAATCCTCGTCTGTTGCGCGCCTTGCGCGAAGCGCTGCGGCAGCTGCCGAATGTGACTGTGATCGAACAGTGCCCGGTCGAGGGTTTCCTCCGCGATGGTTCGCGTATCGTGGGCGTGCAGACGGCGCAGGGCGAGATGCGAGCGGATCAGGTTGTAGTGGCTGCGGGCGCCTGGAGCGCACAGTTGCTGGCGACGCTGGGGCTGGAGATTCCGGTCAAGCCGATGAAGGGGCAGATGATTCTATTCAAGTGCGCCGAGGACTTCCTGCCGAGCATGGTGCTGGCCAAGCGGCGCTATGCGATTCCGCGGCGCGATGGCCTCATCCTGGTCGGCAGCACGCTGGAAGATGTCGGCTTCGACAAGACGCCGACCGAAGACGCGCTTGAAAGCCTGAAGGCAACAGCGATCGAGCTGTTGCCCGCGCTGGCCGATGCGCAAGTGGTCAAGCACTGGGCAGGCCTGCGACCCGGTTCGCCGGACGGCGTGCCTTATATAGGACAGGTGAGCGGTTTCGGCGGGCTGTGGCTGAACTGCGGGCACTTCCGCAACGGGTTGGTGCTGGCACCGGCGTCCTGTCAGCTGCTGGTCGATCTGATGCTTGGGCAGGCGCCGAT
>PGZJ01000029.1 GCA_002840055.1 Gammaproteobacteria bacterium HGW-Gammaproteobacteria-11 | reverse complement strand
CGCAGCTGTCAGGGGTCAACGACGACCGCCAGGACGCCAGCGTGCAAGGCACGCGCAGCCCTTGACGGCGAGAACGCCGTGATACGGTGAAGGGAACAGCAAGACCGCCCCCCATTCCACCCATGCCACGGATCGAGGCAAGCGGAGCGCGCAGGCCCTCAAGGGCCGAAGACATCACGGATCAAAGCCGAATGGCCGCGACCCGGCACGAGGCGCGGGGCGCAGCAGCCCGCGAGCCCGACGGCGGATCGCCGGATGCCTCAAAATGGGAATCCCTCAGACAATAGAGCGAAAACGTGAGGTCGGACGGCGGAAGATCATTTAGCAGCTTTCGGCCAGAAGCGGACGGTCAGCATTGATAGCGGTCGCGAATCACTCGGTCGTAATAAGCTCCAATAGATCCAGCACTCATCAATCCCTCATGCACTTCGGGGGGGGACACCGCAAAAATCATAGGTGCGCCCCTGTTTGAAAGTAATCTTCATTCTGCGGGTGACTGCGTCGTAGCCTATAGCTGTGATAGCCGAGGATTGGACAGGTATCATTTGCATGATTTTTCTTCCTCGTGTGGCCGTGTCTGGCGGGGTTAGAGAAAACAAATCTGTCCCCCTTTCTTCCGTATCTATCGGAGGACAGTTATCGCGGATCAGCAGCTTGAGCGACCGCTATCGCAACTGCCGCTTGTGCGACTCCAGCAATATCAACAGGCATTGAGCCAAGCCGCAGCTGATTCATCCTTTCAAGGTTTTCCACAATGGTGCGGACCAGGTTGGGATCGTAGTCATCTCTGTCAGCCTCTTCATGGACGCCTTTATTTAGATACGTCCATACGTTCGACTGCACTGGAACCCCTATAACGTCTGCAAGGCCCTGAACAACGGCTGGCTTGTCCTGATGCACAAATGTTCTGGCGTCATCTAGTCGCTTTTTCAACGCCTCGCATAGATTTCTCAGATTTGGCTCCGCACCGCGACCAGCTAACGGCAGGGTTATTACACCGAGGTCGTTCTTTCCGAGCCACTTCCAAATCTTGTCCGTAAGCATCTCCAGGGCCTGCCTAGATGCACCCAGTGCGTTGCGCCAGTCACCAATGTCCAAGGCGGCACGGGCCTGCTCCAAGTAGTTGAAAGTGATCTCGTTACCTTTTACCCGCGGCCGGTGATCCCCGACATGAGGCATGAAGTAGTAGGCCGTCCATTGACCTTTCTCGACATGGTTTTGCAGATCCTTGATGAATTCGCTGCTGTGGCACGTGACAATAATTTGAGTTGCTGCGAAGCGATCGCTCTGGAAGATCGCCTCTCTAATGCCTTCACGGTGCTCGGTGTCAATCGCGTTGATCGCATCGTCAAAGATGATCGTCGGCGCCTGAATATGCAGTGCCTTGGCAAGAAGGATTGCTACGCCCAGACAACGAACATGTCCCTCGCTGAGGACGTGCAACGCATCTACCCTGGTCTCTGGAGCAGCGCGAAACGCCAACCCAATACGCTCATCTTCGTGGGTCGGTAGATAAAGTGCCGCTAGCTTGTCGCCGTCATGATCGCGCCTATTGAATTCGTTGTAGATTTCTAGAGCGGCAGTGTTAAGCCCCGCTATGAGCGTACCGGGCAGCTCTGATCTGAACTGCCTCAGTAGCCTCAAGAATTCGTCATAGGCCGCTTTAATGCGTCGACTGAGCACGAGCTGCTCTGCCTCTTGCTGCGCAGCATTGATGAGTGCTGCATTCGCTTGGTCAAAGTTGGCAACTGTCTGTCTAGCCAAGCCGACTTGTCGGGCTACCTCAGCGCGGCGCGCTTGAAAGCCAGCTACAGCCTGCGCTGCTTGAACGAGCCGAGTGCGCTCTTGTGCCAGTGTCGCGCGATCTTCCAGTGCCTGATTAGTCTGGGCATCAATCCTTTCGCATTCAGCTGCGAAGTCGACGATTCTTTGCGCCATCGAAGGTGCATCGTCTTGTATTTCATAGCTCGCTTTCCACCAGGCAGCGCGGTGGTCAGCACCAGGAGATGCGAGATATCGCACCCTGTCATCGGCATGATCAGGTTGAGCGCCAATCCGCTGACCAAAGGCAGTTAAAAGCCCCTCCAAGCCTCGGGAGGCTCGCTCCCATTCGGCTCGTACTGCGTTTTTTTCGGTCTGCAGGTTAGCGAGCTCTTGAAGCTGGGCCAGACCATCACGCGCCTGCACGTATGGGTCACGTACAACGTGATATTTACCATTGATTGGCGTCCCGCAAGCAGGGCAGTTATCGGGTGACAGGGCTTGTAGTCCAAGAACCGCGTTGTACAGATTTTGGAAGGAGGTCTCACCAGTCTTGGCAGTGAGCCTTTTGTCCACATCCTCAAGCCGCGCCTGCTCAAGATCGGCAGCCTGATATGCCGCAACCAACGCTTGGCTGCTGACGCCATAAAGACCTGGCGTTGGCCCATCCAGTTGCGCATTGAGGTGATGCAGACGACCTGGAGCGGCATCGCTACCGATGAGTTCAAGAAGCTGTTGGTACGAGAGATCGGCAGCATACGCTCCAGCATAGGCAGCCTCCTCTTGCGCGATTGACTGAAATGCCTGGAACTCGCCATTTATTGTCGCTTGATCGCGTTGCAGCGTCGCACGCTGCGTTTCCAGCTCCTGCTGTTGGATCGCAACTAGATTGAGCTGCTGATCCATCGACTCGTTGAAGTTAGTAACGAAGTCATGGAACTGTTCCATTCCAAACAGAGCCGCTATCAGATCTTTCTTTTCGCCTGCGCTCTTAGCTGCAATTCGCGAAAAGTTATCTATGCGGTTTTTCTCAACGAAGCAGAATCGATAGGCTTCGGAGTCCGCTTGCACTGCCGACACCTGACCTTCCGCGCCTCGTGCAGCGAGAGCAGGGGCTTCATACCTATTTTCGTGAAGGTTCGCGAAGTAGCGCTGGGGAGATATCCGCTTAGCCGAGGCCTCGTCAACAGAACCCAGCAGGGCCAGTTCTAGCGCCTCGCAGAGGCTTGTTTTGCCGCTGCCATTAGGGCCGTAGAACATGGTAATTCGCTGAGGAAAATTGAAAGTCTCAGCCACACGGAAGCCACGAAAAGGGCCGACGGTAAGACTATGCAGCGCGCTCCATGCCCACTCACCAACCGAAACCGCACCCGCAACTACGGGAGGTGTGAAGTCGGTCTGGAGCAGAGACTCTCTAGCCTTAGCAGCCAATAGCACCGATCGGCGGCTCAGAGCACGCGAGTTAGCGGCCACCGCGTCGAAATTTTGGTCGACCAGATTTGCAAACCGTCGAGTATCTTCGGTAGCACCGCGTTCTGGAACATGAAGCCAAGCTAGGAATTGCTGGTAGTCATGCCGAGCCGAACTCAAATCGTTTACCTCCTGTAAACACATCTAATCGCTGCGATAAGTCCGACTCCATCTTCTGATGCCGAAATCGAATTGGCAACCGAGTCGAACTCAACAACGCTAGTAACCTTCGGGAGTTAGAGATGGTCTACCCAAGCAGCCTTCGCTAGATTGTCATGAGACCAACTTGCCCAAAAAATGGAATTTCGATGCTTGTAGGCCACTTCGGTACGTTGACTTGAGGCAAAGCAGGCAGCTTGAGTAGCGCGTTGAAAGATGGCATTTTGCCCACAAAATGCTAGGGAAGCTTGCTTATGCCGATTCGCCAATCAGACCTCCTAAACGCAGGCCAACGACGCGCTATGCAGGGGCGATTTAGCAAGCGTTTCGGGCAACCCACCGCTTTCCTGAGCCATAGCCATAAGGACGCGACGCTTGCTTTGGGCTTGCAGGAACTGCTCAATAATCAAGGGTGGGACGTCTACATCGACTGGCAGGATCAGACGATGCCCGAGAGGCCAGATGCTGAGACGGCCTTCAATATCAAAGCCGCTATTGTTCGCGCCGACTGGTTCCTCTTTCTTGCAACGCAGAGCTCGATGGCATCGCGCTGGTGCCCATGGGAAATCGGCTTTGCGGACGGCAAAAAGGCCCATGAACGCATCGCTATTGTTCCCACGCAGGACAACCATGGCCATTTCTATGGCAACGAGTACCTGAACCTCTATAACAAAATCGACGTACCTGCTGGCGCTGTTGGTCTTGCCTTCTTTGACCCTCGTGGCAATGGCAAGTGGCTACGCACGCTTTAACTTCAATCTATCAGTAGTGCCTAAATCATGAACAAGGAACATCTACGGCTCATAGACAACCTGTCCAAAGAGCTGGTCGAAGGGAATCTGGCAATTTTTGCAGGTGCGGGTTTGTCCCGAGCTGCAGGTTTTGTGGATTGGAAGTCGCTGCTGAAGCCGATCGCCGATGACCTGGATCTTGATGTCGAGAAAGAATGGGATCTGGTGACATTGGCGCAATACCACGCTAATGCCAATGCGACCAACCGCTCGAAGCTAACTCAGATGCTGGTCACTGAATTTTCATCCGGCGTAGCGCCGACTGAAAATCACGAGATTCTAGCCAGGCTACCGATCCAGACCTATTGGACTACCAATTACGACAAGCTCATCGAGAGCTCGCTCGATCGCAATGGGAAGGTTCCAGACGTCAAGTACACCACCAAACAGCTAGCCACGACCCGTCCCAAGCGAGACGCTGTGGTATACAAGATGCACGGAGACGTCGACCACGCCTCCGAGGCTGTACTGATCCGTGATGACTATGAGCGCTACCACGTAAAAATGCAGCCGTTCATCACCGCGCTCAGCGGCGACTTGGTCGCCAAGACATTCCTGTTCTTGGGTTTCAGCTTCACCGACCCAAACCTTGAGTACATCCTGAGTCGAGTCCGGATTCAATTCGCGCAAGATCAACGCCAGCACTACTGCATCCTTCGCAAGGCAAGCAGAATGGGAGGAGAAGAGCAGGCTGATTTCGAATATCGCCAACGTAAGGAAGACCTCTTCAAGCACGAGCTGCTAAGAGTTGGGATCAAGGCCGTCTACGTTGATGAGTTCTCAGAGATCACCGACATATTGAGAGAGATCGAGCATCGTCATAAGCGTAAAACCATCTTTATCTCAGGCGCGGCTCATGACTACAGCCCCTGGACTGAGTCCGAGGCGGAGCAGTTTGTTTACAAACTGAGCAAGGCCATCAGCAAGGAACAATACCGGGTCATTTCCGGATTCGGCTTGGGGGTTGGCAGTGCTGTTATCACGGGCGTGCTCGAACAGACCATCATGAACGGTGGTCGCCTCGACAGTGATCAACTAGTCCTACGTCCTTTCCCTCAGAGCCAGTCTGGCGAACGTCCATTGCCCGAGCTCTGGACGGAATACCGCCGCAACATGCTTGCCCACGCTGGTGTTGCACTCTTTCTGTTCGGCAACAAACTGGACAAGACAGGAACTGTAGTGCCTTCCAGCGGCATGCGCGAAGAATTTGAGATTGCAGTTGCCAATGGCCTATTCGTCATTCCGGTTGGTATTACCGGCTCGATTTCAGCTGACCTTTGGACTGAGGTGATCCAGACGTACGACGAATCGAAACACGAGCATGGCAAGAAGATCACCCCCCTGCTTCACGAGTTGGGTGCTCCAGGCACCGATCTGGCACGCGCTCACGACATCATCCTTTCCCTGCTGTCCTTCATTTAAGGGCGAACAACATGGCAAAACGAGTCTTCTTCAGCTTTCACTATCAGGACGTCATCGACTTTCGCGCGAACGTTGTTCGCAATCACTGGCTTACCAAGCCAGACCGAGAGGCGGCTGGATATTTCGACGCGTCGGTATGGGAATCGGCGAGAAAACAAGGTGAGGTCGCCCTCAAGCGACTCATCAACGGTGCTCTTGAGAATACTTCAAACAGCTGCATCCTTGTGGGTTCCGAGACATATGCGCGCCCATGGGTTCGATACGAGATCATGAAGAGCTTCAGACGCGGTAATCACCTTTTCGCAGTCCATGTGAACTCCGTGAAAGGAAAGGACGAGCGTACAAAGTCGCTTGGGCCCAATCCTTTTGAGTATGTCGGCGTTACGTACTCTGCCGATGGCAAGACCGGAACTTTGTGGGAAAAAAAGGAGGGTGCTTGGGTCAAGTACGAACGGATTGATGGGAGCGCTAACTTTTCAGTGCAGGTGGGCCCGGAGTATCGCGGCAAGGGCTACAACTTGTCCCAGTTCTATCGGATCTACGACTGGGTCGCCAACGATGGATACAACAACTTCTCCGGTTGGCTCAAATGACAAAAGTTGAATAACCCCAGTTTGTAGTGTCCCTCGAACCCTAGAGTGAAGCCCGCGCTGCCAGGTGCAGCACTGTCCGCTTCTGGCCGGTAGCTGCCAGTCGTGACCGGCTGCAATTGCCCGTAAGCCTTCGTGGTGGTGTTGTCCTTCGCTCGCTGGCATCAACTGAATCCCGCGACTACAAAGGCATTGCAGATGGATCTAGGTTTCGTTCCTCTACGCTGCAACAGGTTGTCTCGATAGGTACCGAACCGCACCATGCCGCTTCCGCAGACTCCCTTAGTCAACGTGGAGCCACAATCGCCTATGCCCAGCTTACTGATTTCTAAAAACAGCGAGCCACTGCCCATTCCAGAGACAGACGGCTACGACGTGCTACCACAGTTTCCGAAGCAAAGCCCCCTACCGTTTCGGCGCACCATCCGGCGACAAGAGCTAAGACAGATCATCCCTCTGTCCGAAACGACCATCTACGAGATGGAGCGTCGTGGCGAGTTCCCTAGACGCTTTAACCTGACACCGCGTTGCGTCGTATGGGACTTAGCTGAGGTGGAGGCGTGGATCGAGGAGCGCAAGCAGGCGCCTCGTAAAAACATCAGTGGCCCGGATGTCCGCCTACGGAAAACCCGCCCGGTTCGGTCGAGCTCAGATTAGGTATGCGGCCGATGCAGGCCTCAGCCAACTAGAGCTTCCAGCTCCGTAGAAGTCGAGCGAGGTAGACGCCGACTTTCCTTCGCCAGATTGACCTGCAAAGCCACTTGAGCCACCTCCAGAACATCCCAGGCCAGCGAGTAGCTGCCCTTGGTCTGCAACCAGGCCAGCACGTCCGCCAGGTGCCAGATTGACGCACTGCCCTCGTGCACCGGTGCGGGGAAGCTGCCCGGATTGGCCAGCATCAGCTTGCGCATGTTTTGTCGCGATACCCCAACCATTTCGGCCACGTCGGTTAGACCGACCAGATCAGGGGCGACCTCGATCAACCTAGCTGAGGGCACTGCATGGCGCACATCGGCCAGTGCACTGCGCACAGCCGCATCCGCACTCTCCGCCTCTCGAGTGAACTCCAGCGCCAGCCGACCCGGCTGGCCGATGCCGACCAGGGCATCGTCGCAGCCCGCTTCGCCAAGGCGCTCGACCAGAATATCCGGGGTACGGTCATTGTCGGCGAGCTGGTATTTCAGGGTGAATGTGTATTCCATCGTGCTACTCCTCTGCATCGTCGGCAGTATCCTGCTGCTTACGATGCGTGGTGCAGTTGTCCACCACGCGGCGTAAGGCGCGTGCTTGGTTGCTGGGGTTCTTCGGCGTACTCCACACGCTGGTGATGCAGAACTCGCCGCAGCGACATTCCTCGTCGTTATAGGGACAGTAGATCCGCCCCCAGGCGTGACTGCCGCCAACTTCGATGCGCCACCCCTGCCCTTCGGCATGTTTAAGCGCTTCTTCGATCTCTTTCTTCGGATGTGAAGGACGGGCCATGGATAGTCTCCAGTATTCGTATGATTCGACAGGTTGTCAACTGACAACCTGCCCATTCCTTTATACGGCTGCACTCAATACCGGCACGGACACATTGTCCGGCAACAGCTTCGGCAGGTGAGTCCGACCATCGATCCAGGCATCAACCATGTCTGCCCACTCTTGCAACATGTGGCGCCGCTGCTCCGCGTACTCGGCCTTGTTGTAGACCGAGCGCGAGGAACGCCCGTCCTCATGCGCCAGGCACTTCTCAATCCAGTCACCGTTGAACCCCACTTCGTTGAGTAGCGTAGAGCCAGTCCTGCGCAGGTCGTGCACCGTAAACGGCTCCAGCGGCAACCCCGCCTCCTTGGCCCGCGATGCGATCAGTTGCGTGATTCGGTTCAAGGTCGCGTGCGACATGCAACGGTGGATGTCGTAGCGAGAGGGCAGGACAAACCTCGATCCTGCAGCACACGTATGCAGTGCCACGAAGATATCCAGAGCCTGGCGCGACAGGTGAACCACGTGGGGATTGCGTCCCTTCATACGCTGCTTGGAGATCGTCCACGTGGCGTTCTCAAAATCCACCTCATTCCAAGTAGCTTCGATCAGCTCGCTTTTACGCACCAAGGTCAGCAGTACCAGGCGCAAGGCCAATCGAATGGTGGGGTACGCCGCAATCGACTCCAACTGGTGAAAAGCCAGGCGAATCTCGGTCGGGGTCAGCGCTCGGTCTTTCGGCACGAAGGTGGCGATCGATGCGGCCTTAACACCGTCGGCCGGATTCTCCACTTTCTCACCGTGCAGGATTGCAAACGCAAAGACCTGCTTCACGATGTCGCGAACGTGAACGGCCGTGGCCGGCGCCCCGCGACCCTTCACCCTGGAGCAGAGCGCACGGAGATCGTCTGCGGTGATTTCGGTCAGGAGACGGTTCTCGAAGACCGGCAGGATGTCGCGATCAATGATGCTCTTGCGCATGGATCGCGTGCTGTCGGCCATACGCGCATCAGCCAGCCATCTCTTCAGCATCTCACCAAACGACTTGGCAGCAGTCAGACGCCGCTTGGCTCGCTGCTTTTCCAAGGAAGGAGATATGCCTTGAGCAACCATTCGCTTGGCATCCAGCAGCTTTTCGCGCGCCATGGCCAATGAAATCCCCGCTGGTTCATATCGTCCGATGGTCAGCGTTTCCCGGCGTCCGTTGAGACGGTAATCGTAGCGAAAGGTGACGGTACCGCCGGGCGATACCGTTACGTACATTCCGTCGCGATCGGAAGCCTTGTAGGGCTTGGCTTTGGGCTTGAGATTGCGCAGTGCAGTGTCGGTCAGCATCGAGGTTTTTCCTCCGGTTCATGACGGCTTTTACCGTCAAGGGCCAGGAGACCTGCTGATGCCGGGAAAGCCGTATGGCGCAAGCTTTCCGGAGGAGAGATTTACCGTCAAAGACCGGTTTGGTCTCGATAGTAAACGGGAGGGTCCGAATCCGGGCATCGGTTCTTACCGTTACCAGTACCGCCAAACCATCCCGCTGCCTGGCGATAGCTACCGATAGGTGTCGCGACGTATTTTATTATAAATCAACACGTTAGAGCATCTTATCGATAGGTACCGATAATCCCCGAAGGACCTGATATCACTCCCACTCGATGGTGGCCGGCGGCTTGCTCGACACATCGTAGGTCACGCGGGAGATGCCTTCGATTTCGTTGATGATGCGGTTGGACACCTTTTC
>PGZJ01000072.1 GCA_002840055.1 Gammaproteobacteria bacterium HGW-Gammaproteobacteria-11 | reverse complement strand
GCTGGCCGCGATGTTCTTCGCCAACAAGGTTGGCCATTACATGGCGATCAGTTCTTCGCTGGACGAAGCCGGCGAGCATCGTAGCTATAACGTCACCGGTCAGGTGTTCTTCAGCTCGGCTGACAAGTTCGTCGCAGCCTTCGACTTCAAGGAAGCCCTGAACAAGGTAACCATCGACCTGAATCGTGCACACTTCTGGGATATCACCGCTGTTGCAGCCCTGGACAAGGTAGTCATTAAGTTCCGCCGTGAAGGTACTGAAGTCGAAGTGCTGGGCTTAAACGAGGCCAGCGCCACTATCGTGGATCGCTTTGGTGTTCACGATAAACCTGACGCCATTGATCAACTCATGGGCCACTGAGAAGGAGAACAACAATGACCCACGTAATTGCCTGTATCGACGGTTCCACCTCGGCTCCAGCTGTTTGCGACTACGCGGCCTGGGCCAGTCTGAGCCTGGAAGCGCCGCTGACCTTCCTGCATGTGCTGGATCAGCGCCAGTATCCGGTTGCAGCAGATTTGAGTGGCAACATTGGCCTTGGCAGCCGCGAGCACCTGCTTGATGAGCTTGCTTCCCTGGATGAACAGCGCGGCAAGTTGGCCCTTGAACAAGGGCGAATCATGCTTGCAGCCGCGAAAGAACGGGCCGTGAATGATGGTGTGCGCGCACCGGAGTCCAAGCAGCGACATGGCGATTTACTGGAGAGCTTGCAAGAGCTGCAAAGTGAAACGCGCTTGCTGGTTATCGGTCGCCAGGGCGAGTCTAGTGGCGGTCTGAGTCAGCATGTCGGAAGCCAGCTGGAAAGCGTTATTCGTATCATGCACCGGCCAATCCTGGTCACCCCGGCCAACTTCCAAAAGCCCAAGAGCGCGATGCTGGCATTCGATGGCGGCGCTACAACCCGCAAGGGTGTGGAGATGCTGGCAGCCAGCCCGCTGCTGAAGGGGCTGCCGATCCATCTGGTCATGGTTGGGCCCGTGAACGACGAAGCGTCCGCGCAGCTGGACTGGGCGCAGAAAGTGCTGATCAACGCCGGATTTACCGTTCGCGCTGAGACTCGGAGCGGTGAAATAGAACCTACCCTGCACGCCTATCAGAAAGAGCATGGCATCGATCTGCTGGTGATGGGGGCCTATGGTCATTCGCGCATCCGTCAGTTCCTGGTCGGTAGCACCACGACCAGCATGCTCCGCACCACCACCAGTCCGCTGTTACTGCTGCGCTAATGGCCATGGACGACGCCCTCGATCTTG
>PGZJ01000005.1:156339-410738 GCA_002840055.1 Gammaproteobacteria bacterium HGW-Gammaproteobacteria-11 | reverse complement strand
CATTGGCCACCGTTCCATGTAGCGTCACCCGCCTTATGCAGAGGCCGGGGACAGATCATTGAAGGAGTGGGTTGTGATTCACAAGATCAAGGGGTTGTATGACCAGGGTCGGGGCCTGTCGGTCCGTGCCATCAGTCGTGAGCTGGGGATTTCCCGGAACACTGTACGCAAGTACCTCCATCTGGATGAGGTGCAGATCAGCGCTGCCATTGCTGACCCTTCACGTACCAAGGTGCTCGACCAGCACCGCGATTACCTGATCAGTCAACTGGGTCAGTTTCCAGCCCTGAGCGCAGTCAAGCTGGCCCGGCGTCTGAGGGAACGTACCACTGATCTGGCGGTGTCAGACCGGAGCATCCGCCGGTATGTGCAAGCGCTCAAGCAGCAGGTTGCCAGCGGTCAGTTGCGCTACTACGAACCGGTTGTTGAGTCGGTGCCGGGCGTCCAGTGTCAGGTCGATCCCGGTGAGCTGCGGGGCGTCATGATCGGCGGTCTGGAGCGCGTCATTCACTTTGTGGTCTTTGTGCTGTCCTGTTCCCGGCTGATGTACGTCGGGTTCGACTTCCGCCCGTTGGACACCGAGCGGTTTATTCAGATGCACGACGAGGCCTTCCGCTACTTTGGCGGCGTCACCGAGGAGTGCATCTACGATCAGACCAAGATGGTGGTGATCAACGAGCAGTACCGGGAGCTGACGCTGAACCAGCGCTTCTACCAGTATGCGACGACCGCTGGGTACCGTATCCATGCCTGTGAGGGCTATGACCCGGAGAGCAAGGGCAAGGTGGAGGCCGGGGTCAAGTACGTCAAGCGTGACTGCTTTTACGGCGAGCACTTCCAGGATGAGGACGCCGTCCGGCAGCACCTGCATGACTGGCTTGAGAGCGTGGCTAACGCGCGTTTGCACGGCACGACTGGGCGGCATCCACGGGTGCATTTCGAGGCGCTGGAGCGCAGCCAGCTCAAGCCCTATCTTGTCCCGCAGAGCCTGCTGAACGTGGCGCAGGCAATCGAGACCCGCAAGGTCGACAAGACTGGCTTGATCTCATGGCAGGCCAACAAGTACTCGGTGCCCATGGCTTGGCAGCAAGCCCGTGTGGGTGTCAGCGCACAGGACGACCAGTTGCTGATCCATGATTTGGAGAACGGTGAGCTCATCGCCACCCACGATCTGTGCAAGGCCAAGGGCCGGATGGTCAAGAACAACAACCATTACCGAGACCATGCCCAGCGCATTGCCGACCTGGAGCGCGGCATCGATGCGATCTTACCCGATGACCTGGGGGCAACCCTGTGCCAACTGCTCAAGCGTACTTCCCCGCGCATCTACAATCATAGATCCATAAACTTTATCAGCACTACCCTCTGCCATGGCAAATGAGGAAATCAGCATAATAGAAACCATTGCAACTCTTGTTTGAATACTCATTTTTTCCTGCCTTTAGAATTATCCAAAGCACATGATGGCACACCGTTTCTGTCACCAAAGTGAAACGGACATTACATTGGGGTAATACAAAGTCGGATCGCTGATCTATTTCAGCATGACATCTTTGTAATCGCAGCGTCACCAGCCGGACAGGTAACGCCATGTACCATACTAACGAGTCTCCAAAAACCCATTTCAGATGAGAGGTATAGCCATGAGAACCCTAGCAACGATTTTCATGTTTTTATTTGCGCTGAACGTTACTGCGGTAGTCCATGCAGAAGATGGGAGCATGCGTTACCGGCAGATGGTAGAGAACCTGCGTGAGCAAAACAAAGAGCGCAGAGAAGCCCGTGATCAACAAATAAAAGAGGATGAAGCAAAAAACAGTACGAAAAATACTGGAGGTGCTACAACCGCGTCAGACAATCGCTAACAGAAAGGTGTCTACCTGACTTCTTCTAAGGTTGTATTCCGTTCAGTTGTACTTCTGAAGCTTAACACTACAGATCGCACATAACGACGATGGAGGGGATAGATCTGAGTGACACCGACAGAGAATTGAATTGGTTCAGATTGCCGGAAAATTCGCTGGCTGACACCCCAATTACGGGGGTGTACTGAATTTTGTGTAACCTGTAGGGTTGATTACAAGGGCATCATGCGGTCTTCGAACTGAATCGTAAAGCGATTCAGTTCCGTTTTCCAATCCCGGATGTTCGGCAACGACGGTCTGCGCCGGTTGCGGCTACTGTCGAGCGGCTTCGCAACCAAGGGTGAACCATCACGGCGATTCGCCACGCAGGCCGAGACCTCGGCGGCGTCGGTCTCATGGATATACCGCGCGCATCGGCGCGGCCTGCGCTCGAACGGTTACGCACCATAGGCATCACCCGCATGATCATGCATTTCTGGAGACAACTAACGCGTAGCCGATGCGGTCACCAAGCAAGTTTGCTTGGACGAGGCATGGGGTGACCTCATGCCAGAAGACAAGGTTGACGCAGTCAACAAACTACGCAAAACCACCGAGGTCGTAATGGTTGGCAATAGCGTGAATGATGCGCCCGCCATGGCTCATGCTACTGTTGGTATCGCTACGGGCGCCGCAGGCTCAGATGTGGCTTTGGAAACGGCCAACGTTGCATTGATGGCAGACGACCTATCGCATCTGCCGTTTGCAGTCGAACTCAGCCGACATACTTGTAGGATTATTCTCCAGAATCTCTTCATCAGCCTTGGCGTCGTAACATTGTTAGTCCCAGCGACGATCCTTGGACTGGGCATTGATCCAGCAGTCGTTGCGCACGAAGATTCGACTTTGATAGTAGTAATCAACGCTACTGAATCACACCGGGTTTCGTGGAGGCCTCAACTCTTGAGAGAATGAGGCATGAAGAAATCCAATAGCTACTCCCCTGAAGTCCGTGAACGTGCTGTGCGCATGGTTCTGGAGAACTTGAAGGACTACCCATCCGAGTGGACAGCCATCGAGTCCATTGCACCCAAAATTGGCTGTGTCCCACAGACGCTGCATGGCTGGGTGCGCAAGCACCAGACCGACAACGGCCAGCGACCCGGTCAGACGACTGAGGAGCGGGACCGCATCAAGGCCCTGGAGCGCGAGAATCGTGAGCTGCGTAAAGCGAACGAGATCCTCCGCCTGGCCAGTGCTTATTTTGCCCAGGCGGAGCCCGACTGGCCGGCACCCCGGCGCCGCAACAAACCCTGAACGGCTTCGTCGACGAATATCGTGACCGTTACGGAGTCGAGTCGATCTGCCGAGTGGTGCAGATCGCTCCGTCCGGTTACTACCGGCATGCAGCTCGAGCTCGCCAGCCAGCGCTACGCAGCATGCGGGCCAGACAAGACGAGCTGCTGAGTAGTGAGATCCAACGCGTCTGGGATGACAACATGCAGTGTTATGGCGTCGTGAAGGTGTGGAAGCAGCTACATCGAGAGCGTATCAACGTCGCGCGTTGCACGGTGCAAAGGTTGATGCGCCGGCTTGGGTTACAGGGTGTTCGCCGCGGCCAGATAATCCGTACTACGGTGCCTGATGGGAAGCTTGTATGCCCGCTCGACAAGGTCAATCGCCAATTCCATGCCAGTCGCCCAAACGAGCTGTGGGTCTCAGACTTTACCTACGTTTCAACGTGGCAGGGCTGGCTGTACGTGGCCTTCGTGATAGATGTCTTTGCACGCAGAATCGTTGGCTGGCGCGTCAGCAACAACATGAAGACTGAGTTCGTGCTGGATGCGCTGGAGCAGGCGCTGTATGCAAGGCAGCCAGGACGATCAGATAATCTGATCCACCATAGTGACCGTGGCAGTCAATACGTCTCCATCCGCTACACAGAGCGTCTCGCGGAGGCCGGAGTAGAGCCCTCTGTTGGTAGCAAAGGAGACAGCTACGACAACGCTTTGGCTGAGACCATCAACGGATTGTACAAGGCGGAACTGATACACCGGCAATCATGGCGGAGTCGCGAAGCAGTAGAAATAGCCACCCTGAAATGGGTTCACTGGTTCAATCATCAGCGCCTTCTGGGATCGATTGGACATATACCGCCGGCAGAAGCTGAGGCAAACTTCTACCAGCAACACATAGGTCAGGCCGTGGCGGCCTGACTTAAACGGAATGGCCTCCATAAAACCCGGTGTGATTCAGGTTGAAAATGGCAGTTATCTAAACAACATTAGCCATCTTCGGCGCGCTTAGCTTTGTCTCAATCATTGGATTGTATGTGACTAAGTGTCTTGACAAGAAACACGGAACCGGACTGCCATTCAAGCGATCACGTAACGGTAGGTGAACCGGATGATGTCCGGTTCTATTCAGCTGGGCATAGTTCTCGCGTTAATTCAGCAGAAGAAAGACATACCTGGATCTACCTGCTCTCATATTCACTCGACAAGCTCTAACAACTCCCCAACCTCACAATCGAGGTAACGGCACAACGCTTCAATGACCTCTAGGTCAACACGTGTCGCCGTTTCGTGATAAAGGCGCGTGATAGTCCCCCGGTTGATGCCGGTATCCCTTGCCACATCTATCAGCTTTAGCTTCTTCGCCCCCATCAGGGTCGATAAATGACACTTGATCATGTTCCACCAAAAGCCTTTTTGATCCACAGAAGATCAAAAAGACTTGCAAAAGGTCTTTTTGTGCGCATAATGGTCTGCAGGAGGACATTTTGATCAACCGAAGATCTGGATGCTCTCCAAACCGAACCATAGCAGAGGAAAAAGACCATGTCACAGCTTTACCTAACTACTGATGAGCTAGCCGCTCGCATCAAGTATGACGCCAGAACAATTCGCGACCGCCTCAAGGACAGTGTGCTGCTCGAAGGCATTCACTACATCCGTCCCTTTGGTGGACGCAAAATCCTCTACATATGGGAAACCATTGAACGCGACATGGGCGGCACATCCAGCCGTCCTCTGGCTATCCCCATGGCTAATGGAGGTGTCATGCATGGCTAGTATCCGTGTACGAGAACAGACAAGAAAACTGTTCTTCGATTTCCGCTACAGAAACAAACGTTGTCGCGAACAGACGGCACTGGATGACACGCCGGCCAACCGTCGCAAGCTCGAGGCTATTCTGAAAAAGATCGAAGCCGAGATAACCCTTGGCACCTTCGAGTATGCACGGTACTTCCCGGGCAGCAGCAATGCGCGCAAGTTCAGTGAAGCTAATGCACCCAGAACAGTGTTGATGCAGCACGCCACGCCACTGTTCAGCGACTTTGCTGATACCTGGTTTGCCGAAATGCAGGCTCAATGGCGACGCTCCCATATAGAGACTGTCGCAGGCACCTTGCGCGCCTATTTGAAGCCAGCGTTTGGTGAGAAGGAGGTCGGCTCCATCACCAAGGCAGAGGTTTTGTCTTTCCGTTCCCATCTCGCCAAAGTCAGAAACGGTAAAGGCAAACCCCTGTCAGCAGAGCGAATCAACCACATCATGACGCCTTTGCGCATGATTCTTAATGAAGCAGCCGACCGGCATGAGTTTACCTCACCCTATCAGGGCATCAAGTCTCTCAAGGTGCCAAGAACCGATGTCGAGCCTTTTACGGTTGAGGAGGTAAGACTGATTCTGCAGACGGTTCGCGAGGACTACCGCAACTATTACACCGTGCGGTTCTTCACCGGCATGCGCACCGGCGAGATCGACGGACTGCAGTGGCAGTTCGTGGATTTTGAAAGGCGGCAGATTCTGGTTCGACAGGCGCTGGTCAGAGATGAGCTGGTCTACACCAAAAACGACGGCTCATTTCGCACTATCGATATGTCAGGCCCAGTATATGACGCGCTGCAGGAACAGAAGAAGGCCACTGGTCAGTTCGAGTATGTGTTCTGTACCCGCAACGGCAGTCCGGTTGCACATCGCAATGTCACTCAACGCGTCTGGTATCCGCTGCTTCGGCATCTGGGGCTGCGCCAGCGCAGACCCTACCAGACGCGGCATACAGCGGCGACGCTGTGGCTAGCCGCTGGCGAAGCCCCTGAATGGATTGCCCGGCAAATGGGCCACACCACTACCGAAATGCTGTTTCGTGTGTATTCCCGCTATGTGCCGAACCTGACCCGGCGCGACGGCTCGGCGATGGAGCGATTGCTGCTACAGACGCTGAACACGAGCCAGCTTGCAGATGAGGAGCACGACCATGCATGAATTCTCCAACAATACATGCCACCGTCTGGCCAGCGCCATGCAGGCTGCCCTACAAATCCCAGAAGGCGATGCATTGGTTTTTCTGATCGGCCAAGGAACAGAGTCGAGCAATCTGGCGGCACTGGAAACCTGGGTCAGGGAAACACTGCCGCAGTTCGAGGAAGAATGCGGGCGTGCAGTTTTGCCCTACCTTCTGGAACGGTTGGAACGCACACTGAATCAGTGGGGGGCTGCCTGATGAGTCAGTCCATACTGCCTGCTATGCAGGAACCACTCCAGGATACCTTCTGGCTGACGGGCTGCCTGATTGCCCAGCAGGCCTATCAGGTATCGCCACTGAACGCCGGGATATTTCTAAGCATCGAAAATCTCTCCGGCAGCCATGAGGTATTGCTTGAACTGCATGACCACCCCGGCAACTGGCCCACCAGTGGTCTGGTTGCCGTGAGTATTCGGGTAAGTCGATATGGCAATCACTTGCTTGGATCCAGCGGGCAGTTGGTTACCCCGGAGAGCTTTCAGTCGCTGAGCCATTTGCCTGCCAGCCTGATTGCTTCGGTGGATGAAGTGATGGCTGTCGAGCAGTGGCTTCAACCCTGTCCCTATACGCCACTCAAAGCCTTTGTCTATCAGGTACTGGGGCAACCTTCTGTTGGCTGTAGATTTTTCAGCCTGCCTGCCAGCAGCAATCACCACCACTGCCATAAAGGTGGCCTGGCGCAGCATAGCCTGGAAGTTGCGAAAGCAGTGTATGCAGTCAGCAGTAGTTTTGCCGAACATGAACGCTGGCTGGCCGCCGTGGTGGGTCTGCTGCATGATTTGGGCAAGGTAAGCTGCTTTCATGCCGACGGGCGACGTACAGAAACCGGGTATCTGATCAGCCATGAACTGATTGGATTCGAACTAATTGTGCCCGCTTTGACTCATCTGGATAGCGTCTGGTCCGATGGCGCCAACGCACTGCGCTATCTGTTCGGCTGGATACTGCACCCCCGCCAGCAAAGGCCGATGATGCCCATCGCGCTGACGATCCGCCAAGCTGACGTGATGAGTGCAGCCGCTGACAACCGACATCGGGCGTTCAGCAGCAAACCCGACTGGCAGACCTTTGCCAAGTCGGATGGCCCAGGCCCTGCCAGCACCTACTGGCTGCCAAGACCGCCCTAAGCTCGTTCAGTCCAACACTCTTTTTACCTCAACCAACCGACCCGACTAGCCCGCATACGGTGCAGGCTAGTCACGGATGACACACAAACAATAATACTGTATTTATATACAGCATAAATTGGAATTTCACTGTGCCCACGAAGGCCTGTAAAACCAAAAGGACAACCATATGAACGCAATAGAGTCAGCGACAGACCTACTGTACAGCGACGGCGAACCAATCCAGGGTGCAGACCTGACGCTGGAAGACGCAAAAAAACTAGCTACCAGCCACCCTGGCTACAAGCCCTTCAGGATCGTGCGCGACTGGATCTGGGCTGACCTGGATGTAGGTGAAAAGATTGCCGCAGATCTCAAGCATCAGGGGCTGCAGCCAGTGATGGTCTATGCCCACGAGGTGGTATTCGACAGCACTCATCGCTTCGCCCCGGGTAACTGGGTTAGAACCACACCGTTACTTGGCTTTACATCACCCGGCATTTTCGAAACAACCAACACTGTCTATATCTTGCTAGGGACAGGAAGGCGCAAGACGACCTCACTGAACGCCATCATGAGCATCTGCTAGGCCAACCTGCAACACGTTACCGATGATGCAGGCATTGAAACGGGTAGTGGCGGCAGCGGCTGCATAGCTGCCCTGCCAAGAGCGCTCAGCCCCTCAAGCTAGTTGACGAGGGCTGATCATTAAGGAGCTAAAACAATGGAAATTCGTGATGGGTTGGCGGCGTCGCTGCTGGCGGATTTTGAAATGTCGATTGGACAGGTACCCCGCCTGCTGGAAGGCCTTGATGACCCGACCAGCAACAATCTGCTTGCAGACATTGACGCCACAGAAACTCTGGCGCTCAGCCTACTGGTGTTTGGCAGTACTGCAGAAGCAAAGCATTATCTACAAAAACCCCTGACCCGCCTGAGTGGGAAGACACCGCTGCACTGCATCAAAACCGGCGCAAATACACGCGATGAGGTCATCGCCGATCTGATCAGGCTGATCGAAGGCTATGTTTTCTGAGCAGGTGCCAGGATTAGGGTTTGCGTTTAAGTCACTCACATAAAGAGCAGCAAGATTATGGTTGCGCAAGAAACTGGCCTGCCTAGCGAAAAAGACAAGCACATAATTGGCTTACGTACGGCTATTACAATCCTAAAGGGTTGGAAAGCCAGACGAAGCCAGATTCAGAAAATATTGCGCATTTCTCGGTACGCGCTGGATCAAGTCACCGCCGGCAATGCTCCACCCAAACTGGACGGCGAGCAGCTTATGCGCATCAGTATCGTGCTGAACATCCACGCAGCCATGCGTACGCTTTTTGAAAACCCGGCAAACGTATACGGTTTTATGGCGCGACCCAACGATAATGCGTTCTTTGATGGACGTGCGCCGCTCGATGTTATTGCCCAGGGCAGCATGCAGGACCTTGTCGAAACCTATCGCCGAATTGAAAGTTTGCTCAATAGCACTTGGTGAGATGCCAATGACAGCGGTACTGCGGCGGGCTTCACGCTAAGCATTTGATGGCATGACCGGACCGATTTACGGGCAACTAGAGGTCTTTCCAGATGAACGCTCCACTTCAACCAGCACTGGCTGTAAACCACAGGCTTGCAGCCAATAGTCAAGGTACCGACTGGGTTTGCTCAGACCTGCACGGTCATCTGCCACTGCTGAAGGAGAGACTCAACAAGGCCGGCTTCAACCCACAAATTGACCGACTGATTCTCCTTGGCGATCTGACCGACCGCGGTCCCTGCTCACTGGAAACGCTGAACTGGGTGCTTGATTCGCCTTTTTGTTACAGCGTGGCGGGCAACCATGAACTGATGCTCTTGGCTGCACAGGAACGCCCAGAACTCGCGCAGAAGCGTCGCCAGATGGGTGGTTGCTGGACTGATAATCTCTCGCCCGATCAAGTCCGTACGCTAGCTGTGCGTATCCAGCAAAACCTCCCCCTCACACTGACAATCGAACATCCGCGCGGTGACATTGGCATTGTGCATGCGCAAAGCCCGATGGACGATTGGCAGAGCCTGGACTCATTGATATTTTCTGAGTCGCTGGCCAAACGCTGCACGTGGGACTGGTCACGCAGCTATCAGCCAGTCACGACACACATCCATGGCATTACAGCCGTGGTTTCAGGCCATATTGGTGCTGATCAGATCATCCGCAAGGGTAACCAGTTGTGGATTGATACATTGGAAATGACCGGTTGCCCGACACTGCTATCGGTGAGTGAAATCCTATCCATGTTTCCCGAGCGGCCAACCCTGCTGATGTCTGGCGGACAGACCGGCGTCGACCGCGCCGCCCTTGACTGGGCCATCACCAACAACCTTGAACATGGCGGTTGGTGTCCTGCAGGACGGATAGCGGCTGACGGAGTACTGGACCGGCGCTACCAGCTGAGCGAAACGGAATCTAACGGCTACCGCCAACGCAACAAGCTTAACGTCCAGCACAGTGATGCCACACTGATCATCTATCGCGGCGTGCTTGAGGGCGGCAGCCGGTTGACACAGGAGTTTGCCAACAAATTCGGCAAAGCCTGCCGACCGTTGAATCTGGATACCCCTACAGATCAAATCCTGAGTCAATGGCTCGCCTGGCGCACCACGCACAGACCAGCCAAACTTAATGTCGCCGGTCCCAGTGAGGCACGCTGCCCAGGCATCTACCAGCAGGCCCTGGCATTACTGGACTTGCTGCTTTTACCCCATGCGACTGATGGCAAGCATGTTAAAGCAACAAATCACGGGACCCAGTAACTACGTAGAAAAGAGAGCCTTGTTAATCCCGTAAGGCTGCACAATTCAAAATTTTCTTGAGGCAAGGCTCTCCATGGTCGCTGGAGGTCCCTTGATCCGTGAACCGGTTCATTGGAAACCAAGCGTAAAACGCGGGCTGACTCGCCGAAAATGGCAACCTGCCATGCGCTATCATGGCTGACAACGTAACATGTTGGAGAGGACCAATGAAAATCTGCGAGACACAAAACGTTCCGGTCACTACCGATGTGCTCTGTGATGTATGCGGCACATCCACCACAAAGCCCGGCACATCGGCACAGTTTGGCGTGCTGTCAGCACACTGGGGATATGGCTCGCAGCATGATGGCGAGCGGTATGAGGTACAACTATGCGAAAGCTGCTTTTTCAACACCTTGTCGGCTCTGCGACGACAGCGGATGGTTGAGCATATGTTCGACGAAGTACCCGATCAGGCGATCAAACCTGACGCTCCGTTCGGCCTGGTTGAGCGTGATAACTATTTCAAGGACTGAGTAAGGCTAAGCCGTTATCCAAGATGACGCGTCCAAAGTGATTACAGGACAATGCGCACATCAGATCCTGAATCGCTGACAGGCGTTCCAAGTTTGGCGGCATGAATGCATCCATGATGGCCAGGCTTAAAGAGCTTGAAGATGAAAACCGGCGGCTGAAGAACTAACTGTTTCTTCGTTGCATAAGCATTTTCTTGCCTAAATGATCGTAACTTTGATCCAGAACCATCAACGCTGCAAATATTTTCGAACGCGCTAAAAGTCTACAACGCTGTCTTGTCATGGAACATCTGAGTTGTGGCGATAACTTTACCACCCATTTCAGGGTCCGAAATTAGTAGATAATTGCAAAACCACCCGCAAAACATATTATTTGATATCACTATACAATAGCAGGTCAAACTCCGCAGAGAACATATCATGAAAAACACTATATATATCATAGGGTTAATGCTATCTGAAAAACCACCAAGCCGATAATACTTCGGTTTAATAACATAAAACAAACCATTTGAAGATTATTGCACAGAGGAATAATTTAATAACAGAGAATCTCTAATAAGGACTTATTATGCAAAACAGTAATACTCATAAAGTCACACTTCTGCGCGCCAATATTTCCGGCGCTGTGCGCCAAGATGAGCACATCACTTGGCCGGTTATAGATGCGAAAAAGCGCAGTGAGCTCAAAGACCTGGAATCCTTAGCGGCAAGGCTCCAACGCAAAATGGGCGATCAAGTTCGTCTACAGGCTCTTGAGCAAACGGACGGGAAGCGAGTGGAGAGCATCTTGGTGGCTATTTTCGGGCACCCCGAATTGCCCTTTGGATCAAGCGGCGCTGACGCAATCCTGCAGCAGTTCCGCGACGCAAGTCAGGTCGTGCGCCAGGTCGCAGCATCCTCTCTGCCTGCGGAGCTAATCTCAATCAGCTCAGGCGATCCAGAACAAAGCTCCGAATCGAACATCAGAGCTCCAAAGGAGATAGCTGAGCTGGCTGCAGTTTTGCGAACCCACCTGCCAGCGTCTGGAGTCGAGGTTGATCCGGACAGCCCTACCAGCTTCAGCTTCGTCCCGAAGCGCGGATCTAGTGAGATTCTTCTGGACAGCCGGGACCTAGAATTAAGCGGAGAGGTATTAGCGGTAAATGATAAGGCCAGGACCATGCTACTCCGCGGGCCTGACGGTCAGTGCACCCAGCTGCACATTCCGCGGAGTGGGCATTTCAGAGAGCGATTGCTTGATGCTCAGTTACACCGCAAATCTGTCGAGTTGCGTGTGACTCCTTCGTACCAGATAGAGAACGGGACACGCAGAATGCGGGGCGGAACGCTGCAAGAGATACTCCGAACAATAGACGTTCCTGTCCAAGGTTCGCTGGTTGACTAGACATGAATAGAAAAAGCCTATCACCGGGCATACGTTGAAATTCCAGCACCTAAAGATCAAGCTATTATCGACTATGCGCTAACGTTCTCAGGAAACGGCGGAGCCTGCAGCACTGTCATCAGACTTGATATCCGCAACAGCAACTGTTTGATACTTGTCGGGAATCGCCACCGCAATTATTAGTAGCAGGCGCTGTAACGTGCGCTTCGGTCCGCTGGCAGGGGTCAGGCTGAGCCTTAGTCCGGCCCGCCTAGTGTTCCAATAACGCCATTCCACACCATGGACCTGAAGCAATTCACGCAGCGCACAGGTGTTTATCAAGGCTGATACTGCCGCGCTGACGCGGGCATCAAGTAGTGCTGCGAGCTTTGCTATTGAGCTCAACTGCTCTACCCGGACCACATAGTAGTCACCACTCTTGGCATCAACTGTCTCCTCTAATGCTCGCAATCCAGACAATATTTCATCCAACTCTGGTGGCGAAGACATTCTTATCTGGCGATCAAGTACCCTAAGGCGCTCGATTACATTGTCATCCTCACGCTTGAATTGCCGAGCTTTTCTGTCGCTAACGGCCCAAGCTAAAAAATCGTCAGAACGCGTTGCCAGCCGATAGCCGTCATATCCGGTTCGAACCTCCAAACTCAACGCGCGGTCTACCGCGCGCCTAGACGCTTGTATGTTCAGGCCCAACGTTCTCGCCACTACATCTACGGACTGCACGCTATTCCGGAGTCTGCGCAGCAGCATGTCAACGTCCGTTAGACTAGGAGGCCCAGTCTCCAGCGACTGACATATGAGGCCTGAGAGGGTGGCAACCTGGGGCGTCCGAGTAGCAATCGCAGGCTTCGGTATCGCAGGCAGGCGTCCCTCAGATGCCCTACGCGAGCCTCGACGCCGTGTCCGGACTGTGGCGTAGGCTATCTGCTCTGCATAAGCCACCGTGTGATCTGAGAGCTGGGGCTCGGGTAAATAATCTGACACCATTTGGTCAGCGCAGTGTGTGTAACTACCCAGAGTAGTGCTCTCATTGGCATGACCAGCAGCCACGGCAATACTCCGGAGCGGAAACCCCGCGTCACTACCATAAAATTCTGGCCAGACAGCTTCGGATAGCTGCTCATAAAAACCGGGGGTTACCAAGCCAATGTGAGACGCCACCGCTCGTGTCGCCCAACCATGGCGCAGATGATGAAAGCGGCTACTGCTATCACCCGTCACTCGACGAAGCAAACCGTTTAGAACACGCCCAGCCTCCGCTAGATCAATCAGCTCCGCTGCCCCAGAATGCTCAGCCATAAGCATAGCAGCGGGATTATCATCAAAGTCAAATTCGCCTGCAGCCAACAACCGGTCCAAAACGCGTGTTTCCAGCGCATCCAGTCGTTCTATCAGAGGTACAACCCGAACACCCGCATGTGATTTTGTCTCAGCAAAAATAGAGTTATGCACCCAAACATAAACCTGTTCCCCGTCGCGCTGCACGTCGGTAAAACGCAATCTTAGCGCCTCTCCAAAACGCAAGTTGAACCGAAATCCCAGAAGTAAAAGCCCAGCATACTGCCATCGGCGACGCTCCCCCAGAGACACGTCGTCGACTAGCGCAGTCAAAGCACGCCGATATTCCGCAGAAGTGATGATATTTGCTTCTGCAAAACGGGTCTGAGCAGGGCCACCAGCAGCTCCCATAATGGCGGACCAGTCCAGATCTTCCATCAAATAAACATCTTGAAAGAAAGCATGTATTTCGCGTAATCGGCAGGCTAATTCAAACCGGCGTTTGGGCTCTTCACGCTCAACAGCGCGCAGGTACATCTCCTCGTACGCGACCTCATCCAGGGCATAGACATCAAGATTTACGCTCACTGGAACCAGCCTTGATGCCACGAGGACGGAGTATTTTTCAACCGTGGAATAGGCCAGAACTTTTTTGCTCCGCGTTCCATGCCGACATAGATGGACCGTCCAGCCTGCGAGCATCATCTGAAGGGCGGACCAGCCTGAACTTTCGCAGGCTAGCTGCAACGTCTTCACGAGCTCACGCTTGCTACGGGTACGCGCTAGCTGGTTACCAGTACGTTTAGTGTTCCGGGCAGCAGAAATCAGGCGACGAAACTCCCGTAAAAAAGCCCGTCCCTCCCCGGCAGTGTGTTGCCGTTTCGAATTTTTTATAACGGGTGTCCAGTTATCGGACTTGTCTGGCTGATTTGCGGCTGGTTCGCCGCCAGACGTTAATGATTTACCCGTTACCACTCGCACCCATTGAGGCAACGGAAGCGATACGGCCGGTATAACACCACTGAGACAAGACGAAATGTAGCCCGGCATTTCTATTCCCGAGACCGCTCTCGAGATACGGACCAAACGATCATAAGGACACCCGCCAGCTGAACCCACAAGCTCGCAAACCAGCGAGTTCAAAGCTTTCCTCGTCTTGTTTTCTTGTATCTTCTGGCCTGCGGTTTCGGCTCGGAACAAACCATAGATGAGTTTCTGCGATACCTGATCAGGAAACCACCTGAAGACTGCTCCATGACCTAAGGGCACATCGACAAACACGGAGCGCTTCAGAAGGTAGGTTTGCGTTAGCAGAGCGCTTCCCAGGACTTTCAGCCTGTCCGCATTAGCGATTCCACTAAAAATGGCCGCGCTAACCACAATCTCCGCAAACCGAACATGCACATCCAATGAGGCCTCATTCTTCCCCTGTTGCTCTAGGTAGCCCAAATATGCGGCTCTAATGCACTGACCTGCCTGATAGTCGGTGAGTGAACCGGCATGAAATGGCGTGGGTTCCATTTCTATCTGACGATATCGCGCAATTTGGCGGAGTATTGCTAGCCCACCTGGACGGGAACGCAGGTGACTATAGAGAAGCCTGAGACACCAATTTACCGAGTGTCCTCTAGTTTGTGCCTGAATAATAATCTGTTCAACTATGCGCTGGACCGCTGTCCGGTTCAAAGCAGCACCTGTGGGAAACTGCTCACTCCACAGCTCTCTGAAGAATGTTGCAGCGATTGAACGTTTTCCCTTACGCACAGCCTCACGTCGCTGGTAGCCAAACAACGCTTCTGAAGAGGTATTAAGCCATGACCGCTTTACAGGCCGGTGTCTGATTCGAGAGCCATGCAAAGGTGATCGGGCCACTGTCCATCCAATTTTCTTTAACCCCTCTTCCAAGTAAGGACGGATCTGGCCCAAGGTGTCCAACGCTGGTTTCGTCGATGTCGCTCCAAATGGATGATCGACTCCGTCGGCATGCCCTAGCTGGATGCTGACCCAGTCAGCCCGACGAGTAAGATGCAACAGCGTGTCTGCCATCACATGGCGAAGAAAATTCACCGGCAATGTCCAGCGGTCTTGCCAGCGCTTTGAGAGAGTTGCCGGCGTGACCGGCTCCCAACCGTTACAACTTTCCTGCAGATAGAAAAAGAACGGTATCCGGGCGTTGCCCTGAGATACATCCCAGATCAGCGCCGACAATTCACCAAGAGGCGAGCCCCCCTCAAGTTGAGATGCCAACAGGCGCAAATAATTACAATAAACACTTACTTGTTCTACCGCCGTATCTGGTAGTGAAACCAGCCGCCAAGCCCGCGACTCATCGCTGACCTTGTCGCAAATAAGCAGTAACCCTCGGTCAAAATCAAAGTGTTTTAGCTCGCTGAAGGGGTCTTTAACGCCACGATGTCCTGTGCAGCAAAAAAGCAGCGCAAGGCAATAGTCAGTGAATGCGTTATGCTGCTCCGCAAGGCTCCCTTTGCCATGAATGGCTGATTGCAAACGCGTCAGACTGATCTCAGGTAAGCTGGAAATCACCTGAGACTCCGGAAAGAAACCAGTAACCGTTGACGTACTCATTAGACTCGCAGCATATCCTCAGTAACCTCCGTGTATCGGTGCTTCAAATCGTCAATGAAATGCACCACGTAATAATTGATCATCGGCGCAACCTGATCTGGGCCGGACGCCAAATGGTGAACAACTCCAAAATCGCGATACCGCAGGTTCAGTTCAATGGCCAACGCTGCACGAATGCGTTCGCGGCGGATCCGTGTGTAACGGCCCCCAGCACGAAGGCATTCCATTACCTTATCGACATCTTCTTTTGCATTACTCAGCTCAACACCCAAAGCTTGCGCCAACGCACAGTTTTGATGCTGAACGTTCGCGCTCATCCAGTTCGTCACCATATCGGGCAACTGGAGTATTAACGTCGTTTCTCTGGGCAGAAACTGCTCCGCCACATCAGCATTCGGAGTGTAAGCATTGCTCGGCAGGCGAATAGTCCGTCGATACGCTCCGCCGACGTCAAAAGTTCCTTCTGGCCCAACAGCAGCCTGCAGCACGTCATCTAGGGGCATTCCGGTGACATACATGAGCGCCACAATGCCAGCGCCTGATCGCAGGCCGATATCCTCGCTAACCGTGAGCTCTCGTAGCCGGGATGCGAGCCAGCTACGCTCGATTGGGGTTAACCGACCGGAATCATTTGGCGTTAGGCGTTGATGACGGGAAATCCAATGACGTGTCTCGCGGCACTGGGCATCAACCTCGTGTTCAGACGCCGGCTCATCCTCTTCTTCCTCTTGTGGAGTCAGGTGCAAATCCACAGATTTTGGAGGTTCAGCCGTTTGACTGTCGCCAGGCTCGATGACCATAGAGCAATACGTAGGACCAACACTGATGCCAACACCAGAGAGCGGATTAGAGTCGGTTTGAGAGATAAGCGAAATTGGAGACGTTTGCCTGGATGTCGGAGAGCTACTGGAGGCACGCAGTCTCAAAAGCTTGTTGAGCATTACTGAAAGGGCATCGTTAGCAGGCAGATTTGCAAGATATTCTGCCCAAGCGGACCAGTCAGTAGACACGTCTGTAGGCAATTGACCCATGCTGGATTTTGGATTGCTGATAGCGATCAACTTCCTCAACTCATCCGCAATCGCTTGAATACCCCTAAAGGTTTTCTGTTGAATCGCAACTTCCAGAAAGAGGCGATGTATCAGGTTGGCTTGTTCACCAAGTTCGGCCAGGGGCTCCTGCAGCAAAAACGCTGGCAAGGGATAGCGCTTGAATTTCCCACCCAAGGGGTTGCCTGCAAGACTGGTGGCAGCAAGCCGCGTCCAGGACAGATCATATTTCCTAAGCTTACCGGCGTCTTGGACGGACTCGAGCGCTCGAACCCACTCCAACACGGATACATCTTTAACAGGTATTACTTGAAGAATACCCAGCAGCTTCTCAACCAGATTCAACGCAGCAGGGAAATCGCGATCGATCCCGAGTAGTCGTTCAATCTGTTGCACAGTGGTCGCGCACGGCGAACTGCCCACTATCTCCGTAAGCACACCGCCAGTGTCACCGTCGTTCTCTGCGTTCAGCTTATTTGCATGCATCAATCACCAGGACTCGTAACCTTCGTCATCTGGTGAGGCTAACAAGCTAGCTATGTGCTGTCACTGGCTTTCATCATCCTAGATACGATCCACCGAATCGTTGCAAGAGGCTGGATACGGCCAAAGGCTGTTGATCGCCTGCCCCCTGACGTAGGATATCGATTTCGGTAAACAACAAGCTTTGGTCAAGATTGAGGCTAACTTCCCATGAGCGGAACAGTACGGACGATTGTGAAATGCCAACATGCCGGCGCATTACACAGGGGATGTTATTGTTAAGCTCCCACCAAAATCCTGGCAGAAATGTACGTCGGTCTCGGTGATTCACTAAGTATCGATTTGATTGACGGCGAGATAGTGCTCAGACCAATCCGGCATGCTGAGGAGAAATCCTGAAACAGCAGTTGACCACCTGCAGTCCCTCATGACGGGCTGCTGTCGGCCAAAAGCAGCCGCTCCTCACCGGCGGCTTCTGGCGGGATAGCGCCGGCCTGGCTTTAGCCGCCGCTATTGCTGATCAAACTTCAGTATGCTCTGCCATATCAAGAGCGTCTTCCACTTCGATTCCCAGATAGCGAACCGTGCTTTCCAGCTTGGTGTGGCCGAGTAAAAGCTGCACTGCCCTTAGGTTCTTGGTCCTACGGTAGATCAGTGACGCTTTGGTGCGTCGAAGCGTGTGGGTGCCGTACATGGCGGGATCAAGATCAATAGAAGTTACCCAAGCCTTGACGATCCGAGCATATTGTCTAGTGGAGAGATGATCTGACCTGTGCAGCCTGCTCGGAAACAGGAAATCCTCATTTCGCAGCTGGGCTTGATGTATCCAGGCCTCAAGCGCAGCCCGGGTTTGGTCAGTGATTTCAAACTGGACTGGCCGATGAGTTTTCTGCTGCATCACAATGGCCCGGGGCGTCACTTGCATACCATGGGCTATGTCGCGGACCCTGAGCTTCGTCAAATCACAAGCCCGCAACTTGCTGTCGATGGCCAGATTGAAAAGAGCTAGATCTCGGGTTTTCTCCGAAATCTGAAGCCTTACTCGAATGGACCAAATATCTCTGAGCCGAAGCGGTGCTTTCTGCCCGACTAGCTTGCCTTTATTCCAGGGTTCACGAGGAACATTGGTGTTCATGGCTTTTCCTGCACGTTATGGAGGATGACCGGTCTGCGGCAGATCCTGATAGAAGTCATTCGCTAGGGCACCGTCGCCTCAGTTGCGCTTCGGTTTTTCGATACCTCAACCCCTGCTTTATCGTCTAAAAGGGCCTGTGTTGCAGCTTGCACATAGGCCTCAAGCTCCTCTTGCAAGCGCTTTGGCTTTGGCACCGCTGGTTGCAGCATGGCCTTCGGCTCGGCGCCTAACTGATACTGGTAAAGCCTGGGTTCTTCGTCGCGCGGTTGAATCAGTACGTTATCTCCGCGGATGATGCCCACGGTCTGGCCTCCACCGGATGGCTTGATCACACCCATACCCTGATCATCTGCTGGCAGGGTAAGCAGGTCGCGGCCCCAGCATTGGTGTCGAACCGCGCCACCCAGTCGGCCCATGATGGTGGGTACGATATCCACTTGGGTACCGACGACGTCATTCTGCTCGCCAAAGCGCTCGATCATGCCCGGAGCGATCAGTAGCAAGGGTACGTGGAAGCGCAGCAGATCCAGTTCCGTCAGCTGCTGTGGAGTCCCAAAGCCGTGGTCGCCGACGATGACGAACAGTGTCTGGTCGTAGTACGGCTCATCCCTGATCTGTTCGAAGAAGCGGCCCAACGCCCAGTCGGAATAGCGCATAGCGCTCAGGTGCTCGTTGGCATAACTTCCCTGATCGGTGACCTCGTCCACGGGCAGGGTATCGGGAAGAGCATAGGGCGTGTGGTTCGACAGGGTCTGCAGCAGTGCGTAAAAGGGGCGATCGGGATCGAGCTGGCGTAGCTCTATGACGGCTCGATCAAACATGTCCTGGTCAGAAACACCCCAGGTGGGGTCAGACACCACCGGGTTTACGTAGTCATTGCGGCCGATGAATCGGGTCATGCCCTGATTACCGAAAAAGCCGCGCTGGTTGTCCCAGGCAAAGTCGCCATTGTAGACGTACAAGTCGTTGAAACCGCGTGCGCCAAGCAGCTGAGGCAAGCCTGAAAACTGATTGCCACCCTCCGGCTCCTGCATCAGATATTCGAACGCGGGCAGGTTGGGAAAGCACGCCATGGTGGCGAACATGCCCTGGTGAGTGTGGGTGCCGCTGGAGAAGTGACGGGTAAACAACAACCCTTGCTTGCTGAGTTTGTCGAACTCGGGGGTTATCTGCAGCGAGGAGCCGAGCGCGCCAGTGTAGTAGCCCGCAAAGCTCTCCATCAGAATCACGACCACGTTGCGGATCGGCAGGGTAGCGTCCTCGGGCGGTTGATAGTCGCGGCGCACCGGAGCCAGCTCAGGTTCGACCAATTGGTCGTGTACGCCGAGCAGCATCTGTCGGGTAATTCCAGTCGCCTGCTCCGCAGGCATCAAGTCGACCCAGGCGTTGTCGCGGTGCTCCGAGTACTGGGCTTTGGCTGCGCCATAGAGGGTCAAGGAGGGTGTCAGTCCCAGCTGGTTGGCGAACATCGAGTCGGTAGTAAAGGCATCACCCCAGCGCAGCGGTGGACCCTGGCGCAGCGTGCCTCGGGCCAATACGGTAGCGCTGAGCAGCAATAGAACCAGCACGCCCAGCCGGGCCGTCATCGCTCCTCTTTGGGTCATTCTTATTCTGTTGGCATCTGCTGGCTGGCGGGTGTGACGGTCAAGCCAGCGGAAAAGCCGGTACATCAGTAGCGATACAATCGCCAGGGCCAGCATCAGCCGTACTACAGGAAAACCGTACCAGAGCATGCGCAGCACGGTAGTGGGATCTTCCTGCAGGTATTGAAACACCAGTGCGTTCAGGCGCTGATGAAATTCTCGGTAGAAATTGAGCTCTATCACACCCAACAAACTCAGCAACAGTGCTGCCAGTGTTAGCCAGATACACTGCAACGTGCGCAGTTGCATGAGCCTGGAGCTGAGGAAAGTCAGGATCAACGGTGCGCCTGCAATCATTACCACGCGCATGTCAAAGCGCAGGCCGTTGTAGATGCCTTCGGCCAGATCCCTCCAGGATGCGTCTGCGGCCAGCTCCCAGTTGAAGGTCAGCAGCGCCACACGCAGGCATGTCAGTAACAGGGTGAGCGCAAACAGTGTCGAAAGCACAAAGAGTAATTGGCTACGCAGGCCAACGGTCGACCGAGGCAGCTCAGCGGTACCAGGAGAAGTACGCATGAATTTGGGGATTTCCATTCAGGTGGGGACGCAACAGGCGTTGTCGGCTAGATCAATATCACCAGCCAGACGGTAAGAATCATCAGTAGCGAGACAAGCTGCGCAGCGCTGCCCATATCCTTGGCCTGCTTGGATAGGGGATGCAGTTCCAATGAAATACGATCAACTACAGCTTCTATAGCCGAGTTGAGCAGTTCTACGATCAGCGCCGCAAATACCACCAGTAGCAGTATGGCGCGCTCGATAGCGCTGACGTCCAGCACGACGGCCAGCGGAATCAGTACCGCGCTCAGTGCCAGCAACTGGCGGAACGCAGCCTCTCCAGTGAAGGCCGCCCGCAGACCGGCTATTGAGTAGCCCGTTGCCTTGAATACCCGGCCGAAACCACCACGGCTTTTAAACGCCAGTGCGTTGCTGCTGGATGCGGGATCAGGCTTCATCTGTATCTACCTGATATTCCAGTTGTGGGTTGTGATAACACTCCAGCAGATAATTCCAGTCTGCCTCAGGCATGCCACCACGGTGGCGTCGGAGTTGGGAAAGATCATGGTTTATTGCCTTGCTACGCAGGAGCCTGATGCGGCTTTTCTCCAGATCCAACAGAGCCACTTCCGGCACCTTTGCAGTCAGGCTGATGTAAACATGCTTGCTATACAGACAACCGTGCTGTCTGCGTCCGCGATGCAGTCTTTGCAGTACCAGCGCGAGGCGGCGCAGCACGGCTTTGCGGCTGTTTTCGTCCAGCTTGGGCGCGTGCTCGGCATACCATTGGTCCAGGCTGACAAAGCCACTCAGCTCTTCGGTGATCAGCAGTGCCTGCCACCGGCCTAGCTGTTTTCGCGCGGCGCAGAAAACTCGCTTGGGCACAGTGACGCCCAACTGCTCGCAGGCGATCAGTGCCTGCTCTTCACGCAATACGGTTGGCAGGCCAAATGGATGGCGCCAGGAACGAAACAGATGGCCGATCTGGCGCTTGCTGTAAAGCGGGGGTTGGCCGGGCTGCAGCGGTGGTAGCAGCTTGACGCCACTCTCACCGCCGCGACGCTGGTTCTGCTCCTCGACCCATTCACCGTCCATGCTCCACCAGTGCTCAAAGCCATATTGACTGAAGCTGGAAAGCAGCCCGCTGGGCTGCCAGGATGCGCTACTCACGGGCGCACCTTACGCAGAACATAGACGCGCCACATGGCGTAACCGGGAAGAAAATCATGGTGATTGAGAATACTGAAGCCGGCCTGACGAAACTCGCTCTCGATGGTGTCGCGGCTGACCAGAAAGCGGTTCTGGTTCTCTGAACGACTGCCCCTGGCGGTGCGGCGCGCCTCCAGCCGTTTACGCTTCCAGGCCTTGTAATTGCCATCGACCCAGAGGGAGATGATCACCGTGTCGCGGGTGACTCGGCAAAGTTCATGCAGCATGGCCAGACGGTGTTCGGGGTCGGCAACGTGATGGATCAGGCGCATGCAGAAAATGCTGTCCACCGAATTGTCACCCAGATCGATGTCAAAGGCTGAGGTCTGGAATGTTTTGACCCTTTCAACTATTTCAGGTGGCTGGCCGGCTATCGCTGTTGCCAGCATGTCGGCGGAGTTGTCGGCTGCCAGGATTACGCGATTGGGTGCTTCTGCCAGCAGCGGCCAGAACCTTCCTGCACCGCAGGGCAGATCAAGCACCAGGTTGGGCTCGCCGGCATCTTTCAGTGCGCGTCGCGCCAATTGCATATCGCGCCAGTTCGAAAGACGACGAGCCAGCCCGGCCTGGTGTTTCTGCAGATACTGATAGGCATGCTGCTGATCATACTTCTCGGAAAATTCCAGCTTGATCGCTTTGGCTTTGGACATTACAGGGCTCTCGGATAGGTTTATCCAGGCCAGAATATGCAAAGGTCGGTCAAGCGCTTGTCAAAGGAGTGTCAAAATTTCGTGAAAGCGAGCTACTTCAGAATCACTTCAAAGCAACTACCCTTGGTAGGCAGAGAATACATCCGCACTTCCCAGCCCTGGTACGTGCAGATCCGCTTGACCAGAGACAACCCCAGTCCCAATCCTTCGCCTCGGGCACCTGAGCCGCGCACGAAGGGTTTGAAAATTTCGTCCTGCTGCGCGCTGGGTACTCCTTGGCCACTATCTTCTACCCGGAAGCCGTTGGCTGATAGCAGCAAACGTACCTCGCCCTGTGCGGTGTAATGCAGGGCGTTGCGGATCAGATTGGACATGACGGTGCTGAGAAACCCCCCGTGGAAAAGCATTTCGTTGGGCTCCTCTGTAATGAGACGGAAGGCCAGGCCCTGTTCAGCAAAGCGGGGGGCCCAGCGCTTCGCTTGCTCGCGTGCAACCTGCTCAAGTGTGGCGCTGCCACTCATGGGATTCTGGTTGCTGTTGGCTCGGGCCAGCAACAGGAAGGTTTCGACCAGTTCGCTTATTTCTGCGCTGGCGCGTTTTATGCGGTTTAACTGGCGGTGTTCGCGCTCATCCAGCTCAGCGGTCTCAAGCAACTCTGCGGAAGAAGCGATGACCATCAGGGGGGTACGCAGCTCATGGCTGACGTCGCTGGTAAAAAAGCGCTCGCGCTCCAGCGAGCTGCGTAGCTGCCCGAGAGTTTCATCAAAGGCGGTGGCAACATGACCTACTTCATCATCCGGATAGTCTGGCGCAAGATTGGGTGCCAAGGTATGTAGTTGATCGCGATGACGAACCTGCTGAGCCAAGCGTGCCAAAGGCGCTATGATGGTACGTGCCATCATCCAGCCGAGTAGCCAGGCCACCAGACCGCTGAGAATAAAGCCAGCAAAGACGACGGTGAAGAGTGCATTCTCGCGTGCTTCGAATTCAGCCTGTTCCTGCACTAGTATGAAACGTTGTTGGGGTGTATCACGGATGAACAAGTAATAGGCACCAGTATCGTCGACGACTTCACTGTAGCCTTCATCCATGCCAATAAAATTCTTGGGGATCTCATAGCCCGGTATTTGCGAAGAAAATAGTCGGGTTTTGGCGTCCAGTCTGGGGGGCAGGCCCTGGGCCAGATCCTTCTGGAGAATGCTGTCCAGCTCCTCTGCCATGCCCTGGGTAACCAGGTGTTCTTCAATAAAGTGCACAATCGCGACAATACCCAGGGAGAAACCACCACTGACGATCAGTGTCATCAGGGTAAACGCGATGATGATGCGGCGTACCAGCGGATGCTTAGTCTTCATTGTTGCGCTCGGCAAGACAGTAGCCCATGCCATGCAGGTTGTGCAGCAGGGGCCGGGCAAAGGGTTTATCGATCACCTGACGTAGCTGGTGCACATGGCTGCGCAGGCTGTCGCTGTCGGGCAGTTCCTCGCCCCACAGGGCTTCCTCTAATACCGGGCGACGAACCACCGCCGGGCTTTTGCGCATCAATACCTCCAGTAGCTTCAGACCTACGGGGTTGAGTTTGAGTGTTTTGCCCTGACGGGTTACCTGCAGGGTATCGAGGTCGTAACTGAGATCGGCTACCTGCAGTTGATGTTTGGCGCCGCCTTGGCTGCGCCGCAGTATGGCTTCTATGCGTGCTACCAGTTCGGACAGTGCGAAGGGCTTGACCAGATAATCATCAGCACCACTTTTCAGGCCTTTGAGACGGTCTTCCAGCTGGTCGCGCGCGGTCAGCATGATGATTGGTGTGTCGCGCTGGGCATCGTCGCGCAGACGCTGACACAACTGATAACCGTCGATGCCTGGCAGCATGATATCCAGCACGATCAGATCGTAATGCTCGCTGACCGCCAGATGCAGGCCGGACAGCCCGTCCTGGGCGCAGTCTACCGTGTAGCCCTTGCCCTGCAGGTAATCCAGCACGTTGGCCAGAATGTCACGATTGTCTTCGATTACCAGAATACGCATCCATCGGCCTCATCAATTGGAACCTGTAACTAACACTTTTTTCACAGCGCCTTAACGAGCTGCTGACAGCAGTATGCCCACACTTGCGCCAGTCTCATCAATGCGGATCATACAATGCACCTGTTCAAGTTTGCGCAAGCACGTTATCTCGCCATTATTTCCCTGGTCTGGCTGGCAATATTCATCCTGACTCGCACCCTGTTGCTATCGACTCACCTCGATGAGGCACAGTTAGGCCTGGTCAGCACCTTGGCGCTTTACGGCCAGGGTGGCGTCTATGATCTGGTCTTTCTGCTGTACGCGCTGGCTCCAATGACTCTTTACCTGTTGCTGTGTCCGAGGCGGGTGTGGCAAAGCCGCTGGAATCAGCGACTGCTGCAGCTTTTACTTACCCTGAGCATTTTCATCATGCTGTTCACGGCGATATCCGAATGGCTGTTCTGGGATGAGTTTAGCGTGCGTTTCAACTTCATCGCGGTCGATTATCTGGTGTACTCCGATGAAGTGCTCAACAACATTCTCGAATCCTATCCGGTTTATCCACTGCTGGGTGTATTGGCGTTGATTGCTGTCGCTATCACCCTGAGCCTGCGTGGTGCCATGCGCCGTGTTGCAGTGGCACCCCTGTTGTCCTGGCGCCAACGGGGTATGGTCCTTGGCAGCTGGGCGTTGTTGTTAGCGCTGAGTGTCAGCATGGTGGGACAGGATTTTCCGCGAAACAGCGGTGGTAACGCTTACCAGCACGAATTATCAGCCAATGGGCCTTATCAGTTTTTTGCAGCCTTTCGTAACAATCAGCTGGATTACGAACAGTTCTATCCTGTGCTGCCACTGAAGCAGGTCGCCGAACGCATGCGCGATGAAGTGCGTGAGTCTAATGCGGTGTTTGTGGACAGCAATCCCCTGAGCATTCGCCGCCTTATCGACAACCCTGGCCAACCGGTGCCCATGAACGTGATTCTGGTGACCATCGAAAGTCTGAGCGCTAAATACCTGGGTAGCGAAGGCGATACCCGCGGGCTAAGTCCGGAGCTGGACGCGCTGCGCCAGCAGAGTCTGTATTTCAGCAACCTGTACGCGACCGGGACCCGTACCACGCGTGGGCTGGAGGCCATTACCCTGTCGATCCCGCCAACCCCCGGCCGCTCGATCGTCAAGCGCGTTGGCCGCGAAAGCGGTTTCGCCAGCCTGGGGCAGCAATTTACCGCGAAGGGTTATGACAGCGTCTTCATGTATGGCGGGCGTGGCTACTTCGACAATATGAACGCTTTCTTTGAGGGTAATGGTTATCGCACTGTCGATCAGGCCAGTGTGCCGGACAGTGAAGTGACCTTTACCAATGCCTGGGGCATGAGTGATGAAGACCTGTATACCCAGGCCCTGAAAGTAGCTGATGCCGACTTTGCCAAGGGCAGCCCGTTCCTGCTGCAGTTGATGACGACCTCCAATCACCGACCCTACAGTTACCCGGAAGGCCGCATCGATATTGCGTCAGGCAGTGGTCGCGAAGGTGCTGTGAAGTACACCGACTATGCTATCGGCGAGTTCCTGCGGGCAGCGCGGCAGAAGCCCTGGTTTGATAGCACGGTATTTGTGTTTATTGCGGACCATACGGCGGGCAGTGCCGGCAAGGAAGATCTGCCTGTCAGCAGCTATCACATTCCGTTATTCATCTATGCACCGCAGTTGGTAAAGCCAGCTGAGGTGACCACTCTGACCAGTCAGATTGACCTGGCTCCTACGCTGCTCGGTTTGTTGAACATGGATTACACCTCGACTTTCTTTGGCCGCAATGTACTGCGCGAGGATGCCGCGCCGGGGCGCGCCTTGATTGGCAATTATCAGCATCTGGGACTATTTGATGGCGAGAATCTGGCGATTCTCAGCCCGCGTCAATTGATGCGTCTGCACGACGATGCGCTGGGTGACAGTCTTGAAAGTACGACCGACCAGAGCGATCCGTTGATCGCGAGGAGCATTGCCTACTACGAGGGCTCCAGCTATGCCTTCGGGCATGATTTGCTGGCCTGGCATGCCCTGATGGAACCCAAAGCGCGGATCAGCCAGAGATGAGGGCGCAAATACAGGTTTCCAGACCATTCAATTTCCGACTTTGGCTGGCACTACCGCTCAGCTTGATGGCTCTGATGCTGCAACGGCAACCGCCGAGCGTTGATGCCTCCAGAAGCCTTTACGGAGATGTTCAGCATGGCGCTGTTTAAACGTCCGCTACGTTATGCGGCTTGGTTGTTGTTACCGCTGTGCATTTTGGCCATCGTGGCGCTATGGCGTCCGGATGTACTACGCAGTAGCCATGTTGATGTCCCGCCGCCTATGCTGGGCGAACAACAGGCGCGACCGACAACCTGGGCTACTCCGCTGGATGCCGGCTTTCGCTTGTATGCGTTGAGCCCTTCACTCTATCGAAGTGCGGTGCCGCAAACTGACGATCTTGTGCAGTTGCACCAACGGGGCATCCGCACCGTGATCAATCTTCATCAGCAAAGTGATGCGATATGGCTCGGCGACGATGCCATGCGCAGTATTCATATCCCTTTGCGGGGAGACCGCGTCACCGACACACAGGTCATTACTGTCTTGCGCGCCATTCGCGCGGGCGAGCAACAGGGTGGTGTGCTGGTGCACTGCAAGCACGGCCAGAATCGCACCGGTCTGATCAGCGCCATGTACCGCATCGTTTATGATGGCTGGAGTCGTGAAGAGGCCATGGCAGAAATGCTTGAGGGTGGCTTTGGCACTGCCGGGCGCATGGACGATGCGGTGGGCTATATGAACCGGGTGGATGTGGATGCGGTTAAACAGGCCATCGAGGCGGGCGAGTGCAGTACCAACCCCTTGGCCTGGTGCCGTCTGACAAGCTGGTTCATGAGTCAGGCTGAGCCGCTAGCCGCACTGGTTCATAGCCGGTCCAAGACAGTGGCAACGCCTTGATAGCCGCCAATACACTGTTTGGCGAGGGCATGCCGACCATTGGTTTTCTTGAGCAGGGCGACTGCCTTTCCGGCAAAACTGGGTTCAGATGAAAATTTCTGACAAACAGGCAGCTGGCATGGCCTTTCCGATAGGCGGATCAAGGCAGAAAAATTGTTAACGGCGGACGATCAGACGAGTTATGTTCACCTGACACCAATTACCCCTACCCTGACGTTCGCGGACGTGCTGTGTGAGTCGCGCATAGTATCGTAGACGCCATGACTGTCCGCTTTTGGCCGTTTGCTGCCGGTCATGTCTAGCCTTCCATGCCTGGCCAAATTGACCATACCCATACTGGCGGGTCTGGTGTTGGCTGGCTAAGAAATTATTATCCGGGGTTAAATTGGCCAGGTTAATTTTGGCCATTCATCTTGGCTTGCCAGTTGTAAGCATTCGGCAATCACACCTTGGTGGCAGGTTTCCAGTTGTGTGGCAGCTCTTCTATGGCGTTCTTATGCCTTGGCAGCCGGGTCAGCACATCTTTCAGGTAGGCATAGGGAACGGCACCACTGACATGGGGGATCTCGATGTTGTTGTGCGGCTTACTGTTTGCAACGGTAGACGGAGCTGGCAGGTTAACCGGAAGGAACGCTGGAATCGACGTGAGCGCATTATCGGTTCGGCGTGACTCACTGATCCAGCGTCGCACCAGATTGGCGTGGAGGCCGTTATCCAGCGCAACGCGTGAGACGGAGGCTCCCGGTTCATTGCAAGTGGCGACGACGTTTTTGACAAGGCTTGGTTACGCTTACAGTGCTCATATTAAGTGTCCACTAGAAAATAAGTGGACACTATCCTGACGCCGGAGACGACAGGCTCAAGACGGGATTACCGGACGCTTACGGAAAAGGCACTAAATATCTTTTGGGAAAAACAACGTAAAGACGGTCGACTCTCCTGGAATACTGGCAACCGTAACCATTCCTTCATGTAAGTCCATGATTGCTCTTACTATAGACAGTCCGAGACCAGTACCAACAAGCTGGCGGGAGCGGCTAGAGGGAACACGATAGAATCTGTCAAATATCCGTGTCATATGCTCTGCAGCTATTCCCTCGCCGCTGTTTCGTACAGCTATAATGGCATAATCTTTATTTTCGCTTAGCTCCAAGCTTATTATGCTTCGAGAAGAGCTGTGTCGAATAGCGTTCGATAAGAGATTGTAAATAGCTCTTTGCATCATCAAGCTGTCTGCTTTAGTGTGGGCATCACCCACTACCTCAAGAGATATATTTTTCTCTTGGGCTTCGTCTAAAAACAAATCAACCACTTTGACAACCTCCTCGCGAAGATTAACAGAAGCAAGGGTCAAAGAGAGAGTTGGACTGTTGGCGGAAACAATAAACAACATCTGCGATATCACTTGCGATATGCGATCAAGCTCTTCAGCACAGCTTTCGAGCGCCTGTTTGTATATTTCAGGAGTTCGCGCTCTGGACAGCGTCACCTGTACTTTCCCTAAAATATTATTGAGTGGAGAGCGCAACTCATGTGCGAGATCATCAGAGAACTGCAGTAATTTTTGAATATCCCTATCTAATCGCTCCAGCATAAAATTTATCGCGTGCGCAGAATTTTTCAGCTCCTCAGGAAAAGTCGTAAAATCTATATGATGATCAAGATCGTGAGCAGAGATTCGAGCGGCAATCGCACTAAATTTATATAAAGGGGATAATCCATGGCGGACTAGCCACCATCCACATCCACCCACAAGAATCAAAATAAGTGGAAGAGATAAGAAGGTAGATTTTATGTAGGACTTTAATAGAGCCGCATCACTTTCACGCTCCAACAGCAAAGTGACTACTATATCATTGCCATCAGCCAGCCTAATCATCTTATTCATGCCGAGTATAGCGTAGCCTGTGGGTGGAAAATATTCCTCGTACCCAGAGGTATATTTAGCGATATCCGAGAATACCTTAAGAGCCGCCTCATTTCCCACACTCAATATAGGAGCACCTGGATGCTCTGCATCCCTAACAATTAATGCAAGATAATCGTGCCCAATAACATAATCGTTCAATATGTGCGGAGTCAATATAACTTCGGATTTCGCACTATAGCTTTCCAAAAGGCCATGTTCTATTTGGTTTAGCTTTTCGCTTAAGGAGCCACGTGCTCGGATGTCAAGTTGCCGGCCAATTTCGAAATAGGTGAAAGCGATTATCAAAAGCACCACGATCACACCCATGAGGCCTACTGCAATACCTAGGCGGGTCGATAAACGTTTCGGCCTCATTCTCTCGACTCTAAAACATAGCCCACACCACGCAACGTATGTATCAACTTGCGATCAAACGGGTCATCAATTTTTGCACGAAGCCGTCGAATCGCTACTTCGACAACATTGGTATCACAATCGAAGTTTATGTCCCATACCGTTGATACTATCTGCGTGCGTGTAAGAACTTCACCAGCGTGTCGCATCAAAAAATGCAGAAGAGTGAACTCCTTGGCTGTGAGGTCGATACGCTTTCCCGCACGCACCGCTCTATGGCGCCCTTGGTCTAGTTGCAAGTCATCAACTACAAGCACATCCGGGGAGAGAGGGCTACTATCAGTTCGGCGGATCAAGGTCTTTATTCTGGCTAGTAGCTCAGGGAACTGAAAAGGTTTGACTATATAATCATCTGCCCCTAGATCGAGACCGCGCACCTTCTCTTCAAGGCGGCCTCGTGCCGACACTATGATTATCCCCGCCTCTTTATGCTCTCTAATCTTTTTAAGAACATCCCATCCTTCCATTTCAGGAAGATTAATATCCAATATGATTGCGTCATAATTATAAGTCAATGCTAAATGACAGCCGTTCACGCCGTTATTGGAAACATCTACGACATAACCACTCTCAGTCAATCCTTGACGCATATAGTCAGCAGTTTTTACTTCATCCTCAATAAGGAGAATTCGCATCATTCTTTTCCATACAGGTCTGGAGGGTGACGGATGACATTGGTATTCACGCATGATCGCGATAGGCAAGTAATCGAAGTGCGTCGAAGACGACGATCAAGGTAGAACCTTCGTGTATCGCAACTGCCGGCCCAATGGTAATTGCTCGTTGGGACGGACGAGTACGGCGTCACCGATGACCAGCTCTTCAACCGGTACCTGGTGGGTTCTGCCGTCCCGACGCACTGTTGCGCGCTTCGGTGCAAGCTCTGCTAGTGCCTCAATGGCCCGTTTCGCACGGCCCATGGCGTAGTGCTCGAGCGCGTGACCGAGGCTGAACAGGAATAGTAATAATGCCCCTTCAGCCCAGGCACCCAATGCAGCAGCGCCAACCGCAGCCACCAGCATCAGCGTGTCAATCTCGAATTTTTTGAGTCGCAGGTTATCCAGCGCCTCGCGCACAGTGAAGAAGCCGCCAAAAAAGTAAGCGCTGATATAACAGGTTACCGGTAACCACGGCGGCGTGCCGAACACCAGCTTTTCCATGGCGAATCCGAGCACCAACAAAACGCCACTGGTGAGGGCAAAGATCAGTTCGCTGTTCGACCCGAAAAGACCGCTGTGGCCGTGATGATGCTTGCCGCTATGCTTGTGACCCTCCTCTTGATCGTGCGGCTGCGCCCCTTCGGCGCGAGCCGCCGGGGCGTCAATATCGATGGGTTTCACGCCCAGGCCTTTCAGCAGCTCCAGGATCGCCTGTTCCGAGCATTGTTCACGATCGTACTCAACACGGACCCTGCCGACTGCGCTCACATCCGCTTCTAAAACACCTGTGAGAGCGCGCAGCTGATCGGCTATCGTCTGCGCATGGCGCTGATGGGTGATACCTTCTACTTCCCACAGTCCATGACCAAAACGCTCCGTGACCTGCGCACCGGCCGCCGTCAAAAGTTCACGGATGCGCGCCAATGTCAGCGCATCCGGATCGTAATGTACACACAGCTGGCTTGTCCCATCGTCTTGCATATAGAGGTAAACCCTTTTCACCCCCGGCTGACCGCGTAACGCAGCGACCAGCCGTTCCACGCAGGCGTCGGCAACATCCGGGACATTCGGCAGCAAAATAGGCAGATCGATGCGCAACAGTGTTCCCGAGGCTATCGTTTGTTCAGTGTCATGAGCTTGCATGTGCTTGCTCCTCTGTCTATTCAATGCGCACGGGTTCCAGCCGGGGCTTGGCGATGCGCGCGGCAAAGGTGGGTAGCACCAACAACGTGAGGATTGTTGCTGTCAACAGGCCGCCAATGACCACGGTCGCCAGCGGCTTTTGTACTTCTGCTCCCGCTCCACTGGCAATGGCCATCGGGATAAAGCCCACGATGGCGACCAAGGCAGTTGTAAGCACCGCTCGTAGGCGACTCGCGGCACCGATAGTTGCGGCTTCTAGGCCGGAAAGGCCAGTATCCAGGCGTTCGCGGATTGCCTGCATGAGGACCAAGCCGTTGAGTGTTGCTACCCCTGAAACGGCGATGAAGCCGACCGCTGCCGACACCGAGAACGGCATGTCCCGTACCAATAACGAAAGCGCGCCGCCCACTAATGCCAGCGGTACGCAGGCGAACACCAATGCGGCTTCGCGTACGGTGCCGAGCGCCATGTACAACAGACTCCAGATCACCAGAAACACCACCGGAATCACGAGCATTAGCCGGGCTTCGGCGCGTTGAAGGTTTTCGAATTGGCCGCCCCAATCGAGATAGACTCCGGCCGGTAATGAGACATCAGCCACTGCCTTCTGGGCCTCAGCTACGAAACCGCCAAGATCGCGGCCGCGTACGTTGGCCTGCACAACAATCCGGCGGCTACCGTTATTGCGGCTGATCTGGTTGGGACCTTCGCTAACTTCAATGCGAGCGACGGATGAAAGGGGAGCGACCGTACCGTCCGCACCGATGACGGGCAGAGCAGCTAATTGAGCCGGGTCGTTGCGTGTCGCTTCGTCGAAGCGAACTACGACATCGTAACGGCGATCGCCTTCGAATATCTGACCCGCTGCGGTGCCGCCGATGCCGGTGGCCAATGCCTCACTGACGTCTGCCGCAGTCAATCCGTAGTGCGCCGCAGCAGTATGGTCTATGCGTACGGTTAGTGTCGGCAAACCAGATACCTGCTCAACGCGCACATCCGCTGCGCCGTCCACGTTACGCAGTTGTTGCGAAATCTGATTGGCCACGCCCTCCAGAATACCGAAATCATCGCCATACACCATCACCGCGAGATCCGTACGTACACCCGAGATCAGCTCGTTAAAGCGCAGTTCGATGGGCTGGCTGAACTCAAAAGCATTGCCGATCTGGTTGCTGACCACCGACTCAAGCCGGCTGATCAGAGCGTCTTTTGCGAGAGACGGGTCCGGCCACTCAGACTTCGGTTTGAGGACAATAACACTGTCACTGATGTTGACCGGCATAGGGTCAAGGGCTGCTTCTGCAGTTCCTGTGCGCGAGAAAATGGTTTCGATCTCGGGCTCACTCGTGATCGCCTTCTCCAACGCAAGCTGCATCGCGAGAGATTGCTCCAGCGATGCAGAAGGTACCCGTAATGCCTGTAGTGCCAGGTTGCCTTCATCAAGGGTCGGTACGAATTCCCGTCCCAGCGACATGAATGCGGTAGAACCGATCGCAAGCATGACGGCCGCGCCTGCGAGGACGGTGCGTGGCCGCCGCACCGCAGCGCGGATGATAGGCTCTACTTTGCTCCGAACGTAGCGGATGATTCGCGTCTCGTGTTCGCCTTCGTACCCCGCATTTCCTTCGTGCGATACATTGATTTTGGGTTCACGGACAAATAGCGCTGCCATTGCTGGCACGAAGGTAAAGGAGAAGATAAAGGCACCGGCCAAGGCGAGCATGAAGGTTGCGGCCATTGGCTGGAACGTCTTGCCTTCCACCCCTTCCAGGGTGAGCAGCGGTACAAACACCAACAGAATGATGAGCTGACCGAACGCAGCAGGCCGCACCATTTTGCGCGTTGCTTGGATCGCCACTCCCATGCGTTCGCTGGCCGAAAGCGAACGACCCAGCTCCGCCCGCTTTTGCCCAAGCATGAGCAGCGTTGCCTCTACCACGATCACCGCGCCATCGACCAGCAAGCCGAAATCGAGTGCGCCCAGGCTCATCAGGTTCCCGCTGATGCCGAAGCGATTCATCCCAATCACCGCAAACAGGAAGGACAACGGTATAACCAGTGCAGTGATCGCAGCGGCGCGGATGTTGCCCAATAGCAGGAACAATACAACAACGACCAGCAGGGCACCTTCAGTCAGGTTCTTGGCCACTGTTTTAATCGTGGCGTTAACCAGCACACTGCGATCGAGCACCGGTTGGGCCACAATCCCTGGTGGTAGGGAGCGGCCGACCTCTGTCAGACGCTCAGCGGCAGCTTGTGCGACGGTGCGGCTGTTGCCCCCGGCGATCATCAATGCCGTACCGAGTACCGCTTCATGACCGTCTCGGGTCGCAGCGCCTAGCCGCGGTGCCTGGCCTAAGCCAACATCTGCCACATCAGCAACGCGGATCACCATGCCGTTGCGGTTGGCGACCGGAGCCCGCGCCAGATCATCAACGGTTTGCGCCAGAGCATCGGCTCGGACGATGAGGCCGTCGCCGGCACGTTGTATGAAGCCTGCACCAGCCTGCACGTTCGAACGTTTCAGCCCCTGCACCAAGTCATTCAAGCTCAGGCCATAAGCGGCCAAGCGGTCGGCATCAGGCCTGATCGCATATTCCTTAACATAACCGCCAATCGTGTCGACGCCCGCGAGTCCCGGCGTAGACCGCATTTGTGGCGCGACGATCCAGTCCTGTACAGTACGCAAATACGTGGCACGTTCCTGGGGGGTTGTCAGCCGATCGCCTTCCGGTGTCAGATAGCTTTCATCAGTTTGCCAGCCAGGCGTACTGGACGTGCTCGCGGTTTCTGGATCGAACGGTATGAAATCCACCGTCCACATTAGCACCTCACCCAGCCCGGTGGTGACGGGCGACATCATCGGCGTGACCTCCTCGGGGAGTTCCTCCTGCACCTCACGCATCCTTTCGGCGACTTGCTGACGCGCGAAATAGATATCAGTCTGGTCGGTAAAGATGGCTGTTACCTGTGAGAAGCCATTACGCGACAGGGAGCGTGTGCTAGTCAGGCCGGGGATACCGGCGAGCGCGGTTTCGAGCGGATAGGTGACTTGGCGCTCGATCTGATCTGGTGCCAATGCAGGCGCTACGGTGTTGATTTGTACCTGTCTATTGGTGATATCAGGCACCGCGTCGATCGGCAACTGGCTAAGCTGGAAAAGGCCATAGGTACAGATGAGTGCCGCGATGAACACCACCGCCCAGCGGAAGCGAACCGCTGTTTCGATAATCAACTTGAACATGATGGTGTCCTCAGTGAACGTGCTCGGCTTCGCCTTTGGCGAGTTCGGCTTTTAGCAAGAAGGCATTAGTGCCGGCAATGCGCTCATTACCCGATAGTCCCTTGAGGATTTCGATCTGACCGCCAGCGCGACGCCCGGCAAGTACCGGTGTGGCACGGAAATCCTCTTCGGTAAACACGAACACCACAGATTGACCATCCACCATTTGAACTGCGTCGGCTGGCACTGTCAGGCCGCCATCCTGCTGGTTGGTAATGATGCTCCCAGACACGGGCGAGCCAACAGGCGGTAGCTTTCCAGCGGTCGGAGTGGCACGTACAAGTGCAGCACCACTGCGCTCGCTGGCATCAAGAGCGACTCCCACCACCACCGCTTCCACACTCCCAGCAGGGCTAGTGACGCGCATGCGGGCACCTGGCGCGACTTGTGCGGCGAAGGCTGCCGGCATGGAGAAGGCTAATTCTGTTCTAGCTGGGTCGGACACTTCTGCGACAATGCCACCGGATGACATAAAACCACCGGGCGTGACTTCGACAGCACCGACCGTACCTGCCAGCGGGCTGGTGATCGCAATGCGCCCTTGGGCGTCCGGTGAACCGACAGCCTCCATCTGTGCCCGGGCGGCGCGTGCGGCCGCATCAGCAGCCAGCGACTTGGCACGGGAGGCCTCCAGCTCTTGACGGGCAACTACGCCTTGTTCAACCAGCTTCAGGTCGCGCTGGTAGATGAGACGTGCAGCTTCCGCTGCTGCAATAGCAGTGTCGGTGTCTGCATAGAGTGTTGCAGCCTCACCGCTGACGAGTATGGCGAGAGCCTGACCTGCTTCAACCGTGTTGCCGGGGGCAACATTTACCTGCACGACACGACCGCTTACCGGTGCGGCGATGGCTGCCTTGGCATCTATAGCTGAGATGACTCGTCCGGTCAGCCTGGTTTCGTGGCCACCGCCACGGCCCACCATGACAATGGATATATCGGAGGCCTCTATCTGTCGAGAGGTCAGGCTAACGACACCCTCGTCTTCATGTTCGGCGCCACTCTCGCTGCCATGATCGTCATTATCATCGTGAGCGGGGCCGTTATCCTCGTGATCATGATTCGCATCTTCAGCAGTGCTGTGAACGAGAGCCTGAGCTGGCCAGTCCACGAGGTTGGCCAAGCCAAATCCCACGAGTACCGCTACAAACAAGGCGATGACAGAGAAACGGCGATTTCTTACATTAATCATGGTGCTTCCCCAAAAGGTACGCGCCCTTCCAGGCGCGCCAGGTCAATTTCTGCGCGGACGCGCGCGAGGCGGGCATCTACAGCTGCGTAACGGGCGTCAATTAATGCTGTACGGATGCTGCGCAATTCCAACTGCGAGATACGTCCCGCGTCGTAACCGATACGTGCCAGGCGATAGGCTTCCGTAGCCGCCGCCACGCCACTATCAGCAGCGTGCGTTCTACTATTGGAGGCGCCGAGGCTGGCTTGGGCCGCCCGGTGGGCCGCCAGGACTTCCGACCTGCTATAGGCGAGTCTCGCCTCGGCGGCCCGCTGCTGAGCTTGTGCTGCGCTAATAGCACCCTTGTTACGGTCAAATATTGGAATTGATAGACTGACCCCAAACATGAAAGCCTTATCACTGGTCTCACCGAATCGTTGCATGCCAAGCGATGCTGTGACGTCCGGACGAGCACGGCGCTGCTCTACGGTGACAAGGCCCTCAGCAGCGTCCAGCTCAGCTTCCGCGACCCTCACTGCCATTGGCACAGTTGAAAATGCATCAGGCTCTTCGGGTACGCGGTCGAGCAGGCTGTAACTGATCGAGCTGGCTGGTTCGTCCAATGACGCCAGTGCGGTAAGTTGAGCCAAGGCGGCGTCACGGTTTGCCCGGGCCTCGTCCAATCTCGCCTGGGCAGCGGCCACCTCGCTGTTTGCTTGAAGAGCGCGCAACGTGGGTTCCCGGCCTTGATCCACGAGCGCTTGCGCCGCTCGCAATTCGTGCTGTGTCAAAGATAATGCCTCACCTGCCAGCTTGTGGCGCAAGGTGGCAGCTTCTGCCTCAGCATAGGCGATAGCCAGACGACCAGCTGTCATCCAGCGTGTCTGGTCTCGACGTAGCCCAGCAGCTTCCGCTTCGGCCTGCGCCGCATGGATACGCGCTCCGCGTTGTCCCCAGAGCTCCAGCGGCTGGCTGATAGATATCGTGGAATCCGCGCTACCGTAACCGGAGTAAGGACCGCTGCCATAGGCATTTTCTGCCTCTAGCGTTATAGAGGGGTTGGGTAAAGCTCGTGCCTGTCGCGCCTGAGCTTCTGCGGCGTCGTACAGAGCTTCGGCTTCGAGCGTGGCAGGTGAAAGGCCGAGTTGGTCGATCAGAACTTCATAAGATGGTGCTGGGGCGGCCAGTATCGATGGTGTCGATATGATTGACGCGGCCACCATGGTACACCCGAGCGCACGCAGCGATCGGTCAAGTAGCATAGGCATGCAAAACTCCCAAAGCGATGGTTGACAAAGCACCTGCGGAAGCAGGTATGGAAGCTCGTCAAGCTTTGGGGGGGCGTATCAATCCGTCGGGCGAGTGAGAAAGAGCCTTCTTAAAGTCCATCAAGTCATATCTTACGCGGTCGACCGGCGCTGTGCCTGAGGCAGTTGCGCAGACATGTGATGTTGTATGGTGGCAATGGCCATGATCGCAATGGCCATCCACGAAAGCAAAAGAACTTCCTTTTTCTTGTGTCTGATGATCAGGCTGTTTACCCCCATCGGCAGCGATGGGGACATCAACCGTCCCAACCTCTATCATACAAGCAGCAGCATCAACAAGAGGTATGATCGCGAATGCTCCCAGAAGCAACGCGACGATCATTAGCCTATGTAGATGGGAAAATCTGTTCATGATCGGGAGGCTATCAGAGATGCAAACATCGCGCAATATACCTGGCTAGTGAAAATCTGTAACCGCAAAAAACTTAGTCAGTGTAATCCACCCCTACCTTATCTGGGTTGCAGCCTAGCTTTGGTTGCGATGACTGTCGGTCTCCCTAGTATCTATACATACATTGCTGTCCAGCTCCATTTCAAGTGTCGAGTGGTCAACTTTGAATTGCTCATGAAGCACACGTTTTAATTCAGCCTTCAGCCGCTCGATGTCGGGCAAATCAACCGTCCTTATGACAACATGGGCTTCCAAGGCAATAGTATGTTCGGCGATTTCCCAAACATGTACATGATGGACGCTCTCAACGCCGCTCATATCCTCCATGACATAGATGATATCAGGAATGGACACTCCTTCCGGCACCCCCTCCATTAGTAGGTGAATGGTTTTGGGTAGCATACTAAACCCCTGCCACAAGACGTATCCAGCAATGATTAATGTCAGTACAGTATCCGCCCAGTACCAGCCGTACAGAAGGATCAATGTCCCAGCTATAACAACACCAACGGAGGCTAATGCATCCGAAACATTATGCAAGAACGCCGCCTTTATATTCATGCTGTTCTTAGACATCGTGTAGGTTAGGCTGGCTGTGACGACATCTACAATTAAGGCTATTCCCGCCACCACGACCACTGTCCACCCCTCAATCGGTTGGGGGGAAAAAAAGCGACCTATAGCCTCGTAAATAAGGTAGAGACCGATGATAATCAGTGTGACCAAGTTGATCAAAGCCGCTATGGTTTCACTACGTCGATAGCCAAAGGTTTTAAACGCATCTGGTGGTCTGCGGCCGATCTTACGTGCGATGAGCGCTATTATCAGCGATGCGGCATCACTCAAGTTATGTAGCGCGTCAGCTATGAGTGATAGGCTGCCAGAGAGCACTCCACCTACGACTTGTGCGAATGTCAATACGATGTTGACGCCGATAGCAGCAACCAGACGCTTATCGCCTAAGGTTTCGGGGTTATGGTTATGGCTCATTTTTCTTAACCGCTCCTAGAAAAAGCCAACGTAAAGCCACAGGATAGATCCGAACGACCCAAGGGCAATAGCGTCAACACCGTTTGACAAGGCAATAATTTGCCAGCACTCCACCGATTACAATACGACCAGCGCTGTGCGAATTCGTGCCGTCACTTTCGTCCACATACAGATAACTGGACGATCCCGCGAAACGCCTCGCCATATATGTAACCTATCCATTGTCTTATGTCACCTGACAAATTTGTAATCCCTGTACGGTGCTTTTTATTAAGACAAAGCGGCGCAAATACTTCCTGTCAGTTTTGTAATTTCTCAGTCCTCTGCAGGACAGCTTAAATCGGTATGCTGTTGTAAATACACTTATGGGGGCGAGGTATGATTAAGACTTCAGTAGCGGCTTTACTTTTTGTTTTTACACTAACGGCGCAAGCCACTTCATTCTATGGTGACAACCAAGCACTCCTAGAAGAGCATGAGCGCTTTGTAGAGTCTTATGCCGAATAAACAGGGCAAAAAGTCCCTGCAGTAAAAGATTATGAATACGGAATGAAGCTTGACATCGCAAACTCGATTCGAGTTTCAAGAGACCCAAAGAGTTGCGGTGTTTTCAAAAGAATGTCGACATTTGAAAATTCAAACGGGGAGTTGGAAACCATAAGGTATTCCATGCTATCAAGATGCCCAGGGGAAAATTAGGGCAGCTGCAAGAACTAGCACAAATTGAAATGCCAGGCATTTCCTGGCATTTCACTATTCGCTTATATCAGAAAATAACAGCAAGCGTTAACCATTATCCCGGGATTCATCAGAAACTTTTTCTTTCTCTTGATCGCTTTCGGTTACTTGGGCCGCTGACGCCCGTTCAGCTCGCAAGCGTTCCTGGTTGGACCTGAAATTCTCATGGAACGCCCTCATACGATCAAGGCCACCATTTGCTTGCTCGTTAACTGCGTAAACTGGACTCAAAAAGCCCATCAGCATCCCTACAGCTAATAGACGTATAATAATGGTCATCGGAAGCCTCACTTATTCGAGTGTTGATGATGAAATTTCTTCTTTAGTTTAAACTGCTTCCGATAACGCAAAGATGAGCAGAACATTACAATTCTGTTATCTTGCAGCTAGCCATGGCGTGCGCTGACCAAGCCATGGCCATCCGATACTGCAATTTCTGTGATGCTGTTAAGATTCCAGCTCCGTAAAATAGCGCTGCAACAGTCCCTTCGGGCTATATGCTCGCGCTTGGCCATGAGCACTTCCAGATGAAACTTTATCGCTAGATTGAGGCCAGAGCTTCGGGCTCCACCTACTGGTAATCTGTAAGAACACCGAATTGCTCGGTTTCCCGATCATCTTTGCATCCCGCGCTCAGTAAAATAAGCTGCTTCTCAACTGCTTGCAGAGCGATTATCTGTGGCCGCATATGAGAGATGTGACTATCGAGCAAGACAATGATGGCGGTACAAGACTGGCGACGATCAGCCTGATAGCTCGGAGGCTCGGAAGCCTCTGCCAATGACAGATCAAGTGTTCGGCTGCTGCGAATGAAGACCAGCCACTTACCATGCTTGTCGGTATAGGCACGTAATTGATTTCTTGCCGATCAGGATGGGGTAGCAAGCCTGCTGTGCATAGGAAGGGGAGTTTGTGCACAGCCCTACTAATCGTGCCAACTGACCAATGCGCCTCAGTCTCTTCAGCCAATCCTCTTTCAGCTATACCATATATGGCTACTATATGGTTTTGAGTGGCATCACACATTGGTCAAGTGGAATAGTAGCATGAGAAAATCCTGTGGTAGCGCCTGTGACGGTGACGCAACGCCCGCAGTGGATAGCAATATTCAACGCTCCTCCGCATCTGGGAAAAGGTGCGGGATCTCGTGGATGGGCAGCTTGTACATCTCATTCATTGTTTGGATGCGGTCGCGAAAACTCTTGCTCATTGGTCCTTCTCCGTAGGTGAAGCTTTCGCAGCAGACACTACGCTTCTTTTTTAGGATAAATCAATTCAGGATAAATAGGGGGCAGATGAAAATAACCCTTGTTTGCAGTACTAGATTTAATGAGTTCTCACCGCTTCGATAAACGTCCGTGGAATTCCGCTTCTGGCCGATTGCAGGCGTTCAGCGTCTAAAGAACTTAACCCGCGGCCCCCTTGGACGCTGCCTGACCGAGACTTTCCGGAACAGCTTGCTACGAGCGCTCCAGTTAAGCTCGCGTTCTTACAACGGCGTATCCACGAAAAGCTTTATGTCAAAAGCCACTTCATATTATGTGCCGTATTTTGTGCCAAACTTACAGATGCTTGTTAAGCGCCCACCAAAATCGGCATAAAATGGCACAAAGTGTGATACCTATTTTTAGTTACTAATCAATGCTTTATGCGATAAATACACTATTAACAGCTAGCAACATTAATTAAAACATTTAGCACGCATGCATTAATTTTTGCCCTCCGAAGGCGCCAGCGAATGCTGGGCCTTTTTTGTTGAACGTTTGATCAGCAAGACCTTTCTAACGCAACCGGATCCAAATACGGAAATGCCCGAGAATACCCACTCACGGCAAAACTTGGGTATTTGGAAACTCAAGATAATTCAGGCAACTATGTTCTTGAGTCTGGGGTATAGCACATAACACTCCATGGTCTTGAGGAACGACTGAGTCTTTCTCTGAAACACGGGAAATATCAATAGATGTCTTCCAGATACCGGCCCTGAACTCTAAGTGTGTCAACGTCAAGCCGCAGCGGTTTGAGCATCTCGTTAATCACGCTCCTTACTCCTGCCGCCATATTCTGGCCACCGCAAACCAAGATTTGAGCACCTTTCTCAATCATCTGGCGCAGTTCAGCCTGATCCTGTCTGAGCTTATCCTGAACATAAACAGGCTCCTGAGACCTAGAAAAAGCCGTATTCAGACCGGTCAGCCGATGGTCTTCAAGATAGCGCCCAAGCTCCGGCTGATAAAGAAAGTCCGACTGCTCGCTGCGCCCACCCCAGTAGAGATACATCGGAGAGCGTGCGGTGTTTTTGCGGATAAATCCGGCCAACGGCCCAATCCCGGCACCAGCACCAATCAGAATAACCGGGGTGTTTCCACTGGCTGGTCGAAATCCGGGGTTAAGGCGAACAAACCCATCAATTTGATCGCCCAGGGCAAGCTCGTGCAAAAAGCTGGAGCACAAGCCCCTTGGCTGCTTACGGACGCATACTTCCAGAACACCATCAGTCGCAGAGGAGGCCAGCGAGTAGAATCGCGCGGGCTCCCCGTTCGGCGGCATAACACCCAGCAGATCGCCCGCTTCGAAACGCGGCAGCCGGTCACGAGGCTGGCGGAATAATCGCCACCACCGGCCACGCTCTGCTTCTGCCACTTTGAAGCGCAGGATACTGGTAGGCGCTTGCACGGCGATTCCGTAATCAGCTCGATCAACAAGCTCCAGCCTTACTGTAGCCTGAGGTAATGGGTCAAAGGTCAGCGACAGTGGCACCTTTATTATCTGGCTAATGCTGTCTCCCCACTGGTTGAACTGGAGGCTGGAACAGCGATCTATCAGCTCAATCTTATGCAGCCTGGACAATCCTTTCTCGGCAAGCGCCGCATCTACTTCCAAGGCAAACTGACAAAAGCTAGGGAACTGTTTGTCTCCAAAACCCAGTACAACATATTTCAAATCCTTGTGACCCGTGAAGTGGGCCAGCCTGGACATGAACCGCTGCGCGGATGCCGGTGCATCGCCATCACCATAAGTCGAGGTCAATACAAAAAGCCGGGATGCCTGTGGATAATGCTCAGCCAGTGCGTTCATCTCACTGCAATGCACCCGAACACCCGCCTTGCTCAGGCCGGATTGGAGTTCTCGGGCAAAGCCCCAGGTGGCATTGTTTTCGGATCCGACAAGAATGATGGCTTCAGCCTCAGCGAGGCTGACACTGCCTGGTAACGTTACTGACATACGATATCGCCGCCACCAGAGGGTAATACCCGTGAATGACAGAGCCGGAACAGCGAGCGCCGCAGCACCGAGCATCAAGCTCAGCCACCACAGGCCTTCGCCAGTGTGCAAACGAACCATCCAGTGCTGAAACACGCTTTCTGCGGCATGCGGCTGAAACTTCAGCAACGCTCCGGTCGCTTGATCAACAAATCCGGCGCCATCACTGGTTGTCAGCGAGAACGCATCCTGCGCGTCTCCGGGATAGGGAAATACCAGTTCCCGTAACTCGCTGAGGTCAACATGCGTTAAGGCGCTCAGGGTCGCTACCGGAACCGGCCGCCCACCAGACACCTCGGCGGGAAAAGACGGCCCGGTTTCCACCGGCTCGGGCAACAGGCCGAAACGTAGCGCTGACATATAACCACCCGTCAATGCCGACAACAGCAATCCTAGAACAACAAAACGAGCCAATTCGGCGTGAATGCGACTGCTGCCTGAGCCGCTGAAGGGCTGCAACAATGCTCGCCAGCTGCCCACTCGGCGACGCAAAAGCAGAATGCCGGAGAAGCAAAGAAGGAGCATCACTCCCGCCATCAACCCGGCTAACATTCGGCCAGGATTGTTCAGCAGAAACGAGCGATGCAGGTCCTTGATCCACGTGAAAAAGGCCGAGGGCTCGTAGGGCGCAATGCCCTCGCCGGTCAAGGGGTTGACCAGATCAGCGCCAGGCCGTCCTTCGTCGCTGTAATAGACGATGACGCGGCCAGATGGGCCATGCACAATCTGTTCGGTTCCGGGGTAGTGGGCAACGATCCGCCCTGCCAGCTCCGCCACAGTTACCTCACCAGCAGCCGGTATCACCGTTGCAGCTCTGTCCAGGACAGGCACAAGGGACAAAGCTGCGCCTGTGACAGCAAGCATGATGAGCCCTAGCGCTGCGAACAGCGCTGGTATACCGTGCAGTTTACGCAACATTACTGTCAGCCTCCCGTCCGTTAAAAATCGTAGCGAAAGGAACGGACATAACCGTTGCCTGACACCGACTGACCCACACCTTCGCTGGTCAGCGGTACGACGATATCCGAGCGATTGTCCCGTCTATCTTCAACGGCGGTGTCGATATGAATCTCATAGCCGTTGTCGATCAGCGAATCATCCAGATCCAGCACCACTTCCAATGTGCGCCCACTGGTTACACTGGCCCCGGTAATACCATCGTATTCAGCCGGCTCCAGTCCACTTCCACGAGCCCAGCCAATGAGGTGCTTGTAGTATTTGGGTTTATCTCCTGCGACCCAGAGCGTCTTCTCATATCCCCCGGCTGCATCTTTCAGGTACAGCGCCAGATAGGCGCCCTCACCTCGGTAGTTGAGCAGTTCAGTCGTGAAGGTCACCTCACGCGCCTGTGCAAGATCCGATATAGCGATCACCAGGCCCAGAACAATCAAGCACTTTTTCATAAGGTCTCTCCGGTAAAAGGTGAACGGATCATTCGATCCTTGCGCTGGGCTGAACATTGTCATTCACAGAAGAAGGGGCGGTCACAGTGCCTGCGCCCTCAGTCGATCGATGGCTATGACGGTCATCATGGTCATCGTCATCTTCGCGTTCCATTTCCATCAACAGCAGTGAGGCGGGTGCAAAATACGCCTCGACTCGATAGCCCTCCGGAGCCAGCCCCTTGACCTCATAGCAACCGTCATCGACCTTGATGCGGTATACCCTCCAGCCTTCGGCTTCCAGTTTAAGGCGCAGATTTTCCCGAGGCTGCCAGCTGGTAACTGGATCATCACAATCCTCGTCAGCGAATGACGCGGTACTTAGAAAGGCGAGGGCGAGACCAATAAATAGGCTTTGGGTTTTCATGGCACGTCTCCTGATATATCCACACCTCGGACTCTAACGATCATTCCTGACACTGAGCTGAACAAGGCGGACCAAGCGCATCCTGAAAACAAACCAGAGAAAAGCGGAGTCACTCACCCCAGTGCGTCCGTACGGTTGCTTCTGACCGGCTCTGAATACGCCATAGTCCCTTGCCTGACGGAAAGGGGGCACGCTTAAGGCTACTGTCAGCTTGTACCTGTAGTATCGTGCTACCGAAGCTGGATCGGAGAGGAACTATGCGGGTATTGCTGGTTGAAGATACGGTTGGTCTGGGCGAAGCGGTGCGGGACCAGATCAGCGATGATGGCCACGCCGTCGACTGGGTACAAACCTTGCGCTTTGCTGACGCCAGTATGCAGGCCACGGCCTACGACCTGATTCTGCTCGACCTGATGCTACCGGACGGCCACGGAATTGAATTTTTGCGAAAGCACAGAGCAACCGGCAATGCCACGCCTGTGATCATTCTTACTGCACGTGATCAGGTCTCTGACCGGATTGAAGGGCTCAACGCAGGCGCCGATGACTACCTGGTCAAGCCCTTTGACCTTTCTGAGCTGTCGGCCCGCGTTGCCGCGGTTGCACGGCGCTACCGGGGTGACCCTAACCCGCTGATACACCTGCGCGACCTGGAAATTGACCTGGGTGATCATCGTATCAGTCGCGGCGGCTTGCCGATCGATCTGACAGCTCGTGAATGGGCCATTTTTGAGGGCTTCATCCAGCGCCCCGGCATGTTGCTATCACGAGCGCAACTGGAAGATCGCCTTTACGCCTTCGGTGCAGAAATCGAAAGTAATACCATTGAGGTCTACATCAGCCGTCTGCGCAAGAAGCTGGGGCGTGAGGCCATTATCACTGTCAGGGGCATGGGCTACCGCCTGGAAACACATGACTAACCGGACCAGCCTGCAAAAGAGACTGGGCATTGGCCTCACACTGGGCGTTACGCTGCTCTGGCTGCTGGGTGTTGCCGCTTCCGGTCTGGTGGCACAACACGAAATGAACGAGGTGTTCGACAGTGCCCTGGAAGAAACCGCCCAACGTATCCTGCCGCTGGCGGTTACCGATATTCTGAACCGGGAAAAGAATGCAGGTCTCCAACGAGCTCCCGCCCTGAAAGACCATGACGAATACCTCACCTATCTGGTCAGAGACCAACACGGACAGCTCCTGCTGCAATCCCACGATGCTGATCCGCAGGTTTTTTCCACCCTGCCCCGGGAAGGATTCTCAAACACAGCGACACACCGGATCTACGGTGTCTCTGCTGTCAGCGAGAGCCTCTACCTGGAAGTGGCGGAGCCCCTGGCGCACAGGCGTGAAGCGGCGCTGGAAGCGGGGTTGGCGCTATTGCTGCCTCTGGTATTCCTGATCCCGGTCAGCCTGGTGGGCATTTGGTGGATAGTTCGCCTTTCTTTGCGCCAGGTAATCGATTTCCAGCAATCAATCGAATCGCGAGGGGCTGGCGACCTTTCTCCTGTTGCCGAGGGTAGATTGCCGAAAGAGTTTGAGCCGGTTGCCGTTGCTGTCAATCGACTGTTGGCACGATTACACCGCGCACTTGAAGCAGAGCGTAGCTTTACTGCCAACAGCGCGCATGAATTGCGCACCCCCTTGGCCACGGCTCTCGCTAAAGTGCAGCGCCTGAAAGCCCAGGTACCGAATGACCAACTAAAAAACAAGGTTGCTGAGATTGAGCACGCGCTGCGCAATCTGTCAGATCTATCCGGTAAGCTGCTTGAACTGGCCAAAGCCGAAGGCGGGGGAGCAGTCACGCCTGATCGGCATAATCTGCTACCGATTCTCGCATTGATCTGCCACGATTTTGAGTCTCAGGTACCGGGACGGATCGCCCTGACCCTTCCAGCGCTAGACGTGAACGCCTTTATTGACCCCGACGCCTTTGCCATCTTGATCCGCAATCTGATTGAGAATGCGCTCAAGCACGGTGCCCAGACACAACCGGTCGAAGTCAGCATGCAGGGCGATGGCACCTTGCGCGTGAGCAACGCTGGCGACATCGTGCCAGCGAAACAGCTCGCCCTGTTACGCAACCGGTTTGTTCGCTCAACAACCGATGCGACGGGGTCCGGTCTCGGCCTGGCTATCGCTGACGCAATTGCCTCTGGAGCCGGAATGACGCTGCATTTGCGGTCCCCTGCAACGGGACGACAAGACGGCTTTGAAGCAGAGCTTAATGTGCTCAATGGCACCTGAGAATTGTTGATGCTATGCGCTGCAACGTACCGACAGGCACCCGTTAGCCTGAGATGGTGTTCGTCCTGACGTCTCAACCGGTGCTCCGTGCGCAGTGAAAGGAGATGCAGGCAACCAAAGCGTTTCCACGCGTTATAAGGACATTATCATGTTTCGGACCAAGCCTTTCTCCAGCGGCCAGGCTGCAATGCGTATTCTCAGCATTAGCCTTGGCTTACTCATACTGAGTGCCTGCACCGCGCCAGCACTGCACCCACCAGCGCACTGCAAGCGGCGCAAACGGCGATCACCAACGCAGAAAGGGCGCAGGTTGCGGATTACGCCTCCCCTGAACTGGGCATGGCCCGCCAGAAACTGACGGCTGCCAATGCCGCCGTAGCCGAGGAGGACATGCTGCGTGCCGAACGTCTGGCCGAGCAATCCCAGGTTGAAGCCGAGTTGGCACTGGCAAAGTCGCAGGCGGTTAACGCGAAAAAGGTCAACGATGAAATGCTCAGGAGCAACACCAGCCTGAGACAGGAAATGCAGCGCAACACTGGGGGTCAACAATGAACACTGTCCATAAGGTTCCGGCGCTGCTCAGCGTTATCGCCGCTTCTCTGCTGCTTGGTGCGTGCGCCAGTGGTCCGAGTGCGCCTATGGGTGCCGCCGATACGCGCAGCAAGCTGATCAGCCTGCAAGGCGACCCACAACTGGCCAATCGCGCGCCCGTAGCAATCAAGCTGGCTGAAACAGCGGTGATCGCCGCCGAAAAGCCGACTGACGACGAAGCGCTGGGGCAGCACCGGGTGATCATTGCCGACCGCAAGGTGGAAACCGCGCGTGCCCTGGCCGAAACCCGGCTGCTGGAAGAACAACGTACACAGCTCAGCAGCCAGCGCGAAAGTGCCCGCCTGGCGTCACGTACCCGTGAAGCGGATATGGCCCATCGTGCAACGGATATGGCCTATGCAGAAAACGAGGCGCTGAGAGTGCAACTTGCTGATCTGAACGCCCAGGAAACAGAACGCGGTCTGGCCATTACCCTGGGTGATGTGCTGTTTGCCACGGACAAGGCCGAGCTTCTGGGCGGCGGCGCCAGCCATTTGGACAAGTTGGTGGCCTTTCTTCAGCAGGAGCCGGAGCGCACTGTGCTGATTGAGGGACATACCGATAGCGTAGGCAATGCCAGCTACAACCTGGCCCTGTCGCAACGCCGCGCCGATTCGGTGAAAAACTATCTGCAAACGCATGGCATCAGTGGCAATCGTCTGAGTGCTTCAGGCCAGGGCCAAAGCGCGCCCGTCGCGAGTAACGACACAACATCCGGTCGCCAGATGAACCGTCGGGTCGAGGTCATCATCAGCCATCCTGTCTCAAGCAATTAAAGGGTATGGGCAAATACTCGGCTCCATTGGAGCCGAGGTTGCCTTGATGCGTACAAAGGCCTCTCGCCACTGCTGTTCGAAAGCCCTGCGTCTAAATATCATCGCAACACAACGCTACCTGCATCATCACGATTATTGCGCAACGCCGTTACGCCCCCCAGGTCAAATAAAAGCTGAAAGGTTTGACCCTCTGAATTCAATAATGTATATACACTATATGACCAATGCAGATGCCGCCCTTTTCCCGATCATTGCCCAGGACTGCCTGTGCCGCAAAGCACGTATGGCAGACCGCACGATTACCCGCGCCTACGACGAGGCACTCCGGCCGTGTGGACTGCGCATCACCCAATTTACTTTGCTGGTGGCAATAGGGTACGGATCACCTGGCTCAATCGGTGAGCTGGCTGATTGGCTGGCCATGGAGCGGACAACCCTGACGCGCAATCTGAAATTACTTGAGAATGAAGGTCTGATCATCTCGCATGCTGGTGCTCATCATCGCTCCCGGGCCATGACGTTGAGCACATCAGGAAGGGCCAAGCTCGATCAGGCGTACCCACTGTGGCAGTCCGTGCAAAAAATGTATCGCGAAGAGCTGGGCCCACAAGGATGGCAGGAAAGTCATGAAGCCATGATCAGACTCGCGAATGTAGGTCGTTAAACCGAAACGGACAGGAGCAACTGAAGCACGCTTTTATTCAACAACGCCCTCGCGGGCATTTTTTTGAACCCCTAATGTGTATATACACTAAATAAGGAGATACACATGCACACCAAACTGGGTCGTCTAGAACGATACTTCCACGTGGTGCTCAAGTTGCGCTGGCTGATTCTGCTGCTCGGGGCTGCATTAATTGCCGCTGCCGCGACGGCAATACCCACGCTGACCAAAGACACGTCAGCCGGGGCATTCATTCACCCCGACAATCCGGCGCTGCTTTACCGCGAACAAGTCGAAGAACTCTTTGGTCTGCGCGATCCGATTGTAGTGGCCATCGTCAATGAGGGCGATGAAGGCATCTTCAACCCTACCAGCCTTAAGCTTGTAGACTGGCTGACCAACGCCGTGTCGGCACTGGATAACGTTGATCCGGACCGCGTGATGAGTCTGTCCACCGAGTCAAACGTAGTCGGTACGGATATAGGCATGGAAGTAGATGAATTTCTTGATCCGCTTCCGACAACACAAGCTCAGGCTTCTGCGGTTCGCCAGGCAATTGCCGATTTCCCGCTGTACCAAGGCAGCCTGGTAGCGCGTGACGGAACAGCAACCCTGGTTGTCGTGGAAATCCTGGACGAGGACCAAGCCCAGCAGACCTACGACGAGATACTGAAGTTGATCTCCTATGCACCCACGGGCGCAGAAGATGAACTGATGGTCGCGGGTGAAGGTGCAGTTGCCGGCTACCTGTCCAGCTACATTGATCAGGACGCCCAGCGGCTCAATCCCTTCGCCGGCTTGATTATTACGTTAATTCTGTTTCTTGCATTTCGTTCGCTTGCCGCCACCCTGCTGCCAAATCTGATCATATTGGCCACTGTTGCAATAACGCTGGGGCTTATGGCCGCCAGCGCTACGCCGTTTTATGTCATTACCAATGGTCTGATCGTCTGCATGATCGGCATTGCCGTGGCCGACTCCATCCATGTGTTCAGCCAATATTTTGAAGAACAGACAAAAACACCAGCGGCACATCAACAAGAACTGGTGATTCGCACCATGCTGGTGATGGCGCGCCCCATTACCATGACAACCGTCACTACCGTGGCCGGCTTTCTGGCCTTGTACAGCACATCGGATATGCCACCGATCAAGGCCTTTGGCCTGTTCGGCGCCTTGGCCGTTTGTGTCGCGTGGCTCTATAGCCTAACGGTGTTACCCGCCGCGATGAGCTTGCTGAAATCACGACCCAAGACGTCACGCAGCGGCAAATCAGACAACCCGTCCGGAAAAATGAGCCAGCGCCTGATGACCGGGCTGGGCTCTATCGTCCTGAAGTACCCCCGTACCGTGGTTGCAGTGGGCGTCACGGTTGGCATTATTGGTGCCATTGGCCTATCCCGCGTCCAGGTCGAAGACCAACGTATTGAGAATTTCAAATCATCAGAGCCTCTATACCAAGCAGATAAGCGCATCAATAATGCCATGGATGGTACTTATCACCTCGACGTGCTGGTTGAGACAGCAGAGATCGAAGGCCTGCACGATCCGGCTCGTCTGCGCAAGATTGAAGCTCTGCAACGCTTCCTGGAAAACCAGCCGCATGTGAACGGCAGTACATCCATCGTTGACTATGTAAAACAGATGAATCGCGCGGTTAACGAAAACCAGCTGGATCAATATGTCATTCCGGATGACAGCCTGCTCATTGCTCAGCTGTTTTTGCTGTATTCAACCTCGGGCAACCCAACCGATTTCGAGAACGAAATAGATAGCACACACCGGCAAGCGCTGGTTCGCGCGCATCTCGATACAAATGCCTTCAGCAACAACCGAAAGTTGGTTCCACAGGTAGAAGCGTACCTTGCGGAGCATTTCAATGAGCCCGGCATGAGCGCCACGCTGACCGGGCGTGTCCACGTCGACTATCACTGGATTAACGGTATCGCCCAAAGCCATACCAGCAGTGTTGTCGTCTCGCTTCTTGCCGTACTGGTGATGGCCAGCCTGTTGTTCAGGTCCGTGACCGCCGGGCTACTGGCGATTGTTCCGGTAGGCATGTCCATTCTTCTGATCTACGCCGTCATGGGCTTTTTCAACATCTGGCTCGGGGTCGGCACCTCGATGTTTGCGGCCATTGCCATTGGACTCAGTGTTGATTTTTCCATGCATACCCTAGAGCGACTGCGAGAACTTGGCCGCCAAACCGAACGCCCTGCTATCGCAATCATGGCCGAGCTTTTTCCCACAACTGGCCGGGCACTGTTGTTCAACCTCGCTGCCGTCGCGCTGGGTTTCGGCGTACTTTGTCTGAGTGATGTACCGCCATTGATCCGCTTCGGTGGATTGGTTGCACTCGCCGTGGGCACCGCATTCGTTGCCAGCGTAACGCTGCTGCCGGCTTTGGTACTGATGCTGAAACCGGCCTGCATCATTAGATCAACGTCCACTTCAAATGGTGTAACGCAGGGCGCCTCTACTGCGGCCATGCTGGCGATCATGACGCTCGGCGCTTTTAACGCACCGGACGTTTCTGCTCAGGCGCTGCCCGACGGGCTGGACATCATGCGCAACGTTGCAAGCCGTGACGAGGGCCAGCAAGTTTCCCGGGACATGCGCCTGGAACTGACGGACCGCCGCGGGCAAACTCGAACTCAGGAGATAAAGGCCTATCGCCGTTATTTCGACGACGAAAAACGCACCATCCTGTTTTATACAGCACCTGCAAACGTCAGGGGAACGGGGTTTCTTACCTACGACTATCCCGACAGTGCAGCAGAAGACGATCAGTGGCTGTTTTTGCCCGCCTTACGCAAAGTAAGACGAATCCCGGCATCCAATCGCGGAGACGCTTTTCTGGGCACCGATTTCAGCTACGAAGAAATCAAAAGTGAGAACAAGGTTGGCTTGCAGGATTACACCTTCCGCGTGACCGGGCAGGATGTGGTAGGCGGTATAACCTGCCTGGTGGTGGAAGGCACACCCGCGAATAATGAAATTGCCGACGAGCTCGGCTACAGCAGGGCAGTTTGGCATATCGATCCGAACATCTGGATCTCGCGTAAAAGTGACTATTGGGATGTAAATGGCAATCACCTTAAAACCATCGAGAATCTCGACATTGCGCAAATCGATGATATCTGGACGGTATTACAGGTACGGGCCAGCAACCACAAGAGCGGCCATAGCACCCTGCTGACCAGCACCAATGTCGACTACCAGAGCGATGTGCCTGAACGCACCTTCGACCAGCGCACGCTGGTAAGGGGGCTATAACATGGGGAACAGGTATTCCTGGCTCAATAAACTGATCCTGCTGCTAATCCCGGCAGGGCTCTGTCACCCGGCCTCGGCGCTGACCTTCCAAGGTATTGCAGACTACAGCCTGGCGCTGCGCACCGGGGGAGGTGACATCCAGAAGTCAGAGCTGATAGTGACGCCCAGGTGGGATTTCAATCTGAGCGAATCGACCCGAAGCACACTGATCCTTCGCAGCCGGGCCGACGCTGTGGATACGCTTGCTCCGGGACAACCAACCCAGCCGTCGCGCAGCCACTGGAATCGCCGCGCCTACCTGGGTAGCCATGCGGATCTGGAGCTTAGAGAGCTTTATATCGACGCGACACTTGAAGATACCTATATCCGCCTGGGCAAGCAGCAGGTGGTATGGGGCCAGGCCGACGGCTTACGGGTGCTGGATGTGCTAAACCCTATCGACTATCGCGAGTTTATTTTGCCTGACGTTGATGACCGCCGAATCCCCTTGTGGATGCTGAACCTCGAAACCCCACTCGGCGTGGGCATGTTGCAGTGGGTTCTGATCGCCGATCAGACCTATGATCAACTACCCGCCTCCGACGCGGCCTTTGCCTTCAGTTCACCCTTGCTGGTTCCAAGTGCACCTTCGAATGTGCCGGTTACGCTGGTTGACTACGATCGTCCAAAAAAACCACTGCAGGACGCTGATACCGGTGTGCGCTGGAAGGGCTTTGTCGGTGGCTGGGATCTGAGTCTGAACTACCTCTACCACTATCAGGATCAAGCCGTTTTCTACTTGAGCCAAAGCCAGAACAGCGTGCGGGTATCCCCGACCTATGAGCGCTCACATTTGGTAGGGGTAACCGCATCCAATGCCTTTGGCGACTTTGCCTTTCGTGGTGAGCTGGGCTATTCGACAGATCGTTATTGGGTTGCAGACCCGTCACAGGACGACAACGGCGTTGATGCCAGCCCAGAACTCGCTTATGTCATCGGCATCGACTACAGCGGTTTAACTGACACATTCCTTAGCTTCCAGCTGTTTCAGAGCCACCTCACGGAGCCTGCCAGTTCCGTTGTACGCGACCAAACAACGACTCAGATTACAGCGCTTGCCCGGCATAACCTGTTGAATGAGGCCTTAGCACTGGAAGCCTTTGTTATTCACGGCCTCAACCAGGACGATGGTCTGGTTCAACTAAAAGCCCGCTATCAAATCAGCAGTGCGCTGTCAGGCCGAGTGGGCGCCGATCTGTTTTATGGCGACAGCGATGGCTTGTTCGGTCAGTTCAGACCTGCCAACCGAGTTCATGCAGGCCTCAGCTATGCGTTCTAACCGTCAGATCAAAAACCCAGACAAGAGGGCGCAAGCATGACCAGTCAGACATCACGACCTGAGACATCAGCAACAATGAAAATCGCAACTTTACTGTCGACGCTTTTCCCGCGCTATTTCGGCGCGCTTGGGGCGCGCGCTTTTTTGCAGCCTCGACCCAATACCAGCAGACAACAATGGTCAGAGGCCTTCGACGGCTTTACACGCAGCACCCTCTGCATTCAGGGCCATCAGGTGCCGCTTTGGGTCAAAGGAAGCGGTCCAACCGTGCTCTTGGTGCACGGCTGGGAGCGTGACCATTTTGCCATGGGCGGCTTCGTTTCACCCTTGCTTGAGGCCAACTTCCAGGTTGCTGCCCTGGACCTTCCCGGGCACGGTGAAGCAGACGGAAAACAGGCACCACTGCCTTTACTGGCACGCTCGATAGCTGAAGTCGCAGCAACGCTCACGCAGCCCTGTACGGTTATTGCCCATTCGATCGGCGCCGCAATGACAGCCTTGGCAGCAGAAGATTTTGGACTCACGCCCCACAGTGTCGTGCTGATCAGCGCACCACGCGGCGCAGAGGACTATGCCCTGGCTCAAGCCAAGCGTCAGGGGCTTGGCAGGCGCGCCATACAACATATGATCGTGCAGATTGCTGAAGCCCTGGGAGAGCCTCTGGAACGTTACCGCGTTGATAACGCATTAACTTCTATGACGGCGCCAATCCTGCTGGTTCATGCCGAGGACGATGCCATTGTTCCGTTATCCGATGCCAGGGACAATCTTCACGCCCCCACCGCTCGGCCGCTCTGGTTGCCGGTCGGCGGCCACAACAGGATTCTGGCTGACCAGCAGATGATTGCCGGGGTGCTGGGGTGGATTAACAGTCACAACCTACAATCCGCCGAGTAATACGCCTAGGCGTCAACGCGATAAACAAACAGAGCGCTGGGCAACGACTACTGCCCAGCGCTCTGTTCCAACAACCCCGGCGTCAGACAACAAAGGCCGAGGCGGCCGTTTTACCCTCAAGTGCCAACTGGTTCTGCGCCTTGGCAATCTCGGCCAAACTGTCCATGGCTCGCGCTGAGCCCTCGGCGTCTCGGTGAATATCCGCCAGGGTATGACCCATCACCACTGCCCGCTGGTTCTCGTCCTGAATGGCCGTATCGATGCCCTGTGTGGCTTGGCTGATCTGGCCAACCTGTTCAAGTATGCCAACCAACAGGTGGCTGGCCTCGGCAGAGGCCTGCAGGCACTGCCGCGTACTGGCCTGTTCGCGCTCCAGGCCGGCCGAGGCCTCTGAAACCGTGGCACGCAGTCGGTCGAGCATCTGCTGGATCTCCCCGGTGGCATCCTGGGTGCTGCGCGCCAGGCGTCTGACCTCGTCTGCGACCACGGCAAAACCTCGGCCCTGCTCACCCGCGCGGGCGGCTTCAATGGCCGCATTCAGCGCCAGCAGATTGGTCTGCCCGGCGATGCTCTCGATGGTGTCCAGTACGGAGGTGATATCCACGGCGGCTTTTTGCAGTTCGGCCATACTCTGGCAGGACTGCCCCACCTCATCAGACAGTTGTGTGACCTGCTGACTGACCTTGTCTACCGCAGCCTGACCGAGGCTGGCGCTGTTGTCTGCTTGCCTGGCCAGCTCTGCCGATTGCGCCACCAACACGGCGATGCCATCAAAGGCCTGCAGCAATGCCTTGGATTGCTGGTCCACGGCGGCCAGCGCCGCCTGCTGGCGCTGCGCAGCAGACTGACAGTCCTGAGCGATACCAACGTTGCGCGCACTGGCTGCCAGCGTGGCATCCGCACTCTGATGAATGCGCCCGACCAGCGCGGCAAAGGTATCGAACAATTGGTTGAGCGCACCGGCCATCAGGCCGATTTCATCCCGGCTGGCATCCGGCATTCTGCTGCGCAGATCGCGCTCACGGGCGACCTGACCTATTGCCAGGGCAAGCCCATCCAGTGGCTTGACGACCAGACGGGTCAGCCACCAACTGGCCAGGGCCGCCAGCGCTGCCAGAATAACGACGGACAACAGCACACCCATGATGATGTTCTCGCGCAGTGCATCCAGGGCCCCGAAACTTTCGCTGATGGCCTGCTCGGTAATCAGGGCAAAATTCCGACCACCGATCTGCAGCGGCTGCCAGCTCTTCAATACCGCTTCGCCAAGCAGGCCCTGGTCCAGACCGATACCACTATTGCCGGCAATCGCTGCGCTGACACCTGGGCTGCTGATGCGATAACGACCATTAAGCCGCTGATAACGCTGCATCGCCGTGATGTCCTCGGCCTGCTGGTCCTGCAGCGGCAACTGCGCAAGGGTTTGCTCCGGGTTCTCGAACATCGCCCGGGGCTCGGTGATCAAGCGTCCGTCATCCGCCACCAGATAAGCATCACCGGTACGACCAAGCCCAATCGCCTGCCAGTTGCCCTGCTCGGTCATGATGCTGGTGAAGCGCTCGGCAGGCAGCTGCGCCACCAGAAAACCCAGGGGTTTATCCGGGCTGTAAACCGGGTGAAAGACCGGCACGGCAAAAAACACCACATGCTGGTCAAAATAGCCGCTGAAACGCGAAAAGTCAGAAACCCAGAAGCGGTCCTTGTCGGGCTGATCACGCATCTGGCTTACCAGCTCTGCCAGCGCCGATTCGGCAAAGGGGCCGGTGGCCAGCGAGGTGGCATACACCGGCCCTTTGCTGACGCTGTAGATCACCTCGAGGCTGGCGGCATCCACCAGCATCAGGTCGTGGTAGCCATAACGCTGGGTTATCTCCCGATAACTTTCGTGATAACGCCGGTGCTGCTGGCCGTAGATGGTGGCATCGTCACGGTCAACCAGCTGGGCCAGTTGATCTGCCGGGTTGGGGTTATCCCGGACATAGCTGTTCTGGATCAACAGCCCTTCATAGCGGGTCTGGCTGATCCAGTCCTGGAAAGGCGCTTCACGACCCAGCGTGCGTTCAGCGTACAGCGGCTGAAACTGCTCGGTATACCACTGCGTCATGCTGGCCTGAAGCGCCTCCAAAGAGGGCGCCTGCACTTCATACCGATAGGAGACAAAGGGCCGGACAAAACCGTAGATGGCTTCCTGGGTCATGCGGTTGTTGGCGGTAGACAGCAACAGGTCATGGTGGCTTTGCAGCTGCAACTGCAGGCTGGTAGCCCGGCCGCCGGCAACGGCCTGAAACTGCATTTTGACGCTGTCATCAACCACCTGACTGCTTCTGCCCAACGCCTGCCAGCCGGTAAAGCCGGATGACAGCACCACCGCCAATACCGTCAATAGCGACGCACCGAGCATTAAACGCGTAGAAATCTTCATTGGATACATCATCACCAGAGGGCTGAGCTCCGGCGATAATATTTCACTGACATGACGGCCAGGTTACAGGCGCCTGGCTAGCGTTGCCGATTCAGGGTGAACAACACGCCGGTGATGCTCAGCTGCGTGACGATCAAGGTGGGGGCAAAAGGTTGGTCCAGCCACAGACTGACTACCCAGGCGATGACAAAGGCCAGCAGGGCCAGTACCTGACTCCAGATCAGCAACTGCGCCAGATTGTGCGCCACGCGCGCGGCGGCCCAGGCCGGCAGCAGCAGCGTGGCCATTGCGCCGGGCACACCCAGGGTCTGGGCACCCAGTACAATGACCAGCACCAGCCAGGCCAACTCCAGCATATGCCAATGCCAGCCGGGGCCAGGCTGAGCACTGACATCCGGTTGTCGTTGGGCCCACAGCCAGACGCTGCGCAGCCTTGGCAGCACTATCAGGCTCACTGCTACCAGCACGACCAGCCCGATCAGCTCGGCCAGGCCGGTGAAATACAACTGGCCATCGACCCAGCGAGACGCAGCCAGGCTGGCGGTGGCGATATTGGCAACCAGCAGGGTAATCAGCGCCAGACCCGCCAGAAACAGCGTCAGGGATAGCCGCTCGGCATCCTGCCAACGGCGCTGGATCGCCAGTGCCAGCGAGGCCAGCAGCAACGCCGGTAGCAGCACTGGTACTGCCAGTACCGAGGCCAGTACGCCGCCGACCGCTGCCCACTGGCTAACCGCAAAGACTTGCCAGACTGAGCCGCGCAGCAGCAGCCCGACACCGGCCAGGCCAAGCAACAGGGTGGTCAACAGACCGTTGACCAGTGGCAAGAGAAACCAGTCATGCAGGCTCAAGCAATTGCTCCATCGGGGTAGCAGTAAAGCCCAGCGCACGCATGAAATTCTCGTCGTGGCTGGTCATCAACAAGGTGCTGGTGGCGGGAATACGCTGGATCAGTTGCACGGCCGTGGCGCGTACCTCGGCATCCAGATGATTGGAGGGTTCATCCAGCAGAATCAGCCCTGGACGTCCAGCCGTCCGCGCCGACTGCAATACCGCGGCCAGCCGCAGCACTTGCCATTGTCCGCCGCTCAGGCGATCCAGGCGCTTGCCCAGCAAGGCCTGTACGGCCGGTAAATCCGGCGTGGTTGCCTGCATGGCGGCAAACCAGTCATAGCCACTGAGGGGCCAGGGCGAAGGGCGCGGATGTTCCTGTGCCAGATAGCTCAAGGCAGCATCCGCCAAGTGCATATCACCGGATAATACCTGTGCCCGGCCCGCCAATGTCTGCAATAACAGTGATTTGCCACTGCCATTGGGTCCGGTTATCAGGCGCCGCTCACCCTGGTGCATACGCAGATTCAGCGGCCCCAGCAGGGGTCGCTGAAAGCCCATGACCAGGGCGCTGCACTCCAGCAAGCAAGGCGCTTCAGTCATGGATAAAGACACCGGCCCACTGCGACATCAATGCCAGATAGCTATCCAGTGTTGGCTGTGCCGGCTCCAATGGCAGGGGATTGACCGACCAACCGAGCCGTTCCTGCAGATAGCGCGCGCCGCGCTCCGGCTGAAAAACCGCAAACAGCACATGACCCTGGGTGTCCTCCAGTTGGGCGGTCAGCTCACGCAAATGCCGCGCGGTCGGCGGAATGCCCGGTACCGGCTCCAGATAGCCCACCACCTTGACCGGCAACCATTCACTCAGATAGTCCAGATCCTCGTGATACGCCACATAGTCCTGGCCTGGCCTGACCTGGGCAGCCAACCGTTCGGCCTCCGCATTCAGTCGGTCCGCCAAACGCGCAGCCTGCTCGGCAAACAAGTCGGCCTGGGCTGGTTGCAACTGCCCCATGCGCTGGGCCAGTGCTTCGCCGAGCAAGGCCAGGCGCTGCGGGTCGATGGTAAAGTGCGGGTTGCCTTCGGCATGCACATGGCCCATGTTCGGGCCCTGTACGGTTTTGGATTGCCGCAGGCTGACAAAATTGGCGGCGCGAAAGTCGCCGGGCCGCCCTTGATTGATGGCCGGGTTGGCCGCACCGCTGAGCGCCGCTGGCAACCAACCTGCTTCAAGGCCTGCACCTATGTGCAGCAACAGATCGGCACGGCGCATGGCCGCCATATAGCTGGGGCGAGCGTCCAGGTAGTGCACATCCCGATCCGCCGGTGCCAGCACCCGCACTGTCACCTGGTCGCCACCAATTTCATTGGCCAGCATGCCAAGACTCGGCGTGGTCGCGACAATCTGCAAACCTGCGAAGGCCGGTTGTACCAGCAACAGGACAGCAGCCAGCGCCAGCAGGATTCTGGGGAGCTTGATCAGTTTCAGCATTGTTTGCATGTAAGGCTCCGAAAATGCCGGTGCCGCCTTGCTCAGGCAACACCGGCATCAGGTACAAGTTGCGAACGTCCCTGTCCGCGCCGATCTTCAGAAGCTGTGGGCGGCGTGCGCACCCAGCGCGACATTCAACTGCAGCATGAACTCAAGGCCATGGTCACGGCCTGAGCTGTGGCCATGATCGTGATCATGGTCATCGTCATGGCCATTGGCGGCGAAATCGGTGCGGCTCAATTGGGCGCGCAGAAACACCGGCTCGATGGGACGGAAGGTCAACTGCGCACTTTGCCGATAGGAGGTATCGAAGCTCTCCACCCCGGTTGGATGCGATGTTACTGCCTTGTTGGTCAGGCCCAGCGCTTCAGCCCGCAAGCCCACTTCCCAGCGCGGTGCAAATCCGTACACAGCCTCAACATACAGACCATCCTGGCGCTCGCTGTAACTGTCGCGCTGGTCCCAGTGGCTGTGATCATCATGCTCATGCTCGACGTACTCGGTGAGGTCGCGGCGCATGTAGTAGTACTCACTGGCCAGTTTCCAGTTGCCATGGCCATAGGTCTTGCCCGCATCGAATTTGTACACCGCATCCAGACCGGCAAACCAGGCATCGCCTTCAAGTCCATGGGCATGTCCATCATGGCCTTCAATGCGCCCGTACTGACTGACATAGCCGGCAGAGGCGCCGTATTGGGCCGCATGCTGGTCACCCATCTCCGGTGCCAACTTGGCAAAGGCAGTGACAATGCGCGGACCGCTTTTTTCACTGACCGGCAATTCATCGCTGTACTGTGAAACGCTGTTCTCCTGTTCACCCTGCAGCAGCTCGACACCCAGGCGGGTGTAACTTGAGACCGGTGCCAGCCAGTTGAGCTGCACGCCTGTGTCCTGCAGACCGTGGTCACCAAACAGATATTGATTGACCAGCGGGCGGTCAACAAAGTCCCAGTCATGGCCGTGCTTGCTGTTGATATAACCGATGTCCGAGAGGAACTTGCCGGCCTTGAGCTGCAAGCCACCCGGGAGTGAACGCGTGGTCAGGTAGGCTTCCTCGACCTCAAAGTCGCTGTCGTCGAAGCCGATCAGCAGGGTGCCATCCATGAAGTCACCCAGACGGGCCTGAAAGGCCAGCTCTGAATGCCCCATGTTGAAACCGTCGTCAAAGCCATGGTCATGGCCACCGTGATCGTGGTCATGACCACTGGCAAAGCCGGCGGGCTCGTCGTTGCCCTCGGTGATGCGGTTGTAATACACACCTTCGAGGATCAGTGACATGTCGATATCAACGTCCAGGTTTGAACGACTTTGCGTAGCCGGCTCGGCCAGCAGTGAAGAACTGAAAAACAAGGCAGCCAGGGCGGCTGCAAGGGGTTTGGGTGACACATTCATAGTGGGCAGACCTGATTGATAACAAGCTAGAAATGAAACGTAATAATGTAACATTTATTAAATCAGGTCAATCACGCACTCAGAACGTCAGGGAAAGTTCAGTGGGTGGGCGTGGCTGACGCGCGTTCGCGCCAACGCAACACCAGAATGGTCAGCGCGGGAAGGAAGGTGACGGTGACAATGGCCGCCCCGAGCAAGCCAAACAGCACAACGGCGCCCACGCCACGGTAAAGCTCGGTCCCCTCGCCGGGCAAAAAGACCAGCGGCGACAAGCCGCACAGGGTCGTGAGGGTGGTCATGGCAATCGGCCGCAAGCGGGTCTGCACGGCGGCCAGCACGGCATCCACCACCGATACGCCAACCTGGCGCAGATTGAGCCGCGCCTGCTCGACCACCAGGATGGGGTTGTTGACCACCGTACCCATGAGAATCAGAAAGCCGAGCATGGTGATCATGTCGAACGGCTGCCGCAGGGGCAGCAGACCGAACACCGGCAACAGGGCGCCGACCAGGTTCATCAATGCCAGACCGACTATGCCGGCAGCTACCCCGAGCGGAATCGCCGTCATGATCAGCAGGGGGTAGCCCCAATGGGCAAAGATCGCCACCAGCAACAAATAGACCACGGCAATGGCAATCAGGAAGTTGCCCGTCAGCGCATCGCGGGTGGCATTGAGCTGATCGCTGGCGCCAGAGATATCCACATTGATCGAGGCCGGCAGCTCGCCACTGGCACGCATCACCTCAAGCAACTCGCTTCTGACCCGTTGCACCCCGGCTTCCAGAGGTACGTCGGCGGGCGGGATGATATTCAGCGTGACGGTTCGACGCCCATCGACACGTCGGACGATGCTGGTATCCACCGTTTCCTCGATACGGGCCAGACTCGACAACGGCAGTGCCTGCCCCGTGGCGGTGTGAATCTGCACGCCAGCCAGCCGGTCAAGCTGGGGGTCAAGGCCCTGACTGCCATACAGATAGATATCGATCTTCTCGTCATCCAGAAAGAAGTCATCGACGTAGGCCCCTTCGGTCGCCGCGGCGATGGCAAAGCCGATGTCTGCCGTATCCAGCCCCAGTTCTGCAATCCGCGCCCAGTCCGGATGAATCTGGATCAAGGGCTGGGCCAGGGTCAGGGTCGAGGGCTGGCTCTGGATTCTCGGGTTGTCGAAGATCTGACCAGCCCGGGCATAGGCGGCATTGGCGGCCTGGTAGACCGACGCCAGGTCAGCACCGGAAATGTCCAGATTGATGCTGCGCGTTCCCCCGTCATTACTGGAGATGATCGATCCCTTGGCGGCGAAGGCGCGCATACCGGGAAACTGCCGGTAGTAGCGGGTGATTTCATCCATCAGGGCTTCGATATGCCGCGGATTCAGGGTTTCGGCAATGATCCGCAGCTGCGTCGGCGTCACCTGCATATTCAGATAGGCCATCGGCGGTACGGGCGTTTCCCCGGCGAGGTAGGCCTGATCCTGCGCATTCACATGGGGTAGAAAATAGTCTTCAACCTGCTCGGCGATGGCCTGCATTTCCGTCAGGTTGTAGCCCGGTGGCGCGGTCATCACCGCGAAGGTCTTGGGTTCTTCACCTTCAGGCAGATACTCGGCAGGCGGGGTCAGCCAGAGCATGATCAGCAGACTGCCCAGCAGGGTGATGACAAGGGTACCGGCACGCCGCGTCGGCCTGACCACCAGCCAGCGAACCGCCGCCATCAGTCGCGCGGTCCAGCGCCCGCCGGTCTCGTTGCCATGCTCATCGGTAGCTACGTCAGTACGCCCAAAATCCAGGCGAGCACAAAGCGTCGGAATCACCGTGACTGCCACCAGCATGGACGCCAGAATCGCAGCCGAGATGGCAATGGCAACATCAGAGTACAGCTGACCGGCCTCCTGCTGAATGAACAGAATCGGCAGAAATACAAGAATGGTCGTGGCAGTTGATGCCAATACCGCTGGCCAGACCTCCATCACGCCCTTGAGCGCTGATTCAAAGCGGTCCAGGCCCAGGCGTCGATGTCGCTCGATATTTTCCAGCACGACAATACTGTTATCCACCGTCATGCCAATGGCAAAGGCTATGCCTGCGAGGGAAATCACATTGACCGTTCGGCCGGCCAGCAGCAGGCCGATAAACGCGGCAATGGCGCACAGCGGGATGCCGACAACACCGGCAAAGGTGGCCCGCCCGGAGCGCAGGAACAGGTACATGACCAGCGTGGCAAAGACGGCGCCGATGCCCAGATTGGTCCAGACATTGGCCACCGAGGCTTCGACATAGCGCGCATCATCCGAGGTCAGACCCAGGTGCAGTCCCGCCGGCTCCAGCACCTCACGGTTGATCGCCGCGACTTCATCGAGCATGGCGTTCTTGATGTCGATGACATTGGAGCCACTCTCGCGCCGGACCTGCAAGCCAATGCTACGCTGGCCGTTGACGATCGACAGCTCACGGACCCGTGAACTGCCCTGTTGCACCGTCGCCACATCCGCCAGTCGCACAACGCTGTCACCCCGGCGCGCAATGACCAGCTGTTCAAGCGCGGGAATATCCTCGAAACGCCCCACCGTACGCAGCAGATAGCGGCGTTTCCCGGCGTCCAGTTCACCGGCGGATACATCCTGGTTGCGGCTGTTGATCGCCGTACGCAGGTCGGTCAACGCCAACCCGCGCTGGGCCAGTGCGGCCTCATCAACGGTAATCTGTATCTGCCGCTCGGCACCCCCGCCTACCGTCACTTCCGAGACGCCGGGGACGCTTTCCATGCGCGGGCGCACACGGTCCTCGATAAAGTCGCGCATCAATTCGATGTCCAGCTCGCGCGGATTACCCTCCAGCGTGGCGACACGGAAATACATGAAGGCGTTGGAGGAAAAAGAGGCCGCCACAATGCGCGGCTCATCAACATTGTTCGGGTAACCCGAAACCTGACTCAAGGCATTGTTGATCTGGATAAGACTCTCGGTAATATCCACCCCGAATGGAAACTCCAGTTCGATTTCAGCCGCGCCACTGGACGCGGTAGCCGTCATGCGGCTCAGGTTCGGGACATTGCGTAAGAAACGCTCCTGCTCAATCAGGATTTCCTTTTCAATATCCTGAGGCGTTGCGCCGGCCCAACGGGTCTCGACGGTAACCGTACGCACCTCAAGATCCGGGATCATCTGCACCGGAATGCGCAGTGCTGCCGCCGCACCAAGAATCAATACAATCAGGGCAATAACCGTGACCAGGGTGCCATGCCGGATAATCGCAGCAAACATCAGGGCTGGTCCTGTGCCGACAACTGCACCTCAAGCCCCTCACTGAGCAACTCATTGCCACGGGTAACAATCTGCTGGTCTGCGCGTAGCCCATCCGTCACGGCTACCCGTCCGTCGAAGGCGGCACCCAGCTGGATGCGTTTCTCCGTCACACTGAATACCCCTGACTGCTCGGTTGGCAGCGCCAGCCAGACCGTCACCCGTCCGTCCGGGTAACGGTTGATCGCATCCCGCGGCACGGTCAGCCCTTGTTGCCCGGTTGTTGTGCGCAGCGTGGCTTGCACCGCCATGCCGGGCAAGGCGACAACGCTGTCTGGCGCCACGGCACGCAGCAGAAAGGTCCGCGAGGCAGAATCACTGACCGGCACCAGCGCGTCTATGCGCGCCTGCACAGCCTGATCCTGATGCATCAACCAGAGACCCGCCTGCTCGTTGATCGCCTGGTACTGCGCCTGGGGCACTTGAAAATCCAGACGCAGATTCTTGGTATCGACCAGTCGCACCAGTTCGTCACCCGGCGACACCCACTCCCCCAGATCGCGCAGGCGCTGACTGACGACCCCGTCGAAGGGTGCGAGAATCCGATGACGCCGCAGTAGCACCTCTGCCTGATCACGCTCAGCCTCAAGCCGTCGCACACTCGCGACGGCGGCTGCAACCGCGTTTTCCCGCGTACTGATTTCAGTCGCAGCAATATTCCGCCCGACACCTACCGAGCGCGCTTCATCCAGCCTGCGCTGTGCCTCCGCCAACGCCACCCGGCCTTCTTCAAGCAGCGCCGCAGATTGCTGCAGAGCCAGGGCAGCTTGCTCATCATCCAGCCCGATCAGCAGCTCACCGGCGTCCACCTCACTGCCCGGCTCGACCGCAACCTGATCGATAAGTCCCGCAACGGCAACGGAAATACCCGATGAGCGCATTGGATTGACCGTACCGCTGAGCGACACCTCAGCGAACAGCTCGGTCTGATCAACCCGCTCAATCCGCACCTCAGGACGGTCCTCAGCCAACAGCTGGCTACACCAGCCTGAAAGCAACAATGGCAAGACCCACACGCCTGTCGATAAACGCATCAACGCAACTTCCCCGTATTGGCACTGGATATAGCCGTCAAGACTACAACATCACCCACACAAGCAAAGCGCACGCCACGCATTAAAGTGCAACAGGATGCTTAGCCCTGCAATTCGGACTCTGTTTTCTGTTGCGCTTGTGGCACCAGCAACACATCACCACATGCGACCAGCGTTTCCTCACCGTTCCTGGTGGCATAGAGCTCGGCCGCAGCAAATATTTGTTGCCGCCCCGGCTTGATGACCTTGGCCACAACACGGAAATGCTCACCAACGGCAGGCCGCAAGCAACGTACCGTGTATTGCGAGGCCAACACCTGGCCGCTCAATGTAGCGGCGGCAAATCCGCAGGCGGTATCAATCAACGCACCCTGGATCCCGGCGTGCATGAAGCCGGCATACTGACCCATTTCGGCGCGCCACGGCAGCGACAACTGCACGGCACCGGACGACACCTCATCCACCTGCAGGCCAAGCCAGTTATTGAAGGCGGCAAGCTGTGAGACCGCACGTAATCTTTGCTGTAACTCCGGGTTATTCATCATCAGTCCTCTTCAGGATGGAATGGGTGCAGCTATCTTGAATACCGCACGGGCGGTCGCACACAGACGACCATCGGCATACAGGCTGGCGTCAGCGAAGCACAGCGTCTTACCGGTTTGCCGCGGCTGTGCCCGCACTTCAATCCAGTTACCCAACTGACCGCTACCCAGGTAGTCCACGCTCAGACTGACGGTGACCAGCGCTGTCCGGCCGCCCAGCTTATAGGCACAGCTGAGCCCCATGGCATTATCCGCCAGCGCACTGAGCAATCCGCCATGAACAAAACCGCGGCTGTTGACGTGGGCTTGAGCAGCAGCCAGCCCGAGGCTGAAGCTGTCATCACCGAAGGCGGCGTAAATCGGTTCCCAGGGCTCGGTCAAACCGCTGGATCGGGTGTGGCGACTGAATCCCGGTGGAATTTCGGTTGGCTGATTCATGGCATACATGGTTCCGAATGGATGGATTTTCCATAAGAACATCTTCATGTAGACCGGTCACTATAATTTTAGCCTAATCAATTGACCCGATAACCGGCAATTGATGATCTGGATGATCAGGCAGGGCGCTGCGGCATTCTCATCCACTGCGCCACTTCGGCCACTGCCTCCTGCAGTGGCCGAGCGCTCATCTCAACCCGGGCCTGAATCAACGCACCCTCCAGCACGGCAATACTGAGGCTGGCCAAGCGGTTGGCAGACTCGACAGAAAAGCCTTCTGCCTGCAACAGGCGACGAAATACCGCCTGCCAGGCTTCCAGACCTTCACTGGCCGCTAGACGTAGTGCGGTGGAATGCGGGACGGTTTCCAGAATGGTAGTGGCCATCGGGCAGCCGTCACTGAACGCCGAAGCCTCAAGCCAAGCCCCGAGTTGAGCGGCAAAGGCCACCAGCAGATCTGCAGCAGAGGCATGCTGCAAGGCCAATTGTTCCAGTGTGGCCAATGCCTGGCTGGCAGAAAACCGCAGCGCTTCTTCACCCAACTGTTCCTTGCCCAGGGGGAAGTAGTGGTAAAGCGAGCCCTTGGGTGCCTTGCTCTCGGCCAGAATGTCTTTAAGACCGGTATTCGCATAGCCACGCTGACGAAAGAGCTTGGCCGCAGCCAAAACAATATTCTGACGATGGCGTGGTGCTGCAGACATGGAAAGGCCCTGACTCAAGGATTGGAGCACCGCCTGACTTTAACCATGCAGATTGCCTTGCGGGCTTTGTACGCCGACCATTGTAGCCTGATGGGCCAGCCTCAAACAGCGCTGAAGTGATCTACGATCAGCAGCCAGTGCCGGAGCCCTACTTGGTTGCCGCGACACGCATGGCCAGCGCTGTCCGGTTTGTAACTTCGGTTTTACGAAACAGTGCATGGATCTGATTGCGCACCGTATTCGGACTGGAACCGAGCTCGCGGGCAATCTGCTTGTTACTGATGCCGCTGGCAACCAGCTTGAGGATCTGCACTTCACGGGCGGTGAACTGATACCAGTCCAGGCCTGTGTCGGCCTGCTCGGCCTGCGCAGAGGGAGGAGCGTCATCGCTACTGTATAGCTGCCCGGCCTGCTCAACCAGTTCGGTCACCATGCGCTTGACGGCTTCAATATTGTTCCAGCGCTTGGTCGAGCTGATGACAACAAACAGGAGGCTGTTTTCACCGAGCTGGCTGGCATGCACGGCAAAACGCCGTCCAAGGGTTGGCTCCTGCTTGAGCAGGCGCCGACCAATGCAGGTGCATTGGCCGAGATCAACCAGTGATGGGGTGCGCATAGCGGTCCAAAGAGCAACCAGTGACGCACAGTGACTCTGGAGAGTCTCTGGCTCTTCGTGAATTTCGCCTTCAAGAAAGAGAATTTCCCTGAAGTGCACAGCAGGGCCATTTACATCCGTAATACCAATGGCGGTACAGTCCACGTCCAGTTCCAGAAAGGATGGCGCCTGCATGCTTTCCTGAAGCACTTGCCAACTATTCTTGACACCTTCCATGTTCAGTCTTCCTTAGTAGATGTGTCTAGTTCCCCCATTATAGAGCCATCCGTTGATTGACTGGTACATTTAGCAGCATCCGTTTTCCGCTGAACAGCACGCCTCTGTCTGAGCGCCATCAAAGGATACTAGCCCTTTGGTAACCTTTGGATCGCGCAATGATGGCGTGTTGCAATCGAATGGCGCTGCCTGTGCCAGCGGTGGCTCATTGACACTGCGCAGCCCCAGAAAAGCACCCTGATAAGGTGCACGCATCATCAAGTCAAAGGTCTTTGCGCAGACCGCAACCCGCTCGCCGCGACGGTAAAGATGACCATCATCGTCACGCACTTCCAACCAGGGCCCGCGATACATGACCGCTTGTCCCAGCTCCCAGCAGGGGCCTTGCTTGCCTTTGTAGGCTTGAATGCTGACCATGCGCACCTCGATATCGCCAATACGGTCAATTGCTTCCCCTGCCGTTGCTGACCAATGCAAGCTGATGCCGTGAAATCCAGCCTGCTCGAATGCCGCAATAATCGCTGCCTCCGAGGGGATGCGCAGCGCTGCTCCAGCCGGGGCTGACTTGACGTTATGCCGCGCAGGCAGTGCTTCATCACTCACCAGCAGGGTGCAGAGGACGCTGCCGGTTGCACTCAAACAGCGGAAAGCCTCCGCGAGCAACTTCGCCTCATCAATGGTATCGATACGGTTCAGAACGAAATCCATGATAATGCTATTGGCCCAGCCGTCAGCGACCGCTGGTGCGCGCTCAATGCTGTAGCGCAATCGCTCTTCCAGGGCGAGGTAGGCGTCGATATCACGCATAACCGCCCCCTGCAGCATTGACTCAACAGCTTTGGCATCGCGGGACAAGTCGGCCAGCGCCAGCAGTCGAACGCCACTGGCGTTATCCACCAACCCGGTACTGATTCGCAAACGCCGAGGATCCTGATCCGCAATAATCACCTTGCCACGGAGATTATCCGCACACAGGGGCAACATCTCGGAATAGGCACCACCCCACCACAACGTGTTGGGAGTGGTATCGGTCTTCTGCGACTGTTCAAAACGGGCATTGATCACGGCAACGGCGTGGTTAAGCTCGCGCTGCCATGGCTCCAGTCGCAAACCGCTGGTTTCAAGCATGCTCATTGGCGGTAACATCCCAGGTCTCGTGGTGTTCACGGTATTCGATCTGCGCTGGCAGCTCATCCCCGAAGCGCTCGTAATAGCGCGGAATAAGCACAGATGAACGGACAAAGCGGTCCTGACATACCTGCAGTGTGTCCATGGTCGTTTCGATGAAGTTCAACCCATGCTGACCAAGCGTCTTGAGCCATTGGCGCTCAAAGTTCCATGGATAAGCGCCAATTTCCAGGTTGGTCTGGGCAAACGTCAGGTAACCACGCTGACGAATATTGATGGCTTTCAGGTCTACGTCCTTGAGACTTTTATAGAACACAACCGTCTGCGGGCGTATGACTTCACAGATCAGACGCCATACGTCTTTCATCGACGGTGTGCTCTGGTTGTCGACCACCAGGTTCACATATTCACCCGCGGGAACCCAGCGTAGTATGTTCGCCACGCTGGACTGAAATACATCCTGATGCAGCAGATTGAGCGCCTGGTCTGTGGCCACGGTATGCAGTTCGACATGATGTCGATCGCACAGCAGCCGTTCAATGCCCATCCACTGCTGATAAAGGCCATAGCGCTTGCCGCTGTAACGGCCGTCCATTGAGCTGCCGATCACCACCGATGGTCTGATGACCAGAAAGGGCAAGCCGGATTGGGCCACGACCCACTCCGCAGCACGCTTGGTCAGGGTGTAGTTGGTGGGATCACTGGGGGGTTCCGACAACGCCGCTTCCGGTATCACATCGCCAGAATAGCCTGCCGAATAGGCTGTCGAAACAAAAATAAAGAAGCCAACGCCGGCCTGCTTGGCTGCCGTTGTCAGCCTGGCAGTGAAATCAACGTTCATGGCTTGCAGGGCTTGATTATCGAAGTAATCAAGGCAGCCTGCGCAATGAATCACGGTGTCGACGGCGCCTGAGCGCAGCATGCTTTCAAGTGACTCTGTCGACGCAGTCTCGGCACCCTGCCAGTGCACGGTAGTGACTCGCGATTCATATTCATCCGGCGTCTGCCCTAGCGCAACCAGTTCGCGCTGAACCTCTTGCGGAACCCGACTGCCGTTGTCTGCCTGACGGGTTGGAATGACCACATGCTCAGCCCAGCCATCGCTAAGCAGTTGCGCCGCCATCAACGAACCGAGGTAGCCGGTGCCTCCAGTAAGCAGCACGCGCTTTCCGTGTCGAGGTGCTTGTAATGGTGCTTTCATTGGGCCCCCTGGAGTGCCATGCCTTTGCCTTTATCCGTTGTCTGGGTCAGCGCATTGAGAATCATCGCCTGTTCTGGCATACCGCCATAGGAAAGCAGAATCTGATCAACGATTACGATCGGGAAGGCACTCAAGCCATGTGCCATAAAGAGTTCGGAAACCTGTCTGGCAAGCTCCGCTTCCTGGGCATTCAACTCGGCAGAAATCTTCGGCAGAATCGACTGCGCGGTTGTCACCGTGAGCGTCATTACCGGCCAGTCCAGCTCAGCTTCGGTCAGCGCCGCGCGTGCCGTTGCCTCGATCTGCTCATCCACCTGCGAGGTGCCCGGCATGCAGCAACTGGCGGAGACCACCACCACGGCTTCTGTTCCCAGTGCGCGCTTGACCTGATTGATATCGTCTTCCGAGGCTTTCTTGAAGAATCCGAGCATGTCTTACCCTCTTTTTTGAGTAGTTACACAACGAATGCAATGGCCAGGCCGAGGGCCACAGCGCAAGCAATGACAGTTAGTGTGTGGGCTATTACCAATGGCAGTTTGAACAGCCTGAACAGCAGCATGACCTCAGGCGGACTGGTACCTATGGCGGCGACCAGAAAGGTCACCAAGGGTCCGACCGGAAAGCCTTTTTCGATAAGCGCCAAACCAATGGGTAAAGCGGTAATTGGCGAGATGTAGAGCGGTACGCCAAGCAGTGCGCAGGCCAGGTAGAGCCAGCCAACGGGTAATTGGTCCAGCAGATTCACCAGTGCCTGCTGCGGCACAACCCCGTATATCAGACCACCAACCACCAGACCGGCCAGCAGATAGGGCGCAACTGTGCGCAACTCCTGTTTTGCCGCCAGCCAGGCAAAGCGCGACGAAGGCTGCCACCCCTGCCAGGTCGCTGGGCCCTGACCCAGAAATGCAGCAGTGCTCTGCGGCGTAGGCTGAAGTGTGACGTGCTTTGCCAAACCAAGCCCGCCAGCAGCCACACCGGCGGCAGAGGTCAAGGCCAAACCAAATAGTATGAATACAACGGCGGGGAGAATACCCACAGTGATCAACAGGAGAATAAATACACCCTCGCTGACTATGGGCGAGGCCACCAGAAAGGCAAAACTCGGCACAAAACCAACCCCTGCCCTGAGCATGCCGCTCAGAACAGGAATGGTTGAGCACGAGCAGAAAGGCGTTAATACCCCCCCTATACTGGCAACAAAGGCTGAGCGCCAGCTGGAGGAGCCCATCATCGAGCCCTGTGTGGACTGAAATGGCACACGTTGCTGCAGCATGACTACAGCCCAGGTGATCAATAGAAAAAGCCCGATAAGCAAGGCACCGTCCATAAGTAAGAACTCAAAGAACGGGCGGATACCTTGGGCCAAGACTGTCATGTCAAACATGGCGGCTCTTCCTGAGCTATAGCGCAAACAGACTCAACGCCTCAGGCGTTGGCCAGGCCTGCGTTCATAGACGGTGTGCCACCGTAGGCTTGCATGGACTCGATCAACACAGCGGTTACCGCGGGATCAAAATTGGCCTTATCAAGCGTTTCCACGTAGGTATCCAGGGCTTCGATACGAATTTCGTCGATATCGGTTTTCAGATCACCCAAAGAGAGCGCACCGCAATCGATATTCAAACGATCACACAGGAAGTGACAGCTGGTACTGACCATGCTGAACAGCTCTGGCATCACGCGGTGATGGGCCCACTTGAGACTTTCGTGTACGCCTTCAGGATCCTTTTCGATCAGACCACGAATGCGCGTCAGACCAATTTCCAGGTGTTCCAGCTCATCTTCCAGAATCTTGCCGGCCAGCGCCGACGTATCAGGATCACCCTGACGCTGCAGGGTACGATAGAGCACGATGGCCATGGTTTCGGTCATCAGATCCTGGATCACCAGGCATGCGGCCAGATCCTTGTTCTGCACAGCGGTGCTGAAATGGCGACGGATATTGAACCATTGTGGTTCAACGATTTCTCGCATGACGTTGTAGTCGTGGCGCTTGCCCAGACTGGCCAGCATCAGGATATGCTTGGACTCTTCATGCGCCTGCTTAACGGTTTCGATCTTGCTTTCGGTATCCGGCATCAGCGGTACCATTTCAGAATAGTTCTCAACGGCCATCACTTCACCAGCAATGGCGTTCGAGGCAATATAGGCAATCAGGTTGAAATAACCATCGCTCTTGTTGTGCTCAGCGCCAAGCTCCTCGCGGCGACTGACTGAGCGCAAATCGGCGGGGGCTGACTGGGTTGATTCTGTGTGACTGGACATCTCGTTCATGATGATTCCTCCTGGCTGGCTTCAAGGACAATCCCTTGCGACCCATGATCGGAGGACTAATACGAGAGAACAATAGAACATATATTCTATTCATCCCCCACCTTACTTCCCTTTAGGATGCTTCAAAGGTAAAGATGAATGCATTGGACGCGAATTACGTTCTCCATGGAGTAAGGACATCATGAAAATCAAGTTCTTTAATGCCCACCACCTTGGACTGATAACATTATCGGTGCTGGGTACACTTCTGCTTGCTGGCTGCAATCAAACATCGGATCAAGACAAAGCTGGCCGCATCAGCATTGTCGGCTCAAGCACGATTTCTGCATTGATCGGTGAAATGGGCAAGGTCTATGAGCAAGACAACCCCGGCATCAGGATCGATGTTCAGTCCGGTGGAAGTTCACGCGGGATAATGGATGTGCGCACTGGCACAGCCGAACTTGGCATGGTCTCACGGGCCCTTAAGCCAGACGAAAGTGACCTGCAGAATGTGATCATCGCTCGCGATGGTATTGGCATGATTATTCATGAGGACAACCCGGTCACCGGCCTGAGCAGGGAGCAGGTTATCGGTATTTACACCGGCCAGATCACCAACTGGAAAGAGGTGGGTGGCCATGATCTGGCGATTACCGTGGTGAGTAAGGCCGAAGGTCGCTCTACACTGGAAGTCTTCAGTAATCATTTCGGCATGTCCTACCGAGAGATTAGCGCCCACGTCATCATTGGCGATAACCAGCAAGGTATTCAAACCGTTGGCGGCTCAGCCGCAGCGATCGGCTATGTATCCATTGGTTCTGCAGAATATGAAGCAGAGCAGGGTGCTGCGATTCGCCTGATAGCCGTTGACGACCAGGTACCGTCCACCGAGGCGGTAGCCTCTGGTGACTACCTGATGAGCCGCGATCTTAATCTGGTGTACAAAGAACCGATTACCGATCAGGTACGCAACTTCCTGGCCTTTAGCCGTTCAAGTGCAGCCTCAGAGCTGGTCAGCCGTATGTATCTGATTCCGGTAACACAGTAAATCTCCGTCAGACCTGAGCAGGCTAGCCAATGAAAGCGCCAACATTTGGAATGATTGCGCCAAGCCATCCAGCAACACGACGAGGGTGGCTGTTTTGGCCCATCATGGGCGGGCTCGCCTTGATGGGGGCGCTGATCATTGTTCTGATTGTCGCGTTCCTGTTACGCGAAGGCTTCCCGCTGCTCGCCCAGGGCGGCATCACGCGCTTCTTTACCGACGAAGGCTGGTGGCCGCTCGAAGCCAGCTTCAACATGACGCCGATGTTGCTGGCCAGTCTTTATCTGACCCTTGGTGCACTGGTGGTGGCAACACCTCTCAGCCTCGCAATTGCTCTGGTTACAACATTCAAGGCGTCAGCGGGCCTGGCACGCTTGCTGCGCAATCTAGTGGAACTGAGCGCAGCGGTGCCAACCGTGGTATACGGCCTGTGGGGCGTGACGTCGATCGTGCCCATTCTGAATATGTGGAATCCACCCGGTGCCAGCCTCTTGGCCGGCATTCTGGTTGTGGCCCTGATGATCATTCCAACCATCACGCTGTTGACTCAATCTGCGCTGCAGACAGTGCCACAAGCTTATATTCAAGGTGCTGCCGCACTGGGCGTGTCGAGCAGTCAAACTCTGCTGCGAATCGTCATCCCCTCAGCCAGTCAGGGTATTTTTTCAGCCATGGTATTGGGTGCTGCCCGGGCCATAGGTGAAACCATGGTGGTACTGATGGTGTGTGGCAATATTGTGCAAGTCCCCACCTCGCTGTTTGATCCGGTAAGGGCCTTGACTGCCAATATCGCACTGGAAATGCCCTATGCCATGGGCGATCACCGTGCCTCTCTGTTCGTGGCCGGACTGGTGATGTTGATGCTGGTCAGCGTACTGGTCGCCTTGGGCGAGTGGGCTGGGACGCGGCAGCGGAGGATGGCCGCATGAAACTGGGTCTAACTCAACCACTGAATTACCGTGAAACGGCCTGGAACGGGTTGATGTATGGCCTGACTCTGGCCGCTTTCGCGATGCTGCTTTGGCCGCTTTTCACCGTCTTCAGTAACGGATTTCAGGCACTCAGCCTGGATTTTCTAATCACCAGCCCGTCAGACGCCGGACGCAGCGGGGGCATTGCTCCGATTCTGGTCTCGACTCTGGCTATTGTCCTGGTCAGTCTTATCGCCGCCTTGCCTCTGGCCTTTGGTGTAGCGGTAATGCTCACCGAAGGCTTTGATCCAGAAGGCTGGCCAGCGCGGCTGCTGCGCTGCAGCCTTGACATACTGGCCGGTATTCCCTCAGTGGTATTCGGCCTATTTGGACTTAGCTTTTTCTGCCGTCAACTGGGCTTGGGTTACTCGATTCTGGCCGGCGGGCTAACGCTGGCTTGTATGATTTTACCTACGCTAGCGCGGTCAATTGCCTTTTCTCTGGAGTCCGCCGCTTACGCACATCGTTCTGGCGGTGCCGCACTGGGTCTGTCGAGACAATCGGTTTTATGGCATGTGCTGGTTCCGGTTGCGCTGCCAGGTATTTGTGCAGGTATTGTCCTGGCGATGACACGCGCGCTGGCGGAAACCGCCGTTCTGCTCTTCACCAGCGGCTACGCAGACAGAATGCCCGAGTCCCTGCTTGATTCCGGGCGCAGTATTTCTGTGCATATTTATGACCTGTCGACCAATGTACCGGGCGGCAGTCCCAATGCTTACGGTTCAGCCCTGGCGCTCCTGCTGCTGTTGGCCATGCTCAGTTTCAGCGTGCATGCCATCACCCGTTGGATGCAGCGGCGCATGACGGGCACCACAACTCGGAGTCACTGAATATGATCACTGAACATGGCGCCATCGCACTTAAGCCCTCAGCCCAGCCTTCTGACATGCCGCCAGAATCTGTCACTCAGTTGAAGGGCCTTGCGGGCGACTATATTGAAATCGACAATCTCTCGGTGAGCTATGACAACTGCGCCGTTGTAGAGAATGTGACATTGCGCGTTCAACGCAACTCGGTTACCGCATTGATCGGCCCGTCCGGATGCGGTAAATCGAGCCTACTTTACTGCCTGAACCGTCTCAACGATCTGGTGCCTTGCTGCTCAGTGGAAGGCTCAGTCAACTTCAGTTGGATGGACAGCCGGCAGCTGGAAAAAAATGCGACCCAATTGCGCCGACAGGTCGGTATGTTGTTTCAACGACCCAACCCCTTCCCTTTCTCGATCCGAAAGAACCTTGAATTCGCCCTCAGACAGCATGGGATCAAAGACCGTGTCGACATCAACCGTCGTGTTGAATCTGCACTACGTGAAGTTGGTTTGTGGGAGGAGGTGCATGACCGTCTCGACAGCTCAGCCATGTCCTTGTCAGGCGGTCAGCAGCAACGCCTGTGCCTTGCCCGGGCGCTGATACTGGACCCGGATGTGTTACTCATGGATGAGCCCTGCAGCGCCCTTGATCCAATCTCAACCGAAAAAATTGAAACATTGATCCGCAGCCTGTCTAAACAGCGGACCATCGTTTTGGTCACCCACAGCCTTAATCAGGCAAGACGAGTGGCCGATCAGGTTGCGGTGTTCTGGAAGGTGGATGGTGTCGGTAAGCTGATCGAATGTGGCAAGGCACATGACGTCTTTGAGCAGCCGCAGCATGCCTTGACGCAAAGCTATCTGAAATTTGCCTGAATCGGGCTGCAGCCCTTTAAAAACGGCATGGTATATCTGTTCCATTGTCGTCATAGGGTTGCGATTCCTACCATGGAGGCATGAAAACACATACCTTTGGTTCGTCAGATTACTCTACTGCGCGAGTGCTACCACTCCCGCTTCACGCTCACACTCTGCTCACCCATGCAGCACAGGTACATGCCTCTGCCACTGTGACCTCCGTGGCTCTTGACGGCACGATAACCAGGCAATCCTATGCGCAATTGGCAAAAGCTGTAGACCAGCGCAGTGCCGAACTGCAAAGGCAGGGATTGCTGCCTGGGGATGCGCTGGTCAGTTTTGGCTTGAGTTCCCTGGACCAACTGACCTGGCTGTACGCCGCTCTGCAGCAGGGGGTGACAACACACCTGTTCAACCCTCAGCATCGTCCCGAGGATCTGGCCCTTTTCCTCCAGCACCTTAACCCCTCTCTGCTTCTGCATGACAGCACCACAGCAGATGCTGCCCGCGCCTTTGCCGGGATGTTCAAAGACATGGCACTGCGCGACATGGCGGCGCCCGGCGTCGAGTCAACAGAGGCCTACCGCGCACCCGCGTTCGACGAGCAGACGCTCTCGCATGTCTGCTATTCCTCCGGCACCACTGGTATTCCCAAGGTGGTTGCCTACACACACAGATCCACCCTGTTGCATGCCTGGGCCTGCGCCTTGCCGGATGCCATGGCGCTGAGTAGCACTGATCGTGTGATGCCCCTGATGCAGAACTTCCATGCCAGCGCCTGGGGTGCGCCCTTTGTGTGTCCGCTGGTCGGTGCCGAGCTGGTTCTGGTACCGCTGAATCGCGATCCTGCCCAGTGGTTTCACTGGATCGAGGAGCACAAGATCACCGTACTCGGAGCGGTGTCTGCCCATTGGCTGGCCCTTGCCCACTACATGCGCGCCCATGGTCTGCGTTTCAGTACCCTGCGTCGCACCGTGGTTGGCGGCACCCGACTGCCCTTTGAGGTGGCGTTGTTTATTCAGGACGTCCTGGGCGTCGAGGTGTGCCATGCCTGGGGCATGACAGAGACATCACCACTGGCCACCATTGAGCGCTTTGATAGCAACAATGCCTCACTGCGGCATGGCAAACCCGTCTTTGGAATAGAGATGGCGGTCCAGGACCGGCAGGGTGGCTGTTCCACCAAGGGCACCGGCGAGCTAATGGTCCGTGGGCACTGGGTTGCCCATTACCCTGAGGGTGACGGCGAGTGGTTGGCTACCGGCGACTTTGCCACATTACACGACAGTGCCCAGCTGGAAGTCATCGACCGCATGGAAGATGCGTTGGTCTGCAATGGCAATCCGCTGTGCTCGGCCTTGATCGAGCACCAGGCGCGCCTGGTTCCCGGTGTCGCAGATGCGGCCCTGCTGGTCACCGGACGCGACAGCAATCACTGCGTGCTGGCCTGGATAGCCGCAGCCGAATCCGATCCTGCAGCGGTAGATCTGGCCCTGCAGCAACATATCGCCAGTGCCTTCAATGGCTGGGTTCCGACGCACTGCACCCTGGTGGAGAGCTTTCCCTACACCCCCTCTGCCAAGGTCCAGAAACACCTGCTCAAAGAGCAGGTCACCCGCCTTCATAACAATAGCGAGACGCTGGCTCCGCGTTTTTCCTGCCGAGGTCATGAATCATGACAGACATAACAAAAACACCCGTTCTGAATTCCATTGACGACGGTGGCAACAAGTCTTCCCTGCCACTGGAAAAGTACCTTACCTGGGTAGTCAATCATCGACTCTGGGTCATCACTCTGATCTTGGCGTTGTCTGCCTTTTTCGGTTTCTTTGCCGCCAAACAGCAGGTCATCATCAACCCGGCAGCCGTGGTCCCGCAAAGCCATCCCTACATCAAGGCAACCAATACCATCGAGCGGATCTTTGGTTCGAAATACCTGGTTGTCATCGGCCTCACGCCAACCACGGGAGATGCCTTGCAGCCGGAGGTACTGGCGGCGGTAAAGCGCATCACCGAACAACTCTACGCGGCCTCTTCAGTGACCAACCAGACCCTCCTGAGCCTGTCTTCCCGGCAAGCCAAGAGCATTTCCGGGCATGCTGAAGGCTTTGAAGCAAGGCCCTTGCTGGGTGATCAGTTGCCTACCACAGCAGAGGAACGGGAGGCGCTCAAGGCAGCCATCAGCACCAATCCGATCTACCGCGATGCGGTGATTTCCAGTGACTGGCGCACGGCAACCATCATGCTCGAACTCAAGGAAAACCCAAATGGCTTTGGCGCGATGCTGTCGGAGGTACATGAGATCCTGAGCCAGGAAAACCTGCCAGGCATCTCTATCTCCCTGAGTGGCAATCCGGTTTTTCTGGAGCAGGCAGAGGTCTTTGCAGACCGCATCAACTGGCTCTTTCCGATCGCCGTACTGGTCATTGGCTTGTTGCACTTTGAAGCCTTTCGGACTGTTCAAGGACTGATTCTGCCGCTGGTTACCGCGTTGCTATCGGTGGTCTGGGGCGTCGGCATCATGGGCTTGATGAAAGTGCCAATGGACATCTTCAACTCGCCCACACCCATTTTGATTCTCGCGGTGGCGGCCGGCCATGCGGTACAGCTATTGAAACGCTACTACGAGCATTTCATCGAGCTGGTCAATGTGCAGAATATGGCCCCGCAAACGGCCAATCGACTGGCTACCATCCAGTCGCTGGCGGCGGTCGGTCCGGTATTGGTCATTGCCGGGGGTATTGCCGCGCTGGGGTTCTTTTCCCTGGTGGTTTTCGAGCTGGAAACGGTAAGGGCCTTCGGTATCTTCACCGGCATTGGCCTGCTTTCAGCGGTGATACTGGAATTTACTTTCACACCAGCCGTGCGGGCCAGCCTTAAACCGCCATCGGCTGCGCACATTGATACTGAAATGAAGCCACGCATCTGGGATCGCCTGAGTGCCGGCATCGCCCAAACCGTGGTCAGTTCGATCAGTCGTCGCTGGGTTCTGCTGTTCTTCGTGGTACTGATCGGCGTGGCGATCGCCGGCTGGCCGAAAGTGCATGTCGATAACTCAAGCAAGAGCTTCTTCTCCGACTCGCTGCCGATACAGCAGGACGACAACCTGCTCAACGCTCAGACCGGTGGCACCAACGTGCTGTACATCATGGTGGATACCGGGCAACCCGACGGCATCAAGGATCCGGAAATACTGAGTGCCATTCGTGCGATCCAGGCGGATGCAGCCACCCGGCCGATCGTCGGTAAAACCCTGTCCATTGATGACTTTATTCAACGCATGCACCAGGCCGCACTGGGCGATCCGGCACAGGCTGAACCCCTTCCCGATGATCAGGACCTGATCGCCCAGTACCTGTTCCTGTACTCCATGTCAGGTGACCCTGAAGATTTTTCAGCCCATGTTGATTACGACTATCAACGGGCCAAGATCTCGATCATGTTGCGCACCAACAGCAATGCCGAAATTGATCAACTGGTGAATGAGTTGAGCACGCTGGCCGACCAGCGCTTCCCTGACCATGTAACGCTGTCATATGGCGGCGAGGTAGCACAGACACTGGCCGTTACCGATGTCATGGTGCATAGCAAGCTACTCAATATCGGTCAGATTCTTACCGTGATTTTCCTGGTGGCGGTGATCGCCTTTCGCTCCTTCATTGCCGGCTTGCTGGTACTCTCGCCGCTGCTGGTGGTGCTGTCACTGGTGTTTGGTGTGATGGGTTACTTCGGCGTGCCGCTGAACATCCCCAACTCACTGATCTCGGCCATGGCCGTGGGCATTGGTGCCGACTATGCGATCTACCTGATCTACCGCATCGGCGAGTACACAAAGCAGGGGCAAAGCCTGCCGCATGCGGTCGAAATGGCGATCAAAACGGCTGGCAAGGCGTGCCTGTTCGTTGCCACCGCGGTGGCCGGTGGCTATGCAGTGCTGATGTTCTCCTACGATTACAAGGTACATATGTGGCTCTCGACCTTCATCGTACTGGCCATGCTGACCAGTGTTCTGGCTACCCTGACACTGATTCCGAGCGTGATCCTGACCTTCAAGCCGGCCTTTATCTTCCGCCGCCGTTCCGGGGACGGTGGCGCCGTGTTGCTGATCATTCTGGCCTCGATCGGCTTTCTGACCTACTCACAGGTGGGCTGGTCAGCGGAGCAGGAAGCGGCGCAGATCATGCAGCGCAATGCCGCGGTGACACGCTTCAGCACCTCGACTGCCGACGCCGAGTTCGTCTTGCAGAACAAGAGTGGTTCAACCCGCACGCGTCGTTCGAACATGGCCTCCAAACTGCAGGAGAACGGCCTGGATACCATGCGTCTGGTGCGTTTCGACGCCCCTGCCGATATCCGCGGTACCACAACCCTGCTGATCGAGCATACGGCCGCCGATGACGACATGTGGGTCTACCTACCGGCCATGCGCCGTGTACGTCGCCTGGTGGCCTCAAACAAGAAGGACAGCTTTATCGGCACCGACTTCAGCTTTGGCGATGTCATGGGCCACAAGGTCGAGGACTGGCAACACAGCCTGTTGCGCCAGGAACAGCGTGAGGGTGTTGAGCACTATGTTATCGAGTCGCTGCCGGTGGACGACGACGTACGCACCCACTCGGGCTATGGCCGGCGGGTGACCTGGGTACGCATGGACAATTTTGCCACCAGCTATGTAGAGGCTTTTGACGTACATGATCAGCCCTACAAGACCTTCAATTTCTCCGATATCCAGCAGGTTGATGCGGAGAACGACAAGTGGCAGCCGATGCGCGCCGAGTGCACCAACCTGCAGAGCGGCCACAGCACTACCATCAGCTTCAGTAACTTCAGAGTGGGTGAGCCGCTCAGCGACAACCTGTTTTCCGCGAACAACCTGGCTACCAACTAAGGGGCAAATGATGTGTGCATCTCGATTGCGCCTTGTACAGGCCAGTACGCTGGCGATGCTACTGCTTGCAACCCGGGGGTATGCCACCCCCGCGCAGTTGACCGGCGAAGTCACCTCCGGTCTGTGGTCATCCAACCGCATGCTGGACGACAGGCACGCCGTGTCCTCCAATCGCCTCAAGCTCAATCTCGACTGGCAGGCCTCTGACAATCTGCAACTGCGCTCAGCCGTCTGGGCGCTCTCCTCACCGGAGCGGCTGGATGGCAAGCGCGAAGATGCCGGAGTAACTGAATTTTATATCCGTCACAGGGACTGGCCCTGCACCCCGGCACTGGGCAGGAAACTGGTTCTCTGGGGTCGGGCAGACGGCATCAACCCGACTGATCTGGTCTCACCCACCAACTTCCGGCGCCTGACCCCGGAAAACAATGACCAGCGTTCTGGCAATTGGGGCTTGCATCTGGATTGTGCAGCGGGCCAGGGCCGGTTGCAGGTGCATGTGCTGGACCGCTTTGAGTTCAATGACGTGCCTCTGCGCCAGACACCCGGGGTCACCTTTATCGAGGAAGATCCCAGCGTCCGCCCGACGCTGGCGTTGAAGTATGACGTGCTGGGTTCCAGCGCCGATTGGTCAGTCAGCTTTATCGACGGACACGACCCCTTTCCGACCTTTGCCGTTCGCAATATGGCACCCCAGGGCATCACCCTGGGACAGTACGCCACGCGCATGCGCATGCTCGGCAGCGACCTGACCCTGGTGCGTGGCGAAACGGCCTATCGGGCGGAAATAGCCTGGGTCGACTTCCAGCAGGCCTCGGCTACATCGGTTGCCCGACGGCGACCTTATACCTCGCTCATTGGTGGCGCCGAGTGGTATCTGGGGGATCGCGAGACAGTGTCTGTACAGGGTTTCTGGCGACACCTGCAGTCAGTATCGTCGCGCCCCGGCAATCCGTTGATGGAACAGGTCCAGGAAGCTCAAGCGCTGATCAGCAACGAGCGGGATACCGATCAGTATGGTCTTACCTTCAGGTACGCCAGGCCCTTTCTCGACTCCAAGGCCAATCTGGATATCTTTGCTGTTTGGACCGAGCCACGGGGAGACTGGATGCTCAGGGGGCGAGTCAAGTACGCCTTGACCGACAGCTGGCGTATCAACACCGGCTTTGATCTGTTCCGCGGACCTCAGGATGCCTTCCTCGGTCAACTAAGGAACAACTCACTGACCTTCGTCGAGGCCAGTTACCTTTGGTAGAGCCCTGACTACGCCTGATTTCAGCAAAGCCGCCAAGGGCAACAGGCCAGCGCTTGGCATTAACCCGTTCGTTTGGCAATCTGACCTGCCTGGCCACCCGCCTGCAGGTCTGAACCGGAGAGACCCGATGCAAGTCTTGTTCATGTGTACCCATAACAGCTGCCGCAGCATCCTCTCGGAAGCCCTGTTCAATCATCTGGCGCCGGCCGGCATGCAGGCCGTGAGCTCGGGCAGTTTTCCCAGTGGCAAGGTAAATCACCGAGCGCTGAAAACCCTGGAAGCGGCTGGCATCCCAACCCAGGGTTTGACCAGCAAGGCATCGGACGCCTTTGAACATGCCCCGCCCGATGTCGTCATTACCGTATGTGATCGTGCCGCGGGAGAGGCCTGCCCGGTGTTTTTCGGGCCGGCCCTGAAGACCCACTGGGGCCTGGCTGACCCGTCAGCCCTTGCCGGCAGTGAAGACGAGATTAATGCCGCCTTTCAATCGACCCTGGCACACATTGAGCGACGGGTTAGGGCCTTTCTCGCCTTACCCCTTGCCCAGATGAGCCAGGATCAGCTCAAGGCCGCGTTGACTGACATTGGTCACCTCTAGAGCTGAATTGACAGCGGCTCAATCCAATTTCAACAACAGCGAGACGGCCAGACTCAAAAGAATCAAGGCAATCAGCGAATCAAACAGCTGCCAGGCGCGGGGACTGCTGAGTTGCCGCGCCAGTAGCGGTGCAGCCAGTACCAATGCACTGAACCACAACATCGAGCCAAGGCAGGCACCCAGTGCGTATGCAAGCGGGCTGGTCTGTTGCGCACCAACCCCGCCAATCAGCACCACGGTATCCAGATAAACGTGGGGGTTTAGCAGCGTTATGGCCAGGGTCGCAGCGGCGAGCTTGCCGGCGCTGTGCGTCAACAGCGCCGGTTGCAGGGCCAGCGTGCCCTGACCGCGCCAGGCGCGCAATGCCGCCTGGGAGCCCAGCCAGAGCAGCAGGGCACTGCCACCCAGGGTCAGGGCCGGGACCAGCGCCGGCAGTTGTTGCTGCACCGCATCCAGAGCAAAGACGCCGGTAATGATCAGTAGGCTGTCACAACCAATACAGATCCCCGCAAGCAATAGCCGGTGTTGGCCATACATGCTCTGTGTCAGCACCCAGGTGTTCTGTGCGCCGATGGCAACGATCAAGCTCAAAGCCAGGCTCAAGCCAGCGAAAAACGACCCCATACCACCTCCTCTCAAATCAGGTCGCCATTTTCGGCCTGGGGGCGTAAATTAATCCAACGAATAAATCTTCTGTAGGATTAGAAATTTTCATGATGGATTATCGCCTCCTCTCGGCCCTGGCTGCGGTGATTGAAGAGGGCAGTTTTGAACGTGCTGCGCAACGGCTGTGCCTGACCCAGTCGGCAGTCAGTCAACGCATCAAGCAGCTGGAAAGCCGCCTTGGACAAGCAACACTGCTGCGCACCAGTCCTCCCCAGCCAACCGCCTTTGGCCAGCAGCTGCTTAATCATCTACGCCAGGTTGAACAGATGGAGCTTGAGCTGGGGCTGGGTGATCCGCAGGAGGCACCGACCCTGCGTCTGACCGTGAATGCCGACTCGCTGGCAACCTGGCTGCCGGCGGCATTGGCCCAGGCGCAGGCAGAACTTCCAGGGTTACGCTTTCATCTCAGCGTGGAGGATCAGGCGGTGGGACTCAAACGCATGAAAAATGGCGACGTCATGGCCTGCCTGTGTGCCAGTGCCGAGGCAGTCAACGGTGGCCGCGCCGAGTTTCTCGGCTACTTGCGCTACCGCGCCGTCGCCACGCCGGACTTTGTCGCTGAACAGGCTGCACAACCCGGCACTGGCCATTGGCTTGGCCGCGCACCTTGCCTTATCTTCAATCAGGATGACCGTTTGCAGCATGACTATTTGAGCCGGCATGGCGCTGGCAGCCCGCAGCACTGTCATTTCTGCCCAAGCTCAGAGGGCTTTGTGCAGTCCGTGCAGCAGGGCATGGCGTTCGGACTGATTCCCGAGTTACAGATTACCGAACAGCTGCACAATGGCAGTCTGATTGAAGTCTTGCCGGGTACGCCGGTGGACGTACCGCTGTACTGGCATTACTGGCGCGCGGAAAGTCCGGCCCTTAAAGCCGTGCGCCTACAGGTAAGGCAAGCCGCCCGGCAGGTACTGCTGAGCGGACACAGTTAGCCGCTCCGGCTCAACACCAGGAACGACCAAACCTGCTTCAAAAGCTGAACACCCTGCGCTCAGGTTGTAGCATGGCAGCGGCCATGGCGTCCGGCATTGCCACCCCGACTCCGTCTTTCAACTGATCAGGGGCATGGCCGGTATTGGGTAGATAGAGCGCGCATACCGAGACGCTGGCACCCTTCTGCATGGCGGCACCGAGAAGCTGCGCCGGGGTTACATCGTTCGGTTTGAGCGGCTCTCCGGCGTGCTCCTGCAAAGCCAGATCACCCGCCTGGTCACATAAAAGGATATCGACCTGGGCACCCTGAGCCTGCATCTGGTTAGCCAGAACCATGGCCATGCCCTGGGTCATGCCACTCTGGGCAGTCAGTATCACTGTTACCGGTTGGGCATCCGCCTGCACCAGTGTCGAAACAACAGACAGGGCAATGACGCCCAGTATTTTTCTCATCATGTTCTACTCCAATTCAGTGCGCCCATACCCAGCCGGTTAGCATCGGATATGGGCAAAAGGGCTATTTTTTCAACGGACAGGTACGTATGCCCAACAGAGTGTAAGCCGGGCACCAATTGAGCACGCCGGTTGCCAGCGGCAGAATGCCGATCCAGGCCCATAACGGACCACCCAGTACTGCCCAGGCAATCAGTGCCAGACCCACGACAATACGCAGTGTCTTGTCGATGCCACCTACATTTTTTTGCATGATGCTGCTCCTCTGATAGTGCATAGTTAAAATCACGGCCGGTACATCTTGTCCGGGTTCATGCGCGGGCTCCACGGCAGCCCACTGTTCTGCCATCCCGCTTGCAAACGGAAGCCGGCTTGCGGCCCTTCCTTGATGCTCGGCCCTTGAAAGCCGTCGATCACATAACGGGCATTCGGGAAACCGTTTTCCCGTAGAAACTGTGCACTTGGCTCACCCCGCTCACTGCCGGATCGGCACAAGGTGACAATCTCGGCATCCTGAGCAAGACCGCGCTCAGCCAGAGCAGCGCCAATCTCCTGGAGAAAGTTCGGGTTACGGGTAATGCGGTAAACGCCACGCTCTTCATCCCATTGGCTGCGATCAACCAACAAATAGGGAATGTTGATATGTACCGCATCGGTAAAACCGACAAACATGATTTCCACCGGGTCGCGCACATCCACAAACAACAGTTGGCTGTCAGACTGCTGCACCTTGGCGAACACCTCTTCAGCACTGATCGCCATGTCATCGGCCTGCACCATCGCGCTGACCAGCAATAGAATCAGACTGCCTATCAAAGCTCTCATTGGCTTATCTCCATTGTCTGCAGGCGGTTAATCAAAGGCGGGCAGGCTGGGTGTGACAACCGGCTTGCCGCCCTGTACCCAGGCCTCGTAGCCGCCACTTATCGAGCGCACGTTGAGGTACCCCATCTGCTCCAGACTCAGTGCAGCGAGCGCCGAGCGACCGCTATTCTTGCAATACAGCACTATGTTGATATCCCGGGCTGACAGGCCCGGCTCACTGCTCAACTTGAACTCCAGAATGCCGCGCGGGATATTCACAGCGCCGCTCAAATGCCCCTCGCGGAATTCATCCGGCTCGCGCACATCCACCAGCACATCAGCCTCTTGAATCGCGGCCTGCGCCTGTTCAAGGGTGACCTCCTGGATGCGTGCCTTTGCTTCTGTTACCAGATCATGGGCTTGCTTCATGCCTGTCTCCTGCCATCAAGGGATTGGATTAAAAAGGACTGATCGTCCTGCTGCCGGGTGGCCAGGGTCAGCGCCGGAGCCAGGGTTCTGAGCGCCTGGTACTGACTGATAAAGACCTGTCCACCAAAGTGGTCCAGGAAGGTAGAGCGCTTGAGCTGATCCATCACCGGGCCCTTGACCTCTGACAGATGCAACTGCACCCCGGCGGTTTTCAGTCGTTCGGCAATGGTTTCCAGGGAGTCCAGGGCACTGGCGTCTATCAAGTTGACACCGGGACACATCAATACGACATGACGTACCTGCGGACGAGCAGCCACCAACTCGCCGATCCGGTCCTCCAGAAAACGGGCGTTGGGAAAGTACAGGCTTTCATCCACCCGCAACGACAGCACATTCGGTGACTCCATCACGGCAAAACGCTCAATGTTGCGGAAATGCTCACTGCCCGGCACCTGGCCCACCACCGCCATGTGCGGTTGACTGGTGCGCCACAGGAATAACAGCAGTGACAACGTCACCCCCAGCAGAATCCCGGCTTCCACGCCAATCAGCAGCACACCGAGCAGCGTGATCCATTGTGCTGCGCCGTCCTGACGCGAATAGCGCCAGGTTCGCCGCAACGAACCCAGATCAACCAGACCCAGCACCGCAACAATGATGGTGGCGGCCAACACTGTCTGGGGCAGGTTGTGCAGCAGCGGGGTCAGCAACATGACGCTGAGCGCAATACCCATGGCGGTGAAGATACCGGCCATCGGGGTCTGGGCACCTGCATCAAAATTCACCACCGAGCGGGCAAACCCTCCGGTTACCGGAAAACCACCGCTGAAGGCGGCGCCCAGATTACTTGCCCCCAGGCCCAGCAGTTCGTTATCCGGTTGAATCCGTTCCCGGCGTTTGGCCGCAAGGGTCTGCCCTACCGAAACTGATTCAACAAAACCGACCAGACTGATCAGTACAGCCGCTGGCAGCAGTTGCACGATCAACGCCAGATCAAGGGTTGGCAGGCTGAAGCCGGGTAGCCCGCGGGGGATGTTTCCAACGACCCTGACCCCGACCTGATCAAGCTGCAATAGCGTGACACAGAGAATGGCAACCACAATCGCCAGCACCGGACCAGCCTTGGCCAGGTTGCCAGCCATCGTCGCAGCCAGGCCGGCACGCTGAAGCAGCGGCTTGAGTTGCGAGCGCGCCCACCATAACCAGAGCAGCGTCAACGACCCGATCAGCAGGGTGGGCAGATGAGTATCGGGCAGCGATTGCAGCAACCCCGGCAGAATCTGAACCAGCCCCTCTCCGGGTACCGATACACCGAGAATATGCTTGGCCTGACCTATGGCGATCAGGATCCCCGAGGCGCTGATAAAGCCGGAAATAACCGGATGACTCAGGAAGTTGGCCAGAAATCCCAGTCGCAACAGAGCCATACCGGCAAGGATTATCCCTGACATCATCGCCAGCAGCATTGCCGCACTGATGTACGACGGACTACCAGCCGGAAATAAAGGCCCAATTGCGGCCGCGGTCATCAGTGACACAACCGCAACTGGCCCAACGGCCAGGGTCCGGCTGGAGCCGAACAGGGCATAGAGCAACAAGGGCAGGATACTGGCATACAGGCCCATCACCGGTGGCAAGCCGGCCAACATGGCGTAGGCCAGACTTTGCGGAACCAGCATCAAGGTCACAATCAGCGCAGCCAATCCGTCTTGTCCGGCGCTGGCCTTGTTATAGCCGCGTCCCCAGTCCAGCCATGGCAGCCAGTGACGGAGATTCACTTGCCAGGCCCCTGTTCGCAACGACAGGCTGTCAGCGCGGTCACAGCACAGAAAGAGGCCCGATAGAAGCAAGGGATCATGGTCATCACCTTAAAACTGATCGAGCGGAATTTTCAGATAACGGATCCCGTTATCTTCGGCTGGCGGCAATTGACCAGCGCGCATATTCACCTGTACCGAGGGCAGAATGAGGGTTGGCATCCCCAAGGTGGCATCACGCGTCTGGCGCATCGCGACAAAATCACGCTCATCTACGCCCTGGTGCACATGGATATTGTGTTCACGCTCCTCGTCCACGGTGGTTTCGTTGCAGAACGCCTCACGCCCGGGTGCCTTGTAGTCGTGGCACATGAACAGGCGTGTTTCACCGGGCAAGGCAAACAGCTTTTGAATTGAACGGAACAGGGTGTGTGCATCGCCACCCGGAAAGTCACAGCGGGCAGTGCCGTAATCGGGCATGAACAGAGTGTCACCGACAAAGCCGGCATCGCCGATCAGATAAGTCATGCAGGCCGGCGTATGACCAGGCGTGTGGATGGCTCGTGCGGTCAGGCAACCCAGTTCAAAGGTATCGCCGTCCTTGAACAGGTGATCAAACTGGCGTCCATCGGTGGCAAATCCAGTACCCGCATTGAACAATTTGCCAAAGGTGTTCTGCACCAGGGTGATCTGCTCACCAATCGCCAACTGGCCACCAAGCTCGCGTTTCAAGTAGGGCGCAGCTGACAGATGGTCAGCATGGACATGGGTTTCCAGTATCCAGTCCACCTGCAGATGATTGCTTTTGACATGGTCGATGATGGCGTTGGCACTGTCGAAAGCGGTCTTGCCCGAGGCCGGATCATAATCCATGACCGAGTCAATTATCGCGCAACGCCCTGAAACCGGGTCAGCAACAACATAGCTGTAGGTGAAGGTTGCCGGGTCGAAGAAAGTCTTTACATCTGGCTGCATGCTGCACTCCGAAATGATACCCCTATGGGTATACAGTTAAGATCAATCTTAACTGTTTTTCAATTCTATGCTTAGAACAAAATCGCATATAAAAAAACAGCCAACTCTCGCTCCCATTCCAAGGAAAGAAGCTATTAATGCGGGCTAAGGGGACAAAAGGAGTGAAACTGACATTCGCGCATTGCGCGCAAACCGAACAAGCGTATGAGCCAGCCGGCAGCTTATCCAGCTGCCGGCCAGAGTGGTCCATTGTTCAGATCAGAGCGTTGTCTCTGACCTGGTTTTCCAACTCGCGCTTCAAGCCAGGCTCAATCCGTAGTTGCTTGGCCAGTTCCTCGAGGTAAGCCCGCTCCATAAAGCTGTCTTCATCAATCACCAGCAGACTGGCCAGATACATTTCTGCGGCCATTTCCGGCGTGCTTGCAGCGCTAGCCACTTCGACCGGGTCAAGCGGCTTCTGCAGTTCCTGATCAAACCAGTGCTGCAGCTGCGCATCATTGGTTAGACGAGCCACTTCGGCATCGATCAGTTGACGCTCGCGCTGATCCACATGGCCATCAGCCTTGGCTGCAGCAATCAGTGCACGCAACACCGCACGACTGTGCTCCTCAACCTGAGGCGCGGGTAACCGGTCGACCGTGCGTATCTCGGCCATGCTCTGATTACCCTGTTTTTGTTGCCATTGGCCGTAGGCCTTGTAGGCAATCACACCGACCGCCGCCAGGCCTCCATAGACGGCAATCTTGCCACCCATCTTGCGGGCTTTCTTGTTGCCCAACAGCAGGCCGAGTGCTGTGCCGCCACCAGCACCAGCCAGCAGACTGCCAAGATTAAGGCCACCTGTACTATCACTGCTCGCCATTCCCGAGGGTCTGGCCGCGGGCGTCTGTGCTCCTTGCCCCTGAATCAACTGATTGGCTGATTTCAATAACTGATCAAGCAGTCCACCTGTAATCATGGCATTCTCCGTAAGGTTTCCAATCATCCTAGACAGCTTTAACCGCAAAATTATCCATACCGGCTCATTGAAATTGAAAGGTCATGCACATGCCAGAAGCAAAGAAGCACCTGCTGATACTGGGCGCCACCGGCATGGTAGGCGGGCAGCTGTTGCGTGCCGCATTGGCTGATCCCGCTGTTGCCAGGGTAACCGCGCCAACCCGACGCCCGCTGCCAAGTCAGGCGCGACTGGATAACCCGGTTATCGACTTCCACGCGCTGCCAACAGATTGCGCCTGGTGGCAGGCTGATGCACTGCTCTGCGCACTGGGCAGCACACTCAAGCAAGCCGGGTCCAGAGCGGCTTTCCGCGCCATTGACCACGACCTGGTGCTGCACGCGGCCCAACTTGCGCGGCGCGCCGGTACGCCCTGTTGCGTGTCGATCTCGTCGCTTGGCGCCAGCACAAGCGCCGGTTCATTTTATCTGCGTACCAAGGGTGACACCGAAGCAGGCCTGGCCGCATTGGGCTTTGACTCATTACAGATCCTGCGCCCGGCGCTGCTGGATTCGGGCCCAAGGCCTGAGACGCGTCCAGCTGAGCAGGCTGGCCTGCTCCTGTCACGCCTGCTCAGGCCGCTGATTCCTGCGCGTTACCAGCCAATCAGTGCGGTGCGGGTCGCAGAGTGCATGCTCGGTCTGGCATTGGCTGCCAAGCCGGGAAGCAGCATTATTGAATCAGAGCAGATCGCTGTCTGGGCACAAGGAAAATGACCCAGACCCAGTGATGGCACTTTGCTACACTATATTGAAACGCAGGCCAGCTATACTGCACTGTGTCTGACCATTACAACGCTATGACAGCAGGGATGTCATGATCGACTACAGCAAAAAACGCTTTCTGGTGGTAGATGATTTTTCCGAGTTCCGCACCGCGGTAACCGGCATGTTGCGCCTGATGGCGGTCAAGCAGGTTGATGCGGCAGCCAAGGGCGAGGAAGCCCTGGCGTTGTGCCGCAATACCCAGTACGACATCATTCTGCATGATTACAATCTGGGCGCCGGCAAAAACGGCCAGCAGGTACTTGAAGAGTTACACCACGCCAAGCTGATCAGCCCGCACTGTATTTTCGTCATGTGTACCGCTGAGAGCAGCCAGGCCATGGTCATGAGCGCCCTGGAGTGCGAGCCGGACGCCTACCTGACCAAGCCCTTCAACCGGGCCAGCCTGCAACAGCGACTCGACAAGCTGGTGGAGCGCAAGACGGCGCTGAAACCCGTTCTTGATGCCCTCAGCAAAGAAGACCACGCGGCTGTCATCACGGCCTGCGACCAACTGCTCAAGGCCAACCCCAAGTTGGCCCCACAGTGTTTGCGCTATAAAGCCAATGCGCTCAAGACGCTGGGCATGCATGCTGAACTGGAAGCCCTGCTTAAGTTTCTGACCGGAGACCGGCCCCTCCCCTGGGCACTGATAGCACTGGGTACGCTGTGGCTGGAACAGGGCAAGCTCGACGAAGCCGAACAGTTATTTACCAGCGCCGTTACCCAGTTTCCAATGCTGCCGGCCCTGTTTGACGGGTTGGCTGCCGTTAACAAGGCGCGCGGCGACCATCAACAAGCTCAGGCGTTCCTGATGCAGGGCTTGCAGATCTCGCCCAACAGCCTTCAACGACAGCAGACCTTGGGACAACTGGCGCGCAGCAACGGGGATTACGAACGCGCGACCAAGGCATTCAGACAAGCCATCGACCTGGGACGTAACTCTCAGTTTCGGGATCCGGAAAACCACCTGGGGCTGGCCGGCAGTCTGAGCGATCAGGTGGGTGACGAGGCCCCTGGCAGCAAGGTCATGACCGAGATCCGCCAGACACTCGGTGACCTGGGCAAGACCTGGAGGGATGACCCGGGCTTGAAGGTGCGTGCCAATCTGCTTGAAGCCAGCGTGCTGAAAAAAGCTGCCGATATCGGTGGTGCCGACAAGCTGGTCAAGGCCGCCGCCGAGCAGCTGGCACAGATGGACACCTTTTTTTCCGCCGACAAGGCGCTTGAAGTCGCCGCACAGCTGAAAAAGCTCGGGCGCACAGACGTCGCTGAAGAGGTGCTGGGTACCTGTGCGGAGATGTACGGCGATGACGAAAACATCATGTCCGCGATCAGCCAGCATACCGACAATCCAGCCATTCTGCAGGCGGGCACCCAGGCCCAGCAGTTCAATCGCGAGGGCATTCGTGCCTATCAGCAGAAACAGTTTCCGGAGGCCCTGGCGCTGTTTCGCCAGGCTCAGGCCCTGCAACCACGCAATATCAGTTTTGCCCTGAACACTGCCCAGTCATTGCTGCGGCTGTTGCTGACTACACCGGATGCCGAGCTCAAGGCCGAATGCCTGCAATGCCTTGAACAGGTACGCAGCATGCCGAGCAGCGACCCGCGCTACCCGCGCTACAACAAGCTCTGCTCCACGGTGCAGGGACTATGAGCACAGATCAGGAGCCTGAAGGGCTGGACTTCTCCACGGTGCTGGCGTCCACCGTGCATGACATGAAAAACTCCCTGGCGCTGCTGATGCAGGCCTATGAGACCTGGACCGCCGCCCTGCCGCCAGATCTCGCCGAAAGTGCCGAACATGGCGTGATCGAGTACGAATCCCTGCGCCTGAACGGCATGCTGGTGCAGATGCTCGGGCTCTACAAGCTGGGGGTGAATCAACTGCCGATGCGCCCGGCCTGGGTTGAAGTCGAGGATTTTCTCCAGGCCCAGTTGGCGCGCCATGCCGATATTCTGCGCTCACGGCATATCGACGGCCGGTATGAGGTCGAGGAAGACGGACTGATGGCCTTTATCGATGCCGAGCTGGTTGGCTCGGTGGTCAGCAACGTGATCAACAACTCCATTCGCTATGCGCGCTCGGCCATACATCTGCAGGCCTGGATGGAGGACGAGCAACTGGTGATTGCCATCAGTGATGACGGCCAGGGCTACCCCGCAGCCATGCTTGAACACCAGTCTGAGTATGTCTTGGGCATCAACATGAGCAGTGGCAGCACCGGCCTGGGTCTGTATTTTGGCCAGCGGATCGCCGAACTGCACCAGCGCAATGGCGTGCAGGGCCGTATTGCCCTGGCCAATGACGGCGCGCTGGGTGGTGGCGAGTTTCGCATCTACCTGCCCTGAGAAGCCGCTGGAACAGCTCAGCGTGGCATCATGCGCACGCTGTCCAGTGTTTCCAGCGGTTGTGGCCGCCCCTGGAAATAGCCCTGGGTGAAGTCCACCCCGATCGCCCGCAGACAATCCAGAATCGCCTGGCTCTCGACGAACTCTGCCACGGTTTTCAGGCCCATTTCATGACCAATGGTATTGATCGAAGCGACCATGGCGCGGGCGATCGGATCAGTGTCGATATCCTTGACGAAAGTACCATCAATCTTCAGAAAATCCACCGGCAGGTTCTTCAGGTAGGCAAAGGACGACAGCCCCGAACCGAAATCATCAAGGGCAAAATAACAGCCGATCGCCTTCAGCCGTTGCATGAAAATCACCGCTCGGCTCAGGTTGGCAATGGCACTGGTCTCGGTAATTTCAAAGCAGATGCACTGCGGCGGTACGCCATGTCGTTGCAGGGTATCGAGAATAAACTCGAGAAAGCTTTCCTCACCGAGGCTGGCTGCCGACAGATTGATGGAATAGTTGCTCGTCACATCCGGGTGACGGCGGCAATAATCACCCACCCAGGCAAGGAAGTTGCTGACCACCCAGCGGTCAATGGCCGGCGCCAGGGCATAGCGTTCCGCCGCCGGCATAAAGGCGCCGGGCGGAATCTCGCGGCCATCTTCGGCGAGCAGGCGCACCAGCACCTCGTAACCGGCCAGCCGACCATCCTCGGCATATTGGATAGGTTGCACACAGAGCCTAAGCAAATCGCCGTCCAGCGCCTGACGCAGGCGCGTGACCCACTGCATTTCGCCGCGCCGCTCAAGCAGCTTCTGGTCATCAGCCTGAAAGATATGAATCCGATTGCGGCCGGCATCCTTGGCCGCATAGCAGGCGCTGTCTGCGGCACTCAGCAAGGAGCCCAGGGACTCGCCTGGTTCGATGGCTACCAGGCCAATACTGACCCCCACGGCGAAGCTCTTGCCCTCCCAACTGAAGCGAAAAGCTTCCACCAGCGCGCGCAAGCCGTCAATGATGGGTACCGCCTCGTCAAGCGGACAACCACTGAGTAACAGGCCGAATTCATCGCCACCCAGTCGCGCCAGCACATCACTGCTGCGGATACGGCTCTGGAACAGCTTCGACAGCTGGCGCAACAACTCATCCCCCGCCGCATGTCCACAGGTATCGTTGACCACCTTGAACTGGTCGAGGTCCATATAGCAGAGCACCTGATCACCGCGTTCAGTGAAGGGCAAGCCGAGCACCGCCGCCAGCCGACGCTCGAACTCGGCGCGGTTGGCCAATCCGGTCAGGGTGTCATGGGCCGCCTGATGCGACAGCTCACGCGCCAGCCGTCGGGTATCGGTAACGTCATGGAAGCTCAATACCGCACCCATGATCCGCCCCTCGGCATCACGGATCGGTGCTACCGCGTCCTGAATTGCCACGTCACTGCCATCGCGGCGGCGCAGCAGCAAGCCGCTGCCGTCCTGCCCGGATATCACCTTGCGATAGCGCCGCAACAAGGCCGTGACCGGATTGCCCAGGGCCTTGCCGGAAATCTCGTCATACAGTCGATAGACTTCTTCCAGCGGGCGTCCAAGGGCCTGATCGGCAGACCAGCCGGTAAGCTTTTCCGCGACCGGGTTGAGATAGCTGATGCGGCTGTCGGGGCCGGTGGTAATCACCCCATCACCGATCGAGGCGAGGGTTACCTGGGCCAGCATTTTTTCCTGGTACAGCTGCTGTTCAATCCGCCGCCGCTCGGTGATGTCGCGGATCATGCAGGTCAGCAGATGATCGTCAAAGGCGCCACTGCTGACCGTCAGTTCGGCGACGAACTGCTCATGCCCGCGGCGACTGAACAGGACTTCCTGTTTGAGTTCGCCACCGGCTTCCGGGCACGGCAAACCAAGCCAGTCCTGTTCCGCCACCAACCGCTGCAACGACTGGCCCACCAGTTGCTCGGCGGGCAAGCCAAACAGCCGCTCGGCACCGGGGTTGCAACTGGCCAGGACACCGTCGTGAGAGCAGGTCACTATGCCGTCACGGATATCCCGAATAATCGATTGGGTGGTGCCGACGGCGCTCTGCAGGGCACGGATCACCTTGTTGTATTGACCGGCAATCTGTCCCACCTCGGTAAAGGGCTCAACCGGAACTTCACGGACAAAATGTCCGTCACGTTGATGCGTTGCCATGGCATCAAGCAGATCAATCAGTTCGGTACGCGCGCCATGCTCCGAGACGTTCAGACCTGTACGCTCGTCTTCAGCCGAAACGCGCAACGGCATGACCCGATTCAGCAGCCGCAGCAACAGCCAGGTCACACCAAAGGCCCAGATGCCGGCTACTATCACGCCCTGACCCTGCACCAGCAGTTGCTGCCAGCGGTCCAGCCCGGTGCCCAGCCGTTCCATGTCGGCAAACAGCGCCACGGCCAGGGTGCCCCAGATGCCGCTGGCCAGATGCACCGGCACCGCACTGACCGCATCATCAATGCGGAAGTGATACAACAGACGGTCAGCCAGATACATCACCAGACTGCCGACAAAGCCAATAAACAGTGCTACCCCGGCATCCACCACATGGGCACTGGCGGTAATGGCCACCATACCGGCAATCATGCCGTTCAACGGATAGACCGGATCAACCAGGCGCCAGCGCCACCAGGACAGACCCATGCCGCCGAGGATGCCGGCGATCGCCGCCAGCACCGTATTGGCGATGATAGCCGGCACGCTCTGGTCGAAACTGAAGGTACTGCCGCCATTGAAACCAAACCAGCCAAACAGCAACAGCAAGGCGCCAAGCATCGCCATGGGCAGGTTCGAACCCGGCAGGCTGCGGCCCTCGCGTGACAGGTCATAGCGACCCTGACGCGGACCCAGCACCAGAATCACCGCCAGCGCTATCCAGCCGCCCACCCCGTGCACCACGGTAGAGCCGGCAAAATCGACAAAACCGCGCGCTGCCAGCCAACCTTCGCCTTCGGTAAAGCTGCCAGCCCAGGCCCAGTGACCAAAAAAGGGATAGATAAGTCCGGCTGTCAGCGCCGCTACCAGCAAATAGCCACTGAAGCGCATGCGTTCGGCGGCGGCGCCAGACACAATGGTTGCGGCCGTGGTGCAGAACATGGCCTGGAACAGGAAGAACGCCGCCTGCCAGGTATCATCGAAGGACAGCAGCAGAAAGCCACTGCCCGCCCAGCCGCTGTGACTCAGACCAAACATGATGCTGAAGCCGAACAGCCAGTACAGCAGGATGGCCACACTCAGGTCAGCCATGTTCTTGACCGCTACATTGATAGCGTTCTTGCTGCGGGTCAGCCCCGACTCAAGGCACAGGAATCCCAACTGCATGTTAAACACCAGGCCGGCACATAGTACGACCCAGAGGACATCAAGCATGGCAACCGGCATGGCGAATACCTGCAATATGGCACTGTGCTAGCGCGCCCGTCAGGCGCACGCCTCAAAAAAGGGCAAGCAATCGCGGAATACGCCCGGATCAGCCCATCTCAGTGCAAACAATGCAGATTTTGTTCCAAAAGAGTCGGTATGCTGGCGATGTGATATTGACGCAGCGTCAAGAGAGGCGGTAGTGCGGGGAGGGAGGCAGCATCTGGCGCCGGGCAGGCCCGGCGCCAGCCTTCATCAGTCGGCGATATGCACCAACTGCTTGCCGAAGTTCTTGCCCTTGAGCATACCCTTGAACGCCTCGATGGCGTTATCCAGACCTTCGGCTACGGTTTCACTGTACTTCAACTGGCCAGACGCCACCTGACCGGCCAGCAGCGCGGTGACCTCCTGGTGCTGATCCTGCCACTCGGTGACCAGGAAGAAGCGGTGTTCCGGCTTGGGATCCAGTGCGCCGAACACGTGGAAGGGGGTCTCCACCTTGCTGGCGTCTTCGGCATTGTAGGCCGACACATAACCACAGATCGGCACCCGTGCGCCTGGATTAATCAGTTTGGCCACGGCGCGGGTTACCGCGCCGCCGACGTTCTCGAAATACACATCGATACCGTCCGGGCAGGCCGCTGCCAGATCAGCTTCAAGATTGCCGGCCTTGTAATCGACACAGGCATCAAAGCCCAGTTCTTCCACGACAAAGCGGCACTTGTCCGGTCCACCGGCCACACCAACGACACGGCAGCCAAGCTGTTTGGCGGTCTGGCCGACAACGGTACCGACCGGGCCAGAGGCCGCAGACACTACCACGGTTTCACCAGCCTTGGGCTTGCCGACATACATCAGGCCACAATAACCGGTGCGTCCGGGCATGCCGGCCACACCCAGATAGGTCTGCAAGGGCGCGCCCTGATCCTTGATCTTGTACACCATCGGTGCATCACCGGGGATGATGCAAAACTCCTGCCAGCCGGAATACACAGTGACCAGATCGCCGACCTGATAGTTGGCTGACTTGGACTCGACCACCCGGCCAACACTTTCGCCGACAATAGGCGCACCGATTTCGATCGGATCCATATAGCCCTTGCTGTCGTTCATGCGCGGGCGCATGTAGGGATCCAGTGACAGCCACAGAGTCTTGATCAGAACTTCGCCGTCCTTGAGATCACGTACCGGCTCCTGCTTGATCAGCAGATCGCCATCCTGAATTTCACCCTGAGGGCGCTGGTTGAGTACCACTTTACGGTTGGTATAGGCAGACATGATTCGCCTCTTTGCACAATCTTGAATGGGCGGGGATACAAGCCCCGTAACGAGCAGATCATAAACCAGCAGCAGCGGAAGTCACGATCAGCGGGACACTATTCATCAGGCTGATTGCCTGCCAACAGGGTCAGCGAGTCAGTTTCACGTCGAGTATATCCACTGGCAGCACGTCATGATGCACCAGTTGATTTCGGCCCAATGCCTTGCCCCGGTAGAGTCGTTCATCGGCACTGCGAAACAAGGCATCGGCACTCACGCCATCAGTTGGCCAGACGGCCAGACCGAAGGTAGCCGAGAGATTGATTGACTGCTGACCAAAGCGCAGCGGCGTCTGGTTCAGCTGCAGTCTGAGGGTCTCGGTCATCTGCCGCGCAGCCGTCAGATCAGCGTCGCGCAGCAGCAAGCCGAACTCCTCGCCGCCCAGCCGGCCGATGCTGTCGGTTTGCCGCAGCCGTGCAGATAACACGCGGCAGATATGCTGCAAGGCGGCGTCGCCAACGGCGTGTCCCCAGCGATCATTAACCTGTTTGAACAGATCAACATCCAGCAACACCAGAACAAAGCTGGTTTGACTGCGTGCTGCCTCTGCAATACACCATTCAAGGCTACGCTGAAAGCTGCCACGATTGGCGACGCCGGTCAGAGCATCGGTATCGGCCATTCGTTCCAGCGCCTGCTGGGCAGCCGCGCGGCGGCGCTCGTACAAATGGACAAAGACCAGGATCAGCATGCCGCAACTCAAGGCATTGCCCAGATCAATAAAGCCAGCCGCGTCATCCGGTAGACCAAAGCGCTGCAGATAGGCCAGGGTTGCAATAAACATATAGGGTATTGCCAGCAGCAACCCAGCCAGACGTCCAAGCAGCAGATAGGACATTACCGGCATCATGTACACCCAGACAAAAGCCGTTACCGAGGCATCCGGCATGATAATGATGTAAACGATAAAACCATTTAACGGCAGCAGATAGGCCACGATCCACCAGACCGGACGTCGCGCAACCGGTATGCGCCAGGCACCCCAGAACAGCAAGGCGGCCGCGAGTATCTCGAGCAAAGCAAACAAGCCATTACCTTGGCCGAATTGCAGCAAGGCAAAACACGCCAAGGTCACTCCGGTAAGCAGAAAGATCACACGGATCAGCGACCGCTGGTCAGCATCAACCAGCCCCCCGAGGCCAGGCTGGACAGCTATCGAGTCTGTGCGGAGTTTACTCGCTCGCATCTATTTCGCTTCCTGCGCAAATGTGTCATCAGTATAGACGTTCAGGAAGGTCGATCAGACAGCCCAATTCTGCTGCAGATGCTGATCCTTGAGGCGAACGTAATTGCCTGCGGTATAACTTAAAAACTGCCGCTCCTGCTCCGACAGAGGCCGTATCTGGCGCGCCGGACTGCCCATATACAGGAAACCTGACTGCAGCCGTTTGCCAGCGGGCACCAGACTGCCGGCACCGATGATCACCTCATCCTCAACCACCGCACCGTCCATAACGATGCTGCCCATGCCGACCAGCACCCGGTTGCCCAGGGTGCAGCCGTGCAGCAAGACCTTGTGGCCAATGGTCACCTCTTCACCAATCTGCAGCGGGAAACCGTCCGGGTTGAAGGGACCGGCATGGGTGATATGCAGTACACTGCCGTCTTGAACACTGGTACGCGCACCAATGCGAATGGCATGCATATCGCCACGGATTACCGTCAAGGGCCAGACCGAGACATCATCCCCCAGCTCAACATCACCGAGCACCACGGCGGAGGGGTCGACAAACACCGACTGGCCAAGCCTGGGTTGGTGCTCGCGGTATGGGCGGATATTCATTGATTCTGTTCCCATTGAAGAAAGCTCTTGTGACCATTATTAAAAGACAGTGGCCGTACCATATGCTGTCATAGTAAATACTATGCAACCCGATGTAATGCCGAATGTCTTTCAGGATAGCCGATGACCATGAGTAACCCGCTGCTGCAGTCCTACGACCTGCCCCCCTTCAGCCAGATCCGTGCCGAACACGTAAAGCCGGCCATCGAACAGGTTCTGGCGGACAACCGTGCCCGTCTGCAGTCGCTACTGGACTCTCCTCCGCCCAGTTGGACCTGGGACAACCTGATCGTTCCGCTGGACGATATGGGCGAACGGCTGTCACGGGCCTGGTCGCCAGCCAGTCATCTGAATGCCGTCATGAACAGCCCTGAGCTGCGCGATGCCTACAACGAGTGCCTGCCACTACTCAGCCAGTTCTATACCGAGCTTGGACAAAACCAGGCACTGTTCCAGGCCTACTCACAACTGGCCGAAGGCGAGGCTTTCAGCGCACTCGACGAAGCCCAACAGACCATCATTCGGCATGCCCTGCGTGACTTCCGACTGTCAGGTATTGCCCTGCCGGAGACGCAGCAGAAGCGTTACGGCGAGCTGCAGATGCGCCTGTCAGAGCTGCAAAGTCGCTTCTCCAACCAGGTACTGGATGCAACCCAGGCCTGGACCAAATTGATCACCGATGCCGCCGGTCTGGACGGTCTGCCTGAATCTGCGCTGGCCCAGGCCCGTCAGGCTGCCGAGGCCAGTGGCCAGGATGGCTGGTTGATCACCCTGGAATTCCCCAGCTATTACGCCGTGATGACCTATGCCCATGATCGCGCCCTGCGCGAAGAGGTGTATACCGCCTACTCCACGCGAGCCTCAGATCAGGGCCCGCGGGCCGGCGAACACGACAACGGCCCTCTGATTGACGAGATTCTCGCCCTGCGCCATGAACTGGCTGAGCTGCTCGGCTTTGCCAACTATGCCGAACTGTCATTGGCCACGAAAATGGCTGACAGCACCGATCAGGTGGTTGGCTTCCTGCGCGATCTGGGTCAGCGCAGCCGCGGTTTTGCCGAGCAGGATCTGGCGGCCCTGCGCGCCTTTGCTGCCGAACGCGGCTGCAGCGAGCTGCAAAGCTGGGATGTCGGCTACTACAGCGAGCAATTGCGCCAGCACCGCTATGCCATCTCCCAGGAAGAGCTGAAACCCTATTTCCCGATCAACCGCGTACTGCAGGGCATGTTTGCCATAGTCGAACGCCTGTATGGCATCCAGCTACGTGAGGTGGCCGAGTTTGAACGCTGGCACGCCGATGCGCGGCTGTTCGAAGTGATTGAACAGGGCCAAGTGATTGGTCGCTTCTTCCTCGATCTGTATGCCCGCAGCAACAAGCGTGGCGGGGCCTGGATGGATGGTTGCCGTGATCGTCGACAGATGCCGGGTGGCGAGTTGCAGAAGCCGATTGCCTATCTGGTCTGCAACTTCAATCCGGCGATTGGCGATAAACCGGCGCTGCTGACCCACGACGAAGTCACCACCCTGTTCCATGAGTTCGGCCATGGTCTGCATCACCTGTTGACCCGGGTCGATTACCCGGCTGCTTCGGGAATCAATGGCGTGGCCTGGGACGCGGTCGAGCTGCCGAGTCAGTTCATGGAAAACTGGTGCTGGGAGCCCGAGGGGCTGGCCTTGATTTCAGGACACTATCAAACGGGTGAAGCATTGCCCCAGGATATGCTCGACAAGATGCTGGCGGCCAGGAACTTCCAGTCTGGCCTCGGCATGCTCCGGCAGATTGAATTCTCGCTGTTTGATTTTCTGCTGCACCGCCGTGACCAGCCGGAACTCAACGCCCAGGCGGTTCTCGAGCAGGTGCGCGCCGAGATCTCGGTGTTTCCGCCACCGGCTTTCAATCGCTTCCAGAATGGCTTCTCGCATATTTTTGCCGGTGGCTACGCGGCAGGCTACTACAGCTATAAATGGGCCGAAGTACTGTCGGCCGATGCCTTCTCGCGTTTCGAGGAGGAGGGCGTACTCAACGCCGAGACCGGCCGCGCCTTCCGCGAGCAGATTCTGGCCAAGGGCGGCAGCCGCGAACCCATGGCGCTGTTTGTCGCTTTCCGCGGACGCGAGCCGAGCATCGATGCCCTGCTGCGCCACAGCGGCCTGATCAGCGAGGCGGCATGATGGACGCCCCGGCGGTGATCAAACGCTTTATTGCCGGTGCCGTGTGTCCGGCCTGCAGCAGCATGGATACCATTCGCATGTTTGATCTGGACGGCGTACCCAATCGTGAGTGTGTCAGCTGCGGCTATGCCGACACCCTCGACGAGCGCGGTAACTCGGTACCGAAGGAGATTCCAACGCGGGTGACCAAGGCCAAGGCCGTCAAACCGGCGGTCAAGGCGCAGACCGTGCAGTTCTTCCCCAACCCGCGATTGAAAAAACCCGACGCCTGACTGTCGTCTTGATCAAGCCGTCATGCCCGGCAGTTGGATATCCAGCCCCAACTGTCGGGACAGGCAGGGCCACTGCGCCCAGAGGTTGCCTGCCCCCTCGGCCTGCTGCGCAGCACAGTGGTCGGCAAAAGGCTGGCTGGTAAACAGGCTTTCCGGTAATAGACCGTCCACCGCCCGCATGACCAGCCCATCCAATTCGTTGGCAAAGGGCTCGCCAAGCAGGTGGTGGGCAATCAGGTTGGCCCGCGTGGTATCCAATGGCAATAAAGAGCCGCCGCCATGGGCGGCATAACGGTCATTCACTTCCTCAATCAGCCGATGCGCCAGATAGGCCTCATCGAGCAGCGCCAGCATGCCGCTGTGATCGGCAGGCAAGTCCGGCGGTTGCAGAAAAAATGCCTCGGCTACCTTGAGTACCGGACGCAATTGACTGCGCATCTCGGCCTGCTCGGCTACCCGCTGGGCGGCCTCGAGCATGTCCGGAACCTGGCGTATATACCCATCAATGAAATGCAGCAGGCTGTGTCGCGGGCTGTCTTTTGCGGCAATGCTCGGGTGCAGTGAAGGCAGACGCTGCTCCAGCCAACGACCCAGACTGGCAGCCTGCTGTTCCTGCTGGGCAGCCAGATCAACACGCTCACGCAGTGCTTGAATATCCATGGAGTCACTCCGGGAATGCCTGAACCGATGCCAGTTGGCAACGGGAAGACAATGAATGAGTTGGCTAAAAGCTAGCAGAGCATAATGACATCGTCAAAGTGACTCACATATGAGTCATTGGGATAATCTGCCCCTTGATTTGGCAGCGCCGTGTTAGCACTTTGTAACGCAGAACCAGCATAATCAGGCCCGCGGCACCTTGACAGATATCAAAAAATAAAGGCAATGGGGGATTGCCAAGCAGTCTCTCAGGTCTATACTCAACGGGTCTGGCTGTTTTTTGGGGGGCAGACGTACAGCACGCACCAATATCCGTCATTGCTGCATAGACTGACGTTCAAGCGGTATTCATATCCGCCGACACTCCCCCCGCACCAGATCTGATAAAAACAATAAGGGGAACCGGGAATGTTGCGATATGCAAAGGCCTGGCTGAGTGGATTAGTCCTGCTCGCACTCAGCGGCACCATACACGCCGACTGGGCATTCAATATGCCCAAAGGGGTCACTCAGGTCAGCAATGAGGTCTATGACCTGCACATGCTGATCTTCTGGATCTGCGTGGTCATTGGCATCGTCGTCTTCGGCGTGATGTTCTACTCCATGTTTGCGCACCGCAAGTCCAAGGGCGCGGTCGCCTCCAAGTTCCACGAAAACCTATCGGTTGAAGTGCTCTGGACCGTCATCCCGCTGCTCATTCTGGTTGGCATGGCCGTGCCGGCAACCAAGACCCTGATCAGCATTTATGACGCCCAGGACTCCGATCTTGACGTGATGGTGACCGGTTACCAGTGGCGCTGGCAGTACAGCTATCTGGGCGAAGACGTGACCTTCATGAGCAACATGACCACTCCCCGCGAAGAAATCCGCAATCTCACCGACAAGAACGACAATTACCTGCTTGAAGTCGATGAGCCGCTGGTTGTCCCGATCGGCAAGAAAGTTCGCTTCCTGATTACCGCCGCCGACGTTATCCACTCCTGGTGGGTCCCGGCCCTGGCCGTGAAGAAGGACGCCATCCCGGGCTTCGTCAACGAGGCCTGGACCATCATTGACGAGCCCGGCATTTACCGCGGCCAGTGCACCGAGCTTTGTGGTCGCGATCACGGCTTCATGCCCGTGGTAGTGGAAGCCAAGACCCAGGAAGACTTTGATATCTGGCTGGCCGAGAAGAAGGAAGCCGCTGCCCGCGAAGCCGAGTTGACCAGCAAGGAATGGACGCTCGCCGAGCTGATGACGCGCGGCGAAGAGGTCTATGGCCGCGCCTGCGCCGCCTGCCACCAACCCGGTGGCGAAGGCATTCCACCGATGTTCCCGGCCCTCAAGGGCAGTGACATGGCTCTCAACGATATTCAGGGACATATCAATATCGTCGTCAATGGCAGCCCAGGCACCTCAATGGCGTCATTTGCTGCTCAGCTCTCGGAAGTGGATATCGCCGCCGTCATTACCTACGAGCGTAACGCCTGGGGCAATGATACCGGCGACGTAGTTACCCCGGTCGACATTCTCAACTTCAAGAACAGCCAATAAGGAGACCATCATGAGTGCAGTGATTGATCACCATCACGACGACCATGCCCATGGTCCTGCCAAAGGCCTGATGCGCTGGGTACTGACCACCAACCACAAGGACATCGGTACGATGTATTTGTGGTTCAGCTTCGCCATGTTCCTGCTGGGCGGCTGCATGGCCATGGTTATTCGCGCCGAACTGTTCCAGCCCGGCCTGCAATTGGTCGAGCCGGAATTCTTTAACCAGATGACCACCATGCATGGCCTGATCATGGTTTTCGGCGCAGTCATGCCGGCCTTCGTCGGTCTGGCCAACTGGATGATTCCGATGATGATCGGGGCGCCGGACATGGCCCTGCCACGCATGAACAACTTCAGCTTCTGGCTGTTACCGGCGGCCTTTGGTCTGCTGGTATCGACCCTGTTCATGGAAGGCGGCGGTCCGAACTTCGGCTGGACCTTCTACGCGCCACTGTCCACCACCTACGCGCCACCGAGCGTGACCTTTTTCATTTTTGCCATCCACATCGCGGGTATCAGTTCGATCATGGGCGCGATCAATATTATCGCCACCATCCTCAACCTGCGTGCGCCTGGCATGACCCTGATGAAGATGCCGCTGTTCGTCTGGACCTGGCTGATCACCGCCTTCCTGCTGATCGCGGTGATGCCGGTACTGGCCGGCGTGGTGACCATGATGCTGATGGACATCAACTTCGGCACCAGCTTCTTCAATGCCGCCGGTGGTGGTGATCCGGTGATGTTCCAGCATATCTTCTGGTTCTTCGGTCACCCTGAGGTCTACATCATGATTCTGCCGGCCTTCGGTGCCGTCAGCGCGATCATCCCGGCCTTCAGTCGCAAGCCGCTGTTCGGCTATGCCTCGATGGTCTACGCCACAGCAGCGATTGCACTGTTGTCCTTTGTGGTCTGGGCACACCACATGTTCACCGTCGGCATTCCGCTGACCGGCGAACTGTTCTTCATGTACGCCACCATGCTGATTGCCGTCCCCACCGGGGTCAAGGTGTTCAACTGGATATCAACCATGTTCCGGGGTTCCCTGAGTTTCGAAACGCCCATGCTGTTTTCGGTGGCCTTCGTCATTCTGTTCACCATCGGTGGTTTCTCCGGACTGATGCTGGCCATTGCGCCGGCTGACTTCCAGTACCACGATACCTATTTCGTGGTCGCTCACTTCCACTACGTACTGGTGCCCGGTGCGATCTTCGGGATCTTCGCCTCGGCCTACTACTGGCTGCCCAAGTGGACCGGCCACATGTATGACGAAGTGCTGGGCAAAACGCATTTCTGGATGAGCTTCATCGGCATGAACCTGGCGTTCTTCCCGATGCACTTCATCGGTCTGGCGGGTATGCCACGGCGGATTCCGGACTACAACATGATGTTCGCCAACTTCAACATGATCTCTTCGATCGGAGCCTTCATGTTCGCGGCAACACAGTTGTTGTTCCTGTTCATCGTCATCAAGTGCATCAAAGGTGGCCCCAAGGCAGCAGCCAAGCCTTGGGATGGTGCCGAGGGGCTGGAATGGACAGTGCCCTCACCGGCGCCCTACCACACCTTCAGCACACCGCCTGAAGTGAAATAAGCAGAGGCTCGGTCATGAAAGAGCAAGGCATCAGCACCAAAAACCTGGTCAGCCGCCTGTTGATACTGGTGGTTGGCATGTTCGGTTTCGGCTTTTTGCTGGTGCCCATTTATGACGTGATGTGTGACGCCTTCGGTATCAATGGCAAAACCAGCGACAGCGCCTTTACCGGCAACGCAGGCGAGATAGACGAAGCGCGATCAATCCGCGTGCAGTTTGTTTCAACCAATGCCGAAGGCATGTCCTGGTCCTTTGGGCCACAGGCCAATGAAATCGTCATGCATCCGGGAGAAACCCGGGAAATGGTCTTTGTTGCCCATAACCCGACCAACCGGCCGATGATTGCCCAGGCGATACCCAGTGTGTCGCCGTCCAAGGCCGCTGCCTTCTTCCACAAGACCGAATGTTTCTGCTTTACCCAGCAATTACTGCAGCCGGGTGAAAGCATAGAAATGCCAGTACGCTTTATTGTCGACCCGGCTTTGCCCGGTGAGGTGCAGCGCCTGACCCTGGCCTATACCCTGTTTGATGTGACTGAACGCATGGCTGCCAGCTTCGATCTGGCAGCGGTGCACAGCAACTGAATTTGACTGCCTGATAAGGAGAACAACAGATGGCGAGTCACGACTCAACGCACGAAGCCTATTACGTACCGGCGCAAAGCAAATGGCCGATCGTCGGTTCAATCGGTCTGCTGACCACCCTGGTCGGCATGGGTACCTTGATGACCTCAAGCGGCAACAGCGGGCTGATCGCCATGCTGGTTGGCCTGCTGATTCTCGCCTGGATGTTCACTGGCTGGTTCGGCAATGTCATCGACGAAAGCCACAAGGGCCTGTACAGCGCACAAATGGACCGCTCCTTCCGCATGGGCATGGGCTGGTTCATCTTTTCCGAAGTGATGTTCTTCGCCGCCTTCTTTGGTGCGCTGTTTTATGTGCGCACCTTTGCCGGACCCTGGCTGGCCGGCGACGGCGACAAGGGTGTAAGCAGTATGCTTTGGGAAGGCTTTGAATACACCTGGCCGCTGATGACCAATCCGGATCCGAAGCTGTTCCCCGGGCCAGAGCAAGTGATCAGCCCATGGCAACTGCCGCTGATCAATACCATTATGCTGATCACCTCAAGTATCACCGTGACCTTTGCCCACCACGCACTGCGTGCTGGCAAGCGTACCGCGCTGAAAAACTGGATGATTCTGACCATCGCCCTGGCTGTGGTGTTTCTGTTCGTGCAAGGCTACGAATACGTCCATGCCTACCGTGATCTGGGCCTGACCCTGGATTCGGGGATTTACGGTGCGACCTTCTTCATGCTCACCGGCTTCCATGGTGTGCACGTATTCATGGGCACGCTGATCCTGACGGTCATGCTGGTGCGTATCTACCGCGGGCATTTCACCCCGGAAAACCACTTCGGCTTTGAAGCCGCCAGCTGGTACTGGCACTTCGTTGACGTGGTCTGGGTCGGCTTGTTCCTGTTCGTTTACGTATTCTGAGCAGATGGCGGACCCTCAGGGGTCCGCTTTATTTCAGCCAGGGGGTATGCCAGCCCAACTGGCCTGTCCAGAATCCGAACACCAGCAGCAGCACCAGCAATACCGTCAAGCTGATGCGCACACTCAGTGCCGTGACCAGTCGTCCAGAGCCATTAGTGTCCTTGACCAGAAAGAACAGGCCGCTGAACAGGCTGACAAGAATGGCCAGCATCAAAACCAGAATGGCCAATTTTAGCCACATAGTATGAATCCTTAGGGTTGAAGTGGTGCCAGTATAGACCCTGTTGTGGATCCAGGTAGCCATGTCTGAGAGTCGAAATTCCCTGCGTTTTGCCCCCGGATGGCCGCTTTGGCTTTTTCTGCTGGCCTTTATACCGCTGCTGATCAGCCTCGGCTTCTGGCAGCTCGATCGCGCCGAAGAAAAGCGCCAGATGCAGGCGCAGATGGACCAGAATCGTGGCAACCTGAGCCTGCCCCTGAGCGACTTGCTGAAAGACAGTGATCCTGCCTGGCGACCGGTTTACCTGCAGGGCGAATTTGACCAGCAGGCCATCTGGCTGCTCGATAACCGTACCCGCAACGGTCGGGCAGGCGTAGAGGTGTTACAGGCCTTTAATGACGTGTCGGGACAACGCGTGCTGGTCAACCGCGGCTGGCTGCCCTGGCCTGACCGGCAACAACTACCTGCCTTGCCACCTGCCGCCGGTACATTGGCACTGGATGCCGAGCTGCTGCCCGAAGCAGGCGAGGCTTTTACCCTGGGCGATGACAGTCCAGACGATGGTTGGCCACGCTTGATCAGCCATATTGACATGCAGCAGCTGGAGCTCGATTCGGGCCAGGCATTGCTGCCCTGGATCGCCCGACTGCGCATCGGCAGCCCCGCTGCCTTGACGCTGGATTGGCCACCCTTGCCGATGACCTCAAGCAAACACACCGGCTATGCGGTGCAATGGTTTGCCTTGGCTACAGCTTTGCTGGCACTCTTTATCTGGGCCGGTTTTCGGCCCGAACCCCGGGGGGAATAATAATAAGATGAGCATGACCGAAGACAACCGCAAGACCACGCAAAAACCGCGCGGGCAACTCAAGCTACTGGCAATAGTCGCCATCGTCGTAGGCCCCATGCTGGTCGCCTGGATCATGGCCAAGAGCGAATTCATCCCCGGCAGCCATACCAACCGTACCGATCTGGTTGAACCGATAATCACCCTGGATGATTGGCGGATTGAGCTGGAGCAGGTGGGTTACGGCGCACCCTGGCGCCTGCTGGTGACCGCACCTGGCGAGTGTCAGGAAGACTGCCTGGCACTGCTGCACGAAGCCCGACAAATCAATGTTGCCATTGGCCGTGAGGCGTCACGGGTCCAGCATCTGCTGGCGACCGGTGATCAGGCCAGTGAGACGCAATTGGCCCAATTGCATAGGGATTTCCCGCGCATGCAGCAAGCACGGCTTGATCCGCTTGCCTATCTGTCCAGCCTCAGCGTTCATCCAGCGGCCTGGTCTGAAGGGCCGCAACTCTGGTTGATCGACCCCCTGGGCCGCGTGGTACTGCATAAGGACCCCGCCGCACCCGGCAAAAAGCTGCTGGATGATCTCAAGCATCTCCTGAAAGTCTCCAAGGTAGGTTAAGGCCATGCGTAAACCCGGATACCTGTTTGCCGTTGGCGCCCTGGCCTTCGGTTTCGTTGTCGTGATCCTTGGTGCCTACACCCGCCTGGTCCACGCCGGACTAGGCTGCCCGGACTGGCCGGGCTGTTATGGCTTCCTTGGCGTACCGCGCAGTGAGAATGCCCTGGCCCTGGCGGAAATGCGTTTTCCCGATGAACCGGTGGAAATCTTCAAGGCCTGGGCGGAAATGGTCCACCGCTATGTTGCCGGTATTCTCGGCCTGCTGATCCTCGGCCTGGCGCTGTTCAGCCTCAAGCAACGCAAGGTCCCGGGCTATCCGATTGGCCTGAGTTTTGGCCTGCTGCTGCTGGTGATCTGTCAGGCCCTGTTCGGCATGTGGACAGTAACCCTGAAACTCTGGCCACAAATCGTTACCTTGCATCTGCTTGGCGGTTTCGCCACCCTGACCTTGCTGCTGCTGCTCAGCCTGCGCCTGTACAATCAATTCCCACCCCTTCCGCAACGCCCAACATTGCTCAGTGTGCGCCGTTTTGCCCGACTGGCGCTGGTGGTGGTGATTGTCCAGATCATGCTGGGTGGCTGGACCAGCACCAACTATGCCGCAGTGGCCTGTGTCGATCTGCCAACCTGCCATGGTCAGTGGTGGCCTGATGAGATGGATTTTGCCGCTGGATTTCACCTGTTTCATGAAATCGGCCCGAATTACCTCGGCGGCATACTTGATGGCCCCGGACGCACAGCCATTCACTTTACCCACCGGATTGGCGCGGTGATTACCACCCTGGTGCTGCTGGTGCTGGCCTGGCGCATGCTGGATCTGCGCCTGAACAAACTCGCCGGTCTGCTGGTACTGACCCTTGCGACCCAGGTCAGTCTGGGTATCACCAACGTCCTGGCACATTTGCCGCTGGCCGTTGCTGTAGCCCACAACGCCGTGGGTGCGGCACTGTTGCTGGTCGTTGTCAGCATCAATTATCGGCTGCGGGCACCCGCTGCCGATCCCTTGCTGAGCAAGGGCCGTGGCTCAGGAATGCTGGCCAGCCGCTGACGGCTGACGCATACTGGGCCTTGATCAAAAGAACAAAAACAGGCGCCCCAGGCGTCGGGGGAGTAAGACATGACCACCATGACCAAGCATGCACAGGCCACGGCCGGTTGGCGCGATTATCTGGAGCTGACCAAGCCCAAGGTAGTCGCGCTGATGATCATCACCTCAGCCATCGGCATGCTGCTGGCCACCGAAGGCATGGTGCCCTGGCACGTACTGGTTCTCGGCAACCTGGGTATCGCTCTGTGTGCCGGTTCGGCCGCCGCCGTCAACCATGTGGTTGACCGGCGCATTGATATCCACATGGCACGCACCCAGCGCCGCCCCCTGGCCCAGGGTCGCGTCAACCCGCTGAACGCCCTGATGTTTGCCCTGATCCTCGGTCTGGCCGGCATGGCCATTTTGCTGCAATGGATCAACGCCCTTACCGCCTGGCTGACGCTGGCCTCACTGCTCGGCTATGCGGTGATCTATACCTCGTTCCTGAAACGGGCAACGCCGCAGAACATCGTGATTGGCGGGCTGGCCGGTGCGGCACCGCCACTGCTCGGCTGGACTGCGGTTACCGGTCAGGTTGATGCCGAAGGGCTGCTGCTGGTACTGATCATCTTTGCCTGGACGCCCCCGCACTTCTGGGCGCTGGCTATACACCGCAAGGAAGAGTACGCCAAGGTCGATATCCCCATGCTGCCCGTGACCCATGGCGAGCGCTACACCAAGCTGCACATTCTGCTGTACACCTTTATTCTGCTTGCCGTGAGCATGCTGCCCTACGTGATTCACATGAGTGGCGTACTCTATCTGGCGGTCGCACTGGTTCTGGGTGCGCGCTTTATCGATTGGGCCTGGGCACTCTGGCGTGACAGCCGCCCGCATGCGGCCATCAAGACCTTCAAGTTTTCTCTCTGGTATCTGCTCTGGCTCTTTGTGGCACTGCTGGTCGATCATTATGTGGGAGTGGCCGGATGGCTATGAGTGGCGTGCAAAAAACCGTTCTGGTCACCCTGGCAGCCATTGCCCTGGTGATCGGCGCTGTGGTCAACAAGGTAAGCCGGCCAGTTCCGCTGGACCCTGAGCAACTGTCGCGGGCCGGCATCTTTCTGTTTGATACGCCGCGCGCCTTGCCGGATATCAGCATGACCTCGGCTACGGGGCAGGCCTGGGGCAAAGACGATCTGAATGGCCAGTGGGACCTGTTATTCTTTGGCTATACCTTCTGCCCGGATATCTGCCCAACCACCATGGCCGAGCTGCGCCAACTGGTCACCAGCCTGCCGGAAAACAGCCGCGCACAGTTGCAGGTGACCATGGTCAGTGTCGATCCGAATCGCGATACACCCGAGCAGATGGCCACCTACCTTGAGTTCTTCAAGGCCGGTTTCAACGGCGCGACCGGTGAACCCGAACAACTGGCCAGTCTGGCCAGGGCGCTGTCGATTGCCTATATCGAGCCGGACACCAGCACCGAGAACTACCTGGTCGACCACAGCGGTCAGGTGGTGATGGTCAATCCACAGGGTCAGTATGTCGGCTTTATCCGTCCGCCCCTGAAACCGCAGGAACTGGCACTCTGGCTGCCCAGGATCATGGCGCTGCCCTGATCAAACGCAGCACAGAGCGGCCTGGACTGGTATTGGATCGGACTAGGAACGACGCGGAACCGCCATCGCCAACATGAATATCCCGGCAGCGCAGACCACGATCGAAGGTCCGGCCGGGGTATCCAGATACCACGACATACTCAACCCACCTACTACCGCCAGACAGCCCAGCAGACTGGCGCCCAGCGCCATCTGCTCCGGCGTGCGCGCATGCCGCTGGGCAGCTGCCGGGGGAATAATCAGCAACGAAGTAATCAGCAGTACGCCAACTATCTTCATGGCCACGGCAATCACAATGGCGATCAGCAGCATCAGCCCCAGGCGAATGGCGGTGACCGGCAGCCCCTCAACCCGGGCCAGTTCCTCATGCACGGTGATCGACAGCAGAGAGCGCCACATCCAGGCCATCAGCAGCATCACCACCAGCACCCCGCCAAGCATCCAGTACAGGTCGGAATGGGTAATCGCCAGCAGATCGCCAAACAGATAGGCCATCAGATCTACACGGACATTGTCGGTCAACGCCAGCACCACCAGACCCAATGACAGGGTGCTGTGCGCGAGGATGCCCAACAGGGTGTCACTGGCCAGCCAGTTCTTGTGCTGGAGGGCCACCAGTAACACGGCCAGCAGCACACAGCCGGCAATCACTGCGACAGTCAGATTGATGTCGAGCAACATGCCCAGGGCGATACCCAGCAGGGCGGAATGCGACAGGGTATCGCCAAAATAGGCCATGCGCCGCCAGACCACAAAGGAGCCCAGGGGGCCGGCAACCAGGGCAAGACCCAGGCCGGCAACCAGGGCAAGCAATAAAAAATCAGGCATGGTTACAGTTGGGTCCGTGCTGGTGGGCATGACTCTGGCCGGCTTCAACGACTTCGCCGTGCAAATCGTGGTCATGATCATGATGGTGGTTGTACACCGCCAGGGCACTGGCCTGATCGCCAAACAGGGCAACAAAGGCCGGATCCAGACTGACCTGTTCGGGATGGCCCGAACAACAGACATGGCGGTTCAGGCAGACCACGGTATTGGTGGTTGCCATGACCAGATGCAGGTCATGGGACACCATCAGAATGCCGCAGTTGTAGCGATCACGCAGGCGGGTAATCAGTTGATAAAGCTCGATCTGGCCGTTCACATCAACACCCTGAACCGGCTCGTCCAACACCAGCAGATCAGGCTTGCGCAGCAGCGCACGGGCCAGCAGGATGCGTTGCATCTCGCCACCCGACACCTGCTGCAACGGACGTCCCTGAAGATGCTCGGCACCGACGTCCTGCAAAGCAGTCAGCGCATCAATCTGGCGGGCCCCCGGGGCCAACAACAGAAAACGCATGACGGTGAGGGGCAGGGTAGCATCGACCTGCAGTTTTTGCGGCATGTAGCCAATGCGCAGACGTGGCTGACGCTGTACCTGGCCGCTGTCGGCCTTGATCAGCCCGAGTACGACCCGGACCAGACTGGTCTTGCCAGCGCCGTTCGGGCCAATCAGGGTGACCACTTCACCACGCTGCACAGCCAGGCTCACGCCCTCGAGCACAGGCGTGCCCTGCAGACGCAAACTGACGTTACTCAGACTCAGTAGCGGCTGGCTCATTGGCCGGCCTGACATTGGGCACACAGGCCGGTAATTTCCACGGTTTCGTTTTCGACCTGAAAGCCCAGCTCACTGGCATCGGCCGCGATCGCCTGGACTATCCCGGCGCTGTCCAACTCAATCGCAACATGACAGGCTCGACAGATCAGAAACTGCCCCTGGTGCTGATGATCCGGACTGGAGCAACCGATAAAGGCATTCAGCGACGCGATACGATGAACCAGCCCCTGCTCAAGCAGAAAATCCAGCGCGCGGTAAACGGTCGGTGGTGCCGCTCGGCGACCATCTTCGCGTCCCAACGTCTCAAGAATATCGTAGGCGCCCAACGGTTTGTGGCTATCCCAAACCAGTTCCAGCACCCGCTTGCGCAACGCCGTAAAGCGTACGCCAGCTCTATCGCAGAGCTGCTCCGCAGACGCCAGGGCGCCACTGACACAGGCACTGTGATCATGGGGTTGATGGGGGTCCGCGGGCATACTGTGTTCGGTCATGGCAGAGCGCCTTTAAAGGAAATCTATGCGGCTGGAGAATGGCTGTTATCATATAACAAATATGCTTTCGGAGGTATGACCATGCTGTTGCGCACTCTCAGCTGCCTGATCGGCGGCTGGCTGATATCCATGGCCGCGCTGGCCGACTCTCCGCGGGTCCTGACCAGCATCCAGCCATTGCAACAGATTGCTGCGGCTGTACTGGATGGCATTGACCAGCCGGGGGTGCTGATGCCGGCTGGAAGCTCGCCCCATACCTATGCACTGCGCCCTTCGGATCGCCGTGCGCTACAGCATGCAGAACGCATTTACTGGATTGGTCCAGAGCTTGAACGCTTCCTGGAAAGCCTGTTGGAGCAGCAGCCGCAGGCCAGTGCGATGATGTCGCTGCCCGGGTTGCGCATCCGCGAACAGGCACAGTCGTTGAACTTCCAGAGCAGCGACCAGCATGAACACCATCACCATGATGACGGCCACGATCATGGCAGCCTGGATGCGCATATCTGGCTGTCGCCCTTTAATGCCGTGCACATCGCCAAATTTATGGCCAATGATTTGCGTCCGCTCTATCCCGAGGATACAGCGCGTCTGCAAGCCAATCTGGAGAACTTCGAACAACGCCTCGCGACACTGGATGCACAGATCAAAACACGCCTGGCACCGCTGGTCGACAAACCCTATTTCGTCTTCCATGACGGTTATGGCTATTTTGAAGACCATTACGGTCTGCGCGCCCGCGGTATATTCAGCTTGTCGCACGAGATTCAACCCGGTGCACGGCATATCAATGTGCTGCGCCAGCAATTGATCGCTAACGCGCCAAGCTGTGTTTTCAGCGAACCTCAGTTCACGCCGCGGCTGATCAACAGCCTGACCCAGGGCATCACCGTTGAACAGGCCGAGCTCGATCCGCTTGGCAGTGCCACCGCGGTGTCTGCCCGTGGCTACGAGCAATCACTGCAGACTCTTGCCGACAATCTGGCCGGCTGTCTGGAACAGCTCTGATCAACGGCGAATCCGGGTACTTGCAAAATACCGAGGCCAACCGCATTGTTGCGGCAATGCGGCATTGAGCGAACAGGCAAGGAGCACTTATGCGCTGGAAAGGCGGCAGACGAAGCAGCAATGTCGAAGATCGGCGCGGACTCTCAGCTGGCGGTGCGGCGGGAGGCGGTGCGGCATTACGCCTGTTGCCCCTGCTGATCCGCTCGAAAACCGGCCGCTGGGTATTGGTTATCGGCGTAGTGCTGTTCTTTGCCGCACGTCTGGCCGGGATTGACCTGCTGCCGCTTCTGACGGGGCAGAGTGGGGCTGGCGGACCCGAGCGAGCCATTCCACCAGAGCAGGAAGAACTGGTGGAGTTTGTCTCGGTAGTGCTGGCCGATACCGAGGACACCTGGGAAGGCCTGTTCCAGTCCATGGGTCGCCAGTACCAGCAGCCCCGGCTGGTGCTCTTCAGCGGCCAGGTTTCCTCGGCCTGTGGCTCAGCCAATTCAGCTATGGGGCCCTTCTACTGCCCGGCTGATCAACGGGTTTATATCGACCTGTCGTTCTATAACGATCTGCGCGAAAAGTACGGTGCCCCCGGTGACTTTGCCCAGGCCTATGTGATTGCCCACGAGGTCGGTCACCATGTGCAGACCCTGCTGGGCATTTCCGCGCGCGTGCACCAGGCGCGGCGCAGCGCTTCTCCAGCCCAGGCCAATCAGTTATCCGTGCGCCAGGAGTTGCAGGCCGATTGCTTTGCCGGACTCTGGGGCTTTCATGCTCACACCCAACGCCAACTGCTCGACTCGGGGGACCTGGGCGAAGCACTGGCCGCCGCCGCGGCCATTGGCGATGACCGCCTGCAGCAGCAGTCTCAGGGCCGGGTGACGCCAGACAGTTTTACCCATGGTAGCTCGGCACAGCGCATGGCCTGGTTCCAGCGTGGTTTCGAGTCGGGCAAGTTCAGTGCATGCGATACCTTCAGCGCGCGCAATCTGTAACGACTGACACCGCTCAGAGCTGACGTCGGGCCTGCGCGGCCTGAACCACACGTTCGGCTGGAATGCGTAGCTGTTGCAGAAGATAGTGCTTGAAGGCCGGTGTCCACGGCTGACGCGCTATCGCCTCGGCCATGCAGTCAAGCCAGGCATCACGCTGTGACTCTCCGATAGGCCAACGCGCATGGAAACCAGGAATACTGATCTGGCCGTAGCGCTCCTGATACAGACGCGGCCCACCCAGCCAGCCACTGAGAAAGCAGCTTAGTTTGTCGCGCGCAGCGCTGAGATCCTCTGCGTGCATGGCGCGGATCTCCTTGGCCATGTCAGCCTGATCCATGACCAGATAGAAATCATCAACCAGCTGGCGAATGCCCTCCAGACCACCCGCAGCCTGGTAGGACGCATCCTGCTGTCCATATTCGAGCATCTGCGACATAGATGTGTTATCCCTTGATGGCTGACACCCGCTGCATCAGCCTGCTATGAATTCCAACAGTGCGGTATTCACCTGCGCCCTGGCCTCAGCCTGCAGCCAATGCCCCACACCCGGAAAAACCCTGATACTCAGATACGGCACCCGCTCGCCCATCAGCGCCAGTAATGCCTCGGCGCTGGCGCGCTGGGTGGCATAGTCCTCGCTGCCAGCCAGAAACAGCACCGGGCATTCGATCCGGGTCTGGGCATAGGGCCGGTTCAGGCTCCAGTTATGATCCATATTACGGTAGTAATGCAGGCCCCCGGCAAAACCGCTGTGCCGATAACTGTCGAGATAATAGGCCAGAGCTTCGTCAGACAACCAGGTCGGCTGCTCCAGCGGCTTGCCGAGGCGGTCTATCCAGCCACCGCCAAGGGCAATCGATTTGCCCAGCACGGGCGCTGCTCTCGGGGTATCCGGCGAGCAAAACAGGGCGCGCAGAATGCCCTCTGGATCGGCATCAAACTCGGCCTCGGCGACACCGGGGCGCTGGAAATACAACTGGTAGAAAAACTGATCCTTGAACAGCGCCCGCAACTGCTGCATCGGCGGCTGCTCGGCCAGCGGCTTGAGCGGTACGCTCATGGCCACCAGGCGTGAGACCCGCTCGGGGTGGCGCAGGGTAAAGCCCCAGACATTGATCGCGCCCCAGTCGTGGCCAATCAACAACACCGACTCGACGCCGCACTGGGCAATCAGATCGAGCAGGAAGGCACAGGTATTATCCATGTGATAGTCCGACACCTGTGGCCAGCCAGCGGTCTGCCCAAAACCCGGCATATCGGGGGCGATGGCGCGGTAGCCAGCATTGGCCAGCGCCAGCATCTGCTGGCGCCAGGAATACCAGCACTCCGGCCAGCCGTGCACAAAAAGCGCCACCGGGCCCTGCCCGACACTGGCCACGCGGGCGTCCAGGCCAGCAATCTGCCAAGGTTCCAGCTGGATATCGTCGAGATCGAACACCCTTCTCTCCTGCGCATTCATGAATGGCGCCAGCATAGTGCAGCAACTGCAGCGCAGTCCAAAAGCATTACAGGGCCAGTGGCAGGCTGCTGTCGATCTGCTGGAAATTCCCCAGCAGCGCCAGAAAGTGCTGGGGATCCTTGACCAGCACCCCCCGCTGACCGGAGAACTGATCCGCCGCCGCCTGACGCGATAACCAGAAGCGCAGGGCAGCGAGCCGCAGCACGGCGTGCCAGTGTTGTGCCTCAAGCGGAGTGAAGGGCCGCAAGGACGCATAGCCACTGAGCAAGGCTTGCGTACGCGCCGGATCAAGCTGTTGCCGCGGGTTCAGACACCAGTCATTGACGCAGATCGCCACATCGTAGAGGGCCCAGCCACTGGCGGCATTGTAGAAATCGATCAGACCGCTGAGGTGATGGCCGTCGAACAGCACGTTATCGCGGAACAGATCGCCATGCAGCACGGCCTGGGGTAAATCAGGCGGGCAGGCATGCCAGTCCTCCAGCAGCCCGGCCAGCGGCAACAACTGCTCGCGGTCAGCGCTGTCAGCCTGTACCAGGCGCCCTTGCAACTCGCGCTGCATCCACAATAGACCGCGGTCGCTTTCGCGCAGCAGGCCACTCTGGGCGGTAGCCAGGTGCAAGCGGGCCAGGGCCTGGCCGACAGCCTGACAATGACTGGGGTCGGGTTGTTCAACATGCCGGCCGGGCAGGCGCGGCTGCAGCAAGGCTGGTCGACCCTTGAGCTGATGCAGGGTCTGCCCGGCACGGTCGGGCAGGGCGTAGGGTACGGGGAGGTCTGCCTGATGCAGACGCTCAAGCAAAGCGATAAAAAACGGCAGATCGGCAACCGGACCCCGTTCTACCAGGGTCAGTACAAAATCACCGGTCTCGGTGGCGACGAAAAAATTGCTGTTCTCGCTGCCCCCCTCGATACCCTGGTGCTCCAGCAGCCGACCCAGCGCAAAGGCGGACAGGAAAGCCTCCAGCTCGGCGTGACCGACCTCGGTGAAGACCGACATCTCAGCCCGTTACCATTCGAAGATTTTCCAGGACGGAATGCGCATGCCCTCTGGCTGGTCGGAACGCACAAAGTTACCTTCGTCATCAACCGCCACCAGATAGTAGGGCGGGCCATTTTGCGGCGTAACCTTGATCGCATAGAGAAAGCCATTGAGCCGGTATTCCTCAACGGTGCGATCGCCTTCCTGGCGAATCACCACATCCGGCTCACCGGTTGCGTCCTGGGCTTGCAGGGGCAGACTGACACTCAGGGCCAGGCCGATCACGGCCAATCCGCGGCCAACTAGACTTATCATGGTAATCTTGTCCTATCGTGGAATGATGCTTTCATTCTAGCCCCTTTTCACCACGGAAATCTTGACCTGACGCATGACTGACAATGCCCCCCTGATTCTGGTCGACGGTTCATCCTACCTGTACCGCGCCTTCCATGCCCTGCCGCCGCTGACCACCTCCAAGGGCCTGCCGACCGGCGCCGTCAAGGGTGTACTGAACATGCTCAAAAGCCTGCGCAAACAGTACCCCAAGAGCCCCTTTGCGGTGGTCTTCGATGCCAAGGGCCCGACCTTTCGTGACAGCCTGTTCGAGCACTACAAGTCGCACCGCCCGCCGATGCCCGATGACCTGCGGGTACAGATCGAGCCACTGCATGCCAGCGTCAAGGCCTCGGGGCTGCCACTGCTGTGCATTGAAGGGGTTGAAGCCGATGACGTGATCGGCACCCTGGCCCGACAGAGTGCCGCCAGCGGTCGGCCGGTGGTGATTTCCACCGGCGACAAGGACATGGCGCAACTGGTTGATCAACACATCACCCTGGTCAACACCATGACCGGCACGGTGCTGGATATCCAGGGCGTGCGCGACAAGTTCGGCGTGGGGCCCGAGCACATCATCGACTTTCTGGCGCTGATGGGCGACAAGTCCGACAACATTCCGGGCGTACCCGGTGTCGGCGAAAAAACCGCCCAGGGCTTGCTCGTTGGCATTGGCGGCGGTATGGATGACCTGTATGCCAACCTCGACAAGGTACCCGACCTGCCGATCCGTGGCGCCAAGAAGCTGCCCGAGAAGCTGCTTGAACACAAGGACATGGCCTATCTGTCCTATCAACTGGCGACCATCAAGGTCGATGTCGAACTGGATATCCACGCCGACGCCCTGATCCCCACCCGACCCGACCGCGAAGCCCTGATCGAGCTGTACCGCGAGCTGGAGTTCAAGAGCTGGATGGATGACCTGCTGCGTGAGGCCAAGGCCGACAGCCAGGCCGAACTGGCCATGCCGGCAGTCGATGGCGATGCGGCCGGTGAAGCCGCCCAATACGAAACCATCCTTGATCAGGCCGGACTGGAGCGCTGGATTGACAAGCTCAAGCAAGCCGAGCTGTTTGCCTTCGATACCGAAACTACCAGCATCCACGCCCAGCGTGCCGAGCTGGTCGGCCTGTCCTTTGCCGTCAGTGCCAACCAGGCCTGCTATATACCGCTGTGCCACAGCTATATGGGTGTTCCCGAACAACTGGATCGGGATCAGGTACTGGAACGCCTGAAACCGTTGCTGGAGGACCCGAACAAGGCCAAGGTTGGCCAGCATGCCAAGTATGACATCAACGTCCTTGCGCATTACGGCATCGAGGTACAGGGCGTGGCCTTCGACACCATGCTGGAGTCCTATGTGCTGAATTCCACGGCAACCCGTCATGACATGGACAGCCTGGCGCTCAAGTACCTGGGTCACAGCACCATTCATTTTGAAGATATCGCCGGCAAGGGCGCCAAACAGCTGACCTTTGACCAGATCGCCCTGGAGCAGGCCGGCCCTTACGCTGCCGAGGACGCCGACGTGACCCTGCGCCTGCATCAAAGCCTGTGGCACAAGCTGCAGGCCGAGCCGAGCCTGGCCAAGGTGCTGCAGGATATTGAAATGCCGCTGGTACCGGTTCTGGCGCGCATCGAGCGGACCGGCGCACTGGTGGATGCCAAACTGCTCGGCCTGCACAGCCGCGAACTGGGTGAAAAGCTGGTAGCCCTCGAGCGTCAGGCGTTTGAGCTGGCGGGCGAAGAGTTCAACCTCGGCTCACCGAAGCAATTGGGCGTGATTCTGTATGACAAGCTGGGTTTGCCAGTCAAGTCGAAGACCGCCAAGGGCCAGGCATCGACCGCCGAAGCGGTGCTGGCTGAGTTGGCCGAAGAGGGTTACGAGCTGCCCCAGGTGCTGATGCACTACCGCACCCTGAGCAAGCTCAAGAGCACCTATACCGACCGCCTGCCGGAGCAGATCAACCCGCGCACCGGACGCATCCACACCAGCTACCATCAGGCCGTTGCCGCCACCGGGCGACTGTCTTCCTCGGACCCGAACCTGCAGAACATCCCGATTCGCAGCGCCGAAGGCCGACGCATTCGTCAGGCCTTTATCGCCGCGCCGGGCTACAAGCTGATGGCCGCCGACTATTCGCAGATCGAACTGCGGATCATGGCCCATCTGGCCCAGGATCCCGGACTGCTGGATGCCTTCCGCCACGATCAGGATGTACACAAGGCCACCGCCGCCGAAGTCTTTGGCGTGGCGTTGGACGAGGTCAGCAGCGAGCAACGACGCAAGGCCAAGGCCATCAACTTTGGCCTGATCTACGGCATGAGCGCCTTTGGTCTGGCCAAACAGATCGATGTGGATCGCAAGCAGGCCCAGGAGTACATCGACCGTTACTTTACCCGCTATCCCGGCGTACTCGCCTATATGGAGCGAACCCGGGCGCAGGCCAGCGAGCAGGGCTATGTGGAAACCCTGTTTGGCCGCCGCCTGTATCTGCCGGACATCCATGCCAAGAACCCGTCCCTGCGCAAGGGTGCTGAGCGTACCGCCATTAACGCGCCGATGCAGGGCACCGCCGCCGACATCATCAAACGCGCGATGATCACTGTGGACAACTGGCTGAGCCAATCCGGGCTGAACGCCAGGGTCATCATGCAGGTACACGATGAACTGGTCGTGGAGGTCCGCGAGGATCAGTTGGATGCGGTCAGTCGCGGTCTGCGTGAATGCATGGGCTCAGCCGCGAGCCTCGATGTGCCACTGGTGGTGGATGTCGGGATTGGTGACAACTGGGACGAGGCGCACTGAGCGAAGTGGCATCCGGGCCTTGAAACAGGGGGTTGTAGCTGTTCAGAAAAATATTTTTGAACTATTCGAATCAGCCCCCGGTCAGATATTTTGAGTGGCCAGTCAAGCCGCTCATGCTCCTGGATGTGATTTAGTGTTGGCAGAAATAGCCGGGCGACCCCTCCTAGCACAGCCCGGTCGTTGGACCCCGAACTTTCCCCCCCATAAAAGTTCGGGGTTTTTTTTGCCTGTTATTCAGTCCTGCTGCTCAGTGTCCTGATCAAGATCAAGATCAACATCCACGTCATCTTCCTCATCCTGCTCGGCAAACAACCAGCTGTCGAGAATGGCATAGGCTTCCTCCAGACCCTGCCGCTTGGGTGCAGAAAACAGCTGAACCGTAGCACGATTGCCATACTCCTTGCGCACGATGGTCTGCACCTTGAGCAGGGTATTCTTGGCCGCACCGTAGGCCAGCTTGTCCGCCTTGCTCAGCAGAATATGCGCAGGTAAGCCGCTGACATCACTCCACTGCAACATCATGCGGTCAAATTCCGACAGCGGATGACGGATATCCATGACCAATACCAGTCCGACCAGTGAGTCACGCTCGGTCAGATAGGCGTCCAGGTGCAATTTCCAGTGCTCCTTGAGCGCCAGGGGCACCTTGGCATAGCCGTAGCCGGGCAGGTCAACCAGGCGGCGTTGCTCATCCAGGCCAAAAAAGTTGATCAACTGCGTGCGGCCGGGGGTTTTCGAGGTGCGCGCCAGCCTTGCATGGGTCAGGGTATTCAAAGCACTGGACTTGCCGGCATTCGAACGCCCGGCAAAAGCCACCTCGTAGCCGCGGTCTGCCGGACACTGGCTGACTTCACTGGCACTCTTGATAAAAGTCGCCTGTTGACACAGGGTGACAAGGTGTTTTGTTGCGGGTACGGCTGAAGACATGGGGGAATCCATTAATAGGTCGAGCATGATGGGCCGATGACATTCACCTTGGCCACCCGCTTAGTATATACTGCTGCGGTTTTATATCGCGAAAGCTTAGTGCGACAGTCTGTACATTGCATCGCTGCAGCACGACAGATAGCATTCGTATTATGCACTGCGCCGCAAGGTGCAAAATTAACGAGGCATGCTGCCCATTAGCCATGGTCGATACCGACCAACCGGGTAGAACAGGCCCACTCTATTCAGCCGTAATTGGATTAGCCGATGAATAAATTACTCATGAGTCTGGTGTTATGCCTCGGTGTGGCCGGTTCGGCCCATGCAATGCAGGGCGATGCGGAAGCCGGTGCCGGCAAGGTTGCCATGTGCGCCGCCTGTCACGGCGCCGACGGCAACAGCGCGCTGCCAAACTTCCCCAAGCTTGCTGGCCTGGGTGAAAAGTATTTGTACAAGCAGTTGCTGGACGTTCAGGAAGGTCGCCGCGTGATTGTTGAAATGACCGGCATGCTCAGCAGCTTCGACGAACAGGATCTGCGTGATATCGCCGCCTTCTATGACACTCAGACCCCTGCACCCGGCGTAGCCAATGATGCAGAGCTGGTCGCCCGTGGTGAAGCGATCTTCCGCGGTGGCGATCTTGCCACTGGTTTGCCTGCCTGCACCGGCTGTCATTCCCCAACCGGTTCCGGCAACGATTTGGCCGGCTATCCGCGTCTGGCAGGCCAACATGCCACCTATACAACCACACAGTTGACCAACTTCCGCGAAGGTGTCCGCCAGAACGATGGTGACATCATGGTCATGCGGACCATTGCCAGCCGCCTGAGCAACAAGGACATCGAAGCAGTATCGGCCTACATTCAGGGCCTGCGCTGAACAAAAGGTGTTGCCGGGCGTGTCGTCCGGCTTCACACAGGGGGTGGCTTCGGTCACCCTTTTTTGTCTTCGGGTCTTTACCCGACCCTTTATGAACTGATTGTTCAGGCAATTGAATTTTTTCCCGCCGGACGCAGTCATAACAACAGAACAATTCCATAGGGAGCAGCAAATGCGTGCATTACTTTCTTTCAGCCTGATCTGGTTACTCGGCAGCTTCGCCCTGCTGCAAGCGCAGGACGCCACTTACCGTGCCGGCGAACATTACATTGAGCTGCCCGCACCAGCGCCGACCCAGGATCCCGACAAGATCGAAGTAGCCGAACTGTTCTGGTATGGCTGCGGACATTGCTTTGAGTTCGACCCCATTATCCGCGAGTGGAAGACTACCTTGGCAGACGACGTTCATTTCCGTTACGTCCCGGCCATGTTCGGCGGCGCCTGGAATACCCACGCCCAACTGTTCTTTACCGTCGAAGCGCTGGGCAAGCTGGACGACACCCACTCGGTGATCTTCAACGCCCTGCACCGCGAGAACAACCGTCTGGCCGACGAAGACGCCATGATAGCGCTACTGGAACCCTACGATGTCAGTGCCGAGGATTTCAGCAGAGCCTGGTCGTCCTTTGGCGTACGCAGCAAGCTTGATCAGGCAACACGACTGGCCCGTGCCTACCGCGCCACAGGCGTACCAACGCTGATTGTGGACGGCAAGTATCGTATCGAGGGCGCCATGGTTGGCGGCTTTGACGAGATGCTAAAGGTTGCAGAATTCCTGATTGAGCAGGAACGTCAGGCCCGCGCCAGCAACTGATGACACAACCCCCTCCGATTCCCCGGCGCAGATCAACCCACGGGTTGATGCTGCCCGGCAATCTGCAGACCAATCTGCTTTGTGGCTCTCAGGACAATCCGTTGCCGGATGTTCTGAGACTGCTTAGCTTCAACATTCAGGTCGGCATCAACACCCAGAAATACCACCACTACCTGACCCGCAGTTGGCAGCACCTGCTACCCCACGGTCGACGCCAACACACGCTCGGCGAGATCGGCAAGTTGCTGCACGATTTTGATCTGGTGGCGCTGCAGGAAGTGGATGGCGGCAGCATACGCTCAGGTTACGTCAATCAAGTAGAACATCTGGCGCGCGAAGCCCAGTTCCCGTACTGGTATCAGCAACTCAACCGTAACCTTGGGCGCTTTGCTCAGCACTCCAACGGCCTGCTCAGCCGCTACGCACCTGAGCTGCTGGAGGATCACAAATTGCCTGGCATTCTGCCCGGACGTGGCGCGATTCTCACCAGTTTTGGCAAAGGTAACCAGTCCTTGCTGGTGGTCATGATGCACCTGGCCCTGAGCACCAGGACCAGGGCCTATCAGTTGTCCTATATTCGCGAACGCATTGCCGATCACCGCCATGTGGTGTTGATGGGCGATATGAACACCCACGCCGACGACCTGCTGCACAACTCGCCGCTGCGCGACTCGCACTTGCATACCGCAACATTGCCCGGTACCTATCCGAGCTGGAAGCCGGCCAAGGTACTCGATCACATTTTGATCAGCCCCAGCCTGAGTATTGAGCAGGTAGATGTACTACCCCATGCCATCTCGGATCACCTGCCGGTAGCCATGCATATTCGACTGCCTCGCACCGTTTGTCAGGGCCCAAAGGCTGTCTGAAGGTGCTGCCCCATCCGGGTGGGCTAGTCACGGACCGCCTTTTACCTATAATCTTGCACTCAACAATCAGCAGGATGCTTCATGAACGATCATCGCCACCCGCTGCGCTCCGAGAGTGAAAGCGACGCTAAAGTCAGCATTGACAGCGATCAGGGAGAGCTTCTGAAGCGTGGTCTGGTGCGCGTCAGTATCGCGGCCGATGGCATGGACCCGTTGCTTGACAAGCGCCTCAAGGAACTCCGCAACGCCCTGCGCAGCGATGCACCCAAGCACCTGCTGGGTGAACTGATGCCTGACCTTGAGCGCGCTGTACTGGCCGCAGACCGCTCACGCGAAAGTCGCCTGGAAAAAACCACCCAGACTCTGCGCGCCTTGATTCGCCAGCTTCAGCAACACAATCCGCCGCATGATACCGCCAATCAATTGAAACGCTTGAGCAAGCAGCTTGACCGGCAAATAGAGCATGCTGCCGAGATCCCTGAGCTGATAGAACAACTGGTCTCGTTGCAGGCAATGGTGCTGAATGCACCTGGCACCGGGCAATCCAGTGGCGGGCTCTGGTCGCGCTTGTTCGGCACTGGCTCAACTGAGCCACAGCTTCACGACAACAGTTCAAGCGCGAGTAAATCCTCACTGTTTGACGGCACCGAAGACCCCGTCAGCGCCACTGACAAGGATGATCCAGACACCCTGCCGCCGGAACAGGCCCTGCAGGCAACGACTGAGTTGGGTTTAGCCGCTCAACTGATACCTGAACAGGACGATACCGACCAAATCGCTCAGGATCCGGTTACCCAGCCAGAGCACAGCACATCAGGGGTACTGGCAGGAGAGGATCAGGAATACTCGAAGATTGCCGCTCATATAGAAACTATCCTGCTCAACCTGCTCAGCGAGCTGCAGGTGCTGGACACCGACCAATCGCGCTGTGAAAAGTTGCGTGAGCGCATTACTGGCGGGCTGAACTGGTATGAACTGGCTGCCGCGCTGGACGAGCTGGGTGTACTGGTGCTCGCCGCGCAGCATAGCCGCCAGGCTGACTTTGAGCGTTACCTGCAGCAACTCAATAGCCGCCTGGCCCAATTTCAGGGCAACCTGGAAGAGGCGCATGAAAGTTATTCCGGGTCGGTCGAGGCTGGCAAGATGCTCGAAGGCAGCATCCGCGAACAGGTGCAGGATCTGCACGGTGATGTGCGCGAAGCCACCGACCTGAACAGCCTCAAGGCCAATGTCGAGAACAAGCTCGACAGCCTGCTGCAAAAAGTCGAACAGGCGCGACAGGTCCGTGAGGAACGCGAAGAATTGATCTCGGGCCAGCTGAAAACCATGGTCCATCGCATCAAGATCATGGAGGTCGAGGCGCAATCCTTCCGTAGTCACCTGGAAGAGCAACGCCAACGCGCGATGATCGACAGTCTGACCGGCCTGGCCAACCGTGCCGGCTTGCAGAAGCGCATGGAAGAGGAGTTCGAGCGCTGGCAGCGTTACGGCGGTCAATTGCTCATGGTGGTACTCGACGTTGACCACTTCAAACGCATCAATGATCGCTTTGGCCATCTGTCCGGCGACAAGGTTCTGCGCCTGATTGCCCAGCAATTGTCGCGCCGGCTGCGTAAATCCGACTTTATCGGGCGCTTTGGTGGCGAGGAATTTGTTCTGCTGATGCCCGGCACCAGCCTGGAACAGGCAGGTATCGTGCTGGAAGCGCTACGCGCCGGTATTGAAGAAAGCCCGTTTCACTTCAAGGCAGAGCCTGTAACGGTGACCATCTCCATCGGCTATACCGATTTCCGTTCCGGTGACAGCCTTGATCAGGTTTTTGACCGGGCCGACCGAGCCATGTACCAGGCCAAGGAGCTGGGTCGCAACCGACTGGTCCAGGCCGACTGAGCAGCCTGGTCAGAAATCCAGACTGAGCTGGTCGGCATTCGCGTTTTTTACCTTCCGCCTTACCGGCATGCGCTTGCGACTGGCATGGCGCTGACGTATCTGCGCTTGCCAATCCTGCCGCTGTTGCATCGACTGCGATTCGAGATGCGCCTTGATCATCGCCCGCGCCTGCCGCGCCGCCTGCTGGCTATCCACCAGCGGCGCCGGGTAATCGACACCTATCCGGCAGCCATACTGACGCTGCAGACTCTCCGGCATCAACCAGGGCTGATGAATCCAGGCCGTCGGCAGGTTGCGCAAGGCGCCTACCCAGTGGCGGATATAGTCACCCTGTGGGTCCTGATCCAGCGACTGCTTCAGCGGGTTGTAAACGCGCAAGCTGTTGATACCGGTGGTGCCTGACTGCATCTGGATCTGGCAGTAGTGGATACCCGGCTCGTAGTCGGTAAACTGCCGCGCCAGGTGCAGTGCTGTCTCCCGCCAGGGCAGCCACAGCTGGTAGCTGGCCAGACTGACCAGGCAGGCGCGCATGCGAAAATTCAGCCAGCCATCATGGTGCAGTTGACGCATGCAGGCGTCGATCAGCGGAAAACCGCTGCGGCCTTCGCTCCAGGCCTGCAAACGCTCCGGATCAGGGGTTTCACGCAGGCCGTTCATGGCCGGATTGAGGTTGTACAACTCGATATCCGGTTGATCCTCAAGCTTCTGAATAAAGTGGCAGTGCCAATACAAACGCGACTTGAAGGCCGCCAGACTTCGTTGCCAGGCCGTGTCCGGCTGTGCCGCCAGGGCCGCATCGGTAGCCTGCACCAGCTCGCGCAGGCTGACGCAACCATAGGCCAGATGGGCACTGAGTCGGGCACAGGCTCGACTGGCGCGCGCGGGTGAAGACAAACTACTGCGGTAATGGCGGCTGCGCCAGTCGAGAAAGGACTGCATCAATCGCAGGGCCTCAGCACGACCACCGCGCTGGCGGCCAGGGCAGGGGCGCTGCTCATAACCCAGCTTCATGACCTGCAGATCCGGCAAGCGCGTTTCCAGCGCGGCGGGCAAGCGCGCCGGGGCCGTCAGTCGCGTCGAGGCCATGAACGCATCCCAGCCTTGCGCCCACTGATCTCGATCGGTCAGGGGCCGCACCACGCCAAACTGCGGGTAAGCGTGCAGGGCTATGCCCTGTGTCTTGAGCCAGCGACTGACCCGTCGGTCCCGGTCATAGGTCCAGGCATTGCCGGTTTCTTCATGCACGTGCACAGCGGCCAGACCCATTCGCCGATGCAGCTTTTCCAGCACGGCAATCATGTCTCCCTGCTCCACCAGCAGGCCCTGCCCACGCTGTCGCAAGGCCTGATCCAGCTCCTGCAGACTCTCGGCAATAAACTGCCAGTGCCGCAGCGCCGTATCCGGCTGTTGCCAGAGCGCCGTCTCTATCACATACAGGGGCAGAACCGGTCCTGCCTGCGCCGCTGCGGAAAGCGCAGCATGATCATGGACACGCAGATCACGCTTGAACCAGACCAGTTGGATCACGGTAGGCTGGCCCAGGTTGCCACATAGCGACCATCTGCGTCGTAACGCTCGGCCTGCATCGCTACATTGAAGGCCCGGCCGCCCCGCGGGTCGTGCCCAACACCGGCGATATAGGCCCAATTACCCCAGTTACTGGCCACATCGTAGTCAATCAGTTGTTGCTCGAACCAGGCCGCACCCAGGCGCCAATCCTGCTGCAAATCATGGATCAGATAACTCGCGGCAATCTGTCGGCCACGATTGGACAGGAAGCCGGTACTGTTCAGCTCGTTCATGCAGGCATCGACAAAGGGCTGGCCGGTACAGCCATCGCGCCAGTCCTGAAAGCCCTGCCCATTGCCCCTCGGTGGCCGGCCACCATGCAACCCACCGTGACGAAAGAAGGCATTGCCATGCAGCCTTAGACTCAGGCGGAAAAATTCACGCCAGAGCAGTTCAAACCACAGCCAGTAGGTTGACTCATTGGCACCCAGGCGCTCCTCGTGGGTACGGAGTTCATGCACCACCAAACGCGGTGACAGGCAACCATGGGCCAACCAGGGCGAGAGTTTGGAGGAATAATCATGCCCTAACAGCTGATTGCGGGTCTCCTTGTAGTGCCGCACTGCCTTGCGCTGCCAAAGGTAGTCCTGCAACCAGGCCAGGGCCGCTGACTCACCCGCCCTGCCCGGCAGCGCACTACGCGCATCCGCTGGCGGCGTCGGCAAGCCCAGATCAGCCAATACCGGCAACGGCTCCAGCAGCGCCAGCGCCGCTGCCGGTAGCGGCGGCAGGCTCTCAGGCGCGGCCAGCCAATGTACGGGAGGAGGCCGCTTTTCCACACGGTTGCGAAAGCCGGTAAACACACCGGGCATGGCCTGCAGATCAAAGGGCAAGTCGGCCAGATCAAACAGCGCATTGCCATCAAACAGGTGCAAAGACGTTGCCTCTGGCAAGGCGTGACGAACCTGCTCAATCTGCCGACGCTCATCCGGTCCGGGCTCATCGTGAGTCAGTAGCCGCTCAACCTCGAGCTTCCTGCAGAGTACCGGCAAGCGGCTTGCAGGCGCACCGACCACCACCAGTAAATCGGAACCCAGCGCCTGCAGTTGCCGCCGCAGATCAGCCAGGCTCGCCAGCAGGAAGGCTGTTCGTCGGGCACCGCAGCGACGAAAGCCGTCAGCGCTCTGGGTAAACAACTGCGGGTCGAGGCAATAGACTGGCAAACACTCCTGGTCAGCGGCAACCGCACTAAACAGCGCGTTGTCTATCAATCGCAGATCGTATTTCAACCAGATCAGGGAGCGCATGGCAGGCCTTCTTCATGTACAGTACTTATACAATAATGATATTCTGTACAATTGTTAACCCCAAGAGCGTAACCAGCCATGACCCGGAAAACTCCCACCCGCTTGCCCTGCCGCGGCTGTCTGCCCGATTGCCCAAATCGACAAAGCTGCAACGGCACGCCCTGGCGCGCTGACTTCAAGGGCCAGAGCAAGCCAGCAGCCAAAGCGCCTGTGGAAACCCGCCACTAGTTCAACAAGCGCTGCAGTCATTACAACGGCATGCTAGGCTGCTTTGATGCTGACCTTGAGGACGGGAATGTGATGTGGCGTGGTCTGATTGTTTTGTGTCTGGCGGCAATCCTGCTGGGTGGCTGCACCCGTGCTCCGGTGATCGATACCCGTTACAGTTCGCAGAACCACGACAGTCGTGTGCAGTACGTAATCCTGCATTACACCTCCTCGGATTTTGATCGTGCCCTGCAGCATCTGACTGTGGGTCAGGTCAGCAGCCATTATCTGATTGATACTCAGCCGACCATCTACCGCCTGGTCGATGAAGACCGGCGTGCCTGGCATGCGGGTGAAAGCAGTTGGCAGGGACGGACCTGGCTGAACGGCAGCTCAATTGGCATCGAAATAGTCCACCCTGGCTATACCGATGGGCCTGCAGGTCGCTATTGGCACCCCTGGTCAGAGGCACAAATCGACGTATTGATTCCCTTGCTCAAGGACATTCTCAGGCGTCACGGCCTGGGGCCGGAGCACGTGCTGGGCCACAGCGACGTGGCACCCCAGCGTAAGGTCGATCCCGGCCCACTGTTCCCCTGGCAGCGCCTGGCCGAGGCGGGTGTAGCGGTGTGGCCAGAAGCGGAGCGGGTGGCAGACAATCTGCGCCGGCTGGAAGGTCAGACGCCGCCCATGGCCTGGTTTGAGGAGGGTCTGCAACAACTCGGTTTCAGCCTGCAAGGGGCGGCTGACCAGGTCGTAGTTAGCCGCAACGTCCTGGCCGCTTTTCAGATGCGCTTTCGGCCAAGCCGGTTTGATGGCCAACCGGATGTCGAAAGTGCCGCCATACTGGCAGCGCTGGTGCCGGATTTGCTTAATTCGGCTCTACTGTGCAAATCAGCCGAGAATCCATCAATGCCGCGGTCCGGTGCACAGTGGCCGCACTGTACTCCTGATCAGCCAGCATGGTGAGAAAGGCCGCAATGGAGGGATACTCCACCACCAGCATCTGGTCCCAGTTTTCACCCTGGGGTGCTATCAGGGCATGCAGGGCACGGGTTTGCAGGCGTACCCGGCCGCCGGCTTCGGCCACCTTGCGGCCTGCTACCTGGCCATATCGACCATAGGCTTCGCGGCCGGAACAGGGCGCATGACCACTCTCGGAGGGGTACTGGGCCTGGGCGTTGAAGCGCAGCAGGTTAAGCATCAGGATCGGGGTATCGGCAGGGACCTTGGCAAGCATCTCCTCGATACTGCCGGGAGCCGGGTTGAGACTGGGCATGGTTATCTTCCTTGTTGAACAAAAGCGCATTATGAACCGCTTGCAACACTGACCTCCAGTGCCAATGCCCGCTAGAATGGCATAGAGTTGATTCGCCTCATACAGGACACCCCACCAAGCATGCTAAATGGAATCTGGCTGAGCTTCTTTCTGGCGGCCTTTGCCGCTGCCCTCTGGCAATGGTTGGGTTTGGGTGATGCCGAGGTGTTCAGTCGGCTGGTTGCCGCCCTGTTTGACATGGCCCGGCTGAGTGTCGAGATCATATTGGTGCTGGTCGGCACCATGACCCTGTGGCTGGGTTTTCTGGCGATTGCCGAGAAGGCGGGGCTGATCAGCCTGCTGGCGCGGATACTTGATCCGCTGTTTCGGCGCCTGATGCCGGAGGTGCCCAGCGGCCATCCGGCGCTCGGGCATATCAGCATGAACTTTGCCGCCAACATTCTCGGGTTGGACAATGCCGCCACACCGATCGGCATCAAGGCCATGCATGCCCTGCAGAGCCTGAACCCGAGCAAGGACACCGCCAGTAATGCGCAGATCCTTTTTCTGGTGCTCAACACCTCATCCCTGACGCTGCTGCCGGTGACCATTTTCATGTACCGCGCGCAGCAGGGTGCCGCCGACCCGACCGCTGTGTTCCTGCCCATACTGCTGGCCACCACCGCCTCCAGCCTGGTTGGTTTGCTGAGCGTCGCTTTCATGCAGCGTCTGAGGCTCTGGGATCCGGTGGTGCTGGCTTACCTGGGCGCCGGCGCAATTGCCCTCGGTCTACTGCTGACGACGCTGGCCGGCCTGTCCGCCCAGGCGCTGGCAGCCACCTCGACCCTGGTCGGCAACCTGACCCTGTTCGGTATTGTGATTGCCTTTCTGAGTATCGCGGCACTACGCAAGGTCAAGGTCTACGACACCTTCATCGAAGGCGCCAAGGAAGGCTTCGGCTTTACCATTTCGCTGCTGCCCTTTCTGGTCGCTATGCTGGTAGCCGTTGGCGTACTGCGCGCCAGCGGTGTGCTGGACGCCGGTCTGGACGGTATTCGCTGGCTGATTGAGGGACTCGGTTGGGATACGCGTTTTATCGATGCGCTGCCCACCGCCTTCGTCAAACCCCTGTCCGGCAGCGGTGCCCGGGCGATGATGATCGAAACCATGAACACCTTTGGTGTCGACAGTTTCCCGGCCTTGATGGCCGCGACCTTTCAGGGCAGCACCGAAACCACCTTTTATGTACTGGCGGTGTACTTTGGCGCCGTCGGTATCACCCGCATACGTCACGGCCTGGGCTGCGCCCTGCTGGCTGACCTGGCCGGCATGCTGACCGCCATTGGCGTGTGCTACTGGTTCTTTGGCTGATCCTTCGGCCAGTGCGGCGGCACCACAAAGAAGCGCTCGGCCTCGCACCACAGACCTGAATCCGTGCGCTGCAAACGGGCAAACAGCCGTGGCGTGGCGCTGCTGTCGATCTGCTGCAGCACGGCTTGCACCCCCTGTGGATCAGGCCCCTGGCTATCAACCCAGGGGCCAATCCAGTGCGGCTTGTGCAACGGCAGCCAATTGGCAATATCAAGCCGATGAACCTGATCGCGGTACAACCAGCTGCCCCGGCAATGCGCCGCATCCGCCTGGCTTGGCGGATTGATGTCACTGTCCAGCGGATAAAACAGATAGCCCGGCATGCACAGTCGTCGCTGCACGGGCGCATCGATGCCCTGCGCTGTCAGCGCGGCCCGAGCCGCCGGTAAGGCGCTGCGCTGGATCTGATGATCACGCAGGTTGGCACTTTTCAAATCCAGCCGGTCATGCGGATTGGGGCCATACCAAAGGGCTGGGTCGCTGACGCTGGCGGCGTAACCAAGGTAGAACTTGATCGCCACCTCATGGTGCTCGACCTCCCCGCTATGCGGGTTGAGCAGAACAAAATCCAGCTCCCCGAGGGTCCGCCCGCGCTCACGGATCGGCAGATTGCGCGCCAGCAGGTGCCAACCGAGCAGATCCGCCATCAGCACCGCGTAGAGGCTTTCGAAATACAATCCCAGACGCCGCGGCGGTATGGCCTGCAGCAAGGCCGGGGCGGTCTCAGGCTGGCTATTCCAGTTCAACAGACGCTCTAGCATCTGCTCGGTAAGCCACTGCCCGGGCACAAACACATCGGTACCGCTGATCAATTGCGGACTGTGCAGCAGCCAGACCAGATGCCTGACTGCCGGGTTCTGCAGGGTAGTCAGTGCGGGTAGTTGGGGGATCTTCATGGCCGGAGGCGGCGCCGGCCCTGCAAATCGTAATGCACAACCGGCGGGCTTGATCCCTGCACGGCGGTTGAATGTGACAGGCTCATTTCTCCGCCACATCCGGGATGCTCAATGCCCAGCTCCCTGGGTGCCGCCTCGACCGATCCCAATGGCACCGGCGCCACCCGCACCGAGCCACAGGTCAAGCATCGCGGACCGCTATCACGCGCCGACAGGGCCTCACGCAGGGACCGGCAGGCAGCAAGTTCGGTTTCCTGCGTCTCGATCTGCCGTTCCAACTGAACCAGCCCCGGTATCGGCCGGGCTCGCCATTGCCACCAACGACGCTGAACTTTATGCGCCGCCAACAGGTTGGCCAGATCCAGACGCAGGCACAGCAGCTGCTTGACCAGAACCGCCTGATACTCGGCCGTCGGCAGACACTCCATGGCCACCAGCGCCTGACAGTCGGCACACCAGCCCGGTTGATCACGCAGGGACCAGTGTTGCGCACCATCATCGCTGCAATACTGCCGCAGCTGTCCGGCGAGCAGGTACTCATGCTGGAAATCACAGGCACTGCAATCAAACCTCAGCAGGGTGGGGGCCATGCCAAAACTCCATGTGTATCGGTTCCTGAGGAACACTGAATTATTCCCTAGGGTCGCCAAAGCCATACTCAAGTGCAAGGATTGAAACGCCCTGTTTCCTCGCTGCACTGGCCGGGCCCTTGGGCCCACTGTTAAGCTGAAGACTGATCAGTCTGACGGAATCCAGCATGCCCGCCCCCCGCTTCGAACAACTGCACAGCCAAACCGGCCCGTTTTTTCTGGCCCTGGGTGGCGCAGGGATGTTCGGCGCCAACTTCTACCTGTTCGGTTCCGCAGGTCAATGGATCGCCGTTGATTGCGGCTTTGCCCTGCAATCCAGAGAAGCCGGTGGCAATCAGGTCTCGGTGCCCAGTCTGGCGGCCCTGGAGCGGCACGACATCACGCTTTCCGCGCTACTGATCACCCATGGCCATGAGGATCACATTGGCGCCATTCCCCACCTCTGGCAGGCGCTCAAGTGTCCGATTTATGCCAGCCCCTTCGCCGCCAGATTGATCCGCAACAAGCTCGATCCGGCTATTGAATGGCCGCGGCTGATCGAAATCAAACCGCTGCAACCCATAGGTATCGGTGCCTTTCAGGCTGAATGGATACCTGTTACCCACTCGATTCCGGAATCCCATGGCATTCTGCTTGAGGTCGCCGGCAAGCGGCTTTACCACAGTGGCGACTGGAAGCTGGATGCCCAGCCGCTGGTTGGCGAGCTGACCGCCCAAAGCCGCTTGCAGGCCATTGGGCGCAGCGGCGTTGACGTGATTATTGGCGATTCCACGAATGCCCCAGTGGCCGGTGCCAGCCGTTCCGAACAGTGGGTACAGAACGGCCTGCTGGACGCCATTCGCCGCTGCAGCAAGCGCGTGGTGGTTACCTGCTTTGCCAGCAATCTGGCCCGTCTGCACAGCCTGGCTGAAATTGCCTTTGATACCGGCCGCTACAGCAGTCTGCTCGGCCGCAGCCTGCTGACCATGCACAGCGCCGGCCGGGCACACCAGTATCTGCACGGCCATCCGGGCTTTATCGGCCCCTGGGAGCTGGGCTTCCTGCCCCGCGAGCAACAACTCTGGGTATGCACCGGCAGTCAGGGTGAACCGGCAGCTGCGCTGGCACGGCTGGCCAACGGCAGTCATCCGCACCTGAGCCTGGAAGCGGGCGACTGCGTGCTGTTTTCCTCGCGCCTGATTCCCGGCAACGAGGCCGCGCTGGAACGCATCAAGGCCGGGCTCAAGCAGCAGGGAATTGAGGTCATCGATGATGAGATGGCGCCGATCCACGCCTCGGGGCATCCGCCCCAGGAAGATCTGCGTCAGCTGTATGGCTGGCTCAAGGCCAAGTACCTGCTTCCGGTGCATGGTGAGCTCTACCATCAGCAGGCGCATCGGGACTTTGCCCGCAGTCTGGGCATGGGCGGACTGGTGCCGAACAACGGTGATCTGATTGACCTCAGCGGTCAGCCCGCCAAAATCGCTGAACTGCCCTGGGGTCTGGTCGAGATCAAGCGCTGAGCTGCTCAGACATTCTTGACACGGCTGTGCAGCAGCCGGGAAATGTCCCCCAGGCGCTGACCAAGCCGGGAAAGCTCTTCCTGGGCCACCAACAAGTCACTGCTGGCCTCGCGCTGACGCTTGCTCGCCGCATGCTGACCCGCGCTGTCGGCACGCACACCCAGCAACTGATCATGGGCCTGATCCAGGCGTTGCTGCTGGTCGGCAATACTGGCCGACAGCCGCTGTGTCAGCTCGACGTTGGTGAGCATCAGGCTACCGGCTTCGGCCACCTGTTTCACGCCGTTATCAACCAGGCCGCGCGACTCAGCCAGCACCGCATGCACGGTTTCAGCGGTATTGTTACTGCGCTGCGACAGGTTGCGCACTTCATCCGCCACCACCGCAAAGCCACGGCCCTGTTCGCCAGCGCGCGCCGCCTCAATGGCCGCGTTCAAGGCTAGCAGGTTGGTCTGTTGGGCAATCGCGGTAATCTGCTCCATGGACTCGGTGATATGCCGATTGCTGCCTTGAATCGCCTGCATGCCGTCCTGCGCCTGTTGCATGGATTGAGCGCAGGCACTGACCTGAGCCTGGCTGTCTGCGGTTTGCCGGTTCAGTAGCTGCATCTGTCGGGTGCTGTGCTCCAGCTCCTCGACAACCCGCTGTACGGCGCTGTCGAGGTGCGCCATAGCATCTGCCTGCTGACCAGCATCCTGGTCAATACTCTGACAGCGCTGGCGGATACCGCGCAGGGTCTGCTGCAGTTCCTCAGCCATCTGCAGCAGATCACCGGCACTCAGCCGCACTTCATCAACCAGCCCTTTGAGCTGCTGCTCCTGATCGGCCGCCTGCTGACCAAAGGCCCGGGCTTCGACAATGCCCTGAGACGCTTCTTCCAGCGCCTGACGTCGTAGACTGAGGTTGAACCACTGGGCCAGCCAGATAGTCAGTAGCGGCAGCAGGTAACCCGAGTAGGTATTGATCATGTCCTGCCGCGGACTGAGTTCAAACTGCGGTAATGGCGCGCCACTGCGCTGCTGGTAGATCAGCCAGAACAAGAATCCGACCTGGACCACACTCCAGAACGCGGCACTGCGATAGCCACTGAGCAAATAGGCCAGCACGATCAGGACAGCTGGCCAGAAAATATGCGCCGACTGCACGCCACCGAGCTGGTAGATAAGCTGTGCGCTGTAGCCACAGGCCAGCGCCAGCGCACCATTGGCGGCAACCGATACCGGTACCAGCCCGGTACGCATGGCCAGCAGCACCAGCGGCATGCCGAGCAGCAGCAACAGAGAGCCGAGCGCCAGTGCCTCATTGCCCAGACGCCACCACTTCAAACAACTGTAAAGGGCGATGATCAGGCTGCACAAACCACAGAAGGCAATGGTTCGGGCCTGCAGAATAGCCACCTGTTCTGTCAGATGTGCCGGCATGAAGTGGCCGAGAAAACCGTGATTCATCAACTACTCCATTCTTGTTATTGGGGGGGAAGCCGTGAGGTGATTTCAGCATGACATCATACTGAACACTGTATCGGCCCCAACCCCCGCAAACTGAATGGCAAATTGGCCAAAAGCGCGCCTAAATTGCTTCCTTGAGCTTTTCCCACATCATCCCCAGTGCCAGCAGCGGCGCGCGCAGCCGCTGACCGCCGGGGAAGGCCATATGCGGCACCTGACTGAATAACTCGAAACCGCGACTGGCCTGGCCGGTGATGGCTTCGCCCAGTATCCGCGCCGCCAGATGGGTGGCATTGACCCCGTGACCCGAGTAGGCCTGGGCGTAGAACACATTGCTCTGACCAGGCAGACTGCCGATCTGCGGCAGGCGGTTGGCGCCGATGCCGATCATCCCGCCCCACTGGAAGTCGATACGCGTCTGCGCCAACTGCGGAAACACCTTGAGCATCTTCGGCCGCATGTAGGCGGCAATATCCGCCGGGTCACGTCCGGAATAATGGCAGGCACCGCCAAACAGCAGGCGCTTGTCGGCGGACAACCTGTAGTAATCCAGCGCCACACGCTGGTCACACAGCGCCATGTTCTGCGGAATCAGTTCAGCCGCCAGCGCATCACCCAGGGGTTCGGTAGCAATGATATAGCTGCCGGCGGGGATCACCGTGCTGCTCAGCTGCGGATGCAGGTCCTTGAGATAGGCATTGCAGCCGATCACCAGCTGCCCGGCCCGGACCCGACCCTGGGCGGTGTGTACCAGCGGATTGGCCCCCAGCTCGATGCGCGTTACCGCTGACTGCTCATGCAGTCGCACGCCCAGACTGGCCGCTGCCGCCGCTTCACCGAGGGCCAGATTCAGCGGATGCAGGTGTCCCGAGCCCATATCGATCATGCCGCCGACGTAACAGTCGGAGCCCACCACACTGGCCATATCCTGGGCCGCGACCATGCGCATGTCATGCGCATAACCCAGCGCCAGCAGCGATTCACGCTCGGCGGCAAACTGCTCCAGGTGACGCGGTTTGTTGGCCAGATCGCAGTAGCCCAAGGTCAGGTCGCAGTCGATGGCAAAGTCCTCGATGCGCTGGCGCACGATCTGCACGGCTTCAATGCCCATCAGCTTGAGATCACGTATGCCCTCGGCGCCGATGATCCGCTGGAACTGATCAAGATCGTGGCCAACGCCGCGAATCAGCTGCCCACCATTGCGACCACTGGCTCCCCAGCCGATCTTGTGTGCCTCCAGCAGGATCACCGAGAGTCCGCGCTGGGCCAGCTCGATAGCGGTATTCAGGCCGGTAAAACCGCCGCCAATGATGCACACATCGGCCTGGTGCTCGCCCTGCAAGGGGGCAAAGTCCAGTTGGCGGTTGGCGCTGGCGGCGTAATAGGAAGGTGCGTGCTGATCGGTATGGGTCAGGGACATGGATTGGCCGTGTGAAATCATGGATTAGTGTCAATAAAAATTGACACCAGCATAAACACTAATCGGCCTCCGGCACAACAATCGCCAGACTCTCCTTGATCTCTTCCATGACGATATAGCTCTTGGACTCACGCACCCCCGGCAACTTGAGCAGAATATCGCCGAGCAACTGCCGATAGGAGGTCATCTCGGAAATCCGTGCCTTGATCAGATAGTCAAAATCACCCGATACCAGATGGCACTCCAGCAGTTGTGGCAGCTTGATGGCCGCCCGACGAAACTCGTCAAAGATATCCGCTGACTTCGAGGCCAGGCTGATTTCGACAAAGACCAGCAGACTGGCCTCGAGTTTTTGCGGGTTGAGCCGGGCACCGTAGCCAAGAATGAATTTTTCCCGTTCCAGGCGCTTGACTCGTTCCATGCACGGCGTGGTCGACAGGCCCACGCGTTCACCCAGATCGACGTAGGACATGCGCCCTTCGGCCTGCAGCAGGCGCAGGATGTGCCGATCGATCTTGTCCAGCTCACGACTCGAGGCTCTGCGTGTTTTCATAAAATAATCCTGTCAATCAAATTTTATTCAGAATCAATTACTGCATTTCATGCTTTATTCAAAACATGACCATGCTCTAGCCGTCCTAGAATAGCAATATCGTCCACAAGGATTTAAAGCTGATTTTGGTAGGCGGGAGATCTGTCATGCACATCATGATTCTCGGTAGCGGCATCATCGGCATTACCAGCGCCTGGTACCTGTCACGTGCTGGTCATCAGGTTACGGTGATTGACCGGCAACCCGGCCCGGGACTGGAAACCAGTTTTGCCAACGCCGGCATGATCTCGCCCGGTTACTCCGCGCCCTGGGCGGCCCCCGGCGTGCCGATGAAGGCGATCAAATGGCTACTGGCCAAGCATGCACCGTTGGCCATCACACCCACCGGCGATCCACATCAGTACCGCTGGATGCTGCGCATGCTGAGCAACTGCACCTCGGCTCGTTATCAGGTCAACAAGACACGCATGATGTGCCTGGCCGACTACAGCCGAGACTGTCTGATCGAGTTGCGCCGTGATACTGGCCTGGATTATGAGCAACGCCAACTCGGTACTCTTCAGCTATTTCGTAGTAACAAACAACTGGACGCCGCAGCCAAGGATATCGCCGTGCTGGAGCAATGCGGTGTGCCCTATGAGCTGCTGGATGCCGCCGGCTGTGTCGCCGCAGAGCCCGGACTGGCCGCCAGTGCAGTGCCGCTGGCAGGCGGTCTGCGGTTGCCCCAGGATGAAACCGGCGATTGCCATCTTTTTACCACCCGACTGGCGGCGCGTTGTGCCGAGGCCGGCGTGCAGTTCCGGTACAACAGTCGGATTGAAGCGCTGGAAACCGATGGCGTCCGTGTCAGCGCCGTGCGCGTCGACGGCCAGCGCCTGCAGGCGGATGCCTATGTGCTGGCACTGGGCAGTTACTCGCCACTGATGCTGCGGCCACTGGGGATTGATCTGCCGGTCTACCCGGTCAAGGGCTACTCCCTGACCCTGCCGGTCAGCAACCCGGCCATGGCGCCGGTTTCAACGGTCATGGACGAAAGCTTCAAGGTCGCCGTGACGCGCTTTGATCAGCGTATCCGGGTCGGCGGCATGGCCGAGCTGGCCGGCTTTGACACCCAACTCAAACCGGCCCGCCAGGCGACCCTGAGCATGGTCGTCAATGACCTGTTCCCGGCGGGCGCGGATTGCAGCCAGCCGACCTTCTGGAGCGGATTCCGGCCCATGACCCCGGATGGCACACCGATTATCGGTGCCAGCCCGCTGGCCAACCTGTATTTGAATACCGGCCACGGTACACTGGGCTGGACCATGTCCTGCGGCTCTGCCCAACTGCTGGCCGACCTGATCAGCGGCAACCGCCTGGCGGTCACCTGTGAACTCGGCCTGGACCGTTACACCCGACCCAAGGAGAAACACCGTTATGCCCATCCAGCGTCTGCACACTGATGCGCGCCTGAGCCAGATCGTCATTCATCAGAACACCGTCTATCTGGCCGGCCAGGTGGCCGCTGACGAGGATCTGCAGGCCGATGCCGCGACACAGACCCGCAGCACGCTGGCGGAAATCGAAAAACGTCTTGCCGAGGCCGGAACCGACAAGACCCGGCTGCTCTCGGTCACCATCTACCTGAGGGATATCGACGCCGACTTTGCCGCCATGAACAGCGTCTGGGATCAATGGCTGCCCAACGGCAGCGCGCCTGCTCGCGCCACCGTTGAAGCCAGACTCTGCGAGCCGGAAATACGGGTCGAGATGTCGGTGATTGCCGCGCTCTGATACTCTAGGCCTTCGCGGAGCAGGGTGCTCCGCCCCATTTCATATAGACACCTGCATGCGCCCAGCCCACGCTCTGATCGACCTGAATGCCCTGCGGCACAATTATCGTCTGGCCAAATCGCTGTCCGGCCACCGTGCCCTGGCGGTGATCAAGGCCAATGCCTACGGACATGGTGCGCTGCCCTGCGCCAAAGCCCTGGAAGCCGATGCCGACGCCTTTGCCGTGGCCTCGATCGAGGAAGCCATGGAGCTGCGCGCGGCCGGTATTCAGACGCCGATCCTGCTGCTGGAAGGCTGGTTCGAACCGAACGAGCTGCCACTGCTGGTCGAACACCGGCTCTGGACCGTGGTGCACCATGCCGAACAGGTGTCGCAGCTGCTGCAGGCCAAACTGGCCGAGCCACTGCACGTCTGGCTGAAACTGGATACCGGCATGCACCGGGTTGGCTTCGATCCGGCGGACTATGCTGCCACCTGGCAACAACTGCAGGACGCACCTCAAGTCGCCAGCCTGACCAGCATGAGCCATTTTGCCCGCGCCGATGAACCCGACAGCGGTCGTACTGAAACCCAGCTGGCGCTATTTCAGCAGACCATCGCCGGTCTGGGTGGCGCGACCAGTCTGTGCAATTCCGCCGGCGTGCTGGCCTGGCCACAGGCCCATGCTGATTGGTTACGCCCGGGCATCATGCTGTATGGCGCGACCCCTTTCGATTTTCCGCAGGATCTGGCCAGCCAACTGCAACCAGTCATGCAACTGGCGTCGGCGATCATTGCCGTGCGCGACCTGCCGGCTGGCGAACCGGTGGGCTACGGTTCGCGCTTTATTACCCAGCGGCCAACCCGGGTCGGCGTGGTTGCCATGGGCTATGCCGACGGTTACCCACGGCATGCCCGGGACGGCACGCCGGTAATCATTGATGGCCAGCGTAGCCGACTGATTGGCCGCGTCTCCATGGATATGCTGACCGTTGATCTGACTGACCTGCCGGGCAGCGGCCTGGGCAGCAAGGTCGAACTCTGGGGCAAGCAACTGCTGGCCAGTGAGGTCGCCGCCCACGCCGACACCATCGCCTACCAGCTGTTCTGCAACCTGAACCGCGTACCCCGGCGCTACCAGGGCTGACGCGGCGGGACAGCGTGTTGAAAATTCTGAACGGCCGTGCAATCATCCGCCACACTTATACTGTGATTGTTGCTTCCCGGAGGATTACAACTTGGATGTCGGTGCCCGCCTCAAGACCATTCGAAAAATAAAGGGCCTGTCCCAACGTGAGCTGGCCAAGCGCGCTGGTGTGACCAACAGCACCATTTCCATGATCGAGAAAAACAGTGTCAGCCCCTCGGTCAGCTCCCTGAAGAAGGTGCTTTCCGGCATTCCCATGTCACTGGTGGATTTCTTTTCCCTCGAAGTAGAGCAGGATGCCCAGCGCAAGGTCATTTACCGCGGCGACGAACTGCTCGACATTGGCACCGGCGAAGTGACCATGAAGCTGGTCGGCAAGGGCCACCCCAATCGCGCCTTCTCCTTTCTCAATGAGACCTATCCGCCTGGCTCGGATACCGGCCCGGACATGCTCAATCACGAAGGCGAAGAGGCCGGCATCGTGGTCAGCGGACGTCTTGAAGTCACCGTCAGCGAGGAAATTTTTGTGCTTGAAAGTGGTGACGGCTACTACTTTGACAGCAGCCAGCCACACCGTTTCCGCAATCCCTTCGACGAGCCCTGCGTCCTGATCAGCGCGACCACCCCGGCCAACTTCTAAGGTTGGCCGCCTCTGGCTTCCGAGCAAAATACACTTCACCTGTAAGTACCAAGCTGTTTACACTCGGCTGATCATCCCCTGTGGAGCATGCCCGTGACCGATACCAACCCGTCGCCCTTGTTGCTTGGTGCCAATAGCGCGCTGCGCGTAGCCATAGAGCCGCGCATGGCCAACCGTCACGGACTGGTAGCCGGCGCAACCGGCACCGGCAAGACCATCACCCTGCAGGTCATGGCCCAGGCTTTTTCGGATATGGGTGTGCCGGTGCTGGTGCCGGATATCAAGGGCGACTTTTCCGGGATCGCCAAACCCGGCGTCATGAGCGAGCGGCTGCAGCAGCGGGCCACCCTGGTGGGTCTTGATGACCTGCAGCTGAACGGTGCACCGACGGTATTCTGGGATGTCTACGGCGAGCACGGGCACCCCCTGCGCCTGACCATGGCTGATTTTGGCCCGATCATGCTGGCGCGCCTGCTGAATCTGAACGAGACCCAGAGCGGCGTTCTGCAGGTGCTGTTCAAGGTCGCCGACGAGAATGGCTGGCTGCTGCTCGATCTCAAGGATCTGCGCGCCATGCTCACCTATGTCAACGACAACCGCAGCGAGATAGGCCCCAAGTACGGCAATGTGTCCCCGGCCAGTATCGGTGCCATTCAGCGTGCACTGTTGAATCTCGACAGTCTCGGCGGCGATCAGCTGTTCGGCGAACCGGCGGTGACCCTCGACGATTTCATGCAGACCAACCAGCAGGGGCAAGGCGTGGTGAATATCCTGCATGCCTCACGCCTGTATCGCGACAGTCCATTGGCCTACTCCAGCATTCTGCTCTGGCTGCTGTCAGAACTGTTCGAGCAATTGCCGGAGGTCGGTGATGCCGATAAGCCGCGTTTTGTGCTGTTCTTTGACGAAGCCCACCTGCTGTTCAAGGATACGCCGAAGAGTCTGGTTGATCGTATCGAGCAGGTGGTCCGGCTGATCCGTTCCAAGGGCGTCGGGGTGTATTTCATTACCCAGAGCCCGCTGGATGTGCCCGAAGCCATTCTTGGGCAATTGGGCAATCGCGTGCAACACGCATTGCGGGCCTTTACCCCCAGGGATCAAAAAGCCGTGCGCACCGCGGCCCAGACCTTTCGCAGCAATCCGGGGCTGGATACCGAAAGTGCCATTACCGAACTCGGCGTGGGCGAAGCGCTGGTATCGGTGCTCGACAGCAAGGGCGTGCCCACGCCCGTGCAGCGCGTGCTGATCCGGCCACCGGCCAGTCAGATGGGGCCAATCAGCGACCAGGAACGCAGCACCCTGTTGCAGCGCTCGGTACTGGCCGGGGTGTTTGATCGGCAGCTGGATCGCGAGTCAGCCTATGAAATCCTGCAGCAGCAGGCGGCCCGCGCCCTGTCCGAGGAAACCGTTGTCACCCGCCCTCAGTCTGAAGCACGGCAACCACGCCGGCCAGCGGCAGAAAAATCGGTACTGGGCGATATCGCCACACAGGTTGGTCGCAGCGCCATGCGCACCATAGGCACTCAGTTGGGGCGGCAGATCATGCGCGGCCTGCTGGGTTCGTTGCGCGGTCGCTAGGACCGGACTAGGGCGGGAAACCGCCCAGAATGCGGGTTGCCAGGGTCTGAATCAGCTCGCTGCGTTGCACCGGCGTCAACGGGGTAGAACGCAGTTGCTGCTCGTCACTGCCCCGCCAGACCAGTTGTCCGTCGCGACCATCGAGCAGGTCAATCTGCAGGGTCAGTACCTGATAATCCACCGAACGGGTTTCGCTGAAGCCAGGCCCGCCGCCCCAGCCACCGCCCCAATAACCACCGAAGAAGCCGCCGTAACTGGTGGTGACATTATCCTTGCGCAGCTCGCTGATGACATACACCTTGACCTGCAAGTCGGCCTCGGCGGGGTTCACAGCCGGGCGCAGACCGCGCACATCCAACTGGCCACTGACCGCATCACGCACGCGCTGGGTAGTCAGATCGCTTTCAATACGCGGATCACCCGCAGGGGCATAACTGACAGCCGGATCAGCCCAGCGCCAATCACGGTATTGGGTAAAGTCACGGTTCAGATCATAGTCGCGTACAACCGCGGCTGTCTGGCAGCCAAGCAGTGCCAGCACAGCCAATAGCAGCGCAACAGGTCGACCAACATGAAATGCGGTGTGAATCAACATGGCGATATTCCGGGGTAAATGAAGCCTGAAACTTCGACTGCAGAGGCGCTCAAAGGTTCTGCCATGAGCCGAAGCTGATCTTTCGGTAAGGGTCGAATTGTCTCAAAACAGAGCCAAATGTGCGCTGATAGCCTAGTATCAAAACATAACCATAAAAACGGGAGTACCCCATGTTACACCCGACCAAGCCTTCCCTCCCGAGCCTGGCCCTTGGCCTGCTGGCAGGCCTGTCACTCTTCTCAAGTCATCTTCCGGCACAGGACAATACGCTGGAATGGACGCTCTGGCCGATACCCGGCAACGTCATTCTGGACGGTGAAAAACCGGTCAGTGGACTGACTTTCTTTGCCATCGAAAGGCTGATGTCTCACTTGCCCGAGGTGCAGCCGGTCTATCATTTGGCCAACCGGCCACGCCAACAATACCGCCTTGAGCAGGGCCACAATATTTGCTCGGCGCCCTTGTTTCGCCGCGCCGACACCGATCTGAACGGCTATTTCATCCCCTTTCTTGGCAGTACACCGATCCAGATGGTCATACGCCGGGATCAGCTTGCCGCTTACCCGCTGGTGGAGGGCCGTGTATCCCTGAGCAGGCTACTGAATGACACCACGCTGCGCGGCGGCGTCTCGCAATTTCGCACCTATCCAGGGCCGGTTCGCGACTGGTACCCCCTGCTCGAGCAACGCGACCGCGGCTCCCGCGTCAGCGGCGCCCAGAGCGGCGAAAATCTGCTGTTGATGGTCAGCCACGGACGCATTGACTTCACCTTTGAACTGGCCAGCATAACCCGCGCCGTGGGCAAGCAGATGGGCGAGGACAACAACCTGCTGTCCGTGCCGATTGACGAGGATCGGCGCTTGATCGAGTCGGGCATCTACTGCACGCGCAACGCCTGGGGGCTGGACATGGCACAACGTATGGACGCCGCGATACGTATTATGGCCAGCGACCCCGACGCCATGCTCGAGCTGTACCGGGAATGGATGCCGGAAGAAACCCTGCGCGCCTTCGAGGCGCAATTGAAAGCCTATTACGTGGCCCGACAAACCCGCGAGGTGATCTTTTAAGCCCTCAGGCCTGGGCCTCACGTACCCCCGTGGCGACATCCTCAAGCAACTCGCGCAGACGCAGCAGCAGGGTATCACTCAGGGCACTGACCCCCGCCATCCCGGCCTCGGCACCTGGCCATTGGCCCGCATCTGCCAGCGCCACCAAGGTGGACGCCTGCTGGTAAATGTCGGCATGCAGGGCTTTCATCGGTTTCAGGGCCGGATGCTGTCTGAAGTACTTCTCGGCATAGGCCAGATACCAGGAGCCAAAGCGACTGGCGCCCGCATCCAGCTGCGGGCGAAGCGGGCTCTTGCCGGACACGAATTGCTCGACACTTTTCAGCCAGCCGCGCAGCTCCACCTCGGCAAACAGCAGCGACTGCGCACGGGCATCCAGCAACCTGGGGAAAAAGGTGCGCCATTGGCTGGCCGGCTGCCAACCGGCAATCCAGGCTGCCACCTGATCCGCCGGCATCGGTCGCGCAATGCCATAGCCCTGCGCCTGCTCACAGCCCAGTAACAGCAGTAATTCTCCATGTTCGACGGTCTCAACCCCTTCGGCAATCACCGGGCGACTGAAAGAGCGGGCCAGACCCATGATGCTGGCTACAATCGCCAGATCATCGGGGTCATCAAGCATGTCCCGGACAAAACTCTGGTCAATCTTCAGTACATCCACGGGCAGGCGACGCAGATAGGTCAGGGACGAGTACCCGGTACCAAAGTCATCCAGCGACAACATGATGCCGCGCGCATGGCAGGCATCAATCACCTGGCCAACGTGCTGCATATCGTCAAGCGCACTGGATTCGAGGATTTCCAGCTCCAGGGCACCGGCAGGCAGGGCCGGAAAATTGTTCAACAGGCTATCCAGCCGTTCGATGAAATCAGCCTGCAGCAGTTGATCTGCCGCAACATTCACACTCACCGGCACATGCACTCCGGCCGCACGCCAGGCATGAAACTGGCTCAGTGCCGTGTGCATTACCCATTCACCGAGTTCCAGACCCAAGCGCTGGCCCTCGATCACCGGCAGAAACTCGGCCGGGCTGCGCATGCCCAGCTCAGGGTGCTGCCAGCGGATCAAGGCCTCGACGCCCACCAGACCACCGGTGCGCATGTTCACCTTGGGCTGATAGAACAGACAGAACTGCTCCTCGGTCAAGGCCTGACGGATATCCTGCAGGGCGCGTTGGCGTTCCTGCAGGGCATGTTCCTGTACGTGATCAAACAGCTCGTAGCGGTTACGGCCACCCTGTTTGGCATTGATCATGGCCTGATCGGCATAACGCAGCAGTTGGTCGGCATCCATGTCGTCGCCAGGGCTGAACAGGCTGACGCCGACACTGGCGGTCAGCGCCGGCATGAGTATATCCATGATCACCGGGCGAGCCACCAGAGTGAGCAGGTCATCCAGTATCGGCAGGCAATCGGATACCTGATCCAGGCCGGTCAGCACCAGGATGAACTCATCGCCTCCGAGGCGTGCCAGGGTATCTTCCGGACGCATGATCTGGCGCATGCGCGCAGCCAGCTCGACCAGCAGATGGTCACCCACCTCGTGACCGTGACGGTCATTGATCAACTTGAAGCCATCCAGGTCCAGACAAGCCACAGCCAGCAGCCGACCCTGCTGACGCGCCAGCTGCATCGCCAGCTGCATGCGATCAACCAGCAGTTCACGGTTCGGCAAACCGGTCAGACGGTCATAGTGGGCAATGCTTTCCAGCTCCTGCTGATGCAGCTTGCTGGCGGTGATGTCGGAAAACAGCGCGATATAGTGCAAGCGCTGACCACGCTCGTCATAAACACTGCTGATATTGACCTTTTCGGCGAAGCGTTCGCCGTCCTTGCGCCGATTCCAGACCTCGCCCTGCCACTCCCCGGTCTCGCGCAACGCGCGCATCAATTCCTGATGCACAGGTTCATCATCCTGATCCGAGCGCAGGAACAAGGGCAGTTGTCCGAGTGCCTCGGCCCGACTGAAGCCGGTAATGCGACTGAAGGCTTCATTGACATCGATCACCAGGCCCTCGCTGTCGGTGATCATGATGCCTTCACTGGCATGGGTAAAAGCACTGGCCGCCAACTTCAGCTGCCGCTCGGCGAGATATCGGGCACTGACATCCTGTTGGGTTCCGGACATACGCAGGGGCTGGTCCAGACTGTCGCGCTCGGCAATCCGTCCGCTGCTGCTGACCCACACCCACTCGCCGCTGGCGTGGCGCAAACGGTACTCACAACTGAAGGCATCGGCAGCGCCTAACACATGGTCATCCATGGCCTGGCGAAAACGCGCCCGATCCTCGGGATGCACCAGTGCTACCCAGCCCTGCATCGCCAGCGGATCAAGCGCCAGGGGATCACGTCCGAGCATGCTCGCCCAGCGCGGATTGATCACCAGCCGGTCGGTACGCATATCCCATTCCCAGGTACCGATATCGGTACCGCGAATCACCTCCTGCAAACGCTTGCGCTGCAGACGCAGGTCCTGCTGACTGTTACGCACCCGGCGGTTCTGCATGACCAGGCCGAGCATCGCCAGGGCAAAGAGCAGCAACAGCAACGCCAGCGCCGATAGCCAGTTGCGGTACTTGTGCCAGGCATCGAGCAGGGTAAATTCCGGCAAGGCATCAAAGGGGGGCACCCGCAGGGTGCGCGCCAGTCGCTCGACGGCCAGATAATCACTGGGCGGTACAAAGCCGGCAATACCGGCCTGAACGGCCGCCGGATGGTCCGGCTCAAGCGCCAGCAAAGCCGCCACTATCTTGCGGATCAGCTGCTGATCAACGTGCGGCAGGGCAAAAAACGGCCACTCCGGATACAAACGGGTAGACACGGCAAAGGGATAGCCCGGCAAACGCTGTTGGTTGATCACCCGCAAACGGTTCGGCGGGATAAGGCCCTGATCGATGAACGACTCCAGCACACCGGTGCGCACAAAGCCCACCTCAGCCTCACCCGCCAACAGCGCATCAATAACACCAACATGGTGTCCGGCAACCATTAACTGCGCTTTCTGTGGCAGGGCCACACCAGCTTGCATCAACTCGTATACAGGCGCCTGGTAACCCGCGAGGAAATGCTCGCCCGGAATCGCAATGCGTTTGCCGGATAGATCCGAGAGGCTTTCAATGATGGAGTCAGCGGGGACCAGAATCACACCGCCCATGGCTTGGGTAGACTCGCCTTGGTACTGCACCACCTGGGTTGCCAGAGCACCTGTCAGCGCATTGTGATGGCGGATAATGCTGTAGTGACTGGGATTGGTCAGCAACAGATCCACCGCATTCAGGGCAATATGCTCGTCCAGCTCAGCCTGGGTCAGCACCAGCAGTTGCACCTGGGCATCTCCCAGCGCCTCGGACAAGTAGACGGCCAACCTCTCATACCGTGCCTGCAAGCGCTCGACCGGACCGCTGGCAAAAACCCCCAGCACCAGATCCGGTGCGGCATTGACCGGTAACGCCAGGCAGCTCAACAGCAAGCACAGCAGTCGGCGCATGGTTCAAACACCGGGATCGGGCAGCCAGCGGCTGCTGAAAAGGCTATCGATTACCACTGGCTGCGGCAGCAACCCCTGTTCCTGCATCAAAACGCTGATCTTCTCAGCAGCGCTGCGCAAACGGCTGTCTTTGGCGGAAAGATAATTACCGTTGGCTGAGCGGCTGGGAAAAACCACGCCGGCCAGCGCCTGCTGGATCATGGCCGGCGGGATTCCCTGTAAACCAGCCAGACGATAGATAGCATCCTGCCGGTTCATACGGATATGCTCCAAGCCCTGAAAGTGACTGACCAACAGCGCACGCAGGGTATCCGCGCTGGCGTTGATGCGATCATTGCGCACCACCAGCACATCAAAGATGGTTTCCGGCAGACGACGGCTATCAAACAGCGTCTGCGCACCGCTGGCCTCAATCAGCCCGGCGGTCGGCTCATAACTGATCATCGCGTCCACCTGACCAGAGGACCAGGCGTCCAGCTGCTGGTCCAGCGGTATCGCCAGCAGCTGCAGTTCCGAGCGCGACAGGCCAGCCTCAGCCAGGATGGCCTGAAGCATCAAGGCTGACAGGGTACCCTCCTCATAACCAAGACGCCGCCCTGCCAATGCCGGCAAGGAACGGATGTCCGGACGAACCAGCAACTTGTCAGCACCGGCAGACACGTTAAAGACCAGCACAACGGTCAGTGGCAGGCCGCCGGCACGGGCACCCAAGGCCTCATCCAGGGTCAGGCAGGCGGCATCCACATCACCGGCCAGCAGTCGCGCCAGCGACTCCTTTGAACTGCTGCCTTGAACCAGCTTGGCGCGGCGTGGTAACCAGCGAAAATCCCGGGCCAGATGCAAAGTACCGTAACCAATCCAGTGATGGATGCCGATACGCAGACTGCTGTCACTGCCGCAACTGACGGTCAGCGGCACAGCCGCCAACAGTGTGGAAAGACCCAGCAGGCTGAGAAAACGGCGTCTGTGCATCGGCACCTGACCCATAACTGTTCAAAAGAGCCCTGTCAGGGGCTGTTACACCATCTGAGTATTGCACAGAATCGCAGGCGTGAAGCTTATGTCCGGCATAAATCCAGCGCATGATTCAGCCTTGGGCCCGCTCTGCCACGGCGATTCGATAAAACAGACTGTAGAACAGCGGCAAGACCACCAGCGTCAGCAAGGTGGCAAAACCCAGACCAAACATGATGACCACCGCCATGCTCTGGAAAAACGCATCGGTGAGCAGTGGCGCCATACCGAGAATAGTCGTTATAGCGGCCATGGATACCGGTCTGACACGGCTGATGGACGCCTCAACCAGGGCATCAAACGCCTGCTTGCCGCTCTCCAGCTGCAGGGCGATTTCATCCACCAGGACGATGCCATTCTTGACCAGCATGCCGCTCAGACTCAGAAAGCCGAGCAAAGCCATAAAGCCGAAGGGGATGCCGGTGATCAGAAAGCCGAGGGTCACACCGATGATCGCCAGGGGAACCGTCAGCCAGATCACCATGGCATGCCGGAAGGAGTCAAACAGCAGAATGGTAATCAGGAACATCGCCAGATAACCCAACGGCAAACTGCCGAACACCGCTTTCTGCGCATCCCGTGAGCTTTCATACTCGCCACCCCATTCCAACTGGTAGCCGCGGGGCAATTCGATCGCCTCGATCTGCGGCCGCAGTCGCTCGAACAGTTGCGCGGCTGTCTGACCACTGACAATGCTCGGATCAGCCTGCACTGTCAGGGTCCGCTTGCGGTTCAGGCGCATGATCAACGGGTCTTCCCAGGCAGTGACAAAGCCATTGACCACTTGTTCGATCGGCAGGTAGGTGGCTCGCGCGTTACTCCAGATCTGCAGGTCATTCAGGCTGTCGGCATTCAGACGTTCAGCATCCGGGGTGCGTCCGACGATCGGCAGCATGCGCGTGCCGTCTCGGTATAAACCCAGATTCACGCCGCTGAAATTCATCCGTAACAGGCTGTCGAGATCGCGCTTGTCGACCCCCAGCTCACGCGCCTGGGCCTCGGCAAACTGGGGTCGTACCAGCTTGGTGCGCTCACGCCAGTCATGCATCACCGAGGCGGAGACCGGATCAGCGCGCATGATGTTGATCGCCTCGGCCCCCAGCCGGCGCAATACCACCGGATCAGGCCCGGTAAAACGTGCCTCGATCTTGCTGTCCGAACCCGGCCCAAGCATCAGTTGCTTGAGCTTGGCCTGCACCCCGGGATGCTCTGCACGCAGATAAACATCCAGCTCGGCGATCAAGGGTTCGATCTGCTCACGCTCGGCGGTCCGGACCAGCAGTTGGGCGTAATTGGCATGCTGACGCTGGGGAAAGTAGGTGAGAATAAAGCGCAAGGCACCCTGACCTATGGTCGAGGTCACCGACACTACAGCGTCCTGGGCCAGCACATGCTGGTCAATCTCGGCTACCACGGTTTCGGTGTAACGAATGTCGGTACCCTTGGGTAGCCACAGATCGATAAAGAACATCGGCGTATTGGAGGCCGGAAAGAAGCTCTGACGCACCTGGGTAAAACCGATGATCGAGGCCAGCAGCAGGGCAAACAGCAGCACCAGCGTCAGCACCCGGTGACGCAGGGCAGTCAGCAGCAGGGCGCGGTACAGGGTGAAGATGATCCCTTGATAGGGCTCCTGCCCACTGTCTGCAGCAGGCACAGCCTGGCGGAACATCAGGTTGGCAAAAAACGGCGTCAGGGTAATAGCCGTGACCCAACTGAGCAGCAGCGAGATCATCAGTACCTGGAACAGCGACAGGCAGTATTCCCCGGTGGCATCCTCGGACAGGCCAATGGGAGCAAAGGCAATGATGGCAATCACCGTCGCGCCGAGCAGCGGCAGCTTGGTCTGACGCACAATGGCCCGAGCCGACTCCAGCGTCGATTGGCCACGCTGACGCCCGACCAGAATGCCCTCGACAATCACAATCGCATTGTCCACCAGCATCCCCAGGGCAATCACCAGCGCGCCGAGGGAAATCCGTTGCAGCTCGATCCCCAGCAACTGCATGAAGATAAAGGTACCAAGCACCGTCAGCGCCAATACCAGGCCGATCAACAGGCCGCTGCGCAGGCCCATGAAGATCAGCAGCACGCCAATGACGATGATGACCGAGAGGATAAAGCTGATGACAAAGCCCTTGACCGAAGCCTGCACTTCATCGGCCTGGTTGTAGAACAGCTCGATCTGCATACCGGCCGGTCGGGCTTCATCCAGTTCGGCAAGACGGCTGGCCACGGCGTTGCCGACATTCACGACGTTGACATGACTGGCAAAGGATACGCCAAGCCCGATGGCACGCTGACCGTTGGCGCGATAGAGGTTATCCGGCTGCTCGGTAAAACCGCGACTGATCTGCGCAATATCACCCAGTACCACGCGCTGGGCGCTGCCAGGCTCACTGACAATCAGCCGCTCCAGTTCACTGATACTCTGAAACTCACCGGTCGGATGCAGACGAATGGACTCACTGCCGACCAGCATGCGCCCGGCATCGGACACCACGTTCTGGTTACGCAGCAAATCATTCAGCCGCGCCGGAGCAATGCCCAGGCTGGTCATGCGCGTGCGGGATATTTCGACAAACACCTGTTCCTGCGGCAAACCCGCCAGCGAGACCTTGCCCACGCCCGGCACCAGCACCAACTCACGGCGCAGATAGTCGGCAAAATCGCGCAACTCCCGGTAACTGAAGGCTTCACCGCTGATCATCAGAAAGGTGCCGTAGACATCACTGAAATCATCACGAATGATGGGGTCACCGACCCCGGCCGGCAGATTGGGGCGCAGATCATTGATGCGCCGGCGCATTTCATCCCAGATCTGCGGCAGTTGCTCAGGGCCGTAGCTGGTCTGGATTTCCACGGTAATCTGCGACAACCCGGCGCTGGTAATCGAACTGACCTTGTCCACATAGGGCAATTGCTGGATGGCGTTCTCCAGCGGATAGGTCACCTCTTCCTCGACCTGCTGCGGTGAGGCGCCCGGATAGGGGGTAATGACCATGGCCATCTTCAGGGTAAAGGCCGGGTCTTCCAGCCGACCCAGATCCAGAAAGGCAATCAGGCCGCCAATCCCCAGCAGCAGCGCAATCAGCCAACTGGTGACCCGGCGCTGGATAAAATAACCGGCAATATCCATTACAGACCCCGCTCGCGTTCCCAGATCCTAACCGGCTGGCCTTCAATCAACTCGCCGCCCCCCGCCGCGACTATCCGGTCGCCGGTGGTCAAGCCGGTCAACACCTCAATGCCGTTGTGGGTCAACTGGCCTACCGTCACGTCTCGGGCCGTGACCTGCAGCTCATTGCCCTGTTCCTCGATAACCCAGACCTGACGTACGCTGGCGTCAGCGCTGTCGGGGCTGAACACCGCCTCGACCGGCACCAGAACACGCATGGCCAACTCATCAATCAGGCTGATCTTGGCAAAGTCCACCTGCACGCTGGCACTCATGCCGGGCAACAACACCAGGCCCTCAGGGGGTTGCATGCTGAGCGTGACCTGATAGGTCAGGGTTTTCGGGTCAGGCTGGCTGGAGTGCTCCTTGTAGCGGGCTTCCAGCGCCACACCCGGCAGGTTTTCCAGGCGTACCGTGGGCCGGTAGTCATTCGGGTTGATATCCGCGCGCAAACCCGAGAGCAGGGTTTCCGGCAGCTGGAAGATCACATCCATGCTGTCGCCGGAGTAAAGCGTGGCAATCGGCGCATTGGGCTGCACCACCTGAAAACGCTCAACATGGGTACGCGCCACCGTCCCACTGAAGGGTGCCACCAGACGGGTATAGGCCAGTTCCTGACGCGCCAGATTCAAGGCCGCCTCGGCCGAGTTGAACTGCGCCTGACGTTCCTCGTATTCAGCCCGCGAGACCATTTGCCGATCGAGCAACTGGGTCATGCGCTCCAACTGGCTGCGCGTCAGGTCATAGGTGGCCTGACGGTCATTCAGGCGCAGTTGATAATCGGTGTTGTCCAGCTCGGCGATCAGCTCACCCCGCTCAACCTTCTGCCCTTCACGCACCTGCAGACGCTGCAACTGACCGCCCAGCCGGAACGACAGTTGCGCCTCCTCGGGCGCCTTCAACCGGGCCGGAAATTCCCGCCGCTGTTCCGTCAGGGGATCGGTGATGGTAAAAACCTTCACCGGTCGCACTATCGCACCCGGCGGCTCGGCGGCAGGAGAGCAAGCCAATAACAAGGGGCTGGACAACAGCAGCAGGGCAACAAGACGTGCAGCGGGAAACATGGCAGGCATCCGTGGTCAAAGGCAGGGAACTGCAAAGATTATAGGCACAATATCCTGTTGTAGTGCCGCAGTCCCGGCAGTTATGTTAATCAGAGAAACTGATTGGCCGCGCGCAAACACCCCTGGAGAACATGATGATTTTTCGACAGCTGTACGATGCCGCTTCATCCACCTACAGCTATCTGCTGGCCGATGAGCAGAGCCGCGAAGCGCTGCTGATCGACCCGGTCTATGAACAGGTGCAGCGCGATCTGGCGCTGCTACGTGAACTCGACCTGAACCTGAAGCTGGTGGTCGACACCCATGCCCATGCCGATCACATCACCGCCGCCTGGCTACTCAAACAGCACACCGGCTGCCAGATTGCCTCGGCCAGGGTGATTCAGGCTGAACATGTCGACCTGCCCCTGGACCACGGTCAGCGCTTTGGTGTGCAGGGTGTCGAACTGCAGGCCCGCGCCACACCGGGCCATACCGACGGCTGCATGAGTTATGTGCTGGCCGACCAGTCCATGGTCTTCACCGGCGACACCCTGTTGATCCGCGGCTGCGGCCGCAGCGACTTCCAACAGGGCAACGCCAGCACCCTGTACCACTCCATTACCGAACAGCTGTTCAGTCTGCCGGATAATTGTGCGGTCTATCCGGCCCATGACTACCAGGGTCGCACCCGCAGCAGCATTGGCGAAGAAAAGCAGTTCAACGCCCGGGTTGGCGGTGACGCCAACGAAACCGATTTTGTTGGCTATATGCAGGCCATGCAGTTGCCACACCCGAAGAAAATCGACGAAGCCGTACCCGCCAACCTGCTCAGTGGCCGCCCGGCGGACGGCAAACTGCCGGATCAGGCAGACTGGGCCGACCTGCGCATCACCTTTGCCGGCGTACCCGAGGTGAACCCCGAATGGCTGATCCAGAATCAGCCCTCGGTCAGCGTACTGGATGTCCGTGAAGACAATGAAGTGATCGATGGCGAATGCCCGCAGGGTCTGCATAGCCTGCATATCCCGCTCGGCCAACTGCGCCAGCGCCTCGACGAGGTACCGCACGACAAGCCGGTCATCACCCTGTGCCGCTCCGGCCGCCGCTCGGCCATGGCCGTCAGCATTCTCAAGGACAACGGCTGGAACAAGGTCGCCAGTTTGCGTGGCGGTCTGCTCAACCTGCGCAGCTGAGCCCCAACCCCTGGAACTCGGCCACGCCCGGGAAACCCTGCCTGGAGTCCGTATACGCCACTCCGGGCAGGTCGAGTTCGATCTCGACCAACGAGGCGGCCAACCACACCAAGGCTATGACTTTCGCACGTCAAGGTGGGAGCCGCGGCCCCGCGGCGAAACGATCTCCGCCTTCGCGCCGAGGCCGGCGCTCCCACCATCACTGGGAAAATCGAGATCCAACCGACCAGCAATTATGGATGCATGGTCCTGAGTTGATATGAGGCCGGGGGACTGACTGCGATCAGCCAGAAGCCGCGCTATCGCCCGCCTTGAAGCGCGCCGGGGTCACACCGAGCCAGCGGCGGAAGGCGCGGACAAAGGCGTTCTCGTCGGAAAAGCCCAACTGCTCGGCAATATCGGCCACACGCTGATCGGCGCGCAGCGCCTGACAGGCCATCTGCTGCAGGACACTTTCGCGCAGACTCTTGAACGACAGCCCTTCTTCAGCCAGCTTGCGATTCATATGCCGACCGCTCAAATCCAGCTGCTCGGCAATCCGCTCCTTGCCCCAGCGCGGATGGGCGCGCACCAGCCGCTGCACCTCGGCACTCAGACTCTGCTGGCCCATTTCGGACAGGGTGTGATCGGCCAACTGGCGCAGATGATCACGCAACGCGGCATTGGCCTGAATCTGTGGCAGAGCCAGCTGCGACTCGGCAAAACCCAGGTGATTGCAGCCCGCCTTAAAGTGCACCGGGCAGCCGAGCAATTGCTCATACTCAGCCAAGGGTGCCAAAGGCGAATGCGCCAGCCAGATTCCACTGGCCTGAAAGCGCCCTCCGGTCGCCCAACGGGTCAGACTGAGCATGCTCGCCAGTACCGCCTCGACCCGCTCGGCAGTGCGCACACGCAAATGCGGCTGGTAGTCGATAAACACCTGCCCGGCCTCTCGGTGCAGCAGAAACTCACCGCCATCACCAATCACCGGCGCATACTCGACCAGCTCCTCCAGCGCCTCGCCAAAGGTCTCACAGGTCACCAGCAACATACCGACGCTGTCCAGATGCCCGACCTGCACCTGCAAGCCCAGCTTCAGCCCGATCAGAGGGTCAGTACTGGCCTGACAGAACGCCTCCCACAACTCATCCTGCCAGCCAATCGGCACCCGACTGGCACCCTGCAAGCGGCTGACCAGCGGCGCCGGCAGGCCCAGCCCGAGCTGCTCGGCCATTTGCACAATGGCCTGGCTGTAGCGTGGCGTCACCGTATGTTCTGAACAATCGTGCATGGCCTGAATTGCCGGTCCCCTGTCCCGTTTTATCCGATACCGCCCGAAGGCGTTCGACTAGACTTGGCATCATAACCTTGCAACCCAAAGCTGTAACGCTCGCAGAATGCACGAAAGATCAGAGCGGTGTTGCGAGAGCCCAAACTCAGACCGTCGATGCACAAGGACGTGCATCGACGAGCCCCAGGGATGGCTTGTTGCGTGTCTGAGTTTGGGCTCTCGCAATACCGCAGGCACGTGACTAGCAGTGAAGCCAGCTGAACAAAGTAGTGACACCAGAACAAAAACGAGGAAACACCCATGTACGCAGTAATTGGCGCTGGCCCCATGGGCCTGGCCGCAGCCCGCAACCTGCAGAAGCTCGGCATTCCTTTTATCGGCCTGGAACTGCACAGCGACGTGGGCGGCCTCTGGGACATCGACAACCCCCACAGCACCATGTACCACAGCGCACACCTGATCTCCTCGAAACGCATGACCGAATTCGCCGAATTCCCCATGCGTGATGACGTCGCCGCCTACCCGCACCACAGCGAAATGCGCCGCTACTTCCATGAGTATGCCGAGCACTTTGGCCTAAAGCGCCACTACGAATTCAACACCCGGGTAGTCAACCTCAGCCCGGAGGGCGACGGCTGGACCCTGACCAGCGAACATAACGGCGAACAACTCAGTCGCCACTTCGACGGCATCCTGATTGCCAACGGCACCCTGCACAGCCCCAATCGGCCAACCCTGCCCGGTGAGTTCGCCGGCCAGTTGATGCACTCGGCCGAGTATCGCAGCCCCGAGGTCTTCAAAGGCAAACGGGTACTGATCATCGGCTGCGGCAACTCCGGCGCCGACATCGCTGTGGACGCCGTACACCAGGCCGCCAAGGTGGATATGAGCCTGCGCCGCGGCTACTACTTCATCCCCAAATTCATCAAGGGTAAACCCAGTGACACCCTGGGCGGCAAGATCAAACTGCCGCGCCCCCTGAAACAACGGCTGGACGCCGCCCTGATCCGCCTGCTGATGGGCAAGCCCTCGGACTACGGCCTGCCCGACCCCGACTACCGCATGTACGAATCGCACCCGGTGATGAACTCACTGATCCTGCATCACCTCGGCCACGGCGACATCACACCGCGCCGCGATATCGCCCGCATCGACGGCTACACCGTGCACTTCAGTGACGGCGAGTCAGCCGACTATGACCTGATACTGCAAGCCACCGGCTACCTGCTCGATTACCCCTTTATCGCGCGCCAGCACCTGAACTGGCCGGCCGAGGCGGATGCCCCGCAACTGTACATGAACGTCTTCCACCCCGAGCATCACAACCTGTTCATGCTCGGCATGATCGAAGCCGCCGGACTTGGTTGGGAAGGGCGCAACCAGCAGGCCCGGCTGGTGGCGCTGTACATCCAGCAGCAACAGGTCGGCAGCAGCGCCGCGCAGACCTTCAACCAGCTCAAGCGGCAACGCGCCAGCACCCAGCTGGACGGCGGCTACCGCTATATCAAGTTGGCGCGCATGGCCTACTACGTCAACAAGGAGGCCTACCTGCAGGCCCTGCAAAGCCATATTGAAGAGCTGCAAAGTACACAGCCAGGCACCACCAGCGCCGCCGTGGCCAGCGCATGAGTGGCGCCTTGCCGATCCAGTTCGATCCGGCCAGCCTGATCGCCCTGAACCTGATCATGGCCTGCATGATGTTCGGCGTCTCACTGAGCCTGCGCCTAGGGGACTTCAAGCGCATCCTGCTGGCACCGATTGCACCGCTGGCCGGGCTGGTGGCGCAGTTTCTGCTGCTGCCGCTGGCTACCTGCCTGTTCACCTGGGCCCTGCAGATAGACGCCGAACTGGCCCTGGGCATGATACTGGTCGCCGCCTGCCCGGGTGGCAGCTTCTCCAATATCATGACCTGGTTGGCACGCGGCAACGTCGCCGTATCGGTCAGCATGACCGCCGTCTCCAGCCTCGCCGCCACCGTACTGACACCACTGAATTTCGCCTTCTACGGCTGGCTCAATCCGCATACCCGCGAGTATCTGACGCAGATCAGCCTCGAGCCCGGCGGCATTCTGCTGCTGGTCCTGCTGGTCCTGGCGCTGCCACTGGTGCTGGGCATGACCACCGGGCGCAAACTGCCGCAACTGGTTGCACGCAGCGAAAAGCCCCTGCGCCTGCTCTCGCTGCTGGTGTTTCTGGGCTTTGTCGGGATCGCCTTTTTCAACAATTTTGACCTGTTTATCGCGCGTTTTCACAGCTTTTTCTGGCTGGTGGTGCTGCACAACTTTATCGCCCTGGCGCTCGGTTACGGCATGGGTCTGCTGCTTAAACTGCCGGTCAGCGACCGCCGTGCGGTGACCATGGAGGTCGGCATCCAGAACTCCGGGCTCGGCCTGGTCATCCTCTTCACCTTCTTCCCCGAGGCCGGCGGCATGATGCTGATCACCGCCTTCTGGGGCGTCTGGCATCTGGTCAGTGGACTGACCCTGTCACAGATATGGGCGCGCCTGCCGCTACCGGCCGGTGATCCCATGGCCTCCACCTATCCACAACACGACCAGCAACCATGAGCAAACGCATCCTCATTACCGGCGCCGCCGGCTATATCGGCCATCAACTGGGTAACCGTCTGGCCGCCGATTTCCCCATCATGGGCACCGACATCCGCCCGCGCGACGATCTGGCCTTCTGGCTGGAACAGATGGACATCCGCGACCCGGCGCTGGCCGGCCTGCTGAAACGCGAGCAGATCACCCATGTGGTGCATCTGGCCTCGGTACTGCAAGCCTCCAAAGACCGCGCCCGGGATTACGACATAGACGTCAACGGCACCCGTAATCTGCTCGATTGCTGCCTCAAGGCCGGGGTCCAGCACCTGACCGTGACCAGCTCCGGCGCAGCCTACGGTTATCATGCCGACAACCCGGCCTGGATTGACGAGCAGGACGCCCTGCGCGGCAACCCCGAGTTTGCCTACTCCGACCACAAGCGCCTGGTAGAAGAAATGCTCGCCGACTACCGCCAGAGTCATCCCGAGCTGCAACAGCTGATCTTCCGCCCCGGCACGGTACTGGGCAGCGAGACCCGCAACCAGATCACCGAGCTGTTTATGGCGCCGAGGATTCTGGCACTCAAGGGCAGCGACTCGCCCTTTGTCTTCATCTGGGATCAGGACGTGATCGGCGCCATGGAAATGGGCCTGCGCCAGGACAAGACCGGCATCTACAATATGGCCGGCGATGGCGCCCTGACCATGGCCGAGATCGCCCAGCGCCTGGACAAACCACTGCTGACCCTACCGGTATGGCTAGTCAAGGCGGGCCTGAAGGTCGCACAATGGCGCGGCAAACCGACCAGCCCCGCGCAAGTCAACTTCCTGCGCTACCGCCCGGTGCTCAGCAACCGCCGCCTCAAGGAAGAATTCGGCTACCCGCTGACCAAGACCTCGGCCGAGGTGTTCGAGTATTTTGTCGAAGCCAACGGGTTGAGGCGCTGACGCGCAGCGGCAAGCGGCAAGCGGCAAGCGGCAAGCGGCAAGCGGCAAGTATTCAGGGTGATTTGTTGTTTACCCTTGTCAACAACACTTCATTACTTTTTTACACTCAAATCACAAGCAGCTCGAACTGCTTTAATCTTGCAGCTTGCAGCTTAAAACTTGCAGCTGGCGACCAACGGGAGCCCAAGATGTCCGTCATTCTGATCACCGGCGCCGCCTCCGGACTGGGCTGGGCCATGGCCCGGCATTGGTTTGCCGCCGGCCACAGTCTGGTGCTGGCCGATATTGATGAAACCGGGCTGGCCGCCAGAGCAGCGGAGCTGGGCGGGGGCGAGCAGGTGCTGTGCGTCACCTGCGATATCACCCGCGCGGAAGATATCCGTTTTCTGATCGACGAGACCCAGGCACGCTTTGGCCGTCTCGATCTGCTGGTCAACAACGCCGGCATCACCCATCGCTCACCGGCGCACCAGACCAATCCCGGGGTGTTTCGCAAGGTCATGGCGGTGGACTGGCAGGGCCCGGTCGAGTTGACCCTGGCAGCTTTGCCACTGCTGCGCGAGTCGGTGGGGCAGATTGTCTGTATCGGCTCCATGGCCGGCTGGATGCCGGTGCCGGGGCGCGCCGCCTATTGCGCCGCCAAGGCAGCGCTGACGCAGTTCTTTGAAGTCCTGCGGCTGGAACTGGAAGCCGATGGCATTCATGTCCTGATGGTCTACCCGAGCTTTCTCGATACACCCATCGAGCAGCACGCGCTGGGCAAGGACGGCAAAACCGCCAGGCACCCGCGCTCGATGGTCGGCAGCATGCGCAGCGCCGAATGGATGGCCGAACGCATCGACAAGGCACTGCGGCAACGCAAGCGCTGGCTACTGCCCGAGCCGATCTCGCGCTTTGCCAGTCTGCTCTGGCGTATCGCCCCGGCGCTGTATCTGCGCCAGGTGCGTAAACGCTTTGCCGGCGAGCTGCGCTGAGCATGAACCCCATTCTGAATGGTAGGAGCCACGGCCCCGTGGCGAAAATGGGCTCCGCTTTCGCGCTGAGGCCAGCGCTCCCACCAAGCAAACGCCTGGCCCTGGGAAGGTCGAGTTCCATCTCGACCAGCAACGTCTGCTGCCAACACCCCTGCCGAGGTGGAACTCGGCCCTCCCAGGGAAGCCGCTCGTGGTTCAAAACGTTGCTCGCCAACTCGGCCCATCCCGGGCGCGCCAAACGTATATTTCCGGAAAGGTTTGACCATGCTGCTTGATCCCTGGCTGTGGGTAGCCCTGTTTATTCTGCTGGCCTATACCGTTGAGGCCATCACCGGTTTTGGCAGTCTGGTCATTGCCCTGTCCCTTGGCGCACTGCTGCTGCCGATTCCCGAGCTGATGCCGGTTCTGGTCCCGCTGAACGTCTTGATGAGTGGCTTTCTGGCCTGGCGCCACCGCCAGCATATTCACTGGCCAACCCTGCTCAGGTTGATCCTGCCACTGATGCTGGCCGGCACCCTGATCGGCTACGGCTTGCGCCCCTGGCTGGGGGATAACCTGCTGAAGCTGTTGTTTGGCGCCCTGGTCCTCTGGTTTGCAGCCCGTGAGCTATGGCGCATGGCCCGCCAGCAGAGCGCCAATCCTCACCCAGGTTGGCTGAGCCGCGGCCTGACCTTTGGCGCCGGTCTGACCCATGGCCTGTTTGCTTCCGGCGGGCCGCTACTGGTTTATGCCCTGGCTGGTACCACGCTTAACAAGGGACAACTGCGTGCCACCTTGCTGAGTGTCTGGTTCAGCCTGAATGCCAGTCTGAGCCTGCTGTTTTTACTGGATGGCAGCCTGCTGCCCAGCCTGCCACGGGTTGCCGGCTTTTTGCCGCTGCTGGTCATAGGCGTACTGCTGGGTGAGTTTTTGCACCACAGACTGAATGAGCAGCGGTTCCGCCAGGTGGTGTACGGGCTGCTGGTTATCACCGGTGTCTTGCTGATGCTCAAGGCCGCTGTCTAGGCTGGATTGGCTCCGTCACCGTCACAACCGGCTGCTTCTGTGAATTCGCTTCGCGACGGCGCTGAATATAAAGCGCACTATGTCTGCTAGCGCACATTCAGCTCACCTGCAGATGACTTAAGCTCTTAGCCTTCTTGGCGTCATTTAGGTCGCTCAAGCCAAACAGAGTAACTGGCATGACCCTTTCCAATATCACCAACCCGCATTACCAGTCCCTGCCTGCTTCGCCGCAACAGAATCACCTGCTGGTGGGCCTGAAGGAGGAGACCGCCGAGCGCATCCTGCCGCATCTTGAGCTGGTCGACATGCCGCTTGGCAAGGTGCTGTATGAGCCAGACGATGTCATGACCCACGTGTATTTCCCTGTCGATTGCATCGTCTCACTGCTGTATGTCATGGAGAACGGCGCATCGGCGGAAATCTCGGTGATTGGCAACGAGGGCCTGGTAGGCATTTCGCTGTTCATGGGCGGGGAGAGCACACCCAGCCGGGCCGTGATCCAGAGTGCCGGTCGGGCCTACCGCTTGCAGAGTCGACGGCTCAAGGACGAGTTCAACCGGCATGGTGAGTTGATGCTGCTGATGCTGCGCTATACCCAGGCACTGATCACTCAGATGGCGCAAACCGCGGTGTGCAATCGTCACCACAATATTGATCAGCAGTTATGCCGCTGGCTGCTGCTGTCGCTGGACCGGCTGCCTGACAACAACCTGACCATGACCCAGGAACTGATTGCCAATATGCTCGGTGTACGGCGTGAGGGCGTTACCGAGGCTGCTGGCAAACTGCAGAAACTGGGGGTGATTGCCTACAATAGAGGCAAGATTCAAGTACTCAACCGCCCGCTTCTGGAGCAATTGAGTTGTGAATGCTATTCCGTGGTCAAAATTGAAACAGATCGCCTACTGCCTTATCCCAAGCTCGGCGCTATTCTTACGGGACAAGGTGCAGGATAAGCAGCCAATAGGCATGGCAGTGAGCGGTTGCTGGCCAGTCACGAAGCACGTGCAAGCCAATGGCGGCGGCCTGAGCAAGCATCCAAGTCTCAACAGACACGCCGATAATGTGTGTCCTGCACGCCAGCCGTTGAGAGTACATTGGCCTGATGCACAGGTAACTCCAGGCCCTTTTCCGGATCTTCAATGGCGTGAATGGCAATTAGCGGTGGCGCTGAACTGACCGCGCCAAATACCGTGGCAAAGGACACATCAGCCGCATCCCGACCGGTGCCCAGACGTAACAGTCCCATGGTTGGTGACACGCCACTGGGGTCAAACAGATACCAGCGGCCGCTGAGAAACACCTCTACATAGGCATGGAAATCGGTTGGCCCCAGGGCCGGATCAGCGCCGTAGTCGATGCCGGAAACAAAGCGCGCCGGCATATTCAGCGCGCGGCATACTGCAATCATCAAATGGGCAAAATCGCGGCAGACCCCAACATGATCGGTCAGGGTATCCAGTGCCGAGGTACTGCCGCCGGAGCTGCCCATGGTGAAGCGGGTGCGCTGATTGACCCAGTCACGGATGGCCAGCACACGGTTGTAGCCAGGCACCATATTGCCAAACTCATGGTTAGCCAAGGCCTGGAAACGATCAGACTGGCAGTAGCGGCTGGGGTAGATATAGCTGAACAGGTCGATCGGCATATCGGCAATAGCCACCTCCTCCAGCGATCCCGGTTGTGCAACCCTGTGCTGAATATCCACCACGCCTTCGTAACGCACGGTCAAGGGCCCGGCATTGCCGCGCACCTTCATCCAGCGGGTGCCGTCATCGGCCTGGATAAAGACGTGATGCGGAACCGACTGACTGATGCTCACCTTTTCACTGACAACCTGCTGACTCGGCGTAATAGCCGGGTGAATGCTGAATAGAAAGTCGCAGCGTGCATCCAGCACCTGATAGGCCAGCTCGATCGAAATTTTCAGACGTACCATGGCAGGACTCGCTGTGTTAGCGGGATACAGGATCAGATTGGCGCACGTTAACTGGGCAAGACCGCAATCAGACCTTGTCGCGTTAGAGTCGGCGGCCCTGCAAGACGCGCACAACGATGACAACCAGCGCGATGACCAGCAGGATGTGGATCATTCCACCCAGTGTGTAGGAGGAAACCAGGCCCAGGGCCCAGAGTATGAGTAGAACGACTGCCAATGTCTCGAGCATGAACATTCTCCAGAAATGAAATGGTACTACGACCAGCTACTTTAAACCCTGGATACGCAATCACTCTGTACGCCAACGCACAGAGCAGCGGTTTATTTGACGATCAATGGGTCAAGGCCGTTGCCGTGACACTCTTGACGCCCTTGATGTTACGGGCAAGACCAACAGCCAGTTCCTTTTCAGCACCGCTTTGCACTCTGCCGCTCAAGGTGACAACACCCTCGCTGGTATTCACTTCAATGTCACTGGAATGAACGTTGTTGGACATCATGTAGGTCGACCGTACCTTGGTGGTAATCCAGGTATCGGAGATGCTTTGGCCGGCATCACTGACAGCGCCATTACCGTTCGCACTGGCGTCAGCCGATACCGTCAACTGGTTGTCCACTGCGCGCACGCCGTGGGTATTGTGCGCCAGCATGTTGGCCAACTCCTTCGACTCGGCGCTACCCGCTGTACCGCTCAGGGTAACCACGCCATCGCGGGTCTCTACCTTGGTATCCATACCATCGGTGTAGGTGCTCCAGAGCAGCTTTGACTTCACCGCGGCGGTAATCGATGCATCATCGACCACCTCACCAAAACTGCGCTCGTTACCTTCACGGGCTGCCCTGACATGGTCGGCCCGAACCTCGATCTGGTTATCAACCGACTCTATGCCTTGCACACCCAGCGCTATCTCGCGGGCCAGATCCTTGGAAATCTCTTCATCAACGATGCCGGTCAAGGTTGCCTTGCCATCTTCCACCGCAACATCAAGGTCGTAGCTGCGCAAATACGGACTCAGGGTATAGGTGGTATCGATCTGTGCTTCATGGCGGGCATTGTTTGCCTCGCTTGAGGCCGACTGGCCGAGTACCGTTGCGCTTGCACCAGCAAGGACAAGGGAAATACTGGATGCCAGCAACAACCTGTTCAGATTCTTTTTCATGGTGTTCTCCATTACGAAATAATCCTGGATAAGGCGCGATACATGATCGTCACGCAGCGACAGGGTAGCGCCAGGATAATGGGTCCGTCTGTGCGCTATCGCGCACAGCTACAGCCGATAAAAACGGGGCTTTGGCCGCTTCAACAGGGTTGGAAAATAAAGCTATGCAAGGCGGCAATTTCAGGTAGGGTGGCAGACTATCAGGCGCTCAGCCCGGGATTTGAACAGCACCTGCAGCCGTCTTGCAGAGGCGCCAGGTACTGCGTCCCGTGGTAGTGATTGTCCATGTGGTTGCCTTGCTCGCTGCAGGTCCAACCTTTATCCACCAGCGCGCTGCACGTCGTCTCTGCAGCCGCCGAGACTGCCATGAAAATCAAGGCTCCCAGTACGGTACTGCGCAAAGGTAATGCCTCCCTGGAGCTTGCACTCAAGTCCAATAAACTGATCAAGCAACGGGTCACCAAGGCGGCCAGCGACCTGGCCCAGGTCAACCAATTGCTGGAACAGGATGGCACACCTGACCAGGTCTCGGAGCTGGCCCTGCACCAGAACAAGAACGTGGAGCAGAAGGTCACGAAAGCGGCAAAAGACCTGAACCGGGTCAACGCCAAACTGGCCAATGAAATCAGCCAGCGAACCCTCATTGAGTCAGAGCTGGATGAGGTCAAATCGGAACTCGCTGAAGCACGGGTAGACCTTTCCAATGCACAGCTACAAGTCGATATGGCTCAACAGCTTGCCATGCATGATCCGCTCACCGGCCTACCCAATCGTGCCGCTTTTGAGCGGGCGCTGAAGCATGGCTTGATTCAAGCCAAGCGACACAACTGGGGGCTGGCTGTGCTCTTTATCGATATCGATAAATTCAAGGGCATAAACGACGCCTTTGGCCATCATATGGGTGACCAGGTTCTGCTCACGGTGGCGAAGCGTTTGACGGCTTCCGTAAGGGGAGAGGACATGGTCAGCCGCTGGGGCGGAGATGAATTTGTCTGCCTGTTACTGAACGTCAAGCAGGCCTCCGACGTCTGCTTTGTCGCCGAGCAACTGGTCGGCCGGATCGCTGAAACCTGTGAACTCCACAAAGCGGTTTTTTCCATCAAAGCCAGCATCGGTATTGCCATTTATCCGGCAGACGGGGAAACGGCTGAAATGCTGTTCAAGAATGCCGACAGCGCCATGTACGGGGCCAAGGGCACGGAAAGCCGGGTCGTTCAGTTCCGTCAGCCCTGCATGCTGCAGCCTCCGCAGGAACAGGCATAAGCCTACGAAGCGCTTACTACCTCTGATAGCCAACTGTACCTTGCTGTTGCCCTGATGGCTGCGTGGTATTATCGACACCAGCACGCCGCTCTGGTCCGACTTAGGCCGGTATTAGACAGCGGCCTGAACGCGGACACTATGAGCCCCACGACCAGCAGAGCAACAATGCCGATGCCCGAAGATCCATTGAAAACCCTCTCCGATCTGGCCAGCGAAGCCCATGCGCAAATTCAGGCAGCCCACCAGCACATCAACCCAGTGATTGAAGTACGTCAGGGCATGCGTGACAGTGGTATCCCTGCCGACGTATTGACCATTGATTGCCTGCGCACCCAGCGCCGGATCACCCTGATACTGCACGATCAGCAGCCCGGCCTGGTGCTCTATCAATTTGTCACCCGAGCAGAAGAGGTCAGCGGCGACTTCAAGCAAATGGCCCTGTCAGCCATGAGCAGCGCAACACTGTTCGACTGGATGCAGGATTACTTTGGCTGATACTGCGCGCCAGCCACTATCGGTTTTTTACTGCACGCTAGTTGGCAAAAGCGCAAAAGCATAGCAATATGCCACCCTCTGCGACCGCAAAGCCCCTCTGCAGGCATGGATGCCAGATGCGACTCAACAGCATCCACCCAGCCCTATGAATCTGGCACGCCTACGCTGATCTGAAACACCACTGACAAGCCTTTTTGCATGGCGTTTGGCCCGAAGGCCAGATTCGGAGAGCTCATGGACGAACACACCCGGCAACAGGCCGATGCTGCACCATCGCCAGACACACTTCCCGATGCCCTGATCTCTGAGATCAAAAAACCCTGGATCATCTGGCTGATTCTGGTGTGGATATTCGTTTGCCTGGGGCTGGTTTTCCAGCAACTGGTGGCAGGCTATGCCGAGCTAGCCCAGTTGCAGGATCAAACGGCCAAGCAACTCAATGCCGGCGTGGCGATTCTGATCATTTGCCTGATGATCGGCGTTGGCAAGCTCAACAAAATTATCTGTCTGGTCACGGGCGGCGTGTTTGCACTGCTGACCGCCGTGCTGATTCTCAACATCAGCCTGAACGCCCGAGACTTCGGTTTTCTGCAAATGATGGCAGCCTTCCTGTGCGTGATCGTACCCACGGCGATGTGCGCCCACTGGCTGCTCAAGCCCGAGAGCCGGGTTTTATACAGACAATATGCTGCTCATAAACACAACCTGGCGATGAAAAAAGCCGTTGCAGCCCGATTTCGCCCCTAGCTGGCAGGCACAAGGTATCGGGAAAGGTACCTGCGCCTGTCAGCTCAAGCTTGACCCTTTCAACCAACAAAAAGGAAATACCATGAAGAACTACACCCTTGCTGCCGTTGTTATAGCCGCCATGCTGGCCGGCTCTGGCTGCGCAAGCTTCAAAGCCAACAATCTGCCAACCGTTACCCGCGACCAGATGTCGGTAAGCAATACCGAGCGCGTCAATGTGTTCAGCCGCTGGTCCGTGGTCTCCAACAATACCCGCATGAATACCGATATGCGCGCGGCCGCCGCAGCCGTGCACAAGAACCATTTTGACCGCGCTCTGAATAGCTCCAACTGCTGTACTCTGGTGGAAAGCCCTGCCGAAGCCGATGTCATTGTTGAGGGTCAAGCCGTCGACCATTTCAACCAGGCGGCCATGATTCCGGCTTTTATTACCGGCTTATCGCTGTACACAATCCCTTCCTGGGCGACGGGCAAGATGGAAATCAGAGCCACCGCCACCTCGACCGCCAACACCAGCGAAACCCGCTATAACCTGTCTGACTCCATGACCATGGTGCAGTGGCTGCCGATGATCTTTGTCATGCCCTTTACCGGATCACCGCTGACCACGGCCAAGGAACTTGATGAGAACGTCTACCGCAACCTGGTACTCAAGCTGAAGAATGATGGTCTGCTGGGCAACACCAACTAAGCTGTAACTGGTCTGGGTTGTGCCGTGCACAACCCAGGTCGCAGGTACACCGTCTGCGGCACTATTGGCCGCTGCAACTGTCAAGGTGACGATGGCTCTTGAAAAGCGGCCCAACCCATGACAAACCATGCAACCCTCATTAGCGAACTGTACCGCCAGCATGCCCGTCAGGTGCTTGCCACGCTGATCCGCTTACTGGGCAACTTTGAACTGGCTGAAGAGGCCATGCAGGATGCCTTTGCCGCCGCCGTACAGCAATGGCCAGAAGAGGGCACCCCAGATAATCCCAGCGCCTGGCTTATTCGTACCGGCCAGCACAGGGCGATAGATCATATCCGCCGCAAGCAAACAGCAAGACACTACGCCCACCTGCTTGGCAGCCCCGACGAACCCGCCTTTGAGCCAGACGATCAGACCATCGAGGACGATCAGCTGCGACTGCTGTTCACCTGCTGTCACCCCAGTCTGTCGCTGGATGCCCGCGTGGCCCTGACGTTACGTGAAATGTGCGGGCTGACCACTGAGCAGGTCGCCCGTGCACTGCTGCAGAAACCCAGCACCCTGGCGCAACGCATAGTCCGCGCCAAAAGAAAGATCCGCTCGGAAGGCATTCCCTACGAGGTACCCACAGCCAGTGAATTGCCACAGCGCTTGCCCGGTGTGTTGCGCGTGATCTACCTGGTTTTCAATGAGGGTTACTCGCGCAGCGATGGCGACGCCGTATTGGACACCGGGCTCTCTGCTGAAGCGATGCGCCTGGCCGACGCGCTGGTTCGCCTGTTGCCAGAGGGCGAGGTGGCCGGGTTGCTGGCGTTGATGCGGCTACAGGATTCCCGCCGCCATGCCCGAATAGATGACAACGGCGAACTGATCACCCTGGAGGACCAGGACCGCAGCCTGTGGGATCAGGACAGTATTCAGCAAGGTCTGCAATGGCTGGAGCAGGCCCTCGCTGCTACGCCCACCGGACCCTATACCTTGCAGGCCTCGATTGCAGCGGTGCATGCACTGACCAGACAAGCCAAGGATACTGACTGGGCGCGCATCGCCCGCCTGTATGAGGCGCTGTATCGCCAACAGCCATCACCGGTCATTGCGCTCAACCACGCCGTGGCCGTGGCCATGCGCGATACCCCGGTCGATGGCCTGCAGTTGCTGGATCGCTTGACCAGTATCAAGGACATTCACAACTACCCGCTGTTCCATGCCGCACGGGCCGATCTGCATCGCCGTGCAGGCCATATCGATGATGCCCGTGCCGCCTATCAGCGCGCCCTGGCGCTAACCAGCCAGGGCCCGGAACAACGTTTTCTGGCCCGACGGCTAGCGGAATTATCTGCTGATTGCTAAAAAATTTCCCTGGCCTGTCGATTTGCCCGGCGCTCAAACGACTACCCCTTGAATACACCACAAGGAGCGTCAAACAATGCGATATATCCTGATGCGCAAGGCCGACACCCAGACCGAGGCCGGCATCTTGCCCAGTAATGAACTGCTCGGCGCCATGGCCGACTACAACCAGCGCATGAGCCAGGCCGGCGTATTTATCGGCGGCAATGGACTGCGCCCCAGCTCTGAAGGTTGCCGGATCGAATTCAGTAACGGCGAGCCAAAGGTCTGCTATGGCCCCTTCAGCCCAACCAGCGAACTGCTGGCTGGCTACAGCGTGCTGGAAGTGGACTCGCTGGAGCAAGCCATCGAATGGGCCAAGCAGTGGCCGCCTCAAGACGCCGCAGACAACCTCTGCCTGGAGCTACGGCGTTACTACAGCCTGGAGGACTTCGAGCCTGGGGCGGGACTGGACAAGCATCATCAGCAGCAACGCCTGCCGCTGGAAATGAACGTGCATCTGGCCTTCCCCGGCACCTGCCGGGAAGCCATGAACTTCTATGCCGAGGTTACCGGAGGGCAGCTTGAAGCCATGATGACCTATGCTGAAACACCGGCTTCCGAGGCTGTCCCGGCTGAACGGCATAGCGACATCATTCATGCCTCCTTGAACCTGCGGGGCCGCAGGCTGATGGGTGCCGATATGCCCGGCAGCGACTATCAACGACCACAGGGCGCGCAGGTTCATCTTGAATACGACTGCGAAGAGCAGGCCAGTCGCGTATTTCAGTCCCTCGCAGAGGGCGGCGAGATCATCATGCCCTTTGAGGAAACCTTCTGGGCACACCGCTTCGGCATGACCACCGACCGTTTCGGCGTGCAGTGGATGATCAGTTGCAGCACACAAACAGGTTGTGAATTACAAGGAGCATAAGCATGAAATACGTGGCACTGGTTTACTACCAGGAGAGCATCATCAACGCCATGTCCGAGCAGGACTGGCATGACCTCAATCAGCAGTGCATCGCTGGCGTCGAACGCCTGACCAACCAGGGCCACTATCTGGCTGGCCAGGCGCTGCAACCGGTGGAAACAGCCACCACAGTGCAGGTGCGTGATGATGAGCTGCTGATTACCGATGGCCCCTTCGCGGAAACCAAGGAGCAGCTGGCCGGCTTCTACCTGTTGGAAGCCCGAGATCTGAACGAGGCGCTGCAATTGGCCAGCCGTATTCCCCCCGCGCGCTTTGGCAGTATTGAAGTTCGCCCGGTGCGCGAACTACCCCCCAAGGACTGAACAAGGAGAACGAGCATGAGTTATGTAGACGGATTTGTTGCCGCCGTACCAACCGCAAACAAGGCGCAATACATCAAGCACGCCAGTGATGCCGCTGCGGTGTTCAAGGAGTATGGCGCGCTGAAACTGGTGGAGTGCTGGGGTGATGACGTTCCCGACGGCGAAGTGACGTCCTTTCCCATGGCGGTAAAGTGCCAGCCGGATGAAACCGTGATCTTTTCCTGGCTGCTGTGGCCATCCCGTGAAGTGCGCGATCAGGCCATGCCGAAAATCATGGAAGACCCACGCATGCAGCCCGATGTGAACCCTATGCCTTTCGATGGTAAACGGCTGATATACGGTGGTTTCCAGGTCGTGGTAGATATCTGACAGTGGCCAGAGCGATGCTGGCAATCAGCACCGCTCTGGCTGACCAGGGCACAGCGCCACTCAGCTGGTGCTACGCTCTTCCTCGGCTATCTCGGCCTCGGTCTTTTCTACCAGGCTGATACGGAAGCGATTACCGCCCAAGGCATCGGTTTGCAGACGAAAGCCCGCCGGTATCCGGCGTTCAGGTATGACAACCTTGTATAGCAGGGCATCCTCAATGGCCAGCGCCTGGCTGGTGCTGGCATTGCTTTCCATCGCCTGACCCAATCCTGCAAGCAGAAAACCCACCGTGGCAATCGGGCCAGGAAAGGCCTGAATCATTTGCACAAAGGTCATGCCCACATCACGGTTGTAATAGATGGTCTCAGGGCCGAGCAGCAGGGTTAATACCCCGACAGCAGTGACTACCAAGCCTACTGCTCTGACGATCCAACCAAAGCCAATGGATTTCGCTGGCAGATCCAGCTCAATCTCTGCAGGAAGATCATCAATACCTATGGGTTTGGTACGCTCAGCTGTCATGGAGTCCCTTTCCTTGTCATCGGTGAAAATCAAAAAGTACATAACCACGACAGTTCACAGCTGCCCGTTACGCCAAAGCCGCGCATCATGCAGGTTAAGCCCGCGCCTGTCAGCCACCGCGCCCCCTCCGTGTGCGCCAGTTCACAGTCCTGCCACTTGACTGATACAAGCCCGAGCGAAGGTTGACCTGTGAGCCAGCACTTGGCCGTTGCAAGTCTAGTTTTCTTCAATGCGCGCATAGTGCTCGACCAGGAAATCAATCAAGGCGCGGACTGCCGGGAGCATGCCGCGCCGGGATGGAAACACCAGATGGATCACTTCGCGTCGCGGTTCCCACTCCGGCAGCACAGGAACCAAAGCGCCAGACTGCAGCTCGTCCGCCAACATCAGCAAAGGCAGCTGAACTACGCCAATGCCGGCCATTGCTGCTGTTTTCAACGCGACCATATCTGTCGTGCTGTAACGCGGTTCAAAAGGTATCTCCTGAGTGCGGCCATCCCGATGTTGCAGCCGCCAGACATGTTGCTCCTGGCGCGCAGCACGACTGAGACTGGGCCATTGCTGCAGAGCCTCGGGCTGATCTGGCAGCCCACCCATTTGCTTGACCAGATCGGCACTGGCCACCAGGCATTGACCCCGGTCGGACAAAACACGCAGTACCAGATCACTGTTTTCCAACGGCAGCGGCCGCACGCGCAAAGCGATATCAACGCCCTCAGCCATGACATCCACACGCCGGTTGGTTGCTTCAAGGTCAATAACCACATCCGGGTATTGGCGCATGAAATCAGCCAGCATCTGCCCCACATGAAAGTGCAGCAGACCTACCGGGCAGGTCAGCCGGATCAAGCCTCGGGGTTCAGCCTGGACAATATCGATAGCCTCTTGTGCGGCCTCGGCTTCGACCAGCATGGCACTGCAGTGCTCGAAATAGCGCTGGCCTACTTCGGTCATCTGGAAATGCCGGGTGGATCGCTGTATCAAGCGCACACCCAGTCTTTCCTCCAACATGGCAATACGTCGGCTGAGCTTGGACTTGGGAATGCCCAATGCCCGTCCCGCCGCAGCAAAGCCACCGTATTCCACCGCCTTGACGAAATAGTACAGATCATTCAGGTCTTGCACGGGCACTCCTGGCAAGTTCTATGAATAGGACGCAGTATCTTGTTTTCTGAAACTACCGCCATGTTCGTCTCGGTACTAGTCTTAATTCGATAACCGCGGTTGAGAAACCGCTGATGTCCATTGAGTCTATGATGAGCTGATCATGAGCAAACCCTATGTGCGTCTCGACAAGAACGATGCCGCTGTGCTGCTGGTCGACCACCAGACCGGACTATTGTCACTGGTCAGGGATATCGACCCTGACCGCTTCAAGAATAATGTGCTGGCGCTGGCAGATCTGGCCAAGTACTTCGGACTACCGACCATTCTGACCACCAGCTTTGAAGCTGGGCCAAATGGCCCCCTGGTTCCCGAGCTCAAGGAAACCTTCCCGGATGCGCCTTACATTGCTCGCCCCGGACAGATCAATGCCTGGGACAATGAAGACTTCGTCAAGGCGGTCAGAGCAACCGGCAAGAAGCAATTGATCATTGCTGGTGTGGTAACTGAAGTGTGCGTGGCGTTCCCGACGCTGTCGGCCCTGGCCGAGGATTTCGAGGTGTTTGTGGTTACCGATGCCTCTGGGACCTTCAATGAGCTGACGCGCAATTCAGCCTGGGATCGCATGTCTGCGGCAGGCGCACAATTGATTACCTGGTTTGGCGTTGCCTGTGAGTTGCATCGTGACTGGCGCAACGACGTGGAAGGTTTGGGCCAACTGTTCTCCAATCACATTCCCGACTACCGCAACCTGATCAACAGCTACTCGGCACTGACAGCCCAGTAACAATCAGACCCCTTATCCGGTCGACTGGCCGGGTAAGGGGTCCAGCAGATCAAGCGCGTGCTCGGGCTGGTGAACAAGGGGATGCCACCAGAACTCACTGCAACAAGGGCAACAGCGTGCCCTGCCAGAGTGAGTGGCGATACTGCTCGCGGAACCAGCCAAGGTGGCCGATTCTGCTTTCACCAATGTCTGCCGGATTGATGCGCTGCATGCTGACGGGGGCCTGGGCAAAAAAGCCGTGCAGCGAATCGGTGTTGGCTTCCGACATCATTTCATCGTCGGTAAAGGCCACCGCCGTGATCGGAATCTGCACCGCAGCGAACTGTTCACGCAGGGCATCACCTTCCACGCCGACGGCATATTCCGGGTTCAGACACCATTGCCGCCACTGACGCATGACATTGGGTGGCAGGTCGCCGACCATATTCAGTCGCTTGCCGGGGAAGTAGCCACAGAACCTCAAACTGACCGGTGCCACCAGATACCAGAGCAGCCAGGCGATACGTTTGGTCGGCGCTGCGTTCTGCCACCAATAGCCACTGCCACAGGCGATGGTAATAGCGTGATCGAGCTGATTCACATTAGGCGTCATGCCCAGCAATTGCCCACCGACACTATGGCCCATCCATTGCAAGCGCTTGCCGGGAAACTGCTGACGAGCAAAAGCAATCACCGTCGCACAATCCTCCGTACCCCAATCAGTCACGCTGACCGGGCAATCACGCAGATGGCTGTGCAGTGAGGCACCGGAGCCAAAATAGTCGAAGGTAATGACGGTAAAGCCCTCGGCACTCAGAAAGCGCGCAAAGCGCTCATAGGCGCGTTGGCTCACGCCCATGGCTCCGGCCAGGATCACCACCGAGCTGGATTCCGGCGCGGCAAACAGGCGCAGGCCGAGGCGGTGGCCACCGGCGGTGGTCAGGGCAAGCTCTTCATAAGCTGCCTCTGTAGGCGTGGGCTGGATGCTACTCATGACGGCACTCCCCAATTCAATAATCGTTGGCCAGATGGTTAAGGAACTTGATGATGACGACCATTTCCTCGTCGCTGAATCCGGCTGTCAGACTGGCATTCAGTGCGTCCAACAAGGGTCGGGCCTGATTGATTTTTTCCCGCCCCAGCTCGGTCAGATACAGGCGTGAGGCGCGGCCGTCCTGCGCACAGGCGCGGCGATCCAGTAGGCCGTTAGTTTCCATGCGACTGGCCAGACCGGTCAGGGCCGAGTTGTTCAGTTGCAGACTATGCGCCAGGTCTTTCTGCAAACAGCCTTCATCAGCCTTGACCAACAGCAGGGCGCCCAGCTGCGTCACCGAGATGCCCAGCGTCTGCTCAGCATGCTGGTCGGCATACTTGTAGACCCGATGTCGGGCCTTGCTCAGAAGGTAGAAGATCCGCGTATCCATGATCCAGCCATTTACTTTGCATGTGAACTAAATATAGTTCACATATGAATTAGATGGCAAGGGGTTTTATGCGAAGGCTTGTCCAGCGTTATTGCCCCGCTGCCTGCTGCTGGACCTAAGCCAGCAGGGCAACCGACTTGATCAAGGCATAAAGCTTTTGCCCGACCTGCAGATCCAACTGACTGACGGCGCGTGGCGTGACCTCGGCTAGCAACAGCTGGCCCTGCGCCGTACGGCAGGCAATCAGACAGCGCTGCTGTTGGGCCGGGTAGAGGTGTTCGATGGTGACCGGCAACTGGTTCTGAATACTGATCTGGCGAGGTTCGAGCAACGACAGGCTGACATCCCGCGCCAGAATACGCAGACGGGTCGCCTCTGCTGCGCCGCTTGAAGATGACGTTGGCACCCAGAGACGCGCTTCGGGCGGACCGAATGGGCGCATGCCGTGCTGGTCCGGCTCGCCCAGTGGGCCCTGCAGTACCGAGACGGCACCTGTGTCGGCAAACAAGGGCGAATCCGGACGGGCGAGGACCTGTTGCAGGCTTTCGATACGTTCAATCCGGCCCTGTTGCATAAACACCACCTGGTCGGCCAGACGCTCAACTTCATCCGGGGCATGACTGACCATGATGATCGGCACCCCGGCCTCGGCCGCCATGCGCGCCAGAAAGGGCATGATGTCGGCCTTGGTCTGGGTATCCAGGGCGGCCATGGGCTCGTCCAGCAGCAGCAACTGCGGACTGATCAGCAAGGCCCGACCAAGGGATACGCGCTGGCGCTGGCCGCCGGACAACTGATCAATGCGCCGGTCGAGCAAATCGTCGATGCCGAGCATGGCGGTTACCTCGGGCGGATGCAGGCGCCGCAGGGCAGGCGCCGTGCGCTGGTAGCCGTACAGCAGGTTGTCGCGCACCGACAGGTGCGGCAACAGACTGTGCTCCTGGAACACCAGGCCAATACGCCGTTTGTGCAGCGGCACAAAATGACGGCCGCGCTGCCAGGACTGACCGGCAAACTGCACCTGCGCATCCGGCACCCGCTCCAGCCCGGCAATGATCCGCAACAGGCTGGTCTTGCCGCAACCAGAGCGGCCGAACAGGGCGGTTACGCCGGTCAGCGGCAGCTCGCAGTCCAGTTGCAACTCAAAGTCGCGGCCAGGCTGCCAGCGGGCCCGAATCTGCAGGCTCATGCCTTGCTCACCACAAAGCGGCTATTGATGCTGTAGACCACAAAGAGGGTGATAAAGGCAAAGATCAGCAGCAGGAGCGACAAGCTGTGTGCCGCCGGATAGTTCATGGCTTCAGCATGGTCATAAATAAGCACCGACAGCACTTTTGTTTCACCCGGAATGCTGCCACCAAGCATCAGAATCACGCCAAACTCGCCGAGGGTATGGGCAAAGGTCAGGGTAGCGGCCACCACAAAACCGCCCCGCGTCAGCGGCAGTATTACCGAGACAAAACGGTCAAGCAGACCGGCGCCCAGGCTGCTGGCCACCTCCACCGGACGCCGGCCCAACTGCTGAAAGGCCTGGGTCAAAGGCTGCACGGCAAAGGGCATGGAGTAGAGCACCGAGGCAATCAGAATGCCCTCAAAGGTAAAGGCCAGATGCTGCAATCCGATGCTTTCCAGCCCTTGCCCGATAAAACCCCGCGGACCCAGAACAATCAGCAGGTAAAAGCCCAGTACCGTGGGTGGCAGTACCAGTGGCAGGGCGACCACCGCGTGCACCACGACCCGGGCTGTCGAGCGGCCCTGGGCCAGCCACCAGGCCAGCGGCGTGGCCAACACCAGCAGAATCAGGGTGGTGTTCAGGCATAACCGGAAGGTGACCTGGATGGCTTGCCATTCTGCCGGGCCCAACTCAAACATTGGCATTTCTCATCGCGGACGGGGTACGCATCATGGCAACTCAAAACCGTGGGCAAGGAGTATCTGCTGCGCGGTCGCACTGCTGATGAAATCGGCAAAGATCAACACCGGCGGTCTCTCGCCACCGCGCCGGGTAATGACATAGCCCTGCTGCAACGGGCTGTGCAAACGGGCATCAATCAGCGCATGACCATGCACCGCCAGCTCCGGATAGACTGCCAACGACTGGGCAATAATCCCGACTTGAGCAGCCCCGGACTGGGTCATCTGCGCGGCATGGCTGATGCTTTCGCCGTATACCAGTTTATCCTGCACGGCTTCCCATACGCCGGCCTGGGTCATGGCCTGCTGGGCCAGCTGACCGTAAGGCGCGTGCGCGGGTTGAGCGATGGCGATACGGCGGATCGACGCATCGGTCAAATCGTCAAGCGTCAGACTGCTGGCATCCAGCGTGGTGCTCCACAGTACAATGCGGCCTTGGGCATAAACTGCCGGCTCGGTTGCGGCCAATCCCACCGTCCATAGCTGCTGCGGAAAAGTCATGTCAGCCGAGAAAAACAGATCGTAGGGTGCGCCATTGATAATCTGCGTGGTCATTTTGCCGGAGGAGCCATAGACCGCCTCGACACGGGCTGTCGGATGGCTCTGCTGGAAGCGTCCGATGATCTCCTCGAGCGCATTGCGCATATTGGCGGCAGCAGCGATCCGGATAGGCTCGCTGGCCTGCAGTGGCGTGGCCAGCAGCACCAACAGTGCCGTCAGCAGGCACAAGGCTGTAGTGCGTGAAGTGGCAAAAATGGCCATGCTGCTCCCTGATCAAGCTGATAACAGACACCTGACCCTGGACCCGTCAGCGCGCTATATCCAGATGAATATAGCGCTGAGCATAGATCGACCACACAAGAGCGTCAAGCTGGCCTGACTGGCCAGGGTTTCAATGGGGGTCGCTGGGCGGCTGGGCGGCCAGCAGGGCTTCCAGTTCGGTCAATTCGCTGGCTACCGCCGCCGTGGTCTTGGCCTCTATCTGCTGGTACAGCGTCAACACCTGGTGACCCAGCTCGGTGATCTGCGCGCCGCCACCGCCACTGCCACCGGCGGCGGTTTCAATCAGCGGCGAGCGAAAGCACTGGTTCAGGGTGTCGACCAGCAGCCAGGCACGGCGATAACTCATGCCCATCTCACGGGCCGCAGCCGAAATCGAACCGCTGGCAGCGATCTGCTGCAACAACTGGGCCTTGCCGGGACCCATGGCAATCGCATTGCCGTAGTGAATACGTTGGCGCAGGCGCAAGGACGGGGAGTGGATGGGCATGGCAGAGCTACCGTGAAAATCACAATTGGGTGAAGCGACTATACCAGCCTGCCCCGTACTTGCCGCGCCTGACAACCAACAACACCATGCTGCACCTCGACCATAACCGCCAGCATGGCGACCTGATCACTGTGACTAACGCTTGGCTGGCAACGCCGATTAGGGCTGCTAAGGTGCTTTTCAGTTATCCACAGAGGGTTATCCGCATGTCACAGGCCGCAGGTCGTCAATCCATCTTCATCACCGGCGCCGCGTCCGGCATGGGTCGGGAAACCGCCAGACTGTTTCAGCAACAGGGCTGGTTTGTCGGTGCCTATGATCTCAATCCGTCAGGCCTGCAAGACCTGCAGGCTGAACTGGGGGCGGACAACTGCCTGATCGGTCAGCTGGATGTCAGCGACAAGGCGGCCTATGAACAGGCCATCGAGGCCTTTTCCACGGCCAGTGGCGGGCGCATGGATATTCTCTTCAACAACGCCGGGATCGCCATGCGTGGCCTGTTTGACGAGATGCCCTTCGAGCAGCAGATGCGCCTGGTGCAGGTCAATTTTATCGGTGTGCTGAACGGTATTCACTGCGCGCTGCCGCTGCTCAAGGCCACACCCAATGCGCTGTGCTTCACCACCTCGTCGTCTTCGGCGACCATGGGCATGCCGCTGATTGCCGTGTACTCGGCGACCAAACACGCGGTCAAGGGTCTGACCGAGGCGCTGTCGAACGAGTTTCGTCGCTACGACATCCGCGTTGCCGACGTGCTGCCGGGCCTGATCCGCACCGGCATGCCGGACGATGCCCTGCTCGCGGCAGCGGCACCTACCGGCCCGTTCCGCGTGATCGAAGCAATCGAAGTAGCCAAGGTGGTATGGCAGGCCTACCAGTCCGACACCCTGCACTGGTATGTGCCACAGGAGCTGGCCGAGTTGGACAAGGCCGCTGGCAATGACCCGGAAAAGCTCCGCGACAAGTTGGCGCGGCTGGTCTGATTCAGCTTGCTGCAGGCTCCGGCCTGCGGTTAGCCTTGGATTTTCAGGTCTGGAGCAGGTTACCAATGCGCGTCAAAGTCTGGGATCTTCCCCTGCGTCTGTTTCACTGGTTGCTGGTGCTGGCGGTCATTGGTGCACTGGTCACGGTACAACTGGGTGGCAACTGGATGATCTGGCATGGCCGCTTTGGCCTGGCGGTGTTTGCCCTGCTGGTATTCCGGCTGGTCTGGGGTGTACTGGGCTCGACCCATTCCCGTTTTATCAGTTTCTTCCCCACGCCAGGTCGCCTGCTGACTTACCTGCGGGGCCAGTGGCAAGGGCTGGGACACAATCCGCTGGGCGCCCTGTCGGTGTTTGCGCTGATCGGACTGTTCGGTTTTCAGGCCATCAGCGGCCTGTTCAGCAACGATGATATTGCCTTCAGCGGACCACTCAGCCGCGCGGTATCCATGGATCTGGGCAATCAGCTGAGTAGCTGGCACAGGCGCACGGAGGAACTACTGTACGCCTTGCTGGCGCTGCATATTCTGGCCATTGTGGTCTATCGTTGGCGCGGCCAACACCTGCTGGGCCCAATGATTCATGGACACAAGCAGGCGCAGGAACCGGTCGAACAGCCGCGCGGTGGCGGCTGGCTGGCGCTGCTGGTGGCGCTGGCAATCACGGCCGCAGCATTATGGCTGGCCAATGGCAGTTGGATTCCGGCACCCGCACCGGCGGTCCCGGCCTGGTAATCAGAGAGACTCTGGCGCCGGCTCAGGACAACAAGGAAGCTCAAACCAAAAGCAGGCTCCCTGGCCTTCAACCGAGTCAAACCCGATGCGCCCATGCATGCGCTCAATCAGCTCTTTGCTGATCACCAGGCCTAGACCCGTTCCTTCCTTTTGTCGGCTATTACTGGCGTCTGCCTGGGAAAACTTCTTGAATAATTTTTCATGAAACGCCAGCGGTATACCCGGCCCCTGGTCACAAACTGAAACACGGACGTGTTGGCCATCACGTTCTGCTGCAACCCTTACCTGACCGCCTTCGGGAGAAAACTTGATCGCATTCGACAGCAGGTTGGAGAGCACCTGCTGCAAACGCAGGGCGTCAGCCATTATGTAATCATCCGGTGACGCACTCAGCTGCAGACTGACTTGAAACTGCTGTGCATAGCTCTGATGGACGGTCAGCGCGTCCGTCAGCAGTGCGTGAAGGGAATGGGGACGAATGTCGAGCTGCATTTTGCCAGCCATCAATTTATCCATATCCAACAGGTCATTGATCAGATGGCTCAGGCGATGACTGTTCTGCTGCGCAATCGACAGCATGGTCTGCACCTGTTCCGGAACCTCGCCGAGGGCACCGCCGGTGATCAAACCCAGGGCACCGGAAATCGCCGTGACCGGCGTGCGCAGTTCATGGCTGACAACCGAGATAAGTTCATTTTTCATCCGTTCGACTTGCCGGCGCTCGGTCAGATCCATACAGGTGCCACTGATACGTAATGCCTTGCCCTGCTCATCGGTCTGAATGTAGCCCCTCAGCAATACCGGCACAGGATGACCATCAGCATGCAACAGCGCGCTCTCTATCGCGATGTAGTGATTCTGGCTTTTCCAGGCATCTATGGCAGCCTGTTTCAATCGCAGCTGATCGTCTTCCATGATTAATTGCCGCCAATCAATACTGCTTTGCTGCTGTTCGACCGGGTTGCGTCCCATCATTTGCCAAACACGCACTGATGCGAAAAAACTGTGATCCGTTAAATCCAAATCCCACCAGCCGTCATTGCTGCCCTTGAGCGCCAGACTCAAGCGCTCCTCGCTGAGTCGCAGGGATAACTCTTTTTTCTGCAACTTCAGGGTGATGTTGTCTGCCAACGCCTGCACCTGAATACGCCGGTTGACCAGACTGGTGAGCAGCGCAAAAAGCAAAAAGCTGACCAGTACACCCAGCACGATGACCAGCCATTGGCCATTGAAGAAGGCTGCCAGAAAGCCTGCTGGATAATAGGCAGCCACTGTCCATACCCGCCCATAGAGCTCCAGCGAGTAAAGTGCCTCGGCAGCTTGGGCACTATTCAGGTCAGTATGGCTTTTGAACAACAGGTTTGATTCGTTGGGCTCGAGTCCATCATAAAGAATGAAGTCAACCCTGACTGGCTGACGACTGAGCATGCCCTGCATCAGGTCCGATACGCGGTAGGGGCTGTAGGAAAATCCGCGTAATGCGGCAAGGCGCTGCGCGGGCGTTGCCAACTCAGCCCCCGGTTGGTAAACGGGGACATACATCAGCAAACCCGCTTGTACTTCACCGTGCGTCTCCTGCACCAGCGTAACGCGTCCGGTCAAGGTCGCTGCACCGGTCTCAGCGGCTCTGAGCATCGCTTGTCGACGAACCGGCTCTGACAACATGTCATAGCCGAATGCCGCCAGATTTCGACCTGAAAAGGGTTCCAGAAAGACAATGCTGGAATAGCGTTCACGCTCACCCGGAGGATGCACCCGGAAACCGGCAAAGCCTTGCTCGCGCATAGCCTGCTCGAAGTCGGGCAAATCAACCGGCTCGATAACCCGGGAAAAACCAATACCCTGAATACCCGGATAGTTCTCGGCCACACGCAGGGCGCTGACAAAGTGCGCCCATTCCTCACGATTGACTTCTTGTTGCAAGTCCAGAATAGCCGCGCCGCTAAGCAAGATCAGTTCATGATCAAGCATACGCTTGCTGATCACCTGCAACAGCTCCTGGCTATGCAACGAGAACTGCTGCTCAGCCGCCCGCCTGCCAATATCCCGCAAGCTATACCAGGCCAACATGACCATAGACAGTGAGAGCACCAGCACTATCCAAGCCGCCCGGTTTTCCCGGCTATATACGTGCTGAGGCAATCTGAACGGCTTGAATTTATTCTCTGATTTCATGCACATGGCCACATCGCTAAACCAGCTCGGGAGCCGCTATGGCACGAGGTAATGTACCCGGCGCGATAACAGCAGGTGCCTGCAGCCATTACACGGCAACAGTTCAAACTCAGTCCAAGCGGTACTTGTCATGACAGGCCTTGCAGCTCTGGCCCAGCTCACCGAAGGCACTGCGGATACTGGCCTGATCGCCAGTCGCGGCCTGCTCGGCCAGATTATCGGCAGCACGTACAAAGTTGCCTGACAGCTCGATCACATCCGGGAAATTATCAAACAGCGCCGGGTCAACGCGGGTTACCTGATCGCCGACGTTCTGATCGGTGCCCGGCCCGTACAGTGCCCCCATGCCGGAGTTGGCGATGGCGGCGATGGTATTGGCGGCAGCAGCGACCTGATCCTGATTGTATTCTACGCTGCCATCAATCACCTGAGCCTTGATCTTGCCCATATTCCAGCTCATGAAGCTGTAGCCTGCCTTGCGAAACTTGATCTGATCTTCAGGTGTGACCTGGGCTACCACGCTGAAGCTGGCGGCAAATACCACGGAACCCAAGAATCCGGCGATAACTCTGTTCATGACGTGCTCCTTGAAATAACGACTGACTGATCACGGTTTGACAACATTTCAACGTTGACGCAGTTCTGCCACCTTGGTTCATGGTGGCAGGTCTGTCCAGTAAGACCTTTGGTTGAACCTGAGTATAAGACTGTTTTAGAGCCTGCGTCGGGGCATTCTCTGGCCATGTCTAAGCCTTCCTGTCATCTGCTTCACTGACAGAGCGCTGCAGATTGGCAAGGGTGGTAAAGGCGATATCGGTACTCGGAAAGACTTCTGTTACCTGCTCGCGCAGCCAATCGGTACCCTCCAGCTGGTCCATCAGCGGCCCCTTGACCTCGGCCAGATGCACCTGCACATCACGCTCCAACAAGCCCTCAGAGAGTTCGCTGAGCATGTCCAGGCCTGTGCCATCAATATGATTGACCGCGGACAGGATCAACAACACCTCTCGGGTATCGGGGTAATCGCCCAGGGCCCGGTATATGGCCTGCTCAACCGCCTTGGTGTTGGCAAAGAAGATGTTCTCGTCAATCCGTAGCGCCAGTACATGCGGGACGATTTCCACCAGATGGCGCTGGGTGTTGCGGAAATACTGCTTGCCCGGTACCCGACCTACCACCGCCACATGCGGGCGGCTGCCACGCCAGAGCTGCGCAGCAATCGACAGGCAGATGCCCAGCACAATGCCGCCCTCGATACCCAGCAGCAGCACACCCAGAGCGGTACTCAACAGGGTTGCGCCCTCGACCCGGTCATAGCGCCAGGCACGCTTGAGGCTCTGCACGTCAATCAGCGGAATGACGGCCAGCAGTATGACCACCGCCAGCACCACCAGCGGTAGCTGAGCAAAGAGCGGGGCAATCGTCATCAGCATCAGGGCAATCACGGCGGCGGCTACCACACCCGCCAGCGGTGTATTGGCACCGGCTTCGACATTCACCGCAGAACGGGAAAACCCGCCACACACGGCAAAGCCACCGCTCAGTCCGGCACCGATATTGGCCGCACCGAGCCCCAGCAACTCCTGGTTCGGCTCAATGCTCTGGCGTTTGCGCCGGGCCAATGACTGGGCAATCGAGACACTCTCGACAAAGCTCACCAGACTGATCAACAGGGCTGGCACCAGCAAGCTTTGCAGAACGCCCAATCCTGGCGTTACCCAGCTGAAGACCGGCAAACCGGCCGGCAGACTGCCGACCACCGGCACCCCGCGCCCGGCAAAGTCCAGCACACTGCTGGCCAGCAGGGCCAGAGCCAGTACCAGAATCGGTGTGAGACGCGCCAGCAGGGTTGCCATTACCGAGCCAAGTCCGAGCCGCTGCAAGTGTCCCGCCAGCCGATTGCGGGCATACAGCAGGGCAAGCAAACAGACGGCACCGACAGCCGCCACCAGCCAGTTGATCTGGGCCGCAAGCGCTGGCAGTCCGGAAAAACCCTCCGGCAAACGGGGCAAACCAAACAGGTAGGGTAGCTGGCTAAGCACAATCAGAATTGCCGCACCGCTGATAAAACCACTGATAACAGGATGACTGAGAAAGTTGGCCATGAAACCCAGACGCAACAGCCCGGCAACAAAGAGCATCAGCCCCGACAGCAGCGCCAGCCAGATGGCCAGCTGCAAATAGTCAGCACTGCCTGCTGCGGCCAGCGGCGCCAGCAAGGTCGCGGTCATCAAACCGGTGACGGCAACCGGACCCACCGACAGACTCATACTGCTGCCAAACAGGGCATAGCCGAGCAGCGGCAACAGACTGGCGTACAAACCCACCTGTACCGGCAGACCGGCGAGCATGGCGTAGGCCATGCTCTGGGGAATAATCATCACACTGACCACCAGGCCGGCGGTCAGATCACCGGCCAGCCAGGCGCGCCGGTAATGGCGTGCCCAGGCCAATATGCCGGTACCACCGGGCGGCTGTAGCCGCCGATTCTCCAGCATCAGTGCGCCATCCGCTGGTCATAGAACTTGAACAACAGCATGCCGGCCAGCATGGCAACCACGAACAGCAGCGCCTGGGGCATACCCGTACCCAGCGCCACCAGCGCCGGACCGGGACAGAAGCCGGCCACACCCCAACCCGTACCAAAGATCAGCGCACCGATGACCAGGCGTCGGTCAATCTGGCGATTTCCGGGCAAGTCCATCGGCTCGCCACTGAGACTCGTATTCGCTCGCTGAGCCCACTGCATGGGCAAAAAAGCAGTGGCAATGGCACCGAGCATGACCAGCGCCAGCGACGGGTCCCACCTGCCGAACAGATCGAGAAAACCGAGCACCTTGGCCGGGTTGGCCATGCCGGCAATGATCAGACCCAGACCAAAGAACAGCCCACTAATGAACGCGATTATTTTACGCATGCTTCAGCCCCCCCACAGATGACGCAGCACAAACACGCTGACAAAGCCCGCCAGCATGAAGGTCAGGGTCGCAACCAGACCACGCGGTGACAGGCGCGCCAGACCGCAGACGCCATGGCCACTGGTGCACCCGGAGCCGAGCCGTGAGCCAAAACCCACCAGCAGTCCGGCCAGCACCAGGGCTACCGGGCCGGCTTCAATCACCAGCACGGGACGGCTATGCAGCAGCCAGTAGAGCAGCGGCGCCAGCAACAATCCGGCAATAAACAGCAGGCGCTCGCTATTGCCCGGTTGCCGTGGGCTCAGCAGACCACCAAGCAGCCCGCTGATGCCTGCGATACGGCCGTTGAACACCACCAGCAGGGAGGCTGAAAGGCCGATCAGAAGACCACCGATCAGGGCTGACCAGGGGGTAAAATTGAGCCAATCTATACTCATGGTCAGTCTCCTTCCGAACAGAATAGTTGATACAGCGTGTTGATGACCGCCAGCGCTTCCTGACTGGTTATGCGGTAGTAGATCTGTTTGCCTTCACGCCGGGTACTGACCATGCCCTCACGACGCAACACACTGAGCTGTTGCGACAGCGTCGGCTGCACTATGCCCAGTACGGCTTCAAGCTCACCGACATTGCGCTCACCCTCCGCCAACTGACACATGAGCATCAGCCGGTCTCGGTTGCCAAGGGTCTTGAGCAACGCATGGGCCTTATCGGCGGCGCCGCGTAAACGCGCCAGATTCATCGCATCCAGGTCTGACTGCATGCTTGCCGCTCCAAAACAATTAATTGACAGACAATATATATAAAAATAGATTGTTGTCCAGCCCGACGCCTTCCCGGCACCCACAGGGCAGAGGAGAGCAACATGAGTGAAGGCAGCGTGAATCTGCGACTGGAACAACAACAGGGCTACCGCTTCACAGCCGTATTCGACAGTGATACCCCTGATCTGATCACCGACGAGCCAGCACCGCTGGGCCAGTCCGCCGGACCCAGCCCGGCCGAACTGCTGGTCACCGCCGTAGCCAATTGCCTGACCGACAGCCTGATTTTTGCCCTGAACAAGTTCAAGCAACCGAGTAACGGCATGCGTACCGAGGCTGTTGGCGAGATTGGCCGCAATCAGGCCAACCGCTTGCGGGTACTCAAGGTCAGCGTAACCATTACCCTCGGCCAGACTGCCGATCAGATAGAGCGGCTGGAGCGCATTCTTGGTCAGTTCGAGCAGTTCTGCACCGTGTCACAGAGTGTCGCGCAGTGCCTGCCGATTCATCTGCGGGTACTCGACAGCAATGCTGCCGTGCTCAAGGAGAGTGTGCTGGAGGCCTGATCGCCAGATTGAGCAAGAGTGCAGAACACCTTAAGCCAGTCTTAAGGTTGCAACCCGATGATCAGGGCTCACCGTTAACGAGAACCCTGTCATGCCATCACCCATTTCCCTCGCTTTCTCCGATAAGTACAACCAGGCCCACGCCGAAGCCTACTGGCACAAACACCGCCGTGGGCTTGCCCGACGTCTGTCCGACTGGCGCGATCAACAGCTGGCGCGCTGGGCCCTGGCACAGGCTGGCGAGCCACTGCAGGTGCTTGACCTGCCCTGCGGCGCGGGACGCTTCTGGCCCACCCTGCTGAGTCAACCGCAGCGTCAGCTGATTGCCGCCGACAATGCCGAGGGCATGCTCGAGGTTGCTCGGCGCGTACACAGTCCGGCAACCCTGGCGCGCGTGCAACTGCTGCATACCTCGGCCTTTGCCATGGATCTGCCGGCACAGAGTGTCGACAGCGTGTTCTGCATGCGTCTGTTGCATCACGTTGCAGAGCCGGCTCACCGTCTGGCATTGCTGCGCGAATGCCATCGCGTGACCCGTGACAGTCTGATCATTTCGCTGTGGGTTGATGGCAACCTCAAAGCACACCGCCGGGCGCGGCTGGAGGCACGCCGAGCCGCCAGAGGCAGCGCAGAAAACAACAATCGCTTTGTCGCCAGGCGCAGCGACATCGAGCCGTTGTTTATCGAGGCCGGCTTCAGCATTCAGGCCTATCGGGATTTTCTGCCCGGTTATGCCATGTGGCGGGTCTATGTTCTGCGCCGCAATCCAGGTTCCGAGGCCGCAGCATGATCAGCCCGTTGGCCGTGCAGGCAAGCACCTCGATGGACCCGTTCACCTTCTGGTGGCAGTTACCCGGCGAGTGGGTTGAGCCGCCGAACCAGCGACGCGGCGGCTGGAGCGGGGTGCTGCGCAGCAAGTGGCATAACCGCAACCTCTATATCAAACGTCAGACCCACCACCTGTGCCGCGACTGGCGCCACCCCCAGGGCTGGCCAACCCTGTGTCGCGAGCACCGCAATCTACTGCAACTGCAGCGGCTCGGGATTGGCTGTCCTGCGCCGCTGTTCAACGCTCGCTCAGGTGACTCAGCGGTTCTGGTACTGGAGGCCCTGGAGGGATTCACAGCCCTGGACCAACTGGCCCTGCCGTGCTCCGAGGCCCGTCGGTGCCTGGCCCACGCCCTTGGACACACCCTGGGCCGATTGCACCGCCACCACCTGCAACACGGCTGCCTGTATGACAAACATGTGTTTGTCCGGGAGCAGGCCGGGACATGGCACATCGCCCTGATTGATCTGGAAAAAATGCGCTGGCGCAGCCGCAGGCAAGCCTGTGCCCAACATGACCTGAGCCAACTGCAACGGCATCAGCACCTGTTTGACCACCACGACTGGCAGCGCCTGTTGGACGCCCATGCACAGGCCTTAAGCCAATCTTAAGTTTCAGCGCGCAGGCTTGGCCCATCACTGGAGATACTCTATGTCATACCTGATTGAAACGGCCTGTCTGCCCCTGGCCAGCTATACCGATCAATACCACCTGACGCTGTGCCAGCAGGGCGACCTGCGCCAAACCCGACAGCGCGCCCTGTTGGAGCGCTTTGTTCATCAACGCTTTGCACACACCTACGGCGCCGACGTCCGGCACTTCATGCCGCAGTTACTAGGACTATGGCAGCAGGACGAACTGCAGGCCGTGGTCGGGCTCAGGCCAGCAGCGCAAGGGCCGCTGTTTCTCGAGCAATACCTGGATCAGCGCGCCGAACAGCAGATTGCCAACAGCAGTCTGTTTTCACCCCAGCGCGAACAACTGGTCGAGGTCGGCAATATGGCTTCCCTGGCACCGGGCGCGGCACGCTTGCTGATCATCGCGCTGACCCACTATCTGATGCACAACGGCTATGCCTGGGTGGTGTTCACTGGCACCCCCATGCTGCTCAACACCTTCCAGCGCCTGGCGCTGAGCCCGGTCAACCTCGGTAGTGCCGATCCTGCCAGACTGGGTGAACAGCAACAGGAATGGGGCAGCTATTACGCCACCCGTCCACAAGTCATGGCCGGCTATATCCCGGAAGGTCTGGCGCAACTGGAGCAACGTGGCCTGTTCCAGCGCCTGGGATATCAAGCGCAATACCCGCTGGCTGCTCGGGAGCATCAACATGACTGCGCCTGAGACACAGGCCCTGGAGGCATTCTGGGCTAGGCTGGCACAGCTGGCGGAGAGTCAGCCCGCCCAACCGGCACTCTGTGCAGGCAATCAGGTGCTCGATTATGCCCAGCTGCTATCGGCTATCGAGCAACGCACCGCGCTGTTGCGCGACAGCGGCTCACAGGTCATTGCCCTGGCAATGGAGAACGGCATTGACTGGCTGGTGTGGGATCTGGCAATTCTGAAAGCCCAGCGGGTCGGCGTACCCATCCCCGGGTTTTTCAGCCGCGAGCAGCTGCAGCATGTGTTCGAGACCGCCGGTGTTGACACCCTGATCGGGACGCTGCCTGCTCACAGCCACGACCTGCAGCAGGGCTTTAGCCTGGGTGACCAGGGTCTGCGGTGCCGCGACCCAGTGGCACGCAATCTGCCCGCGGGTACGGCCAAAATCACCTTTACCTCCGGCAGTACCGGCCAGCCCAAGGGCGTCTGTCTGTCGGCTGAGCATCTGCTGCGGGTCGCCACCAGCCTGCGACAGGCCTGTGCCCCTGTCGAGCCGCAACGCCATCTGGTCGTACTGCCGCTGGCGGTTCTGCTGGATAACGTCGGCGTTTATGCCGCGTTGTTGGCTGGCGCCGCTGTCACGCTGCCCGCCGACAGCGGACTGCGCGGCAATCAGCTGGATATCGCCCGGCTGTTGCAGCTGTTGCGTGCGTCGCAGCCGCACAGTCTGGTGCTGGTTCCACAACTGCTGCATGCCCTGCTCCAGGCAGCAAAGATTCAGCCGTTGCCGGATAGTCTGCGCTTTGTTGCCGTCGGCGGCGGCCGCGTGGCGCCGGTCTTGCTCGAGCAGGCGGCGACCCTTGGCATACCGGTCTTTGAAGGCTATGGCCTATCCGAATGCGGCTCGGTTGTCTGCCTCAATCGGCCCGGCCACCAGCGCCTCGGCAGCGTTGGCCAGGCACTGCCCCATTGCCGTCTGTCTCTGGCCGATGACGGCGAAGTTCTGGTCCATGATGCCGGTTATCTGGGCTATCTGGGTGACCCGACAAGCCCGCCTGAGCCCCTGCCGACCGGCGATATTGGCCGCCTTGAAAACGGCTATCTGACCCTGCTCGGGCGAAAAAAGAACCAGTTCATCACCGCCTTTGGCCGCAACGTCAACCCGGAGTGGATCGAGGCCGAGCTTTGCGCCCAACCCGCTATCGCCCAGGCACTGGTTCAGGGCGAAGCCTTGCCCGTCAATCTGGCCCTTATCGTGCCGCGCCAGATTGCCTTCAGCCAGGCCCAGCTGGCCAGCCAGATTGCGCAGGTCAATGCCGGGCTGCCGGATTACGCGCACGTCCATCACTGGTTGGTGATCAGCGAGCCCTTTAGTACTGACAACGGCCTGTTGACCGGCAATGGTCGGCTGCGGCGTGACGCCATTCTTACGCATTACCAAACTGAACTCTCAGCACTTATTCCCGAGGAGATCTCCGCATGAGTTTCTTTCAACAGCTGCAAGACAATACCCAGAATGAGCGGGCCTATCTGTTTGCCTCACCGCTGGTCCAGGCGGCCTTACAGGGCAGGGTAACCCTGAGCAGTTACATCGCCTTTCTGGAGCAGGCCTTTCACCACGTCAGTCATACCGTTCCCCTGTTGATGGCCTGCGGCTCGCGCATCGGTGCGGACAAGGAGTGGTTGCGCACCGCCATGGCCGAGTATATCGAGGAGGAGATCGGCCATCAGGAGTGGATTCTCAACGACATCCGCGCCTGTGGCGGTGACGCTGAAGCGGTGCGTCACGGCCAGCCCGGCATGGCCACCGAACTGATGGTCAGCACCATGTACGACCGCATTCAGCGTCTGAACCCGGTGAGCATGCTCGGCATGGTGTTTGTGCTTGAGGGCACCAGCATTGCTCTGGCCACCCAAGCCGCCGGGGCATTGAAAAAAGGGCTGGGGCTACCCAGCCAGGCCTTCAGTTACCTCAGCTCGCACGGCGCCCTGGATCAGGAACACATGAAGTTCTTCGAGCAACTGGTCAACCAGTTGACCGATCCGGCGGATCAGGCAGCGGTCATTCATACCGCCAAGGTCATTTATCGGCTGTATGCCGAGATGTTCAGAAGTCTGCCCGGTTCAGCGGAGGTGTCCCATGCACTTGCAAGCTAGTTCGGTGATTTTGACCGGGGCCACCGGTGGCATGGGCCAGGCCATGGTTGCTGCCCTCTGCGCCGCCGGAGCCAGGGTTCTTGTAGTCGGCCGGCAGGAGGATGCATTGGCGCAACTGACAGATCGGTTCGGCGATCAGGTCATCAGCCTGCAAGCGGATCTGCGCCTGGCTGCGGACCGCGCAAAGGTGCTGGAGGCCGCTCGTCGACTGCCTGACTTGAATCTGCTGATCAACGCCGCCGGCATCAACCAGTTCAGCCTGTTCGAATCGATGGACGAGCAGGCCATCAGCGATCTGATCGACACCAATCTGACCGCCAGCCTGCAACTTACCCATACCCTGTTGCCACTGCTGAAACGGGCGCCACAGGCCTGTATTGTCAATATCGGCTCAACCTTTGGCGCAATAGGTTATCCCGGTTTCAGTACCTACTGTGCCAGCAAATTTGCCCTGCGCGGTTTTTCCGAAGCGCTGCGCCGCGAGCTGGCTGACACCCGTGTCGGCGTTCTGTATCTGGCACCCCGGGCCACACAAACGGACATGAACAGCACGCAAGTGAATGCCATGAATGCCGCGTTACAGGTCAGGTCAGACAGCCCCGAACAGGTAGCGGCGGCACTGATCAAGGCGCTGCAACAGGATCTACAGGAGATCCACCTGGGCTGGCCGGAGTGCCTTTTCGTACGGCTCAACAGCCTGCTGCCGAGACTGGTTGACGTCGCACTGCGTCGACAACTGAGCACCGTGCAGCGCTTTGCCAACCACGCTCAAGCCCCCGTTGTCATGGAGAAACCCCGATGAAATGGTTCAAACAGCTATCGATTACCGCCGCACTCTGGGGCCTGACACTGATGGCCCAGGCGGCTGATATCAGCTCGGTACAGCAGCGCTGGGCGGAAATCCGCTACAGTCTGCCGGCCAGTCAGCAAGCCAGTGCCTTTGAACAGCTGTCCAGCGCATCAGCGCAACTCACTGAAGCCGAACCGGACAACGCCGCTGTACAGATCTGGCATGGTATCGTGCTCAGCAGTTGGGCTGGTGCAGCCGGTGGTCTGGGCGCCCTGAGCAAGGTCAAAGAAGCCAAGCGGCATCTTGAACAGGCCATTGCGCTGGATCCGCAGGCCTTGCAGGGATCGGCCTATACCAGCCTGGGCGCCTTGTATTATCAGGTTCCCGGCTGGCCGATCGGCTTTGGTGACAACGCCCGCGCCGAGCAACTGCTGCAACAGGCACTACAGATTGATCCGGACGGCATTGATGCCAACTTTTTCTGGGCTGACTATCTGGCCGGGCAAAAGCGCTATGCTGAAGCCAGAGCGGCGCTGCTGAGAGCCCGGGCTGCCGCCCCCCGACCCGGACGCGAACTGGCCGACCAGGGACGCCAAGGGGAAATCCAGGCGCTACTCGACAGATTGTGAGACCAACCGATGCGTCTGTTACTGATCGAAGATGACCCCTCCCTGGCTGAAGGCATCCTCACTGCCCTCAAGGGTGAAGGCTATACCCTGGACTGGTTGCAGGACGGCGTCAGCGCCTTGCATGCCCTGAGCAGCGAGTCCTTCGATCTGGCCATTCTCGACCTGGGCCTGCCCAGGCTCGATGGACTGGCGGTGTTGAAAGCCCTGCGTGACCGCCACAACCCTGTTCCGGTACTGGTGCTGACGGCACGCGATGGGGTGCAGGACCGGATCGTCGGACTGGACGCCGGTGCCGACGATTATCTGGTCAAGCCCTTTGACAGCGCCGAGCTCAAGGCCCGGTTACGCGCCCTGTTGCGCCGCAGCAACGGTCGAGCTGAGCCGCTTATCAGTCTGCGCGGCGTTACCCTCGATCCGCAAAACCAGCACGTCACCTATGCAGGGTGCGATATCAATCTGTCACCCAAGGAGTTTGTGCTGCTGCATGAATTGCTTGCCCAGCCCGATCGTGTTCTTAGCCGCGATCGACTGGAGCAGGCGCTATACGGCTGGAACGAGGAGGTCGACAGCAACACCCTGGAGGTCCACATTCATCACCTGCGACGCAAGCTGTTCCCGGAACTGATCCGTACCTTGCGCAGCGTCGGCTATATGATCGAGCGGCAGCCATGAGCTCCATTCGGCGGCGCATTCTTCTCCGTGTTCTGGGCCTGCTCCTGCTCGGCTCGATGCTGCTGAATGCGGTCAGTTACCTGGATGCCGCGCATGAGATCGAAGAACTCTTTGATGCCCAGCTCGGCATCAGTGCCCGCGTACTGCAAGGGCTGATGCGCCTGCCGGAAGCCCAGCTCGATCACCAGGGACTGGCGGCCACGCTGATTGAAGCTGCGGGAACACAACCGGCGCTGGGACACCGTTATGAAAGCAAGCTGGCCTATCAGGTGCGTGACGCCAAGGGCCAGACCATTGCCAGCTCGTTCAATGCCCCGGTGTTGTCGGTGGATGACTGGACCCCCGGATTCGCCAGCCTGCAACATCAAGGCATGGGCTGGCGCCGCTATGTGCTGAGCGACTCACAACAGGGCATGGCGATCTGGGTGGGTGAGCGCGAGGACGTACGCGGAGAGCTGGTCGGCAAAATTGTCCGCTCAACCCTGTTGCCTGATCTGCTGATTATCCCTGTTTTGCTGTTACTGGTCTGGCTGGCTATCGGCTCCGGACTGAGACCACTGGAACACATGGCCGAGCTGATACGTGAGCGGCAACCGGACAGCCTGGCGCCGCTGTCCATTGCCCGGTTGCCCGACGAACTGGAGCCTATGCAAGCGGCACTCAATCGCCTGCTGGCCCAACTGCGCCAGCTACTGGAACGCGAACAGCGGTTTATTGCCGATGCCGCGCATGAATTGCGCACACCCCTGGCCGTGCTCAGCATTCATGCCGACAATGCCCGGCACAGCAAGGATCCGGCCGAACAGGCACAGGCGCTGGCCCATCTGCAGTCCGGTGTGGCCCGGGCTACCCGGCTGGTCAGCCAATTGCTGACGCTGGCGCGCCTGGGTGAGGGCCAGGAACAACCAAGGCAGGCCATCAACCTGCTGAGCACCTGTCGTAACGAGCTGGCTGAACTCATGCCCCTGGCCCTGAAAAAACAGCAGACGCTGAGTTTTGATGTCGAGGGTGAGCTGCCTGCTACGCTGGCACTGGAACCCGGTAGTCTGCCGATGCTGATACAAAACCTGGTTGGCAACGCCATACAACACAGCCCGGCCGCTAGCCAGATTCGTCTTCATCTGAGCCAGACAGACCAGCAACTGCATATCTGCGTTGAAGATAGCGGGCCAGGGGTTTCTGAAGCCGAGCATGCACAATTACTCGAGCGTTTTCACAGTGCCGGCACCCAGGCCGGGGCAGGGCTAGGCTTGTCGATTACCCAGCGCATTGTTGAACGCCATGCTGGTCAGCTACGCTTTGGCCGCAGCCCGCTGGGTGGACTCCGGGTCGACATCCTGTTACCGGTTTCACAGCCCTCTTGAACTGAACTGACCAGTCTGGTCGGGTTGGAGAGGCACCCCACTTTCATGGATACTGGGCTTTTCGCTAACAGGACAGCCCATCATGTCTTCATCACGTTTCGATCTGAACGGAAAAACCGCGCTGATAACCGGTGCCTCCAGTGGCCTGGGTGCACACTTTGCCCGGGTGTTGGCGGCGGCCGGCGCGCGTGTCGTGTTGGCAGCCCGACGCGCCGAACGTCTGGCGGCACTGGTCGAGGAACTGCAGCAACTGGGCCATCAGGCCCTGGCCGTGACCATGGATGTCACCGATTCCGAGAGTATCGATCAGGGCTTCAAGCAGGCCGAATTGATCTATGGCCAGGTCGATATTCTGGTCAACAATGCCGGTATCGGTGATGCCGTACCCTTTCTGCAGATGACCGAGGGCAACTGGCGCAGCATGCTCGATACCAATCTGGATGGCGCCTGGCGTGTAGCGCATCGGGGAGCGGTGGCCATGGCCGCCAATCCACAGGGCGGCAGCATCATCAACATTGCCTCGATTCTCGGCCTGCGTGTCGGTCAGGCGCTCAGCCATTACGCCGTGGCCAAGGCCGGCGTGGTGCAACTGACACGGGCTATGGCGGTGGAGCTGGCGCGCAACAATATCCGCGTCAATGCCATTGCTCCGGGCTACTTTCGCACTGAAATGAATGATGACTACTTTGCCACCGCCAAGGGTCAGGACTATATCCGCGACAAGGTACCCATGCGTCGCCTCGGCCAACTCGAGGAGCTCAGTGGACCGCTGCTGCTGTTGGCCAGCGAAGCCGGCTCATTCATGACCGGTACCGTACTGAATATTGACGGAGGTCACTTGAACAATAGTCTTTGACCCGTTGGGGCATGGCGGCATCGGCAAAATGCCTCTATGTTAAGGGTATCGCGCCTCCGGACTGCTGACCGCCCTATGCCCCTGATTGATTTGCGTCGCAACGAACGCCCTCTGCTCTTGGCAGGCGTCATTCTGCTCGCCCTGTTCTTTGCCTTTCTTGCCTGGTCCGGCCAGCAGCAGCGCGACATCCTGTGGCAGGAACAATTGCTGGCCCAGTCGCAAATCCAGCGCATGGCGGTTCAGCAGTCCCAGCAATCCCTGCGCCGCCAGGCGCTGATGGCCGCCCATAGCCTGGCGGAAGATCCCGACACCCTGCGCCTTATCCGCCGCATTGCCCTGCTGTACCAGCGTGATGGCCCGGATGACCCGGTGTTGATCAGTCTGCGAGCGCAGCTGCGGCAGGATCTGTCCGGCTTCTGGCGCATTCTCGAAGACGCCGGCGCCAATCAGCTGCATATCCATCTGGCCCCCGGGGCCGTGAGCCTGCTGCGCATGCATCGGCCCAACCACTGGGGCGACAGTCTGGTGGGTGTGCGCCCAATGATTGAACAGGTGCAGCAGCACAATACGGCACTTAGCGGCATGGAAACCGGACGGCACGGCTCGGGCATGCGCGGTATCGTGCCGATCAGCGACAGTGACGGCTTTGGCAGCCGGGTGATTGCCAGCCTGGAAGTGGGTTTCGGCATGCTGCCGGAACTGCAGCAACTGGACGAAGAACTGCAGGCTGGACTGGCCCTGCTGCTCAACCGCAGCCTGCTTGAGGATATCGTGCTGGATCATGCCGATGCCGGACTGGTCGAGCTCAAGGGCAGCGACTGGTGGCTGGATCAAAGCTCACGCGCTGATGCCATGGACTGGTTTTCTGCTGACTCGGTGCGGCAGGCCCTGCGCCAGGACGGCAATGCCGAGCTGGCGCAGGACGGACGCTATTACTTGCTCACCAGCGTGCCCATGATCGACTTCCAATCGCGCCTGGATGCTCAGGGTAATCCGTCTGCGCTGGTGTTGGTCTGGCGTGATATCAGCCCACTCTGGCTTCAGCATCAGCAGGAAAAGCGCAGCGCCTTGCTGACCTGGTTCGCTGCCTTTGTCGCCGCCATGCTGCTACTCGGCGGTCTGATGCTGGCGACCCGCGAAAGTGTGCGGCGTCGCGAACAAGGGCATCAGCTGCATTTGCAACAGGAAGCCTTGGAGCGGGAGCAGGCTCGACAACTGCTGGATATCATTTCCCAGACCCAGTCTGCCTATATCAAGGCCAGTAATCTCAGCGACAGCTTTGATCAGTTGCTGGAACAGATTCTTGAGTTGACCGGTAGTCGCTTTGGCTTTGTTGGTCAGGTATTGCGCGATAACGAAGGCCAGCCATTCCTGCAAACCTATGCCATCAGCAATATTGCCTGGGATGAACAAAGTCAGGCCTTTTACGATGCCCGCAAGGCCACAGGCATGCGTTTTACCCGACTGGACAGCTTGTTCGGTCAGGTGTTGCAGCACGGCCGCCCCTACATAAGCAACAACCCGTTGAGTGACCCGCACCGCGGTGGCTTGCCGCCCGGACACCCGTCATTGCAAAGCTTTGCTGGCCTGCCCATCCTGTTCGGTGACGAGATGGTCGGCATGGTCGGACTGGCCAACCGCGAGGGCGGTTATACTGAGGAGCAACTGACCTATCTATCACCCTTACTAAGCTCTTTGGGACAACTGGTCCATGCGCTGCGCCGTGACCACGAGGAGCGCGCCTCGCGACTGCGGATCGAGCAACAACGTCGCGCGCTCAGGGCCCTGAACGAGATTGCCGCGCTGCCTAATCTGCGACTCAAATCGCGCCTGAACAAAGCCCTGGCGCTGGGCTGTCGCTATCTGAATCTCGACGTTGGCATCATCAGTCAGATCAAAGGAGAAACCTATCGGGTAGTGGCTCAGTTCAGTCCGGACAACAGCATACAACCAGGGCAGCAGTTCGATCTGGGCAGCACCTATTGCGCTCTGACGTTGCAGCAGACCGATGTCCTGGCCATTGAGTTCATGGGGCAATCGCGTTTCAGCGGTCACCCCTGCTACGACCTGTTTGGACTGGAAAGCTATCTGGGCTTGACCTTGATGGTCAACGGCGAACGCTTTGGCACCCTAAATTTCACCGCTGCCGAAGCGAGAAAACAGCCCTTTGCCGATACCGATCTGGAATTTATCCGCCTGATGGGGCGCTGGGTCAGCTCAGTGCTGGGTCAGGCCGCCGCCAATCGTGAGCAGGAAGCATTACTCGCGCGCTTTAACCGGATGACCCAGCAATTGCCCGGAGTGCTGTATCAGTATCAACGCAGCAACGATGGCCAGGCCAGCTTTCCGTATAGCAGCCAGGGCTTGATCGATATCTATGGCATCAGTCCGGAGGCAGCACAAAAGGATGCCTCTGGCGTTGTTGAGGCCATCCATCCGGAAGACCGCGATCGGGTCAGCGCCAGCATCATCAGATCGGCCGCAGAGCTGAGCCTGTGGCAATGTGAGTATCGGGTACAGCACCCGCATTCCGGAGTCTTGTGGCTGGCCGGTAGTGCTGCTCCTGAACGGCTAGCGAATGGCGATACCCTGTGGCATGGCTTTATTAGCGATATCACTGCGCGCAAACACATTGAGCTGACCCTGGAACACGAGCGGGCACGGCTCGAAAGCATTATTCGCGGGACCAATATCGGCACCTGGGAGTGGAATGTACAAACCGGAGAAACCTTGTTCAACGCACGCTGGGCTGACATTGTCGGTTATCGCCTGGAGGAACTGGCTCCGGTCAGCATCGAAACCTGGAGCAGTTTGACCCACCCCGACGACCTGGCCGAATCCGACTTTCAGTTGCAGCAGCATTTTTCCGGGGCTGCTGACTTTTACGACTGCAAATGCCGCATGCGCCACAAGCAGGGTCACTGGGTCTGGGTGCACTCCCGTGGTCAGTTGATCAGCCGCGGCGCTGACGGTAAACCATTATGGATGTCCGGTACCCACGCCGACATCAGCGCCGATATGCAACGTGATCTGCAGATCAATCAGGCCCGCGCCTTCCTGCGCGCCGTGATCGATGCGGCAACCGAAGTCTCGGTCATCACTACTGACCTGAACGGTACCATCACGCTGTTCAACAGTGGTGCAGAAAAATTGCTTGGCTATCGCGCCGAAGAGATGATCAACCGGACCAGTCCAGCGGTCTTTCACCTGGCCAATGAAATCGAGCGACGCGGACATACACTGAGCCAGGAAAAAGGGGTTGCGGTCAGCGGCTTTGAGGTATTTATCTGCAATGTGCGCGAAGGTGGCGGTGAAACCTTGCCCTGGACCTATGTGCACAAGGACGGCAGCCATCGCCTGGTCAACCTGACGGTGACCGCCATCCGCGACGAAAGCAACCAGGTAACCGGCTTCCTTGGTATTGCTACCGATATCACCGACCTGATTCAAACGACCCGCGCCCTGCAAAAAAGTGAATCACGCTTTCGCAGTATGGTCAGTAACCTGCCAGGGGCAGTCTATCGCTGCAACAATGATGCGGACTGGACCATGTCCTACCTCAGTGACGAAATTCAGACCATCACCGGTTACCCCGCCACAGACTTCATCAATAGCCAGGTCCGCAGCTATGCCAGCATCGTGCACCCGGATGACCTGCCCATTACCTACGCGGCCGGCGAGCAGATCAACCGCCGCGAGAGTTTCGAACTGGCTTACCGCATCCTGCATGCAGACGGCCATGCCGTCTGGGTCAGGGAGAAGGGTCGGGGTGAATACGACACCCAGGGCGAACTGCTATGGCTCAGCGGCTTTATCTGGGATGCCACGGAACAGCACCGGATTGATCAGCTCAAGGACCAGTTCGTCTCCACTGTCAGTCATGAATTGCGCACGCCGCTTACTGCTATTGCCGGCGCCCTCGGATTGGTCAAGGGCGGTGCACTGGGAGCGATACCGGAGCCCATGGTCAGGTTGCTGAATATTGCCCATGACAACAGTCAGCAGTTGAATCTGCTGATCAATGATCTGCTCGATATGGATAAGCTGGCCGCCGGAAAGATGAGCCTGCACCTGGAAGAACAGTCCCTCACACCCATTTTGCAACGCGCCTTGGAAAGCAACCGCAGCTATGCCAGTCAGTTTGGTGTCAGCCTCGACTATGGCCGGATTGACCCGGTGCGGGTCAGACTGGATGCCCGCCGACTGGAGCAGATCCTCACCAACTTCCTGTCCAATGCCGCCAAGTTTTCCCATCCAGGCCAGCGCGTGGTGCTGGAAGCCGTACTGGAGGATTCGTCCGTGTGCATTTCCGTGACCGATCAGGGCGTCGGTATTGCGCCGGAATTCCATGATCGGTTGTTCCGTAAATTTTCCCAGGTCGACGCCACCGATACCCGGCAGCGTGGCGGCACCGGTCTGGGCCTGGCCATCAGTCGGGAGCTGGCAATCAACATGCAGGGCGAGGTGGGCGTCGAGTCCGAACTCGGCCAAGGCTCACGATTCTGGTGCCGCTTTGCCGCACAGGCCAATGACCATTCCCAGGGGTCGGAATCCAAGGCATGAAACACAGCGCTGAACAGAGCGCCGTCCAGGCGCTGTACACTATACTGACTGGAGCAGATGGCAGGATGCCTGTTATTCATAGCGGATCGGGACCCTTGACCTATGCTTGAGCTGGAGCGTGTTTTACACATTGAAGACGACCTGTCGATTCAGGAAGTCGCCCGCGTTGCCCTTGAGATTGTCGGTGGCTTCCGGGTCGTCAGCTGCAGCTCTGGCAAGGAGGGCCTTGAACAGGTAGAGAAGTTTGCCCCTCACGTCATTCTGCTGGATGTGATGATGCCCGGCATGGATGGCCCGGAAACCCTCGTGCATTTACAGCAGATGCCAAGCCTGAGTCAGGTACCGGTGATTTTCATGACGGCCAAGGTACAGGGCAGTGAACTGCATGAATACCATCAGTTGGGCGCCGCCGGGGTGATCAGCAAGCCCTTTGACCCCATGACCCTGGCCGATCAGATTCGCACACTATGGTCCCAATTCCATGCCGATAAACAATAAAGCGTTGCAAGCGCAACTGCGACAGTTGAACAACAACTTTCGCATACACGCAAGCCACGAGTTATCGGCCATACTCGAACTGGCAGACATGCTAAACCGCAAGCCAGTAGACTCTGAGCCGATCCTGCTGGAGCTGCGAAATCGTCTGCATAAAATCGCTGGCAGCGCTGGGACTTTCGGTTTAAAAACGCTGGGCGAGAATGCGCGTATTCTTGAACTGCAGATAAAGAATAGCCCGATACACGAGCTGGATAGGCCTGCTCGACGCGCACTTATAGCCGGACTGCAACAGCTGTCATCGCAGCTTGCAGTCGCCTCAGTGCCGCCTGCTGACTCGACACCAGTACCCGTTCCAGCATCAGACACAAACCTGACTGAACGCCGTCGACGTATTTTTCTATTGGAGAGCAATGAAACGCTGTCCGATGACATCTGTAATACGCTCAACAGCTTTGGCTATGAAACCCTTGGTTTCAGCCGCTTTAGTGATTTATCTGTTGCCATTGAAGCCGGTTTACCGGATGCCCTCATCATTGATTTCAGCCTGATAGACCAGCCTGCCCTGGTCTATCTTAAGGACTTACATGTCGGGCTCAGCGAATCGCTACCACTGATTGCATTGGCTGATGACCATAAGTTCACAAAACAACTTCAGGCTGTTAGGGCCGGCGCTCAGGGCTTTTTCACCAAACCGGTCGATTTACCCGCACTGGAAAACCGACTTGAGAGTTGCTTCAACAAGCGTCATAGCGAGCCTTTTCGAGTACTGATTATTGATGACGACCATGCCTTGGCAGCGCGCTTTGAAGCTGTATTACGTGGCAGTGACATGCTCGTCGAGGTGCTTCTGGAGCCAACGGGTCTGCTCAACGTGATGGCTCGATTTGCCCCTGATGTAGTGTTAATGGATGTCAATATGCCTGACTACAGCGGGCCTGAGCTGGCGCAGATAATTCGCCTGAACGATGATTGGCTGCGTGTCCCTATCATTTACCTGTCGGCTGAAACCGATACACGCTTGCAAATGGCCGCCCTGATCAAGGCCGGTGACGACTTCATTACCAAACCGATCAGTGACAGCGATCTGCTGAATGCGGTTTTTTCGCGCGCTCAGCGTGCTCGACGGATGGGTCAGGCACTGGCACGAGACAGCCTGACGGGCCTACTCAAGCACGCCGACATCAAAGACCAAGTCGTGCTCGAAGTGGAACGTTCAGTGCGTACCCGGCAGCCGGTGAGCGTGGCGATGATTGATATTGATCTTTTCAAATCAGTCAACGATAAACATGGCCATGGCATGGGCGATAACGTCATACGTGCCTTGGCCAATCTGTTACGCCAGCGTCTGCGCAAAATCGACCGTTTGGGACGTTACGGTGGTGAAGAGTTCGTCGCCGTTCTACCAGCCTGTAATGCTGTTCAAGCTCAGCATCTGTTGGATGAGATTCGCCGCGACTTCAACACCCTGCAGTTTAACGGTGCGGACGGCCTGTTCAATTGCAGTTTCAGTGCCGGCATCAGTGCCTGCGACAACCCTGACTGGTGGGGTAACGACCTGCTTGAACAGGCCGATAAAGCCTTGTACCGGGCCAAAAATCTGGGCCGCAACCGCGTTGAATGCAGCCGTCAGGATGACTCAGAGGAGCAGGCTTGAAAATTGTCATAGTCGAGGACGACAGCTGGATTGCCGACCTGCTCAGGCAGGTTTTGCTGAGTCTGAATCCACAGGCCAGCATCACTGTCTTTGAACGTGTTACCCCGGCGCTCAACCATTTTCGCGGTGCCTGGGTAGATCTGCTGCTGACCGACCTGCACCTGCCCGATGCCAGCGGGCTGGATGTGGTAACCGCCATGAAGCGTTTGAATCCAGGATGCCCCTGTATTCTGGTGACCGCCAGCATTGACCGGGAAACCGTGATCAAGGCACGCAAGGCGGGTATCACTGACTTTATCGCCAAGCCCTTCAACGTCGCGGATCTGCTCAAGCGTCTGGGTACGCTGATCAAGACCGACACCATCCCCCTTGCTGACCTTGAGGGGCTGAATGATCTATCGGCCTTCCTTGAGCAACGCCTGAACCAGACGCTGTTCATTCCATGGAGCCAGCCGGGTACAAGGCAAAGGGCAGAGACCCTTGAGAACGCCTGTTCGGTGCAAGAACTGGTCAGACTGGCACGTCAGGAGCCAGCCCTGACCGCAGGTTTGATCAGCGCGGTAAACCGAGCAGATCGGCCGGAAAACGCCTTTGACTGCCTCAGCGTAGAGTCCGCCATTGAGCAGTTGGGCCTGCCCGCCAGTATCGCACTATGCCAGCGGCTGGCCCGCAGCCGCCCTGTTCTCAGTGATCCGCGGCTGCAAGAACTGGCGACGGATCTGCTGGCCGAGCAGGCGAAGCTGGCAAAGATACTGACCCGGCTAGCCGATCACCAATCCATTGCCCAGGGACCGGTGCGCACGGCGGTGAGTCTGTGTCGCCTGGGAGAAATGGCGGTACTCTGTGCCCTGCAGAACTTTCTTAACTTCGGCCAAGCGCTGGATGATGAACAGTTGGCACCCGCAATCGAGCGCTTTGCACCGGCCTTTGGCAACCGCATCAAGGTCAATCTGCAGTTGCCCTTTGTGATTCGTGAGTTGGTCGGCTCGCTGTTCAAACTGCCACAGGGGGGACAACGCAAGGATCTGGTTCTGATGCGCATAGCTGCGCTGGAGTGCGGTCTGGACAACAACCCGGCACAGCTAGCGCAGTTAAAGCAATGGATAGGCCTGGGAAGCCAGGACCTGAGCAGTTAGTTCCATAGCGCCTGCAAGGCAGCAATCTCATCCAGCGCCTCGGGATTAGCCAGCGCCTCACGGTTGGTTACCGGCTCATGACGCAACAGCTTGGCCACCGCCAGCTCGACCTTCTTGCCACTGCGCGTGTAGGGAATCTGCCGCACAGCCAGAATCCGTGCCGGTACATGGCGTGGGCTGGCATTGTCGCGGATGCGCTGGCGCAGACGCTGGATCAAGGCATCATCCAGCAGGTAGCCAGGATTCATAACCAGCAGTAGTACAATGCGCACATCGCCCTGCCAGTCCTGACCAACTACCAGGCTGTCGGCTATCTCCTCCAGGGTTTCGACCTGACGATAGATTTCCGCCGTGCCAATACGTACGCCGCCGGGATTCAGTGTGGCGTCGCTGCGACCATGAATGATGCAGCCACCCTGGCTATCGAACTCGACATAGTCACCATGCGCCCACACCCCCAGGAAACGCGAGAAATAGGCATCCCGGTAACGACTTCCGTCCGCGTCATTCCAGAAGCCAATCGGCATGCAGGGTGCCGGCTGCAGGCAGACCAGTTCTCCGCGCTCACCCATCACCACCTGGCCCTGCTCGTTCATGGCCTGTACGTCCATGCCCAGCAACCGGCATTGGATAACACCGCGTCTGACCGGTAACAGCGGACTGCAGCCAACAAAGCAGGACACAATATCGGTACCGCCGGAAATCGAGCCCAGCAACAGGTCGGTTTTCACTGCCTGATAGACCCAGTCGAAATCCTCCGGCAACAGCGGTGAGCCGGTCGACAGCAGCACCCGCAGAGCACTCAGATCATGGCTTTGACCTGGCTGCTGGTGGGCATTGCGGCAACTGCCAAGAAACTTGGCGCTGGTGCCGAAGTGCGTCACCTGACGGTCCTCGGCCAGTTGCCAGAGCCGCCCCAGGTCGGGGTGTCCGGGGTTACCGTCAAACAGCACCAGTTCAGCGCCGGTCAACAGGCCAGAGGCCAGCCAGTTCCACATCATCCAGCCACAGGTGGTGAAGTAGAAGAACACGTCAGCAGGCTGCAGATCCGTGTGCAACAGCAATTCCTTGCTGTGTTGCAACAGGGTGCCACCGGCGCCATGGACGATGCACTTGGGCACGCCGGTGGTGCCGGAGGAATAGAGAATATAGAGCGGGTGATCAAAGGGCAGGCGTTCAAACCCCAGGGCCGCGCCCTGATGCGCGGCCAGCACGGTGTCCCATTCCAGCACCCCGCCGGCCAGAGGTGCATCCGGCAGCTGCCGGACCATCAGTATGTGCTCAACCGTCGATAGTTGCTGCGCCAGCTCAAGCGCCTGTGACTGCCGTTCAAAGCGCTTGCCGCCATAACCGTAGCCATTCACACAGATCAGCAGCCTGGGGGCGATCTGACCAAAGCGATCCAGTATCCCGGCGTTGCCAAAATCCGGTGAGGCGGACGACCAGATCGCGCCGATACTGGCACTGGCGAGCATGCCAACCAGAGCTTCCGGCGTGTTACCCAGCACGGCGGCGACACGATCACCGGCCTGGATGCCAACCGCGCGCATCCAGCTGGCCAGCGCCGCGACCTGCTGGTTCAGCTCGGCGCCGCTGAGCCTGATATCACCACGGGTCTCCGAGCGGGCAAAGAGTCGGGTGCGCTGCAATTGCTCGGCGGACTGATGGCGCAGCAGGTTCTCGGCAAAATTCAGTCTGGCCTGGGGAAACCACTGTGCCCCGGGCATGGTCGCATTGGCCAGTACCGGACCGCTCAGCGGCTCGGCCAGCACCCCGGTATAGGTCCAGATGCTGCTCCAGAAGCGAGCCGGATCAGCAATCGACCAGGCATGCAGAGACGCATAATCCGGACCCGGGTCCTGCCCCTGGCTGTGCAACCAGTCACGGTAGCGCGCCATGTTGCTGTTGTTCTGACGCTGTTGATCAGGCTGATAAAGTATCTCTGAGGTCATTAGGCTGGCTTTCCCTTGGAACAGCCGGTCATGTAATCAATAAAGGCCTGGGCCGGCAAGGGCCGGCTGTAGAAGTAACCCTGGGCAAAACCACAACCTGCCTGACGCAGAAAATCCCGCTGCACCTCGGTTTCCACACCCTCAGCCAGGCTCTGCATCCCCAGTGTCTTGGACAGGGTTATGGTGGCATTGACGATGGCGGCATCCTCACTATCCGCAGTCAGGTCGCGGATAAAGGACTGGTCAATCTTGATCTTGTGCAAATGAAAGCGCTTCAGATAACTCATCGAGGAATAGCCGGTACCGAAATCGTCCAGTGCCATTTTCAGGCCCAGCGCGTTCAAGGTGTCGATGATCTGAATGGCACTTTCCGGGTCATGCATGGTAATGCTTTCAGTCAACTCCAGCTCCAGCGCCCGCGCAGGAATACCCGTGCTATCCAGCAGCGCACTGATCTTGCCGGGCAGGTTGGCGTCTCGGAATTGCCCTGCGGACAAGTTAACGGCGATGCTCATGTCAGTGTGGCCAAGTACATGCCAGTCGGCGAGCTGTTTCATCGACTCGGCCAGCACCCATTCCCCAATCGGGATAATCAGTCCGCTGTTCTCGGCGACCGGAATAAACTCGGCCGGGGAGACGCTACCCAACTCCGGATGAGTCCAACGCAACAAAGCCTCGGCGCCGATCAGACTGTCGTCAAGCAGGTTGTGTTGCGGCTGGAAATACACGCTCAACTGCCCCAGAGACAGGGCATAGCGCAGGGCGTTTTCTATTTGCAGGGTACGTACATAATGGGTCTGCATGGTCGGCATAAAGAAGCTGTAACCGTTGCGACCATCCTGTTTGGCCCGGTACATGGCGATATCGGCATTGCTGTGCAGACTGACCAGATCCTGCGCATCGTCCGGATACAGGGCAATACCGATTGACGCGGTAACGGTCAGATCATGCCCGGCGGCATGCAGGGAGACGGCCATGGCATCGATAATGCGCTGGGCAATATGGGCTGCACCCACCCCATCAACCTCGGGCAGAATCAGGATAAATTCATCGCCGCCGGTGCGTGACAGCGTATCCTCGTCGCGCAGCAAGCTGGTCAGCCTGGTGGCAAAGGCCACCAGCAGGGCATCACCAACCTGATGACCGAGTGAGTCATTGACGTTCTTGAAGTTGTCCAGATCGATAAACATCATCGCCAGTTGCTTGCCATGCCGCTCGGCCAGGCTCAGAGCCATCTGCGCGCGCTCTTCAAACATGGTGCGGTTGGGCAGGCCGGTCAGCACATCAAAATAGGCGAGCTGATGAATATGCTGCTCATCGGCCTTGCGCTGGGTAATATCACTCAACACTGCAACATAGTGGCTGACCTTGCCCTGCTCATCGTGCATGCGGCTGATACGCAGCCACTCGGGATAGACGCTACCGTCCTTGCGGCGATTCCAGACCTCACCCTGCCAATGACCCTTGTCGTCGATCTCAGCCCACATCTGCCGGTAGAAGTCCCGGTCATGCTGACCGGATGACAACATGGCCGGCGTTTTACCCAGCGCATCCTCAGCACTGAAGCCGGTGATATCGGTAAACGCCTTGTTGACCTTGACGATGCGCTGGGCAGCATCGGTTATCAGAAAGGCCTCGCTGCTTTGTTCAAATACCTGACCCACCAGCTTCAACTCCTCACTGGCACGGACGGTGTCGTTGATATCGATATGGGTACCGACAATCAGATCCGTCAGTTGGCCATCCTGATCCAGAAGAAAACGGCCACGGGCCAGAATCCAGACCCACTCTCCGGCTGCATTGCGGGCGCGAAAGCGATTTTCGTACATGCGCTGCGACGGCGCTCGGAAGTACTCGGAAAAACAGCGCGCAGCCTCATCACGATCATCCGGATGCAACAGATCAATCCAGACCTGTAACGAGCCATACTGCGGATCCTGTTGCTGCTCGGCCGGGTTGTAACCCAACATGAGAAAGTACTCGTCACTCAAGATCAAACGGCCCGTACTGACATGGTATTCCCAGGCGCCGGTATTCGAGGCACTGACAAAGGACCGATACCGCCCTAGCAATTGACGGTTCTGTTCTTCACTGACCTTGCGCTGGGTAATATCCCGGGACAATACGATAAAGCGCTCGCCCTCGTTGGGTCGGGAGGCCTTGTGCGCCACCGAGAGTTCAAACCACTGTTCACCCTCGGCACCCCGCAGCGGAAAGCTGTAGCCACTGGACCAGCCGTTGAGTCCGGCCTCGGCCAGCGCCGCCATCACCTGCACCGCCGCCTGGTTGGGCAGCACCTCGGACACGGGACGACCCTTGATTTCCTCGAACGAGCCCTGCAGCAGTTCAGGGCTGTGGGAATAGAATTTATGGTAGTGGCCCTCACCATCCAACTCGAACAATAGATCCGGCACGGCATGAATCACCGCCGCCATATCGTTGCGCGCCTCCACCGCCGAGCGCGTCTGCTCGGCCACCAGGGTCTCGAGGTTCATGCGTTGCCAGCGCATATTGAGTAACTGCAAAACCGAGTATCCCAGCGCAATACTGGTTACCAGCCCCACCAGAAACATGATCAACGCGCGCTGCCAGAGCTGCGGAACCGGCGGCGGTTCGACGCTCAAAATCCAGTAGGCGTTGGGCAGGTCCAAAGATACCTCAAGGGGTGCAACCAAGGCCTGCTGCTGGTTTAGCGGTAGCAGCAAGTCACGCTGACCACTGTCCGGGTCCAGACGCCACAGGCGGAAATCCAGTTGCTGCTGATACATACCCTGTACATCAGGCAGTTGCTCGATAGTGTCCATGTGCAAAACCGCCACGGCGAAACCCCAGAAGCGTTCAGAACCGCGCGCATCACTGACAAATATCGGCAGACGGCCAGCCAGGGCACGGCCGCCCTGGGCCAGATAAAAGGCGTTGGAGAGGGTCAGACTCTTGTTTTGCAGCGCTTGAAGCGCGTCTGCGCCGCGCTCGGGGTCCTGCAGCAAATCGCGCTGCATTTCCCCCTCATTCCCCGGCTCTGGCCAGACCTGGCTGACCACACCATCCTTGGCCAAGGCCAATATGGATGTGCCGGGAAAATAGCTGCTCAGCTCTTCAGCCAGCAGCTGAAAGTTATCAATCTCCTGCGCAGAAACCTGGACCATGGCGCCCAGGGTATAAACCGCGCCCAGACTGCGGTGAACGTGATCGGCAATACCTTGTGCATGCGCCTGCACACGTTCGGCAAACTGCTGTTCATGCTGCATGCGATTATGCTGGTGCAGACCGTAACCAATAATGAATGCCAGCACGCCGCTAATAAGGGCAGTCAACAACGCGGCCAACCAGTGGGCACGGGGCGGCTGCAATCTCGTGCGCTCTTCTGCTAGATCATGATCAGTCATGGCATCCAGTCCTTGGGCCAGGTTTTTTTACCAGCAAGCTGCAGCGCATCATGCCTCTCTTGTTGAACTCTGGCAGCGCAGTCAAGCGCCAGGACAGGCATTCAAACCTTACATGCAAAGCACTAGGGATCGACAAGGGCAAGAGCACAATATTACTTAGCCACTATAGCTTCTCACTGGCCAACTGCAATGCGTGCAAAGCCGCCTCTCGACTCTCGGGCGACAGGCGACCCAGCTGCCTGACCGCCGAGTAAAAAACAGGCCAGTCTTTACCTGACTGCTCAAACAGCATAGCAAAGGCCGGGACCCACTGATCATAAAGACCAAAGGGCAGCAAATGGGCATTGCTGAGCGGTTCGGTGAAAAACCCGTCGTAACGCGGGCTGCCCGCCCAGTGCTGATCACGCAAGTGCTGATAATCGCTCTGCAATTGCTGGAAACGGGCAGCCTTGGCGGCCAATTGCTGATCAGAGGGCAGTTGGCTGGCAAACAGCTCGGTCAGGTCGGCGCGCGCCTGCAGCATCAGTTCAACAAACTCGCGGCGCTGCCGCTCAATGTTGATATCCGGGCTTGGCAGATTGCGTTCCTGGCGCCACTGACGCAGACCCTGCTGCTCGACAAAGCTGGCAAAGGATTCGTTGAAGGCGGTGTCGTTGCGCACATAGAACTGCTGGTGGGCCAATTCGTGAAAAATCAGCCCGGCCACATAGTCATCACTCCAGTGCAGCATCGAGCTGAGCAACGGATCGTCGTACCAGCCCAGGGTCGAATAGGCCGGGATGCCAGCCATGTAGACATCCATGCCCTGCTCGCGCCATTGCGACGCCGCCTGTTCGGCCAGTTGCTGATCGAAGTAGCCCTTGTAGGCAATGCAGCCGGCCAGCGGGTAACAATGCTGCTGCGGCTCCATCGACAGCGGCGGGGTGACAAACAGGTTCCACAATACATAGGGCCGAGGCAGCGCGGTATAGGCGGTATAACTGGCATTGGCCGGTAGTTTCAGTTGCTCGCTGGCAAAGCGTCTGGCCTGCAACGCCAGTTCCAGCCGGGCTTGCAAGGCCGGATCGGCCTGGTGGTCGGCGAGGATCTCGGTCACCGGTACACTCAGGCGCATGACCTCACGCTGGCCCTGCCAGGTGTGATTCAGGTAGCCCAGCGTTGAGCAACCACCAAGCCATAGCAGGCTGCAGCAAAGAACCAGACTGCGCAGCCTCACAGGTTGGCCTCCAGCCAGTCGACCAGCACCCGCGCCTGCTGTTGTGGTTGCCGTGCAGGCACCCAGAGCGCCAACTGGTTAGGCGTATCGACAAAACCCCAGGGGGCCAGCAGACGACCGTTGGCGATATCGTCGGCGACCAGCAGTTGCGGCGCGATAGCCACACCCAGGCCGGACAACGCCGCCTCGAGCAAATAATACAAATGCTCAAAAGCTTGGCCCTGGTGCAGACCAGCCGGGTCCATGCCGCAGGCCCTTGCCCAGTCAGCCCAGGCCTGCGGGCGTGAGCGGGTATGCAGCAGGGCTTCATGGCCCAGCGCAGACAACGGCTTGCCCTGCAACGCTGCGGCCCCGGCATAACCCGGACTGAACACCGGGCCGATGCGCTCAGCGGCCAGGGGATAAACCTGCATATCGGCTGGCCAGGGCGGCTCGGCAAACAGCAGGGTAGCGCTGACCCCCGGTTTGCGCGGGTCCAGCTCACCTTCACTGGCGGATAGATGCAGGTTGAGCTCTGGCAGGGCCGCATTCAGTCGATCCAGGCGCGGGATAAACCAGCGCGCCAGCAAGCTGCCCGGACAAGCCAGCAGAAAAGGTGCAGCCTGATCGCGCTGGCGAATCTCGTCACAGGCCACCCGCAGACTGTCAAACGCCTCGCGGCTGGCATCGCGCAGGCGCCGGCCAGCCTCGGTGAGCTGTATACCGCGCCCGGCCTTGTCGAACAGACTGACGCCCAGCTCAGCCTCAAGACTGCGGATCTGGCGGCTGACCGCGCCGTGTGTCACATGCAGAACATCCGCCGCCTGGCTCACACTTTCCAGCCTGGCAGCGACCTCGAAAGCCTTTAACGCATTGAGCGATGGCAGATCTCTGGACATGGCATTGGTCACTTTTTCTCACAGGTTGAGGCCATCTTATCGATTTTTTCCCTACCCGGCCTGCCCTATTGTGTAACCCATCGCAAACGGAGGGTAAATCCATGCACAGTTCCAATCGCTTCAGTCAGGGCGCCGATGCCCAGGGCCAGTTCGGTCACTTTGGCGGCCGCTTTGTTGCCGAGTCACTGATGCCACTGATCCTTGATCTTGAACAGGCCTTCAACACAGCCATGGCCGAGCCGGACTTCCTCGCCGAAATGGACCGCTTTCAGGCTGAATTCGTCGGCCGCCCCAGCCCGCTTTACTACGCCGAGCGGCTGACCGAGCTGTTTGGTGGGGCAAAGATCTACTTCAAGCGTGAAGAGCTGAACCATACCGGCGCCCACAAGATCAACAACTGCATCGGTCAGGTGCTGCTGGCCAAGCGCATGGGCAAGACCCGGATCATTGCCGAGACCGGTGCCGGCATGCACGGTGTCGCCACGGCTACGGTGGCTGCGCGCTTTGGTCTGCCCTGCGTGGTCTACATGGGCGCTACCGATATTGAACGCCAGCGCGACAACGTTTCGCGCATGCGTCTGATGGGCGCCGAGATCGTCCCCGTCACCTCCGGCACCGGCACCCTCAAGGACGCCATGAACGAGGCCCTGCGCGACTGGGTCACCAATGTCGAGAACACCTTCTACATGATCGGCACGGTCGCCGGACCGCACCCCTATCCGACCATGGTCCGCGAGTTTCAGGCGGTGATCGGCCGGGAAACCCGGGTGCAGATGCTGGCCCGTGAAGGTCGCCTGCCCGACAGCCTGATCGCCTGTATTGGCGGCGGCTCCAACGCCATGGGCCTGTTCCATCCCTTCCTTGAGGATGACAGCGTGCGGATGATCGGTGTCGAAGCCGCGGGCGAAGGTCTGGATAGCGGCAAACATGCCGCCAGCCTGAAGGGCGGGGTAGCCGGGGTACTGCATGGCAACCGCACCTACCTGCTGCAGGATGCCGACGGTCAGATTACCGATGCCCACTCGGTCTCGGCCGGTCTGGATTACCCCGGCATTGGTCCCGAGCACGCCTGGCTGCACGAGCAGGGTCGGGTCGAATACAGCGCCGTAACGGACACCGAAGCCCTCGAAGCCTTCCACCTGTGCTGCCGCCAGGAAGGCATTATTCCGGCACTGGAAACGGCCCATGCGCTGGCCGAAGTGGCCAAGCGTGCACCCTTGCTGCCCAAGGACCACCTGATGGTCATCAACCTGTCCGGGCGTGGCGACAAGGACATGCCCACCGTCCTGCGTCTGATGGAGAAGTCCCTATGAGCAGCCGCCTCGCCAGTCGTTTTGCCGACCTGAAAGCCGCCAACCGCGCCGCGCTGGTCACCTATATCTGTGCCGGTGACCCCGGGTATGACGTCAGCCTGTCTCTGCTCAAGCAGCTGCCCGGCGCCGGCGCCGATGTAATCGAACTGGGCATGCCCTTCAGTGACCCGATGGCCGATGGCCCGACCATTCAGGCGGCAGCGGTACGCGCCCTGAATGCCGGACAGACGCAGTTGAAAACCCTGGAGATGGTGCGCGCCTTCCGCCGAGATGATCAGCACACGCCTCTGGTACTGATGGGTTATTACAACCCGATCTACCGCTATGGCTCGGAAGCCTTCATGCGTGATGCCGTCGAAGCCGGGGTCGATGGTCTACTGATCGTTGACCTGCCCGCCGAGCACGACAATGAACTGGGACCACTGGCCCGCGCAGCCGGTCTGGACATGATCCGCATGGCCACCCCGACCACCGATGCCAAGCGCCTGCCCGCCGTGCTGGATAGAGCCAGCGGCTTTCTCTACTACGTCTCGCTGAATGGCGTGACCGGTGTTGGCCAGGCCGACAATGCCGTGGTGCGTGACGCCCTTGGTGCCATAGCACAACAAACGGATCTGCCGGTGTGTGTCGGTTTTGGTGTACGCACACCGGAGCAGGCGGCGCAATTCGCCCTCGATGCGCAGGGTGTGGTGGTGGGCTCGGCGCTGGTCGAACAGATCGCCAAGGCCGACACACCGGAGCAGGGGGTTAAGGATGTACTAAGCCTGGTATCAGCACTGTCACAGGCAGTGCGTCAGGCCCGTAGTCAGTAGTACCGCTGGGTAGACCGCTGGCTCTCAGGATCAGCAACGCTGCGCGCAGTATCCCATGGTCGAGATGGAACTCGACCCTCCCAGGGACAGGCGTTTACCTTGGTGGAAGCGCTGACCTCAGCGCGAAGGCGGAGTCCGTTTTCGCCGCGGGGCCGCGGCTCCTACCATTCAGTGTGGTCTGCATAGCCTGATGCAACTCGCCAACAACGTTGCACTGCGAGTGGCTTTTCCCGGGGGGCGTTTGCCTGGTGGGAGCGCTGGCCTCAGCGCGAAAGCGGTGTCCATTTTCACCGCGGGGCCGCGGCTCCTACCCTTCAAAAGTGATAACACTGCCCTTGTGCTGCTCGCCAGCAAAGCAGAGCTGCACACGGCTTTTCCCGGGAGGGTCGAGTTCCACCTCGACCAACGGCCATCCAGACCACACCTCCACTGGGGACCAACCGCGTTGCGCCAGTTATCCACGCAACGCGGCCAGCACCGGGGCGGTATCCGGACGCACACCGCGCCAAAGCAGAAAGGCTTCAGCGGCCTGCTCAACCAGCATGCCCAGCCCATCCAGGCAGCGCACGGCGCCCTGTTCTGCCGCCCAGCGGTTGAACACCGTGGGCTCCTTGGCATACATCATGTCGTAGCAGAGCGTATGGCCAGGACGGATCAGTTTGGCTGAGATGCCCGGCAACTCACCGCCGAGACTGGCCGAGGTGGCATTGATGATCAGATCCACTGGTTCCTCGATCCACTGAAAACCCGCGGCACTGATCGGGCCGTCATCAACAAACAACGCCGCCAAGGCCTCGGCCTTGGGCACGGTACGATTGACCACACACAGTTGATCGACCCCAGCGGCCAATATCGGCTGAATTACACCCCGGGCAGCCCCACCGGCGCCGACCAGTAGCACGCGCAAACCGGCCAGGGACAAGCCGGCATTCACCTGAATATCACGTACCAGCCCGCGCCCATCGGTGTTGTCACCCAGTAGGCTGCCATCGCCCTGGCGCATTATGGTGTTTACCGCACCCGCCTTGTAGGCCGCCGCGCTGTGCTGGTTGACCAGCTCCCAGGCCTGCTCCTTGAACGGCACTGTGACATTCACGCCCTTGCCCTCTCGCAGAAACTGCTGCAGCGTCTGGGCAAAGCCATCCAGCGGCGCCAACAGCGCTTCATAACTCAGCGCTTGGCCGGTCTGCTTGGCAAACATGCCATGGATCAGCGGCGATTTGCTGTGGCTGATCGGGTTACCTATGACCGCATAACGATCCATCAGTGTGAACCTCCCAACCAGTCGCGCGGCGGCAGAAACTCGTCGACCAGCCGGGCCTCCGGCGAGCCGGGCGCGGCCTGCCAGTTGTAGCCCCAACGCACCGTCGGCGGCAGCGACATGAGAATGGATTCCGTGCGCCCACCGGTTTGCAGACCGAACAGGGTGCCCCGGTCCCAGACCAGGTTGAACTCGACGTAACGGCCGCGGCGGTATTCCTGAAAGGCCTTCTGCTCAGCTGTCCAGCTGAGATGGCGACGACGCTCGATGATCGGCAGATAGGCCTCGATGTAGGCATCACCAATAGCCCGCAGGAAGGCGAAGCTGCGCTCGAAGCCCCATTCATTCAGGTCATCGAAGAACAGCCCACCGATACCACGGGCTTCGTTGCGGTGCTTGAGAAAGAAATATTCATCACACCAGGCCTTGTAACGCGGATAGACATCGTCACCAAAGGGCGCACAGGCATCCCGCGCCACCCGGTGCCAATGCACGCAATCGGCTTCGTTGGCGTAGTAGGGGGTCAGATCAAAGCCGCCGCCAAACCACCAGACCGGATCGGCGTCGGCCTTTTCGGCAATAAAAAACCGCACGTTGGCGTGTGAGGTCGGAATGTGCGGGTTGTCCGGGTGCATGACCAGCGACACACCCATGGCCTGGAAATGTCGACCGGCCAGCTCGGGCCGGTGCGCGGTAGCGGAGGGCGGCATGCCGTCACCAAAGACATGGGAAAATCCCACGCCACCCTTTTCCAGCACGGCACCCTGTTCCATGATGCGTGAACGTCCGCCGCCGCCACCGGGCCGCTCCCAGCTGTCCTCGACAAAGCAGCCGCCACCGTCTGCTGCTTGCAGCGCGGCACAGATGCGATCCTGCAAAGCCATCAGATAGTCTTTGACCGCAGCCACATCAGTGGCGGTTGGCGTCCTGTTCACGGGGCATCCTCAAGCGGGGCGAATAATCTGCTCGGTGAGCAGGTCGCGAATGATACTGGGATTACGCTGACCACCCAAGGCGCCGGGTACCACGGCATCCAGTTCACCGCGAAAATACTGTTCGATGCGCAGGCGATTGCGGGCTGGCGGCCGACCAGCCGGATTGGCTGAGGTGGAGATCAGTGGACCGGTCACGGCGCAAAGCTGCTGCACCAGCGGGTGGGCACTGACGCGGATGGCAACCGTGTCATGCTGGCCGGTAACCCAGGCGGGCAGGCGTCCCTTGTGTGGCACCAGCCAGGTATTCGGGCCGGGCCAGGACAGCCGCAACTTGGCCAACTGCCCGTCGGGCAGGTCCCAGAGCAGAAAATCAAACTCGTCAATATCGCCGGCCACCAAAATCAGGCCCTTTTCGACCGGCCGTTGTTTGATGCTAAGTACCCGCTCTACCGCATCGGCTTTCCACGGATTACAACCCAGCCCCCATACGGCCTCGGTCGGATAGGCAATCACGCCACCTGCATGTAGAACCCTTTCGACCTGCCTGATACGCCAGTTTGCCAGCATGCTGCCCTCACAATCGATACTCTGATCGCTGACAGTAGCCGAGCCGCAGCCATGGCTCAAGGGCCCAGACCGTTCAGCGCCGGGAAAAGCCCTCAGGGCTCTGCTGCACCTGCCCCTGCAGTTCGAGATCCAGCAGTTCCTGCATGACCTGTTGCACGGACAGGCCACTGTGCTGACTCAGCCAGTCAACGCTGGCCGGGTTAAAGTCCAACCAGGGCCACAGCGGCGAGGCGGGGCTTGCGACCGTTTTGGCATCCTGCTGCAGGGCCGCCAGCAGGGGCAGCCTTAGCACCTCAAGCACATCATTGGCCGACTCAACCAGATGCGCCCCCTCACGCAGTAATTTGTGACAACCCTTTGCCTGCGGGCTATGGATCGAGCCCGGCATGGCAAACACCTCTCGATTCTGCTCCAGCGCCAGCCGGGCAGTAATCAGCGAGCCGCTGTTGAGACTGGCCTCGACCACCAGTGTGCCCAGGCTCAGACCACTGATGATACGGTTACGGCGCGGGAAGAGTCCGGCCTGGGCGGCGGTGTCCAACGGCTGCTCCGAGACCAGTGCACCTCCCCGCGCAACGATGCTGTCGGCCAGTGCCGCATGCCGCCTGGGGTAACACTTGGCCAATCCGGTTCCCCAAACAGCGATGGTCGGCCCGCCGGCATCCAGCGCACCCTGATGGCAGGCACCATCGATGCCCAGCGCCATGCCACTGGTAACCAGCAAGCCGGCTTCGGTGAAATGCTGGGCAAACTGCCGGGCAGTGGCCGCACCGTGCGGGCCGGGATTGCGTGAGCCGACCATGGCCAATTGCGGATCGTTGAGTAGCTCAGGGTTGCCGCGCACATAGAGCAGCAGCGGTGGGTCGGCAATCTGCCGCAGCAGAGCAGGGTAACCCTCGCTGAAAATATCCAGCAGGTGGCAGCCAGGCTGGGCCAACCAGGTAAGGGTATTATCCAGGCGTCTTTGCAACTGTGGGTCGCCCTGTCGGTAGCGCTGCAGGGATTCCATAACGCGCGGACTCAAGCCTGCTGATTGCAGTCGCAGCAGATCGGCTTCGAGTAATGCCAGGGGACAGGGGATGTGTTCCAGCAGGCGCGTCAGCGAACGTGCGCCAAGACCATCCAGAAGTGACAGGACAAGCAGTGCCTGTCTTTGCTCTGACAGGGTAGTGTGCATGGATCATCCTTGATCATCAGGCAACAACGCCGCCCTTGCAGGCGGCGTTCGGGGACTATCAGGGATTGCGAACCTTATCCATGATCGCCATCTGACGGGTAGCGCTGAGCACAATGCCATAGCTCATCTTGTCATAGGCGCGGAACACCATCAGCTCTCCGGCACGCTCATCGGGAAGACGAATGCGCTCGTTGAGAATACGGTCACGGACCAGCTCTCCGGTCTTGTAGATAGCCAGCACGCTGCCTTCCTGCAGACCGTCACGGGCACCCTTGTTGAGAATGACCACATCGTACTGGCCGATCTGGGTCACACCATTGGGCACATCCAGAATCAGGCCATTGACCTCGACATCAGGCGCACTGGGGAAGAAGGTCGATGCTACCGGACGCTCTTCAGTCGGCATCAGACGGTCGCCGATACGCACTTCCTGCATGGTGCGGGTAACATCCACGGTAGCAATGTCACGCTCGGTCGCACGGATGTTGCCATTCCCGATTTCCTGGGCATGCAGGCCGAGAAACTCGCCGGTATCCGGATCGGTATAGGACTTGCCGCGACGATAGATACCATAGGCGGGAATAGCCGGGTCAACTTCGCCACGGGCGTAGACCCGTCCACCAGCACCGGCAATCACGCTTTCCGCTTCGCCGCCGATCACATAGGGCGTGGCGTCAAGGGTGGCAGGGTCATCGATGATGCGACCGGCATTCAGGAAGGCATTGATGGCTTCCAGGGGAATGGTCGGAATGGCTTCAGCGATTGGCTGGGCACGTACGGTGGGGGACAGCTTGATCGTACCGCCGTTGCCACGATTGACCATCAGACGCGGTTGACCATCGATATACACCAGCGAGATCATGTCGCCCGGATAGATCAGGTGCGGGTTGTCGATCTGCGGGTTGGCGTGCCAAATCTCCGGCCATTTCCATGGCAGGCTGAGGAAGCGTCCGGCAATATCCCAGAGGGTATCGCCCTTGACTACCTGGTACCTTTCCGGGTGACCTTCTTTAAACACTGACTCCTGAGCCTGAACCCAAATGCTCATGGAGAGCAGGAGAAGGCCGAGTAATGTTTTCCTCATGACATGAATCCCTTTATTATAGAGGCCAGCATCAGATTTGACGGACAGTTGCCCACGTCAAAACCGTTTTAATTCCAAGCTGCTCATCATCTTAGCAGCACAAATTAGATTTATTCCACAATTGCATCACAAACTGACATGGCCATATTAAACATTTTAGAATTTCCGGACCCACGACTGCGTACCATTGCCAAGCCAGTGGCTGTCGTAGACGCGCGCGTCAAACAGCTGGTCGAGGACATGTTCGAGACCATGTACGCGGCTCCCGGCATAGGTTTGGCGGCTACGCAAGTAAACGTGCATGAGCGCATTGTGGTCATGGACATATCGGAACAGGGCGATGAGCCGAGGGTTTTCATCAACCCTGAGCTTGAGCCGCTGACCGACGACCTTGAACAAATGCAGGAAGGCTGCCTCTCGGTACCCGGTTTCTTCGAGACCGTGACCCGCCCGGAACGGGTCCGCGTCAAGGCGCTGGACAAAAACGGTGAGCCCTTCGAAGAAATCTGTGAAGGCCTGCTGGCCGTCTGCATTCAGCACGAGTGTGACCATCTGAACGGTAAGCTGTTTGTCGATTACCTGTCCAACCTGAAACGTGACCGAATCCGCAAAAAGCTGGAAAAGCTGCACAAACTGCAAGCCAATGGCTGAGCGGTGAACGACTCCAGGGCTTGCTTCGGCAAGCCTTTTTATTTTGCTGCAACAACCGGCAGCCCTCAGGAACGCCATGACCTCGTCTGACCTTCGTATCGTCTTTGCCGGAACACCGGAGTTTGCCGCCAGCCACCTGCTAGCCCTGCTCGATGCCGGGCTGAATGTGATTGCCGTCTATACACAACCCGATCGACCGGCTGGCCGGGGTCAGAAGCTGGCCATGAGTGCGGTCAAGCAGTTAGCCCTGCAGCATGACTTGCCGGTCTATCAACCGGAGCGCCTGCGCAATCCCGACGATCAGGCGACACTGGCGGCGCTACAGGCCGATCTGCTGGTGGTGGTGGCCTATGGGTTGATTCTGCCCCAGGCGGTACTCGACATGCCGCGGCTCGGCTGTATCAACAGCCATGCCTCGCTGCTGCCGCGCTGGCGCGGTGCCGCACCCATTCAGCGTGCCATTGAGGCCGGTGATAGCGACAGCGGCGTCACCATCATGCAGATGGAAGCGGGGCTGGATACCGGTCCCATGCTGCTCAAGGCACGAACCCCGATCAGCGCGGACGATACCGGCGGCAGCTTGCACGACCGCCTGGCACTGCTCGGTTCACAGGCGCTGCTGGAGGCCATCGATGGCTTGGCTAGCGGTCGCCTGCAGGGCGAGATTCAGGATAATGCGCTGGCCACCTATGCACACAAACTCGGCAAACAGGATGCCATCATCGACTGGCAACGACCGGCCGCTGAGCTCGACTGCCTGATCCGCGCCTTCAATCCCTGGCCGCTGGCCCATGCGCGCTGGCAGGAGCAACCGCTAAAGATCTGGGCCGCACAGCCCGAAACGGCTCAGGGCAACCCTGGAGAAATACTCGAGTGCAGCAAGCAGGGCCTGCTGGTGGCCTGCGGTCAAGGCGCCCTGCGCCTGACCCGTGTGCAGTTACCCGGTGGCAAGGCCATGGCCTTTGCTGATCTGTACAACGCCCGCCGCGATCAATTTGCCGCGGGTCAGTGTCTGGGTAACGGTCAATGAATCCACGCCTGGCGGCCTGCAATGCACTGGTTGCGGTGATGGCCGGCAAGGCTTCGCTGGGCACCAGTCTGCCGGCGCAATTGCAGCACGTGGCAGCCCGTGACCAGGCTCTGGCCCGCGAACTGGCCTTTGGTACCGCGCGCTGGTTCCAGCGACTGGATGGTCTGGCGACGCTGTTGCTGGACAAGCCGCTGAAGGCCGCCGACCGCGACCTGCATGCCTTGCTGCTGGTCGGGTTGTATCAACTGCTGTTTACCCGGATTCCGGCCCATGCCGCCATTGATGAAAGCGTGAATGCGGTCAAGGCGCTGAAAAAACCCTGGGCCAAGGCCCTGTTGAATGCCCTGCTGCGCCGCGCCCAACGTGAATCCGAGGCCCTGCTGGCCAGCCTTGAACGCGACCCCAGTATTCGCCTGTCGCATCCGCGCTGGCTGCAGAAACAACTCAAGGCCGACTGGCCTGCACAGTGGGAAGCGATCTGCCAGGCCAATAATCAGCATCCGCCCATGACCCTGCGCGTCAACGCCCTGCGCACTGACCGGCAAGGCTATCTGGACCGGCTTCAGGAGCACGGCATAAATGCCCATGCCTGCCCCTTCAGCGCCCAGGGCATCACCCTGGAGCAACCCTGTGATGTGCAGGCCTTACCCGGTTTTGCCGAGGGACTGGTGAGTGTTCAGGACGAGGCCGCGCAACTGGCAGCCCCGCTGCTGGATCTCAAACCCGGTCAGCGCGTGCTGGATGCCTGCTGTGCACCGGGTGGCAAGACCTGCCAGATTCTCGAATCCGAACCAGCGCTGGCCAGCCTGTTGGCGCTGGATCTGGAGCCTGCGCGCCTGCAGCGCGTCCGCGACAATCTGCAGCGCCTGGGTCTGCAGGCTGAACTCAAGGCGGCTGACGCCCGTGATCTGGATACCTGGTGGGACGGCCAGCCGTTCCAGCGCATTCTACTGGATGCACCTTGCTCGGCGACCGGAGTAATACGTCGGCACCCGGATATCAAGTTGACCCGCCAGGCCGAGGACATTGCTGCCCTGGCCATACTGCAGGGCGAGATGCTGGATGCCCTGTGGCAAACCCTCGAAGTGGGTGGCCAGTTGGTGTACGCCACCTGTTCCGTGCTGCCGGCAGAAAATACCGAAGTGATCGCGGCCTTTCTGGCCCGTCAGGCCGGTGCTCGCGAGCTGCAAATCCAGGCCGACTATGGTCTGGCCCAGCCGCACGGGCGGCAACTGCACCCGCAACCCGGTGGCCACGATGGTTTCTATCTGGCGCGCTTGCTGAAAGTCAGCGCCAGCCCGGTCCACAGCAGCTACAATCCTGAAACCAAGGGGATTTCTGCCACATGAAGATCATTATTCTGGGGGCCGGTCAGGTCGGTGGCAGTCTGGCCGCCGAGCTCGCCAGCGAAGCCAACGACATTACCGTGATCGATACCGATGGCCCGCGCCTGCGCGAACTCAGTGATCGACTGGATATTCGCACCGTGGTCGGCCGCGGCTCCTTTCCGACCATTCTGCGCCAGGCCGGCGCCGATGATGCCGACATGCTGATTGCCGTGACCAGCAGCGATGAAACCAACATGATCGCCTGTCAGGTGGCCTATACCCTGTTCCGCACCCCGAGCAAGATTGCCCGTATCCGTGAGTCTGCCTATCTGACCCGCGGCGGTCTGTTCCATAACGAAGCCATCCCGATTGACGTTCTGATCAGCCCCGAACAGGCGGTGACCACCTACATCAAGCGTCTGATCGAGCACCCCGGCGCCCTCCAGGTGCTCGACTTTGCCGAAGGCAAGGTCCAGCTGGTGGCCGTGCGCGCCTATTACGGCGGACCACTGGTGGGTCAGGAACTGCGTTTCCTGCGCCAGCATATGCCCGGTGTGGACACCCGGGTAGCGGCGATCTTCCGCAAGAACCGGCCGATCATTCCCAAGGGCGATACCATCATCGAAGCCGATGACGAAGTGTTCTTCATTGCCGCCACCCACGATATCCGTGCGGTAATGAGTGAACTGCGACGCCTGGAAAAGAACTACAAGCGCGTGATGATTGCTGGCGGTGGCAATATCGGCGAGCGGCTAGCTGAGGCCATCGAAAGCCGCTATCAGGTGCGCATCATCGAAAAGAACAAATCGCGCGCCGACTACCTGTCGCAGAACCTGGACAAGACCGTGGTACTGCACGGCAGCGCCTCGGACAAGGAGTTGCTGATCGAGGAAAATATCGAGGATGTGGATATTTTCTGCGCCGTGACCAACGACGACGAGGCCAACATCATGTCCTCGATGCTGGCCAAACGACTGGGTGCGCGCAAGGTCATGGCGCTGATCAACAACCCGGCCTATGTCGATCTGGTGCAGGGCGGCGAAATCGACATCGCCATCTCACCCTCACAGGCGACCATCGGTACCCTGCTGACCCATGTGCGACGGGGTGACATCGTCAATGTCTACTCGCTGCGCCGGGGTGCGGCCGAGGCGATTGAAGCGGTGGCGCATGGCGATGCGCGCTCATCCAAGGTGGTAGGACGCAAGATTGGCGAAATTGATCTGCCACCGGGCACCACCATTGGTGCCATTGTGCGCAACGAGGAAGTACTGATTGCCCATGATTCGACGCTGATCGAATCGGAAGACCACGTCATCCTGTTCGTTATCAACAAAAAACATATTCGTGATGTCGAGCGCCTGTTTCAGGTCGGCCTGACATTCTTCTGAGCCAGGGCGGGTAAGGGCACGCATGCAGTACCTACAGATCCAACGCATCCTCGGCATCCTGCTGATGCTGTTTTCGACCAGTATGCTGCCCTCGGTTGCGGTGGGTTACTACTATGGCGAAGCCGCCCGCGAAGCCTTTATGGTCGGCTTTGCCATTACCCTGATTGCCGGCCTGCTGACCTGGCTGCCGGCGCGCAAGCAACGCAGCGAACTGCGCACCCGTGACGGTTATCTGATCGTGGTGTTGTTCTGGCTGGTACTGGGGCTGTTCGGGGCAGTGCCACTGTACCTGCTCGACACACCGGATCTGAGTGTGGCCGATTCGGTGTTTGAATCCTTCTCCGGTCTGACCACCACCGGCGCCACCGTGATCACCGGCCTGGATACGCTGCCGCGCGCGCTGCTGTACTACCGCCAGCAACTGCAGTGGCTGGGCGGCATGGGTATCATCGTGCTGGCCGTGGCCATTCTGCCGATGCTCGGGGTCGGCGGCATGCAGCTGTACCGGGCCGAAATGCCCGGCCCGCTGAAAGAGAACAAACTGACCCCGCGTATCGCCGAAACAGCCAAGGTGCTCTGGTATATCTATGCCGGTCTGACAGTCGCCTGTGCACTGGCCTACTGGGCGGCCGGCATGCAGTTGTTTGACGCCATCGGCCACAGTTTCTCAACCGTGGCGATCGGCGGTTTCTCGACCCATGACGCCAGTATCGGCTATTACGACAGCCCTTTGATCGAGCTGATCTGCATACTCTTCATGCTGATCTCCGGGATCAACTTTGCCCTGCACTTTCTCGCCTGGCGCTTCCGTTCGCTGAAAAATTATTGGCAGGATCCGGAGTGTCGCGCCTACATTCTGATTCTGGCCAGCCTGTTTATTGTCTGCTGCGCGATTCTGATTCATTTCCAGTATCACGACGTCTGGACCTCGATTCGCTATGCCGCCTTCCAGACCGTATCCATCGCGACCACCACCGGTTTCGGTGTCACTGACTTTTCATCCTGGCCGACCGTGCTGCCCTTCCTGTTGCTGTATGCCAGTTTTATCGGTGCCTGTGCCGGTTCAACCGGCGGCGGCATGAAGGTTATCCGCGTGTTGCTGCTGTACAAGCAGGGCTCCCGGGAAACCAAGAAATTGCTGCATCCGCATGGGGTGTTTCCGGTCAAGCTCGGCAACAAGCCGGTGCCTGACCGCGTGGTAGAGGCGGTGTGGGGGTTTTGCGCGGTCTACGTCTTTGCCTTTGCCGTGTTATTTCTGCTGCTGCTCGGCACCGGGCTGGACTTTGTCACCGCCTTTTCGGCCCTGACGGCCTGCATCAACAACCTGGGACCCGGTCTTGGCGATGTGGCAACCCACTATGGCGAGCTGTCAGCCGGCGTAAAATGGGTACTGAGCTTTGCCATGCTGCTCGGACGTCTTGAGGTCTTTACCCTACTGGTGTTGCTGACGCCGATGTTCTGGCGTCGCTGAGGCGGGCCTGCGATGGCTGAAGTTACTCTTGCTCGTCAAGAAAGGCCATGCCAGCGCCTTCACCCTGGATGACGCGCTGAACAACCATATTCAGTACCGGGGCCGGAAAGGGCATGTCCTGTACCTGACCCAGCACCTTGGTGCCAGGACTCAAGCCGGCCAGCTCGGGATTCTCGACAAACACACCGCCATCAGACAGGTCACGGGTAAAGCCGAACAGCTCGCCGATATCAGGGTGACTGATCTTGATACGGCAGCGCATGGGTGTACGCGGATGTTGACGCTGGTTGGACATGTGACCCCCGTAAAGCCTGTTGTTATGAATGGTTCAATACCATTTCTTCTCGCCCGGTGGGCGTTTCTTGAAGCGCTTCATGCTCCACATATACTGACTTGGCCAGCGTCGCACATAGCCTTCAATAGTGCGGCTCATGCTCGCCACCGCAATCTCTGGATCACTACTGTAAAGGGTCTCGGGCGCCGCTTCCACAAGGACTTTGAAACCGGCATGATCGGGCAGGCGAATGCAGTGCAGGTACAGGGCCGTGGCCTGATTACCCTTGAGCAGACTGGGGACAAACTTGCTGGTCAGCGCCGTTGCCGCAAAGAAGGGTACAAACACGCCACTCTTCAGGGCTGGCTCGGGATCGGCAGGAATGCCAACAGCACCCCCACGACGCACCTCCTTCATGACGCTGATGGTGCCTTCCAGCGTTGAGGGTGCAGTTCTGTTACCGAGTTGCGCACGTTGCCGTTGCAGCAACTGATCAACCACCTTCTGCTTTGGTGGTCGGTAAAATACCAGTGGCGAGCATTGTGCCGCATACCAGTGATTGAGCACCTCCCAGTTTCCCAGGTGGCTGGTAATGCAGACCAGACCCTTGCCCTTGGCAATCGCCTGCTGGATCAGTTCGGCGCCTTCAACCTCGCGCACCAGAGCCAGGGTTTTCTCCGGCTTCCACATCCAGGCACAGGCGCTTTCGGCAAAGCTGCGGCCCGTATCCTTGAGTGTCTCACCGACCAATTGTTCGCGCTCAGCCTCACTCAACTCCGGCAAGCAATGCTGCAGATGGATGCGCACCACATCGCGAGCACGATTCGGCAGTTTCCACATCAGCCAGCCTACTGCTGCTCCACAGCGCTGAGCCCAGGCAAATGGCATGCTGGCCACCAACCTGAGAAAACCAACGATTATTGCGCCCTTGAGCCGCTCCACAACAACCTCCCGATTCATGCGATTGATCGCATTGTAAAGGACAACGGGGCATAAGCTGTAGCGCGTCTCAGCCTGCCGACAGCAGCGGGTAACGAAAGCAATCGGTGGTGTGATCCATGACCATACCGGTGGCCTGCATAAAGGCGTAACAGATGGTCGGGCCGACAAAGGTGAAGCCGGCTTTTTTCAGCGCCTTGCTCATCGCCTGGGCTTCAGCGGTCTGGGTCGGGATCTGACGGATACTGGTGAAATGATTGACCAGCGGCTGACCGCCGACAAACTGCCAGAGCCAGGCCGCAGGATCCTGCTGTTCAGCCAGCGCCAGCCAGGCGCGGGCATTCTGGCGCGCGCCATACACCTTGAGGCGATTGCGGATGATGCCGGCATCCTGCAGCAGCTCAAGCAAATCCGCCTCGCTCTGATTGGCCATGAAGTGCGGATCAAAACCGTTATAAACCTGACGATAACGATCGCGCTTTTTCAACACCGTGATCCATGACAGCCCAGCCTGAAAACCATCCAGCAGAAGTTTTTCAAACAGATGCCCGGCGTCATATTCCGGCACGCCCCACTCAGTGTCGTGGTAATGCTGATACACCGGATCATTCGAGCACCACTGGCAACGGCACAGTTCCGGTGTGATGTCTGACGGCTGACTCATGCTGACTCCCTGTAAAAAATGCGCTGATGCCCGATCTTTCTGGCCCGGTTCCTGTATGTCTTGCCCCGTCTGATTGTATACTGCCGCCTTTCTTTTAATGCCAACCGCGGTGAACAACGTGACTCAGACCAACCCAGCCACGCACAGTTTCCAAGGCCTGATCCTTGCCCTGCAAAGTTACTGGGCAGAGAAGGGCTGTGTGCTTCTGCAGCCCTACGATATGGAAATGGGCGCCGGTACCTTTCATACCGCTACCTTTCTGCGCGCCATTGGCCCGGAAACCTGGCATGCCGCCTATGTGCAGCCCAGCCGTCGTCCCGCGGATGGCCGCTACGGCGAGAACCCCAACCGTCTGCAACATTACTACCAGTTTCAGGTGGTGTTGAAGCCCAACCCGGGCGATATGCAGGAACTCTATCTGGACTCGCTCAAGCACATTGGCATTGATCCGCTGGTGCATGATATCCGTTTTGTCGAAGACAACTGGGAATCACCCACTCTGGGGGCATGGGGGCTGGGCTGGGAAGTCTGGCTGAACGGCATGGAAGTCACGCAGTTTACCTACTTCCAGCAGGTGGGTGGGGTTGAGTGCTATCCGGTCACCGGTGAAATCACCTACGGCCTGGAACGGCTGGCGATGTATCTGCAGGGTGTCGACTCGGTCTACGACCTGGTCTATTCAGACGGCCCGTTCGGCAAGGTGACCTACGGTGATGTGTTTCATCAGAACGAAGTCGAGCAGTCGACCTACAACTTCGAGCACGCCAACGTCGAGAAGCAGCTGGAGTTGTTCGATTTCTATGAAAGCGAAGCCAACCGTCTGATGGCCGCCGAATTACCGCTGCCAGCCTATGAGATGGTGATAAAGGCTTCACATACCTTCAACCTGCTCGATGCCCGGCGGGCGATATCGGTTACGGCCCGTCAACAGTACATCCTGCGCGTGCGGACCCTGTCCCGCGCGATTGCCCAGAGCTACCTGCTGGCTCGAGCACGTCTGGGCTTCCCGATGGCCACCCCGGCATTACGTGATGAAGTACTGGCCAAACTCAAGGAGGCCGAATAATGCAGACTGCGGATTTTCTGGTCGAACTTGGCACTGAAGAACTGCCACCCAAGTCCCTGAAAGGACTGGCTGAAGCCTTTCTGGCTGGTGTTGAAAAGGGCCTGCAGGATGCTGGTCTGGGTTACCAGGCGGCACGCTATTACGCGGCCCCCCGGCGCCTGGCCGTGCTGGTCACAGCCCTGGCAACGCAACAGCCGGACCGCAGCCAGCAAATGGACGGTCCGCCGGTGCAAGCCGCCTTCGATGCCGAAGGTCAGCCAACCCAGGCGGCGCTGGGATTTGCCCGCAAGTGCGGTGTGAGCATCGAGCAACTGGATCGTAGCGGCCCCAAATTACGCTTTGTTCAGAGCATTCCCGGGCAGCCGGCTGCCGAGCTGTTGCCGGCATTGGTCGACACCGCTCTGGCAGCCCTGCCGATACCCAAGCGCATGCGCTGGGCGGCTCGCAAAACCGAATTTGTGCGCCCCACCCAATGGCTGGTGATGCTGCTCGGTGATCAGGTCATTCCTGCCGAGATTCTTGCCCAGCAGGCCGGACACACCTCGCGAGGTCACCGTTTTCATCATCCCGAAGCAATTCGTATCAGCACACCGGCCAGCTACGCGGAAAACCTGCGTGGTGCCTATGTGATTGCCGACTTTGCCGAGCGCCGCGAACTGATCCGTCGGCGCGTTGCCGAGCTGGCGGCCACCCAGCAGGGCACGGCGATTGTCCCGGAGGCGCTGCTGGATGAGGTTACCGCCCTGGTGGAGTGGCCAGTGCCGCTGGTCTGCTCGTTCGAGGAACGCTTCCTTGAGGTTCCCCAGGAAGCCCTGATCTCGACCATGCAGGACAACCAGAAGTATTTCTGTCTGCTTGACGCCCAGGGCAAGCTGCTGCCGCGCTTTATCACGGTAGCCAACATCGAGAGTCAGGATCCGGCGCAGATTGTGTCCGGCAATGAGAAGGTGGTGCGGCCGCGTCTGACCGATGCCGAGTTCTTTTTCAAGCAGGACAAGAAAGCGCCGCTGGAGCAGCGTAACCAGCGCCTGGCCAATGTCGTGTTCCAGGCGCAACTGGGCAGCGTATTCGACAAGGCCCAACGGGTGTCCAGTCTGGCCGCCAGCATTGCCGGCGCTATTGGCGGTGATGCCCAGCGTGCCGCGCGTGCCGGGCTGCTGAGCAAGTGTGATCTGGCCACTGAAATGGTCGGCGAATTCCCCGAGCTGCAGGGTATTGCCGGTTATTACTATGCCCTGCATGACGGTGAGCCAGAGGACGTTGCCCTGGCCCTGAACGAGCAATATATGCCCCGTGGTGCCGGTGCCGAGCTGCCTGGCACCCTGACCGGTGCTGCCGTGGCGCTGGCCGACAAGCTGGACACGCTGGTCGGTATCTTTGGCATCGGCATGTTGCCGACTGGCTCCAAGGATCCCTATGCCCTGCGCCGGGCTGCCCTGGGTGTATTGCGCATCCTGATCGAGAAACGCCTGGAGCTGGACCTGTCCAGCACACTGCAGACAGCCGTGGCGCAGTATGCCGACAAGGTCAAGGCCGATACGCTGCTCAGTCAGGTGCTGGAATTCATTTTCGATCGCCTGCGTGCCCGTTACGAGGACGAAGGTATCGACGTCGCCGTATACCAGGCGGTGCGCGCGCTGAACCCGGTTTCGCCGCTGGATTTCGATCAACGGGTACAAGCGGTGCAGCTGTTCCGCCGTTTGCCTGAAGCCGATGCCCTGGCCGCCGCCAACAAACGGGTATCGAATATCCTGGCCAAGGCCGAGGGCCAGGTTGGCCAACAGGTTGATTCAGGCCTGTTACAGGAAGGCGCCGAGCAAGCCCTGGCCCAGGCCATAGACCAGGCCGAACAGGCCAATGCACCCCTGGCCGCCAGCCGCGACTACCAACGCAGCCTGGAGCAACTGGCCTCGCTGCGCGAGCCGATTGATGCGTTCTTCGATCAGGTGTTGGTAAACGCAGATGATCTGGCTGTACGTGCCAACCGCTATGCCCTGCTTGCACGGCTACGCAGTTTGTTCCTGGGTGTGGCGGATATTTCGCTTTTGGGATAAAAGGGACGCGCCAGCTATTTGCGCAACCGGGCAACGCCAAGTGTCCGGTTTTACTTGCAGCTTGTGGCTTGCCGCTGGGGTTATATGAAACTGATCATCCTCGACCGCGATGGTGTCATCAATCAGGATTCCGATGCCTTCATCAAAACCCTGGCCGAATGGATTCCGCTGCCCGGCTCCATCGAGGCCATTGCACGCCTGAGCAAAGCCGGCTGGACTGTTGCTGTGGCCACCAATCAGTCGGGACTGGGCCGGGGCTATTTTGATCTGGCAACACTGGAGCAGATGCATGGTCGTTTGCGTCAGCTGGTAGAGGAGCAGGGCGGTGAACTGGGGCTGATTGTGTACTGCCCGCACGCGCCGGATCAGGGCTGTGACTGCCGCAAACCCCTACCCGGTCTGTTCCAGCAGATTGCCCGGCACTATGCCGTCTCACTGGCTGCTGTACCTACCGTGGGCGATAGTCTGCGCGATCTGCAGGCCGGGGTGAGTGTGGGTTGCACGCCTTATCTGGTAAGGACCGGCAAAGGCGCTAAAACTGAACATAAAGCGCTGCCCGAGGGCACGCTGGTTTTTGATTCTCTGGCCGCTGTGGCCAGCCATCTTCTGGAAACCGCACCATGAGTCTGTTGATGCCCCTGCGCGTCGTTCTTTTCTATTTTTTACTGGCCAGCAGCGCCCTGCTCTGGGGTCTGCTGATGCTGATTGTCGCGCCCTTCATGCCTTTTCGCTGGCGTTTTACCCTGATTGTCGGCTGGTGGAGCAGGGGCGCGATCTGGCTGACCAAGCACCTGGTTGGTATTCGCTATCAGGTCACCGGCCTGGAGAATATTCCTCAGCAACCCGGGGTCATTCTGGCCAACCACCAGAGCACCTGGGAAACCTTCTTCCTGCAGCAGATCTTTCGCCCGCAGACGCAATTGATCAAAAAGGAATTGCTCTACGTGCCCTTCTTCGGCTGGGCCTTTGCGCTCGCCCGACCCATCGCCATAGACCGCAGCAACGGCCGCGACTCACTCAAGCAGTTGAGCCGAATTGGTGGTGAACGCCTGGCCGAAGGGGTATGGATTCTGGTATTCCCCGAGGGCACCCGTAACCTGCCAGGCACGCCGGTCAAATTTTCCCGTGGTGGCGCGGCGCTGGCCTGCGTCAATGATGCGCCGGTGATTCCGGTGGCGCACAATGCCGGGCTATTCTGGCCGAAATTCGGCTGGTCCAAGCACCCGGGGACGGTACAGGTGCATATTGGCCCGGCAATCTACCCCAAAGGTCAGGATCCACGTGCTATTGTTGAGCTCAACAAGACGGCTGAACAGTGGATCAACAACGCCCTCAAGGGCATGTCTGAACAGCGACAAGAATAAGACAGAAGGGCGGGACAGCGCATGGATATCAACGACTACCTACGCAAACTGGCTGAGCTCAAGGGTTCCGATCTATTCCTCAGTGTGGGCGCACCGGCGACCATCAAAGCGGATGGTACCTTTGTCAAACTGTCTGACGAAGCCCTGCCCAAGGGCTCGGTGAAAGCCATGGCAGAGGCGCTGATGTCCGCCAAACAGATTGAAGAGTTTGAACGTGATCTGGAGATGAACCTGGCTGTTGGGCTGCAGAACGTCGGTCGATTCCGGGCCAATATCTACATCCAGCGCGGCGAAGTGGCGATGGTTATTCGCTACATCAACGACAAGATCCCGAACTTTGCCGAGCTGGGCCTGCCCGCGATTCTGGAAAAGCTGGTGATGCTCGATCGCGGTCTGATTCTGGTCACCGGCTCGACCGGCTCAGGCAAGTCCACCACCCTGGCCGCCATGCTTGACTACCGTAACAGCAACCGCGCCGGGCATATTGTCTGCATCGAAGACCCCATCGAGTTTCTGCATCACCACAAGGAGTCCATCATCGACCAACGTGAGGTCGGGCTGGATACCCATAGCTTCAAGGATGCCCTGCATAACGTCCTGCGTGAGGCGCCAAATGTCATCATGATTGGCGAAATTCGTGACCGCGCCACCATGCAGCATGCCCTGCACTACAGTGAAACCGGTCACTTGGTGCTGGCGACCATGCACGCCACCAATACCGTGCAAGCGGTCGAGCGCATGGCCAACATGTTTCCTGAGGACACGCGGCAACAGGTTCTCAGTGATATTTCCATGAATCTAGCGGCTATCATCGGCCAACGCCTGGCAATAGGCACGCAAAAGCCGAGATTGCCCGTAGTCGAGGTGATGATCCGCACACCCTATATCGTCACCCTGATCAAGCGCGACGAAATACAGGATATTCGCCAGGCCATGAGCAGCGGTACCGACGACAAGGCACTGCAAACCTTTGATCAGCATTTGTTTCAGCTGCTTATGGAAAAGGCCATTACCCTCAAGGAAGCGCTGCGTCTGGCCGATTCACGTAACGATCTGATGTTACGCGCCAAGATGGAAGCCTCACCAGCGTCGGAGCGGCCCGCTACGCAGCCCTCTGCCCGCACCAATTCAACCAGTGAGGCGCCCAAGCCGACTCCAGCCGGTTCATTCGATGCTGATCTGACGGATGATTTCAGGTAGACAGAACAATGTGCCGGCTTGCCATGTTTTATGCCGGGGGGAACCAATCTAACGGCCGGATCGCCGAGCCTGTTTTACTGCATACATGGCTGCATCGGCACGGCTGATCAATGACTCAACGTCCTTTTCATCAGCCAGTGCAGTAACCACACCGACACTCGGACCAGCGTAAATGAATGCCTCGCCACTCAAGTCATAGGTTCCGCTTATCAATGACTCCAATCGAGTGCCAATTGCTTTGCGACTCTCTTCAAGATCTGTAGAACAGGCCGGGCCAAAGACCAGGAACTCATCGCCACCATAGCGGGCAACAAAGTCACTGTCTCTGAGTCCTTCCGAGAGGCGTTGGGCAATCTGTATCAGAAAGCGGTCTCCCGCATCGTGGCCATATTTGTCGTTGATTGCTTTGAAACCATCCAGATCAATAAAGGCAAGGTGCAGCGGGGTACCACTACGGTTTACCCCGGCAAGTGCTCTGCCAATCTCCTGCAGCGACGCGCGGCGGTTGGGAATACCCGTAAGTGGATCGGTAAGCGCCTGCTGACTGAAGACAAGATTCTCACGCTGCAAACGCTCCAACAACCTGTCTCGTTCAAGCTGGCGGGCAATCAGTTTGGCCAGCATGCTCAACAGCCGCCTTGCCTCGATATTGATGCTGATGCGCGAACCGCTGGCACCGCACAGGGTGCCAAAGAGCTCGCCGTCGCCGATACGAATCGGTTCGCTGAGATAGGTATTGATACCCAGCTGCATAGCCGCTTGCGAATCACCCCAGCAACTGGCGACATCGTCGGTGAAGGACTTTTGCTCATCCAGCGCCCGTTTACACAAAGTGTCGCCCCACTCAACGGATAACCCCTCAGGTATATCGAGTTGCTGGGTTTTGGTGTTGTTGGCATACAGGATGTGCTGAAGCCCCTGAACCTCATCAATATGCGTAAGGTAGGTGGACTCCAGCCCGGTTATTTCCTCGAGAATCTCCAAAAACGGGCGAACCAGCTCTTCAAGATCATTGCTATCGTTAATGGTTAACGCAAGCTTTTCGAGAATGCCATTCAGATTCGCCGTCATAGCTTCATCCGCTAGTAATTCCGTGCTGAAATGGAATGAATCGGTCCCGGATTCATTCACGTCTCCCCGGCTGCAAGGAGACGCTTGTAGAAAAAGACCCTACCAAGACTACACGGAAATTCGCAGAATCAACAATGTCACGCCATCACACATCCAGATTGGATACCGCCAGCGCGTTGCTTTCAATAAACTCGCGGCGCGGTTCAACGTGGTCGCCCATCAGGGTGTTGAAGATCTGATCAGCCGCAATGGCATCCTCAATATTTACCCGCAGCATGCGGCGGCTCTCGGGATCCATAGTAGTTTCCCAGAGCTGATCAGGGTTCATTTCACCCAGCCCTTTGTAGCGCTGAATAGTGTGGCGACGTGCAGTTTCGTTCATCATCCATTCCAGGCCTTCCTTGAAATGGGTGATGGGCTTTTTCTTCTCGCCACGCTGCATATAGGCGCCATCTTCGAGCAAGCTCTGCAGCTTCTCACCCAGCTCGGCCATACTGCGGTAATCGTTGCTGGCAAACAGGTCGCGGTTGAAGGTGCAGTAGCTCGACAGGCCGTGAGAGATGGTTTCCACCTCGGGCAGCCAGAGGTGCCGCTCGGTGTCCTCACGCAGGCTGACACTGAACTGCTGACCCGAACGCTCACCGGTCTTGACCATGGCTTCGAACTTGCTGATCCATTCATGCATGAAGGCCTTATCAGCCAGATTGTCCAGGCTCAGGCGCGGCAGATAGATAAAATGCTCCATCAATTCCAGCGGATACAGGCGAGACAGGCGCTTGAGCGTTTTCATCACTCCGCGGAATTCCTGCACGATGCGCTCCAGCCCTTCGCCGGTGATACCCGGTGCGTCTTCGTTGACGAACAGGTAGGAATCTTCCAGTGCCGACTGGGTCAGGTATTCCTCCAGCGCCTCATCATCCTTGAGGTACTGTTCCTGCTTGCCCTTCTTGATCTTGTAGAGCGGCGGTTGGGCGATATAGATGTAGCCACGCTCAATCAACAGCGGCATTTGCCGGAAGAAGAAGGTCAGCAGCAGGGTACGGATGTGCGAGCCGTCAACGTCAGCATCGGTCATGATAATGATGTTGTGATATCGCAGCTTGTCGATATTGAATTCTTCGCGGCCAATACCACAGCCCAGGGCGGTAATCAGGGTGCCGACTTCCTGGGAAGAGAGCATCTTGTCAAAACGGGCCTTCTCGACGTTGAGAATTTTGCCCTTGAGCGGCAGGATAGCCTGGGTCTTGCGGTTACGGCCCTGTTTTGCCGAGCCACCCGCAGAGTCACCCTCCACTATGTAAAGTTCAGAGAGGGCAGGGTCTTTCTCCTGACAATCCGCCAGCTTGCCGGGCAAGCCGGCAATATCCAGCGCGCCCTTGCGGCGGGTCATCTCACGCGCCTTGCGGGCTGCTTCACGGGCACGGGCGGCATCAATCATCTTGCCCACAACCGCCTTGGCTTCACCGGGTTTTTCCAGCAGATAATCGGCAAAGCATTTGTTCATTTCCTGCTCGACCGCTGTCTTCACCTCGGACGACACCAGTTTGTCCTTGGTCTGGGAGGAGAACTTTGGATCCGGTACCTTGACTGAAATAATCGCTGTCAGACCTTCGCGGGCGTCGTCACCCGAGGTGCTGACCTTGAGCTTTTTCAGCAAGCCTTCCTGCTCGATATAGGCATTCAGGGTGCGGGTCAAAGCACTGCGGAAGCCGGCAAGGTGGGTGCCGCCATCGCGCTGAGGAATGTTGTTGGTGAAGCACAGGATGCTTTCGTTGAAGCTGTCATTCCACTGCATGGCAACCTCAACAGCAATGCCGTCATCCCGCTGAAAATCAAAATGGAACACCGAGTTGATGGTCGATTTATTATGGTTCAGGTATTCAACGAAGGCACGCAAACCACCCTCGTACTTGAACAGTTCCTTCTTGCCCGAGCGCTCATCAATCAGATTGATACCCACGCCTGAGTTCAGGAATGACAGCTCACGCAAGCGTTTGGCGAGGATATCCCAGCTGAAGCTGATACTGGTAAAGGTCTCGGCCGAAGGTTTGAAATGGATCTGGGTGCCAGTTGTATCGGTGTCACCCACCTCTTTCAGCGGGGCCTGTGGCACACCATGAGTATAGAACTGTTCCCATACCTTGCCGGCGCGCCGTACTGTAAGGATCAACTGTTCGGAGAGGGCGTTAACTACCGATACGCCCACACCATGCAGCCCACCTGAGACCTTGTAACTGTTGTCGTCGAACTTGCCGCCGGCATGCAGCACGGTCATGATGACTTCGGCTGCCGATACGCCTTCTTCGTGCATATCAACCGGGATGCCCCGACCGTTATCCTTGACCGTGATTGACTCATCGGTATGGATGGTGATGCTGATATCGCTACAGTGACCAGCCAGGGCCTCGTCAATCGAGTTATCTACGACTTCAAACACCATGTGGTGAAGTCCGGTGCCATCGTCAGTATCGCCGATGTACATGCCGGGGCGTTTGCGCACCGCATCAAGGCCTTTGAGTACCTTGATACTGGATGAGTCATAGGTGTTATTGTCGCTCATGGTCTAGTCACTCCGGACATCATTCTGTCTGCACAATATGTCCATGTTCCACGTGGAACATGGACAGAGATGTTTCTTCTTGCCAGCTTTCAGCCAGCTGCTCTGCTTCTACACCAGTGATAAACACCTGGCATTGCAGCCCTTCCAACAATCTACAAAGGGCTTGCCGATGATGCCCATCAAGCTCAGAGGGCAGATCATCAATCAAAAATACGCAGTCGTGCTGCCTGCCTCGCTCCTTGAGCAAATGCCCTTGGGCAATTTTCAGCGCACACACAACCAGCTTCTGCTGGCCACGGGACAATACTTCTGCCGCGTTCATACCACGGATACGCAATCTCAGATCAGCGCGCTGCGGTCCTGCCTGGGTATGCCCCAATTGGCAGTCGCGCTGTAGCTGACTGTCGAGTACCTCACGCAGATCACGGTCCTTGTCCCAACCACGAAAGTAACTCAGAGACAATTCATCCAGATTAAGCAGCTCCGCCAGGACTGATTCAAACACCGGCTTGAGCTTACTGATATAGGCCCTGCGGTAGGCGTCTATACGCTCGCTGGCATCAATTAACTCTGCGTCCCAGGGTGCCAGCAAGGCTGGGTCGATTCTACCACGTCGGAGCAACGAATTCCGTTGCTTGAGGCTTTTTTGCAAACGCTGCCAGGTACTGATGAACTGATGTTCCACGTGGAACACACCCCAATCAAGGTATTGCCGCCGTTGCTTGGGCGCGCCTTCGAGCAATCGAAAGCTGTCGGGATTGATCAATTGCAGCGGCAATGTATCTGCAAGCTGCGCTGTACTGCGCACAGTCTGTCCATCGATGCGGATTTGGTAGTCAGCTTGCTTGCTGCGGGTGATCCCCATGGAGCGGCTCAAACCATTCTCCAATAGCACTTCAGCAAACACCGTACAGGCTTCCAGCGAATGCTGAATAACCGGCTGCAGGCGAGTGCTGCGAAAGGAGCGGGCAAGACCAAGAATGTGAATGGCTTCAAGCAGGCTGGTTTTGCCGCTGCCGTTATCGCCGTAAATCAGATTGATGCGGGGTGAAGGCTGAATGGTCACCGGGTGCAGGTTGCGCACGCCGGTGACCGATAAACGCGAGAGGGGCATTCAGCTAGCGTCTTAGAGACGCATGGGCATGACAACGTACACGGAGTCGTCGGAATCAGCTTCCTGGACCAGGGCACTGCTGTTGGCATCAGACAGGATCATTTTCACCTGCTCATTGCTAAGAACATTCATTACGTCCAACAGATAGCTGACATTGAACCCCATCTCCAGCGGACTACCGTTGTAATCAACTGCGATGTCTTCCTCGGCTTCTTCCTGCTCAGGGTTGTTGGCCTGGATTTTCAACAGGGCATCACTAAGCATCAAGCGAATGCCACGGTATTTTTCGTTCGAGAGAATGGCTGTGCGGCTGAACGCATTACGCAATACCTGACGATCGGCCAGGACGATCTTGTCGCCGCCACGGGGCAGCACTCGCTCATAGTCTGGAAACTTGCCGTCGACCAACTTGGACGTAAAGGTAAAATCACCGGTCGTTGCACGTATATGGTGGGTACCCAGTACGATATTGACCAGGTCATCTGCCTCGCCCAACAGTCGTGCCAACTCGAGAATACCCTTGCGCGGCACAATCAATTGATAGCGTTCCTGATAATCGATGTTGGCATCCAGGGTGCACATGGCCATGCGATGACCATCAGTAGCCACTGCACGCAGATGGCCTTTGTTGATTTCCAGTAACATGCCATTCAGGTAATAACGTACATCCTGCTGGGCCATGGCAAAACTGGTGCGCTCAATCAAACGACGCAACTTGTTCTGGTTGATGGCAAAACTCAGCGAACCCGGGCCGTCTTCAACGTTAGGGAAATCTGAAGCGGGCAGGGTAGCCAGGGTGAAGCGGCTACGGCCAGCCTTGATAATCGCCTTGCCATCTTCAACCTTGAGCGTCAGTGCCACATCATCCGGAAGGGATTTACAGATATCCATGAGCTTGCGGGCCGGTACGGTAATTTCGCCAGACTCAGCAGGCTCTTCCAGCGCGATGCGGCCAACCAGTTCCACCTCAAGATCAGTACCGGTCAGGGACAGCGTACTGCCGTCCACAACCAGCAACACGTTGGACAACACAGGCAGTGTCTGGCGACGCTCAACCACCCCGGCGACCAGTTGCAAGGGTTTTAACAGGGCTTCACGCTGAATGGTAAATTGCATTGTCTTCCTTCGACCTCGTGCAGGTTGGCATCTTGATGCTGAACCCTGACCCTATCAGGTTGTCAGCGTTCTCAGCAGGTTTTTGTAATCTTCACGGATATCGGCATCCTGTTCACGCAACTCGGCAATCTTGCGCGTGGCATGCAGTACCGTGGTGTGGTCACGTCCACCAAAAGCATCGCCAATCTCGGGCAAGCTATGGTTGGTCAGTTCCTTGGACAGCGCCATGGCTACCTGTCTCGGCCTGGCAACCGAACGTGAGCGGCGTTTGGACAGCACATCCGAGACCTTGATCTTGTAATACTCCGCTACCGTACGCTGAATGTTATCAATGCTGACCAATTTGTCCTGCAGTGCCAGCAGATCCTTCAGCGACTCACGGATCAATTCGATAGTAATGTCGCGCCCCATGAAATGGGCACTGGCAATCACACGCTTGAGGGCCCCTTCCAGTTCACGCACATTAGAGCGAATACGCTGAGCAATAAAGAAAGCAGCGTCATGGGGTAGATCGACACGCGACTGCTCAGCCTTCTTCATCAAAATGGCAACCCGGGTTTCCAGTTCAGGTGGCTCTACGGCAACCGTAAGACCCCAGCCGAAACGCGACTTGAGGCGTTCCTCCAGACCGTCGATCTCTTTCGGATAGCGGTCACTGGTCAGGATCACCTGTTGGCCACCCTCAAGCAGCGCATTAAAGGTATGAAAAAATTCTTCCTGGGAACGCTCTTTCTTGGCAAAAAACTGGATGTCATCAATCAGCAGCGCGTCGACCGAGCGGTAATAACGCTTGAAGTCGTTGATCGCATTCATCTGCAGAGCCTTGACCATGTCGGCGACAAAACGCTCGGAGTGCAAATAAACGATCTTGGCGGCCGGATTCTTCTTAAGTAGATGGTTACCCACCGCATGCATCAAGTGGGTTTTACCCAGACCCACGCCACCATAAAGGAATAGCGGGTTATAACCATGTTTAGGGTTGTCGGCCACCTGCCAGGCAGCTGCACGGGCCAGCTGGTTGGATTTACCCTCGACAAAGTTCTCGAAGGTAAAACTACGGTTCAAGTAACTGGTGTGCTTGATGACAGGTGAGCTTGGTCCGGCCTGATCGGCACGCTGAGGCGGCCTGGGATCATCATCATCGAGTCGTTGACCGCTGCTCGATTCTGGCTGAAAACCCTGGGCAACAATATGCGTTTTTGGTGTAACCGGCGCACTGGCACTCTGCAGCGTGTCAGCCGACGCGCGATTGACCTCTGCGGCAGCCGGACGGACGGACGCCGTCGCCGCACGGCGACTGCCAATCAGCAGTGATACCAGAGGGGCCTGACCCTGGGACAGATCATCCAGCAGTTCCTGTACCCGATTCAGGTATTTGTCATTGACCCAATCGAGCACAAAACGGTTGGGCGCATAGAGCCTCAGTTCAGTCTGATCGCCATCAACCTGCAAAGGGCGAATCCAGGTATTGAACTCTTGGGATGGTAGCTCATCACGCAAAAAATCGATGCATTGCTGCCAGAGTACAACCGACACAAAATCCCCCGGTACTTCAGCCTCAGCTGGCTTGTTGTTGGATGTCCGACAGCTGTTAAAAGGCTACGGATAAGTCAGCCATTCTAGCCTTTTAGCTGCCTACTTATCCACACTCTTGACAGGCAGAAGGACGATTTGAGCAGTCAACCACAGGCCACAAATTGTCCTGGTCAAACTGGCAAAACCCTTGCATGACAAGCGCTTCAGCTCTGTGTATAAGCATTGCTGAAACAGGTGCATAAACAGGCTTGTGTCCTGTGCACTGATTCACCTGTGGATATCATGAGGTTTTATCCACAGCTCGCACACAACAACAGAGGCTATCTGCCCCCAGCGCATCCACAGCGTTGTAATAGATACAACGTACTGAATTTGTTGAGAAATAGCAGGATATCCACAGAAAATAGCTCACTCATAAACAGTCATTTCATTTATCTCTTTAACAAATTGATTTTCTATTCTTTTTTATCAGCGAAAGCAGTCAATTCGAATTGACCTTAGGAACCTTATTCTCTAGAATTGCCGGTCCCTTGAAAGGGCTCATTGGCTCTGACGTGAATTAATCAGGTAACTCAAGATGAAAAGAACATTTCAACCCAGCGTTTTGAAGCGTAAGCGTAACCATGGCTTCCGCGCCCGTATGGCTACCTCCAACGGTCGTGCAGTCCTGGCACGTCGTCGCGCCAAGGGTCGCCAGCGCCTGTCAGCCTAAGTTCCGGCTTTACAGGTGGACACCGGCTACGGTCGTGAATGCAGGCTGTTAACGCCAAGTCAATTCAAGACTGTTTTTGACGGTGCCACGCGTAAGGCATCAGGTCCCTTAGTCTTGCTGCTGGCCAGGCCCAACAGCACTGATCAGCCAAGACTGGGTCTGGTAATTGCCAAGAAAAGTGTCCGCCATGCGGTTGATCGAAATAAGATCAAACGTATAGCTCGAGAATCATTCCGGCTGAACAAACAGCTGCTGACTGACCTCGATATCGTCGTTCTGGCCCGCAAGGGTCTGGGCGATCTGGACAGTGCTGCGCTACATGAGCTGTTTGCAGGCATGTGGCGCAGGTTGGCAAAAGCCACAGACAAGCCGCCCCGATCACGCCAACCCGGACCACCATCATCCCATGCGTAACCTCGCGCTCGGACTGATCAAGGTTTACCGCTACGCTATCAGTCCACTGATGGCCAGTCATTGCCGTTTCTACCCATCCTGTTCCTGCTACACCCAGGAAGCCATCGAACAACACGGTTTACTCAAGGGTTGTGCACTCGGCGCCAAGCGTCTGAGTCGTTGCCATCCCTGGAACCCCGGTGGCTATGATCCGGTACCGCCAGTCAACACTGACACTCATTCTTCGCAGATGACCAATAAACCATGAACATGCAACGAAATATCCTCATAGCTGCTTTGCTTGTGATTACCTATCTCATGGTTTTGCAGTGGAATGCCGACTACGGCCAAACCGAGTTGCCGCCTGCGGCTGTCAGCAACCAGTCCGTTCCATCCGGGTCGAGCGATGTACCTGCTTTGCCTGACAGCAACGTTGACAATGCAATTGGTGACGTTCCGCTCGCAGTTGAACCTGACACCACGGATATCCCTGTTGCTTCTGCAGCCGATGCAACAAGCAATACCGGCTTGATTCGGGTTGAAACTGATACCCTGATTTTGGAGATTGATCCAACAGGTGGAGATATCGTCAGTCTTAAACTGCCGGCTTATCCTGTGCGCATCGACAGACCCGATCTGCCTTTCCCGATGCTGGAAAACAGTACCACCATGACCTATGTTGCCCAGAGTGGTTTAACTGGTCGCAATGGTCCGGACGTCCGCACAACAGGTCGCCCTCTGTACAGCAGCGAGCAACAGCAGTATGAACTCGGTGACCAAGAGGAACTGGTAGTTGATCTTCGTTTCAGTGAAAACAACGTCAACTACATCAAACGGTTTACCTTCAAGCGCAACGACTATCTGATTGGCGTTGAGTATCTGATAGATAACCAGAGCAGTGAGTCCTGGCGCGGTAATCTCTACGGCCAGATCAAGCGTGACAACAGCCCGGATCCGTCCAGCTCCACAGCGACAGGCATGGCCACTTATCTGGGCGGTGCCTACTGGAGTGCTGACGACTCCTACACCAAGGTGACCTTATCCGATATGGACAAGGGTGCCTTGAAGCAAACGGTTCAAGGCGGCTGGGCCGCCTGGATCCAGCATTACTTTGTCAGTGCCTGGATTCCGTCTTCAGAGCAACAGCATGTTTATCAGACCCGCAAGGACAGTCTGGGTAACTACATTATTGGTTTTACCAGCCCGGCAACTGAGTTGGCACCCGGTGAGCAAACCCGTATCAGCGCTGATTTCTATGCCGGCCCGAAAATCCAGGACAGCCTTGAGGCCATCTCTCCCGGTCTGGAGTTAACTGTCGATTATGGTTTCATCTGGTTTATTGCTCAGCCGCTGTTCTGGATTCTGAGCTTTATTCATGGCTTTATTGGTAACTGGGGTTGGAGCATCATTCTCCTGACCCTGCTGATCAAACTGGTGTTCTTCCCGCTGTCGGCTACCAGCTACCGTTCCATGGCCAATATGCGCCGGGTTGCGCCCAAGCTGCAGGCACTGCGTGAGCAGTATGGTGATGACCGCCAGAAAATGTCCCAGGGTATGATGGAGCTGTACAAGAAGGAAAAGATCAATCCGCTCGGTGGTTGCTTGCCGATTCTGGTGCAGATGCCGGTGTTTATTGCGCTGTACTGGACCCTGATGGAAAGTGTCGAGTTGCGCCAGGCAGAGTGGCTTGGCTGGATCACTGACCTGTCGATCAAGGATCCGTTCTTTATTCTGCCGATTCTGATGGGCGCTACAATGTTCATCCAGCAGCAATTGAACCCGACCCCGCCCGATCCGATGCAGGCCAAGGTACTGAAGATGCTGCCGATCATCTTTACCTTCTTCTTCCTCTGGTTCCCGTCCGGTCTGGTGCTGTACTGGGTGGTCAACAACGTCCTGTCGATTGCTCAACAGTGGTACATTACCCGTCAGATCGAAAAAGGCGCTGCAGCAAGAGGGGAGTAATCCCCGTCTGAGCAGAGCTAAGCAAGCGCCCCGATATCGGGGCGTTTTGCTGTCCGTCCTGACCTTTTCAAGGGAACTACCATGCCCAGCTATCACGCCGATACCATTGCCGCCATTGCCACACCACCCGGTCAGGGCGGGGTCGGTATCATCCGCGTGTCCGGCCCGGCAGCGCTGCGCATTGCCGAGCAGATAGGCCGTCTTCAGCCGATCCCCCGGCACGCTCATTACGGGACTTTCTGGCATGAAGATCAGGCACTCGACCAGGGCCTGAGCCTGTTCTTTCCCAAACCCCATTCCTTTACAGGCGAAGACGTACTGGAACTGCAGGGCCATGGCGGCCCGGTGGTCATGGATATGTTGCTTAAAGCCTGTTTGAAAGCCGGTGCACGCTTGGCTCGCCCAGGTGAATTCAGCGAGCGGGCATTTCTCAATGACAAGCTTGACCTGGCCCAGGCCGAAGCCATTGCCGACCTGATTGAAGCCAGTTCCGAACAAGCTGCGCGCAATGCACTGAACTCCCTGCAGGGCGCTTTTTCGCATCGAGTCAAAGCCCTCACTGAGGCGCTGATTCAGCTACGGATCTATGTCGAGGCGGCGATTGATTTTCCCGAAGAGGAAATCGACTTTCTGGCTGATGGTCATGTACTCACTCAACTCCAGCAGATTCAGGCTCAGCTCGCTGAGGTTCAACGTGAAGCCGGACGTGGCGCCTTGCTGCGTGACGGCATGACAGTGGTGATCGCCGGACGGCCAAACGCCGGCAAATCCAGCCTGCTGAATGCCCTGGCGGGCAAGGAGAGTGCCATCGTCACCGAGATTGCCGGCACCACCCGGGATATCCTGCGCGAACATATCCATATTGATGGCATGCCGCTGCATATCATTGATACTGCAGGCCTGCGGGCTACCGATGATCAGGTGGAAAAGATCGGTGTACAACGCGCCATGGCGGCCATTGGCGAAGCCGACCGGATACTGCTGATGATCGATGCAACCCAGCCGGAGGCACAGAACCCGCAGGCCCTGTGGACCGAGTTTCTGCAACAGCAACCCGATCCGGCAAAAATCACCCTGGTGTTCAACAAGGTCGACTTGAGCAAGCAGCCTGTCGGCCAGCAGCAGGCCCCAGATGGCAGTGTCAGCCTGCATCTATGTGCGCGTAGCGGTGAGGGCGTTGAGCTGTTGCGTGAGCACCTGAAGGCCTGCATGGGCTTTGAACAGACCGCCGAGAGCCTGTTCAGTGCCCGCCGTCGCCACCTCGAAGCCCTTGAGCAAGCCAGCCAGCAACTGGATCACGGCTATCAGCAACTGACCCTGATGGGTGCTGGCGAACTACTCGCCGAGGACCTGCGCATGGCCCAGCAGGCACTGGGCAGCATTACCGGTGAGTTCAATGCCGATGATCTGCTCGGGCGGATTTTTTCCAGTTTCTGCATCGGTAAATAACAACAGCCCACGTCGCCAAAATCAGCCTCTGACCCTTTCGGAGGCTGTTCTCTTCTATTGCGTTAACAAAAAACCGCCATCAAACAGCTGATTTTCGCTTCCTGAGCTCTGTGTACAAGCGCACCTGAGCTAGTACCCAAACCCTGTGTACAACTAGCCATCAAAACCACCTGTGGATAACAAGACAAGTTATACACAGGAAAGGGACAGCATGAGGACCCATCCAAACGCAGTTTCACCACAGCTTTTTGACCTCTACAAGATGTTGTTTTTAATTGATAAAAATGACTTATGCACAGAAAAAGCGCGACACATAAACATTAACTACATAAAGCCTTTAAAACAGTTCTTTCTTATTTATCTAATTAATCACCCTGTTTGTCCTGACGGCTCGGCTGGTTAAACTTTGTCCAACTAGCGGCTGCAATTTATTTCAGCTCAGCCTATAATCAGCCCCTTTTCCTGCGGTTGGACCCGGGTCCGGCAATGAGGTGGCAAGTGGAGTTTCCCAGTCGTTTTGACGTGATCGTTGTCGGTGGTGGCCATGCCGGTACCGAAGCGGCCTTGGCCGCTGCACGCATGGGCGTGAAAACCCTGCTGCTCAGCCATAACGTCGAAACCCTCGGCCAGATGAGCTGTAACCCGGCAATTGGCGGGATCGGCAAAAGCCACCTGGTGAAAGAAATTGATGCCCTGGGCGGCGCCATGGCTCGTGCCACCGATCGAGCCGGTATCCAGTTTCGCATTCTCAACAGCCGCAAGGGCCCGGCTGTAAGGGCAACCCGCGCGCAGGCCGACCGCATTCTGTACAAGGCAGCCATCCGCGAGATGCTGGAAAACCAGCCCAATCTGTGGATATTCCAGCAAGCCTGTGACGACCTGATCGTCGAGCAGGATCAGGTCTGTGGTGTGGTCACGCAGATGGGTCTGCGCTTTCACAGCAGCAACGTGGTACTGACTACCGGTACTTTCCTGGGGGGTCTGATTCATATTGGCCTGGATAACTATTCAGGTGGTCGCGCCGGTGATCCGCCCGCCATTACCCTGGCCAAGCGCTTGCGCGAATTACCCCTGCGAGTTGACCGGTTGAAGACCGGAACACCACCGCGCATTGACGGACGCACAGTGGATTTCAGCAAGATGACCGCGCAGCCCGGCGATACCCCCTTGCCGGTCATGTCCTTTCTCGGCAAGGTCAGCGAGCATCCGCAGCAGGTCAATTGCTGGATCACCTACACCAACGAGCGGACCCACGAGATCATTCGCAACAATCTGGATCGCTCGCCCATGTATACCGGGGTGATCGAAGGGATCGGGCCGCGTTATTGCCCCTCGATTGAAGACAAGATTCATCGTTTTGCCGACAAGAACCAGCATCAGGTATTTATCGAGCCGGAAGGCCTGACGACCCACGAACTCTATCCAAACGGCATATCGACCTCGTTGCCCTTCGATGTGCAGCTGCAGATTGTGCAGTCGATCGAGGGCATGGAAAACGCGCATATCCTGCGTCCCGGTTACGCCATCGAATACGATTACTTCAATCCACAGGATCTCAAGTATTCCCTGGAAACCAAGGTGATTGGTGGTCTGTTCTTTGCCGGCCAGATCAACGGCACTACAGGATACGAAGAGGCTGCTGCCCAGGGCCTGCTCGCCGGCCTGAATGCCGCGCGGCGCTCCCAGGATCAGGAAGCCTGGTGCCCGCGCCGTGACGAGGCCTATATCGGTGTGCTGGTCGACGATCTGATCACCATGGGTACCCGTGAGCCCTACCGCATGTTTACTTCGCGTGCCGAATATCGTCTGGTACTGCGCGAAGACAACGCCGACCTGCGTCTGACCGAAAAGGGCCGCGAACTGGGTCTGGTGGATGATCATCGTTGGGCGGTGTTCAGTGCCAAGCGCGACGCCATAGACGCCGAGCGCAAGCGCTTGAGCAGCACCTGGGTACAGCCCAACAGCGATGTCGGCAAGGCCTTCGCCGAGCGCTATGCCACCCCCTTGAACCACGAATACAATCTGCTCGACTTGCTGCGCCGTCCCGAGGTGGATTACCAGGCCCTGTGCGAACTCACCGGCCAGGTGGATATTCCGGCCGATGCCGCCGAGCAGGTGGAAATTCATACCAAATACGCCGGGTATATCGAGCGGCAACAGGAGGAAATCGATCGTCTGCGGCAACATGAGCAGACGCGTTTGCCTGCCGACCTGGATTACCTGTCGCTGAACGGACTGTCGAACGAAATCCGCCACAAGCTGGCGGAATTGCGGCCACAGACCCTGGGTCAGGCCTCACGTATTCCCGGCGTTACCCCGGCGGCGGTCAGCCTGTTGTTGATTCATCTGAAAAAGCGCAGCGTCGCTGACAGCAGTCTGGTGCGTGAAGCATGAGCAGTGCGCTGGCCCTGAATACCGAACTGCAGCAGGGTGCCACCCAGCTGGGCATTGATCTGACAGCGCAACAAAGCCAGCAATTGCTGGCCTATCTGCAGTTGCTGCACAAATGGAACAAGGCCTATAACCTCACCGCCGTGCGCAACCCGGATGAAATGGTCAGCCGCCATCTGCTCGACAGCTTGAGTATCCTGCCTTTTGTCGAGGGCCAGCGCTGGCTGGATGTGGGCAGCGGCGGTGGTATGCCGGGCGTGATTCTAGCCATCATGCAGCCTGAGACCGACTTTACTCTGCTCGACAGCAACGGCAAGAAGACCCGTTTTCTTACTCAGGTCAGGATGGAGTTGGGCCTGACCAATCTGCAGGTTGTGCATACCCGCGTGGAAGCCTTTGCACCGGAGGTGCCCTTTGATGGTATTGTCTCCAGGGCGTTCAGCTCACTGGCTGATTTTACCCAGCTGACGCGTCACCTGAGTCATGCAGCAACCCGATGGTTGGCGATGAAAGGACAGTATCCCGAAGAGGAACTGGCCGCCTTGCCGATCGACTTCGAGGTGCTGCAAAGTACAGAATTGGCCGTACCGGGTTGTCAGGGCAGCCGACATCTGTTGATACTGCGCAGACAGGTCCAGGCAGGGTCGCAGGCGCATAACGGATAGGAGGTGGTCGTGGGTAAGGTACTGGCTGTAGCCAACCAGAAAGGCGGTGTCGGCAAGACCACCACCAGTATCAACCTGGCGGCCTCTCTGGCGGCAACCAAGCGTAAGGTATTGCTGGTTGATCTGGATCCGCAGGGCAATGCGACCATGGGTAGCGGTGTCGACAAATCCGACCTGACCTATTCAGCCTACGAACTGCTGACCGGACGTTGTGACATGGCCCAGGCCATTCAGCGTTCGGAAACCGGTGGCTACGACATTTTGCCGGCCAACGGTGATCTGACCGCTGCCGAAGTCGAATTGCTCGACGTGAAAATGAAGGAAAGTCGCCTGCGTTACGCGTTGACCAACCTGCGTAGCCAATACGACTTCATTCTGATTGATTGCCCGCCTTCACTGAACATGTTGACCATCAACGGTCTGGTAGCGGCCGATGGCGTCATCATCCCCATGCAATGTGAATATTATGCGCTGGAGGGCTTGTCAGCCCTGGTCAACACCATAGACCGGATTCGCTCGGTACTGAATCCGGGTCTGCAGATCGAAGGCCTGCTGCGTACCATGTACGACCCACGCAACAGTTTGACCCTGGATGTGTCTGCGCAACTCAGCAGCCATTTTGGCGATCGTCTGTATCAGACCGTGATACCGCGCAATGTGCGTTTGGCCGAAGCACCCAGCTTCGGCATGCCGGCACTGACCTATGACAAACAATCCAGAGGCGCAGTGGCTTATCTGGCCCTCGCCGGTGAAGTAATTCGTCGCAGCAAACAGGCAGCCAAGGCCAGCGCCATGGCCAGTGCCAACGACTAACCGAAAAGAAAAAGGACGAGACAGGCATGGCGGTCAAGAAACGCGGCTTGGGACGGGGTCTGGATGCATTGCTCGGACAATCCAACAGCACCGGACAGGGAACCGAGAATCAGGAACAGCAACTGCGCGAATTGCCGGTTGATCTGATTCAACGGGGTAAATACCAGCCACGCCGCGACATGGATCCGCAGGCCATTGAAGAACTGGCCAACTCCATCCGCGTTCAGGGTGTCATGCAGCCTATCGTCGTACGGCCGATTGGCGAGGGTCGTTTCGAAATCATTGCCGGTGAACGACGCTGGCGAGCCACCCAACTGGCCGGACTGGACAGCATTCCGGCGGTGATTCGTGACGTACCCGATGAAGCGGCCATCGCCATGGCGCTGATCGAGAATATCCAGCGCGAAGATCTCAACCCGATTGAAGAAGCCATTGCGCTGCAGCGCTTGCAGCTGGAATTCGAATTGACCCAGCAGCAGGTTGCCGATGCTGTGGGTAAATCCCGCGTCAGTATTACTAATCTGCTGCGTTTGATGGCCCTGCCGGACGACGTCAAACTGCTGCTCGAGCGTGGTGATCTGGAAATGGGTCATGCCCGCGCCCTGCTCGGTTTGCCGGCCGAACAGCAAGGCACCGCCGCCCGTCAGGTGGTTGCCAAGGGCCTGACCGTTCGCCAGACCGAGGCCCTGGTGCGGCAGTGGTTGAACCCGCGTCCGGATAACGGATCGGTGCGCAGCAATCCGGACATCGAACGTTTGCAACAGGATCTTGCAGAACGCATTGGCGCTGATGTGAAAATCCAGCATGGCGCCAAGGGCAAAGGCAAACTGGTGATCAGCTATAGCTCGCTGGATGAACTGGATGGCGTGCTGATGCACATCAAGTGATATGAATTTTCGACTTCACCCCCTGAACGGGTGATATGGCGGGGCATTTGTCCCGGAACTGTTGAACCCTAAACGTAATCAACCTATACTCCTCGCGCTGTTTTAGCTGGTGAAATGCACCAGTTTGTTGCGAGTAAAGTCCCCGAAAAGGACTTAAAGAGAGACAACCGAGGCGGTTTAGTGGACGCAAGAACGCCCAACCAGACCCCTTTTCATCGCCTGCCAGCTTTTCCAGTGCTGGTTGCGCAAACGGTTGTAACCTTCTCAGCAGCGTTGATCCTGTGGTTGTTCCGGGGTCAGATTGCCGGATATTCCGGCCTCTTGGGTGGACTGGTTGCACTGGTCCCCAATGCCTATTTTGCTTATCGGGTGTTCCGCTACAGCGGTGCTCGATCAGCCCGGGCCATCGTCAGGGAGTTCTACTCCGGCGAGGCTGGAAAGATATTCTTGACCGCCGCACTCTTTGTGCTGGTGTGGGTGGGGGTTAAACCGCTGGAGGCAACCGCCGTATTTACCGGTTACCTCGCGGTTCTGGCAACAGGTGCCAGTGCCCTGCTCATCGTCAAACGATTTCAAAAGCATTAGTCAGAGGCACATATGGCAGGCACGTCAGCTGAATATATCCAGCACCATTTGCAGAACCTCACCTACGGCAAGTTGCCGGCAGGTTACGAGCGCTATGACGGTACCGTAGTTCAGGAAGCGACCTGGACCCTGGCTCAATCAGGCGCGGAAGCAACCGATATGGGTTTCATGGCCTTTCATGTGGACACCCTGGGCTGGTCGGTGTTCATGGGTCTGATATTCCTGTTTCTGTTCCACACCGTGGCCAAGCGCGCCACCGTCGGCGTACCCGGCAAGCTGCAGAACGTGGTCGAGATGACCGTGGAGTTTATCCAGGGCATCGTCAAGGACACCTTCCATGGCCGCAATGCACTGGTAGCACCACTGGCACTGACCATCTTCGTCTGGGTGTTCCTGATGAACTCCCTGAAATGGATACCGGTGGACTATATTCCCGGTCTGGCCATGGCATTGGGTCTGGATTACTTCAAGATCGTGCCGACCGCTGATCCAAACGGTACCTTTGGTATCTCCCTGGGCGTGTTCGTGCTGATCATTTTCTACAGCTTCAAGGTCAAGGGCTTTGGTGGTTTCATCAAGGAACTGTCCTTTACACCCTTCAAGCACTGGTCACTGATTCCATTCAACCTGTTCCTGGAACTGCTTGGCCTGCTGACCAAACCATTGAGTCTGGCGCTGCGTCTGTTCGGTAACATGTACGCCGGTGAAGTGGTCTTTATCCTGATTGCGCTGCTGCCCTTCTACCTCCAATGGGGTCTGAATGTGCCGTGGGCTATCTTCCATATTCTTGTTATTCCACTGCAGGCCTTCATCTTCATGGTGTTGACTGTGGTGTACCTGAGTGCGGCCCATGAGGATGCTCACTGACCGCAATCAGACCCTGTTCAATCAACCAACCTTGAACTGCAACCTTGAACTTTAGGAGTAATTATGGAACTCGTTATCATTGCTGCCTCCATCATGATCGGTCTGGGCGCCCTGGGTACCGGTATCGGTTTCGCCCTGCTGGGTGGCAAACTGCTGGAATCCACTGCCCGTCAGCCTGAGCTGGGCCCGCAGCTGCAAACCAAAACCTTCCTGATGGCCGGTCTGCTCGACGCCGTGCCGATGATCGGTGTTGGTATCGCGATGTACCTGATCTTCGTTGTAGCCCCTGGCGTTGCCGCTTAATTCAGATGACTGATCTCCGGTAGACCTTGGTTTACCGGACCCATCATCTGGATCGAGAGATTCGGGACTCAACGAATAGCACGAGGTAAATCGCTGTGAATATTAATCTGACGCTGTTTGGTCAAACGATTGCCTTCGCTATTTTTGTCTGGTTTTGCATGAAATATGTCTGGCCGCCGTTGACGGCAGCCATGGCTGAACGCCAGAAGAAAATTGCCGAAGGTCTGGATGCGGCTGGCCGCGCCCAGCGTGACCTGGATCTAGCCCAGGAAAAAGCTTCCCAGACCCTGCGTGAGACCAAGGAACAGGCTACTCAGATCATCGAGCAGGCCAACAAGAGTGCCAATATCCTCATTGAGGAAGCTAAACAGCAGGCACGTTCCGAGGGTGATCGCCTGATTGCAGCTGCCAAGGCTGAAATCGAACAGGAAGTGAACCGCGCCAAGGATGAACTTCGCGCCCAGGTAGCCATTCTGGCTGTCAAGGGAGCTGAGCACATTCTGGAGTCGGAAATCGACGCCAAGGCCCACAGTGAGCTGGTCAACAAATTGGCCTCACAACTCTAAGCGAGGCGAGCGATGGCTACTATCAATACGCTAGCTCGGCCTTATGCAAAAGCAGCTTTCGAGTTTGCTTCAGCTGCCAGTGGTCTGAATGCCTGGTCAGGCATGCTGGCCCTGGCGGCTGCAGCCGTTCAGGATGCTGTTTTTGCTGCGAGGATGCGCAACCCGGGTTTGACCGATGAGCGCAAGGCCGACGACCTGCTCATGGTGTGCGAGGGTCATGTCGATGCGGCATTCGGTAATTTTATCCGGACGCTGTCTGAACATGATCGTTTGCCCTTGATTCCGGTAATCGCCGAGCTGTTCGAGCAACACAAGGCAGAACACGATCGCAGCGTGGCAGTCGAGGTGGAATCCGCCTTTGAGCTGAGCGACGATCAACAGAAAACGCTGGCGACCGCACTTTCCAAGCGGTTAGACCGGACAGTAACTCCTCATGTGACCATCAACCCGGCTCTTATTGGCGGTGTGTTGATTCGTGCGGGTGACCTGGTCATCGACGGATCCTGATTTGAGGGACATGGCATGCAGCAATTGAATCCTTCCGAAATTAGCGAAATTATCAAGCAGCGCATCGAGAAACTCGATGTGTCTTCGCAGGCCCGGAACGTGGGCACTATCGTCAGTGTATCTGACGGTATCGTGCGCATTCATGGCCTTGCTGACGTAATGTACGGGGAAATGATTGAATTCCCCGGTGGTGTTTATGGTATGGCGCTGAACCTGGAGCAGGACTCCGTAGGTTCTGTTGTACTGGGTGATTACCTGGGTCTGGCTGAAGGTATGACAGCCAAGTGCACGGGTCGCATTCTCGAGGTTCCGGTTGGTCCGGAGCTGCTCGGTCGCGTTGTTGACGCACTGGGTAACCCGATCGATGGTAAGGGCGTGATCGACGCCAAGCTGACCGACGCGGTTGAGAAAGTGGCACCGGGTGTGATCTGGCGTAAGTCGGTTGATCAGCCTATCCAGACTGGCTACAAGTCAGTGGATGCGATGATTCCGGTGGGCCGTGGCCAGCGCGAGCTGATCATTGGTGACCGTCAGACCGGTAAGACCGCCATGGCGATTGACGCCATCATCAACCAGAAAGGGTCCGGCGTTAAGTGTGTCTACGTTGCCGTAGGTCAGAAGCAGTCGACCATCGCCAACGTGGTACGCAAGCTGGAAGAGCATGGCGCACTGGCCCATACCATCGTGGTCGCTGCATCTGCCTCTGATCCGGCTGCCCTGCAGTTCCTGGCTCCGTACGCTGGCTGCACCATGGGTGAATACTTCCGTGACCGTGGCGAAGATGCACTGATCGTGTATGACGATCTGTCCAAGCAGGCTGTTGCCTACCGTCAGATCTCCCTGCTGCTGCGCCGTCCGCCGGGTCGTGAAGCTTATCCTGGCGACGTGTTCTATCTCCACAGCCGTCTGCTTGAGCGCGCTTCCCGCGTGTCTGAAGAAGCTGTAGAGAAGTTCACCAATGGTGAAGTGAAAGGCAAGACCGGTTCTCTGACCGCGCTGCCAATCATTGAAACCCAGGCCGGTGACGTATCTGCCTTCGTTCCGACCAACGTGATCTCGATCACTGACGGTCAGATCTTCCTGGAATCCAACCTGTTCAACTCGGGTATCCGTCCGGCCGTCAACGCCGGTGTATCGGTATCCCGTGTAGGTGGTGCGGCCCAGACCAAGATCATCAAGAAACTGTCGGGTGGTATTCGTACCGCTCTGGCCCAGTTCCGTGAATTGGCCGCCTTTGCCCAGTTTGCTTCGGACCTCGATGAGGCTACCCGCAAGCAGCTTGAGCATGGTCAGCGCGTAACCGAGCTGATGAAGCAGGACCAGTATGCGCCGATGTCGATTGCTGACATGGCCATCAGCCTGTACGCCGCGGAAAAGGGTTTCCTGACCGATGTTGAACTGAACAAGGTTGGTGCCTTTGAAAAGGCAATGCTCGCCTACTTCAAACGTGAGAAGGCTGATTTGCTGGCCAAGATCAACGAGAAGGGCGACTACAACGACGAGATCGAAGCCGGTATCAAGTCTGGCATCGAGAACTTCAAGTCGTCCCAGAGCTGGTAAGCCGAGTGCGGGACATGACGCTGTCATGTTCCGCCTTGTGCCATCTGGCTTAGGGCTAACCTGAAAGGTGAGACATGGCAGGCGCAAAAGAGATACGCGGTAAAATTTCGAGTATCAAAAGTACTCAGAAAATCACCAGCGCCATGGAAAAGGTGGCGGTAAGCAAAATGCGCAGAGCTCAACAGCGCATGGCGTCCAGCCGTCCCTACGCAGAGCGGATTCGTCAGGTGATTGGTCATTTGGCCAATGCCAACCCCGAATATCGCCACCCCTTCATGCAAGAGCGTGAAGTCAAAAAGGTGGGTTATATCGTGGTCAGTACGGACCGTGGCTTGTGCGGCGGGTTGAATACCAACCTGTTCAAGGCCCTGGTACATAACATGAAAGAGTGGCGTGACCGTAACGTCGAAACCGAGCTGTGCGTAATCGGCACCAAAGGTGCCGCATTCTTTCGCAGTTATGGCGGCAACGTGGTCGCGGCGATCAGTGATCTGGGCGAGCAGCCCTCGCTGAACGACCTTATTGGTAGCGTCAAGGTCATGCTTGATGGCTACAACGAAGGCCGTATCGACCGTCTCTATCTGGTTTCCAATTCGTTTGTGAACACCATGGTGCAAACGCCCAAGGTGGAACAACTGATCCCGCTGGTTCCGGCTGATAAGAAGGAACTCAAGGGTCACTGGGACTATGTATACGAGCCGGATTCCCGGGAACTGCTGGATGGTCTGCTGATTCGTTATATCGAATCCCAGGTGTATCAGGCGGTGGTCGAGAATAATGCCAGCGAGCAAGCGGCACGGATGATCGCAATGAAGAATGCAACTGACAATGCGGGTGACATCATCAAGAGCCTGCAGCTGATCTACAACAAGGCACGTCAGGCAGCGATCACCCAGGAAATTTCGGAAATCGTCGGCGGCGCCGCCGCGGTCTAACGGTTTCATACCACTTAGAGGAACCAAACATGAGTAGCGGACGTATCGTTCAAATCATCGGTGCCGTCATCGACGTGGAGTTCTCCCGCGAAGACGTGCCGAAGGTATATGACGCGCTGCACGTCGACGAAAAGGGTCTGACCCTGGAAGTCCAGCAGCAATTGGGTGATGGCATCGTACGTACCATCGCCATGGGTACTACCGAAGGCGTCAAGCGTGGCCTGAGTGTGAGCAACACTGGCGCCGCGATTTCCGTTCCCGTGGGTATCAAGACCCTGGGCCGGATCATGGACGTACTGGGTAACCCCATCGACGAAGCCGGCCCGATCGGTGAAGAAGAGCGTTGGGGTATTCACCGTGCAGCCCCGAGCTATGCCGAACAGGCAGGCTCCAATGAGCTGCTGGAAACCGGCATCAAGGTTATCGACCTGATCTGCCCGTTTGCCAAGGGTGGTAAAGTCGGTCTGTTCGGTGGTGCCGGTGTAGGCAAGACCGTAAACATGATGGAGCTGATCCGTAACATCGCCATCGAGCACAGCGGTTATTCCGTATTTGCCGGTGTGGGTGAGCGGACTCGTGAAGGTAACGACTTCTACCACGAGATGAAGGACTCCAACGTACTGGACAAGGTAGCCCTGGTTTACGGTCAGATGAACGAGCCGCCGGGTAACCGTCTGCGCGTGGCCCTGACTGGTCTGACCATGGCCGAGAAGTTCCGTGACGAAGGTCGTGACGTACTGTTGTTCATCGACAACATCTACCGTTACACCCTGGCCGGTACCGAAGTATCCGCACTGCTGGGTCGTATGCCTTCAGCGGTAGGTTACCAGCCGACGCTGGCCGAAGAGATGGGTGTTCTGCAGGAGCGTATTACCTCCACCAAGCAGGGTTCCATCACCTCGATCCAGGCGGTATACGTACCAGCCGATGACTTGACTGACCCCTCGCCAGCTACCACCTTCGCCCACTTGGATGCGACCGTGGTACTGTCCCGTGATATCGCTTCCCTGGGTATCTACCCTGCAGTAGATCCACTGGACTCCACCTCGCGTCAGCTGGATCCGCTGGTTATCGGTCAGGAGCACTACGATACCGCCCGTGGCGTTCAGTATGTTCTGCAGCGCTACAAGGAGCTGAAGGACATCATCGCGATTCTGGGTATGGACGAACTGTCCGAAGAAGACAAGCAACTGGTAGCCCGCGCTCGTAAGATCCAGCGCTTCCTGTCGCAGCCGTTCTTCGTGGCCGAAGTCTTCACCGGTTCGCCAGGCAAGTATGTTTCCCTGAAGGACACTATCCGTGCCTTCAAGGGCATTCTGGATGGCGAGTTTGACCATATGCCCGAACAGGCGTTCTACATGGTCGGCACCATCGATGAAGCCATCGAGAAAGCCAAGAAAATGTAATGCGCGCGCCCGCGCAAGCGGGCGCAGAACCGAGGCAATAACATGGCTATGACAGTGCACTGCGATATCGTAAGCGCCGAAGAAGAGCTGTTCACAGGTCTGGTTGAGATGGTTGTGGCCCATGGCAACATGGGTGATCTGGGTATTCTGCCCGGTCACACACCCTTGTTGACCGATCTCAAGCCGGGTCCTGTAAGGGTAATCAAGCAGGACGGTAGTGAAGAGGTGTTCTACATCTCTGGCGGCTTCATCGAAGTTCAGCCGAGTATGGTCAAGGTGCTCGCCGACACGGCTATCCGTGCCGGTGACATTGACGAAGCTGCTGCCGAAGAAGCGAAAAAGGCCGCTGAAAAGGCCTTGAGCGAGAAGGGTGCCGAGTTCGATTACGGCTCAGCCTCTGCCCGCCTCGCCGAAGCCGCAGCCCAGCTACGGACCGTGCAGGAACTGCGCAAGAAATACGGTGGACCGGCGATCAACAATCGCTGATAAAAAAGGCAGCCTAGGCTGCCTTTTTTTTTGAGCCACAAGCCACAAGCCACAAGCCACAAGCCACAAGCCACAAGCCACAAGCCACAAGCCACAAGCCACAAGCCA
>PGZJ01000005.1:0-156202 GCA_002840055.1 Gammaproteobacteria bacterium HGW-Gammaproteobacteria-11 | reverse complement strand
TGCAGCTTGCAGCTTGCAGCTTGCAGCTTGCAGCTTGCAGCTTGCAGCTTGCAGCTTGCAGCTTGCAGCTTGCAGCTTGCAGCTTGCAGCTTGCAGCTTTGCTATCATCCCTCCCACACCCATTGCACTCAAAGGTCAATTGATGAACCTGCACGTCGTGATTCTCGCCGCCGGTCAAGGTACCCGTATGCGTTCAGCACTGCCCAAGGTCCTGCATCCGGTTGCCGGTAAGGCGATGCTGGGACATGTGATTGATTGTGCACGGGCCTTGTCACCGCAACGTATCCACGTGGTGATAGGCCACGGTGCCGAATTGGTCCGCGAACGGCTTGCAGCGGCGGATATCAACTGGGTGCTGCAGTCCGAGCAACTGGGTACCGGCCACGCAGTAGCACAGGCCCTGCCGGATATTCAGGATGCCGAACAGATTCTCGTGCTGTATGGCGATGTACCCCTGTTGCGGGTGGAAACCCTCAAGGCCCTGAGTGACAAGGCGGGTAAAGCCTGTCTGGGCATGCTGACGGTAGAGATGCAGGACCCTACGGGCTATGGACGGATTGTCCGCGGAGCAGATAATCAGGTACTGGCTATCGTCGAGCAGAAAGACGCCAATGCCGCGCAGCTACTGATCCGCGAGGGCAATACCGGCATCATGGCGCTGCCGGGGGAACAGGCAGCGCACTGGCTGAACAGCCTGTCCAACAGCAATGCCCAGGGCGAGTACTATCTGACTGACGTGGTTGCACTGGCGGTGGCCCAGGGTGTGGGCGTGCAGGTTTGCCAGCCGCAGGATGAGCAGGAGGTCATGGGCGCCAACAATAGGCAACAGCTGGCTACGCTGGAGCGGGCCTATCAACAACGCCAGACCCAGCGCCTGATGGCAGAAGGGGTAAGCCTGGCAGATCCCATGCGTGTGGATATCCGCGGCGAGCTGCAAGCAGGACAGGATATCTTCATTGATGTGAATGTGGTCTTTGAGGGCCAGGTGCGGATCGAGGACGGTGTGGTGATTGAGCCCAACTGCGTGATACGCAACAGCCATATCGCCGCCGGCAGCGTGATCAAGGCGTTCAGCCATATTGATGGTGCCGAGGTTGGCCCACAGTGTGATGTCGGCCCCTATGCCCGTCTGCGTCCCGGAACGCGACTGCAACAGGGTGCAAAAATTGGCAACTTTGTTGAAACCAAGAAGGCAGACATTGGTGCCGGCGCCAAGATCAATCATCTGTCCTATGTGGGTGACGCAGAGGTCGGAGACGGCGCGAATATTGGCGCGGGAACCATCACTTGCAACTACGATGGGGTAAACAAGTTTGTCACACAGATCGGTGCCGGCGCCTTTATTGGCTCCAATACCGCATTGGTTGCCCCGGTCAGGATCGGTGCCGGGGCGGTAACCGGGGCGGGTTCAACCATCACCCAGAATGTACCGGATAACGCCCTGGCCATCAGCCGGGTCAAGCAGCGCGTGATTGAAGACTGGAAGCGACCAGAGAAAAAAGAGTGATCACAGGGGCCGCGACCTGGCAGGGAACCTTCGGGTTTAAAGGGCTACGCAAATACACCTGCGCTGATCTTTGATAGCACGGCTGGACAGACTAAGCTGTACCCTTGATTGGTTGGATGAACTGCTGCCGCTTCGGAGAAAACCGTGCCCCTGATCCCCCTGAATGAAGAGGATATTCCCCTGGGCTCAGCGCTGCCCTGGGATATCACGGATGCCGAGGGTAATGTGCTACTTGAGCAGGCACAGGTCATCGACAGTAAGCCATTGTTGATACAGCTGATGAAAATGGGGCTGTTCCGCGCTGCACCGGAAAGCCGCGAAACCGATGAAAAGCTCGATGTGGCGGGCAATGGTCAGCAGGCAGAAGTACAGATTTCCAGTCTGGCGCAGATCAAGCTAACACCGGGCGATCTGGTGCAACTGCAAACCCTGAGTACCGGCAACACCGAGCGTTATCAGGTGCGCATGATCGGCTACCATGCGCCGATCAGCCTGATCGTCAGCGCACCCCTCTCCCAGGGTAGGCTGGTGTTTATCAAGGAAGGTCAGCAGTTTCTGGTCCGCGGTTTCGTTGGCAAGGATGCTGTGGCCTACAAGACCCGGGTGTTGAAGGCCAACCTGTCACCCTTTCCCTATCTGCACCTGGCTTACCCGCAAAGTGTTCAGTCCATGCGCATACGGGGCTCTTCCCGGGTAAGTGTCGAGCTGGTCACGGCCGTGACCTCATCGGCGGGTCAACAGGCAGCGAAGATTGTCGACCTCAGTTGTGGTGGTGCCAGACTCTTGTCAGCCAGGCCGCTCGGGGACAAGGGCGAGGATATCAAGCTGGCGTTTCGCATCAACCCGTCCGGGCTTGATGTGTACCTGACCATCAGCGCCAAGGTGCGCGCCGTCAGCAAGGAAGAACCCACGCCAGCACAGGTGGCAACGGGTGTCGAGTTTGTGGATTTGAATGAACAGGACAGACTGTACCTGACCAACATGGTCTACCAGAATTTGCTCAAGGATAATCTCTGATGCGGCAACTACTTTGTCTACTTGGCCTGAGTCTGATCCTGCTGTGCGGCCATGCCACAGCGGATGAGCGCAAGCTGGTGGTGGAACTGGCGGGTGAGCGCATGCTGCTGGAGCGTGTGGCAGATCCGGAGAGTCGACGTCAGGGTTTGATGGGGCGGGCAAAGCTGGCGGACGATGAAGGCATGCTGTTTGATTTCCCGCCCGGCACTCGGCCGGCGATCTGGATGCGCAACATGGTGATTGCTCTGGATCTGGTGTATCTGGATGGGCAGGCAAGAATTACCCATATTTTCTCCAACGTTCCGCCCTGCGAGACCATGCCCTGCCAAGTCTATCAGGCAGACCGCTCGCTGCGTTTTGTCCTGGAATTGGCAGCCGGCTCGGTGCAACGTTTGAATCTGGAGGTAGGGCAGCAACTTGATCTGGGTGCTGCCATGGACTTTCCCCAACCGCGACTGTGATCAGGGCGTTTCCCAACTGCCGGAACTGATCTGCTCGCAGTATGCCTTGAGAAAGGGGGCGTCATCCGGGTCGCTGTAATAGTGAATAGCCTGTTGATAGGCCACACCCTCAGCCTGCGCACCATTGCAGATACCGTATGCCCCAGCCGGGCACTGATCGACAAAGCTGACCTCGAAGGTACGCTCGGGGATGTTTGGCTGGCAGAAGTTGTCGGTAAACAGACTATCCGGAATGCTGATGTTCTGCTGGCACATGCGAATAGGCAGTTGGTCGTCATCGGATTCAATCAGGCAGGCCGCAGCGAACACCTGACCCGAGCAGAGACTCAGGGTGCAGAGGCAAAGAGCGCTGAGCAGGGAGGGTATTTTGAACATGGTCATCTTCAAAAAAGGCTTACATTAATCCTTTATCTGTGCCTCCCGCAAGCCGCGCTCAAGCGTGTTGCGGTCAAATGCCTGTGAGTCAATCAGCTCAATACGGTTGTCCCGGCGCCAGTCGCTGGGCTGCCAGCGTATGGGCTCACCTCTGACGGCATTGAAGGCTAACCAGCCCTGGTCTGTGTGGACGATGCCCTTGGCGCGCTGCCAAGGGTTACGGGTCAGCCAGGCCTGCAAGGCCGTTTCGCCATAGCACTGTGCGGGATGGCCGCGCCAACCTATGCTGAAAAAACCATCCATACTGTGCTCTGAACACAGCAGCTCATCGACATGGCGCCACAGCTGCTGCAGGACAGCCGCCTGTTGTTCAGTGGGCAAGACGGATACCGGCAATTCGGTAAGCACAGCTGGTGCGACAGGCAGTTCAGACAGTTTGAGCATGCCCTGAGCAGTCCAATGCTGATGGATAGCAGCAAAACGCGCGACCAGCGGCTGACGAATACTGTCGTTCAGGGCTTCGGACTTGTTCATGACAATCAGCGCGGCGCTGTGCAGTGCCTGCTCCTGTGCTTCAGCCAGCGGCTCGCCGCGTGCAAGAGCCGCGACATCGAGCACCATGATCAAGCCCTGCAATTGCAGAACACCGACCCAAGGCGGTTGACTCAACTGTTTCAGCAAACTCAGGGGGTGACCAAGACCTGAGGCCTCGATAAACAGCCGATCCGGCTTGGCGCGGCGCAACAGACGGCCCAGGCCGACCTGAAAGGGCAAGCCATTAACGCAACACAGACAGCCTCCGGGGATCTCAGCCAGTTGAACCTGCCTTGCTTGATCCGCCAGGAGTGCGGTATCAATGCCAACCTGACCAAATTCATTGATCAATACCGCCCATTGTTCGCCAACGGGCCGCTGTTCAAGCAATTGACGTATCAGGCTGGTCTTGCCGGCACCCAGTGGACCTGCAATCAGATAGGTAGGTATGTTGCTGAGCATCAGCTTATCCAATACTCCAGAGGGTTTCACGTGGAACCATGGAAGGTGACTTAAAGCAGGGGCTGGTCCGGGTTGATATTGCCCGGAAAGGGGTGCGGTGCCAGCTCCACATGCATAAGACGCTGGCCATGCAACTCGATATGCCCGGGGTAGCGGCGCTCTCCGGTGACAGTAAACTCGAAGGCATAGCGGCGGACCAGATTGATCTGGCCGGCTGCATTGCGGCCCAATCGTAGCTTGTTCAGCACAATACTCTCATCCAGCAATTGTACGTCGGCCTTGTTGCAGTGTTGCCGAACCAGGATCAGGGCGCGGTCACGCAGACCCATACCGCGCCAGATCCAGTAGCCCAGCAAGGCGGCCAGCATCACGAGTGCCACATGACCAAGGGACAAGTTCATGCTTGGCTGTCCTCCATAGTGGCGCTCCACAGTTGAACCCGGTTGCGCCCGTCAGACTTGGCACGGTACAGGGCCTGGTCGGCACGGCGGAACAGCGTCTCAAGGGTGTCGCCTGGCTGCCAGGTGGCTATACCGGCGCTGACAGTCATGTTGAAACGGCCCTGTTCATGTTGCATCGGCAGACTATCAAGTTCCTGCCGAATGCGCTCAAGCAGCAGGCGAGCCGCTTCTGCGGTGGTTTCCGGTAGCAGGAGGGTAAACTCTTCACCGCCAAAGCGAGCAAACAGATCATGGCGCCGAATCTGTCGACGACACAAGGTCGAAAACTGCAGCAGTGACTCATCACCGCACAGGTGGCCGAAGGCATCGTTGATCCGCTTGAAATGATCAAGATCCAGCACAGCCAGACACAAGGGATTCTGATGACGAGCGGTACGCTGTATTTCGGTTTCTGCCTGCTCGTTGAAGGCACGACGATTGAGCGCGCCCGTCAGCGAATCCTGGGTTGCCAGCAGCTGCAGCTGGTGCTCCAGCGTTTTACGGTGACTGACATCACGCAACTCCAGAATCATGTCCTGCTTTTCTCCGGTCAAGGGTGACAGGCTGATTTCAGCGGGGTAACTGCTGCCATCGGCGTGCAGGGCATCAATATCACATTGCCCCGCGGTGCCGGTACTCAGGTAAGTCTCAAGCTGTTGCTGTGCCGGGTCAACAAAGAGCACGCCAACGGGCTGGCCGATCAACTGCCTGCGTGGCAGGCCACTGAGATATTCCATGCGCTGATTGACATCCTGAATCCGATTGTTCTGTAGTAACGCCACTCCAGAGCTGCTGGCCCCGAGCAAACGCTCAAAGCGCAGTGAGCTCAACCGAGCCTGCTCGGCGTGTTGTTGGCTGTTGGCCAGAATCCGCTGCATGGTCATCAAGGTAACACCGACAAAGCCCATGACCAGTGCGGGGATGGCGAAGTTATAGGGCAGCAGGTAACTGAAGGATTCATGCGGGCTGACATAGGGCTGATCTTGCCACCAATTGAGATAGCCCAGAGCACCACGCAGCAGTGTAACTACGGAATAGATCAGCAGACTGACACCCACCAGCAGACGTGCCGGGCGGGTAGCTGAGTCAGCCTTTTCGCGCAGCAACAGCCAGATGGCCTGGACTGGCAACAGTCCGGCGATAGTCGAATACACCCCCATCAGGAAATCCGAATTACCGGCAAACAGCCAATAATGAATATTGAAGCTGACCATCAGCCCGACGCTGACAGGCACAGTCCACCAGGGCAAGGGTTTACCCATGAAGCGGAAAATACCCAATAGAAACAAGGCTTCACCGGCCAGTTGTCCGGCATTGCCGAGGACATTGAGGGTTGGACTGCCAGTGGCCATAAAGCCGATAAACAACAGAATGCCGCCAATCAGCGACCAACTGCCCGCCATCCAGAAACCGGGGCCAGCGTAGGGACGCGACATCCGCCAAAGGGCGCTGGCGGCTATGGCCACGGCGACCAGCAGGCACAGGCCCAGCAACATGGGTGAAAAATACAGAGCGTGCATGAAGGGAAGGGGCGACTCGGTAAGAAATTCAATCCGAGTATAGCGGCTGAGTTCTTGCCTGCCGAGCATTGTTGACAGCTGATCCAGAGGCCCGGCTGAGTTGCTCGGGCCTCCTTTTACTCAGAGCGAACCGAAGCCGATCTGTATCTGCAGACTGCCCTGGTTGTCGGTCAGACCGGCACCATACTCACCCGTCAGATCATCATTGATACAGAGTTGCAGTTCACCGCTCTGGCCGCGGGGCAGCTGTCCCTGATTCCCCAGCAGAAAGGCGGGTCCGCTGCTGCCAATACGACCAATCAAGGCACCTTCATTGGCACCCGGTAGCGTATACCCGGCCTTGGCTGGCAATCCGGCATGGCCGTCGGCATCAACCATGCCGTTGGCCGGATTGGCAGTCCAGCTGCCGCCCTGGTACAGACTGACTCGGCGGGTCTTGCCGTCCACCTGAACGCCCGTGCCCTGCCAGGCCTGGTTGGCTTGAACAGTCACCGTCTTGCCAAGCAGGTCAGTCGCCAGGCTGTCAGCCGCGCGAAAGGTCAAGGCAGCAATGGTCAGTGACGGGTTGGCCGTTCCGGTACTGGGGAAGACGCCATCGCCCACCAGGTACAGGTTGCTGTGATCCCAGCTGCGCTGCTCCTGATTGACCACTGAATTGCTCGGGTCAGATCCCATGCGATAGGTGCCCATGACATGCCCGGCGCCACTGAAGCTGAAGGTTTCATTGCCGTCGGTGAAAATGCCGGGACTGCTGGCAGGGTCCGGTTGCATATTGGTCACTTCATCGGCACCCAGCAGCTCGCGGATCATGTAACTGGCCGCCTGCCGGGCGGCTTTGAAACCGGCGCGGGTATAGGGCGAGAAGTCATAGTGGATTTCCGGGCGCGGAATGTTCAGATGGTCGGTGTAGTCCTTGGACGGCACGATATAACACAGCGGCTTATCCGGATTTTCCTCGACCTGCTCGACCAGAAAACCGATCCGGAATTGTCGGATCAGCAAGCTGTTGAGGCGCTGCACCAGCGCGGTACCGGACAAGGTCAGACTGGGCCCGGGCTCGGAGGGCAGTGGATTGGCACCGGCGTTGTTAGTGCCGTCGATCAGATCGCAGACGGTGGTGTAGGGGTCACCCGCCGGCCAGTTCCAGCCGGCGTTGCCAATCTCGATACGCCAGGGCGCGCGCTGATTGCGGAACGGGCCGTCGCGCAGGCTTTCGATGCCGGAGGTGGCAATCGGGCCTCGATAAGGGTACACCGCCTTGCCCTCGGGCATCATGCCCCAGGCCAGATAGACCGGGTGATCAGCCAGGCTGCAGCCGACCTGACCACTGCTGTTGGCGACACCCTTGGGCCAGCTGGAGTTTGCCGAGTTGAGCAGCAGTTTGGGCGTTTCAATGGCATGCGCGGCCAGCATGTAACGTTGACCTACGGCCACACCTTGACCTGTGGGCGGCCCATTGGCGGTGTCGTACTGGATAAACTCGATACCGCTGATCTGTTTGTCGTCACCCACCAGCACGCGACTGGCTACCGTCTGATACAGGATGGTGACATTGCCGGTATCCAGTGCCCGGTTCATGGTCACCGTGGCGTCGTACTTGGCCTGAATCGGACAGATCGGCGTGCAGTTGGTATTGCCGGCGCAGACGCGTCGGCCATTGTCCGACTGCGAGTTGCGTCCAGCTGGCGTTGGCGTTACCTGCAGGGGCAGATTATCGAACTGATGACCGTCAACCCCGGCGCTGAAGGCCTGGTCGATCATCGAGGCGGGAATGGCATGCATCGGATACTGGTAGCCCGGACGGAAATGCACACCCAGATAGCTTTGATCGGCGACATTGGCGGAGACACCAATTTCGCCCTCGGCCAGCTCGTAATAGGGCATCAGGTCGTCGTAGCCAATCGGCCAGTCCATGCCCACGCCATAGAGTGTGTTGATCCTGAAATCATTCGGTAGCAGGCGCAGGGCGGTGCCCATCCAGTGCCACATGGTGCCACCGCCAAGCCGCTCATAGGTGCTGGTGAAGGCCAGCGGCCCCTTTTGCACCAGATAGCTGGTTTGCGGGTTCTGCCAGCCGTTGATCAGATCGGCAATGGTTGCCCGGGGCGCGTTCTGTTGGGCCGGATCGAGGGCGTCATGCTGGGGTGGGTAGGGCGACTCCGGGGTCTTCAGGGTACTGGTGTAAAAGGTTTCCATGAACTGGGTACGGTTTGGCGGAATCGCCGAACCCGCTTCCAGTACCAGCACCTTGAGATTGGCCAGGCCCAGTTGGTAGGCGGCAATACTGCCGGCCAGTCCGGCCCCGACGATGATCACATCTGCCTGATGGGTGCTCATGATTGCTTACCTCCCTGTATGCCGACAAAGGCCGACAATGGCGGCGGTTCGCTGGCCCAGTAACCGAAGTGCAGTTGGCTGTAACCCATGGGATGGGCCTGGGCTATCCGCCAGGCCCAGCTTTCCTTGTAGGCCTGATCCGAGACTACTCGTTGACTGGCCTGGGCTACCCCATTGAGGTCGTAGGGTTGGTACCAGACGCCCAGCAGCCAGAGTTTCATCAGTGAGCGTGCGCCCTGCGCGGTTTGACTGCTGGTGTCAGCCAGCAGGCTGGCGGCAATCTGATCTGGGGTCTGACCGGCGGCCTTGGCACTGCGATACTGGGTCAGCAAGGCGTTGAAGGCGGCGCTGCCCATGCCGGTTTCGCACACCTGCAAAAATACCGGGGGCAAGCCGATGGGGTCGATTTCCGGGGCTAGTTTGTCCTCCGGGATGCCGGTCAGGGCAGAGGACATGGCATTGAAATCCTGTTGGTTTGAATCCGTCATGGCGTCACTCCTTGGCACCGGTGGATTGGGCGCGTTCCAGCAGAAAGGTAAAGTCGGCAAAGCTGGTGCGCGGCGACTCGGTAACCTTGGTGGTGGCATTGTTATGGCATTCCATACAGCTGGACGAGGCCTGGGGTACGCTGCCCTGGATATAGGTCTCCAGCGTGGTGTTGGCGAGGAAATTGGGTGCTGGTGTGCCCAGCGGATTGGTTGGTGAGGGGCTGATACAGTCGGCGGCCGGATCGGTCGGCCACTGGGTACTGATCAGCTGATAGTTGGCCCATACCGAGTCCGGATTGACCGCTTGCAGGCTGGCCTGAAAGGACTGGTTGAGCTGGTGGGTGGCGGCCGTCAGCGGCGTTTCACGGACGATCTGCGAAGGCGTAGCCGTCTGTTCCGGGTTCCAGGGCCGAGGTGGCGGTTCGTTCACCGGGCGATCGGTGGCATTGGCGTCATAGAACAGGAAAGGCCCCTTGCGCTGATCCGCTGGGGTGGTCTGTTCCGGCACGTTGCGCACATGCTCGAAGGTAGACCAGACCCACTGCGGGGCATTGTCGGTCTTGTGCACTATGTGCAGGCCGACCAGGCCCATGGGCTGTAGTGAGCAGGAGGCCGGCAGAATCGGGCCCTTGTCCGGATCATCATTGGCCGGGGTGTAGACCAGGGCCTTGACACTGTGAAAGTCACTCGGGTCGTCACCGTTGCCCAGCACTTTCCAGGCCGATTTGACCATGATGGCGCCAACCGGCCCCTGGTTATTGCCGCACTCGAAGGCTATCCGGTTATTGCTGTTGGCCAGGAACTGCTGCTGCCCCTGCTGACTGTACAGGCCGTTGTTGACGATGCTGTCGAACATGCTGCGGTTGACCACAATGTCGTTGCGGGTATAAACCCCGTTCTGGTCGACCAGTGGCCCGGTTTCAAAGGGCTGGATAAATTCATCCAGCACATCCGGGACCTTGCCCATTTGCTGGATCAACCGGCCCTCGCCGAGATTCTCGCAAGCCTCTGGCAGGCTAGCGGGGCTGTCCCAGGCTGCAGGGGTCTGTCCCTGGGGCAGGAAGATCTGGTAACTCTCCTTCCAGCTTTCCCAGACCGTGGGCGCATCCTGCTGGCCTATGGTCTGACTGGTGTCAGGCTGACCATCGGGTAGCACCGGCCAGTTCAGGGCAACAAAGGTTTGCCAGGACAACAGGTCAAAGTCGGCCTGCAGGCTCTCCAGGGTGACGGGACTGGTGACGGTGACATCGTGGGGTATCTGGGGTGACAGAGCGGGTAGTACGTCTGCTGTGGCTATCACGGGCAATAGCGCACCCAGGCTACCCATCAGGCGTAGGTATCTGCTGTGCATTATTATTCTCCTCGGCACAGGGAGCCGGGGAGACTGTATCCACTATGGACTAATGGTGTGAATCGATCCTGACTCACTTCCTACGGCACAGATCCCTGGCACCCAATGAAGAGGGTAGTCGAGGTCTGTGGACTGTCAATGATGGCACTGTCTGTTGCGGGCCCTCTAGGTCGAGTCGATCAGACCGGCAGAACGCTCAGGACGCAAATCCGAGCCGGGTCGGGGTAGTGCCAGCGCACGTTGATGTCCCAGAAGCGCACGCCGTATTCCCGTTCAGGCTCGGGTTGCTGATAAGCCGGCTTGGGGTCCTGGGCCAGGCATTGTTCAATCAGCGCAACCACCGGTTGCTGCAGACGCAAGGCCTGAGCCTGAGCCTGTTGCAGGGCCGAGTCTGTCCAGCTCACCGGCAGCAGCACTGGTGCGGCCTCGGCCAGGGCGTTATGGGCGCTTGGCAGGCTATCGGCGTAGGGTACATAAGGTTTGATATCGAGAATCGGGGTACCGTCGAGCAGGTCGATGCCGGAAATAAGCAGACGCCCAGCCTCAATGGCATCCAGCTTGACCACCGACTGGCCGATCGGATTGGGTCTGTGCGTCGAGCGACTGGCAAACACACCGATGCGCTGGTTGCCACCCAAGCGTGGCGGGCGTACGCGCAGGTGCTCCGGGCCACTGCTGGCAGCATGGAAGACAAACAGCAACCAGAGATGGGATACACCCTGCAGGCCTTCGACCGCCTGGGGCTGGTCATAGGGCGGATAGAGCTCGATCCAGCCCCGTGCCGCCGGGGCCAGACTGGGTTGGCGCGGGATGGCGAACTTTTCAGTAAAACAGGAATGCACCAGCCCCAGGCTTTCAAAGGTTACCTTGCTTGATCCCGGGGGCATGGCTTCAGACGGCCTGCAAAGGAGGAATCGACTCGGGGTGGTCGGTAATCACGAAGTGGCTACCGCCGGCAATTTCGATCACCTGCAGGTTTTCCGCCTGTTGTGCGCTGGACAGCATGGCCTGGGATTGCAACACCCGATCCTTGCCGGGCACCAGCACGGCGCCATATTTGACGAAGCGATAGATGTCGGTACCGGTCTGCTCCATCCACTCTTGCATGTCGTGCATGTTGGCGAGCATGACGGCACAGGTTTTCGGGTTGAAGGGAAAGCCCATGATCAACTCGCGTTTGCGCGGGTTGTCCAGCGGCCCCCAGACGGCACGGTTACGCTCGTTGATCGGGCTGGACTGCCAGAGCGGCAGCAGAAAGGGCAGCAACCAGCGCACTATGCCGGGCAAGGGGGCATAGGGCTTGGCCTGCGGCAGCAGCGGCGCCTCAAGTATGACTTCGACCTGCTCAAACAAGGCCGGTTGTTGGCGCGCGGCCTCAAGGGTCACGGCGCCACCGCGCGAGTGCCCGTGCACGCGAACGGAGGGGGTGCTGACCAGGTTGCCCAGCGCTTGATTCAGTGCCTCGGCATCATGCGCAATGGTACCGGGCCGGGCCTTGGGCGTCTGTATCCAGCTGGCTTTGGTGAAACGGGGATGTTCGACCGGAATATGATAATCGGCACTGGTCAGCATGATCAGTTCGATCGAGGGGTCGGCATAGAACTCGGTAAAGTACAGAAAGTTTTCCATGAACCCGGGCATGACCACGACGGTACGGGTAGGGTTACTGGCATGACGTCGGGCAATGCAGGTCTGTCCGACCTGATACAGCTCGCCCGAGAAGGGTTGGGCCTGCTGTTGCGGCGATTCCTTGCGCAACAGGAAGCGGCGCAGTGAAAACACCACCAGCACCACCAGACCAATAAGACCAATCAGCGATTCCATCTGAACTCCAGGTTGTCAAAACAGGGCAAAACAGGGCACAGCATACCCCAAGCGCATGGTAGAAACGCCACCCGGAAGGGGGATGGGCCTGTCTACCGTAATGGGAAATTATTAGGAAAGATGTATGTCAGGCTGATATCACTCGCCGTCGTAGATCCAGACGCGACCGGCACTCAGGCTGTAACTGGCGTCAGCCAGCTCGTTGCTGGTCTGATCCACCTTCAGGGTGCCTTCGATCCAGATCGGCTGGTACAGGTCGGTGATGGCAAAGCCCGCCGGATAATCGACCAGAACGATCTGGTTCGGTGGGGGGGGTGGCACGTGAATGCAGGCGCCGCCGTAGGGCACCAGAAAAAACTGGGTGTACAGGCCATGCTCGTTGCTTTCCAGCGGCACAGGGAAGCCCGCGAGACGGGCGTGTAAACCGTCCATACCGGGAACCACCCGGGTCGAATACATCACTTCAGGCAAGGTCTTGTCGCGCTGACGCAGGCTCTGGCTGAAATCACCGGGTGCCTCCTCGCCCCAGTTGTGACCAATCTCGGGCATGTCGATCAGGGCCTGTAAATCGTCGTCGGGCAAGAGTTCAAGCCAGTCAAGCACCCGCGGTTCAGCCTGGGCCAGCAGTGGCAGGCATAACAGAAGAGCCATAAGCAGGCGCATTAAGGTATCCATTGGTCGGCGGCCATTACCTGATCTGACAATCGAGCGCGTTGAAGTTTCCATTGCGGGTACTGGGTCAAATCGCCAGCTTGGACAGCAGTGGGTCTGGCAGATCAATGCCCGACTGCAGTCAGCAACTGCTGCACGTCATTGATACGCGCGGCCAGACTCTGCGCATCAGCGCAGCGCAGGGTAACATGTCCTACCTTGCGCCCGACCTTGAAGGCTTTGCCGTAGTGGTGCAGGTGACAATCGGCTATGGCAGTGATCTGCTCCACGGGCGGTACTTCGCCAATAAAGTTGAGCATGGCGCTTTCGCCAACCTTGGCGGTGGAACCCAGCGGCAGGCCGGCAATCGCACGCAGGTGGTTTTCAAACTGGCTGCACTCGGCACCTTCAATGGTCCAGTGCCCGGAGTTGTGCACCCGTGGCGCGATTTCATTGGCTTTCAGGCCGCCATCCACCTCAAAGAACTCGAAGGCCAGCACGCCGACGTAATCGAGCTTGTCCAGCACCCGGCTGACATAGTCCTCGGCCAGTGCCTGCAGCGGGTGGTTGGTACTGGCCACGGACAGGCTGAGCACGCCATTAACATGGGTATTGTGGACCAGTGGGTAAAAGCGGGTTTCGCCATTGCGGGCGCGCACGGCGATCAATGAGACCTCGCCGCTGAAGGATACAAAACCTTCAAGGATGCAGGGCACGTTGCCCAGCTCGGCGAAGGCGCCGTGCACATCCTCGGGATGCCGCAGGACCTTCTGGCCCTTGCCGTCGTAGCCCAGGGTGCGGGTCTTTATGACGGCAGGCAGGCCGATACGTTTGACTGCTGCTTCCAGGTTGTCCTGGGACTGAATATCGGCGAATTCCGGCGTAGGGATGCCAAGATCCTGGAACATCGACTTTTCAAACCAGCGGTCACGGGCGATGCGCAGTGACTCGGCGTTGGGGAACACCGGTACAAACTGTGACAGGAAGGCCACGGTATCGGCGGGTACGCTTTCAAACTCGAAGGTCACCACGTCGGCTTCATCGGCCAGCTGGCGCAGGTGATCGCGATCACTGTAATCGGCGCGGATATGCTCACCCAGGGCCTGGGCACAGGCGTCCGGTGCCGGGTCGAGAAAGGCAAAATGCTGGCCTAGCGGGGTGCCAGCCAGCGCCAGCATGCGTCCGAGTTGTCCACCACCGATGACACCGATCTTCATGCTATTTTCCTCAGGCTTGGCGCGGATCCGGATTATCCAGCACGGTCTCGGTCTGCTGCTTGCGGAAGGCCTCAAGCGCAGCATGGAATTGCGGATGCTTGCCGCCGAGAATACTGGCCGAGAGCAGCGCAGCATTGATGGCGCCGGCCTTGCCGATGGCCAGGGTAGCAACCGGCACACCCGCAGGCATCTGTACGATCGACAGCAGCGAATCGACACCCGAGAGCATGGATGACTGGACCGGCACGCCGAGTACCGGCAAATGGGTCTTGGCGGCACACATGCCCGGCAGATGCGCGGCGCCACCCGCCCCGGCGATGATGACCTCGATACCGCGGCCAGCGGCTTCTGCCGCGTACTGGAACAGCAGATCCGGGGTCCGGTGTGCAGACACGACCTTGACCTCATGGGGAATGCCCAGCTGTTCGAGCATGTCAGCCGTGTGGCTAAGGGTGGACCAGTCCGACTTGGAGCCCATGATCACGCCAACCAATGCGGTCATCGTTCGCTGCCTCGCTCAAATAGCCCGCCTGCAGCGGGCTGAAAGGAAAAGCCGGACATTATGAAGCTACAAGCTACAAGCTACAAGCTACACCGCGATAGCTGTGGTTGAGGCGGGAGCCGAATTGGCACGTGGTGGCTTGAGGCTGAAGGCTTAAAGCTGGAAGCAGCACGTGCTGGCGCGGATTTAATCCGCTAAAGCAACAATTCTATGTTGACAGCGATTGCTCCAGCCCCAGACTGATGCCGCTTGCCGCTTGCCGCTTGCCGCTTGCCGCTTGCCGCTTGCCGCTTAGAACTTCTCCGCCCGCAACACCTCGACCTGACTCAGATAACAAACCATCGCATAGTTGTCGTAGTAGCGTTCCTGGAAGTGTCGGGCGATTCGCTCGGCCAGGTCGTTGCTGCAAATGATTTCCACGCGAATATTGCCGTCGTTGTCCCAGCCGGCGCTGCGAATGCCGCGTGTGCCGCTACCCCGTGCGTCGGACAGGGTCCAACCGGGAGCGCCGAGTTGCTCCAGGTCCTTGATTAGCCGGTTCTCCAGAGCCGCTTCACAGATCAGCGTCAGCAAGGTTCGCGTTGGATGAGTCATGTTGGGCTCCTCAGGCGGCCAGCCATTCAGCGAAAGACAGGTACAAGGGTATTCCCACCAGTATATTGAACGGGAAGGTAATGCCCAGCGAGGCGGTCAAAGATAGCGCCGGGTTGGCCTCCGGTAGCGCCAGACGCATGGCCGCGGGCACGGCGATATAGGAACCGCTGGCGCCGAGGGTGGCCAATACCGTGATGCCCCCCACCGACAGTCCCATGGCGTGACCGAGCAGGGCGCCGGTCAGGGCGCCGAACAGCGGGAAGATCAGTGCAAAGACGACCAGGCGCATGCCGGTGGTGCGCAGACTGCCCAGGTGCCGTGAAGCGATCAGACCCATTTCCAATAGAAAGAAGGCCAGTACCGGCTTGAACATACTGGTATACAGCGGCTCCAGCGGCGCTATGGCCTCCTTGCCGGCCAGCAGGCCGATAATCAGGCCGCCGAGCAGCAGCATGATGCTCTTGCCCAGGAATACCTCATGGCTGAGGGCTTTCCAGTCGGTATCGCGGCGTACATCCTTGGCCAGCAGAATGCCGACGATAATTGCAGGCACTTCCAGCACGGCGACAAACAGCGGCATATAGCTTTCAAAGACAATATCACGGGCCAGCAGATAGGCGATGACTACCGCAAAGGTACCCGCGCTGACCGAACCGTAGTGCGCTGCGATACTGGCGGCATCGACCCGTGGGAAGCGCAATGCGCGCAGCAGCGGAAAGGCCGCCAGTGGTAGCGCGATACCCATCGCCAGCACCAGCAATGTTTGTCCCAGCAGCGCCGTACTGGCCTGCGCTGCCAGCTCGACGCCACCATGCAGACCAATGGCCAGCAGCAAGACGATCGACAGCGTGTCATACAAGGCCGGTGGCAGCTTGAGTTCGCTCTTTACCAGCCCGGCAATCAGGCCGAAGACAAAAAACAGTACAACAGGATCCAGACCCATGCTTTCCCTCCGGGAAAGCAGCCTCAAGCTGCAAGCCTTAAGCCGCAAGCAACCCGGTGTTAGTACTCAGACTGAGACTAGTCAGAGACTCCGTAGCGCTTGCAGCTTGTAGCTTGCGGCTTGCAGCTGCTTCACTCTATTTCAATAAGGATCTCGCCCGGATTGACCCGGTCACCCTTGGCCACATTGACGGCCTTGACCGTGCCGTCAATCGCCGCCTGGATTTCGCTTTCCATCTTCATCGCTTCACTGACCAGTACGCCTTGACCGGCCTTGACCACATCGCCGACCGCGACCAGCACATCAACCACGTTGCCGGGCATGCTGGTGGTCACGTGGCCAGGTTTGCTGGCCTGCTTGCGCTGGCTGCCGCCGATACTGCTGAAGGAGTTCAGCGGTTCGAATACCGCTTCCTCGGGCATGCCGTCCAGGCTCAGGTAGAAATGCCGCTTGCCATCGCCCTTGACGCTGACGCCGGTAATATCAACCCGGTAACTTTCACCATGCACGTCGATGACAAACTCGGTAGGCGCTCCGTCGCTGGCGGTGGGTCTGGCGGTTGCCCCAGTGGGTGGCAGCAGCGCTTCCGGTTTGAGTGTCCCGGCGGCGCGGTCTTCGAGAAACTTGCGGCCAATATCCGGGAACATCGCATAAGTCAGGACATCTTCGTCGGACTGCGCCAGGCTGCCAACTTCGGCCTTGAGCTTGTCCATTTCCGGTTTCAGCAGGTCGGCCGGGCGCACGTCAATCACGTCTTCATTGCCAATGGCGCGGCGTTGCAACTCGGCATTGACCTCACCCGGCGCCTGGCCGTAACGGCCCTGCAGGTAGAGTTTGACCTCGTTGGTGATGGTCTTGTAACGCTCTCCGGCGAGGACGTTAAACACCGCCTGGGTACCGACAATCTGCGAGGTGGGCGTCACCAGCGGTGGGAAGCCCAGATCAGCGCGTACGCGCGGGATCTCTTCAAAGACTTCCTGAATGCGGTCCAGTGCGTGCTGCTCCTTGAGCTGGTTGGCCAGGTTGGACATCATGCCGCCCGGTACCTGGTTGACCTGCACGCGGGTATCAACGCCAGTGAATTCGCTTTCGAACTGGTGGTACTTCTTGCGCACGGCATGGAAATACAGACCGATTTCCTGCAACAACTCAAGGTCCAGGCCCGTGTCATAGGGCGTACCGCGCAGGGCTGCAACCATGGATTCAGTACCAGGATGACTGGTGCCCCAGGCCATGCTGGAAATGGCGGTATCAATATGGTCTGCGCCGGCTTCGATGGCCTTGATCTGGCACATGGCGGCCATGCCCGCGGTGTCGTGCGAGTGAATAAAGACCGGCAGGCTCAGTTCGGCCTTTAGCGCGGTGACCAGCTCGGCGGTGGCGAAGGGGGTCAGCAGACCAGCCATATCCTTGATCGCGACCGAATCGATACCCATATCGGCCATGGCCTTGGCTTGTGCTACATAGCCTTTGACCGTATGAACCGGGCTGGTGGTATAGGCCAGTGTGCCTTGGGCATGTTTACCCGCTGCTTTTACAGCCTGAATTGAGGTCTCGAGATTACGTACATCGTTCATGGCATCGAAAATACGATATACATCGATGCCGTTAGCAGCAGTTTTGGCGACAAAGGCCTTTACTACATCGTCGCTGTAATGCCGGTAGCCGAGTAGGTTCTGACCGCGCAGCAGCATTTGCAGGCGAGTATTAGGCAGGGCTTCGCGCAGCTGGCGCAGGCGCTCCCAGGGGTCTTCCTTGAGAAAACGAATGCACGCATCAAAGGTAGCGCCGCCCCAGACTTCCAGCGACCAGTAACCGACCTGATCCAGCTTGGGGCAGATCGGTAGCATGTCTTCGGTGCGCATGCGGGTTGCCAGCAGCGACTGGTGGGCATCGCGCAGAATGGTATCGGTAACGGTAATCTTGCGTGTGGTGCTCATGTCTTTTTTCCTTCGCTATAGACTGTAGGCTTGAGGCTGGAAATTCAGATTCCGTGGAGGCTGGTCTTCCAGCGTCCGACCTTCAGCCTCTGGCGGCTTTTAATCGTTAAAGTCCCGCATGTGCGGCGATGGCTGTGGCAATCGCCAGGGCCAATTCTTCGGGTTTGCGTTTGACCGAGTAGCGCGTCAGTTCCGGGTGCGCCTCGACAAAGCTGGTGTCGAACACGCCGCTGCGGAATTCGCCGTTACGCAGAATTTCCTGGTAATAGGCTGTGGTGGTTTTCACCCCCTGCAAACGCATGTCGTCCAGTGCGCGCAAGCCGCGGTCCAATGCCTCTTCCCAGGTCAGCGCCCAGACGATCAGCTTCAGACACATGGAATCGTAGTAGGGCGGAATGCTGTAGCCGGTGTAGATCGCCGTATCCACGCGCACGCCGGGGCCGCCGGGGGCGTAATAACGGGTGATCTTGCCAAAGGACGGCAGAAAGTCGTTCTTCGGGTCTTCGGCATTGATGCGAAACTGGATGGCAAAGCCGCGGTGCTGAATGTCTTCCTGCTTGACTGACAGGGGCAGGCCGGAGGCAATACGGATCTGTTCACGGACGATATCGATACCAGTGATCTGCTCGGTGATGGTGTGTTCCACCTGAACGCGGGTGTTCATTTCCATGAAATACACCTCACCTTCGGCGAGCAGGAATTCCACGGTACCGGCGTTCTCGTAACCCACAGCCTGCGCTGCACGCACTGCCAGGTCGCCGATATAGGCGCGCTGTTCCGGTGTCAGCTGCGGGCTGGGGGCAATCTCGATCAGCTTCTGGTTGCGGCGCTGAATCGAGCAGTCGCGCTCGAACAGGTGCACGGTATTACCCAGGCTGTCAGCCAGGATCTGGGCTTCGATATGTTTTGGATTAACGATGCACTTTTCCAGAAACACGTCGGCGCTGCCGAAGGCCTTGGTCGCCTCGGAAATCACCCGCGGCCAGGCCTGTTCAAGTTCCGCGAGACTGTTACAGCGGCGAATACCGCGGCCACCGCCACCCGAGGTAGCCTTGAGCATCACCGGATAGCCCACCCGCTCGGCTTCCTTCAGCGCCTCTTGCAGATCGGCCAGGTTGCCCTCGGTGCCGGGGGTGACCGGTACGCCGGCCTTGATCATGCTGCGCCTGGCCTCCGTCTTGTCGCCCATGCGGCGAATGACTTCTGCCGATGGGCCAATGAATTTCACCCCACGTTCGGCGCAGATCTCTGCCAGTTCGGCGTTTTCAGACAGAAAACCGTAGCCGGGATGCAATGCGTCACAGCCGGTCTCGACCGCCAGGTTGACCAGTTGTCGAGCGTTCAGATAACCGGCCAGCGGTTCGCTGCCGAGACTGTAGGCCTCGTCTGCACGTTTGACGTGCAGCGCGTAACGATCGGCTTCGGAGTAGATGGCCACCGAGCGAATGCCCATTTCCGCGCAAGCGCGGACGATACGAACGGCAATTTCACCGCGGTTGGCGATAAGGATTTTCTTGATCACGTGCCTTGTCCTCCTGGTGATCGGTGTGGCCTCACAGTAGGCGCTGGGCAGACACAAGTGAAATGAATAGTTTTTTGTTTATATATAAGCTATTACTTATACAGAGCTGCAATCCAGCGCCAGTAGTGGGATTAAGAGGCTTTCCGCGTCGTGCTTGCAGCCTGAAATAGCCCTTTTCCTATCAGTGTTACCCATGAGGATAGACCAGCATGCGACGTTCGTTGCAGCGTATGACCTTTCGCCAGTTGCAGGTGTTCAGCGCAGTGTGCGAGCACTTGTCGTACAGCCGCGCAGCGGAAGAGATGGCCTTGACCCAGCCGGCAGTCAGTCAGCAGATCCGCCAATTGGAAGAGATGGTTGGGCAGTCTCTGTTCGAGTATGTGGGTAAAAAGCTTTACTTGACCGAGGCCGGGGTCAACCTGCAACAGGCCGGCACGGACCTGTTTGCCCGGCTGGACAGCCTGGATATGAGTCTGTCCAGCTTGCAGGGCAGTTTGCAGGGTGAATTGCGCCTTGCTGTCGTTAGCAGTATTCAATACCTCACACCTCACCTGTTGGCAGACTTCAGGCAGCGCTTTCCGGGTATCGGTTTCCGCCTTGAGGTTACCCGCCGTTCACAGGTGATTCAGCGCTTGCAGGATAACCGCGACGATGTGGTGTTAATGGCGCTGGTGCCGGAAGACCAGGCGCTGGAGTTTTTCCCCTTCCTGAATAATCCCATCATTGCCGTTGCGGCCCCGGACCATACCTTGGCGGGTCAGTGCCGTTTGCCTCTGAGCGCACTTGAGCCGGTGGCGGTGTTGCAACGCGAGTCTGGTTCGGGAACCCGCAAGGCGACGGACGAGTTTTTGCAGAACAAGCGTGTGCACCTGCAGCAGGTCATGCAGATGGGCTCAGGCGAAAGCATGGTACAGGGTGCGGTAGCCGGACTGGGCGTGGCATTGGTCACGGAGCACGCTGCCGCGGCGTACCTGCGCAATGGCGAGTTGGTCAAGCTCGATTTCAGTGAGCTGCCGTTGTACCGCAGCTGGTGCGCGGTGCATGCCCGCGGCAAGCGGCTGAGCCCGGTAGCCCAGGCGTTCCTGAGCTATCTTCGCGATGAGCGGGCGCTGATCAAATCCATTGCTGCGCGCTTTGTCGCCTAATGCAGCGGTTTATGCTGACCCAGTAGCTCCGGGAAGTCGCAGAACTGGGCTTGCAATGCCTGGCTCTCGCGGTAGTCTTCAATGGCTCGTCGAAAGGCCATACGTTTACGTTCTTCCATTTGCCGGCGTTGTTTGCGTGGGTTGTTACTGTCTTCACTCAGAACTGTTTCATAGTCCATGCTGACGTCCTCAGGGTTGAACCAACAGATCACTAGCTTGCGGCGTTAATGATGATCTAAGGGTGACAAGCAGATGAAGACTTGGTGACGGCTTGCCGTTGCGCGGTGCTTTGCAGGGCGCCGGTTCTGACGCACAATCAATTTCGCGAGAGGACGATCTAATTGGAGCGGTTGATGGAACAACGCGGCACGTTGCAAAGCTGGAATGATGACAAGGGCTTTGGCTTTATTCAGCCTGAGGATGGCAGTGAGCGGGTCTTTGTGCATATTTCGGTGATGCGTGGTGATGCCAGACCCAGCCAGGGTGACCCTGTTCTGTATCTGTCTGCTGTCAACGAGCAGGGACGGCTTAGAGCCACGCATATGCGCAGCGAGGGCCTGAGCATCGACCGCCCGGCGATTCGCCGCAAACCCCGGGAGTCCAGCCGCCGCAAGGCTGAAAAATCGACCCGTTCAGCCGTCAGGCGACGCCAGCACGGGGCGGGTATACAGCATGCCTGGCCCAAGCTGCTGGTGTGGCTGGCACTCTGCTGTTTGCCCCTGGTGGGTGTCTTGACGCTTTACAGTCAGCAGGGCTGGCTGCTGGCTCTGGCGCTGTATCCTGCCGTCAGCCTCTGGAGCTTTATTCTTTACCGTGGGGACAAGCAGCGGGCGCAGCAATCACGGCAACGTACGCCGGAGAATTGGCTGCACCTCACGGAGTTACTGGGTGGTTGGCCCGGGGCGCTGATTGCCCAACAAGTCTATCGACACAAGACTCGCAAGGCCGCCTACCAGACCGTGTTCTGGTTGGTCGTCGTCGCCCATCAGCTGTTCTGGATTGATTGGCTGCTGCTGGATGGGCGATATCTGGGGTGGTTGCTCGTTTAGACTGCTACACCCAGTTCACGCAGATAATCGTCGTAGCTGCCGTTGAAATCGGTAATGCCATTGTCGGACAGCTCAATGATGCGCGTCGCCAGCGAGCTGACGAACTCGCGGTCGTGGCTGACGAAGATCAACGTACCGGGGTAGTTTTCCAGGGCCAGGTTCAGCGCCTCAATGGACTCCATATCCAGGTGGTTGGTCGGTTCATCCATGATCATCACATTGGCTTTCTGCAGGATCAGCTTGCCAAACAGCATGCGGCCCTGCTCACCACCGGAGATCACCTTGACCGACTTGAGGATGTCGTCGTTGGAGAACAGCATGCGCCCGAGGGTACCGCGCACCAGCTGTTCGCCACCGGTAGTCCACTGGGACATCCAGTCGAACAACGTCCAGTCGTTCTTGAAATCGTCGGCATGTTCCTGGGCAAAATAGCCGATGTCGGCACTTTCGGCCCACTTGACCGAGCCACTGAGCGGCTGCATCTCGTTCACCAGGGTGCGCAGCAGGGTGGTCTTGCCGATACCGTTGGGGCCAATGATGGCCACGCGTTCACCCGCCTCGATCTGCAGGCTGAAATTCTTGAACAGGGTTTCGCCGTCAAAGCCTTGGCTGACGTTTTCCAGAATAACCGCCTGGCGATGCAGCTTCTTGGTCTGCTCAAAGCGGATAAAGGGGCTGATGCGGCTTGAGGGTTTGACCTCGTCGAGCAGGATCTTGTCGATCTGCTTGGCCCGGCTGGTGGCTTGCTTGGCCTTGGAGGCGTTGGCCGAAAAGCGGCTGACAAAGGTCTGCAGCTCGGCGATCTGCGCCTTTTTCTTGGCATTGTCTGACAGCAGGCGTTCGCGCGCCTGGGTGGCAGCCATCATGTATTCGTCGTAGTTGCCGGGGAACAGACGCAGTTCGCCGTAATCCAGGTCGGCCATATGGGTACAGACACTGTTGAGAAAGTGCCGATCGTGGGAAATGATGATCATGGTGCTGTTGCGCGTGGTCAAAATGCTTTCCAGCCAGCGGATGGTGTTGATATCCAGGTGGTTGGTTGGCTCGTCGAGCAGCAGTACTTCAGGATCGGAAAACAACGCCTGGGCCAGCAATACGCGCAGCTTCCAGCCGGGCGCCACTTCACTCATCGGGCCGTAGTGCTGCTCCAGTGGAATACCCAGACCCAGCAACAATTCGCCAGCCCGTGATTCGGCGGTGTAGCCATCGAGTTCGGCGAATTCAGTCTCCAGTTCGGCGACCTTCATCCCGTCGTCTTCGCTCATTTCCGGCAGTGAATAGATGCGATCACGTTCGGCATGCACCTTCCACAGCTCTTCATGACCCATGATCACGGTATTCAGCACGCTGTGATTTTCATAGGCAAATTGATCCTGGCGCAGCTTGCCCAGACGCACATTCGGCTCGAGCATGACCTGGCCAGCCGAAGGCTCGAGATCGCCACCGAGAATTTTCATGAAAGTCGACTTGCCACAGCCGTTGGCGCCGATCAGACCATAGCGGTTGCCGCCGCCAAACTTCACGGAGACGTTTTCGAATAACGGCTTGGCGCCGAATTGCATGGTGATATTGGCTGTGGAGATCAAGGTGAAGCCCTGCGCAAAAGAGAAAAGGCCAGCGCGCAGCGACACTCAAGGCCACGCGCAGCGGGCGCGCATTGTACTGATTTAAGCGCTGCAGTGACAGCGCTGGTCGTCGGACAGTCGTGGGCGAGTCGCCTCAGGACAGCGATTCAACCCGGTTGCGACCCATCTGCTTGGCCCGGTACATGGCCTGATCGGCATTGCTGATCAGGGTATTTATCGTGCCGTCCGATTCGGTGCGCAGGCTGTGCAGGCCAATACTCACCGTTACCTGCAGTGGCTGACCCTTGTCGGTGACAAAGTCCGCCGCTTCTATGCTCTGGCGCAGATTCTCGGCCAGGGCTTTGGCGCCCTGCAGGTCGGTGTCCGGCAGGATCACCAGAAACTCCTCGCCACCAATGCGCCCAGCCAGGTCCTGCATGCGCAGGCGATCACTGATGCAGTTGGACATGGTACGCAGTACCGCATCGCCGGATTGATGACCATAGTTGTCGTTGATGGCTTTGAAGTGATCTATGTCGATCATCATCAGGGTCAATGCTGTGGCGTTACGCTGGGTCTGTGCGAGCATGCGACCCAGGCCGTCCAGGCAGGCGCGGCGGTTCGGCAGGCCAGTCAGTTCGTCATGCATGGCCAACTGTCGGTTGCGCTCATCGGCGCGTTCCTTGGTCATCAGAATCAGCCCCATGCTGCCTAGAATCAGAGCCAGATTGGAGTTGACGAAGGTCAGGGTCTGAACCGTACTCGTGCTGCTCAGGCCCATGCCAATATCCATGCCCAGCAGAGCAGCGACCATACGGTGCGACAAGGTACCGATCATCAGCAGCAAGCCGAGGAAGACAAAATACTGCCCGCGCCCAGCGGTCGTGCTACGCCCAAGCAGAACGATGATCAGCAGCAACAGACTTTGCAGCATCAGGATCAGGCTGTTGGCAATGGTTCTGTAAATTTGCTCATCCAGCAGGGCAATAAACAACGGAGGTACCACTAGCACCGGCCACCAGATCAGCCAGCGTGGCAGTTGACGGCGCTGAAACTGCAGCAGTCCTTCGGAAAACAGGGCATAAACACTGACCAGCAGGGTATTGGCCAGCACGATAGTCAAGTAATCGCTGATCTCGCCACGCAGCATGAACAGACCATGCGCCAGGGTATTCAGGCCCAGCGCCAGTGCCCAGAAGCCGGTTCCGTCGCGGAGTTGCGGCCGCCAGACGGCACCAAGACACAAGGTCATCGCCAGGCTCACGGTCGTCACCATCAGCAACATGGTTGGAATATCGGCGAACATCGGTGTGACAATCCTTGATCAATCTGGCGAGAATACCTCTGACAAGCATACCCAAAAGCGGCGAGGGCATGAACAAAGTGCGCGCTTTTGTGATCAGACTGTGACTTTTTTCCGTCTGGAGCCTGCCATTGCGCCAACAGTCTGACTAAAATCGGTTCCAGATAGGATTGATTGGCAATGAGCCACACGGAGATGAGATGGCAGAGACGGCTTTACAGCATGGTTTTATAGCGCAACGAAACAGGCGTTTGTCGTGACGCCGCTCCTGCTGGTTACCAGTCCGCCTCTCAGCGTCCCCGCTGGAAAACTGCTTGAACGCTATTTCCCCGGTAGCACCTTGCTGGTCTGGGATCCCGCTTGCCCGCAGGATAAGCGTCGAGTGCACCGCCGCATCATGGCGGGTCGCTGGGCGTTGAGCCTGTCGTTCTATAACGACTATATTTTCAGTGCGGCAGAGTTGGCCCATCTTGGCTGCGTTCTGAATATTCATCCGGCGTTGCCAAGCCTGCGCGGGCGCGGCTACGACACCTTGCCGCTGATCCAGCGGCACACACACTTTGGTGCGACCCTGCATCTGGTCGATGAGCAGATCGATACCGGCAAGATTGTCGAGGTAGAGCGCAGGGCGATGCCGGATGCAGTTGAATATCCCCAGTTCCGAACGCTGACCCAGCAGCTCAGCCTGAGTATGCTGGAAAGCCTGTTGCAGCGCAGTCAGGCACTCCCGGCCGCCGAGTTGTCGGGGTACTGGATCAGTCGAGCGCAGTGCTGCGAGGCGCGCTGGTCAGGGGACTTTCTCAGCTCGCAGGGGCTCTCGGTGTTGCTGCGGGGTCTGTCAGAAGCAGAGCCGAACCACCCGATTCTCGAGCAGTTGCCTGAACATCTGCTACTGCAGCCGGCCTGAGGCGCCATCAGTCCCGATAGAACACCTGCACAAGATGCCAGCCAAAGCTGCTTTTGACCGGTCCGTGCACCACTTTTAGCGGTTTTTTGAACACGATCTGGTCAATCGCCCTGACCAGTTGACCCGGCTTGATTTCGCCGAGATCGCCGCCGCGTTTTTTCGATGGGCAAATCGAGCACTTCTTGGCCAGCAGATCAAAGGCCTCCCCGGCAGCCAGACGCTTTTTCAGGGCGTCGGCCTCGGCTTCGGTCTTGACCAGAATATGGCGGGCCATGGCAATCGGCATGGGTGCAGTCTCCTTCGCTCAGTCCGGCGTATCCGCATTGCGGGGTCCGGTCTTGTTGGTCAGGCGCAAACCGCGCAGGCTGCGCTTGACGCTCTTGAGATGATTGACCAGCTCAGGGCCGCGCCGCATGGCCATACCCATCGCCAGTACGTCAATCACCACCAGGTGGGCAATGCGCGATGACAGCGGGGTATAGATGTCGGTGTCTTCGACCACGTCAATGGCGATATGAATGCGGCCCAGTTCAGCCAGTGGCGTCTGGCTTGGACACAGACTGATCAATGTGGCGCCGGTTTCCGCGACCAGGGCTGCCGAGTGCAGCAGATCCTTGGTCCGCCCGGTCTGCGAAATGGCCACGGCAACGTCTTCGGGCCCCAGGGTTACCGCTGACATGGCCTGCATATGGGGGTCGGAGTAGGCGGCGGTTGACACCTGCAAGCGAAAGAACTTGTGTTGGGCGTCGCTGGCCACGGCGCCGGAGGCACCAAAACCGTAGAACTCTACCCGGCGGGCGGTGCTCAGGCTGGCAATCGCTTGCTCCAGCGCTACCGGATCCAGGCGTTCACGCACATCCATCAGGGTCGCCAGGGTGGTATCGAAAATCTTGTGTGACAACTGATCAACGCTGTCATCTTCGCTGATCGAGAACTGACCAAAGCTGGCACCCGCGGCCAGACTCTGCGCCAGCCGCAGCTTCAGATCCTGAAAACCGCTGCAACCGATGGCACGGCAGAAGCGCACTATGGTCGGCTCGCTGACGCCGACCTCGCGCGCCAGGTCGGCCATGGACGAATGCATGACCTGGGCGGCATGGGCAAGCACATGCTCGGCAACCTTGAGTTCCGATTTGCGCAGCAACGGGCGGCTGATGACGATATGCTGGAGCAGGTTCACTGTGGTGTCATGTTAGTCTGAGGGGCAACGCGGCCCGGTCTTGTAGTTATACTACAAAAGTGCCGACGCTGCCCGAACTGGAGGAGAACAGGGTGTCAGCGCAAAGCAGCATTGCCTGTGACATTGTGGTATTTGGCGGTACCGGCGATCTGGCCATGCGCAAGCTGTTGCCGGCGCTTTACTACCTGCATCGCGATCGTCATCTGCACGCCGATACCCGGGTGCTGGCGCTGGCGCGCGCCAGGCTCGACACCGACAGTTACCGGCAACAGGTACGCCGGCATATCAGCCAGTATGTAGCCCAGGGCGATTTTGACGAGGCGGTCTGGCAGCAGTTTGCCCAACGCCTGGACTACATGCCGCTGGACGTCAGTCAGCGGGTCGAATTTCCTCGTCTGGCCAAGGCGCTTGAGGCTGGCGCAGAGCGGGTCAGAGTGTTTTACCTGGCGACCTTTCCGGAGTTGTTTGCCGCCACCGCTCGGCATTTGCACTCGGTGGGCCTGGCCGATGAGCGGGCGCGCATCGTGCTGGAAAAACCGCTCGGCCAGAGTCTGGAGTCGGCGCGCCAGATCAATGATGAAATCGGTAGCGTGTTTGACGAGTCCAAGGTGTTCCGGATTGATCATTATCTGGGCAAGGAAGCGGTCCAGAATCTGCTGGCACTGCGCTTTGGTAATGCCTTGTTCGAGCCACTGTGGCGCAATGCGCATATCGACCATGTGCAGATCAGCGTGCTTGAAACCGTCGGGGTCGAGGGCCGCGGTGGTTACTATGATCAGGCCGGGGCCATGCGCGATATGGTGCAAAATCACCTGTTGCAACTGCTCTGCCTTGTCGCCATGGAGGCGCCGGTGCACTTTGAGCCCGAGGCCGTGCGCAACGAGAAGCGCAAGATACTCGAAGCCCTGCGGCCGATCAGTGGCATGGATGTGCAGGATCGCACCGTGCGCGGTCAATATTCCAAGGGTAGCCGTGCCGGTGAGGCGCTGCCCGCCTATTACTTCGAAAAAAGCGTCGACCACGACAGCAACACCGAGACCTTTGTCGCCCTGCAGGTAGAGATCGACAACTGGCGCTGGGCGGGTGTGCCGTTCTATCTGCGCACCGGCAAGAGTATGGCGCAGCGCAAGTCGGAGATTGTCATTCAGTTCAAGTCAGTGCCCTACCGGCTGTTCGGCGAAGGCCGTGGCTCACCCATGCACAACCGTCTGGTGATCCGTCTGCAGCCGGACGAAAGTATCAGCCTGTCATTGATGGCCAAATCGCCCGGTCGCGGCATGAGTCTGCAGGAAGTCGAGCTGGATCTGAATTTTGCCGAGGCCTTCAACAAGCGGCGCTGGGATGCCTACGAGCGTCTGCTGCTGGACGTGATTGAAGGTGACGCCACGCTGTTCATGCGTCGCGATGAAATCGAGGCAGCCTGGCGCTGGGTTGATCCGGTGATACAGGGTTGGCAGGATTGTTACCGCTCACCCAAGCGTTATGCGGCAGGCAGCTGGGGGCCGGATGCGGCCGATAGCCTGCTGGAGCGCAGCGGTCATGCCTGGCTGGACGAGCGCTAGGCGGGATTCTGCTGCTCGCTGCTGAGCTGCAGCAACTGGGTGAAGTCGTCAGCACACAGCGGTCGGCTGATCAGATAACCCTGCACCTCATCGCAGCCATGGGCCTTGAGGAAGCTCAGTTGGCCATTGTGCTCGACGCCTTCGGCGACCACATTGAGCCCCAGGCTATGCGCCATGGCAATGATGGCGCGAATGATCGCCGCGTCCTGCTCGGCGGCATTGATTTCGGCATTCTCCTCCAGCTCGGCGACAAAGGCGCGGTCGATTTTCAGTGTCGATATCGGAAAGCGCTTGATGTAAGCCAGTGACGAGTAGCCGGTACCAAAGTCATCAATGGTCAGGCGGATGCCCATGCGCTTGACCGCCAGTATGTTATCCATGACCACATCAACATGCTCAAGCAGCATGCTTTCGGTCAGTTCAAGTTCGAGCATCTCAGCCGGCAGTTGATAGTGTTGCAAGAGTTGCTCAAGACGGCTGGCAAAATTGCTTTGACGCAGTTGTTGCACCGACAGATTGACGGCGACGCATATCGGCGCCGGGCCCTGTTGCAGCCAGAGGCTGGCCTGACGGCAGGCCTTGTCCAGCACGATGTCGCCGAGTGCGACGATCATCCCGGTTTCTTCAGCCATATCAATAAAGTCGCCAGGCATGATCGTGCCGCGTTCCGGGTGTTGCCAACGTACCAGGGCTTCGGCACCACTGATGCGGTCGCTGGCCAGGTGCAGCTTGGGCTGGTAGTAGACCTCCAGTTGATCCTCTTCCAGCGCTTTGCGTAGCTGGTTTTCCAGCTGCAGACGGTCCAGGCTGTAGGCCTGCAGGTTGGGGGTAAAGAACTGCTGACAGTTGCCGCCCAGATGTTTGGCGTATTGCATGGCCTGGTTGGCCTGGGTAATCAGCTCCAGGCTGTCACGCGCGGTCAGTGGCAGTTGACTGATACCGATCGAGGCGGTAATCACCAGTTCATGACCGTCGACCAGAATAGGCCGGCGCAATGCATCAAGGATCTGGTTGGCGCGGCGCTCCAACTGTCCAGCGCTGGCGTGCTCATGGATGATCACAAATTCATCGGCAGACAGGCGGCCCAGCAGCTTCTCGTCCGGTGCGCACTCGCGCAGGCGTAACGCCACCTGGCTGAGTACATCGTCAGCCAGGCTGTGCCCCAGGGTATCGTTGATGTATTTGAAGCGGTCCAGATCAACATGCATCAGTGCCATGCCGTTACCCAGTTGACGTGTTCTGGCGGTTGATTCCTGCAGCATCTTGGTAAAGGTGTTGCGGTTGGCCAGATGGGTCAGAGGATCATGGGTAGTCAGGTAGTGCAGTTGCTCCTCGGTACGGCGGTGCATGCTCAGATCGGCAAAAAAGCCGATCAGATGAGTAATCTGGCCGTTGTGGTTGCGTACCACGGCCAACTGCATCCATTGTGGATACAACTCGCCGCTGCGCCGGCGCCCGACCCGCTCGCCTTCCCAGCGGTCCTTGTTGATCAGCTCCTCGCGCAGCTCCTGCAAGCTCAGTTGATTGGGTGCGTTGTCCTTGTCATTGAGCAACTGTTGGCCGATGGCATCCTCGGCGGAGTAGCCGGTAATCACCGTAAAGGCGCGGTTGACGGCCAGAATCTTCAGTTCGGGATCAACAATAAAGATCCCCTCGGCGGTGGCTTCAAACACGGTAGCGGCCAGTAACGCCTGTTCGTCCTGCTGTTTACGCGCGCTGATGTCACGGCGCGTTCCGATTATGCGCAGGACCCGGCCATCGGTATCGCGCTCAACGGCGCGGCCACTGTCTTCAACCCAGATCCAGTGCCCGTCGGCATGCCGTACCCGGTACTCGATACGGTAGGATGGGGTCAGGTCCTGCATATGCCGGATCAGCGTTTCGCGGACCAGGCTGACGTCCTCCGGGTGTACGCGCGGCTTGAGATCGGATAGCACGGTATTGACCGATTCCGAAGCCAGGCCGAAAATTTCCTTCAGATGTGAGTGAAAAACCCTGTCAGTCTTCAGGTTCCAGTCCCATAGCCCGAGTTGGCTGGCATCCATGGCCAGTTGCAACTGCGCTTCACTGGCTTGCAGGGCGGCGCTGGCTTCCTGCAATTCGGCGGTGCGCTGGATTACCCGTTCCTCGAGAATACCGTGGCTGTCACGCAGGCTTTGCTCGGCCTGGCGGCGCTGTTGAATCTCGCGGGTCAGTTGCTGGTTGAGCGCTTCGGCCTGCTGACGGGCTTCATCCAGGCGCTGAACCAGTGCTTCACTGCGACTGGTGGCGGCCATGGCTTGACTGACTGAGCGGTTGATAAAGGCAGCGCCCAGCATCAGGCAACACAGCAGCGTAATGCCCATCAGGCCCCAGTACGGGCTGCTCGGGTCATCCTGCCACAGCAGAAAAACTATGGCGGGTATCCAGGCGGGCAAGGTAAAGGTAGCAAAGGCCATGAAGCGGCTGGCGTAAATGATGCTCAGACACAGGCTGACGCCGGCCAGCAGGCCGTAAATCGGGCCCTGACTGCTGAAGTTGTCCAGTGGTATGAGGGCCAGATGTGCCCAGGCCAGACTTGAGCCCGACACCAGGTTGCCCAGATAGAACATCACTAACCAGCGAAGACGCAAACGGTGAGAGGGTGATGCCAGTTTGAATCGACGCACCAGCAGCATGCGCATGACAGCCAGTCCGGCAATCAGGCCCAACCAGCTGAGTAATTGACCCCGGGGCGCGCTATCCCAGACTAGGCTGGTGATCACCAGCGCTGTCAACAGAATCAGCCACTGCGGCAACCGCGAGTACTCATACAGCCGATCAAGCTCGCGAAGGCGAGACTCCTGCGTGTTCAGGCTGGGCTGGTAGGCGCGAGAGAACGTCATGGGTGACGCAGTTCCTGTCAGAACGCTGGGCGTTTCTTTTTATCGAGTGTTGCCAGCCTGCGCCGGGCAGGTGGCTGCTTGTGATTGATAACCTTACACCAGTGGATTTCCAAGTCACAGCACTTTTTCATTCTGAAATGCTGGCTAAAGGTGTCTGGACTGGTGCATTGCGGCATTTATTTCGGCAACGCTCTGCGGGCTGTTAGAATGCCCGGCATGGATATTTCGCATCTGCTCAACTCCCTGAACGACGCCCAGCGCCAGGCCGTTACCGCCGCGGTTGGTCAGCAATTGGTACTGGCCGGTGCCGGCTCGGGCAAAACCCGCGTACTGGTGCACCGCATCGCCTGGTTGGTGGAGGTCGAAAAGGCCTCACCCTGGAGCATTCTGTCGGTGACCTTTACCAACAAGGCCGCCTACGAGATGCGTGAGCGCATCGAAAAACTGCTGGGCATCTCGCCCCAGGGCATGTGGGTCGGCACCTTTCATGGCCTGGCCCACCGCCTGTTGCGCGCCCATTGGCGCGAGGCCGGGTTGGTCGAGCAGTTTCAGATACTCGACAGTGACGATCAGTTGCGACTGGTCAAGCGCGTGGTGCGCGAACTTGGACTGGACGAGAACCAGTGGGCGCCGCGGCAGGCACAATGGTGGATCAACGGTCAGAAGGATGAGGGCCTGCGGCCGCAGCATATTCAGCCGGCCGGTGATCTGTTTCTGGCGACCATGCAGCGCATTTACCAGGCCTATGAACAGGCCTGCGCGCGCGCCGGGGTGGTGGATTTTGCCGAGCTGCTGCTGCGCTCACTGGAGCTGTGGCGCGACAATGTCAGCTTGCGCGAGCAATATCAGGCGCGCTTTCGTCACCTGCTGGTGGACGAGTTTCAGGATACCAACGCCGTACAGTACGCCTGGCTGCGCCTGATTGCCGGCAAGACACCGAGCCTGATGGTGGTCGGTGATGACGATCAGTCGATCTATGGCTGGCGCGGGGCGAAAATCGAGAATATTCATCAGTTCCAGCGCGATTACCCGCAGGCCGAACTGATACGCCTGGAACAGAACTACCGCTCGACGGCCAGTATTCTCAAGGCCGCCAACGCGCTGATTACCCAGAATGCCGGGCGGCTGGGCAAGGAGCTCTGGACCGACGGCGCTGAAGGTGAACCCATTGCCCTGTATGCCGGCTTCAACGAGCAGGACGAGGCGCGTTTTATTGTCGAGCGCATCGATCAGGCCGTCAGAGAGGGCATGAATCGCAGCGAGATTGCCATCCTGTATCGCTCCAATGCCCAGTCACGGGTGCTCGAAGAAGCTTTGCTGCGGGCCGGTGTGCCCTACCGTATCTATGGCGGTCAGCGTTTTTTCGAGCGCGCCGAGATCAAGAACGCCATGTCCTATATGCGCCTGCTGGCCAATCGCGGTGACGACGGTGCCCTTGAGCGGGTTATCAACCTGCCGACCCGCGGGATAGGTGATAAAACCGTCGAGGCCATGCGCGAGCATGCCCGCCGACACGATCTGTCGATGTGGCAGGCCGGTCTCGAGCTGATCGAGAACAAAGGCCTGCCCGGCCGCGCAGCCAACGCCGTGCAGGCTTTCATGCAGTTGATCGAGACGCTGGCTGAGCGCACCCAGGGCCTGCCGCTGTACAGCATGGCCCAGCAGGCTATCGAAGACAGTGGGTTGCTGCGTTTTCATGAAAATGAAAAGGGTGAGAAGGCCCAGGCGCGAGTGGAAAACCTGGAAGAACTGGTGTCGGCGGCGCGTGCCTTCGAGCAGGATCAGGCCGATGAGGAGGCTGAGGGCGACACGCTGCTGGCCTTCCTCGCCCATGCCTCGCTGGAGGCCGGCGAAACCCAGGCCGACCGCTTTGAGGACAGCGTACAGCTGATGACTCTGCACAGCGCCAAGGGGCTGGAGTTTCCGCTGGTGTTCCTGGCCGGGGTCGAAGAGGGCCTGTTCCCGCACAAGATGAGCCTTGAGGAGCCGGGTCGTCTCGAGGAAGAGAGGCGTCTGGCCTACGTCGGCATTACCCGGGCCATGCAGCAGTTGGTGATTACCTGGGCCGAGACCCGGCGTCTGTATGGCAGCGAAACCTTCAACAAGGTATCGCGCTTTGTCCGTGAAATACCCAGCGAGCTGATCCGTGAAGTGCGCCTGGGCAGCCAGGTCAGCCGGCCCTTCGGTCCAGGCAAAAGCGCCATGTTCCAGCAGGAAGCCAGCGACAGTACCGGCTTTGCCCTAGGCCAGCGGGTCATGCACAGTCTGTTTGGCGAGGGGGTGGTGCTGAACTACGAAGGTCACGGCGCACAGGCGCGCATTCAGGTCAATTTCGACGAAGAAGGCAGCAAATGGCTGATGGTGTCCTATGCCAAGCTTCAACCGCTTTAGCGGTTGAAGCAGCTGCAAGCGGTAAGCTGGAAGCTGTCCGAGTTGTTCAGGTGATTGGGGTTTGGCGAGTGTTTTGCTGCATGCCGATGTAGCGGGTTAAAACAACATAAATTCAGTTATGTGCGGACAGCTTGCCGCTTGGAGCTTGTGTTATGAAACGACGTGAATTGCTTACCGCCGCCGGGCTGGGTCTGGGCGCGGTGGCGCTCAGTGGTTGCAAGGATGACGCGGCCATTGCCGCTGATCAGTCAGGCCAGCCGGAGCAGCGCTTTCGCTGGAAAATGGTTACCTCCTGGCCGAAGAATCTGCCCGGCCTGGGTACTACTGCCGAGCACTTTGCCCAGACCGTTACTGCGCTGTCCAATGGCCGCCTGAGCGTTCAGGTGTTTGCTGCCGGCGAGCTGGTGCCGGCGCTGGAGGTGTTTGATGCGGTATCCAGCGGCACTGCCGAGCTTGGTCACAGCGCCGCCTATTACTGGAAAGGCAAAAGTGCCGCAGCGCCGTTCTTTACTGCGGTGCCCTTTGGCATGAATGCCCAGGAAACCAATGCCTGGTTGTATGAGGGCGGTGGTCTGGAACTGTGGCAGCAGGCCTATGCCGGCATGGGTGTTCTACCCTTGCCCTGTGGCAATACCGGTGTGCAGATGGCGGGCTGGTTCAACAGGGAAATCAACAGCCTGGATGACCTGCGCGGCCTGAAGATTCGCATGCCCGGTTTTGGCGGAGAAGTGCTGGCCCGGGCTGGCGCCACCACCGTCAATCTGCCCGGTAGCGAGATCTTCAGTGCGTTGCAGAACGGCGTGATTGATGCCACCGATTGGGTCAGTCCATACAACGATCTGGCATTCGGTCTGCACCAGGCCGCACGCTACTACTATTATCCCGGTTGGCAGGAACCCAGCGCGGTACTCGAACTGACCATCAATCAACAGGCCTTCGATCAGTTACCCGCCGACCTGCAACTGATCGTGCGTCAGGCCGCGCGCTCGACCAACCAGATGATGCTGGATGAATACACCCGGCGTAACGCTGATGCCCTGCGTACACTGGTAGAGGAGCACGGTGTGCAATTGCGGCGTCTGCCGGATGATGTCCTCGCGCGCCTGCGCGAGCTGTCCCTGCAGGTGCTGGAAGAAACCGCCAATGCCGACAGCCTGAATCGTCAGGTATTGGATTCCATGGAGGCCTTCCGGGAGAAAGTCTGGGCCTACCACGCCATCAGCGAGCAGAGCCTGTATGGCTTGCGCGGGTGAGAGGCTCTAGCGCAGAAGACCGGGTAACCAGCTGACCAGTCCAGGCCAGAGGGCGACGATCAGCAGCATCAGCAGTTGGATGGCGATAAAGGGCAGTACGCCTCTGTAGATGGCGCTGGTGGGGACGCTGGGTGGGGTCACGCCACGCAGGTAGAACAGCGCGAATCCGAAGGGTGGGGTGAGGAACGAGGTTTGCAGGTTGAGGGCGATCATGACCCCCAGCCATACCGGGTCCAGCCCCATCATCAGCAGCACCGGGCCGACAATCGGCACCACCACGAAGGTGATCTCGATAAAGTCGAGAATAAAGCCGAGCAGAAAGATCACCAGCATGACCAGCAGGGTGGCGGTTATTACGCCACCGGGCAGAGCGTTGAACAGACTGTGGATCAGTTCCTCACCGCCAAAGCCGCGGAACACCAGAGAGAAGATCGAGGCGCCAATCAGGATCATGAACACCATGGTGCTGATATCGGTGGTGCTGCTGGCCACCTCGCGCAGGCGCGCGATAGTCAGTTGGCCCTTGGCCATGGCCAGCAGGGTAGCGCCGAGCGCGCCGACGGCGGCGGCTTCGGTCGCGGTGGCAACGCCACCGAGGATCGAGCCGAGGACCAGCAGGATCAACAGCAAGGGTGGCAGCAGGCTGATCAGCAGGCTCCCGAACTGCAGCTCGCCGCGTTGTTCGCGGCTCAGTGCCGGCAGCTTCTGGGGTTGCCAGAAGGCCACGGCAGCCAGATACAACAGATACAGGCCGACCAGCAGCAGGCCCGGTATCAGCGCGCCGACAAACAGGTCACTGACGGTGACCGTCTTGGGCGAGAAGATGCCCATGCTCAGCTGCGCCTGCTGGTAGGCATTCGACAGGACATCACCCAGCAGCACCAGAATGATCGACGGCGGGATGATCTGGCCCAGGGTGCCGGTGGCGGCCAGGGTGCCGGTAGCGATTGCCGGATCATAGCCGCGCTTGAGCATGGTCGGCAGCGCCAGCAGACCCAGGGTCACTACCGTAGCGCCGACGATGCCGGTACTGGCTGCCAGCAGGGCGCCGACCAGGCACACGGAAAACGCCAGGCCGCCGCGCAGCCCGCCAAACAGCCGTGACATGGACTCCAGCAGGTCGTCGGCGACGCGGGATTTCTCCAGCATCACGCCCATGAACACAAAGAGCGGCACGGCCAGCAGCGTCTGGTTGTTCATGGTGCCGTACAGCCGGCTGGGCAGGGCGCCAAAAAAGCTCGGATCAAAGATCCCGAGCATCACCCCTGCGGCGGCAAACAGCAGTGACAGGCCGCCCAGGGTAAAGGCCACCGGATAGCCGATCATCAGCGCCAGGCACAGGCAGACAAACAGACCAATGGCCATCAGATCGGGCAGGCTCACAGGTGTTCACTCGGCTGGTCGGTCAGCGGCACATCAGGCAAATGTGAGGGGATGACGCCAGTGAGTACGCAGAGGGTCTTTATGATCTGCGACAGGGCCTGCAACAGCAGGCTGGCGACCAGCAGCAGGATGATGCTTTTCTGCAGATAGACCCAGGACAGGCCACCGGCATCCGCCGAGCGTTCACTGCGAGCCCAGGACACCATGACGTAATCCCAGCAGCTCCAGGCCAGGAACAGGCACATGGGCAGCAGAAACAGCAGGCTGCCGAGCAGATCGACCATGGCCTGGCCCTGGGCCGACTGGCGCCGGAAGCGGATATCGACGCGGACATGGGCGTCGCGTTGCAGTGCCCAGGCGGCGGCGCCCATGAACACCAATGCATGAAAGTAGAGTATCAACTCCTGCAGGGCCGTGGCGCCCAGACCAAAGCCATAGCGCAGCACGACGACAGCCACCGTGAGCATGACCATGAGCGGGGTCAGCCAGGTCAGCAGGCGGCCCAGCCCCGCGTTCAGGCTGTCGATCAGACGGGCCAGAGGCAGGACGCGTGCCATGATAGTGGCCAGCGCAGTCAGCATGGGCGAACTGGTGCAGTGACTGCCCGAGTCTGATTCATGGCAGGCTCGTCTGATTCAGGAGGGAATGATGCGCGTGCGACCACGATCATCAATGGCGACGAAGACGAATATCGCCTCGGTAACCTTGCGCTGCTCGTCATGGGCCAGATCTTCACTCCAGACCTCGACCAGCATTTTTACCGAGCTGCGGCCGATTTCCAGTACCTTGGCGTGAAAGGCCAACTGCGCGCCGACTGGCACGGGCACCATGAAACCCATGCGGTCGATGGCCACGGTAGCGACGCGACCACGGGCTATACGTGCAGCACAGGCGGTACCAGCCACATCCATCTGGGACACCAGCCAGCCGCCATAGATGTCACCAAAACTGTTGCAGTCGCGCGGCAGCGCAGTGACCTTAAGGGCCAGTTCGCCCTGCGGAACAGGATCCTTGTCAATTTCTTGCATGGATTACTCGAATAATAGTTTGTTGTATTTGTCGTATTCACTCATGCAGTGAATGATCGTTGACATTCACAAAACCGCGTCATGGTAAGGGATTGACGGCCTTGGCTCAATGATTCTGTGGGTTTTGGGCGGTTTTTTGCAGCGTTGGCTGGTCACACAATTGTCATAAAGACGGCATAGAGTTGTCACATGGCTTGCAGATAATCAGCCTCGTGATGCCAAACCATCCTTTCCAGGAGATAACCATGAAATTGAACAAGTTGTTTGCAGCAGTTGCCTTCGCCGCTGTCGGCGTAACCAGCATGACCGCCATGGCGGAAGTTGATCCGGCTCTGCCAGAGTATGAGCGCGTTGGCGGTGTATCCGGCAACCTGTCAAGCATCGGTTCGGATACCCTGAACAACCTGATGACGCTGTGGGCTGAAGAGTTCAACAAGTTCTACCCGAACGTCAATGTACAGATCCAGGGTGCTGGTTCCTCTACTGCGCCGCCGGCCATTACTGAAGGCACTGCCAACCTGGCACCGATGAGCCGCGCCATGCGTGACTCGGAAATCAAGACCTTCGAAGAGCGTCATGGCTATGCCCCCTACGCTCTGCCAGTGGCCATCGACATGCTGGCTGTATACGTGAACAAGGACAACCCTATCGAAGGTCTGTCATTGCCACAGGTTGATGCCATTTTCTCCGCTACCCGCCGCTGTGGCGCCAGCGCAGACATCACTCGCTGGGGTCAACTGGGCATGACTGGTGCCTGGGATAACCGCGATTTCGCCATCTACGGCCGTAACGCCGTATCTGGTACCTACGGTTACTTCAAGGACAACGCCCTGTGTGGCGGTGACTTCAAGTCCAGCGTCAACGAGCAGCCTGGTTCGTCCTCGGTTGTACAGGGTATCACTGAGTCGATCAATGGTATCGGCTACTCCGGTATCGGCTACCGCACCTCGGGTGTGCGTATCGTGCCGCTGGCTGCCGAGGAAGGTGGCGAGTACGTTGATGCGACTGCGGCCAATGCCGAGAACGGTACCTACCCACTGGCTCGTTACCTCTACGTTTACATCAACAAGAACCCCAGTCAGGAGCTTGACCCCATGACTCGCGAGTTCGTCAAGATGCTGTACTCGCAGACCGGTCAGCAGACCGTGGACCGTGATGGTTATGTACCGGTTCCGAACTCGCTGGGCGAGAAGGTCAAGAGCGACCTGGGTATCAACTGATACGCAGGCTCCGATTGCCATGGATGGCAGATAAAAAGAGGCCTTGATGGCCTCTTTTTTTTGCTCCGTTGCTCGTGCTGTAGCAACTCGGCTGCGGCTTTGCAGGAGCACGAAGGAGAAATCCGGAGTGACATCGTTCTGTAACATGAATGTCACATTGTCCATTTAGCCTTGACTGGCCGTGATGGCATGATCGGAAAGAGTGGCCGTAAATGACTGATATAACTTCGACGATGACCAAACGTACGCCCACGCGCTCGCTGTTGCCCAGTGCGACGGCCAGGCAGTCCCTGCGCAAGCGCCGGATGTTCAAGGATGGTGCCTCACGCTGGGGTATCACCATTGCCGGCTTTGGCGTGGTAGCCGCGCTGGCGATGATTTTTGTCTACTTGTTCTATGAAGTAGCCCCGATCCTCAAGGGAGCATCCGTCACGCCGTTGTCGAGCTATGACATACCGGTTAGCGATGCGCCCACCGAAAACATCTTTATCGAGCGTTATGAAGAGCTCGGTGTGCAATACAGTCTGGATGGACAGGCGACCTTCTTTGAACTGGATGATGGCGAAATACGCGCTCAGATTCCGCTGAACCTGCCAGAAGGTAGTGCGATAACCAGTTACGCCAATGCCGAGTTCGTCAACGGCTACACAGCCCATGGTCTGAACAATGGCCAGGTCAAGGTCGTGCGCCATGCCTATGATCTGAGCTTTCCTGATGGTCAGCGTTACATCACGCCAAAGCTCGAGTTTCCCATGGGCGAAGACGCCCTGGTACTTGATGAGCAGGGCCAGGCCATCGAGCTTCTGGCCATCGAGAGCGTCGTGCGTGGTCGTACGGGTACCATGATTGCCGGTGTCACGGCGGATAAACGGCTATTGTTGAGCAGCTTCATCAGCCGCGAAAACCTCATGACCGGCGCGGTAACCGTCACCAGCAACACCTATGAACTGCCGTCGATACCCGGCGAGCCAGTCAAGCTGCTGCTGGACAAGACCCTGCGTAGTCTGTTTGTAGCGGACAGTGCCGGCAAGATTCACTACTACGACGTCAGCCAACCGCAAAATGCGCGCCTGGTGGCCAGCGAGGATGTGGGTAATCCGATAACGGCCATGGAGTTTCTGGTCGGTACCGTGTCTCTGGTTGTGGGTACCGAGTCGGGCGAGCTGAGTCAGTGGTTTCTGGTTCGTGATGAAGACAACAACTATAACCTGACGCGTATCCGCGACTTTGATGGTCATGGCGCAGCGATTACCGCGATTGCGCCGGAATACAACCGCAAGGGCTTTGTCGTTGCCGACGCGGCCGGACAGATCGGCGTACATTACGGTACTTCATCGCGCACGCTGTATCTTGACACCTTTACCGAGCAACCCATTGCCAAAGTGGCGCTGTCACCCTTCAATGGCCGGATTGCGGCGTTGGATACAACCGGGCAAGTGCACGTAGCAGAGCTCTGGAACGAGCACCCACAACTGTCCTTTGCGGCCATGTGGAACAAGGTCTGGTATGAAGGTCGGGCTGATCCAGAGTACATTTGGCAATCGTCGTCTGCATCGGATGAGTTCGAGTCCAAGTTCAGTCTAATCCCACTGTCTGTGGGCACCCTGAAGGCGGCCTTCTACGCCATGCTGTTTGCCATGCCGCTGGCCATTGCCGGGGCCATTTACACCGCCTATTTCATGACGCCCAAGCTGCGCGGTCTGGTCAAGCCCAGCATTGAAATCATGGAAGCCTTGCCCACCGTTATTCTCGGTTTTCTTGCCGGTCTCTGGCTGGCGCCCTTTACCGAAGACCACTTGCCAGCCATTTTCAGCATTCTGTTTTTGTTGCCGGTATTGATGCTGTGCTTTGCCTTCGTCTGGTGTCGGTTGATTCCCGAGGGTCTGCGCAAGCGTGTGCCGGAGGGCTGGGAAGCGGTGTTGCTGGTACCGCTGATTATCGGCTTTGTCTGGCTCAGTGTGGCAGTCAGCCCTTCGGTTGAAGTCTGGCTGTTCAACGGTAGCGCGCGTCAGTGGATGACCGATGTGGGTATCAATTACGAGCAGCGCAACGCCTTGATCGTCGGCATTGCCATGGGTTTTGCGGTAATTCCAACCATTTTCTCGATTGCCGAGGATGCCGTGTTCACTGTACCCCGTCACCTGACCCAGGGTTCCCTGGCACTGGGTGCAACACGCTGGCAAACCGTGGTCGGGGTGGTTCTGCCCACGGCCAGCCCGGGGATATTTTCCGCCGTCATGATGGGTTTTGGTCGTGCGGTAGGTGAGACCATGATCGTGCTGATGGCGACCGGTAATACCCCGGTCATCAACTTCAATATTTTCGAAGGCATGCGCACCTTGTCGGCGAATATCGCAGTAGAGCTGCCGGAGACTGCGGTGGGATCGTCGCACTTCCGCGTCTTGTTCCTGGCGGCCCTGGTATTGCTGGCATTGACCTTTGTCGTCAACACCATTGCCGAAATTGTACGTCAGCGCTTGCGTACCCGTTACAGCAACCTGTGATCAGCGGATAGGGGATAGAAAATGAAATCGTGGTTCAAGAGTGGTGCTCCCTGGGTCTGGCTGAACGGCGGCGCAGTAGCCATCTGCATGTTGATGGTGATTGGCTTGCTGGGCTTGATCGCAGTGCGTGGTTTCGGCCATTTCTGGCCGGCAGCCATCGCCGAGGTAGAAATTACCGAGCAGGATGGCTCACGCCGGGTTGTGCTGGGTGAGAAGGTACGTTCACAGATCATTCCGGCTGCAGTGGCCAAGGATGCCGGCTATTTTGTGCCGGATGATCTTGAGCTGATGACCCGCTGGCTGTTCAAGCAGGGCAACCGTGATCAGACCGGGCGTGACTTCATCTGGGAAACCGAAGTGGGTATGGCCGACTTCACCTACCCGGAAAATGCCTACAGCATCGAACGGCGTGAATGGGGTAATTTTTACGGTTATCCGGTCAAGCTGACCGTCGACGGGCAGGCAATGACAGCCGAGGAGTCAGGCTTCTGGGAGGCGTTGCAGGCTTCGGTAGAGCGCAGCATCGTTCTGCACGACGATATCAAAGCCATTGAGCGCCGGCGTATCGGGCGTATCAATACCGATATTGAAGCGCTGCGCCTGGACCAGCGCCGGCTTGATTTGAGCAACCCCACAGCCAGCGTGCGTGAAGCTGAAGAGGCCCGAATCAATCAGCGCAGTCTGGAGTTGAATGCCGAGTATGCCGAGTTGCGTGAGGAACTCGATAAACTCTACGTCAGCACCAATCGTGACGTACTGACCATGCGCATGGCCAGTGGTGATGAAGTCGATCTGTCGTTGGCCACCGTTGTTCGGGTCACTGCACCCAATGCCATGTCATTGCCCAGCAAGCTGGGCCATTACATGACCATGCTTGGCGAGTTCCTGACGGAAGACCCGCGTGAAGCCAATACCGAGGGCGGTATTTTCCCGGCGATTTTCGGCACCATTACCATGGTCTTTGTGATGACCATCATTGTTACCCCGTTCGGTATTTTTGCAGCCATCTATCTGCGAGAGTATGCCAAGCAGGGCACCATGACCCGCATCATCCGCATTTCGGTGTACAACCTCGCCGGTGTGCCGTCCATTGTTTACGGTGTGTTTGGTCTGGGTTTCTTTGTTTACTTCCTTGGCGGCAATATTGACCGGATGTTCTATGAAGCCTCGTTGCCAGCCCCCACTTTTGGTACTCCGGGCCTGTTCTGGGCGTCTCTGACGCTGGCGCTGTTGACCCTGCCGATCGTGATTGTCTCCACTGAAGAGGGCCTGGCGCGGATTCCCAGTACTATCCGTCAGGGTAGCCTGGCTTTGGGCGCGACCAAGTCGGAAACCCTGTGGAAGGTGATCGTTCCGCTGGCCACGCCAGCCATGATGACCGGCATGATTCTGGCGATTGCTCGTGCTGCAGGGGAAGTGGCACCCTTGATGCTGGTCGGCGTGGTCAAACTGGCCCCCACGCTGCCCATTGATGGTATTGCGCCCTTTATCCATCTGGAGCGTAAAATCATGCACCTTGGCTTCCATATTTATGATGTTGGCTTCCAAAGCCCCAACGTCGAAGCGGCGCGCCCGCTGGTCTATGCCACGGCTTTGATTCTGGTCATGTTGATTGTGATACTCAACCTGGCCGCCATTTCCATTCGTAACCACCTGCGCGAGCGCTATCGCAGCGCTTCTGACTGATCGCACTCACAACAGGTAGCCCGAGATGACTAACGAGTCCGAGAACATGACCACACAAGTAAACGTCAGTGCCCCTAAAGCCGGGGTTTCTGCCAGCAGTGCTCTGCATAACCAGAGTACCGTTTTGAACATCGAGCAGGAAAAGGCCAAGATCAAGGTCAAGAATCTCGAGTTGTTTTACGCCAATGATCGTGCACTGAATGGCATTGATCTGACCATTCCGGAGAAGAAGGTAACGGCCTTTATCGGCCCGTCCGGTTGTGGCAAGTCGACCCTGCTGCGCTGTTTCAACCGCATGAATGACCTGGTCGATATCTGCCGGATCAGCGGTGAAATCATCATGGACAACAAGAACATCTATGACCGCGATGTTGATGTTGCCGAGCTGCGGCGCAATGTGGGTATGGTGTTCCAGAAGCCCAACCCCTTCCCCAAGTCGATCTACGAAAACGTGGCATACGGTCTGCGCCTGCAGGGTGTCAGCTCCAAGCGTGATCTGGATGAGGTGGTCGAGCGTTCGCTGCGTGCCGCAGCACTCTGGGATGAGGTCAAGGATCGTCTGAATGACAATGCCTTCGGCATGTCGGGTGGTCAGCAGCAGCGTCTGGTTATTGCCCGGGCCATTGCCATCGAGCCTGAGGTGATTCTACTCGATGAGCCGGCGTCCGCCCTCGATCCGATCTCGACCTTGAAGATCGAAGAGCTGATCAATGAGCTCAAGCGTGATTACACCATTATTATCGTTACCCACAATATGCAGCAGGCGGCGCGCGTCTCCGACTACACTGCATTCATGTATATGGGTGATATGGTCGAGTTTGGCGATACCAATACGCTTTTCACCAATCCGGCGAAAAAGCAGACCGAAGATTACATTACCGGCCGTTACGGCTAACTCTGGGAGACAGGTTCATGACACAGGATAAAGAAGTCTTTAGCCAGCACATTTCCCAGCAGTTCAATGCCGAGCTTGAGGAAATTCGTACCCAGTTGCTGGAGATGGGTGGGCTGGTGGAAAAACAGGTCAGCGATGCCGTCACTGCATTGATCGAAGCGGATGGCAAGCTGGCTGAGGAAGTACGCCAGAACGACCGCAAGATCAATGACATGGAGCGCAAGATCGACGAAGAGTGCATGCGCATTCTGGCCCGCCGCCAGCCAGCGGCCAGTGATCTGCGCCTGGTAATCAGCATCACCAAGATCATTGTTGACCTGGAGCGTATTGGTGATGAGGCGTCAAAGATCGCCAAGCGTGCCTTGCAGTTGGTCGAAGAGGGACAATCACCGCGTGGTTACGTTGAATGTCGCCACATTGGTCACCATGTACGCAAGATGGTCCAGGATGCACTGGATGCCTTTGCCCGCTTTGACACGGTTCAGGCGTTGGCAGTAGCCCGCGAAGACAAGGTGGTGGATCAGGAGTACAAGAGCGCTACCCGTGAGCTGGTTACCTACATGATGGAAGATCCGCGCTCGATCACGCGGGTACTGAGCATTCTGTGGGTATTGCGTTCTCTGGAGCGTGTCGGTGACCATGCGCGCAATGTGGCAGAGCAGGTGATCTACCTGGTCAAAGGCCAGGATGTACGGCATATCGGCTTGAGCAATATGGAAGAAGTCGTCAAGGACTGAAATCTGCCACGATAAAAAAACCCGCGACCTGTCGCGGGTTTTTTGTACCTGGGTTGACTTACTGCAGACTCAGAACCCATTCGGCGAGCAGGGTGGCTTCCTCGTCGGTAACCTGGTTGGCCGGCATGGGAATGGGCCCCCAAATACCTGAGACACCATTCTTGATATGACCGGCAACCAGCTCAACGGCACCGTCCTGACCTGCATACTTGGCCGCTACGTCACGCAGCGCTGGGCCAACCAGTTTGTTGTCAACGGCATGGCAGGCTACGCAGGGTTTGCTTTTGAACAGGGCTTCACCGTCATTGGCAAGGGCAGGTGCGGCGTTGAACAGAAGACCGGCGGCCATCAGGGCAAAAATGCTTTTTTTCATGGTCAATCCTCAAGGCTGATCGAGAAGGCAGGTGGACCTGCTTATGCGTTGTAAACGGAGTCTGGCGCAATTACCCCATAACATGCAGTGTAGCCGAGCAACATTCAAGTGACCTATTGTCGCAGATGGGGCATGGACTCGGAGGTCATGTTTGGGTATGTTTCGGGACACAAAAGCATTTTGTATCCCCTTCTGCCCGGAAGTGGGCATTGCTTGCACCCTTTCCCATTACAGCCTGCACTGGAGACACCATGGAGATTTCATCCTACAGCATCAACTGGCATTACCCGACATCAATTCGCGTCGGTGCCGGGCGCATCCGTGAACTGGCCAAGGCCTGCTCCCAACTGGGCATGAAAGCGCCGTTATTGGTGACTGATCCAGGCTTGGCGGCATTGCCAATGGTGGATGCCAGCTTGCAGAGTCTGCGAGAGGCCGGTCTGAACGCGGGTATCTTCAGTGCGGTCAAGGGCAATCCAACAGGTGCCAACGTTGCCGCCGGTGTTGAAGCGCTGAGGTCGGGTAACCATGATGGCGTGATTGCCTTTGGCGGCGGCTCTGCCATTGACGCTGCCAAGGCCATTGCGCTGATTGCCCATCAGAGCATCAGCCTGTGGGAGGCTCAGAACCCCTCCAAAGTTGATGCCGCCAAGATGCTGCCGGTGGTTGCTGTCCCGACGACTGCGGGCACTGGCTCGGAAGTCGGTCAGGCGTCGGTGATTACCGATGATGAGAATCACATCAAACGTCTCATTTTCCACGCCAAACTGGTTCCAGCCATAGTCATCCTTGATCCGGAGCTGACAGTGGGTCTGCCTTCCAAGCTCACTGCAGCCACGGGTATGGACGCCCTGGCGCATAACCTCGAAGGCTATTGCACGCCGCTGTATCATCCCATGGCCGAGGGCATCGCGCTTGAGGGCATGCGCCTGGTCAAGGAGTTTTTGCCGCAGGCCACCCGTGAAGGCAGCGATATTCATGCCCGGCTGCAAATGCAGGTAGCCTCGACCATGGGTGCGGCAGCGTTCCAGCGTGGCCTGGGCGCGATCCATGCGGTATCCCACAGCTTGGGCGCGCTGTATGACGCGCACCACGGCCTGCTCAATGCGATCATGATGCCCTATGTGCTGCAGGTTAACCGCGCTGCCATTGAGCCGGAAATGGAACGCATGGCGCGCTACCTGGATCTGGCCAAGCCGGGCTTCGATGGTGTGCTGGACTGGGTGCTGGACTTGCGTGCAGAGCTGGGTTTGCCCCATACCCTGGCGGAAATCAATATTGATGATGCCCAGGCGGAGTTGATTGGTCAGATGTCCGCCAAGGATGTCACGGCGCGTACCAATGCTGTTGCACTGGATGCCGAGCAATACCAGCAGTTGTTCCTCAAGGCCTTGAACGGCACGCTGTAACACAGTGCTCGCGCATCCGGGCGAGGCCGGGATGCGCGAATTACTGGTGTTGCTGTCAACCAGTCAGTTCTGTGATCAGGGTACCTTTACCTCGATAGCGGCACCGACCATGACAATGCTGCCGGCGGCCGGTGTTTGTTCGCTGATCTTTTTCTTCAAACCAGGCTCCTCCAAGGGGTTGCCCTGTTTATCTAGGGCGGTCAGCTCCTGCTCAAGCAGTTCAGCCAGTTGCAGTGCCTCTTCCCAGGTTTTGCCAATCAGATCGGGTACAACACGAATCTCGCTGGCCCGGGATGGGCCTGGCACCGGCACGATTTTGAAGGTGATCTTGGCGGCCGCAGTGGATTGGAAACCATATCGGTTGGTCAGGTCTGCGTTTACCGGTGCGGCATAAAGGCGTGCTGCAGGCAGTTGCGAGTGCAGTATTCGGCTGGTGTTCAACGCGCTGATGTTCAGCTTTGCCGGGGTGACAGGCTGGATTGCCGGGGCAGGTTTCTGGGCCGCCTGGCTACGGGTATCGCCACTTATACTGAGGGCAACCTGGATCTCACCGGTTGTTTCCGGCAAGGCATAGAAGGTTGGTTGGTAGCCAATCTCCTGCAGCAGACGCAGCTCAGCATCGCCGCCCTCACTGTAAATAGCCAGCACCTTGGCCAGTGAACCCTGATCCAGCGCCTCCTGAGCCTGAGCAACACCCTGACCAACGGCGGCAATGATCTCGCCAATGGGGGCTGCCATCACGTCGCTGACCAGATTCTTGATGGTTGTCATTGCAGTTATCCTGTGTGCTTAGGCTTGGTAAAAGACCACCATGACGCTCTCACCTGGCGCGACCTGCGTGCCTTTGGCTGGGAGCTGGCGAATGGCCTGGCCGATGGGTTGTTTGGGATCGGTAATGCTCTGATAGGCGGCATCCAGATTCAGACCCATATCGCGTGCCAATCGACGCGCGAGGGTTTCGGTCAGGTCGCTGAAATCGGGCACGCTGATCAGTTCCTCTTCTACCAGCTCGTCTGCTTCGGGTAGAAACTCGAGCTTTACATCCGTGAACATGCCCGAGGCATCCTTGTTTTGCAGGTCAGCCAGGGTTGGCATGGTCAGCTGGTTACCGGACACCAGGGTCTTGAGGTTCAGCGAGACCTTGCCCAGCCGGTAAGGAACCTGTTCACTGACCAGCGCCGATTGCGCTTCCTGGATCTGCTTGCCTATGGTGGCGTACAGCTCGCCGGCAGAAACCCGCGTATTCATCTGCTGTTTCAGTTGGTCGGCTTCGGCCTTGGCCTTGGCGGCTTCTTCCATGGCGGCGCTGGAAACCTTGGACAGTTCCTGCAGGCGTTCGGTATAGCTGGCAAGCTCAATATTCTTGGCATTGATGGTCTGCTGCAGCTTCAGCGCGCGAATATCGTAATCGGCTGCCTGACGGATAATCTGTTCGTTGAGGTTCAGCTTCATGGTCTCAGTGGCCAGGGTGAACTGCTCATTGACCGGCTTGTTGGCGCCGAGAGCGGGTTGCACCTTGAGCTGATTTTCCAGTGCCGCAATCTTGTTGTTGGCCAGCCGCAACTCTTCGTTGGCCTTCAAGCTGGTTTGCTCCAGACGGACCATCTGCGCCTGTTTCTGGTTGAGCTCGATGTCCTGCTCCTGAATGCGCTTGCTCAAGTCCGCATTCATTCGCAGTTGTACCGTGCTTGGCTGTTCCATGACCTGGGGCTGAATCATGGCGGTGATCGGCGTGCCGGCCATGACCATGCGCGCCGAGGCTGCCGTGATAGTGGGGGTTGGCGGCCGTGGCACCCCGGCAAGCAAATAATCATCGGCCTGACTGAAGGGGGCCGTGCGATCGCTCCGTGCGACGGCATTGTCGGCCAGACGCTGAACCTGGCCAAATGACAGACTTATGGCGGTGGCTGAGGCAAGTTGCACCAGCCCGCCTTCGGCCAGTACCCGCGTGGGCTCACCGGCTTTGCCGGGTTCGCACAGGCGCATGGCCGGTAGAGCCTGACCACCGGGTACCAGATTGGTCTTAAGTGCAAAGTGGCCCTTGGCATTCAGCGCGCCTTGTACTAGAACCCGCCAGGATTTGCGCCCGATGTCAAAGATCTGTACCTGAACGCGTCCAGTGGCAGGCTTGCCGTCGGCTTCCAGCACGACGCCGGTAATACTCCATTGCATGAAGGTGTTCCTACGGGCTGAGGATGAGTTGGGTCATGGTCGGGCCACTGCTGATCAGCACCACGACATTGGCGTTGGCCGGCAAGGTTTTGTCCAGCTGGATCTCGATAGCGGCATCACCGGCATCGTCGGTCATCACCACGCGCTGACTGAAACGCACGGCTGCCTTGAGCTTGTCTTCGTTGAAACTGGCGGCAACGCCCGCCAACTGGCTGAGTTTGAGGCTGGTTTCGATATCCAGATTGAACTCGATGCCGGCGCCACTGATCCGATCGCCAACGGTATTACTCAAGTTGACCTGGATATGTCGCACCTCGGGCTTTTGCGCATCGGTCATGGCCCGGGTCAACAGCCGATTGGTTGGCAGGTTGTTGCTCGGTGGAATCGAGACCAGCCGTCCACTGAAGGTGCTGGTCAGCTCTGTCGAGTTGTTCGATGGCTCGGCATTGGCCTTCAAGCTGGGTAATTTCAGATGCATCAAGGGCAGTTTCTTGATTCTGGCACTGTTGACGCCCAGGTTTCTGCTCGGCTCGGATTCATTGCCCTGCTGGGTTGTTTCCATGGTCGCCTTGATGGTGAAATCCAGATAGGGCAGGTGGTAGCTGCTGCGTGGACGTCCATAGCTGTCGGTTGGCGGCATCTCATCGAGGACGGCCTGGGCGTCGCGCAGACCGCGCGCGAGCCCGAGCAGAACCTGCTCGATGGAGCTGGAAACGAATTGGCTGGATTTGCTCATGGTCAGTCAGTACTCAATTGGGGTCGTTGGGCGCGGCGTTCCTGGGCTCGCTCACGCTTCATCATGTCCTGGCGCTCGGCTTGCCGCTCGGCCCGGCGAGCCTCCAGACGCTGCTCTCGTAATTGTTCTCGCTGTTGTTCACGTTGCTTTTCGCGGCGCTCGGCCAGCTCGTCAGTCGAACCCGAGGCAATGCCCAGCATTTTCTTCATGCGTTGCTCATAGCGCTGGTCAAAGCTGTCCCGTGTCGTGGCGCGTTCAGTTCGGGTTGGCTGCATGGGGGCATCAAGACGTTCAGTAATCGGGTTGTCGAGTGGCCTGGCAAGAGGGGCCTGAATGGCCTGCTCGCGGTTATTGCGCAAGCGCTCCTGTGCCTTGTTGCGGGCATCACTGACGCGCTGATCAAGGCGCTGCATCAGATCCTGCTTCTGCGCGAGAACGCCACGAGCGCGTTCAACCGCCTGGCCCAGCTGACTGTCGCGGAGCTGCTGCCAGCCGTCACGCGCGGCCTGTCGAGGACGTTGATCAAGCGCCGCCAGCGGGTTGGTGGTGCGCTGCTCATGCTGGCGGGTCCAGCGCTCCAGCTCAGCGCGTCGTTCGGCCATGCTGGCGACCGGGAAGCGTGGATCAGTGCTCGGCGCTGCAGCTGGTGCGCTGGCGCCCAGTGACTGCATACGCGATTCCAATTCCCGGCGCTTTTCCAGCAATGACTGAAGTGCCGGCACCTGCTCGGCGACTTTGCCAAGGTCCGTCGGTACCGCAGCAGAGGCACTGTCACTGCCTGCCTGCTGCCGGGCCAGATCACGCCAGGTCTTGCGGCTCATTCCTCACCTTCGATCATCTTGCGGATGCGCTCCTCGAGAATGGCCGGTGCCGGTACCGTTACCAGTTTGGTCCGCATGACCGAGCTACCCTCCGCCGAATACTGATACTTGCTGGCGAAGCTGGCGCTGACTGAACTGGCAGTGACCGAACCTGAAGCAAAGAAAGGCAAGCCCACCCCCTTGGCACTGGCTTTGACCTGGCTGCGCTTGTAGGTCGAACTGCGTTCGCTGCTCATGCTGATCGACATTTTCAACTCGATGACGGTATCGACAAACTGATAGAAGGTCGGCATGAAACCGAGCTCCAGCAGGCTGTATGACTTGCCATTGCTGAACTCGACCTTGTACGGCTGGTCGCTGCCACCGTCTTCGTCTTCATCGGTGCCACTGGCATAGCCTGCCATCATCCGCGCAATGCGCAGTGACACCAGATCCAGTTCCAGCTGTGCCTCGGCTATACCGACCCCGAGATTGCGCACCATCATCGGGAATGGTGCATTCAGTAGTTCAGTGCCTACAGACATGGTCTATTCTCCTGTTCAGGCTGTGGGCACTCAATTGTCGTCTTCAACTACCGGTTCAGCTGGCTGGCGACGGGCCGCGGCCTCTTCCATCATGGCGCGGATACGCTCTTCCAGAATCGGCGGTGGTGGTACCGGAGACAGTTTGGTGCGCAACAGGCTGGAGCCTTCCGCGGAATAGGAATACTTGGACGAGTAGGTCGCATCGACCTGACTGGTGGCGACGGTCGAGGAGTTGCTGTTCTTGCCACCGAATACCTTGCCGAACAGACCGCTGGATTTGTTTCGGTTGCTGGTGTTCTTGTTGTTTTTGCTGGTGCTGTGGGTGAATTCGCGGGTGCGAGTGATCTTGATGGCGATCTTGACTTCGATAATGGTGTCGACAAAGTTGTAGAACACCGGAGCAAACCCCAGTTCCAGCATTGACAGACGGGTAGGCACCCGCACCATGCCGTCGACATCCTTGTGCTTGACCGCTTCCTTGACCACCTTGGTGTAACCTTCATCAATGGCGGCAAGCGAGTTGGCTGCACTTTCGGTCATGTACTCATGGCCAAAGAAAATCCGGCTGTCATCAAAGGTAATGTTGCCGGCGTCATCATAGATGGTACGCAGACCGCCCATCATTTCCGCCACTTCAATCGACGCTTCGTCCAGCTTGACCTGGGCTTCGGCGATGGCAAAGGCCATTTGCCGGATCATGTCCCCCATGGGGACGTTAAGTAGTTCCTGACCAATACTCATTGTGGTGCTCCTTTGACCTTAGTCATCCTGATTTTGCAGGCCCTTGTCATGCAGCCGACGTAGTACTTCACTGAAAGCCTCCGGAGCGGGCAGCGAGACCAGCCGGGCGGCGATTGAACTGGTGCCCTCAGCGGACACCGAAAATTTTCGTGCGTAGGACACGTCAACGCTGGCCGCAACCATCACTACGCCATAGTTGACCCGTGCCGTTACGCCTGCCGAAACCGAGGTTTCGGTGGTTTCCGACATGCTGAAAGACAGCTTGGCCTCCACTGTGGCTTCGGTGAAGGCATAGAAGCTTGGAGCAAAGCCCAGGGTCAGCAGATTGTAGGTCTGGCCGTTGAGCTCCACCGGGGTCTCGGCCATCTGTTTGGCGACCTCGACCGAGTTGGTGTCCAGCGCTGACTGGGCCTGGGCAATCGCCAAACCCAGCCGCTCAATGATCTGTGGCAGCGGGGCGCTGACCAGAGAGCGGGTAACACTGACGGTTTCAGACACGGCTTAGTCCTCCAGGAAAGTGCGGATGGTCTCGAGAAACTCCGGCGGAGCCGGAATCGAGACCAGGCGTGCTGAAATTGACGAGTTGCCGGTTACCTCCAGTTCGAACTTCTTGCTTTCATGCATGCTGAATGTCGCCCCCACGGCCACTGTGTGGTTGCCCGTGCGTTGGGTGGTCTCACGCTCTGCGGTGGTGCGTTCGAACTGTTGCGTGACGGTAATGCTTTCGCTGCTGCTGACCCGGACATCTCGGCTGGAGCGGGTTATAAGGCGCAGGCTGATTGGATCGGTTTTACGTGCCAGGTTACAGATGGCGCCCCCTGCCGAGGCCGCTATCTGGCTGCCGCTGTCGGCATTGATGCTGTTCGCCAGGTTCTTGGCAAAGGCCTGTGGGCTGTTGGCGGCATGGCCATCCACCGCCGTGCCGGATAAGCCCCAGCTGCGGCCTTCAGCGGTAACGCTCTTGCCATTGACACCCTCCAGTGTCTGCTCGCCAAAGGTATGCACCCAGCCATTGGTGCTGGGCTCGGAGCCATCACGCCGATCCGGACTGACACCGGTGATGGTTTGGCCGTTGTTGGCGTCTACCCGAATCAGCTCGATATCCAGCAAAATCTCCACCCGTCGGTGGGCCTGGTCATAGGGAAGGCCCTCACGATTTTCCGGGTTGGCGTTGGTCTCACCTTCGCCGGTGGCGGTGGTAATCTGACTGGCCTGAACGCCCATGCGAATCATCTGGCGTTTGACTTCATTGGCGCGTCTTTCCGAGAGATCCTGGTTGTAGCTGGTCGATGCCGGTGGATCAGCATGCCCGACAATCTTGAAGTGCAAGGTACTGCGGGCCAGCAACAGGGCAATTTCCTGCAGTTTGGGTAACTGGTCAGCGCGAATATTGGCACGGTCGATATCAAACAGAATATCCTCGAGCGGGTAGCCCGGCGGGTAGTGCCGAGCACCGAAACCGGCGTCTTCGAAGTGCGTGCGCACCTTGCGGGCGTAATTTCGAACACTGTTGGATTGCGATACCTCGACCGTGGTGTCGGGGTTGACGACAAAGCTGGTTGCCGAGTTGGCGGCGATCCGGATAAAACCGCTGGCATAACCAAAGGCCTTGAACGCCACGGCATTGGGTGTGCATTCAACCAGTGCCGGATTGGCATCGGTGGTCGGATTGATCGGTGTCTCGGTGCGGTCAAAGGCTACCGCATCAATGTCGGCGTTGCCGGCGAGCGCCTCGACCAGGTTGTTCAGGCGTGCTTCCAGATCAGCACCGGTGACGCCAATACGTGCATTGTTGACTACCACCTCTCCGGCGGATTGTGAGGTGATCTGCAGGCTCGCTTCGCGCGTCCGGGTCTCGCTACTAGAACCACTTTCGCTGCTGGATGAGCTGTTCTCTGATGATTCCGTGTTGCCCAAGGTGCCGTTATAGGCCGCGTTCACGCCCAAATCCCAGCCGGTATTCTCTTCGACTTTCAGGCGCAGATTCATGGAGCAGGTGATGTCGGCATGCTGATAGTGGTAGAAGGCCGGACTGAAGCCCATTTCAATCAGCGTTTTGCCACCCAGGCCTGGAATCGGCGTAATAAAGCTGTCCAACTGTTCAATCGAGTTGGCGTCCAGTGCCTGCTGTGCCCTGGCGATACCCAGGCCGAGACTGGAAATGAACTCGGCAACACTGGCATCGGCCAGTACCTCGCCCGGTTTTAACCCATTGTATTGACTCATTTTCAGCTCCTGTCAGAGTGGCGAGGCCATCCCGGCGGCTTTCAGCCGTTCGGGGGGCAGGGCAATGGCGCGGGTCGGATCAACCAGCTCCTTGCGAACGATGTAATAACGGTGTCGGCGTTGAGCTTCGTCCAGTTGCCTGGCGCCGACGCTCAGGCCGCGCTTGATCCAGCCAAGCAGTTCGCTGGTCAGGGGAAGTGGGTGTTGGCCTGCTGTACTCAGGGCCTGCTCGAAGGCTGAGATAGCCTCTGCCTGGCGGCCCATGCGCAATAGAATGCTGGCACGGCGCTGATGATTTTCTGCGCGATCACGGGCCACCACAGGTAAGGGTGAATCAATACGCTGGTAGTGACTTTCGGCTTCGTCGCAGTAGCGCAATACGGCATCGAGTGAGCCGCTGCGTTCAAGACTTTCCATGACGCACTGGGTGTAATGCCGGAAAAACACTTCAGGGGCAGCGCTGCTGACAGCCATGCGCAGCGCTTCGCGATAATGCGCCAGGGCCGGCTCATGCTGACCTTTGAGCGCCAGCAATTTGCCCTGCTCGGCAATGCCCAGATGCAGACGGATACTGTTTTCAGTCGCGGCCATGGGGGCTGTCCTCGAAACGGTACTCAGCATCTAGGCTGTCGAGCCCGGATTGCAGCCAGCGCGGCAGCAGTTCGCCGAACAGGAGCGCGGATTGCCAGGGCAGATTCAGGCGCGGCTCGCTGGCATCCAGCAATCCGGCTGCCTGAAGCCATTGCTGACACAGGGCGGGTTGTGGGCAGGCATCGATGATCAACTGACAGCAACGCAGGCTGACCAGTTGTGCACGAACCGGCATACCGGCATCACGCCAGGCACTCAAGCGTGCTTGCAACTGCTGGGCGCTGATGCCTTCTTCGACGACCACGGGCAGGTTGTCTATGACGCAGGGGATCAGGTCAGCCGGGAGCCCAGCCAGGCTTGGCAACTGCTCAAGGCAGCTGTCCGGGGTTGTTTGCTCGAGGACCAGGTCGTAGCGCATGAAGGCCTTGTCGAGCAGGCGAAGACCACCGGCGGACTGATGCCGGCGCCATAGATACTGGCCTTGCTGATGGTCAAGTTCGGCGCCTGACAGCGTGCCTGCGGCGTCAGCATCGATACCCATGCGTTGCAGATCGCCCAGCAGGCTGTTCAGGCTGGTGCCCTGCTGACGATCGATAAACAGGCTGTAACGGGCCTGTTGCCGTGCCGAACAAACCAGCTCCACAGGTAGATCATCGAGCAGGCGCCGCAAGGCCTCGGCCGTGGCTTGGCTTACATCGCCAAGAATGACCCCCGGGGGTGCCAGCAACATGTTCTGAACCGCGGCGGCCGGGCAACCGAGAAAGCGTGCGAGGCGCTCGCAGCAAGAGGCAAGGCAGGCTGGGTCGTGCACGTACAGGGCAATATCCAGACTGCTGGATGTCCGCGGTGCCGGTCCCTGGCTGGGTTCGATGCGAATATCCAGGCCAGCCTTACTGAGTATCTCGGCCAGCCCTTGTGCGTGCGGCATGGGCAGCTTGTCTATCAGTACCGCAGGGGCCTTGTACAGGGCATTGGCCACCTGCGCAGGCGGCATGCCCAACTGGCTGGCGAGTACGCCGGCGAGTCCGGGGCTGGCGGAACCGATAGATTCGACGATCAGACGTTGATCGGCACTTGGGTTGGTCTGGGTGGCTTCCTGCACAATGCTCTCCCGCTGCTCAATCCGGTACGCGTCCGAAACCGAGCAGGTTGTTCATCCGTGAATAGACATAGTCAAAGACCCGAACCGGCGCTGGAAAGGGCCCTTTGTTGCCCTCTATGACATACAGAATGCCGCCTTCACTAAGTTCAACGACCATGCCGATGTGCCCGGCATGCGGGTTGCCCGGGGCATCACGAGTCCAGACCACAATATCGCCGGGGCCGGGCAGTTGCCCCTTGCTGGGATCGATACGCCATCCCCGTCGGGTAAACTGGTTCAGGATGTCACGCGCGCCCAGGCTGTAGTTGTACGGACAGCCCTGTGGGTGCTGGCTGTAGCACCAGCTGACAAAGCCGGCGCACCAGGGCAGGGGCGGCTTGCCGTTGGGGTGCAGATACTTCTTCACGAACTCGCCATTGTTATTGCTGCCGATCTCCCGGGCGCCGGCATCGCGTTCGGCAAAGGCCACCTGCAGGGCCTGACGGCCACGCTTGGAGCCGCCGGCAGGCAATGAGGGAACGCGTGTGGGGATAGGTTGTTCGGCGGGCTGCGGCGTAGGCACCTCGATATGGACCAGACGCCAGGCGGTCAAGGGCCCGACCAGTCCATCTGCCGCAAGTGGCAGGCCGCGTTCATCCAGTTGAGAGGCTTGAAAACTGCGCACAGCGCGTTGCGTATCAAGATCAAACAGATCGCCTGCGGCCTTGGTCAGAAAACCCAGAGCATGCAATCTGGTGTTCAGATAACGCACCTGCTCACCCTGTGAGCCGCGTCTGAGCAGCGTTCGCCTGACGTGTTCGAGGAAGGCCTGATCAGCCTTGTTTAATGCTTTGCCTTTCGCCATGACCCACACTCCATGTTGGGTACCGACGACTGCGATGCCTGGCGGCATCCTGACGATAAATTAGCTTGCAATACGGTGGTTCGCGTAACGATAGCTCAGGGCAAAAGACTGTCAATGATGGCAAAATGAATATTTTGTGTGCTGGCAGATTGATTCCATGCTTTTTATGACCTGTCAGTCTGCATGTTGGCTGTGGTTTGCAGGCAGTCTGCGCTAAGCTTGCAGCATGGGCAGCTAAAGAGATGTGATATGGCCAAGGTGACTATTCTGGTAGTGGACGATGCACCCTTTATCCGTGATCTGGTGAAAAAGGCGCTGCGCAGCCTGTTTCCCGGTCTGCAGATCGAAGAGGCGGTGAATGGTCGCAAAGCACAGCAGTTGCTCAGTCGGCAGCGTTTTGACCTGATTCTGTGTGACTGGGAAATGCCGGAAATGAGCGGGCTGGAATTACTGCAGTGGTTCCGTGCCCAGCCGGAATCGGCCAAGACGCCCTTTATCATGGTGACCAGCCGGGGTGACAAGGAGAATGTCATCGAGGCCATACAGTCGGGTGTAAGCGATTATATCCCCAAGCCCTTCTCTAATGATCAGCTCAGTGCCAAGGTCAAGAAGGCCTTGCAGCGCACCGGCAAGCTTGAGCAGTTGATGGGTCGTCAGCCCCAGGCCAGCGGGCCGACGGCCCAGGATTCGATTGCCAACCTGATGGGCGGGCGTCCAGCCCCGGCGGCACCAGCCGCGCCCGTTACCAAAGCCGCTGCTCCCAGCGCCGCGCAGGCCTTCGCCAAACCTGCGGCGACTGAACCACCAGCAGCCAGTCAGCCAGTCAAGGGTCAGGCACAACTGCGTCTGGCGGGGGAACAGTTCCCCTGCGTGATCAAGACCTTGAGCTTGCGCGATGCGTTGGTAGTGGTCCGGCGTGGTGAGCGCCTGCCCCAGGTATTCGAGAGTGGGGTGCTGGATCTGGAGCAGGAAGGTGACAAGTCAGTCGCGCGTATCAACGCGTACGTACATGCGGTGGCGGCACTTGAGGTCAACGTCGATTGCGAGTGGCTGAAGGTGACGCTCAAGTTTGTCGATCAGGATCCGCAGAAACTGGATTACCTGTCACGTCTGATTGCCTCGGGTAGTGCCCAGCGACACTATTCCCCCGGTGCCTGACCTCAGACGGCTACTCGTTCGGTTGGAAAATGACAGGTAAAACAGCTGCCCTTGCCCAGACTGCTGCTGATATCCAGCTTGCCCTGATGGCGTAACAGTACGTGCTTGACGATGGCCAGTCCAAGCCCGGTGCCACCGGTGTTGGTGCTGCGGCTTGAGTCGACCCGATAGAAGCGCTCGGTCAAGCGATTGATGTGCTGGGGCGCAATCCCGGTGCCATTGTCACTGACGCTCAGGTGAGCCCCGCGCTCGTCCCGCCACCAGCGAATCTGGATATCGCCACGCTCAGGTGTGTACTTCACCGCATTGAACACCAGATTGGAGAAGGCGCTACGCAGCTCAGGGTCTATCCCCAACAGGCACAACCCCTCATCGGCTTCCAGACTGATGCGATGATTGCGTTCAGCTGACAGGGCAATGGCGTCCTGCCGAATCCCCAGCAACAGGCGTGGAACATCGACCCGCTGGACTTCACTGACCTCATCCGTGGTTTCCAGCCGCGCCAGCATCAACAGATCGTTGAGCAGGCTTTGCATGCGCTTGGCCTGTTGCTGCATCTGTTGCAGGGCTCGCTTCCAGCGTGGACTCAGGGGTTCATCGCTGTCCTGCAGGGTTTCCAGATAACCGACAACCACGGTCAACGGCGTACGTAGCTCATGGGATACGTTGGCAACGAAGTCTTTGCGCATCTGTTCGAGGTTGTGCAGACGGGTTGTATCGCGGGCCACCAGCAGGCGATCGCCATGGCCATAGTGGGTAATGCCATATTGCAGCCAGGTGTTTTCGTCCACCGGCGAGGGGATGTCCAGGGGTTCGCTGTAGTTGTCCTGCTCAAAGAAACTGACGAATCGCGGGTCGCGAATCAGATTGGTTACATGCTGGCCACTGTCATCCGGGGCACGCAGACCAATCAGCCGTTCGGCGGCGTGGTTCCACCACTCCAGGCGTCCATCCTTGTCGATCATCACCACGGCGTCGCTGAGGGCAGCGGTCGAGGCCTGGATCCGGTCGATGACCATCTGCAATCGCGTACGCATGCGGTTGTCGCGGCGTTGCAGGCGGTAAATGCTGTCAAAGATATCACCCCAGACACCTTTGGTTTCCGGCGGCGGTTCATCCGGGCGAAGGGTTATCCAGTTGTGAAAACGCAGCATCTGGCGCAGATTCCAGACCAGGTAAAGGCTCAGGCCGACGACCAGCGTCCAGGCCAGATAACCGCTTAGCAGTCCGATGATCAGACACAGCAGCAGAGTCCAGAACAGACGCTTGAGCACGCCGCCCAGCCAATTGGTTCTCAATCCGTTTCTCCCGATTACCTGTGTCATACACTACGACAAAGCTGTGCTGACGTCATGCCTGTAACGGATCAGGTCTTGGTCGAAAAGCGGTAGCCAGTACCACGCACGGTCTGAACCAGGTGTTCGTACTGATTGCCCAGAGCCTTGCGCAGACGGCGGATGTGCACATCCACAGTGCGCTCTTCGACGTAGACGTTACCGCCCCAGACCTGATCCAGCAACTGGCCACGGGTATAGGCGCGCTCCTGGTGGGTCATGAAGAACTGCAGCAATCGATATTCTGTTGGTCCCATGTCGGCGGGCCGATCATCGATTGTCACACGGTGACTGGCCGGATCCAGATGCAGGCCATCGATGGTGATGGGTGCCTCGTTATCGACCGGACCGGCGCGACGCAGCACGGCTTTCAGACGTGCCACCAGCTCACGGGGTGAGAAGGGTTTGGTGATGTAGTCATCAGCGCCGACTTCCAGACCCTGAATCTTGTTATCTTCCTCACCCTTGGCGGTGAGCATGATGATCGGAATTTCAGCGGTCAGATCATTGCGCTTGAGGCGGCGCGCCAGCTCAATACCGGTGGTGCCAGGCAGCATCCAGTCGAGCAGAATCAGGTCAGGTTGGCGGTCGATGATGCAGGCATGTGCCTGTTGGGTATTTTCCGCTTCGATGCAGTCGTATCCAGCCATTTCCAGTGCGACGGCAATCATCTCGCGAATCGGTGCTTCGTCGTCGACAATCAGTATGGTCTTGCCAGTCATTGGGTTACCGTCCGTTGCAGAACATTCTCTTGCGCCGATTAGATAACACTTTTATTGCAGTTGTGTGACGGTGGCTTTGCCGAACGATGAATTCAATGGAGCCAGAAGTCCAATGCCAGTCCGGCAAACACCAGCAGGCCGGCCCAGTGATTCGACAGAAAGGCCCGCAGGCAGGCCTGGGCTTCGCGCTCGCGGATCAACCATTGTTGCCAGGCAAAACCCAGTAACATGCCGAGCAAGCCCAGATAATAATACAGACCCAGTTCAAAGCGGCTGCCCACCAGGAGCAGGCAAAACAGCGCCAGGCCCTGTAACAGGCCGATGATCAGGCGATCCGCATCGCCAAACAGAATGGCGGTGGATTTGACTCCGATCATCAGGTCATCGTCGCGGTCACACATGGCGTACTGGGTATCGTAGGCCACAGTCCACAGCAGGTTGGCCAGATAGAGTAGCCACAGGGTCATGGGCAAACTGTTGCTCTGGGCCGCAAAGGCCATCGGAATAGCCCAGGAAAAAGCGGCGCCGAGCACCAGCTGCGGATAAAAGGTGAAGCGCTTGCAGAATGGGTAGATGGCTGCCAGCGCCAGGCCGACAAAGGCCAGCTGGATGGTCAGGCGGTTGGTCAGCAGCACCAGCAGACCACTGATGCCGACCAGAATGCCAAAGGTTATCAGTGCCTCGCGGCTGCTTATCCGCCCGGTGGCCAAAGGGCGCTGTTTGGTTCGGCTGACATGACCGTCTATATCTCGGTCGGCATAGTCATTGATCACGCAGCCGGCCGCGCGCATCAGGAACACGCCGATGACAAAGATCACTAGAACGCGCAGATCCGGTAGTCCTGCGGCAGCCAGCCACAAGGCCCAGAGCGTCGGCCAGAGCAGCAGCCAGGTGCCGATCGGGCGATCAAGGCGCATCAGCTGAATGAAGTCCAGGGCGCGCGGATGGAGTCGAGCGAGCGTGCGAGTAATCAGGCCGGACACAAGGTGCTCCCTATTGTCAGATTCAGCGGGTTGGCCAGCCGGCCAGAAAAACCTCACAGACCAGCAATTGCAGGGGGCCGTCGCTGAACAATGAGCGTCTGGCCCAGCAGTCAGGCGTACGCCAGGCAACCGGCAACCAGGCAACGGGGTAGCGGCTGATCTCCAGTTTGCCACGGGATACCCGCGGGTGACTGAACAACTGCAGGCCCAAGCTGCGCGTGCCAACATTCTGCAGGTCTATGCCGTCATGTGCCAGCGAAGACAGTGGCGCCACGCTGCGGGCAAAGACCCGGGGGGCGCCAGCGGTATGCAGCAATACTTCGCGCACCCATACCGGCTCACCGGCGTTCAAACCGAGCGCCTCGGCTTCGTCGGCCCGGGCTGGCTGGCTGCACTGGCTCAGCACCTCGACACGGAAGTCGTCATTGCCGGCAGCAGTCAGACGTAGTGTCAGTGAGCCCTCGTCGGTCAGCCAGTCAAGCAGGACGCTGTCGGGTTGTTCAGGGTGTAGCTCGGCAGGGTGCCAGTTGGGCTGCATCACGTGCTGATCTGATTCGGTTAAATGAAGAGGTGCAAGATTAGCATGTTTGCAAAGCATGTCGCTTGGCTGCGACGGCCTTGGCCTTGCAGGCCATTTCGGGTAGTGTCCTTGGCAGTCTTTTAACCGCTCCAGGGTGTCGACATGAAGAAGTGGCAGTGCGTGGTATGTGGATATATCTATGACGAAGCGATGGGCTGGCCGGATGACGGTATTGCCGCCGGCACGCGCTGGGAAGATGTTCCCGGCGATTGGCAATGCCCTGACTGCGGTGTGGGCAAGGAAGACTTTGAAATGATCGAGATCGGTTGAGCCGACGAGGGATTCAGCATGTCCGATTCAGCAGCATTGGTCATTGTCGGCACCGGTCTGGCCGGTTACAACCTGGCACGGGAATTTCGCAAACTGGACAAGACCCGGGAACTGGTTCTGATCAGCGCCGATGACGGGCGCTTTTATTCCAAGCCAATGCTGTCGACCGGGTTTGCCAAGGGTAAAAGCGCCGAGCAGCTGGTCATGCAGGAGGCTGGCAGCATGGCCGCGGAGCTGAATGCGCGGATTATGACCGACACCCGTATCGAGCGTATCGATCCGGTCAGTAAAACGCTGCACTGGCAGGGTGGTCAACAAGCCTATGGCGAGTTGGTGCTGGCCTGCGGTGCCCACGCCCGTGCCTTGCCCGGCGCAGAGGCGCTGGCAGACTGCCTGTTGTCGATAAACAACCTGCAGGATTACGCGCGTTTTCGCGCCCTGCTGGGTGAGCGCCAGCGCGTGTTGATCATCGGTGCCGGGCTGATAGGTTGCGAGTTTGCCAATGACCTGGCAGCCGCTGGCATTCAGGTTCAGGTGGTGGCGCCGGATGCGCAGGTGATGCCGGGGCTGTTGCCGGCGGCTGTGGCCACGGCGGTACAGTCTGGATTGGAATCCCTGGGTGTGCGCTTTTATCTGGGTCGCGCAGTGACCGAATTGCAGGCGACCAACGCGGGCCTCGAAGCGCTGCTGGATGACGGCCAGCGCCTGCAGGCCGATATCGGCCTGTCTGCCATTGGCCTGATTGCCAATACCCGGCTGGCTATGGCAGCCGGGCTGACTTGTGGCAGGGGCATCCAGGTCGACAGGCATCTGCGTAGCTCAAATCCGCAGATATACGCCCTGGGTGATTGCGCGGAAGTGGCCGGCCTCAATCTCATGTACGTGATGCCTTTGATGGCCGCAGCACGGGCTCTGGCGCAGACTCTGGCAGGCAATCCAACAGCGCTGAACTATGGCCCGATGCCGGTCATGGTCAAGACCCCGGCCTGCCCGTTGGTGGTGTCGCCGCCGGTCACCAGTAGCGAGGGTGAGTGGCAAGTCAGTGGCAGTGGTGCGGATATCAGTGCCCAGTTCCATGACCCGCAGGGCGTGCTGCACGGCTATGCCTTGAGTGGCAGCTGTGTGGCCGAGAAGTTGCAGCTGAACCGGCAATTGCCGCCCTGGTTGGCCTGATACGACTGACCATTCGTGCCTTTTGTCGGGAAAACAGTGACGGACCCCACAGCCAGTGGGCATTGGCACTGGCGCGGGGCGCTGAGTCGTGCCATGCTGGTTTGGCTGTGAAGGCCAGCCCAGAGAGCTAAGGATGGCCTGAGGAGTCGCTGCTAGGAAGCAGTGAGTGAACAACAAAAACAACAGAACGAGGTTTTTATGCGTAAACCGGATCTCGCAGCGGCTATCGCCGACAAGGCTGACCTGACAAAAGACCAGGCAAACCGCGTGCTTAACGCCATTCTCGATGAAATTACCCAGGCCTTGAGCCGCAAGGACACCGTCACTCTGGTGGGTTTTGGGACCTTCCTCCAGCGCCATCGTGGCGCCCGTACCGGCAAGAACCCACAAACCGGTGCACCGGTCAAAATCAAGGCCAGCAACACCGTATCCTTCAAGCCTGGCAAAAGTCTGAAAGAGTCAGTCAACTGAGTCAGTTTTGACGCAAGCCCGGCGCAGCCTGAGGCTGTCCGGGCTTCGTATCCCCATCCGTAATTCCCTGATTACTCGGCCTGAAAGTTGTGCACCAGCAACTTCAGCGCATCCCGTGCATCCAGAACCTTGTGCAATACCTTGACGGCATCCGCTTCGCTCAATTGCAGGCGTTGCAGCAGGCTGTCGGGTATCGGCATGAGCGGCCCACTGCCAATACCTTCCTGGCGTAGCAGCGCAAGCGCCAGGTAGACAAGATTGGCATAGGTGCTGTCGGGGCCCTCGTACTCGGCATCGTGTTGATAACGGATGGCGGTAGCGATCTCGCTGGGCATGTCCCAGAAGCGCATCAGCCAACTGCCGATCTGATCACGGGTTACTCCCAGCAGGTGTTGGTCGATCAGGTGTGCGGGTACGTGTGGGTTGGCCTCCTGATGACGGCAAATGGTCTTGAAGTAGGGTGGAAAGATATAGGCCAGTACCAGGTAGCCAAAGTTATGCAGCAGCCCGGCCAGGTAATTCAGCCCCAGCTCCGGGCGGATCGCTTTGGGCATGGCCTTGGCCAGACCCTCAATCACCGCCGCGGTATAAATGGCCTGCTCGCGGTAGGGTGTGGTGTCCTCGGGCGAGTCCTTGGGCAAGGTAAAGGTTTTGCCCAGCGCCAGGCCAACCGCCAGATTGATCACCAGATCAAAGCCCAGTACCCGGCCGATGGCATCTTCAACTGAGCGAATGCGCCCGGGTGCCGCGTAAAACGGTGAGGAGGCCCAACTGACCACCTGAGCGGCCAGGCTGGGATCGGTTTCCACCACATCGGCCAGGTCGTCGACCGTAGCGTCCGGATTGACCCGCAGCTTCATGACCTTTTGTGCAGTAACCGGCATGGGCGGGATTTCGATGGTTTCTTCCAGTCGCTGGCGCATGCGCAGAGCAGTGAAATTGCTGACCGCGCGGGTCAGGTCATCACTGTCCTGCGCCGGGTCAAGTGGCAAGCTGCCGAGGCTGTCGATGGGCACGGCAAAGCGTGCAGCGCTGGCTTTGGCCAGCAGGGTACGCACGTCGTTTTGCCCAAGCTCCAGACTCCAGCCAGCCAGCCCACTTTCAAGCCACAGGCTCGGCTGCTCGAGCAGGCTGTGCTCAAATACGCAAGGTGAGCTGAACAGGATCGGCAACCCTGGCAGGTGATTCAGCTGATGCTTGCTGAGGATGCGTTGCAATTGGCTGGCGCGCACTGGCTCCAGTTCACGGCCGAGCAGGCTGCCCAGGGCTTTCAAATCGAGCAGGTGATCCTTGGGCAGCAATACCAGTACCGTGCCCAGGGTGTCGCACAGCAGGCAGGGCTGAACCTGGCAGGTATCGGCGCCGGCCAGTCGGGTTGGGCGCAGTTGATAACTGATATTTTGTTGTTGCAGCAGTTTTTCGATCAGGTGTGGCAAGGTGGCGCTGGCGTCCTCATGGAGGGCAAGGGTATTCATGGGTAGCTTCCTTGTGCTTGACCGGTTTGCCTGGGCCAGGGTGCTGCCAGCCCAGTGAGCATCTGCCTGAATAGTAGCACGGGGTCGGGCAGGACGCTGTGCCGTCAGACCTGGGCGAACTGCTGTCCGTCGGCCAGCCAGCGGTCAATCAGGCGTTGGCTGTTGTGCGGATGGCTGACCTGCAGTTGTCTGGCGACCAGTTGAACGCGCGGCAACAGGTCGGCATCACGCACCAGATCAGCAATGCGAAACTGCACCAGACCGGTTTGACGGGTGCCCAGTACTTCACCCGGACCGCGCAATTGCAGATCCTTTTCCGCGATCACGAAACCATCACTGCTTTCACGCATGATACTCAAGCGTTCACGACCGAGGTGGGACAGCGGGTTGTGATAGAGCAGCACGCAGTGGCTGGCGGTGCTGCCACGGCCAACGCGTCCGCGCAATTGGTGCAACTGGGCCAGACCCAGACGTTCGGGGTTTTCGATGATCATCAGGCTGGCATTGGGCACATCAACGCCGACTTCGATCACCGTGGTGGCGACCAGCAAATGCAGATCGCCGTTCTTGAAGGCGGCCATGATCTCGCCTTTCTCGCTGGCTTTCATACGCCCGTGAATCAGCCCGATCGACAACTCCGGCAGGCTTTCACAAAGCGCCTGCCAGGTAACCTCGGCGGCCTGTGCCTGCAGCTGTTCGGACTCCTCGATCAGGGTACATACCCAGTAAGCCTGGCGGCCCTCGGCACAGCCAGCCCGCACCCGTTCAATGACCTCGTCGCGTCGCCCGTCGGCCACCAGTACGGTGTTGACCGGCGTGCGCCCGGGTGGCAGCTCATCCAGCACCGAGGTGTCCAGATCGGCGTAGGCGCTCATGGCCAGGGTGCGGGGTATGGGGGTGGCGGTCATGATCAACTGGTGCGGCGAAAAGCGTCCCGCGGCGCCCTTGTCCCGCAGGGACAGGCGCTGTTGCACGCCAAAGCGGTGTTGCTCATCAATGATCGCCAGCCCGAGGTTGTGAAAGCGGACTTCGTCCTGAAACAGCGCATGGGTGCCGACCACCATAGCCGCCTCACCCGTGGCAATCATCTGCAACTGGTTGTGCCGGGCCTTGCCCTTCAGTTTGCCGGCCAGCCAGGCAACGGAAATACCCAGTGGCGCCAGCCAGCGACTGAAATTGGCATGGTGCTGCTCGGCCAGTATCTCGGTCGGAGCCATCAGCGCTACCTGCCAACCGGCTTCCAGGGCCTGCAAGGCAGCCATCGCAGCGACCAGCGTCTTGCCCGAGCCCACGTCGCCCTGTACCAGCCTGAGCATGGGTTGGCGTTGCTGCAGATCATGGCTGATGTCGGCCCCGACGCGCTGTTGTGCGCCGGTCAGCGCAAAGGGCAGGTGCTTGAGAAAGGCGTCAGACAACTCGGTACTCGGCGGCATGGCCGGGGCTTCGCGGCTGCGGATCTGCGCGCGCAGCCGCAACATGGCCAATTGATGGGCGAGCAATTCCTCAAAGGCCAGACGGTGTTGTGCCCAGTGCCGGCCCTCCTCGAGCGCCTGCAGGTCTATCGAAGGTGGCGGCCGATGCAACAGCTGAATGGCTTCCTGCAGGGGCGCCTGCTCAAGGTCATCGAGCAGCTCGGTGGGCAAGAGTTCGGGCAGGCTATTGCCTTGAGCCAGCCAGGCCAGTGCGGCCTCGCTGAGGCTGCGCAGACGTTGCTGGGATAGTCCTTCGGTGCTCGGATAGATGGGCGTCAGGGTCTCGTTGACCGGCAGCGGTGTGCTGCTGTCGAGGTTCTGCAGCTCGGGGTGGTAGATTTCCAGGCCCGAGGCGCCTGGTCGCACTTCCCCGTAACAGCGCCACTGGCTGCCGCGCTGCAAGTTGGCCTTGAGCGCAGCGGAAAAGTAGTAGAAGCGCAGGCTTAGCGTGCCGGTGCCATCCTGAATCTTGCACAGCAGGCTGCGGCGTCGGCCCATGACCACATCGGCGCCGAGCAGGCTGCCTTCAATGACCGCATCCATGCCGGGGCGCAGAGCGCCAATCGGCATCACCCGAGTGCGGTCCTGATAACGCAGGGGCAAGTGAAACAGCACATCCTCGACTGAGCGCAGACCCAGCTTGCCAAGCTTTTCCGCCAGCGCCGGGCCTATGCCCTTGAGCACTGTCAGCGGTGTGCTGTCCTGCCTGCTCGACATGGGGGCTGATCAGCTCCGTGGCGGCGGCTGGCTGACCGAGCACAGACGGATCGAGTCGCTGAGCATTTCAATCGCCTTGGGCCGCGGGAAGCTGGCGCGCCAGGCAATGGCCACGGTGCGGTAGGGCACCGGTGCCTTGAATGACTTGGTGACCAGTAGATCGGAGCTGTAATACCGATCATCAGCAGCGGACATGGGCAGCACCGTCATGCCAATGCCGGAGGCGACCATATGTCGAATGGTTTCCAGCGAGCTGGATTCAATGGTGGTCTGGCGTGTCTGCTCGTCACTCTTGCGCAGGCTGGGGCAGGCCTCCAGCACCTGATCGCGGAAGCAATGGCCTTCACCGAGCAGCAGCAGCTTGTTGTCGTCCAGTTCATCCAGGCTGATGTTGTCGCGCTTGGCCCATGCGTGGCTGGCCGGAATCAGCAGACTGAAAGGTTCGTCATACAGCGGTTTGGTCAAGACATCCGGCTCATTGAACGGCAGTGCGATAATGATCGCGTCCAGGTCGCCGTTGCGCAGCTTGTCGCGCAGCACGTGGGTAAAGTTTTCTTCGATATAGAGTGGCATCTCGGGTGCAACGTTGTGCAGCTGCGGTACCAGATGCGGAAACAGATAGGGCCCGATGGTATAGATGGCGCCGACCTTGAGCGGGGCGGAAAGCTGGTTCTTGCCGGCGGTGGCCAGTTCCCGGATGGTCAGGGCTTCCTCCAGCACGCGCTGGGCCTGGGCCACGATGCGTTCGCCAATCGGCGTTACCCGCACGGCGCTCTTGCTGCGCTCGAAAATCATCACGCCCAACTCATCTTCGAGTTTCTTTACGCCAACACTCAGGGTTGGCTGCGACACATGACAGCGCTCCGCAGCATGGCCGAAATGCTGTTCCTGGGCCAGGGTCACGATGTAGCGCAGTTCGGTCAGGGTCATGGCGTATACTGCTCTTGTGTTAGATTTCCCCAAGCATAACGGGTTGATCAATAGAGGAAAACAATGAAACAGGTACTAATTGCCGGTTGTGGTGATCTGGGCACGGCGCTGGGGCAACGATTGGCGCAGCGCGGCTGGCTGGTAACCGGCCTGCGGCGCGATCCCTCCGGGCTGCCAGAGGGTATTCAGCCGCTGACGGCGGACCTGCTGCAGGAGCACAAGCCTGAGGATCTGCCGAGCCGGGTCGATTATCTGGTGTACTGCCCCGCAGCCGGCAAGCGCGATGCGCAGCTGTATCAACAGCTCTATGTTGAAGGCTTGCAGCGCTTGGTTGGCTGGCTGGGCGAGAATGCCAGACCGCTGCGCTTCCTGTTGCAGGTCTCGAGTACCGGTGTCTATGCGCAACAGGACGGCGAATGGGTAACGGAAAACAGCCCGGCGCTGGCCGACAGCGATACGGCCAAGGCATTGATTCGTGCCGAGGACGTGGCTTTGCGCAGCGGTGTGCCGGCGTCTGTCGTGCGTCTGGCGGGTATATACGGCCCCGGGCGCAATCGCCTGATTGAACAGGTCAAAGCCGGGGTTTGGGTGCCGCCCGAACCGGAACAGTTCAGTAACCGTATTCACCGTGACGATGCGGCGGCGCTGCTGGAGCATCTGCTGGTGCTGGCCGATGAAGATGAACTGCTGGCGCCCTGTTATCTCGGCGTGGACGACGAACCGGCAGCGCTGCATGAGGTCTGCAGCTGGCTGGCCGAACAGCTGGGCACCCGGCTCGACCCGCAAGCCAAACCCCTTGGCCGTACCGGCAGCAAACGCTGCAGCAATGCGCTGGCCCGGGAAAGCGGTTGGGAGCCGGTATATTCGGGGTATCGGGAGGGCTACAGCGCACTGCTGCGCAGCACGCTCTAGAGCTTCAAGCTTCAAGCCGCAAGCAGAACGCTAAGGGCAGGTGGGTCGGGTATCACTGGAAAAAGTGCTGGATTGACCGGCACTGCAGCGCAGACTGATTTCGCTTGCCGCTTGCCGCTTGCCGCTTGCCGCTTCCAGCTTTAGCCCACCACCATCACCCCATCCATTTCCACCGGCACACCCTTGGGCAGTGCGGCGACGCCGATGGCGGCGCGGGCCGGGTAGGGTTGGGTGAAATAGCGGGCCATGACTTCGTTGACCAGGGCAAAGTGGCCCAGGTCGGTGAGGAAGATATTCAGTTTGACGATATCCTGCAGGGTGCCGCCGGCGGCCTCGGCCACCGCGCCGAGGTTGTCAAAGACCTGGCAGATCTGCTTCTCGATGCCCTCAACCACTTGCATGCTGGCCGGGTCCAGGGGAATCTGCCCGGACAGGTAGACGGTATTGCCGACCTTGACGGCTTGGGAATAGGTGCCGATGGCGGCCGGTGCACGGTCGCTTGTGATTACTTGCTTGTTCATGTCAACTCCAGAGGGGGTCAGTTTTTCATTCGGGTGATACGCATGACACCGCTGAGGGCGCGAATACGTTTGATCAGGTTGGACAGATGCAGGCGGTCGCGTACGCGCACGACCAGCTGAACCACGCTGATGCGGCCATCGCGTTCATCGACGCTGATCTTGTCGATACTGGCATCCGCCATGGTGATACTGGTGGCGAGTTGGGCAATGATGCCGCGTACATTCTCCAGCTCGACCTTGAGTTCGACGGTAAATTCGCCACTGACATCCTTGTCCCAGGTCAGATGCAGGGTTTTTTCGTTGCTGTGGCGGTGCTCCGACAACTTGCTGCAGTTTTCCTGGTGGATCACCATGCCCTTGCCCGAGGTCAGGTAGCCAACAATGGGATCGCCCGGGATCGGGTTGCAGCAACGCGCGAAGCCGACCACCATGCCTTCGGTTCCGCGAATGGCCAGCGGCCGCTCGTCGCTACCACCAGGCTGTTCGATGATGGATACGCGCGATTCGTCTTCAGTCGGGTTGTCGCTGGCCATCAGGCGCCTTGCGACCACGTAGGCCATGCGATTGCCCAGGCCAATATCCGCCAGCAGGTCCTCCATCAGCTCCATGTCACATTCCTTGAGCACCACTTGCATGCGTTGCTCGGGAATATCGGCCAGACAGGTGTCGAAACTCGCCAGTACCTTGTCCAGCAGGCGCTCACCAAGCGCAATGGACTCCGAGTGGCGCTGATGCTTGAGGAAGTGCCGGATATTGCTGCGGGCCTTGCCGGTAATGACAAAACTCAGCCACGCCGGGTTGGGTCTTGCGCCAGGTGCGGTAATGATTTCCACCGTCTGGCCGCTTTGCAGGGGTTCCGACAGCGGTGCCAGCCGACGATTGACGCGGCAGGCAATGCAGCTGTTGCCGACATCGGTGTGCACCGCGTAGGCAAAATCGACCGGGGTCGAGCCCTTGGGCAGTTCCATGATGCGGCCCTTGGGGGTGAAGATATAGACTTCGTCAGGGAACAGATCAATCTTGACGTTTTCAATGAATTCGAGGGAGTTGCCGGCGTTTTGCTGTAGTTCAAGCACACTTTTCAGCCATTGACGGGTGCGGGCATGGTGCCCGTTGATGACCTCGTCCTTGGATTTGTAGACCCAGTGCGCGGCAATGCCATTGTTGGCCATGTCTTCCATTTCCGCCGTGCGGATCTGGATCTCGATGGGTACCCCGTGCAGGCCGAACAGGGTGGTGTGCAGGGATTGATAGCCGTTGGCCTTGGGGATGGCGATGTAGTCCTTGAAGCGACCGGGAAACGGCTTGTACAAGCCATGCACGGCGCCCAATACCCGATAACAGGTATCGGGGCTGTCCACTATGATGCGGAAGGCATAGACATCCATGATTTCATTGAAGGCTTTGCGCTTGCCACGCATCTTCTGGTAGATGCCGTACAGGTGCTTTTCCCGGCCCATGACCTGGCCTTCGAGACCGGCGTTGGCCAGGCAGGCCTGCAGGGACTCAAGAATCTTGTTAAGCAGTTCCTTGCGATTGCCGCGGGCACTGCGCACAGCGCGGTCGATCATGTTCGAGCGCATGGGATGCATGGCCTTGAAGCCAAGATCCTCGAATTCGGTACTCAGGCTGTGCATGCCCAGGCGATTGGCAATCGGCGCGTAGATTTCCAGGGTTTCCTTGGCAATTCGCCTGCGTTTCTCCGGGGCCAGGGCGCCCAGCGTGCGCATGTTGTGCAGGCGATCGGCCAGTTTGACCAGAATCACGCGGATATCCCGGGCCATGGCCAGGGCCATTTTCTGGAAATTTTCGGCCTGGGCTTCGGCTTTGGTTTCGAAGGTCATCTGGGTCAGTTTGCTGACCCCGTCGACCAGTTCGGCCACGGTGTCGCCAAACTGGCTGACCAGTGCGTCCTTGGGGATGCCGGTATCTTCGATCACGTCATGGAGCATGGCGGCCATCAGGCTCTGATGGTCCATGTGCATGTCGGCGAGAATATTGGCAACAGCCAGGGGGTGGGTTACGTAGGGTTCACCGCTGCGCCGGGTCTGGCCATCGTGGGCCTGTTCGGCGTAGTAGTAGGCGCGCCTGACCAGATTGACCTGATCAGGCTCAAGGTAGTTGTCGAGGCGCTCGGCAAAGGCTTCTATACCAGGCATGACAATCTCCTGACCGCAGCTGGGTGCGATCTGGCGCCAGTGGCTGGCGCACGCGCGTGGCCTGTCACCGGTCGAGGCAAGTGTTACTCCTCGAAATCGGCTTCCAGCGAGTACAGCGGCTCCTGCTGATCCTGAATGGCTTCCTGTGCCAGTATCTCGTTGGAGACCAGGCCGGCGGCGATTTCACGCAGGGCCACGACGGTAGGCTTGTCGTTTTCCCAGGCCAGCTTGGGCTCCTTGCCACCGGTGGCCAGTTGGCGTGAACGTTTGGTGGCCAGCATGACCAGCTCAAAGCGGTTTTCTACATTTTCCAGGCAGTCTTCAACGGTAACGCGGGCCATGGGTGTACTCCGGAACGGCTTGAATATCGTAATTCGACGCGCTCCATAGGGAACGCAGGACCAGACAGTCTACTTAATTGCCTGTCAGTCTGACAAGAGCGCTGACAGTAATGCCTGATAACGACGCTGTTGCAGCGGTTGTGACAGGCGACCATTACGCATGATGGCCTTCAGGTCGTCGAGGGCGATATGGAATTCGTCGTTGATGACCAGAAAGTCATATTCCACGTAATGACTGATTTCATCCACTGCCTGGGCCATGCGCTTTTCAATGACCTGCAGGTCATCCTGGCCGCGGTTTGTCAGGCGGTCGCGCAGAGCGTCACGGGAAGGGGGCAGGATAAAGATGGACTTGGCCTGTGGCATGGCCTTGCGCACCTGCTGAGCTCCCTGCCAGTCAATTTCCAGAATCAGGTCATGGCCCTGCAGCAGGGTTTGCTCGACAGTGCTTTGCGAGGTGCCATAAAGGTTGCCGAAAACTTCGGCATGCTCGAGAAAGTCACCGCTGCCCACGCGCTGAAGAAAGCTGGTGCGGTCAGTAAAGTGGTAGTTCACGCCATCCACTTCGCCGGGGCGGATTGGCCTAGTGGTATGTGATACCGATACGTGCAGCTGCTCGACCTGGTCCAGCAGGGCCTTGACCAGGCTGGTCTTGCCGGCCCCTGAGGGGGCGGAAACGATGTAGAGAGTACCGCTGGCGTGCGTCATCGGGGCTGGTCCTGATTGCGAGAGTATGGCCGTAGCGGGCGATTATAGAGAAGTTCGCAGGTCCAGTCATTGTCGTGCTTGTGGGGGTCGATTCAGTTATGTGGAGCTAGCAGGCGCGGTAAGAAACTATTGGCGTCAATATTCCGAAGTCCTTTCAGTTCTGCGCCCTTTTTCAGTGCGATACCGAACATAAGAGCCTGCGCGGCACCATGGCAGCGCCGAATATTTGGCGTATTTTACAATATTTCAGAAAATGTCAAAAAAACAGCTTTACGCGCTTGCGCCGTCATATGTACTGGGATATACATTGGCCATAAAGCACCCCTAAGCAGTTTGTCGTATCGCCCGATACGCCGTTCATACCAAAAAAATCAATCAAACCAAACCAGACTAAAAACAAAACCAACAAGGCTGTTGGGTTTGGCGTTTGCCAATTCGAGACATATGGAGAGTGACAATGAGAATCAGCATCTTTGGTTTGGGTTATGTAGGGGCTGTGTGCGCAGGGTGTTTGTCCTCCCGCGGGCATCAGGTCATTGGCGTCGATGTATCGCAGGTCAAGATCGACCTGATCAACCAGGGCAAGTCGCCGATCGTTGAGCCCGGTCTTGAGGAGCTGCTTCAGCAAGGCCTGCAGCGCGGCCTTTTGAAAGGCAGCACCGAGGTTGAGCAGTCTGTTCTGGATACCGACATATCCTTTATCGCTGTCGGCACGCCAAGCCTGCGTAACGGTGATCTGGATCTGGGCTACATGGTCACTGTCTGCGAACAGATTGGCGAGGCGTTGCGCAACAAGACGGAACGGCACACCGTGGTGGTGCGCAGTACCGTGTTGCCAGGCACAGTCATGAATGTGGTTGTTCCGGCGCTGGAGAAAGCCTCCGGCAAGCGTGCCGGTGCCGACTTCGGCGTCGCTGTAAATCCCGAGTTTCTGCGTGAAAGTACCGCCATCAAAGATTATGACTTTCCGGCCATGACGGTGATTGGCGAACTGGATACCCAGTCCGGTGATCTGCTCGAGGCGCTGTACAGCGAACTGGATGCGCCGATCTTCCGCCGCCCGATTCAGGTCGCGGAGATGATCAAGTACACCTGCAACGTCTGGCACGCGGTCAAGGTGACCTTCGCCAACGAGATTGGCAACATTGCCAAGGCCTGCGGTGTGGATGGCCGTGAAGTGATGCAGATTGTCTGTGAAGACAAGAAGCTGAACATCTCTTCCTACTACATGCGCCCGGGTTTTGCCTTCGGCGGCTCCTGCCTGCCCAAGGACGTGCGTGCTTTGACCTATCGCGCTGGTCAGCTGGATGTTGATCATCCGATGCTGGCGGGTGTCATGGCCAGTAACCGGCATCAGGTGCGGTCTGCCTTTGATCTGTTGGAAGGCTATGGCAAGCGCAAGGTTGGCATGCTTGGTCTGAGTTTCAAGGCCGGTACCGACGATTTGCGCGAAAGCCCGCTGGTCGAATTGGCGGAAATGCTGATTGGCAAGGGCTATGACCTGCGCATCTTTGACAAGAACGTTGAATACGCCCGCGTCTTTGGCGCAAACAAAGAATATATAGAATCCAAGATCCCCCATGTTTCATCTCTTTTGCACTCCGACCTGCTACAGGTAATCGAGGCCAGTGATGTCATCGTGATCGGCAATGCTGATCCGGTGTTCGCCGAGATTGTCAAAAATCCCCCGCCCGGCAAACAGATCCTTGATCTGATTGGCTTCATGGACAAGCCCACTGAGGACTTGCTGGAAGGTATTTGCTGGTGATGCGCTTCAACCCGGCTGCGCGTGCATGGCGCGCCGGGTTGGCGAGGGACGGTTTGAACGGGGCAGCGGCCCACTAAATCACTTTCAGTTTGACAGTTTGTGCGTGTCTGCAACGCAGACGCGTAACAGACAGGGAGAAAAATCATGATTCCTCTGGTTCTTTCCGGTGGTAACGGTACGCGCCTTTGGCCTTTGTCGCGCAAGCAGTTTCCCAAGCAGTTTCATGCACTGACCGGCGACCTGACACTCTTCCAGCAGACGCTCAAGCGCCTTGAGGGCTGCGTTGATGAGTCACCGATGGTGGTCTGCAACCGTCAGCACCGCTTTGTTGTCAATGAACAGTTGAGCGAACTGGGCATGGATGCCTATGCCGTCCTGCTCGAACCCTTCGGACGCAACACCGCACCGGCGGTAGCGCTGGCTGCCATGCAACTGGTCGCTGATGGTCGCGATGAGCTGATGCTGGTGTTGCCGGCGGACCATCTGATCGCCGACGTCTACAGTTTTCGAGCGGCACTCAAACTGGCCAGTGAGGCCGCCGAAACCGGGGCGATGGTGCTGTTCGGCGTGCCGGCCCGGCATCCGGAAACCGGTTACGGCTATATCAAGGGTGGCCAGCCCGGCACTGGACCGGTCAAGGGCTCGGTCGGCGTCGAGGCTTTTGTTGAAAAGCCCGACCATGAGCGCGCCATGGAGTACGTTGCCGATGGCGGCTATTACTGGAACAGCGGTATGTTCGTGTTCCGCGCCAGCCGCTTTCTCGATGAGTTGCGCGAGCACTCACCGGATATCTATGACACCTGTCAGTTGGCATTGAGCCGCAGCAAGCACGATGGTCATCATATCGATATTGATAGCCAGGCCTTCCAGTGCTGCCCGGACGACTCCATCGATTACGCGGTGATGGAAAAGACCCGTTCAGCCTGTGTTGTCCCGCTGATCGCCGGCTGGACCGATGTCGGCTCCTGGTCAGCTTTGTGGGAAGTTCAACCCAAGGATGCCCAGGGTAACGTGGTACGCGGTGATGTCACCCTGCAGGACTGCCACAACAACTATGTGCACAGCACCAACAAGCTGGTGTCGGTAATCGGCCTTGAGGATGTGGTGATAGTTGAAACCAAGGACGCGGTAATGGTTGCCCATAAGGATCATGTGCAGGACATCAAGCAGACCGTGAACCGTCTGGAGAAGCAGGAACGGTCCGAGGTCACCAACCACACCCAGGTTTATCGTCCCTGGGGCAGTTATGACTCGGTTGATCTGGGCAGTCGCTTTCAGGTCAAGCGGATTACCGTGAATCCGGGCGCACGCCTGTCGTTGCAGATGCACCATCACCGTGCCGAGCACTGGGTCGTGGTATCCGGTACGGCCCAGGTGACCTGTGATGACAAGGTCTTCCTGTTGACCGAGAACCAGTCGACCTACATTCCCGTTGCCTCGGTTCACCGCCTGGCCAACCCGGGCAAGATACCGCTGGAAATCATCGAAGTGCAGTCCGGCGGTTATCTGGGCGAAGATGATATCGAGCGGTTGGATGATGTCTATGGACGGACAGAGGCGCTGACCCAGTGACAAACGACCCTGTACGGAGTGCCGAGGCAGTCGATCTCGGCCCCCGCGATTTCATGGAAACGGATTTTTATACACCGGGCTGGCGCAGTCTCTGTGGCTGGGCCTGTTTGTTCGCCCTGATTGCGTTGGCCTCGAATATGGTCGATCCGAGCTATCTGGATCCGGCGCACCACAAGTTCATCTTCCTGATTGGCGCCCTGGGGATCTGGCGTTACACCAACGCTATTACCCATTATCTGCGCGGCATGTATTTTCTGCATTGGCGTTTCCCGCGTATCCGCCGAGCAGTGGAGAAAATGGGTGACGCTGCGTTGCCGTCACATATGTATATGGTAGTCACCAGTTTCCGCATTCCAACGGAGACCACCTTCAAGGTCTATCGCTCGGTATTTCGTGAGCTGCAGCAGCTGCCGGTGCCGAGCACCATTATCGCCTCGATTGTGGAAAAGGCTGATGAAAACTTTATCAAGCAGTTGATGCGCGATGAGATACGCGACCGCGATGATATCCAACTGGTCATTGTCCGGGCCCGTGGCACCGGTAAGCGTGACGGCCTGGCCCATGCCTTTCGGGCCTTGTCCAGACGCATGCCGGTTGAGGACGCGGTGGTTGGCGTAGTGGATGGTGACACCATCATGCTGCCGGGTTGCATTGAGCGTGCGGTCAAGTTGTTTGCCTACCTGCCCACGGTTGGGGGTGTCACCACCAACGAGTTCTGCGAGGTGGAAGGCAGCCGGATGATGCGCGAATGGCACACGATGCGCTTTGTGCAGCGGCATATCAACATGTGTTCCATGTCGCTGTCCAAGCGCGTGCTGACCCTGACCGGTCGCCTGTCGTTTTTTCGCGCCAGCATCATGACCGAGCCCGAGTTCATCAAGGATGTCGAGGCAGACTTTCTTGAGCACTGGCGTCTGGGTCGCTTCCAGTTTCTGACTGGTGATGACAAGTCATCCTGGTTCAGTCTGATGCGCGCCGGCTGGGATACCTTCTACGTTCCCGACAGCCATACCCTGACGGTCGAGCACCCGCCGGACAGCAACTTCTTCCGTGCCACGCGGCAGCTGATGTACCGCTGGTATGGCAACTCGCTCAGACAGAACTTCCGCGCCACCCGCGAACTGGGCTGGTCGCGCCTGGGGCTGTTTGCCAGCTACGTACTCTATGACCAGCGCATTTCCATGTGGACCTGTCTGGTGGGGCTGACCGGCTCCATCGTTGCCGGTCTGTTCCTGGGCATTCAGTACCTGCTGATTTACCTGTTCTGGATTCTGTTGTCGCGCACCCTGGTGTGCCTGCTGTTTTTCCTGACGCGGCATCCGGTGCACCCGCTGTATCCATTTGTTCTTTATTACAACCAGATAGTCGGGTCGGTGATGAAGGTGTATTCGATGTTTCACATGGATCAGCAAAGCTGGACCCGGCAGAAAACCACGCTGGGGAAGAACAATGATTTTGATGCGGGGCTGAACCGCTGGACCTCGAAAATGATGCTGGTGTCATCCATCGTCATTTTCTTCGGGGTCATATCGGCAATGCTCGATATTTCGCAACTCTGAATTATGGATTAGGGGCAAAGGACATGAGCACATCAATTCTTAAAGATCAGGTTGTCCACGAGGCAATCGACGAGCGTCAGCATATTCGTACCCGCATTCCGGCGCAGGCCCGACTGACTGGTAGCCAGGGGGAAAGCATCCTTTGTGATGTGCAGGATATCTCCCTGGGTGGCATCGGGCTGAGTTATCCCGAGCAACTGAAGATGGGCAGTCTGTATGACGTGGCCATCACCCTGGGGATGAACCGGGTTGATCTGAGCTTCAAGGCCAAGGTCAAGGTGGTGTCCCAGCACGGTGATCAGGTAGGCACCCAGTTTGTCGATCTGGATCCGCAGAAAGCCGACATCCTGCGTTATCTGATTTCTTCGTATATGTCCGGTGAAATCGCTGACATCAATGGTCTGTTCAATGTCATGCAGCGGGAAAACTACATCAAGGAGCGCAAGCAGAAGCACAGTACCCATCGCACGCCGGGTGAAAGGCTGAAGGCGGCTGCCGGCTCGCTGGTATTTATGCTGATCGGTCTGCTGGCGCTGGCCTATGTGCTGTTCAAGGCCTATGAACTGATGTTCCGCATTCCGGCCAGCCAGGCACTGGTCAGTGCCAACAGCTTTATCGTCAGCATGCCGGAGAACGGTAACGTGCGCTTTCTGGTGCCTGAAGGGCAGACCCAGGTGACCACCGGCCAGCCGCTGGCGAGCATTTCAACCCAGCTGAGCACCAGTATCACCACGCCGGCTGATATCGCTGCGATGATGGACCTGGCGCCGGGTGATGTCGAGGCGCTGCTGGGCCGCACCAATATTGAAACGGTGATCTCCAGCCCCTGTGATTGCACGGTGTTTTACCCCGGCAGCCGGATGAACGGCTTTGGCTACAAGGGTGATCCATTGTTGCATCTGCTGCCGAACGACCAGCCGATGTTTGTTCAGGCCAGCGTGCCATTTGAAAAGCTCGACACCCTGCGTCGCACTCAGCGCGTCAGCTTGCAGCCCTACGGTGCTGAGCAGGCGATCAGTGGCCGCCTGGTCAGCGCCTCGGTCAATCAACAGAACCAGATGATCCTGCTGAATATCGAACCGGACACGTCATTGTCCATGGACGACTACCAGAAGCCGGTGTGGGTCGAGTTTGTGCTTGGCCTGCCCGGTGTGCCTGGTAGCGATGTCATCAGTGAATTGCGCTAGGTCATGACCATGCGTTTAATCACCTTGCTATTGCCGCTGGCCCTGGTGGCTGTGCTGCTGAGCGCGCCAGCCCAGGCGCGCGGGCTTGAGCAGATTCGTTATGAACTGTTCAAAAACCCGCAGGCGGATGTCGAGGCTGACTTGCGTCGTCTGGTGGCACGCGGTGATCGAGCCGCCATGCACCTGCTGGGTGATGTATTGGCTGCAGCCGAAATATCCGCCCACCGGGAAACCATCTCTCTGTATGGCGCGGCCTTTGCCCATGGGCAGGGAGAAATTCCTGCGCTGGCCTCTCTGGCCAGACTCATGGAGCGCTATCCCTTCCGCCGTGACCAGTATCGACCCTATTTCCGTCAGGCCCTGCAGTTGTACCCGCATAGCCGTGATCGGCAAACCCTGGCAACGACGCTGGAGGTTTTCCTTACCTATCCGGAGCTGTTTGACGCTGCGGACGCCGAGCGCCTGATTGAACTGCATCAGCGCGCTTGTCTGATTGACTGTGCCACCGAGCTGTATTGGGCGGTTTTGGCCGAGCGCCAGGGTGACATGCAGACTGCAGACAGTCGCTACCGTGCAGCCATGCTCACCGATGCCCGTGCTGTAGAGCGCTATTACAGCTTTCTGGGTGATCAGCAGGATTTGCTGTTCCCTCAGGTTGCCAGCCAGCTTGAGTCCCGCCTGGACGAGATCACAGCGGATGCGGCTAACCGCGTCAGCATGGTACTTGACCGTATCAGTGACCTGTATCGCATCGACGAGCAGATGATTGAGCGCCAGCAGCGCGAGCAGGCAGAGCTGCAGGGCATTGAACTGGCGCCCAAGCCCGTCGGTTTTGTTGCCGAATCGCAGCGCCTGCGTAACCAGGCACTGCGTTGGGCCGAGCATTCAGCTGCACGCAACTGGTTGCCGGCGCTGGTCTCGCGCTTCTATTTCATGACTTCGATGCCGGATAACTACAGCGGTGCCGAGGCCATGGAGCTGATTGAGCGGATCCGCTTGCAGGACCCGGTTCGCGCCCGTGAATTGCAGGCCAGCGCCTTGATGGTGACCAACTGGAATACGCTCAATCCGGGCAAGGCCCATGAGCTGATTCAGGGCTTGATTGCTGAAGGGAGTGCCGAAGGCACGATGTTGCTGGGCGACCTCTACAGCCGTGGTGGTCTGGACGAGCCCGACCAGGACAAGGCCTTGGCGGTCTATCAGCAAATGGCCGAACGTGGTTCAGCGGCGGCCTACTATCGGCAGGCGTCACTCTTTACATCGGGTAGAGCCATTTGCCATGACCATGCCAGGGCCTATGCCTATGCCATGGTGGCGGTCGATTTTGGCATTGTGCGGGCGCGCGGTCTGATGCGCCAGCTTGAGTCTCAGTTGGATGACGCTGACAAATCCAGGGCGTTGGCCCTTCGCGACACCATTATCAGGGAGTTCGGCATATGAAAGGATTATCACCACGCCAAACGGCAGTGATCGGCCTGCTGTTGACCACCAGCCCGAGCATCTGGGCACAGGACGAGGCTGCCCCACAGATCGGCGAGTTGCCGTTCGCCGAGGAGATCATCACCTCTGAAGTACGCAACAAGGTCACCTTACAGGGCGGTTACGGCCCCGAGGATTCACTACTCGGGGCTGACCGGGAAAGTTTCTACAGTCTGCGCTACGAACCGACCTTTATCTGGTACTCACCGGAAAAACGCTGGTCGCGCTGGCAGGTCTTCGCCCGTGGCTGGTTGGCTTATGATTCGAGCGCTGCTGCTACGCCACTGCAGGAAGACAATCAGGAGCAGGTCGAAGGCTTAAACGCCGAGCTGCGCGAGCTCTATGTGCGCCGCAATCTGCTGGGTGATGATCCACGCTTTGCCGTGACCGTTGGCCGCCAACGCTTTGCTGACCGATTGGGGATCTGGTGGGACGATACCTTTGAAGCGGTACGCTTCGATTACAACGACAGCTATTCGCGCGGCTTTGTTGCGGCAGGCCAGAAGTTTTATTACTACAACTCCGATGTGCATCAGCTGGACCCTATTGACGAAAAGATTTTTCACCTCTTTGGCGACTATGCCTGGCGTTGGCAGAACAGCCACTGGGCGGGTGTGCGGATGATGTACGAGCGCGATCATTCCGGCCGTGAGCTGGACGACCCGAACGACTTTGATGGCGTTCGCTATGGCGTGTTTGCCAGTGGTGACGGCATCGTTTCGCCGTGGCTGAGTGATTACCACATTGAGCTGGCCGCCGTGCATGGCGAGCGTGAGACCTTCAACCAGCTGGGCAGCGAGAACACCGATATCCGTGGCTGGGCCCTGTTGACCGAACTGGGCAAGCGCTACGACGACCTGCCCTGGAAGCCCAGACTGGTCATGCGCAGCGGTCTGACCGATAAGCCGAATGAGGATGCCGACGGTTTCTATCTTAACCGCATCCAGTCGGATCGCCTGATTAACCAGGACACCTACAGTACTCGACTGGTCAGCTCCTTTGTACGCCTGGATATCCGCAATCTGGTGTATTACGGCCTGGGTGTCGACCTGCAGCCAACCGACAGGACCAGCCTGGATGTCCGCCTGAGTCAGCTCTGGTTGCGTAACCGCGAAAGCGGTCTGCCGGTGCGTACCAATACCCCGCAGGACACCAGCAGTAGCAATGTCGGTCAGGTGCTGGATCTGAACTACTACTGGCAAAGCTTTCCGCTGGCCTACCGTGGCCGGCAATTTGATATGAACACCCTGCTCAGCGCCAGTTACTTCCGGGCAGGTTCAGCCACAGGAGACCTGGATGACGATTATCAGGTTTCTCTCGGCATCGTCATGCGTTACTGACAAGGACGTCGGTCATGGTCTTCAGCTCAAACATATTCCTGTTTTTGTTCCTGCCAGCCTTTCTGCTGCTGTACTACATAGTAGGGGCTCGCTGGCGGTCATTTGTGATTGTGTTGGGCAGCTACCTGTTCTATTCGTGGTGGCGGCCGGATTTTCTGTTCCTGTTTATCGGCATCACCTACTGGAACTACTGGTTCGGGCTGCGGATCAAGGCCAATCTGGATAATGGCAACAAGCAACGCGCCTTTCGTTGGTTGACGGTCGGGGTAATCGGCAATCTGTCGACCCTTGGCTATTTCAAATACGCCAACTTCGGCGTGGATGTCATTGCCGCCGCGCTTGAGCCACTGGGTATCAACACCTTTACCCTGGAACGCATTATCCTGCCGTTGGGGATCTCGTTCTATGTGTTCCAGGCCATCAGTTACATCGTCGATATCTACCGAAAGCAGGCGGAACCGACGCGCAATTTCATTGATTTTGCCGCTTTTATTGCGCTGTTTCCGCAGTTGATTGCCGGTCCGATCGTGCGCTACAAACTGATTGATCTGCAACTCAAGCAGCGCACGCATTCCATGGAGCTGTTTTCCCTGGGTGCCAGCCGTTTCATGCTCGGTTTTGTCAAAAAGGTGCTGATCGCCGACTCGCTGGCACCGCTGAATGTCATGTTCATCACCGAGAGCGAGCCGCAGGTGCTGGACGCCTGGCTGGGGCTGCTGATCTCGATCATGCAGTTGTATTTCGACTTTTCCGGTTACAGCGATATGGCTATCGGACTGGGCATGATGATGGGCTTTCGCTTTCCGGAAAACTTCAACCAGCCCTATCTGGCCCAGAGCATTACCGAATTCTGGCAACGCTGGCACATGACCCTGGCGGATTTCCTGCGTGACTATGTGTACATGCCGTTGGTGCGCAGACGCTTTGCCGGTCCGCTGGTGGCCTTGATCTACACCATGATTCTGTCCGGCTTCTGGCACGGGGCGAGCTTTGCATTCATCTTCTGGGGCCTGTTCTTCGGCGTGGGCATGGTGCTGGAGCGGCGCTTTGGTCTGGCTACCAAGATCAACACGCCCTACAACTTCTGGCGAAATGCGCGGACCTTTTTGCTGCTCAACCTGAGCATGCCGCTGTTCTATACCGGTGATCTGCGCCACAGCCTGGATATCTATGCCGGACTGCTGGGCTTCAATGGTCTGGGTAGCCTTGAGGGTTATATGTACGGCACCTCGCTGATGACCCTGAGCTTCCTGCTGGTGGGGCTAGCCTGGATGGTGATCGCCAGCCGTATCAATCTGCGCTATTACGCCAATGAAGGGCAGCCGTATTTCATGCAGCACGTCGGGGGCTTCAGTGCGCTGCTGCTCTGGGTCGGGTTTGTTATTGCCCTGACCCGCCTGGCGGCCAACTCCTTTTCACCGTTCCTGTATTTTCAGTTTTAGGGTGCCAGCATGCTTCCGGTAATGAGAACGGCCAGTAAAGTTAACGGTTATGTCTTCATCCTGATGTTGGCAGGCATGCTGCTGTATTCGCTGCCGGCAGTATTCGGTTTTGCCCGTACCCAGACCCAGGCGGTCAGCCTGTTTGTCGATGGTCAGTTGCTGCGGCAGTTCGAGCAGTTTTACGACAAGCGGTTTTTCCTGCGGGATTTCTCGGTGCGGCAGTGGGCCAGCCTGCAGTATCTGGTGTTTCGTGAGGGATCGAGTGGCGCCGTGCTGGGTCGGGAGGGTTGGTTGTATACCAACCAGGAGTATCTGATACCCAATGATCTGCAGCGCAACATCGACAATCAGCTGGCGGATATCGAGCGGATCAGAATGCAGCTTGAAGCCTCTGGTAAACGCCTGGTGATCCTGCCAGTGCCAATGAAGCTGGATGTACACCCTGAACATGCGTCAGAGCAACCGGATAGCCGTTTGATCGAACTGCATGACGATTTTGTCGCCGGCCTGCAGGCCCGGGGTGTGGCCGTCAGCCCGGTACGGGCGGCCTTCCTCGAACACCGTGGCGAGGATCTGTTTGTCCGTAATGACACCCATTGGAGTCCTGCCGGTGCTCGTCTGGCGGCCACCGAGCTGGCTCGTCAGTACCCTGAGCTGATTGGCCAAACTGACTATGTCAGTGAGCCCGTCGGCGAAAAGGCACTCAAGGGCGATCTGGTCAACTTTCTGAATTTTGATCCGCGACTGGCGCCGGTGTTTTTCCAGCCTGAACCGCTGATCCTCTACGAAACTGTAGCGCGTCAGGACAGCTTAAGCGCGGCTGACCTGTTTGGCGAGGTCGAGCAAAGTCTGATGGTGGTCGGTACCAGTTACAGCCAGATTGATGACTGGAACTTTATCGGCTTCCTGAAACAGGCACTGCAAACCGACCTGCTGGTGATCGCACTGGAGGCGCGTGGGCCCTTTCAGGCCATGGACGCCTTTCTGGCCAGTGACGCCTATGCCAGTCCGGAATTAACCACTGTTATCTGGGAATTTCCCGTTCGAACCCTGTTGGCACACCGCACAACCCTGCGCGGTTCCAGTCAGCAATCTGTAACCCAACTTTAATCATGGAAGGTAGTGACAATGAACAAGCGCGCGATTATCTCCACATTAGTAGCCTGCTGGCTGATGCTGTGCAGTGCATTGGCGACAGCCCAGGACGCCAATGCGGATCTGTATGATGCAGTGGCGCCTGCCGACTCTGCCTTTATCCGGGTCCTTAACCTGAGCGATATCAGCATCGAGGTCGGCCTGACCAGCAAGACCCTTACCCAGCGCGTGCCGGTTGGGCAGTTCAGTGGCTATCGCTTCGTGCCTCCAGGCACTCACCGCATCACTATTGGTGAGCAGTCACTGGAAACTGAACTCAAGGCCAATACCGCCAGCACGGTGATTTACCGTGATGGCCAGCTGCAGTTGCTTGACGATGCCTTTGTCAACGAACCGCGTCGCGCCCAGATTGCATTCTATAACCTCACAGGTATGCAGGCCGCACTGAAGACCGCAGACGGCCAGCATGTTGTGGTCGAGACCCTGGGTCAGAATCAGACCGGCAGTCGTATGGTCAACGAGGTCAAGATCGGCTTTGCCGCCTACGAAGGGGAGCGCTTGCTGGTCAACTACGAGGAGCAGCTGCTGCGCAAGGGCCGTTCCTACAGCTATGCATTGATGCCGGACGCCAGCGGCTTCCGCGCTGTGATGTTGGCCAACAGCATTGACCCCACCGAATGATGATCAGGATACAAGGATGATAACCGTGGTGAGCAAAACCCTGCGCAGCGCTGCTGTGATGATGAGTCTTGGACTGTGGGTCCAGACGGCGATGGCCAGCGAACCGACAGACACCTGTAACGATCTGGATTGTCTGTTGTGCCCGGCCATGCAGGATCCGAATAGCTACCTGGAAGGCAATATGAAGCTGATGAACCAGCTGACACCGGGTACTGATCGCTGGTTGTTCCGTTCGGATGTCGACCTGACAAACGAATTCGGCATGCCGGCCAGCATGCAGCCGGAGTTTGCTCGCCTGGTACAGGCCTTTTCTGCCCAGGGCACCCAGTTGGCCATGGTCGTGCAACCGACCCGTGGCTTGATGCACCGGGACAAGCTCCGGCCTGACCTGACCCAGGGCTTTGACTACCCGCTCGCCGCCGGCAACTTGCGAGCCTACCTGCAACAGCTACGTGATGCTGGCGCCATAGTGCCCGACATCATGCAATTGGTTGAAAACCCGCCGGCTGAAGAGTATTTCTTCCGCCGTGACCACCACTGGACGTCGGCCGGTGCGCGCGCGACCGCACGCGTTGTTGCGGATCATCTGCTGCAGCACCCGGTGCATGCCGGACTGACCTCCAAGGCCTATCGAACTGAAGAGGGTATGACGCAGTTCAAGGACGGCACCATGAACTTGGCCCTGTATAGCTTGTGCGGCAACAACTACGGTTTTCAATATGTGCCGGGCTATCTAACAGTGCCTGAGAACAGTGATGTCAGTGCGCTATTTGACGAGGAGCCGGAGCCCGAAGTGATTCTGGTCGGGACCAGTAACTCGGCCTCACGTGATGAAGAAAGCAAACAATTCAATTTTGATGGCTTTCTGAAGGAGTACCTGAGTGTCGATCTGCTCAACTTTGCCATGCCCGGTGCTGGCGAATACGGCGCCATGGTCGAGTATCTGCACTCGGACAGTTATGCCATAGATGCTCCACCGAAATTGATTGTCTGGGAGCTGCCGGCCAACTACCAGTTGGCAGATCCACTCATGTACCGACAACTGCTTCCGGCCATTGAAGGTCAGTGCAGTGATACAGATACCCTGCTCAGCAATCGACTGGAAAAGCCTGGTGTACAGATCAACGAGCGCATCGAGTTGCTGAGCAATACCGGCACCGAGCGTCTGGATCTAACCGGTCATGACGGCTACCTGGATATCCGTGTGAGTAATGGCAATCTCAAGCACTTCTATTTGATCGTTTACTATGACAATGGAATGCGGGACAAGGTCTGGATTCGCCGCGAGGCCATTGTCAGTGGTGGCCAGTACTACCTGGAGCTGAGCAGGGCGCCTGAGTTTCGCAACGCCAACCTGCTGTCGGTATTCATGGAGCCAAGCGAGGCCTTGCAAGCCCCCACTAGCCTAGAGGTGCGATTATGTCGATGAACCGCACCGGCACAGCTGTTGTGGTGATCTTGCTTGGTCTGAGCATGGCACTGCCTGCCAACGCCGCCAACAGCATCTGGCCCGCCCGTGAAACCCCACAGTCGGCCATGCTCACCAGCTACACCGGGCTGACTTGCCCAAGAATGCCGCCTGCCGCCTACACCGGGCACTTGCAGCTGGACAGCAAGTACGACCAGTCGGATGCCAGCAAGACCCGATTGACCCGGCTGTCCCGTGAAACGCAGCGGGTCCGCGATCAGATCACCGGCTATCATCGCGGTCTGCTTGAAATCGTCAGGCGATTTGAGCGGGCGGAGAACACGGCTGAAGCCAATCTGGCGTTGGCCTGTCTGCACACCTGGCTTGACGCCTGGGCTACGGAAGGCGCGTTGCTGAGCACCGATGTCAGTGGCACCGGCCGTGCCGTGCGCAAGTGGTCCTTGGCAGCCATCAGCAGTGGTCTGCTCAAGGTCCGTGCACTCAGCAATCAGCGATACCAGCTCTCGGCTGCCCAGCAAAGCTGGTTAGCGCAGCTCAGCGCAGTGGTCATGACCGACTACAGCCCGCGCCAGCGGCTGGACTATGACTGGTTCAACAATCACGACTATTGGGCGGCCTGGGCAATCAGTGCCACCGGCATGTTGCTGGATCGTGATGACGACCTGCTCTGGGCCGACCGAACCCTGCGTCTGGCCCTGGAACAAATGCAACCGGGTGCCGGCAATTATCTTTATCTGCCCCTGGAAATGGCCCGCAGCAATCTGGCGATCGACTACACCCATTACGCACTGGTGCCACTGGTGCTGCTGGCTGAGGCGGCAGAAGTGAATGGTCGCGGTTTGACCGAGACAGAATGGTCGCGGTTGGGGCAACTGGTCAACCTGGCCGCCCTGGGAGTATTGCGTGAGGATGCGGTTGCCGAATTGACCGCTAATCAGCGTGAGGTCTCGGACCACAAGATGGTCTGGTTACTGCCGTTTTTGCACAGGCAACCTCAGCATGTGCTGGCCTTGGAATTGTATGGTGAAGTGGGTGGCAATATTGGCCATTACGGTCAGGTTGGCGGCGATCTGCGCGCCTTGTATCCCGATATCGATTGATAGCGAAGGAATTACAGCATGGATGTTTCAACTATCGCCAGGTTCAGTTTGATCGCCTGCCTGCTGGCTACCGGCCTCTCCCATGCCGAGCAGTCGAGCCCACTTCTGGTGGTGGATGCCAATGCCCATCAACAGACGCTTGAGGCTTACCGTGAACTGACGGATCAGGCGACCCAGTTGAGCTTGACCGCGCGCGCGACTCCCGCCGGACGCGCACAGGCCGCCTTGCAGCCGATGTTTTCCTCGCAGCAGGGTAGCTGGCCCTTTGAGCCTTTTGTGCACAACGGTCTGTTTCGCGCCATTGCCGGTTATCAGAACCAGCATCCGCGCGCCGTGGTTATAAGTGGCGGAACGATCAGCCTGGCGCAACTGCATGCCGAATTGAACAATGATCGGGTTCTGTCGCGGCATGAGGATGGCTTCTTGCTGCATTTCCCGCTGATGATCGAGCCGGGTGCTGCCTTGCTGATCGAAAACACTCAGCTGTACCTGTACAGCTATTCCGGTACGGCGGTGATCAACCGCGGCCAACTCATCCTGCGCCAGGCTGAGCTGCATGGTTACAGTGATGGTCGGCCGCACGCTACCGATCGCCCGTACCGACCCTTTGTCATCAACTGGGCCGGTAGTCAGGTGCAGATACAGAACTCCGAGCTCAGCAAGTTGGGCTATAACGGCCATCTTTCACGGGGCATGAGCACCGCGCGCAGTAGCCAGCAGGGCGCCAGTGTGGCGCCAGCCAGCGTGCTGGTCAGCGACAGCCGTTTCAGTGACATGTCAGTGGGGTTGGAATTGACCCAGGCTCAGGCCCGGATCGAGACCAGCGCCTTTGACAACATGCAGCAGTACGCTCTGGATCTGGCTGATAGCCGTTTTGAAATCAAACACAACCGTATCGAGGGGGTGCGCAACCTCAGCGGTATTCGTGTTGGAGGCCGCAGTCAGGGCCTGATCGAAAACAACCGAATCCTCAAGGCCAGCAAGAGCGGCATTGAGGTCAACCTGCTGGACGGCAATCTCAGTGTGCGGGCCAACCAGATGGGCGGCAATGCCGGCTATGGCCTGCTGCTGCGCGACCTGTCAGCCAGCAGCCGGCTGGTATTTGAAGACAATCTGATTGGTAACACACAGCTGACCGGCATTGATGCCAGCGGTTTGCACCAGGGCATGCTGGTTAACAACCACATCATGGGCACGCCGGAATATGCCATCAGTATCCGCAACGAGCAGCGCCTGAGCGGCCCGTTGCAATTGACGGGCAACCACCTCGAGCAGGTTGGCAAGGCGATGATGCGGGTTGAAGGTGTGAGCAACCTGGTGCTCGGCGAGAACCGTTACCTGGCCAACCCGCTGCAACAGAATCTGCTGATTGGTGATCTGCTGCCGTTCCAGGCCGAATTGCTCGAGGCGACGCTGAAACAGGGCTGTCTGATTTCGGTGGATATGGCCTTGCGAGCTGCGCAAAACCGTCCAAGGTTGGTATGTCCCGTAGGCAGTTGAGAACACAGGCTGACAATGACTGACAACCGCTACCCACCCCCTGCATTTTCTCATGGGTGGGTACGGGTAATAACAGACAATTACGCCTGCATTGTCTGCGCATGAATTGCCCTTGGTGATCGCCTTGCAGCCCAGGCTCAGGGCAGGCCAGCGTCAAGCCGTTTTGACACATTCCGGGTTGTGCACGACTGGGCGCCGATCAGTACCGGCTGCATCAACAGCCCGGCTATCAATTCCCGCTTTCGGCATTAACTAGCCAACCCCCCCTTCACAGTTTTATCCGTTGCAGCGATTCATCGTTGTTGGCGTAGGCGTTTGTTTTTTTATCACCCTTCGATCAGTGATTAACTGGAAAACCAGTCTGTAGCCCTGCATTCGTTGAGGTGTGGCGGTAGTCAGCATAATGACGCCAAAAAGGTGACTTGCTTCACAAGTATTCAAAACAATTCCAGAAACACTAGGCGCCAGCATTGGTTGGGATACGCTGAAAGTGCGCTATTGAACAAAGCAAGGCCCATTCGCTCGGTTCTTTTTCACTAGTGAGTCATTTTTTAACTAAACAAGGATCCCGAGTTTCGCAATACCAAGATGCTGTCGGTATGCAAGACGCCCTGCGAAGCGCTGCTAACCCAACTACCTCTAGAGGTAAGATTATGCCGACCAAGCACCCGCTTAGAACTGCTGCCGCTCTGTTGTTATGCCTGGGTATCACCCTGCCTGCCGCAGCTGCCAATACGATCTGGCCCGCCCGCGAAACCACTCAATCAGCCATGATGGGTGACTACCGCGCGGTGAGCTGTCCGCAAGCGCCACCGGCACCCTACACCGGTCATTTGCAACTGGACAGCAAGTACGACCAGTCCGATGCAAGCAAAAGTACAGTGACCGGCCTGTCGCGCGACACTCAGCGCATAAGTGACCGAATCAACAGCTACCACCGTGGTTTGAGTGAAGGCATCAGCCGCTTCGAGCGGGCCAGGACTCCGGCGGAGGTCAACCTTGCCCTGGCCTGTCTGCACACCTGGCTGGAAAGCTGGGCCAGGGAAGGCGCGCTGTTGACCTCCAACACCAGTGCGACCGGGCGTGCTGCGCGGAAATGGTCGCTGGCCGCCATCAGCAGCATTTTGCTGAAGCTCGAGGCGCTGACCAATGAGCGTTACAACCTGACGCCCACTCAGCGAAGCTGGTTACAGCAACTCAGTCAGGCGGTCATGGATGACTACAGCCCCCGGCAAACCCTCGGATTTGCCTGGTTCAACAACCATGATTACTGGGCGGCGTGGGCGGTCTGTGTAACGGGCATGCTGCTTGACCGTAATGACTATCTGCGTTGGTCGGCAACCACCTTCCTGCTTGCCCTCGAGCAGATGGAGCCTGGCGCGGGCGATTATCGTTACCTGCCGTTGGAAATGGCACGCGACAACCTGGCAGTCGATTACCATCACTATGCCCTGGTGCCGCTGGTGTTTATGGCTCAGACCGCTGAGGCCAATGGCAGAAGGCTGACGCGGGATGAGTGGTCGCGTCTTGGCGAATTGGTCAACCTGGCGGCCTTGGGTGTGCTACGTGAGGGCTCGGTAAGCGAGTTGACCAGCAGTCAGGATTGGGTGTCCCGCCACAAGATGGTCTGGTTGCTCCCTTTCCTGTCGATGCAGCCCAGGCATCCACTGGCCTTGGAGTTGTATGGCAGGGTGGGAAATGATGTCGGTTATTACGGCCAGCTGGGTGGCGATGTGCGCCCGTTCTATCCGGACTTTGATTGATTCCGAAGGCATGACAGCATGCCGCAATTGATATGCCCATGGCGCAGCTGAGCAGTTGTGTCATGGGTGTATGAACCGCCCGGTTACTCTATGTTCTGCACCTGAATATTGATCTGAGAACAAATATTGTTATATATCAGTAGTATAAAATATTTTTTGTGCTCATTCGTTGTTGATAGCCACCGATTTACCCACCGATTGGCCTCGCGATCATAGCCTTGGCTGAAGAAATCGCCAGCGCTCTTCTGCCGTTTTGATGGCTTTCTTGATAACCCTGATTTTTTTCTTGCTTGTTTTGTGCACCGCATTCTTGTCGATAGGGATTTCGGGGTGCTCCGCCTCCAGAGCCAGCTCCCAGGTAGTGAGCCGTGTCGTGAGCATTTGAATCTGCCTCATAGCTTCGTGGTGTTTGACTTCGAGTAACTCGATGCGTTGCTTCGCTAGTTTGAGCTCAAGCTCGTGCTTTTCCTTAAGTCTTTGCTCCTGCTGACGGTATTCCTCAATCAATTTATCAGACTGATCAAGGGCTTCGGCAACCAAGCTGCTTTCACTTTTGCCTTGGTGCCGTGCATTGTCGTGCAGGGTTTGCTTGGTTTGGGTTGGCAGTGCAAAGGTGCTGATCTTCTTGCCGTTCGATGCCGAGCGATACCTGTGCTGACGAAGTGCATTTCGTAGTCGCCTTATGAAGTCCCGACCGTACTCCGTTTTACGCAGATCATGAATGATCTCCTCGACTATCTCATGGCTGGGCTCTCTGCCACTGAGGACGTACTTGATGTTCCGATCTATTGCCAGGTAGGCGTTGTCCTTCATGTACCGGAATGCCCACAGCCACTCGGCGTGCTCTTTTTTCAGCCAACGAATCTTGTCTGCAGTGGGCACCGTCACTCTCCGTCTCAACGAAACGCCATTCTGAACGATAGGCGAATTCCAGTATGGCTCTTTCTATAAAGTGTTACTAGTGTATGTTACTGATAACACTAAATGAATTTGTTTGAATTAAAACAGGGTGTAAAATGTCTGCTTTAGGGTGCTGGTATCCAATATGTCACTGAATTTTGAGCGGTATCTGAAGGTGGCTTCCGCGTGTGGTCCGGCTGCCCGTTATCTGCTGGAGGTCATTGTTGGTGTGCCGGAGCGCAGGCATAAGCCAGAGCAAGCTATAAGCGTAAAGTCGTTTGCGAAGACTTTGGGTCTAGATGAGACGGTCGTTTCTGGTGGGTTGAGCGAGCTAGTTGCCGTTGGTGTGTTGGAGCGACTTATAGCCCCTCGGGGTGGGCAGGTAGGGCGGAGAAAGGTTACCTACGTGCTGTGCCCTGGTAATGAGGCTTGGCTTGCCGATCATACCTATCCCCAGCATACCGAGCTATTGCAGGCTGTATTCTCGGGGGCAGATATGGCTTTTTCTGTGCTCGGGCGGGAGTTGCGTAGGGCAGAGCCTGATGAGCCGGGCGAGGATGAAGCTGTCGCAAAGCCTAAGAAGGGAAAACACCTGCTGTCCGGTGGGCGGGGCAGATTGAGCATTCGCAATCGCCTGCTTTTCGCGTTGCTGCTCTCACGTTCGGACCAATTTGGTGAGGTGCAGATCGGAGTCCCGATGTTGGCGTGGCTCACGGGTATGAAGCCTGAGCAGGTGAAGACCCGACTTGCTCGCCTAATGATGCTTGGGCTGATTAGACGTCATATTCCCGGCCTATCGAGCAAAGTTTTTGCTTCGGGTCGGATCGAAAGTACTTACTTTCTGAATATTGATGCTTTACGGCCGCAAGTGGCGATTGCCGTCCACAGAACCTGTGATGATGATGGTAAGGGGTTTACCCATGCGGACCTGCTACGAAGAGATTGCATGAATGCTAAGGGTGGAGTTCTCGGGGTAGAGGCTCCAAGCTGCCTTGTTCGCCTCCTTGCCGGTCAGCAGTGGGGGGTTTTTCTTGTATTCCAGAATCTGCTTTATCGGTATGCCTCACGCCTCTTGTCGTGCCATTGGCAAACATTGGCTGCTGACCTACCTGTTGACGACTCGGAGCTGATTGCATTGATAGCAAACGATTTCATCAAGTTTCCAAAATCTGGGCCGGCAATTGAAAACGACCCTGAGTATGAAGCAGGGCCCGACGATGTGGAGGCGAGTTTTCTAAAGGATGGCGCTGGTGGTGCGGCTGATCAGACCTGCGCCCAGATTTACAAGTTGGCGTTGGAGGTTGCACATGAGTATCGGTCAAGATTCAGCCAAGTTAACTGGGTCGATTTTGCTACGGCTGACATTCGTATTCTTCCGACAATGGACGATCTTGGTTACCGAGCGATCACGATTCTGTTTCAGCCAGTTCTTGTGGGGCTCGACCGTCTTTCTGTGTTTTGTGAGAGGACGCCGGGAGTTGGGGGGCTATTGCCGGTAGCGAACGAGACAGATCTAGCGTTGCGGAATCGCTTGGATTTTGGCCTTGTCAGTTTGCCACGCAAGGTAAGAAGGGCGATGAGAAAGCAGTAAAAAAATACTTTGTTTGCAGATCCTCTGAGCCATACAGAGGAGCCTGCTCATGCGAATCATGCGATTGAAAGAGGTGGTTGATACAACCGGTCTTGCCAGGTCAACCATTTACAAATACATAGGGGACGGCATCTTTCCCAAGCCAGTTAGTCTGGCACCCAGTGGAGTCGATCTCCCAAGTACTCGTGGTGTGGGCTGGCTCGACTCTGAGATCTTTGATTGGATCCTGGCCAGGATCGAGGAGCGTGATCTAGCTGAGGCAGCTACACGGCTAAACAACCATTTGAGCGTCGCCAAATAAATGATATCGCCATGACCTGCTAGGGCTGGTCATGGCGCTTATGCTGCTGCTGATGATGGGGCTCTGATCTCAGCTAACTCTCCCAGTGCTCGGTGCGGAAAATCTCTCGACAGGCTTGGCAATGTTGCTCCCCATTGCCCGGCCTGATCGGGAGGTCCTGAGGCAGATAGGGCTGCATCTATTGATATAGCAATTAACTATCTGCTCTAGCTATCCAATAGTCACAGTCACTATCCATTACTACTAACTACCACCAGAGGGAAAGAAGACAAGTAAAAAAAAATACATCACGTACCTGATATGCACCGACAACCTACCAGGTACTGAACCATGAACAACCGCAAGCTAAACATTCATCCCTCCCAATCTGAGATAGCCCTGAAGATCGAATCACTCGTCAAGGCTATAGAGCGCAGCGATACACCTGCATTCAGGATCAGGCATAACCGATCTGGCTATGAGCGTCTCGATAACACCAGAATCTCCCGCTACTGCACTCACGTGCAGCAGATGTACAACCTGTTCGACGATCGTGTGCCATACGACTACAGCGAGCATTTGCAAGCGTTCCGGGTTGCCTGGGAAGAAATCGGTCTTGAACCATCACCTGCTGGTCCTATCTGCCTGAATGACAGGGGCTCGTACTGGCTCAGTCATCCAGAGAGCATGAACGTCCTCACTGAGCGGATCCGTGAGTTGACTCGTCAGCGTTGGTATAAGCGCAGGGCTGGGGATCGAGCCTATGAGGCTCGCAAGCAGGAGAGGGAAATCACCGCATACACGGATGCTGTGATGAGTATTTATTCCCGCACTATGGTCATCAGACTGAACCTCTACTACCGCCCTGAAGCTCAGGTCAGGCAGCGAGTCGAGCACGTCTTTAACCATCTAGATGTCTTGATCTCCAAGCACAGCCGCCATCCGATCTTTGAGCGCCTTGTCGGATACATTTATGCAGTGGAGCAGGGAGACCGCAATGACGGGAGGGGTTACCACATCCATGCGGCCTACTTCTTCAATGGCAATCACGTGGGCCGGGATGTCTTGAAGGCGATTGAGATTAGCGAGTTGTGGGAGGCGATCACGCGTGGTCAAGGTTATGCTCACAGCTGCAACCATAACAAGGAGGGGTATGGCAAAAAGTGCGGTATTGGCCGGCTCCAGAGGGACAATCAGTCGGTAAGGCCTAATGTCCACGAAGCGATGAAGTATCTAGTCAAGGACGGTCAGCACCTGCGTTTGAGGCCTGTGGGGGCACGTTGCCTGCGAAAGGGCGCGCTGGGGCGTTTTCGTCGGGGTTAACGGGGCCTCAGATGCGGGGTAACTCTCACAGCAGGTTTGGTGGCTATGCTGGTTGCGGTTGTTGTTGATTTCGATCAGCCGCAAGCTGTCACAACGGATCACATGTGTTTCGTCAATTCAGTACTGCAGAGCGTATCGGTGAGCTATGGCGTGAGATCACTCAGAATCGTGGATAAGGGCACGATAGCAGCCGAGATTACATGGGTGACGAGGATCTACGAGGAACGGGCATGTTCCGTCGCTCAGACAAAAAGGCTCGTCAGTCGGTAGCTACGGTAATGACCTACCTGGTCAGGGATAAGCAGCAGCACTTGAGGATCAAGCCTGCAGGTGCTAGAGCCTATCGGACAAGCTTAAACTTCTAGCGTCAAGCGCTTATGGCCCACAACTGATCAAGCCGCGTGGTGTTTGAGTGCTAATGTCGTGGTCGATTGCTCTAGGATTTTTAGAGCGGTGAACTGCTGTCGGGTCATGATAAAGTCACTGTCATTTATCCATGTAGCCATACCCTTTAGGCACCATAAAAGGATTTCTGATGTCAGCCCTGTCTTCCTTGCTGGACTCATTTCGCAGCGCCTCAGTCACCGAGCGAGAAAAAGGTACCTATTTTGAAGAGCTCATTGTTGCCTATTTGCGTAACGAGGCAACGTACCGTGACCTTTACGAGCAGGTATGGACCTATGCGGAGTGGGCGAAAGAAAGAGGGTTGAGCGGCAAGGATGCAGGCATCGACCTGGTAGCGCGCACCCAGGGCACCGGCGAGTACCATGCTATTCAGTGCAAGCTTTACGCTGAGGACTACCGGGTCCAGAAAAAGGATATAGACAGTTTCTTTACCGCCTCGGGCAAGGCTCCGTTCTCACATCGGATCATCGTTACTACGACCAACAACTGGAGTGAGCACGCGGAGGACGCACTCCAGGGGCAGCAGCCACCGGTCAGCAAGATTGACCTGCAAGCCTTGGAAGATAGCCAGATCGATTGGGCAAAATACCAGTCCAATCAAGCTGTGGCACTCAAGGCCAAGAAGCAACTGCGAGATCATCAACAAACCGCTCTGAATGCGGTGTCTGTTGGCCTGAAGACCGCAGAGCGCGGCAAGCTAATCATGGCCTGTGGAACAGGCAAAACCTTTACCAGTCTGAAAATTGCTGAACAACAAGCCGGTAAGGGTAAGCGGGTGCTGTTTCTTGTGCCCAGCCTGTCCCTGTTGTCGCAAACCCTGACTGAATGGACGCAGGAAAGTGAAATCCCGCTCCACAGTTTTGCTGTTTGCTCGGATAGCGACGTAGGCAAGAAGCGCAAAGCGGATGAGGACACCGTTCAGGTGTTCACCCATGAATTACGCTACCCAGCTACCACCAAGGCGGATCGGCTGGCTTCTGAAATGCTCAAACGCCACGATGATGAGCACATGAGCGTGGTGTTCTCCACCTACCACTCCATCGACGTTATCAGCCGTGCCCAGCACGAGCATGGTTTGGCAGCTTTTGATCTGGTGATTTGCGACGAAGCACACCGCACCACCGGCGCAACCTTCGGTGAGGATGATGAAAGCACCTTCGTGCGCATCCACGATGCCGATTACATACGCTCGGCCAAGCGGATCTACATGACGGCTACCCCACGCATCTATGGTGATGCGGCTAAGGTCAAAGCTGAGTCCGGCGAAGTCGCACTCTGCTCAATGGATGATGAAACGCTGTATGGCAAAGAGCTGTATGTCATCAACTTCTCGGAGGCCGTTCAGCGTGGATTGCTCACCGATTACAAGGTCCTGGTGCTGACCGTTGAAGAGAGCGTCATCAGTCGTCGCCTTCAGGACTTGCTGAAAGACGAAGACAACCAACTCAAGGTAGACGATGCCGCCAAAATCGTTGGGTGTTGGAAAGCATTGGCCAAGCAGGGGCTTCATGAACAGCTGATTGGTGACGCCGAGCCTATGAAGCGTGCCGTGGCCTTCTGCCAAGTCATTTCCCCCAACTACAAAGGCTCCAAGCACAAGGTCAGCTCCATCAACATCGCCAGTATGTTCCAGTCGGTTGTGGAGGCCTACCAAGAGGCTGAAGAGATTGAGGAAGCCTCTCGCTTGATCTGCGAAGCCGCGCACGTAGATGGTGGGATGAACGCCAGTCAGAAGGAAGCCAAGCTCAACTGGCTGAAAGAAGAGCCTCCGGCCAATACCTGTCGCATTCTCAGTAATGTGCGTTGCTTGTCCGAAGGTGTAGACGTTCCGGCGCTGGACGCCGTGTTGTTCCTTACTCCCCGTAACTCCCAGGTGGACGTGGTGCAATCCGTTGGGCGTGTCATGCGCAACGCACCAGGTAAGAAGCGCGGCTATGTGGTGTTGCCGGTGGTCATCCCGGCCGGTATGGAGGCCCACGATGCGCTAAACGACAACCAGACCTATAAGGTGGTTTGGCAGGTGCTCCAAGCACTCCGTTCCCACGACGACAGTTTTGATGCAATGGTCAACAAGCTGGATCTGATTGGCTCTGACCCGCGCAAGATGGAAGTCATTGCCATCACCGATAAGGCAGAGAAAAAGTCAAAGAGCAGCAGCAAGAAAGAAGCAGGCAGAGGCCAGTACGGTATTGGTGAACAACGCAAGAAATATGATGCCGACGGCCAACTGACCCAGCAGGCCGAGCTGACTTACGAAGTGGGTGAAATCGAAAAGGCCATCTACGCCAAGATCGTCGAGAAGTGTGGCAACCGCCATCATTGGGAAGACTGGGCAAACGACATCGCCAAGATCGCCCGTACCCATATCGACCGCATCCAGGGCATTCTGGAGAATCCGGCTAATACCCGCGAGAAGGCCGCCTTCAACGCCTTTGCTGCCGAGCTACGTGACGACCTCAACGACAGCATCAGCGACGGCGAGATTGTCGAAATGCTCGCCCAGCATCTGGTAACCAAGCCGGTATTCGATGCGCTGTTTGAGGAATACAGTTTCGCCAGCCATAACCCCATGTCCAAGGCCATGCAAGGCGTACTGGATGCGCTCCATGAGCACAGCCTTGGAAAGGAAGCGGATACCCTGGATAAGTTCTACGCCAGCGTGCGTCAACGTGCTGCCGGTATAGACAATGCTCAGGGCAAGCAGAAGATCATCGTCGAGCTGTATGACAAGTTCTTCCGTAATGCCTTCCCCAAGATGACCGAGCGCCTGGGTATCGTCTACACCCCGGTCGAGGTCGTGGATTTTATCCTTCACAGCGTCAACCACCTGCTACAACAGGAATTCGGCCAAACCCTGGGCAGCAAGGGCGTTCATATCATCGACCCGTTCACCGGGACCGGCACTTTTATCACCCGCCTGATCCAGTCGGGCCTGATCAAGCCGGAAGAGTTACCGCACAAGTACCAGCACGAGATTCACGCCAACGAGCTGGTGTTGCTGGCCTATTACATTGCCGCCATCAATATCGAAGCGGCTTACCACGGTGAAGTGATTGACGAATACACCCCGTTTGAAGGCATCTGCCTGACCGACACCTTTCAGATGTATGAAAAGGACGATCTGGTGGATGTGCTGCTGGAAGACAATAGTGCTCGCCGCAAGCGTCAGAAGGAACTGGATATTCGGGTTATTGTGGGGAATCCCCCGTATTCAGCCGGGCAGACAAGCGCCAATGACAACAACGCCAACATTGGATATTCGACGTTGGACGAGCGAATTCGTAGCACGTACGTGATTCGTTCAGATGCCACCAATAAGAATTCGCTTTACGACAGCTACATTCGGGCAATCCGCTGGGCAAGTGACCGCATCGGTGATGCCGGCATCATCGGCTTTGTGACCAACGCAGGCTTTGTGGAGGCCAACACCGCAGATGGTTTGCGCAAGTGCCTGGCTGATGAGTTTTCCAGCCTCTATATATTCCATCTGCGTGGCAACCAGCGCACCTCCGGCGAAACCTCGCGTAAGGAAGGCGGAAAGATTTTCGGTAGTGGCAGTCGCGCCCCGATTGCCATCTCCCTCCTGGTTAAGAACCCAGAGGTGGAGGCCCACGGTCAAATCTATTTTCATGACATCGGTGATTACCTAAGTCGCGAGGAAAAGCTTGATAGGATTGCTGACTATGCCAGCGTGGCCGGTATCGAGCAGTGGCAACGGATTATCCCTGATGAGCATGGCGACTGGCTCAAGCAGCGGGATGACAGTTTTGGTCAGTTCATTGCGTTGGGAGACAAGAGCGATAAAAGCGCTCTGAGCCTGTTTGAAAACTATTCAAATGGAGTACAGACCAACAGGGATGCTTGGTGTTACAACCAGTCAAAACGCGTGCTAGTTAATAAAATGGAAAGCATGGTTTCTGCGTATAACTCGGAACTAGCACGGTTCCAGCAAAAGCATGGCGATAAGGATAGAAGCACACGCACAGATTTGGTTGCTAATTTTGTTAGCTTGGATGCTACCAGAATTAGCTGGTCTAGCAGTCTTATTGCAGATCTTGTTCGCTCAAAGAGCGGGGTTTTTGATGAGTCTTCGGTCATGGTTTCCTTATATCGACCGTTCATGAAGTCGTGGATCTATTACGATAGGATGTTCAATCACCGTCCTTATCAAATGCCCAACATATTTCCGGATGAATCTGTGGAGAATCGGGTTATTTGGACAACAGGGGTTAGCGCTTCAATGGCATTCTCCTGTTTTATGAGTGACTGCGTTCCTGATCTGCAGGGGCCTGCAAAAGTGCAATGCTTCCCTCTTTATCTTTACGACGAAGTCGCTCAAGCCTCAAATGACGACCTTTTTGCCGAGCCAGTTGAAGATGGGCTACGACGCCGCGACGCCATCACTGACGGCGGCCTGGTGCATTTTCAGAACGCTTACCCCGGCGAGAAAATCAGCAAAGAAGACCTGTTCTACTACGTCTACGGTATCCTACACTCACCGGACTACCGCGAGCGCTTTGCCGATAACCTAAGCAAGGAGCTACCGCGTATACCAGCGGTAAAGAAAGCCGCCGACTTCTGGGCCTTTAGCAATGCTGGCCGCGCCCTGGCCGACCTCCACCTGAACTACGAAACCGTCGAGCCCTACCCGCTGACCATCGAAGCCAAGGGCACCCTCACCGATGCCGACTACCGTGTTGAGAAGATGAAGTTCGCCAAGAAAGGCGACAAGAGCACCGCCATCTACAACCCCCGCATTACCCTCAAAGGCATCCCCGAGGCGGCCTGGGATTACGTGGTCAACGGCAAGGCCGCTCTCGACTGGGTCATGGAGCGCCAGTCTGTTCGCACCGACAAAGCCAGCGGCATCGTCAACGACGCCAACGACTGGGCCATCGAAACCATGGGCAACCCCAAGTACCCGCTGGAGCTGTTCCAGCGCGTGGTCACCGTCAGCTTGGAAACCCAGAAGATCGTCAACAGCCTGCCGGCTCTCGATATCTGATACCCAGGAGGCCAAGGATAGCGTTATGACAGGTTCGGCTATTCCTCTGGGTGAACGTGACGGCCTCATGCTGCGCGCCTATGAGGTCGAAAACGGCCTGCGTTGTGGCTGTGTGTGCCCTGGTTGCCGTCGTCCTTTGGTGGCAGCCAATCAGGGTGAGAAGCGCCTTCCATATTTCAGGCATGCCGAATTGGAGGGATGTAGCAATGGTCGATCAGAGGGTATTAGACGCGCTGCTGTGCAAGTGATCGCACAGCACCAGCGACTGCTATTGCCATCCTTCACTGATAGCGTGAGTCAATTTCTAAAGAGCGGCAGAAGTATCGTCAAGGAAGTAGGGTTCGATACTGCATCCATTATCCCTGAACAGGTAGAAAAGTTCGTCGATCTTGATGGTCTTAGAGCCCACGTAAGGTTGACATTGCAAGGCCATAGCCTGATTGTCCGCATCAAATGCTCGGTTCGCCAGGAGCACGAACGAAAACGCCGGCTGCAGGGTATGGAGGTCTCCAGTATTGAGATCGACTTGAACTTGCTCACGGATGCACAGATCAACGATCAGGCGGTATTCACGCATGCCGTTTTGGATGATCCGCATAACCGCGCCTGGATTCGTTCGCTTAAGGGTGAGGCTTTGATTAGCCGGGCCCGTGCCGAGCTGAAAACTGAGGCGGCACGCCTGAATACAGAGTGGCAGCAGGCCGAGGATGAACGTATTGCGGCGGCACCCACGGTTGAAGCCCAGCCAGATGTGCAGCAACAGGAGTATTTGGACGCTCTTGTCTTGCACCGTAACGCTCAAGTTGAGTTGGCGCGTTCAACAACGCGCGGCTGCGCGGGTATCGAGCACACCTGGAAAGAGCGGGAAGCACTGATTGTCGCGACAATGTTTCAAGCCGTGCGAGAGTGGGGCGGTGTAGGTGCTGAGTGTTCAAGCTGCAGGCTAGTGAGCCCTCCTGGTTCGCGCTTCTGTCAGTACTGCGCGTCTGATTCCCAACGTCTGCGGGAGCTTCGGTTTTCTCCTGACCTGGAGCTGACAATCGAGCAGATTAAGCGTTGCTGGGTTACACCGCATGAGTCTTTACGAGGGGCGCGGTATTTGATTGTCTTGCCAGAGGTGAGCTGAAATCACGAAAAAATAAAAGCACCCCAACTAACTCAGTAGGCAGTTTTGCCTGTGATGCACACGGCTGGGAGTTAGGGCGTATTTTGGTCTAGGACATGGAGGACTCGTCATGCAAAGAGACATGGACCTGCTGAGGGAAATACTGCTGAAGCTTGAGGGCATGAGTCAGCAGGCGAATTCAATTCTGACCTTCAAGGCTGGGGATCTTGGTATTGAGGGTTTCACTGATGATCAGGTGATTTATCACTTTAGGCTATTGGCTGATGAGGGGTATATCGATCAGGGCGGACGTCCCCCATTGAGCGGTCTGATGTTCCGTCAGCTGACATGGAAGGGGCACGACTTTGCTGATTCGGTGAGGGACTCGGAGATCTGGAGGAAAGCGCGGGGTGGTGCGCTGGCAGCAGGTGGCTGGACCCTGGATTTGATAAAGGATCTTGCAAAGGGGTATGTACGAAAGAAGCTCAGTGATACCACTGGCATTGAGCTTTAAGAGCCGTGTGGCTTTTATCAGTCCTCAAAATTTACTGGAAAAGCAGCTGGTTAGTTTTCTATTCCGGATGCCAAAAATTGGAGCTGTGTTATATCCGAGGCCAAGAGGCCCCGGATTCACTTGTTACATCTCACTGCATTGCAGTCCAGCCATCATGGCCGCTTCCATGAACTCCTGGGTTGGCATGCTACGTCGGCTCATACGCTCCAGGGCTTCTGTTCCATATCGTTCGTTTAGCCTCTCGAACGCACAGCTGCAGATCCTCCTGTCAGCGCCGCCTTGCATACATCCAGACACGAACTCACCTCTGAACTTGTCCTCAGGGCTTGAGCAGCCAGCCATGAGCAGGCTGATCACTATTCCTACTGATGCGATTGTATATTTCATTGTCTGGTCTCCTACATTCTGGAAAGTACTTGGGATACACCGAGTGCAACGCCAATACCGAGACCAATCAACTGAGGTCCGGCAATCCAGAACAGCTTGTTGAATACCAGGCTGAAAAAGCCGCCTGTGGTGAAAAACATCGTTGGCCGTGCGAAGCGACAAATGGCATCGCCAATCATGGCGCCACCCCAACCGACCAAGCTTCCGACTATTACCGCTAGCAGCTTGGCGAAGAAGCCGGCACGAATCACCATGCCAGAGTTGTTAAAGGTGACCATGACGATGGCAAAGACGAATGCTGCAAGGCCCCATCCGATGGCCCTGCCTGAGAGGGAAAAGCCCTCATCGTTATAGTCTTCGTCTTCACTACGCTGATTGTTGTTGTCGAGATTTTGTTGGTCCATACAGCATGCTCCTGGTTTCTTATTGAGCTTTATTGGAAGAGATCAGTTGTTCACTACCAGGCTGACTGGCAGGTATTTGCGGGGTCGCCAAGGGCAGGAAGAACGCCAATGTTGGTGGTTGGCAGTTTGACGGTTTGGCCGCCTGCACTGACTTGCAGAGTGCGGGCGTTACGCAGGCTGTCCCAGAAATTGGGGAAGTCCTCGCCACACAAACGGCAGTAGGTATCGAAGGGGTTGGTGTTGGTATAGCCATCGACGATGACATTGAATCCGTCACCTTGTTGTGAGCTATATCGGGTACCTGCGATGGTGGCTGTGGCCCTGACGTATTCACCGTCTTCACTAGGACAGGCGATGTAGAGTTCGTTTCCTTTGTCATCAGTAACGGTGTACTCCGATGTGCCCATAGCGAAACCGGACCACCACTCGGTGGCAAAAGCGTGATTGCAGGTAATGCCAAGCAGAAGGGTAGCGATCAAGGCAGTGCGTAATGTGTTCATGGGTCGATCCTTGTGGTTATTAAAAACATATCCGCTACCAGCTATGAGGCATGCTGCCAGTAGGAATGATCTGTCTAGCGAGTTGTCAGATTTGCAATTGAGATCAAGACAAGGGCAGAGGGCTTCTTACCGGGAAGGTATGAGCTTTGAAGTGTCAAACTGAGTCCCTTCATGTGGTGTCCTTGGATGATGCAGAATTATTTGATATCAAAACGACTTTATAGGTTGATTCTCATCTCGTTAAGTCCTTCATGTCAATCAGTTGATGCCCAACCATTCGAGTTGAATCGGAGGGCGCATGACGAAAAACGTAGAAAACAAGCGAGCGCAAAGTATCGGACGGGCCATTGCCAAGTACCGGGCTGACGCGGGTATGACACAGGAAGGCGTTGCAGCAAGCCTGGGCATTGGCAATGAGGCGGTGTCACGGATGGAACGTGGCATTGCCACACCCTCAATCCAGCGACTGTATGAGTTGGCAGAGTTGTTTGGATGTGAGGCGGTGGATCTGTTGACTACAGGCAGCCATCATGTGGATGACCAGTACCGCCATCTCAAGCAGATGTTGGCGAAGCTGGACGCTAAAGACCGGGAACTGGTGGTGTCTCTTTTGGAACAATTGAGCACCCGGCTGGCGCGGTAAGCCTGTAACAGGCCCTCGCCTTTTACTGCCCTGAAGCGCCGGTTAGCAAAAAACCGCAATTCAGGCAAAGACTGTCATAGTCACCCAGCCAATGTTTCTCCACGTTGTTTGCAAGCTCGATGCCCTGAGCGACGCCCTCTGCCAGCACTGAATTGGATTGACTCGCTAGCGCAATCAGATCGCCCAGCTGTGTCCAGGGCTCGTGAGCTCCAGGTTTTGAGCTTTGCTGCTGAGCAGCAAATTGCCTGAGCAGAGCATCACAGACGCCTGCCATTACAGCTAAGGTGCGAAGGTTCTGCCTGTGCAGAAGGGTTGCAGCGTCACAGATGCAGCATGTGTTGGTTTGCATGATGTCGTTTCTCCTGTGCTGGTGTGGGTTAAATCAGGCCGCGCTCTGCAAAGCTCACTGAGTCTGTGCCGCCAATAACCAGGTGATCGAGTAAGCGGACTTCAACCGTATCCAGGGCTGTTTGCAGGCGCTTGGTCAGGGCGACATCCGCCGTGCTGGGCTCGGGTCTGCCACTGGGGTGGTTGTGGGTGAGGATTACCGCAGCGGCATTGGCATTGAGCACGCATTTGATGATCTCCCGTGGGTAGACGCTGGCGCTGTCGATGGTGCCGTAGAACAGGGTTTCAAAGCCCAGCACACCGTGTTGGCTATCCAGCAGGATCAGACCAAAGACCTCACGCTCCTCATGTGCCAATGTGGTCATCAGGTAATTCTTCACGTGTTCCGGACTGGTTAGGTAGTTGCTGCGTTTGAAGCGGGCTTCAAGAATGCTTTGCGCCCAACTCAGGACATCTTTTTCCGACAAAGGGATGCCGGCAGGCGGCGTAATGGCCGCCTGTTTGGCTGATTTCTGCATGGTTAACTCCAGAGTGTTTAAGGTTGGTTACTTGGTGCCGCTGGTTGATCCTGCAGGCTGTGGGTGCGCTGCATGATCAGGTCGTGCAAAGTGGGTTTGTCGCGTTTTGGTTTGCGGCTGCTGTAACTCGAAGTACCCGTTGTCTGTGGCGTTGAGGCGACTGTGGCTTCAGGGTAGAACTCCTCCAGGACCTGCTCGGCTTCCTCATCACTGTCCTCAAAGGCACCATTGAGCAAGCCATCTCGCGCTGCAGCATCCAGTGCAGCCTGGTTAAAGCCTGCATCACGTCGGGCACGGTCCAGGGTGTTGGCTTGGGCAAAGGCTTCCTCCATGGACAGACCCGTTCGCACAATCAGATCCACGTAGTAGATCGGTGTGCCATGGCTCTGCCGTGTGGACTTACCGCGCAGTCGGATCTCCAATGGCAAGCACGCCAGGCGATCACCCGAGAGCGCCTGCAGGTAACTGAGCCTGGCCGACAGCGTTCGAATGCTGTTGAAGCCGGTGGTTCTGAATACAAAGCTCCCCAGCAGATCATCATCCCCAATGGCCACGTTAAGCCGGCCATAGGGTTTGCAGTTGCCACCCTTGGCTAAAGGGCAGCCATCCGGGCTGGGGCAGGGCAGTGATTGCAGCCCTTCACTGGTAGAGCGTTTACAGGTCTCTCCATTGCCCACACACAGCGGTCGGCCACTGGTACGGTCAAAGAGGCAGTATTCGGCTCTAAAGTTCAGATCAGGGTCATTGAACAACAAGCGCACCGGGATGCTGCGGATCTTGCCGCCTTGATCCTTGCGCAGATGCTCATCCAGTGGGTGCAGGACCCAGCCATCTCTGGTTTGTACCTGGGAGGTGATGGTGAATTGATCGTCTTTTTCCGGCAGACGCATGCCGTTCTTCTCGACAACCTTGCCGATTGAGATGCGCCCGAGCACGGGCGGCGTGATAGCCAGACCTTTGATCATGGGAATGCTCCTTGGGAATAACGAAAAAGGGCAGGTCGCTGAGTAAGGAGGCTGCCCTGGTTGGGGTGGATCAATTGACCAGAAACCGCCTGCTGCCAGGCTTGCTGATCTGGTATTGGGTTTTCAGGTCAGGGTGCGCCTTGAACAGGGCCTCCATATCCACTGCGGTGCCATCCTTGGCTTTCTTCCAGGTAATCGAACCATCAGAAAACACCGCTTTACTGGCTGACCCCATGGATTCTTGCAGGCGCTGCTTGAGAACAGATTCTCGAGTGTTCAGATCAGAGAGTGACTGCCGTACCTGCTTGAGCTCGGTATAAGTCTCGTTCAGGGACTGATCCTGAGAGAGGTCAAGCACCACACCGGTGTCTTCCGGATAGAGCAGACGCAGTGCCATGTCAGCGGAATCAGAGCCATCGGCTGGGGGCGGTGTGTCGGTCTCGACGTAATGCCAGAATTGACGCTCAAGCTCGATCAGATGCTGGATCAAGACCTCATCCCGCTCAATCCGGTACACCTCAAGCTGTTGACCGCCGAGCAGCACAGCCACATCAGCTGCCTGCTTGCCGGTGACTGCCAGTTGGTGCATGACCTGCACCTCAACATACTTGGGTACGCCGTCACGCCAGAGCCTCGCGCCATTGATGCCGGCCGTCTTGCATTCGAGGATCTGTACCTCAGTACTGCCAACTACTTCACGGTCTATGTTGGCTAGCATCCAGGGGAGATCCGGGTGTTGCAGGACTGCATTCACCTTGCGAACCTTGTTCCCCGTGCGTCGCTGATACTGGGAAGCAACTACAGGCTCCAGCACCACACCCCAAAATACCGAAGTGCTGTCATCGTCCTGGTTGGGTTTGGCCAGGCCCTGGTCGCGGTTGGTTTTCTCCAGCCACAGCTCAAGTTGTGACTTGTAGGGGTTCAGGCCAATGGCTGCCGAGGAGTCAGAGCTGCCAATGCCACGCTTGCGTACATCGAGCCAGTCTTCACGGTTCAGATCCTTGGTGCTGACCAGGCGCAGGACGCCACGCCCAGGCTTATTCGCCAGAGGGGAAGGGGTAGAGTGGGTTGTGTTCATGATGTCTCCAGACGCAAAAAAGCCCGGTCAGCTGTGGCTGCCGGGCTTATGGCGTAAAAGGTGAAAAGGGTGGTGATAGGCCTAGTAGATGTTCGTGAATCAAGCGACTAATGCCATGGCCTGATCCAGGGCCTTTTGCTTCAAGCTGGCGCCCTGACCAAACCAAGCTGAGTCCAGACGGTGATCAACGCTGCGTGCACGTTTGTCGTGGTCAACGTATTCGGTGACCGCATTCAGCAGGCCCCATGCGGTGTTATGCGCTGACTCCAGCTGAGAGCCACGTCCTTTGCCAGCAAACAGATCCTGTACCTTCTGCAGGGCCCGATGCTGGTTCAGTTCGCGGCGATCATCGACATCCTGATCGGCATCGCAGATGACCTGCAGGAAATAGCCCAAGGCCTCACCTGAGTTGACCTTGCGTTGGCTGAGGGTTTTCATGCGATACATAAAGTCATCCCACTGCGCTACCGAAACACCCAGCTGACGCTTGACGGCCTGAGCATCGAACTCAGTGCTATGGGGCACACGGATCGACTGCGCTGAACCATCCAGCGCGATGGCAAGGGTGTTGTTGCAAACCACCCGCACTGTCGTAGGTGTTGCCACGGTAGCTAGGCTGCCATCGCATGAGGTAGCCAGCAGCAGGTAGCCATTGACCAAGTCGTTGCCCTTGAGCACCGAGGCTTGCCCCGTTCGTGCCAAGGCCCAGAACTTGCGTCCGCCTTTGAGCACACCTGCAGTTTCCAGCTCGAAGCCTGCGTATTCCGTCAGATCCCGATAGAACTCCAATACATCGAAAGGCTGGACTACCTTGTAACGCTGCGAGACCACAGACAAAGGCGCCTTGGTATCTGATCGGTAAAGCACCTTCTGATCCGGAAAGGTGTGAATACTGCCAAGGTGCGCAGCTGAATCTGACAGAAAGCGCACGGGGGACTCCTCGATGTGCCAGTTCATGCCGGCCTCATGCTGCCATACCTCCAGCGGCTGATGACGGGAGAGCTTGTTACCCAGGCCATGCCAGGGTGTTGAACCAACGAAGGCCATATTTTCAATGTGATGTGCCATGGTGAATTCTCCATAACGGCATAAACCGCCTGAGCCAATCAGCCCAGGCGGTAAGTGGAAGTTGAGAAGGGAAGGATGAGCAGTCGCTCAGAAATGCGCGTGGCAGTCTTGGCAGCGGTGTTGATACAGCAGTTGCTCATCTACCAGCTTGCCCAGGCGCAGGCCAGTAATGCAGCCAGCAAAGGCACCGGTAATGGCGCCAAGTACGGCACCAGCACCTACACCCCCAGGGCCAGCAATGACGCCAACCTGCATGCCGATACGGGTACCGGCCAATGCACCAGTCGCCGTAGACGTTGCAGCACCGGTCATGCCACCAGCAACAGTGCCAACATAACCGCCAATGCGCTTGCCGTAATTACAGAAAACCACCCGCTGCGAACCACAGCGTGGACAGGATCGAGACATAGTGACAACCTCATGAGACAGGCCAGTTGAGCGGACTGGCTGGGGTGGGCTCATGGGGGTTATGTAGGGTTGAAAAAAGTTTGACTTAAAGCCAAGTGCCAAGAGCGCAAAGCTCTAGCGGATTTATGCGTGTGATTGGCTGTTATTGGTCAGGTGCGAATTGAGTCAACATCTTTTAGGCAAGCACGCAATGCTAGGCTACGCGATGAGTTAGGATTGATGACCGAATCATAGCTTTTCCAGGCGTTTGAGCGCCTCGTGCCATGGAAGCCTACTGCCTGCATCTTGCATGAATTTGTAGGCCCTTTCAGCAGCGAGCTTGGTAATCAACTTATGCTCAATCATCTGCTCTACAACCCAAATAGTACCCTTAACGGTGACATCTTCTTTATGAGCTGCCTTTCGCAGAGCGGCGTCACCTGTCAGTAACGGGCAGCCTTCTTGTTTGGCTAGCGCAAGAGAAAAGCAATCGTAGCGGCTCGGGTCACGGTAAGCTTGCGTCATTCGCATGGCATCTATCATGCTGTCCGACGTCAGCTCTGTTTGACGAAGGCCTAGATCAAGCAAGTGTGCGTGCTGATGAGAAAGCTCATCAATAAACAGCATATCTGAGACTTTAAACTCGAAAGGGAGAGCGAACATCAGCTCCAAGAGTTCTCCAGCTTCCATATCAATCAGCACATTTGCATCACTGATCAGTACCTGCATTTATGCCTCAGCCCCTTCCATCATTTTAGATTGACGGAATCGAGCAACGGGCATTTTTAGTAGTTCTGCCGCCTTGGAGTCAGAAATCAGACCTTCACCAGCGCCCCGGTAGACCAATTGCTCAAACAACAGAGTCTGCTCTCTCGGGTAAGGGTGCCCCGGCTCACTTCTTCGCCAGCCGTTGGCTGAAAACTGAATGAAAAGAGAATGGAATTTTTGCTTGGACAGGATTCCCAGAGCCAAGCAGCGATACAGAATACTCGCCATGCTTAGGCCGTATTCGTGTTTTAGTAGGTAGAGTTCTTTCCAATCAATGTTCTGGCGCTGTGCCCCGAGGTGTTCAATGGCACCGTCACTAGGCAACAAGAAAGCAGATGCGAATCGGTTGCACGCCTGCTCTTCATCGATATCCTTAGGCAGCATGCCCTCCAGCAACAGATGTCCAAGCTCATGAGCGAGGGTGAAACGCTGCCGGCAACCAGGCCATTGGTCTGATATGACAATAACGGGCTGTTTCTCAACAGTTGCCTGCATGCCATCCACTTTATCTGCTTGATCTGAGTCGGTCACAATAACCAAAATGCCCTTTGATTCGAGCATGTCGATCATATCTGGCAGGGGGTTCAAGCCAAGTTGCCAGGCTTCGCGCACTGCGACGCTGAAAGCTTCTAGATCATCTAGGGTGGATACAATGGGTAGGTTGGAAGGGCATTCAAAGCCGGGTATTGGGAATTCCGGCCAAAGATTCTTCAGTTCCAGCCAGCGTTCAGCCTGATCCAGAACATCCGCAGTAATCTTGTCCAGCACCTTCTGAGGAGTACTAGCCTTTTTCCGATACTCGATGCCTGAAAGGGTCACGGACATAGGGCGAAAGAAAAACTCAGTGCGGACACCCAGTGCTTCAGCCATTTTGATTAGCACAGCAGAGGAGGGCATGCTGTCGTCATGCTCGTACTTTTTGATCATGTTGGCACTGACGCCCACAGCCTTTCCCAGCTTGGCCATGGAAAGGCCCGCTGCACTGCGAGCTCGCTTCAGACGCTCACCGATCATGCTGTTCTCCGGTTTATAAAAATTATAAATATCTAAGCATTGTAAACCAGTGGTGCTTTTTACGATAGTGTATCGACGATTCAGTCAGGTACTTATCCATCTGATATGCCATGCTTGGATGCTGGGAGGTGTTTCGCGTCCCGCCGAACTCCACCTTCCTATCCATGACTCATAGCATCCCAAGGAGCGGTAGACGTTATGTACGATCCAGAGGAAGTAATGACCCCGAATTTTCGGCTTCAACCCGCAGTGCAGGACGATGTTGCTTGCTCAGATCTCTTCATGGAGACGTACTTCACGCTCGACGACCCCACTGTCTGGTACGGAAATCCGGACTCTGAATGGCACCTTCTTGCGCAAATCTTCCCGGATCGATTCGTCACCTTTCCTGTGTTCACCAACCCCCATGCCCAGCGCTACCTCTCACAGAGGCATGGGCGGATCAAAACCATCGTCTATGAGCTGAAAGCTCCTTGCTGCTTGCCCAGTACCGTAGATGAGGCACTGATGCTCATCGAACGAGCCATGCACCCTCCAGTCTGGAACTCCTGGTGGTATGGGCTTGGCCTGGTCAAGGAGTTGGACCCTATCTCCACCGGCCTCATGTGCATACCTGGCATTGATACGGTGGTTGTGACCCTCAGCAATGAGGTGACTACGGAAGCCTCATCAGTGAAGTTTCCAGAGCACTTCCTGGTAGATATGCGGCGTCTGTTCGAAAGGACCAAGCGAAAACTCCAGGAGCGAATTCGTTTGGGGAAGCAGTGGCACGTAAGAAGCGAGTTGCTTACAAAGCTAGCCCCCAAACAGTTCCCGGCATTTGTTCAGGTCAATAGTTCAGGCGAGCTGGTTGAGTACCGGATAACCACGACCAAACCTACACCTGCAGTCGAGAAGCGCCAGCGGCAGGAGTCCGTAAAAGCCGTGAAGGAGAGTGCTAGGAAGCTTGCCCAGGATGCACCTCAGGAGCTGCTGTCTCTGCATGCCGAAATTGAGCGGGTCACCTTGGCGACCATGATCGAGCGGTTCGAGCACAAGCTTCAGCAGTCGCTCAATGAGGGGCATTGGCAGAATTTTTTTGAAGAGAACATTTTCATTCTGTCACTGCTATTTTCTCGGGCGGTTCAATTGCTGCATACGCAGTTCCACGCTCAGCCAGCACAGGCTTCTGGCTCGGGTGCACAGATCGGAGACTTTTTGTTTAGAGAGCTTGGGCAGCCGCTCGCGATTGTGGAAATCAAGAAGCCCTCCACTCCTCTCATGCTCTCTAGCTCATATCGCAACGAAGAGGTCTATGGCCCTCATTCTGAACTCAGTGGTGCCATGACCCAGGTCCTGTATCAACAGAGTGCAATGCGCAACAACTGGTTGCTACACCAACGCCACTTCTCGGATTCCTGGCCCGATGTGATCAAGTGCGTCGTAATTGCCGGCACTACTCCGAGCGGCGATGAGCAACGTCGCTGCTTCGAAATTTTCAGGCACGCTTGCAAGGACGTGGAGGTAGTCACGTTCGACGAGCTATTGGCCAAGCTGAAGCTATTGCTTGAGCACCTGACTCCCCCTCCATCTGAGGATGGCAAGAACCTGTAGCCTGAATTGGTCAGGCTTCACTTAAATCATCAAAGGACTGTTGATCATGATCACCAAGATCCGTATTCGTGGGTATCGGATATACAAGGACTTCACGTTCTGCCCCAACTCGAAGATGAACATACTTATAGGTGATAACGACGCCGGCAAGTCTACCTTGATGGAGGCTGTGTCACTGGCGCTTAACGGGCGAATCGGTGGCCGGAGCGTGATGGAGGAGCTGAACCCGCACTGGTTCAACGCCGAGTTGGTGGATCAATTCGTCGCCGCTCGGAATGCGGGCGAAAAGCCGTCCTTCCCCGAAATTCTAATTGAGCTGTACCTGCGTGGTGATGCTGAGCTCCAGGTGCTGTGTGGAGCGGTTAACACAGAGGTACCCACTAATGCCTGTCCAGGTGTATTCCTACGGATTTTCCCGAATGAGGAATACCAGGACATGTTGGACGAATGGTTGAAGGCCCCAAGCGATCTATTGCCCGTGGAGTACTACACGGTCGAGTGGCGCTCGTTTGCAGACCGTGAGTTGGTGAAACGCCCGAGAGTCCTGTCTGTTGCCACAATTGATTCCCGTACAGTCAAGTCCACAGCCGGCGTGGACTACCATTTGCGGCAGATTCTGAGCGATCACCTAGAGGCCCCTGAGAAGGCGGCAATATCGCTGGACTACCGAAAGATCAAAGCATCGATGACTGAGGGGGCGCTTGCACCGGTCAACGCTCGCATAGCGGGGCTGGGGGCTGCGCTGCAAGCCGAGCCCATGGCACTGGCTATGGATCAGACCTCCAGAACATCCTGGGAAAGCGCCATTACTCCTCACGTAGATCGTGTGCCGTTTGCGATGGTGGGGCTTGGCCAGCAGGCTGCGATCAAGATCTCACTTGCTATGAAACGGCATGCGGCCAAGGTGAAGATTGTGATGATCGAGGAGCCTGAGAATCACCTTTCCCATACCAGCCTGAGGATTTTACTGGACCGTATTGAGTCGCTTGCCTCGGATGAGCAGCAACTCTTTATCTCGACTCACAGTACCTACGTGCTGAACCGACTTGGCCTGGATGCCTTGCATTTGCTGAGCCGTAACCAAGTGTCAAAAATTACGGATCTGTCTCCAGAAACTGTCCGTTACTTCCAGCGACTGCCTGGATACGACACCTTGCGCTTGGTTCTGGCCAGGAAGGTGGTGCTGGTTGAGGGGCCTTCTGATGAAATCATCTTCGAGCGAGTGTTTTGGGATCGATTCGGACAGAGGCCAATGGAGGCTGGGATTGATGTCGTGAGCATGCGTGGGCTTGCTCTCGCGCGCTGCTTGCAGCTATGCCAGGCGATCGATAAGCCGGTAGCGGTGATGCGAGACAACGATGGTGTCGAGCCCGCGGAGCTGAGGGAGACTGTTAAGCAGTGGCTGGACGGCCAGAAGCGGGAGCTTTTCATCGGCGCTGTGGCTGATGGACGTACCCTTGAACCTCAGTTGGTCAAAGCGAACGGAGAGGAGCATCTAAGGGAGGTACTGGGAATCGCCGCGAGGGCTAGTTTGGATACTTGGATGACGCGCGAGAAGACCGAAGGAGCGATACGGATCGCCGAATCAGATAAGGCTTTGACGCCGCCAGGGTATATGAGCGCAGCTGCAGAGTTCATCCAGAATGCCTAACTTTCTTACTTTGGCGGTGGCTGGTGGTCGTAAGACTCAAGGTCTAGTGAATCACTGCCAAGCATTGCCCTCAGAACGTAAGGTTGCCCTGCTGACGTTCACCCAAACGAACCAGCAGGAGGTGAAGGCTCGGTTAGCTGCTCAGGCTGGCCATGCCACTGGGGTAGAGGTCATGGGGTGGTACACGTTTCTGCTCAGGCATTTTGCACAGCCATTCCTGCGCTTCAAATTTCCTGGTGAGCGAGTCGGGGGCTTCGATTTTGAAGGTCGTCCAAGCAGGTTTGCGCGAAGCAAAAGCAGGTTCATGACTGCCAATAACAGAGTTTATAGCTGCGAGCTAGGCAGGCTGGCTTTTGAACTGATGGAAGCCACACCTGCGCTGCTGAATCGCTTGGAATGCATCTACGACGAAATCCTAATCGACGAGGTTCAGGATCTTGCTAGCTACGATTGGGAAATCTTACAGGTACTACTGCATTCCAACATTGAGGTGCGGTTGGTTGGTGACGTGCGCCAGGCCGTCCTCTCCACGAATCCTCGTGGGCGCAAGAACAAGCAGTTTGGCTACGCGTCCTCGTTGGAATGGTTCATGGAGCGCGAGGCGGAAGGCTACCTAAACATCACCTATGCGACGATTACTTATAGGTGCAGGGAAGAAATTGCGACCTTTTCAGACAGCATTTTTGATGCGAGGTGGGCCTTTCCTGGGACCACCTCAGAGAACAATTATGAGACGGGGCACGACGGTGTTTATCTGGTGCGCTCCGAGCATGTCTATGAGTACATGGCCCAGTACAGCCCCCAATGCTTAAGGAACAGCATAAGCTCAGCAAAACATCTGGATCTTCCATTCCAGAATTTCAAAGGGGTGAAGGGCGCCACCTTTGAGCGTGTGCTGATTGCTCCTACCAAAAACATAGAAAACTTTATCAAGAACGGAACGCCTTTGGAGTCGACAGCAGCTGCGGCGTTTTACGTTGCAGTTACTCGCGCTAAGCAAAGCCTTGCAATCGTGCTCGACCTGCCAGGAAAGTCTAAACTGCGATATTGGGCTCCCTGATTCCGGCAACACTCAGCAATGGGTCGCTAATGGCCAAACCCAGCCTGTAGTGTGTATTGATTGGCTACTGAAAGTTTTTTCGATGCGGCGGGTTAGGAGGAGGCGTAGCCCCCACCTCAATCCGCCTCGCCGTCCACCAACCGAAGCGGCGACGCCGGAACCTTAAGCAAAAACCGTTCGGTGACCAAGCTGCTGGTCAGCCCGGAACCGCTCAATATTCGCCGCCAAGTCGAATAATCCAGCAGATCGATAGCCCGTTGCACTAGAGCCGGTGACTCCATCGGAATCAGCTCGTCGTACTCCTCTTCCTTGGTGAAGCCCTTCCTGCTCAGGTAGGTGAACCCCGATTTCGCTTGGTCGGCGGTCAAAAGATCCAAGCTGCGTGCCCGAAATATCAGAGCCTTGAAGCTGACCTTCCAGCGAAGCTTCAACTCCTTAAGCGCAGACCAATTAAGGTAGCGGCCTCGCATTGCTGGGAACTCAGCAGCAAAGCTGGCACGAGGCATTAGAAATGCACTAGCGAACCGGTTCGCCTGCTCCTCGGTAAGACGACACCCCGTCTCGATGCCTTGATGCATAACGAGGTGGCCCAGTTCATGCGCGAGGTCGAAACGTTGCCGGCCTGGGCTCGCCTTAGCAGTGCTACGAATAATCAACGGGCGCTTGTTGTAGAGGGAAAATGCATCTACCTTCTCATCAGCGGCATTCAAATTCACGACCAAAATCCCGATCTTCTCGGCCAGCTTGGTTACGCTAGAAATAGGCCCAAGCCCCAAACCCTGTTCGCGTCGAAACTTTTCAGCAACCTGCTCGATCTTGCGAGGATCATCAATCGCGCCATCGAATGCCATGAAGTCCACAGCAGGAAAAGCAATTTCTTTGTCGATCTCGTCTACCAGCAGCTCAAACATCTCGACCTGAGCTGCAATGGTCTTCTTCAGGGTCTGAGTCGACGACCTGAGGCTTCGGAAATTACACTGCTCCAGCTCGACAGAGCTGCGCCGAGGCATGGAAAAGAAGCTTTCATGTACACCCAGAATTTCGCTCAGTACTCTGAGCTGCTGTTGGGAGGGGATCGCGTTCACTTCGAGCTTGTGTGCGTACTGCCTGGTGACATCCAGCTTCTCACCGATTTCGGCCAGCGACAATCCGGCCGCGAATCTTGCGAGCCGGAGTTTGTCTGGCGAAAACTCATCGCCTAGGGTCAAACAGCCTGTTCTATCACTCATCTTTCACGTCAGTGTCGTTTAGCTTGCCTTGCTCGGCATCTTTGTTGCGGCGTAGCGGCAATGGATCCGGGATCTCGACCTCTGGGGCAAGCTCCGTAGTCCGAACCGATGCGAGTGGCACGTAGTTGTGAACCCATTGGCAGACAACATTTAGGTTCGAATCAAAGCCCATGACTGTCGCCGTCAGCTCTCGCCCATCCGGGTTCAGATCACTGTCGATGTATAGACGCCATGTAAGGTTCTGGTCACATGTCAATCCTAAAAGACTGGCCTGGAAGCGTTCGACCCCATTGGGCGAAAGGCGGTGCGATTTCTTCCGGACGACAGGATCGTCCATGACGACCTGAAGGAGTACGCCATTGACGCTAGTGGTGTAGTCCATCGTGTTATTTGCAAGCCGGAACCAGGGAAGCTCAGGGTTACGGTTCATGGATTTGAAACGGCCCTGGACACGCCCGTAGGTCAGGGTGCCCAACGTCCAATTGGTATCGTCATCAGTGGAAGCGGCTTCAATTGCCCGATACGCAGCATCCAAGGCCTCATTGCAGACAACATCGATATATTCAGCCGCTAGCCTAGGCTCCAGCTCGCTCGGATGATGGGTTTCGCGCATAGATTTCTCCACATAAAGCGTGCAAAATCAGACAAGTGTCAACCGCGATTTTGGTGCACATTTTATGATTTGTCAACCAGGTGCCACGCCGCCTAGTCTCACGATTGCCAAGGGTGGAAAGCAGTTCGAACTGAATGGCTGCTCTTGGCCGATAGCTGCCGATCGTATGTCCTCATAGCGTAAGATATCGATTTGGGTCACGTAGTGGCTGAGAGTGAGGCAAACTTCCCATGAGCAAATCAGTACGGACGATTGTGAAATGCCAAGATCCCGGCGATGACACCGGGGATGTTATTGTCGAGCTCCCGCCAGACGTCCTTGCAGGAATGGACGTCGGTCTCGGTGATTCACTGAGTATCGAATTGATTGACGGCGCGATAGTTCTCAGGCCATTCAGGCACGCTGAAACGAAAACCAGAGACAGCTGATCACCGCCGGCAGTAGCCCCTCGCCACGGAGGGCTGTCGGCCAAAAGCTTATACTGTCGGTCACACTTCACCTAGGCCGAGATTACCGCGAGACAAGGCTTGCTCTGGCACACCCTGACAACACAACTGCATGTCCCAGGGGCGCTCACCATTGATTTGAATATCCGCTTTCTCAAGCAGACTGAGAAACAATCGATGCACACTGGAATCGATATTGAGAAAAGGGGCAGAGTAAACAGAGGTGGGATCCATCACGTATCGTAGCTCCTGAATAATCAAGAAAAACGGAAACGCTAGTAGCTTTCAGCTTAAAAGGTCACAAAGACTGCGTTGCCGCCGTTACGCCAACGACGCGACTGATAGCCGCGCAGCTGACGTCACCTTCCGCCAGGCAAGGCGAAGGATAAGGCGGACTAAGGCGGTGTCATCTCGTTCAGGGTTTGCTTCACTTAATATCCTCGATCTGGTTCCTGCGCCGCACACTTGATACACAAGGTAACGGCAGGGTCAATTTTCAACCGGCCCGGGGCAATGGCTTCATCGCATTCCCGGCAAAAACCATAATCCTCATCAGCCATGCGCTGCAGGGCGTGTCGCAGGCGCTGCAATTGCTGTAGCACTCGCGACTGGGTGGCATCCTGCATGGCCTGCTGTTGCAGGGCATCCATCCTCGACAGCCGACCCACTTTGGCCTGATCAAGCTCAACTGCCTCACTGCGCAGCTGTTGCCCTGATGCCTGCTGCTCGAGTCCGGCAATCTGCGATTCAAGCACCGCTCGCAATTCGGCTTTAAGCTCTGGCTGCATGATGGTTTCAGCGCAACAACAACAGAGGGCGCTGGGTGCGGGTCAAAATGTTGGTTGTCGTGCTGCCAACAAAGAATTGCCGTATACGTGAATGCCCATAAGCACCCATGACAATCATATCGATGTCAAACTCCTCCTCGTAACCCAGCAGGACTTTTTCGACCTCACCCGCACGTATGCAGGCGTGCACCTCATGGCCGGCCTTTTCCAGAATTTGCCGCGCCGTATTGACCGATTCCCAAGCATCATTGGTGTCGGCCCCTACCATCACAAGATGAATCGGCATGCCGCTAAACAACGGGCTAGCCGCTATCATATCAATGCCTTTGCGCGTGCTGGGGCCATTATCGAAGGCCAGCATCACGCTGCGCGGCTGACGAAAATCCCCTGCTGTAACCAGTATTGGCCGATGCATGGTACGAATCACGCTCTCAAGGTGGCTACCGACATGGCCACCCATCGTATCGCCCTCTTCACCTTCACGTCCGATCACCAAAAGACGAATATCCTGCTCAACCTCTGCCAAGGTTTCTACCAGGTTCCCATGCCGTTGGCGTACCGCAGGATCAGCAACACCATCAGCCTTGGCACGCTCAACTGCGGCCTCCAGCAGCAGGCGTCCCTGTTCGCGCATCAGTCTGCCGCGTTTTTCATCGAGTTCGGCCAGCTCAGAGAGCAGGTGCTCACGGCTACCCAAACCGATATTACCTGAGAGGTTACTGGCGGTCGGGTATTGCGAATGATCAAGCACATGCAAAAAGGTCAAGGGCGCATCCAGTTTCTGGCTGGCCCAGGCAGCGTAGTCACAAACGGCGACAGATGACTTCGAACCATCCACACAGGCAAGTACGGTGTTTAAGGTCACACTATTCTCCTTATTCATTTCAGTGGCCCATCAACTTTTCAACGGCGTCAGGCTTGTCATGCACACCAAAGCGATCAACGATGGTTGCGCTGGCCTCGTTCATACCGAGAATCTCAACCTCTGTCCCCTCACGGCGGAACTTGATCACCACCTTATCCAGCGCGGCAACCGCAGTGATATCCCAGAAATGTGCCCGACTGAGGTCAATGACCACCTTATCAAGGGCTTCCTTGAAATCAAAGGCGCTAATGAACTTGTCTGATGAGCTGAAAAACACCTGACCAACAACCTGGTAGGTTCGCATTGAGCCCGCCTCATCAATATCGCTGCCAATGTGCAGGTAATGGCCCATCTTGTTGGCAAAGAACATGGCGGCAAGCAACACGCCCACGAATACGCCATAAGCCAGGTTATGGGTAGCCACCACCACCACCACCGTAGTGATCATGACGATATTGGTCGACAACGGATGTTTTTTCAGATTCCGCAGCGAGTCCCAGCTAAAGGTACCAATCGAGACCATGATCATGACAGCGACCAGTGCTGCCATGGGTATCAGGGTCAGATAATCACCAAGAAACACCACCATCACCAGCAAGAAGACACCCGCTGCCAGAGAAGAGAGACGGGTACGACCACCGGATTTGATATTGATGATTGACTGACCAATCATCGCGCAGGAGGCCATACCCCCAAAGAAGCCGACCACTACGTTACTGATACCCTGGCCCTTGCATTCACGGTTCTTGTCACTGGGACTGTCCGTCAAGTCGTCAACAATGGTTGCGGTCATCATCGATTCCAGCAGGCCAACAACAGCCAGTGCGATCGAATAAGGCAGGATGATCATCAAGGTTTCCAGATTCAAGGGAATCTGCGGTAACAAGAATACCGGTAGGGTGTCGGGCAGCTCTCCCATATTGCCAACATTGCGAATATCCAGCCCCAGATAGACTGCCAGAACAGTCAAGACAACAATGCAGACCAGCGGCGAAGGAATCAACTTGCCAATCTTGGGTACATAAGGGAACAGATAGATAATGAACAGCCCAGCCGCGGTCATGGCATAGACGTGCCAAGTGACGTTGGTCAACTCAGGCAATTGCGCCATAAAAATCAGAATCGCCAGCGCATTAACAAAGCCGGTCACGACCGAACGCGAAACGAAACGCATCAATGATCCCAGCTTGATATAGCCTGCCACTATTTGCAGCAAGCCGCATAAAATAGTGGCTGCAAGCAGGTACTCAAGGCCATGGTCACGGACCAATGTGACCATAAGCAAAGCCATGGCGCCGGTTGCTGCGGAAATCATCCCCGGGCGACCACCTGTGAAGGCAATGACTACCGCCATGCAAAATGACGCGTACAAGCCGACTTTGGGGTCAACACCAGCAATTATCGAAAACGCAATGGCTTCAGGAATAAGGGCCAGAGCCACGACAATCCCGGCAAGCAGGTCGCCACGTATGTTGGAAAACCAATTCTGCCTTACTGATTGAATCAGGGTCATACACAGTCCATCCAGTTCAATTGAAAATTAAGTGAGGGGCTTAGACCCAGTTCACTACCGCAAAAAGTCCCACACCGCCCATTACAAGGGTATAGGGGAAAGCCATGATCACCATACGCCCGTAGGATAGACGCACCAGTGGCGCAATGGCCGAGGTCAACAGAAACAAAAAGGCCGCTTGCCCGTTCGGCGTTGCCACACTGGGCAAGTTGGTGCCGGTGTTGATGGATATAGCGAGCAACTCGAAGTGCTCGCGGCTGATGCTCCCGGCATCCAGCGCCTGTTTGATCTCGCTGATATAAACCGTCGCAACAAAAACGTTATCGCTGATCATCGACAGCAGACCGTTGGCAATGAAGAACATACCCGGCTGGGCGGCTTCAGGCTGGGCCAGCACCCAGGCAATGACGGGGCTGAAAAGATGCTGTTGGTGAATCACCGCTACAATGGCAAAGAACACCACCAGCAAGGAGGTGAAGGGCAGTGCCTCCTGAAAGGCCTTACCAATTTGGTGCTCATCCGTCACGCCATTGAAGGTCGCCATCAGGACGATTGCCAACAACCCGATCAGTCCGACCTCGGCAATATGAAAAGCCAGGCCCAGTACCAAGAGCCCAGCCACAATTGCCTGAATTATCAGTTGGGCCCGCTGGGCATGGGTTCGCTTATGCCGCTCATGCTCTGCAAACTCCTCAAGAACACGACGCACGTTACGCGGCAGTTTTGCGCCGTAGCCGAACAAAGCGGTTTTTTCCAATACGACACACGTACATAAACCAGCTAGCAAAACAGGCAGGCTAACCGGTGCCATACGCTGGAAAAAAGTCAGGAAATCCCAGCCCGCCGTGCGCGCAATCAGCAGATTCTGCGGCTCGCCAACCAGGGTTGCAACGCCACCCAATGCCGTCCCTATGGCGCCATGCATCAACAGGCTGCGCAGAAAGGCACGGAATACCTCCAGGTCATCCCTGTGCAGTTCGAGCGGTTCATCATCGGCATTGATCTGGGATGGACTATCAGCGTGGTTTTTTGGCGGGGCGGAAGCAACCTTGTGATAAACCGAATAAAAGCCTACTGCCACACTGATGATCACAGCGGTTACCGTCAGCGCATCAAGAAATGCTGAGAGCACCGCTGCAGTGAGACAAAATAACAGGGCCAGAGCCGATTTCGAGCGGACACCAAGCAAAATGCGGGTAAATACCAGCAGCAGCAGGCTCTTCATAAAGTAAATACCTGCCACCATGAACATCAGCAACAGTATCACTGGAAAGTTCGTCAGCATTTCTGCGTACAAGGCTTCGGGGGTTGTCATTCCCATCAACAGCGCCTGGATTGCCAGCAGTCCACCTGGCAACAAGGGGTAGCACTTGAGGGCCATGGCAAGGGTAAAGATAAACTCGGCTACCAGCAGCCAACCAGTAACGTAAGGACCAATCAGCCATAGACACAAGGGATTGAGTATCAGAAAAGCAACAATCGTTTGCTTGTACCAATTCGGCGCATGGCCCATGAAGTTGTGCAAAAACGCATGTGCAAGAGTAGAGGCCATCTTTCTAGTGTTCCGATTCTTATTACCGCTGCTGGAAACAGCAATAATCGAGATAAAACAAGATACCCAGCGCCGAGGGGTATCGGTCTGTTGCTGAAGGTGTTTGTTATTGAGCGCTTATTTTTCAGCACACGGGCGGGTGCGCCCGGCACGGATGACGGAGGTCATCAAGAGAGGAACAAAAACTATGGTGGCGTAAGGCCGGTAAGGCTGGGCATCTATCGATCCGTACATGGGTCGTTTTGAGGGGGCACACTCTACCACAAGATATTACCGCAAGCTATCAACATGTCAGCTTTGATTGAGCGCGCCCTGATTCAGCTCAAGCCTCGGCGCTAACTGGACCGCGCTTTAAAAAACTGTACGCACCGCGCAGCAGGGCTCCCAGTGAATAAAGCACAATAAAGGGATCCAGCAGATAGTCCCAATAATTATCTGATGGTTTGACGTCCAGCAGGAAAGCCAAGGTGGCGACACTGAGCAACAATACACCCATGCCACTCGAAATACAGAACATCAATGCCATGATCAGGGCTATTGCAATGATCAGCCCGCGAGGTTGATAACCCCAACCGTAGGTGTCAAGCATACCCAAGCCCAGTGCCGCCGGATAAAGCACCAATCCTAGTACGGCAAAACACAACCATAGTGGCCACTTCTGATTGGCACCCATGGCAGGGATCATGCCCAGCCTGATCAGACTGGCCACAACCAGCCAAAGCACCGAGGTGATTGCCAGATCATCGGTTAAACCGCGTAGCAACCCGGCCAGTGTTAGCCCGGTAGACAATGGAATGAGTGCCACCAGAAACATAGCCAGCAACACAGCCAAGCGATACGCCTTGGACAAACGCGCCATGGGCAGGATTAGAAACAATAACAGCGCAAGGGTAAGAACGGCCTGCCAACTGCCAATAATCATTGTTGCGCCTCCAGCCAGGCTCGGTTAAAGGTAACGTGTTTGATAAAGCTGTTGTTCCAGGAGTAGACCATATGGAAACGACCATCATCCGAACGAATAAGATAAGGGTATTCATAATCAAAGTTGCATAAACCACGACTGCAAACGCGCCCTTCCATCATTTGCATATACTCATCCAATAAGGCTTGGCGGACAGGTCCACTGGCATTCAAAAACTTGTCACGCAAAATCGGCACATACTGTTCAAGGGGTATGGGATCGCCCTCGGCGTCTGTTGATTCATCCACAGTATCGACCAGAGACCAGCTACTGAGGCTGAAACTCGCCTCATCCAGCGTCAAACGAAAACGTCCGTCAGTCAGATTGTTTTGCGCCACCAACAACGTGTCACGATGTGAACGAACCGCCGCCAGCGATGAGTTGGGATTCCACGGTGCTACCGCAAACTCATCACTCCAACTTTGCCCGGCGTCATCTGTGAGAGTGGCAAGCACATGCCCTTCTTCTTCACCAGCGTACCGCAAAAGTGCAATCGCCCGCTTTTCATCCAGTGGCACTATGGTCGGCTGTAAAGAATGAGTACCGTCAACCATGCGGAATTTATCCACAACGTAACCATTGGCGTCCAGGTAGAGGTATTCAGGGAACTTGCCGAGAAACTCGTGGTAAACCGGCAACCCAATAGAGCCGTCCTGATGAAAAACCGGTGCACTACGAACCAGCGTACTGATATTGATGAATGGTGAGGTCACCAGTTGCCTGGGCTCCGACCAAGACACGCCCTGGTCATCCGACACCATGGTATTGATTGCACTGCCCGCCCAGCCGCCGAGTGACACTGACACATAAAACAGCCACAAGCGCTGATCCGGAGCAAAGGCGATGACCGGGTTGCCGAGCTTGCGAATAGGTTTGCCGACAGCCTCCCGTGTCATTTCCCGAGTTGCAACGACTTGTTCATCGCCCCACTCACCGGTAGCCGCATCAAAACGTGCCAATCGAATCTGCACATCCGCAGCCCCCTCTCGGGTTCCGGCGAACCAGACACTGAGCAGGTCGCCGCCCGGAAGCGCCGTAATGGAAGATGAGTGCACAAAGTCATCCATATCACTGGACACAAAGCGCCGCTCAAAAACCGGCTCAGCGCTGATTGGCGCAGCATCATCCCAAGCATGACTAAGCGAAAAATCAGCCATCTCATAGCTAGGATTAAGCCACCAGGTCAGTCCAAAGAGCACAACAACGGGTGGCAGACAGGGCCATCGATAGCGCTTGAACCAGGCATCTATTGTCATAGGAGCGTTTCCATTTCAGTGAAAATGTGATCGTGACAGGTCCCGTCAGGGCAAGATCAGGTGATTTGATTCAGTCCCTTTGAGCCAATGATTCGCAGAAAGCTTTTCTGAAGCGATGTGCGATAAAAGCAGCAAGCGCTCTTCAAAGCTTTCTGCACTGATTGAACTCCTATCCGAGCGGGTAAGCTCCAACCTGTCACGTAAACTGTGCATTATGCTGGCATCCTCACGGATAATACCCAACACATCACCCTGAATGACCCACGCCTCATCAGCCAATTCATCCCTGAACAGGGACTCACCAAAAGCAACAAAGGGCTCGGTTACACCCATCAAATCGAGAAAGGTTGGCATCATATCGTATTGAGAAACAACTTGTTGGCTTCTGCCTGGCTCAATGAAGCCTGGGGCATAAACCAGCAAAGGGACACGAAACTGTTCACGCAGGTCATTACTCTCAGCACGCAGAACATGATCGGCGGTGATAACAAAAACGGTGTCATCAAACCAACTGGAATCTCGAGCAGCGGCCATAAACTGCCCCAGCGCCCAATCTGAGTAATATAAGGTATTGATAAAGCCATTTTCCCCAGAATGATCATGCGGGCGAAGATGAAAATCAGCACCCGGATCAGCAAAGGGTTCATGCGTAGTTCCAGTAAATACAAAGCCGAAAAAGGGCTGCTGGCGGTGCGCCAGATCATTCAGCTTGCTGTGAAAGTGCATCAGGGCTTCATAGTCCCAACCAAAACGCGGTGTCGGCTGCGGATACTCACGCAATAAAGGCAAATCCTCCTGCCCGTAGTAATGATCAAAGCCCAGGCTCGCAGCTATCGAGTCCATACGAAAGGAGCGCCGTGTAGACGATTGAAGCATCAGGCTCTGATAACCCTCTTGCGCGGCAAGGTGCCCCAACCGTGACATATCAACCAGCTCCAGACCCTCCGACAGACGGGGCTGTCCGGGCAGTACCGGAACACCCGTGAGTATCGCCTGAATGCCCTGGATACTGCGCTGACCAGCGGCAAAGTGCTGGTCATAAACCCTTGACTCAGCAATCAATGCATCCAAATTCGGTGTAGCGCCGTAACCTTGCCCAGCCAGAGCATCAATATAGTTATAACTCCAACTCTCCAGCAAAATAACCACAACGTTTTTACCACGGGAGTAGGGTTTTTCGTGCTGCTGCAGAAAGGGATTGGTTTTAGCTATACCATGCTCCTGACGGAGCAGGAGTTCGTTTTCGGCAGCCATAAGCGGCTCATAGGCGCCACTCAAATTTCGTGTCGCATGCACCACGGTAAAAGCCGCATTCAAGGCAATGTTGGCCTCTTCATCGCTACCCAAAGCGTAAGCATCAATAATATTCAAGGTCTTGCCGTCCAGCACACCACCCCGGGCAGCCAGAACCAGAACAGGTAACAACACCAACAAGGCCACCCACCCTGCCGTCAGGCTGGTAGGCCTTGCTAATCTCCTGCTGTTGGACGGAGGCACAACCCACAAGCGCCAGCAGAAAGCGGTCATAAGCAGAAACAGGATGGCGAGAAGGCCTTGCACAAGCCTAGAACTGACGACCAACTCAAGTAAAAGTGGCCAGTCATCTGTCAAGAAAACCAACTCACTACCCAGATGCCTTCTGACCTCACCAAAATAAGCCAGGCTGCCCAATCCCAGAGCCACAATCAGCAGGCAAGGGACCAAGCCAAGCGTCAACCAGAAACGCTGCCATGCTGGTTGTATAGCAAAGTGCAAAGGCACCAAGAGCGCCAGCAAAACAGGAGAAAAAAGCAGTGTCACTATACTGATATCGAAGCGCAGGCCATGCAAAAAAGCCCGCAGCATATCGAATACACCCAGACCATCGAACTGGGACGAATAGAACAGGATCAGCAACAAGCGCAACACAAACAAGGATGCCAACATGAACAGGTAGATAGTCACAAACGGGCGAATACGCTGTCCTATCAGCCCGCGGCTGAACTCCAGGATCGAGGGATGCAACATTTAAATCCTTTGCTGAGAGACTGAATAACCGAACATTACGAGCACGCAATCTAGGTAAAGTTCATTCTGCATGTGACCGGGTGAACAGCCAGGTCTGTCCGAGCAAACGGCAAAGCCTGAAGCCCTGACCCTGAATACGATTAAGCACATCCACCGTATTCATCTCACCAATATCGGGTGTGTGGATTTCTATTATCAACAGACGCAGTAGAAATTGGGGTCAGAGTAAAGCAGCTTGAGCGCGAGTGGCCGCTATGAGGTCTCTCACGCCCAATGGCAACTCATGACGGGGCGTATTGTCGACCACCAAACGTGGACTCAGAAGGAGCATTATTTAGCTTTCCTTCCGTTTGATCAAAAGCGAGATTAACAATTACAGGTACTTGCCGAGCGAGCTTGATGGCAGAGGGCTGGTCTTTCTTGTTGCTTTCCATGGATGCTTCTCCTTTTGGTAAGTCGCAAGTTATACATCGAATGACCCCTGCAACGGCTGGTCGCGCTCGGCAACCTCTCGTCGGCACAAACTGATCCGGCGCATCCAGCGAGCCCAGGTTCACTTCAATTTCCCAAGTGGGCAGATGCTCTCTTTTTACAATATGTATGGCCCCGGAGTTGTCTTTATTTCCAGGTAGCTTATGGTAGCCAGTGTTGAACACGAGAAAGACCAATTGGCCATGCCGATGACTGATAGAAATACCGCAAGACCTTTCGCCTTCCTGAATTAAGCCGGGACGGGGCAACCGTACCCGGCTTATCGTTTATCTCAAACATCACATAGGATTTTGAAATGTCGTCCGTTATTGGCGCTCGCGCGCATGTGCGCGGAAAAAAGATCAGTGGCTCGACTTGCCTTATGATTGGTCCGCGCGAACTGGCCACTGTAGTGGGAAAACTGGAGTCTTTAGGTCTCGATGGGGCAAAAGCCCTTAATGATCCTCGAGCACGAATCAACAGCACCGTTGTTTTATTGGATAGAGAAACTTTGGAGTTCCAAACGCTGACCTTAACTGCCAAAAATTACAGCAAAGGATCTCAAATTTCGATTTTCTCCCCACTGGGTTGTGCTTTGCTGGCGTGCCTGCCGGGACATAGCCTGACGCTTCCCGGCTATGGCAGCGGATATAAATTTTTAGTTTCGAGCGTCAAACACCCAGAATAAATATCCAGAACCCGGGCTCTTACCACGAGAGCCCTACTGCTGCCCCTCTGAGTTGGCCCCGATTTCGAAGTTACTCAAGGGCTGCTTTGGCGGAAATCGGCCTTTCACAGAATTTAATCCTCATCCCGATCCAACCCCTCGCGACCCCCTTCATATCGCCTAACTCCCACAAACTCCGGCAACCACCCCTCACGCCGTTCAACCCAAAGCTCATAAGTCGGCACAAACTGATCCGGCGCATCCAGCGAGCCCAGGTTCACCTCAATCTCATCAGCGGTGCGAGAGAAAACCGAAGAACCGCAATGCGGGCAGAAGTAGCGACCCTGGTAGGCGCGGGTTTCGCCTTCGATGGTTACGGCGTCCTGCGGAAATATGGCAGATGCATGAAAGAGCGCGCCGTGATGTTTGCGGCAATCCATACAGTGGCACAAACCGACGCGGTAGGGGCGGCCTGTGGCGGTGATGCGGACCTTGCCGCACAGGCAGCCGCCGGTGAATGAGTCCATGCTGCGCCTCCTCTGCAATCTGCTTCAGTCTGGCGATGCCTCGCCCTGGTCAGTTAACAGTAGTGGAAGCTGTGTGCGCTGCAAGCTTGTACGTACTCAATGGGGACAAATTGGGGTCAGTGTATTGATTCGATAAGCTGGACAACCCAGCTTATCGAACCGATTCAACCGACTGCGATCACTCGACCCTTCTACAGCGTTTCTACGCCGATGGCTTCACGAGCCTGCTTCGCCATTGAACTGAGTTGGTCACGGTCAGAACCTCGGTTGGTGACCTCGTGAGCAACGATCAAATGGTGCTGCGTGTCAACAGCCGTCTGTACGTTGTAGCCAACGATCCCGCTGCCGCGCGTCATCATCGAACGGGCATCCGGGTCGGTCAGCGAAACCTGTTTATCTGGCGATTCGTTGAGCTGTGACTCAATCCCCTGAAGCTCTTTCATCTGTGCTTTGAGCTTGGCGATTTTATCTTCCAAGCTCACCGTATCTGGTTTAGAGGCGCTAGGTATCTGGCGATCAGCCGCATCGAGTGAGGCCAAATAACGGCTGATGCTCGCCTCGATTTCTTCCATGCGCCGCTTCAGCTTCGCACTAGTGAAGTTCCGGTCGCGGTTGTTAACCGCCTTGAATTTACTGCCGTCAATGGCAACCAGGTTTTCGCTAAACAGCCCCAACTGCTGGCAGAGCAAAACGAACTGACGGCAGACGCCGCGAATAGCTTTGCTGTTGTCTTTTCGGAAGTTGGCGATGGTCTTGAAGTCGGGCATCAAGCGACCTGTTAACCACATCAGCTCTACGTTGCGCTGGGCTTCGGTTTCGGCTGGAATCACACCATCGAAACCCAGTTTGGCTAGGTCGAGTTCATCGACGAAGACATCGACCACGCGCACTGGATTGATATCGCTGACGTAATCAACAGCGGCGGCTTTCGGCCAGGAGCAGCCGTCTGAAGGACGACTATGAGTAACCTCAATACTGCGATAGACGCAAGGGTAACCTTTGGTTATCTTCGAGGCTTGTGCGTCCTTACCGAGATCACGTCGTCGCTGCCCGCAGTACAGCAAGACTGCATGAACCGGAAAGGTGCGACGTCCTCATTGAGTGAGTTATTCATGATCTATCAGTGCAGCGGATGCAACAGAACAACTTTCGAAACAACCTGCCTTTGGTGTAACGCTTCGCAAGTCCCACCATCCGCTGAGCTGCATCCCCAGCAGCTCACGCCGCTAGACCCGTCTTTCTATCCGGATTTCCAATATCAGTCTAAAGGCTTGATTAAGGATTTTTTGGGAAAGAAGAAGGAGCAGGCGCAGCTCAACGAGCTTCTCAATAACGTGCTCCGGAAGTATGCACAACTCCAGCAGCCCTATTTTACAAATTTCATTCACACCACGCGTGAGACCAGCTCCGGCGGTTCCGACGTTGGAGTGCCTGGGCCCAGGCTTGATGGTGTGTATACGGAGCGTGAGCTGTTCCGAGAGGTCCTCATCCGTAAGGGATTTGACGAGCTGGAGGGGTTGCCATCATTGCTTGATAAACTGCTCCAGACCACCTCGTTCAATTCGGTTTATTTGGGCTTTTCACGGGAGCTGAGCAGGCATATCAGGGATGATTTGGCTGAGACCCTGCGCTCATGGATCGAGGACGCAGGAACGACGTTCCGCTCCGATTTGGCTCTGTTCTACTTCTACCTGTGGGAAAACGATATTTCCTTCCCTGACGTCCAATTCAATCCACAAGCTGCTTCCATCGCTGGTGTCCCCCTAATACCCTTGGCTGCATTCCAGAACGCGCTAAAATTCTGTGAAAGTATCTATTTTGACATCTTGGTGCAGCGCCTTGGCAGCCAACTCGAGCATTTCAATCCCAACCGATTCATCACCATGTACCTGGTCGATGCTATGGATGGTTTCCAGTTCGAAGTCTTCTTGGTTGAGATTTTCCAGACTATCGGTTTCGACGTTAAGGAAACCAAGAAAACTGCTGATCAAGGAGCTGACCTTTTTGTCACTCGATTTGGAAAGAATATGGTGATTCAGGCCAAGAATTACACGGGCTCGGTCGGCAATGCCGCCGTGCAACAGGCTATTTCAGCCAAAGCGTTTTACGGTTGTGATGAAGCCATGGTAGTCACCAATTCGTACTACACGAAGTCAGCTAAAGATCTCGCTGCGACCGCGGGCGTTAGGCTGGTGGATCGAGAAGGGCTTCAGAGCTATCTGGATGATTACAACCAGAAGCTGATCGAGGTGTTCCAGGCTGAGATTGAAGAAGCAGGATAACGGCCAGAAGCATCCTAAGATGACAGGTTACAACCGGCCAAAAGCGGACTGTCACCTTACTCGCTCTCACCCCCTTCCGCACCAAGCTCACTGGCGGGCTTAGCAATCATCTCGAGCGCAATTTTTGCTGTGCTACACCAGCGAATGGTGCCTGAGGAGCACTTGCAGGGGCGCTAGGCTGCTGGTTAGTAAGCACCAACATTCGTCTGAGCTTCAGCTAATCTGGTGACCTTACATAAGCGGGGCTAGTTTTAGAGCCAGCTTGTTCAGTGCGTCTCTTCTCTCATCAAAGTAGTCGTGGCGGTTATAAATGCCCTCCACTCCTTTCAGTGCGTGATTCAGGCAGCGCTCGGCTACATAGCCAGGTATGCCTATCGATGCTAGCAGGCTTCTGCAGGTGCGACGTAAATCATGCACTGTAAAATGTTCGAGATCTCCCATTTTGTTCTCGGGTTGCACCGCTCTGCCGGGCTCTCTGCCAAACAGTTTTGATATTGCTCTATTCAAGGTGTCCTTGCCCATATGAGGCATTTTGCTTGCCCTTCTGTTAGGGAACACGTAATCGGAGCCAAGCGATCGAACCTTCAGCTCTTTTAGCCACTCGATTGACAAATCGGGCAAGGGGATGTCAATAGCTGCCCCGGACTTGCTGCGTTCGCTGGGTAAATACCACGTCTTGCCTTGAAGGTCGAACTCGTTCCAGGTCGCTTCAGTCAGCTCACTTTTCCTGACGCCTAGCGACAGCAGAAGAGCGCAGGCAAGATAGTTATCGTGTGTAAAGCTAACTTTTTCTTCTCGAAATTTTTTAAAGGCAAAAGTGACTTCTTTTAGCGTCAGGACTCTGTCCCTGCTTTTTTCCATGCCGCCGGCATCGCTCACTGTAAAAGCGCTGGCCGGATTGCCGGCGACCACATCCAGCTTAATGCCGTGATTAAAAAGCTGCTTGCAATACAGCAAGGCATCGTTAGCAATCGTTGGGCGATTGCTTTCGGTTATTTTGCGTAAAACTCTTTGTATGTCGCGTCCCGTGACGGCCTCTGGTCGCATTTGGCCTATCACTGGCGCTATGTCTTTGGTGAAGACGCGGAACGGTATGAGAGGGTGTGCAAGGCGTTTTATGTTGCCCTTATGCCAGTCGGCAAAAAGATCATCCACGGTGTTAATCGAGCCTTGCTGTGATCGTTGCTTGGCAATAAGCGGATTAAGACCCTGGCGATGTAGCTGCATTTTCACAGCAGCCTCTGCCCTTGCCTCTGCCAGAGGCAAATCCTCAACTTTGCCCAGTGTCATTTCTGTGCGTTTTTTGTTGGCTGTGAAACGGAGCATCCAATAAGCGCGACCGGCCTTAGGTACAACCAGATAAAGACCGCCGCCATCCGAAAAACGACCAGCTGGTCCCTTGAGTTTTGCCTGCACGGCTTTGCTAGTTAGGTTGCCCACTTCTCTGTCTCCATTTACCCACCACTATGCTTGTGATGGATGCTAGCATGCCCACCTGTTTACCCACCATATTTTGGTGGATGATGGTGGGTAAGTGTGGACTTTGATGGACTGTGTTTTCTGTGTAAGCCTTTTTTTTGAGGGGTTCGTAGACTATCGTGGACGTCTTTGGATTTCACTCGATATTCTGCACCTGTTCACGCATCTGTTCGATAAACACCTTGAGATCAACGGCGGCCTGGGTGCTGCGGCTGTCGATGGCCTTGGAACCCAGGGTGTTGGCTTCGCGGTTGAACTCCTGCATCAGAAAGTCCAGACGCCGACCCATCGCCTGACTGCCATTCAACACATGGCGGGTTTCATTGACATGGGTGTCCAGACGGTCGAGCTCTTCGGCGACATCGATTTTTTGCGCCAGCATCACCAGTTCCTGCTCGACCCGGCCTGAGTCCAGTTCCAGCTGCGCTTCATTGAAGCGGTCAATCAGCTTTTGCCGATGCGCGGCCAGCAGTTCCGGCATCATGCTGCGCAGGCGGCTGACCCGCTCGGCAATGGCGTCGATACGCTCTTCGATAAGCTTTTTCAGCTCCGCGCCTTCACGGGCGCGCTGCGTCTTCAGCTCGGCAATGGCCTGATCAAACAGCTGGCCAGCACGTTCCAGTAGTTGATCACTGTCGGCTTCACGGCTGGCCAGTACCCCTGGCCAGGCCAGCACGGCCAGGGGATCTATCGCAGCCGGGGTTTGCAGGCGGGCTGAAACCGTTTCAGCGGCGCTCAGCAGCTGAGTCAGCAGCGCATCGTTAATGCTCAGGCTCTGCTGGCTGCCGGATACCGGGTTGAAGCGCAGCGTGCACTCCAGCTTGCCGCGGGCAAAGGTCTTGCGCAGTTTTTCGCGCAGTGGGCCCTCAAGGTCGCGAAAGGCCTCCGGCAGACGCAGGGTCGGCTCTAGGTAGCGATGGTTGACCGAGCGGATCTCCCAGGCCAGGTTCCCCTGGTCTGTGCTGAGTTCGCTGCGTGAAAAGGCCGTCATGCTGTAGACCATTGTCAGGCTCCGTTCGTCGGTCAGTGTGACGCCATTGTACCCCTGGGCAGTCGCAGGTGTCGCCCCGGGGCCGCGCACCGTATAATCACTGTTCACATAGATGCTGTACAAGGACTTGCGTAATGAAACGACCCAGTGGCCGCGAAGCCGATCAAATGCGTCAGGTAACCCTGACGCGCCATTACACAAAGCACGCCGAAGGGTCAGTGCTGGTGGCATTCGGCGACACCAAGGTGCTCTGTACTGTCAGCGTCGAGGCCGGGGTGCCACGCTTTCTGCGCGGCTCTGGCCAGGGCTGGATCACCGCCGAATACGGCATGCTGCCGCGTTCCACCGGAGAGCGCATGCAGCGTGAAGCCAGCCGCGGCAAGCAGGGCGGGCGCACGCTGGAAATCCAGCGACTGATTGGCCGTTCGCTGCGTGCCGCCGTGGATCTGCACAGTCTGGGCGAGAACACCCTGCACATTGACTGCGATGTGATCCAGGCCGATGGTGGCACCCGTACCGCCTCCATTACCGGTGCCTGTGTTGCGCTTGTGGATGCGCTGCGGGTCATGAAGCAGCGTGGCGCGATCAAGAAGATGCCCGCCGTACAGATGATTGCTGCCATTTCAGTGGGTATCTATCAGGGCCAGCCGGTGCTGGATCTGGATTACCCGGAAGACTCGGCGGCAGAAACCGATCTGAACGTGGTGATGACCGACAAGGGGGGCTTTATTGAAGTTCAGGGCACCGCTGAAGCGGCTCCGTTCAGTACTGATGAACTGAATGCTATGCTGAAGTTGGCGCAGCAGGGGACGGATCAGCTTTTTGCCATGCAATTGGCTGCCCTGGAAGACTGAGCTACCGATGGCGCCTCCGGGCGCCATTCACGGACCTTGTCGAGGATCAGTGCCATGACCGATACCCAGCAATCACCGGACAATCACAATATGCCCAATGCGGAAACGCGTCAGTGGGCCATGTTTGCCCATTTGTCTGGTTTCATCGGCTGCGTCTTTCCCTTTGGCAACCTGATTGGTCCGTTGGTGGTATGGCAGCTGAAAAAGGATGAAGAACCCTTTCTCGACGATCAGGGCAAAGAGGCGCTGAACTTCCAGATCACCGTATCCTTGTTGTTCATCATCTGTCTGATGTTGGTGGTGGTGGTAATCGGGATATTGCTGCTCGGACTGCTGTTCGTCGGTGCTGCGGTGCTGATGATTATTGCCGCGATCAAGAGCAATGAGGGCAAGGCGTACCGTTACCCCTTCTGCTGGCGCATCATCAAGTAAGCTGCAAGCTGTTAGCGACAAGCGACAAGCGACAAGCGACAAGCGACAAGCAAGACCCCAGACTCATTGGCTTGAAGCTTGAAGCTTGAAGCTTAGATGCTCAGCGTCCAGTCGTAATCAATCACCACCGGCGCATGCTGGGAGAAGCGGGCGTTGCGCGGAATGCTGGCGTGTTTGACGAAGCGACGCAGCCCCGGGGTAAGTATCTGGTAATCAAAGCGCAGGCCCAGATTCAGATTCTCGGCCTGCTCGCTATCCGGCCACCAGCTGTACAGCTCGGCTTCTCGGGTCACTTCACGCAGCGCATCGACATAGCCCAGGTTGCCAAAGATCTCGTCCATCCAGGCCCGTTCCGGGGCCATGAAGCCGGGTTCATTCTGGCAATCGCGCCAGTTCTTCACGTCCAGTTTCAAATGCGCACTGAACAACGAGCCGCAATAGATGAACTCACGACGCTTGCGTCGCTGTTTGTTCAGGTAGGCGGTAAAGTCGTTCATGAACTTGAATTTCTGGTTCAGGTTGGCATCGCCGCCGCGCCCGGAGGGCAGCAGCAGGCAGCCGATGCTGACCTTGTCAAAGTCGGCCTGGATATAGCGGCCGTAACGATCAGCCAGCTCAAAGTCCAGGCCCATGATGATGGCCTTGGGTGCGGTCTTGGTGTAGATGGCGACACCACCCTGGCTGGGCACTTCAGCTTCGAAGCAGTATTGCCAGTAACCATCAATCCAGTAGGGATCCTGCTCCAGCTCCGGGGCTGTGACGCGAATGTCCTGCAGGCAGATAACATCGGCATCCTGTGTGCGCAGCCAGTCAAACAGGCCACGCGCCGCTGCGGACTCGATGCCGTTGACATTCAGACTGATGATTCGCATACATGGCTCCCCCAAAATCGAAAGTGTATGATAACTGAGCTTGAACGATTTTTGTTAAGAAGAGGGCGGGATGCAGGAATATCAGCGGGAATTCATTCGTTTTGCACTGGACCGAGAGGTATTGCGTTTTGGCGAATTCACGCTGAAATCAGGCCGCATCAGCCCGTACTTTTTCAATGCAGGCCTTTTCAATACCGGTTCTGCCCTGGCGCGATTGGGCCGATTCTATGCCCAGGCCTATGTGCACAGTGGCCTGCCGGATGTGGATGTGATCTTCGGACCGGCCTACAAGGGCATTCCGCTGGCCGCTGTGACGGCGGTTTCTCTGGCTGAAAGTTTTGATCGCGATGTGCCATACTGCTTCAATCGCAAGGAAGCCAAGGACCACGGCGAAGGTGGCAGTCTGGTTGGGGCGCCACTGCAAGGCCGGGTGTTGATCATTGACGATGTGATCACCGCTGGCACGGCCATTCGCGAAGTCATGGGCATTATTGAGGCGGCCAATGCCAAGCCGGCGGCGGTGATGATTGCCTTGAACCGTGAAGAACGCGGCCAGGGTGAGTTATCTGCGATTCAAGAGGTCGAGCGTGATTTCGGGATACCGGTTATCAGTATCGTATCCCTGACCCAGGTGCTCGACTTTCTTGAAGAAGACAAAGAACTGCGCCACTACTTGCCTGCTGTGCAGGCGTATCGCGCGCAATACGGTATCCAGGCCAGTCAGGAAGCCTGATTCTGGTAAGGAATGCAGGGGCTGAGCCCCAAGGGAAAAGGGTATCCCGGAATGTTGAAACAGGGTTGCTGGTTGATCATTTTGCTCTGCACGAGCCTGGCATTACAGGCGCAGACGGCGCAGCTGTACCGTTATGTCGACAATAACGGCGTGACGGTTCTCGACAACAGGGTGCCGCCGGACATCATCAGCCGCGGTTACGAGATCATTGATTCGCAGGGTCGGGTCAAGGAAGTGATTCCGGCGGCACCCACGCCGGAAGAGCTTCAGGCCATGCGTGATGCGCGGGCCGAACAGGAACGCCAGCAGCAGGCTGATATGACGCTGCTGCGCCTATACAGCAGTGTCGGCGACCTTGACCGCGCCCGGGATCGACAGATATTCCAGATTGAAAATCTGATTCTGACCTCCAAATCCAGTATTGACGGCCTTCAGGTCCAGCGCGAGGAACTGCAGCGCCGCGCAGCCGTGCAGGAGAGGGCGGGACGCGAGGTTGATGAACAGATTCTCAAGGATCTGGCCGATGTGGATGCCGAGACCCGACGTCTGGAACGCTTGATCAGTTCAAAGCAGCTTGAGATTCAAGAAGTTAATGAGCATTTTGCTGCCCAAAAGGAGCGCCTGAGCTTCCTGCTGTCCAACTGAAAGGAGGTCAACTCGGCTTGGCCCCACCGGGTTGCACTTTTTCAAAGGCACATACAGCGTCGCGAAAAGCCTGCGGTATCGGCGTCGGCCGACGTGTCTGCTGGTCGGCATGCACGTAGACTATTTCACCGGTCACCAGCAGCGTTTCGTCGCGGTAGATACCAATCAGAAACTGCATGCTCGAATTGCCCAGTCTGGCAATGCGCACATGTACGTCAAGCATGTCGTCGAAACGTGCGGGTGACTGATACTCCAGCAAGGTGCGCACGGCAAAGAAATCAGCTCCTTTGACGCCGGTTTCGGCATCATAGGCCTGGCCCATGGCGCGGAAGTACTCGGTTATGCCGACATCGGCATAGGTCAGATAATGACCGTTGAAGACAATACCCTGCAAATCTGCCTCGGCCCAGCGCACGCGCAGGGCGTGGCTGAACCGGAAATCGCTCAACTGCATTCAATCCACCTGTTTCTGGTTGGTAATCAGGGTGCCCACGCCGGCATCGGTAAAGACTTCCAGCAGCACCGCATGGGGTACCCGGCCGTCGACGATGATGGCGCTGCCCACGCCGCCCTGTACGGCGTCCAGGGCGCAACGAATCTTCGGCAGCATGCCGCCGTAGATGGTGCCATCGGCAATCAGCTCATCCACCTGGGCGGTACTCAGGCCGGTCAGCACCTGACCTTCCTTGTTCATCAGGCCGGCGATATTGGTCAGCAGCATGAGTTTTTCAGCTTTCAAGGCCTCAGCGACCTTGCCCGCTACCAGATCGGCGTTGATGTTGTAGGAGGCGCCATCCGCACCCACGCCAATGGGCGCGATAACCGGGATATAGTCATCGGAGACCAGGCGATTAATCAGCTTGGTGTTGATTTCCACCACTTCCCCGACATGGCCGATATCAATGATTTCCGGCTTGTCCATGCCTGGACTGTTACGCGTAACCTTGAGTTTGCGCGCCTTGATCAGGCCCGCATCCTTGCCGGTCAGACCAATGGCACTGCCGCCATGTTGGTTGATCAGGTTGACGATATCCTTGTTGACCTGCCCGCCCAGCACCATCTCGACCACGTCCATGGTTTGCGTGTCAGTCACCCGCATGCCATCGATAAATTCGCTCTGGATGTTCAAGCGCTTGAGCAGGTCGCCAATCTGCGGGCCGCCGCCGTGCACGACCACCGGGTTGATGCCTACGGCTTTCATCAACACGATATCCCGGGCAAAGCTGTTCTTCAGGTCATCACTTTCCATGGCGTTTCCGCCGTATTTGATGACGATGGTCTTGCCGGTAAAGCGCTGGATATAAGGCAGTGCTTCGGTCAGTACCAGGGCAACCTGGGTGGCGGCATCACGGCTGAGCATGGTGATCTGCTGTCTCCTGAAATCAGAATATAAGGGTCAGATCGCTGGCGGCGGCGGCCAACTGATCACGGAAAATCTGTTTGATACTGTTCAACTCGTCTTCGCTGTCGGCTTCGAAGCGCAGCACCAGAACCGGCGACGTATTCGAGGCGCGAACCAGGCCCCAGCCATTGGCATAATCAACCCGCAGACCGTCAAGGGTAGTGACCTTGCCCTGGCCCCAGCTGGCATTCTTCTTCAGTGCCTCGATGATCTCGAACTTGCGTGTTTCGGTGGATGGCAGGTTGATTTCCGGGGTCACTATGCCGGCGGGATACTTGTCGAAAACTTGGGCGCTTTCATCAACATTCTGCGCCACGATAGACATCAGTTCGAGCAGGCGGCAGGCGCTGTAAAGGCCGTCATCAAATCCGAACCAGCGCTCCTTGAAGAAGATATGCCCGCTCATTTCGCCCGCCAGCAGAGCGTTGGTTTCGAGCATCTTGGCCTTGATCAAGGAGTGCCCGGACTTCCACATCAGAGGGCGCCCGCCCATGCGGCTGATCAGGGCCGGCAGGCGTCGAGAGCACTTCACATCAAAGACGATGTCGGCGCCGGGGTGGCGGGTAACAATGTCTTCGGCAAACAGCATCATCAGACGATCGGAGTAGATAAGCTCGCCCTTGGCGGTGACCACGCCGAGACGGTCACCATCGCCATCAAAGGCGATACCGACATCAGCGCCCTGACGCTGTACTTCAGCGATCAGGTCCTTGAGGTTGTCAGGATTGCCCGGGTCGGGATGGTGGTTGGGGAAGTTGCCATCCACCTCGCAGAACAGCGGTGTGACTTCGCAGCCCAGATCGGCGATCAATTGCTGGGCAATGACGCCGGCAACACCGTTGCCACAGTCGATCACCACCTTGAGCGGGCGCACCAGCACCACGTCATCGGTGATCTGCTGACGATAGGCATTCAGCAGGTCGAGCTGCTGGCGACTGCCAGCGCCCTGGCTGAAGTCGTGATTCAGAATGCGCTTGTACAGATCCTGAATGCGCTGCTCGGCCAGCGTTTCGCCGGCAATGACTATTTTCAGGCCGTTGTATTCGGCAGGGTTATGGCTGCCGGTGAGCATGACCCCGGAGGTGGCCTCGGAGGTGTGCGTGGCGTAATACAGAACCGGTGTAGGTACCATGCCCAGATCGGTAACGTGGCAGCCGCTGTCGATCAATCCGCGAATCAGCGCCTCGACCAGCTCTGGTCCGGACAGGCGCCCGTCACGGGCTACCGCCACCTTGGCTTCGTCCGCCTCCAGCGAGGCGCTGCCGATCGCCCGCCCAATCCAGTACACGTTGTCGGCAGTCAGGGTCTTGCCGACCACGCCACGGATATCATAGGCCCGGAAAATCTCTGCCGGTACGTTCAGGCCCGGCGCCGATGGACTGTCCGCCGCGCCCATGCCAAAGGCGTCGTCATCACCATCGATGATATCGATATCGAGGATGTCATGGCTCTGGAAAATCGGATCGGCGGGTACCTCTTCAGTAGCCGGTTTTTGCGGGTTGTTCTTGCCTTCACGCTCGGGGCTGGGTGGTGACTTCTGGCCCTTGCTGGTGGCCAGTTGCATGACCCGCTGAGCCAGCGGTTCCAGTTCGCCGAGTTGCAGTCCGGCGACCTTGTGGCCCTGGGTCAACTGCAGCAGTACCTCGGCATCGGATTTCAGGCTGCGAGCCCAACTGCGTTGCAACCACAGCAAGCCGGCAATCAGCCCGGCCAGTACCAGCAGGATGGCGCTCATGGGTAGCAGTGGATTGACCAGACCGGCACTCAGCAGCGGGCCAGGACTGAAGTCCAGGCGCCAGGCCGGATTGTCGGTGCCCATGGATTGGGCATTACCAAAGCCCTGCCCCTGTTGATAGAGGATCTGCTCGGGGCCACCGGGAAAGCTCTGAACCAGACTGACCTGACCACTGTCGGTGGGCAGTACCGGCATGCTGTTAATCAGGCGTTGCAGCTCAAACACGGCTACCAGAGTACCGCCTATGGGTGCATTCTCGGAGGCACGCAGGGGTTTTGCCGCATACAGCAACCACTTGCCGCTGACCGGGTGCACTTCCATGCTGACCGGCATGTTGCGCTCAACTCGGCGAATCATGTCGAGTGCAGCAAATGTCAGGGGGGCGCTGGGATGGTCTGTGACCTGGGCCTGGCCCACCGCATTGACATGCAGGGCCAGGTTCAAGGCCAAGGGCGAGCGCAGCAAGCGCTGGAGAGCGACGTCATCATTCTGTTGCAGGGCGACCTGCAGTTGCGGGTTGGCTGCCAGGCGCGCCAGATCGGCATCCAGCAGGCGCATGCTCTGATTCAGGGCGCTGGTTTGCTGGCTGAGATAGGCCGTGGTCAAGTCACTGCGGTAGCGATCAGTGCCTGTGCCATACAAGGCAAACCAGATCGGAATGATGGCCAGCGCCAGGCCGCCAAGCGCCAGCAGCAGAGGGATCAGCGTAGCGGGCTGAGCTGTGGCGGTTGTGCCTTTGTTATTCTTTTTTAACTTGATCACCGGGTAATGCCTCCCTGCCGACACTGTTATAGGTTCAGTGATTGCCAGTATGGCCGAAACCGCCGGCCCCACGCTGACTACTGTCAAAGTCGCTGACCACCTCGAGTTGCGCCTGCAAAACCGGCACCAGCACCAACTGCGCAATGCGTTCGCCCGGCTCAATGGTAAAGGCCAGTTGTCCGCGGTTCCAGCAGGATACCATCAGCTCGCCCTGGTAGTCGGAATCGATCAGGCCGACCAGGTTGCCGAGCACGATGCCATGTTTATGGCCCAGACCCGAGCGCGGCAGGATCATCGCGGCCAGGCCTGGATCGGCAATGTGAATGGCCAGACCGGTGGGGATCAGCTGGGTCTGACCGGGCTCAAGGCATAGCGGCGCCTGCAGCATGGCGCGCAGATCCAGTCCGGCTGATCCGTCGGTGGCATAGGCGGGCAGTGGCCAGTCCTGGCCGAGACGCGGATCGAGTACTTTGGCTTGCAGCCTGTGCATGGTGTGTCCTTATTCTGAATGGCCGCTGAAACGCGAAGCAATGTGGGCAATGATCTGCCGGGCCAGTTTCTGTTTGCTGGCGCAGGGCAGGTGGTGTTGTTGCAGTGCTCTATCAATCAGGGTAACGGCGTTCTCGTCGCTGTTGAAGCCGATACCCGGTTGGCTGACATCATTGGCGATGATCAGGTCCAGATTTTTGCGTTGCAGCTTGTCGCTGGCGTACTCCAGCAGGCGGTCGGTTTCGGCGGCAAAGCCGACACACCAGGGCCGCTGGGGATGGCTGGCAAGGGTCGCGAGGATATCCGGATTGCGCACCATGCTGAGGGTGAAGCCTTCACCGGAGGCAGGATCCTTCTTCAACTTGGACTCGGCCACCCTGGCTGGCCGATAGTCAGCGACAGCCGCCGAAGCTATGAAGATATCGGCCGGCAGGGCCTGCTCGCAGGCGCTGAGCATCTCTTCGGCACTGACAACATCGACCCGCGTTACCCGGCCCGGTGTTGGCAGCGTGACCGGCCCGGCCACCAGCGTGACCCGGGCACCGGCTTCAACCGCCGCCTCGGCCAGGGCAAAACCCATCTTGCCGGAGCTGTGGTTGGATATATAGCGCACCGGATCGATGGCTTCCCGGGTTGGGCCGGCATTGATCAGCACATGGACACCGCTCAGGGCGCCATAGCTGAAACAGTCGGCAGCCCGGGCGGCGATATCGGCAGGTTCAAGCATGCGGCCCGGGCCAATATCACCACAGGCTTGCTCGCCGGCGGCCGGACCAAATACCTTGAAGCCGCGCTCCAGCAGCAGTTGCAGATTGGCCTGGGTAGCCGGATCACGCCACATGGCTTGATTCATGGCTGGTGCCAGGGCCAGCTCGGCGTCAGTGGCCAAGACCAGGGTAGTCAGCAGATCGTCACCCCGACCCTGGGCCAGTCGCGCCATCAGATCAGCCGTGGTCGGTGCAACAAGAATCAGATCGGCCCAGCGTGCCAGCTCGATATGGCCCATGGCGGCTTCGGCATTGGGATCGAGCAGATCGCCGTGTACCGGATTGCCGGATAACGCCTGCAGGGTCAACGGGGTGATGAATTCCCGCGCCCCACGGGTCATGACGACCCGTACCTCGGCCCCGGCGTCTTTCAGCCTGCGCACCAGTTCGGCACTTTTATAGGCGGCAATGCCGCCGCTCACGCCCAAAAGCACCCGTTTGTTCACCAACCGCTGCATGTTCAGCTCCCAACAAGGCACCTGCGGTGCCAATTCAAGGCCCAAAGATAGCACAGCCATGCGCTGCGCACGGCGGGTGTCGACCCACGCCCCGGCTGCTTTATATAATCGGCCTATAGTACACCGCACGAACAGGAAGTACGTGCCCAAATCAAAGGGAATTGCCATGCCGATAACCGATTGGCCGGTCGCTGAACGGCCGCGCGAAAAGTTGCTCAATCAGGGGGCTGCGGCCCTGTCCGACGCCGAACTGCTGGCGATCTTTCTGCGTACCGGCTTGCCCGGACGTAGCGCAGTCGACCTGGCCCGTGATCTGCTGCAGGGCTTTGGCAGTTTGCGCGCCTTGTTGCAGGCTGATCTGGCCGGATTCTGTCAGCATGCCGGGCTGGGACCGGCAAAATATGCGCAGTTGCAGGCGGTCATGGAAATGGCCCGCCGGCATTTATATGAGGAGTTGCAGCGCGGCTCGGCGCTGACCTCACCACGCGAGGTCAGGCAGTACCTGCGCAGCCGTCTGGCGCACCTGCCGCATGAGGTGTTTGCCTGCCTGTTTCTGGACAACCAGCACCGCGTGATTGCCTTTGAAGAGCTCTTTCGCGGCACCCTCGACAGTGCCAGTGTCTATCCGCGTGAGGTGCTCAAGCGGGCACTGTCGCATAATGCCGCGGCGCTGATTCTGACCCACAACCATCCATCCGGTGTGGCGGAGCCGAGTCAGGCTGATCAGATACTGACTCGGCGTCTGAAGGAGGCTCTGGCCCTGGTGGATATTCGTGTGCTGGATCATCTGGTCGTGGGTGACGGCGAGCCGGTTTCCTTTGCCGAGCGCGGCTTGCTCTAGGCAGGAATAATGCGAAAATCATTGCTTGCCCTGCCTGCTTTTGGTATAAAGCTCCGCTCTTCTCGGGGCTGCGCCTGCACAGATGTTATTGCAGGTCAGCAAAAAACGCTTGCCCCGGCTGGAAAACACACATTTTATGGCTTCCAACCAGTTCGGGTTGGGCAAGTGGTTGGAGAGGGTTAACCATGTCTCGAGTATGTCAAGTGACCGGTAAAGGTCCAGTGACTGGGAACAATGTTTCCCACGCTAACAACAGAACCAAGCGTCGTTTTCTGCCTAACCTGCAGCACCATCGTTTTTGGGTAGAGTCGGAAAACCGTTTCGTACGTCTGCGTACATCCACCAAAGGTATGCGTATCATCGACAAGCGCGGCATTGACGCCGTTCTCGCCGACATGCGTGCCCGTGGCGAAAAAATCTAAGGAGAAGTCCCATGCGTGAATTGATTCGTCTGATTTCTTCTGCCGGTACTGGTCATTTCTACACCACCGACAAGAACAAGCGTACTACCCCGGATAAAATCGAAATCAAGAAATTCGATCCGGTTGTTCGCAAGCACGTGATGTACAAGGAAGGCAAGATCAAATAAGGTCTGCTTCCCGCAACAAAAAACCCGCCTCGGCGGGTTTTTTGTTGGCTGTCATTCCCCTTAGGAACTCAGGGATCGCCGCCCACAGCAAAGTTGGGTAGCCGTTCAACCGGCTGGCTGAAAGCAAAGGGGATCGATACCGTCTCCAGTCCCACGTTCTTCTGCACAACAAAATGCAGGTGTGGGCCAGTGCTGTTACCGGTATTGCCGGATCTGGCCAGTGGCGAACCGGCATTCACCCGTTGACCCTCACTGACCACGACCGAGCGGTGCTGCAGGTGCAGATACACGCCCATGGTGCCGTCATCATGCAGAATGCGCACAAAATTGCCGGAGGGGTTGGTACCGCGTCCGGTCTGGCTGTTTTCCGTGCGCACCACTACCCCGGGCCGGGCAGCCACGATCGGTGTGCCCTCCGGCATGGCAATATCAATCGCATAGCGACCTTTGGGGCCCGTGTGGCTGTAGCGCCCGCCAGGACCCTGAGTCACCCGGAAGGGGCCGCCACGCCAAGGCAGAGGATACTCGGTCACGGCGTGTCGAGCGCGTGGGTCACCCACGGCATGGCGCAAGCGATAGCTGTAACTGGGCGTGCCCTCGCCAGTCGGTGCCAGAGTCAGCAGGCGCATCTGTTGCTTGGGTTGCAGAACCCAACGAATCGGGCGCTCGGGCACGCCGGTCAGGTGCTGGGCATCAACAATGCTCAGCTCGATCTCGACCGGTGCAAACAATTCATTATGGACAACAAGGGTTTCACCACCCTCATGCTTGCGGGTGCTGACATAAACTTCCTTGTCGAAGGTCTCGACCATTTCATCACGGAATACCAACACTTCCGCCCCGGCCACTTCCTGGTCGGTGTAGGTCACTACGCCGTTGCTGTCGACGTATTTGTAGATGGTGGACGCCAGTCCGCAAGGACTGGTTATCAGCAGGGCCAAGCCCAGCATCAAGGTTCGCATCCCTGGCAACCTCTGCTCCGAACGGTTAAGGATCATGCAGCGATGTTAATGCCGGGGACGGGTCATGGCGACCCGCCCGTCCGGGTTAGCGACAGGCCGCTGCGGCCGGTTGCAGTGAATAGGTGCGCAGGCTCGCGGCAAAGTCCTGCAAGGCCTTTATACCGCTGGCTTCAGCCTGCTGACACCATTCACCCAGGGCCTGCAACATGTCGTGCCCGTTGGCGCTGGTGCGGCCCCAGATCTGCTGCAGCGCCAGGCGCTTCTCGTAAATCAGTTTCAGCGCCTGACTGTGCGCCAGCATCTTCTGCAGACGGGCCGCGTTGGACTCGTCCAGCAGGCTGGTTTCACGGCTGAGCAAGGACTTGGCGCGGCGGAACAGATGGCGTACCGAGTCATCGACCCGTTGCATTTCCTGCTGCACCAGTGGCTTGATGACCAGCTTGCGGTACTGGGCCATGATCTGGAAACGGTTGTTCAATACCGCCATGGCGGTATCCATATCCAGGGTCTTCTTGCCCTCGACGCGATGCGCAATAGGTGCCGTGCGACGTACCTGGGCCAGCCCCAACAGACTGAACAGGCGAATCCAGAACCAGCCCAGATCGAACTCCCAGGGTTTGACCGAGAGCTTGGCCGAGTTGGGGTAGGTATGGTGGTTGTTATGCAGCTCTTCACCGCCAATCAGAATGCCCCAGGGCATGAGGTTGGTCGCGGCGTCCTTGCATTCAAAGTTACGGTAGCCCACGGCGTGGCCAAGACCATTGATCACCCCGGCAGCAAACACCGGAATCCACATCATCTGAACCGCCCAGACGGTCATGCCGAGTACGCCGAACAGCGCCAGATCGATAATTGCCATCAGCGTCACACCGCCAATCGGGAAGCGGCTGTACAGATTGCGCTCAATCCAGTCATCCGGACAGTTCTTGCCGTAGATACGCAGCGTCTCTTCGTTCTTTGACTCCTCCATGTACAGCTCTGCACCCTTGCGCAGAACGGTAGCCAGACCTTTGTGGATCGGGCTGTGGGGGTCATCGGGGGTTTCGCATTTGGCGTGATGCTTACGGTGGATGGCGGTCCACTCGCGGGTATTCATGCTGGTGGTCAACCACAACCAGAATCGGAAAAAGTGTTTCAGCGCCGGGTGCAACTCAAGTGCACGGTGCGCCGAGTAACGGTGCAGGTAAACGGTAACGCTGACGATGGTGATGTGCGTCAGTACCAGAATCACGGCCAGAACCTGCCAGCCGCTGAGTTGCAGTAAACCTTCATACCACATGAGTTTTATAAACCTCGCGTTATGTCTCTCAATTGATTATGTACCACGATTCGCAGAAAGAACATGACTGCACGGGCCAGTGCGACCAGTGACGTTCCCTGTCAGTGAACAGAAAAGCCGGTTGACTGTAACAGGACTTGTACTTTGGCGAACTAAACGCATAAAACCTGTACAAAGGTTGTGCAACCCAAAACAGTCCTCTGGAGGATATTATGTTTGCACTTACTCAAGGTTTTACCCAGCGCGTGCGTTACACCCTGTTGGCACTCTTCAGTGTCAGTGTGCTGGCAACCGCTCCGGCTTATGCAGGCCACCACAGCGAGATGGAGAAAGCACCGGCTGACATCGTCGACACCGCCATCGCCGCCGGTAGTTTCTCAACCCTGGTTACTGCGGTACAGGCAGCCGGTCTGGTTGACACGCTCAAGGGTGAAGGTCCTTTCACCGTATTTGCACCGACTGACGAAGCCTTCGCCAAGATCCCCCAGGCTGACCTTGAGGCCCTGTTGGCCGACAAGGAAAAGCTGACCGCGGTACTGACCTACCACGTGGTCGCAGGCAAGGTGATGGCCGCTGATGTGGTCAACCTGACCAGTGCTGAGACCGTTCAGGGTAGCGCGCTGACCATCGATACCACCGACGGCGTTAAGGTAGATGCTGCCAACGTCACAGCCACTGATATCGAAGCCAGCAACGGCGTGATCCATGTGATCGACATGGTATTGATGCCGGGCATGTAATAGCCTTTCAGCCGTAATAAAGGGCAGGCTTCGGCCTGCCCTTTGCGTTTCTGGCTCAGGCCAATCCTCTGCAGCATCCTCCCTCGCGGAGGCTCAAGGCATCCGTGATACCCCATGCCTGTAGGCGCGGGCTTGACCGCGAAGAGGCTGGCTTGGCCCATTGATCCTCGGGTAAGAGCTCAGACCACTAATCTAATAAGCAAGCAGCCACCAGCCATGTTTAAAGCTAGGCGGCCTGCGACGGTGACTCAGCATTCAGTGCGGCCAGATCCTGTTCCCTTTCAGCTATGGCCGCTTCCAGCTCAGGCGACTGTTTGGCCCACTGCTCGGGTGGCAAGGGCTGCGACCAGGCGATGCCCTCCGGGCTTTCCAGGTCAGGTATCACGGCAAATTTTCTTCTGTGCAGCCAGTGGTAAGTCATAATGTTAAACAGCACGCACCACACGCCGATATCCCATAATACGGCTACAACAAAGCCGTGCTTTTCACGGGCCTCGTTAAAGCCATCAAGAAATATGTCCTTCAAACTTTTGTCGCGAAAATCCTGCATAGGCTCAGGAACGGCCTCCGGTCCGACTTCCATAAAGCTGCGAATACACTCCCACTGACGCATGGCCGCAATGCCTGGGCCGGGGCTGGCCATCATGACCCAGCCCTCCTTTTTCTTATGGTAGGGGTGATCAATCTCATGGGCGTAGGGGAACCACAGAATCAGGCCCCCCATTTGCGCGGCCCCGAACTGGCCAATCATGGTTGCGCTGGGGGCTAGGGCGTGCACTCGCTCCCAAGGGACTGTCCATTCCTCGCCATCAGGCGTAGTAATACGCACTTCTCGGCGCTGGCGGTGAAAGCGTAACGGGGGGGCTAGGGGGCGACTATAGAGCCCAACAAACAGGCTCCAGCCAAAACCGGTTAGCACTAGCCCCAACAAGAAAACCCCAGCAGCAAGAATATACGAGCCCAACAGCAATGCATAAATTGTGGAGCACAGAAAAATTATTGAAAGCACATGATTCATCGCCCATGAAGCGGCCAAAGAGAGGCTGCCAATATCCAGATAGGTGTCATTCTTGCGCCATATCAGACTCAAGATATCGGATGCGGGTTGGCCCGTAGGGATAGGTAAGGGGGAGAGGTATTCCTGCTTCCATAGAAAGCCCTTTTCCACCTTGCCGGCAGGGTGTGAATTGCTATTCAAAGGTATCCCTTCCTCATCTGCACAGTTCCTTGTGGCAACGTAGTAGCCAAGCTGTCTTGCCGGTTCGCTTAACCAGCCAGGAGCGCTAAGTCATACATCAAAAGCTAGGCTGTATGCGACGTTTGCTTAGCATTCAATGTGGTCAGATCCTGTTCCCTTTCAGCTATGGCCGTTTCCAGCTCAGGCGACCGTTTGGCCCACTGCTCGGGTGGCAAGGGCTGCGACCAGGCGATGCCCTCCGGGCTTTCCAGGTCAGGTATCACGGCAAATTTTCTTCTATGCAGCCAGAGGTAGGTCATCAGGTTCAGCAGCAAACAGCCCACCCCTATATCCCGTAATAAAGCTAAAAACAGGCCATGTTTTTCTCGTGTTTTATGAAACTCTTCAAGAAAGAGTTCTTTCAGATTTTTGCCGCGCAGATTCTGCAGTGGCTCAGGAACGGCCTCCGGCCCGACTTCCATAAAGCTGCGAATACATTCCCACTGGCGCATGGCCGCAATGCCTGGACCGGGGCTGACCATCATGACCCAGCCTTCCTTTTTCTTATGGTAGGGCTGATCAATCTCATGGGCGTAGGGGAACCACAGAATCAGGCCGCCCATTTGCGCTGCCCCGAACTGGCCAATCATGGTCGCGCTGGGGGCTAGGGCATGCACCCGCTCCCAGGGTACTGTCCATTCCTCGCCATCAGGCGTTGTAATTCGCACTTCTCGGCGCTGGCGGTGAAAGCGTAACGGGGGTGCCAGTGGGCGACGATAAAGGCCAATAAATAGGCTCCAGCAAAAGCCCATTAACAATGCCCCCCCCATGAACATCAAAAAGGCGAACCAATATTGCCCATGCAGCAACGAAAAAACTGTAGAGGAAAGAAAAATTACTGTACAGACATGGGCTATTGCCCATGATCCTGCCAAAGAAAGACTGCCAATATCCAGGTAACTGTCATTCTTGCGCCATATCAGACTCAAAATATCGGATGCGGGTTGGCCGGTAGGAATGGGCAATGGGGAGAGGTATTCCTGCTTCCATAGAAAGCCCTTTTCCACCTTGCCGGCAGGCGGCGAATTGTTATTCAAAGGTATCCCTTCCTCATCTGCACAGTTCCTTGTGGCAACGTAGTAGCCAAGCTGTCTTGCCGGTTCGCTTAACCAGCTAAGCGCGCTAAGTCACACATCAAAAGCTAGGCTGTATGCGACGTTTGCTTGGCATTCAGTGCGGCCAGATCCTGTTCCCTTTCAGCTATGGCCGCTTCCAGCTCAGGCGACCGTTTGGCCCACTGATCTGGTGGCAATGGCTGCGACCAGGCGATGCCCTCCGGGCTTTCCAGGTCAGGTATCACGGCAAACTTTTTTCTGTGCAGCCATTCATAGGTCAGCATGTTGAACAGGATGCAGGCTGCGAAACCCTCCCAAAGCAGCGCAAATAGCAACCCATGCTTTTCCCGAGCTTTTTTAAATGTTTCATTAAAAACGCCCCTCCCGGTTTTCTCATGAAGCTCCTTGAGAGGCTCAGGAACGGCTTCTGGCCCGATTTCCATAAAGCTGCGAATGCACTCCCACTGACGCATGGCCGCAATACCTGGACCGGGGCTGACCATCATCACCCAGCCTTCCTTGTTCTTATGGTAGGGCTGATCGATCTCATGGGCGTAGGGAAACCACAGAATCAAACCGCCCATTTGCGCGGCCCCGAACTGGCCAATCATGGTCGCGCTGGGGGCTAGGGCGTGCACTCGCTCCCAAGGGACAGTCCACTCCTCACCATCAGGCGTAGTAATACGCACTTCTCGGCGCTGGCGGTGAAAGCGTAAGGGTGGGGGGAGCGGGCGACGATAGAGGCTAATAAACAGGCTCCAGCCAAACCCCATTAGCAGCAGCCCAGCTATGAACATCAAGGCGGCCAGCACATATACTCCGTGTATCAGTGGAACAATTATTAGAAAAAGAAAAAGCAAAGTAATCGAGTGATTTGTCGCCCACGCTCCAAAAAGAGACAGGCTGCCAACATCTAGGTACGTATCATTTTTACGCCATATCAGACTCAAGATATCGGACGCAGGTTGGCCGGTAGGAATGGGCAAAGGGGAAAGGTATTCCTGTTTCCATAGTAAGCCTTTTTCCATCTTGCCGGCAGGGGGTGTCATGGCGTACTCCTGGGTTGTAACGCATCGTAACTCAATACAATTCTCATGGGCTGGCAATCGCTTGCCAACGGGCCTTCGTCGCTATTGTGTTCGGTAACGTCTCCCCCTTTTACGATATAACGCATCCCCATCTGCCCACCAATAACGGGTTGTGCCTCATCAAGGGTACCAGTCAACATTGCGATGGGGCTGTGATAGCGAACCTGCACTTCAAGATGCTGATTGCTCTCTATATGACGAACGGGTCCTATTAGTCGTAAGCCCATGCCTTCCTCGATCGGTAGCCATTCGCTTTGTATTGAGGCCAGCCATTCCTGGGTTATATCGCTGACTGCGTTCCTTGGCTGGACAATGATGATTTTAATACAAGGGAACACGAGGTAAGGTCTTGTCTTTTGCCTCTCTGCTGGAGGGGTGTTGGCAAAAAGGGAGCACGCAAAAGGCAAGACCTGACCCCAGTTTTCCCCCAGTATTTTCTCATCGCCAAAGTCCAGCCTTTGTTCGAGCCGTCTCTGATCGCATCAATAGAGCGTGAAAGCCTGCGCTTCAAGATCTGAGAAATTCTTGATTATTGGTACAGGCTCAAGCGGCAGTGACACAACTCCTAGGGAGCTGAATTCTCCCTTCAACATGGCGCCAAGCAATAATCCGGTTATAACGCACGGGATGGTGGCAATCGCTCCGTACATGAGCGACAAAACCAGGGTTACCGCAAAAAAGGGCAAGGCAATCATGAACGCCATCTTGCCAAGCCGCTCACCCTTATTGAAATGCGCTTCTAGGGCTTTGTGATCGGCTGTTCCAAGTTGTACCTGTGTGCAACATGCGGAACATTTGATCGGTTTGGGGGCGATCAAGTCCCGGATAAGGGCGATATCCAGTTTGTCATGGTGCTTGCAATGTGTGCATGTGAACTCGGCAAAGCCATATCTCTCAGTTTCGTTTTTTGTCGTCATATCGTCCTCCATGACATTAATTGTTATCCTATAGAGCGTCCTTTTTAATAGCTCAGCAAATCCTTACACATGGTCAGCTCTCAGTTTGCTACTGACCTCAAAGTCCGAGTTGCAGCGTCCTTTGATGCAAATTGTAGGAGCGGGCTTGACCGCGAAGGGGTTGGCATCAGGCCAATAAAACCCCATCACACATAACTTACATACTGCGCCATCAGGTTTGGCCGGCTAAAAGTGTTGATGGCATCAACCTTGATGCGCATACGTTGTTGCTCCTGCTTGAAGGCCTCATCGGTCATATCGATCCAGAAGCGTTTGTGGCGCTTGGTTGCCTTGTCGTGTTCTAGCGTGGTCGGGTCGTTGTGGCGATGTTCTTCAAACAGCGGTGCATCCGGCAGCGGATGGCTGATATCCATATAGTTCTGAATAAAGTCCCATAGCGCGCAGGGTTGCTGGGTGTTGCGATCCGGTGGCTGAAGATCACCGAAGTGGATACTGATATCCGAGTAGCGGTGCTCCAGGCTCAGTACGTTCATCGGCAAGCCTTGGCGGTCCGGGGTGGTGTTGATATAGGCATCGAATTCATGGAAAGGCGCGCGCTTTTCGATGACTTCACTGCGTCGATACTCAAACACGGTAATCATACCGTTGCGGCGATTAAGCTCCCATTTGGGACCTTTGCCGGGTTTGGCCCAGAGGCGTGGGAATTGGTGGATCACTAGGGAGGCAAGTCCCCAGAGGGTTAGGCACGGAAGTAGAAACACTAGCATCAAGGTTTGAAATGAGTCCCATAAACCTGTAATGAAACCACTCTGTGATATGTAACCAACTTGAAGAGAAGTTAAAGTCCCCACGAAAAGAAAAATAAAGAAACCACCTTTCCCAAAAGTGGCCAAATAAATCCAGAAATGTGTCCTGGCCGACCAAGGGGCGTGACGATAATGCTCATGGTCACAACGGTCATGGAAGTCTATATGCTCCAAAGGTGCGGGCTTATACGTGCCCAGAGCTATTTCTTTGTCTCGTTTTATCCGCTTACTTTCTAGCAACCTTAAGCTGGCAGGTCCTGGAGACATAAAGGTTTCCGGCACCACTGCTTGGGTATTGCCCCAGGGCAACCGTCTTCCGGCCAGACGTTTAAGGCCTGAGCGTGCCTTGGCTGATTTCTGTTCTTGCAGCTTGTCTGGGGAATAGGCAGTTGATGCATAGTTGTTCACGCTCATCAGCTGGCGACTCCTGTAGCGGCATGGGTTTTTTGATCGGCCCACAGTGGCTGATTGGTTTTACGAAGATCGGGAGCTGTTTCTTTTGATGGATCAATTGGCGCCAATTTGGGGCTGAGTGCAGGGAATATCCATTTTTTGCCGTTGCGGCTATCAATAAAACGGTATTGCGCTCTTACTTCCCAGTGATATAAGTCAGCCTCCTGATAATAGTGGCTTTGCGGCCTGAATTCAGGCGTATTGACATACACTATCCTAGTGTCAGCGTGGTCATGCAGCAAAACGGGGGTACTTCGTTCAGGTAAATCATGGCGTGTCTCGCTGCGGCCGGGGCTAAAACCTGTACTTATAATTCTTATTTCCTTGCGGACCAGCAGGCAGTGAACAGAAGTGCTGGCAACGCTCAATTGCCCGGCTATACCACTTACATTGGAGCGCACAGTGATGCGCGTGTTGGCCCGTTTTTTCAATGACTCGATTGATTTTGAACCGTTATTGAAAGCATTTGGATCATAGTCGGGATTGTTTTCAATCTGGATGCTGATGCCGGCCAGCAAGCCAACCAGTCGGTACAGGGCTTCATCGGGATCTTCCAAATGACGTGGGCTGGCGCTTAGATAGGGGAGCATATCCATGCCTGCTCGTATTGCCTTGCTGAATCCGCCTTCCACACTGAAAATGCTACCAGACAACCAGTCCTCAAAGTCCGTATTGCTGAAAAGTGCTACCACAGCGGCACCGCCAATAATCAAAAGCACTGCAATAATGCCCACTGGCCCAAACAGGGTTGAGCCTCCGAGCATGACACCTGCAGCTCCCATCAGGCCGCCAGCCGCCATCATATAATGGCCCCATATTGCTTTATCAGCCCATAGGGCGGAATGAAGTGCATCGGACAGGCTCAAGCCTGAAAAAACTAAGCCCGCAGCAACCTGCCCTAGGATCCTAACGCTTACAACAGAGATAATACTTTTGGCTAATCGCGGCCCCAGAAACTTTGTCGCCAATTCGTCTGAAATAGTAAAAACTGTCTTGTTTGCCGTCACGCTAAGAATCGTTTGGTTGCCTGCAACCTTACTTACCAAGGCTTCAAAAGCTATGAGTAGATCAAGGTTTGCGCCCGCCATCCCTGCGAATGCTCTAATACCTCGTCCTTCAGCAATACTTCTTCCATACTCTTCAGACGCAACCTGAACATTCCATATCTCAAGCCCCAACACTGCAGCGGAAAAGGGTCTGCTGTTAAGCGCCCTATTTAATCCCCCCTCCCGATGACGCCTCAATTTCTCGACAGCACGCTGCAAGGCCATACCGGCCTGTTCCTCAAAGGCGCGTGCGGCAAGCAAGTCGGAGTCAGCCAAGGTTTCGCGCAGCGTGGCCTGATTGAGCTTGCTCAGAATTTCCCTTGTTGGATTGCTGCGCGGTATGGCGAAGTAGGTTCCCGTTTCAGGGGTAATCGGCATGCCCGAACCCCTTGCCGCGCGAGCATCGGTAGTTGCCAGTCGATTTCCTGCGCCATCCAGATACTGGCCAAACAGCTTTTCCGACGCCCTATTCGGATCGGCTTCGGGTAAGTCTTCCAGGCCGAACAGGTAGTATTCGCTACCCTTGAACTGGCCTGATCTGACAAATTTTGCCCCTTCGAAAGCATTAGGCATGGTTTGGCGCAAATGCTCTGCAGCCAAGCCGTGCAATCTGATTTTTGCCAATAGGGCCTGTTCGCCCAGTTCGACGCGGTGGCGGCTCTGATCTTGACGAGCCTGATCCAGGTCGGCCCGACTTGCAGCGACCCTTTGGTTGCGGTTATCGAGCTGATTGGCTGCATCAGACATGTGATTTTCTGCAGCTGTGATTGCACTGCTCAGAATCTCATGGATTTTGCTAAGTACAGCCATGCCAGCCTTGAAACTGCTATGGGCGGTAAAGCTGTCCTGTAGTGTGCCGCTAGCCATCAAGGCGGCCAAGGTCATGCCGTCAAGGGTTTCGCTTTCTTCATCCGGTGCATCCATGTCTTCCAGGCTGGCCAATGCCGTTGCGCGAAAACGGCCATCGCCATTGTTGGGTTCCTGCTCGGCTGGCTTGCGGTATTGATCAAATAGCGCGTTGACCCTGATCTCCGGTAGCAGCATTCCATGGAGGGGATGGGTGATCCGATTGGTCATATCGACCAGAAACTGCTGGCCATCATTGCGTCCCGGGCTATGCAGGCGGACCCCGGTCACTGCATCATGGATATCGCCTTTCAGTGCGAGGGGGTCAAGTTGTGCCGGAGTAGCGGCGAGACAAGCCATTACCCGGACCGCAAAGAACATGGCTGCTGGATACTCTAAGTGGTCCAGGCTTAAATGGTCGCCCAGGCACTGTTGGAACTGGCTCAAGCTCAAGACTTTACTGAGTCCCAGTTGAGCGCTATCCAGTAGTTTCCAGATATTAGCCCGCTCAACGGCGGCGGTGGCAATGTTGATCTCGCGCTTTCCTTGTTCCTCCAACCTGTCTTGAAAGTGTTGGTTCAGGGGGTTCAAGCTACCGCCAACATGGCGTGGTACGGCCATGTTATGCAGCACTATTGCGCTGGCGTGGTGCGGGTGCTCCATAGCGAGCTGGGTGCAGTATTTCAGCAGCTCCTGCAGGCTATCGATACGTGCATGCAAGTGGCGCATTCGGTTCATGGGGTCGGGCAAAAGAACTGCGTAAAGCTTCCGGTCACGTACCGCCTGAAGCGCGTCGGATTGAGCATCCTGAGCCTGCCAGACGGCAGCAGTTTGTGGATCGCAGCCGTTATAGCAACTGCGCCAGGCCTCTGATTCAAAGTCAGCAGGTGGATCAGTTGCTACGCCAGTACGCCAGGTCTGGGTTGCTTCTCGGGTGCAGTTCAAGGCCTTTTCTGGATAGCTTCCGGTCAGATCACAAAGCATGCTGGCTGGCTGGTCCAGTAGCCACTCATGGCCTGGCTGGCGCTGACGTTGAGGTGCGCAGAGCGCTACTGGAAAAGCACTGGATTCCATTCTGAGGCGTGATACGGATGGAACGATACTCTGGTTGACTGCTGCAGCACGCTGCGCCTCAAGCATGGCAAGGCCGTCCGGAGCGTTTGCCCATAGCCGCTGCCAAAGAGATTCGGTCACCAGCAAACGGGGGTTGCGCACGCGCGGAGAAAGAAAGTTTTCATGCCGCTCATAATGCTTGAGGCGGGATGCGCTCAGCTGAACCTCGGAAAACATCAATTCAACGGCGCCAGGCCAGCTTCCGTTCCACTGGGATGGTAGCCATATATCTTCCAGCGCTACACCTGTCGCTCTTCGTTTGACATTGGCAAAGCCATGTTCGTTACGATATTGCGCGACGTTGACATCAAAGTAACGTGTGCCTTGCTCGGTAAAGCGGACCTCGAGTTCTCGCCAGAGCTTGCCCGAAACAAACACATAGATATAGCCACTGCGCACCAGCACGGGAACACCCAGGTCATCCGCCTGGCGGGTACCTGACAGTGCAGTGCAGGGAACCACAGGCACAATCTGGTTGAGTTGAGCTTGCTCTTGACGAGGGGTGGCTCTGAGATCGGGCAGCAGCGGCAGGCGGATGGGGCTCCCAGAATCGCTGGCAATTTCCAGATACAACGTTTCGCCTGGTTGCTCTTCCCAATCCCACACTTTCAGCAAACTGGAGACGCCTTCGCTGGAGATCTCTTCCTCTTTAGCGGCTGAAGTAACGGTATCAAGGGGCTGCCCTTCGGCGTCGCAGATTAACAGTCGCTGGGTATCTGGGTGTTGTTTGCCGATGATTTCAACGATCAGCTTATCTGGCTCACAGGCCGGTCCTTTGTCGAGAATACAGACATTGCTACTCATCCGTTCTGCGCTCCTTGCGCCATTGTCTGGCTATCCAGCCAGGCGTTCAGCGAATTGTGTTCGGTGTGTCCGGCGGCGATACCGGTTTTGATCCAGTCGAGTGTCTGGGCCATTGCATAACCTTTGTTGTCTGCCAGCCAGCGCCAGGCAAAATGCTCGTAGCCCTGATCCACCAAGCGTTGCAGCTGAGTGTCATTCAGAGCGAGCGGGGTTGCAGGAATTTTTGCGTCGGGTTGCTGCACGTGCCGGAGCAGGTGCCACTGTTTGCCATCGGCGAACTCGTCAGCCCAGGTGCCGCCGTACCAGGCAATATCGTTGATGGGGCCAAGCCAGCGCGGTTGCAAAGATTCACTACAGGTTGGCAACAGGTAGCTGGCAACCCGGGGGTCGTAGTACCGTAATAAGGCTTTACGCCCCTGTAGAAAGCGCGCTTCCAGCAAGCTGCGCAGTTGCTGCAATAGCTGGGCGCGTGACGCCTGCGTGGTTATGAGCAGACCGGTGAGTGCATTGGGGTTGTCTGCCAGGCTCGAGGCTAGCCCACCGCTGGCTGACAGGCTAAAGAGTAAAGGGGACTGGCTTGCCTGGGGGGAGAAAGCTGTGCCTTCAAATAGTTGCACAGGATCAGGATTTGGCTCCAGCTCATAGAGTTTTTCCAACAAGCCCTTCTGCGGCTCGGCCAGCCAGTAAGTGTGACCTTGCAGGAGCGGCATTTGCGCCATACGTTGATAACTCATACTTGGACTCAAGCTCCCTTACGGCATGGGCAATCTGCAAGCGGGCACTGGGCTGGGGTTCCGCCCTTGGGCTTTTGGCAAAGCTCGACAAAGGGTGTGCTATCCAGCCGTGCTTCTTTAAGGCGGAAGGCGAGCACCCCACCCGCCTCATCACTATCCGCCGCCAACACATCCCCCGGCAGCTCAGGCGCCGCGCCACTACCCGACCCCGGACTACCGCCGGAGTTGATCTTGACGTTGGGCCCGACCAGGGAGATGCCGCTGGGGTCGAGTTTGACGAAGCTGCCGCCGACCTTGAAGGTGATCTCGCTGCCGGCGTCCAGAACCATTTTCATGCCGCTGGAGAGGTGGATTTCCTGTCCGGCTTCGATAAATTGGCCGGTACCCAGCTTGATATGCTGACTGGTGCCGACGGTCAGATGATCATTGGCCTTGATCTCGGTTTTGCGCTCACCGTGGGTGGTGCGGTGCTCTTCAGCCATGAATTCCGAGTAGCTGTTGGCCTCGACGCGGTCATGGCGTTCGTTGCCGACGCGAATCTTCTGGTCGTGCTCGATGTTCTCGTCCCAGTCGCGCTGGGCGTGCAGGTAGATCTGTTCTTCGCCTTGTTTGTCTTCAATCCGCAGTTCGTTGTAGCCACCGCCGCCACCACCGGGGGCGCTGCTCAGGGTTTTGAATACGCTGCGGGTCTTGTGTGCTGGTAGCTCGTAGGGCGTGGGATGGCCCTTGTGGTACAGGCAGCCGGTGACCAGCGGTTGATCCGGGTCGCCTTCGAGGAAGGTGACCAGCACTTCCATACCGATGCGCGGGATGGCGATGCCGCCATATTGATTGCCCGCCCAGCTGGATGAGACACGCAACCAGCAACTGGTCTGCTCATCGGCCTGACCTTCACGGTCCCAATGGAATTGCACCTTGATGCGGCCGTATTGGTCGCAGTGGATTTCTTCGCCAGCCGGGCCGGTGACCACGGCGGTCTGGCTGCCGAGGACCTTGGGTTTGGGGTGATTCAGTTGTGGTCTGAACGGCACATCCCAGGGCGTGGCGGTGAACTGGTTGCGGTAGCCCTGGGTAAAGCCGTCTTCGGCTCTGACGTCACTGGTGACGGATTCTTCCAGTACTTGGGGTTGTTTGCCTTCGTGGCGGATGCCGGTAATCAGCCACAGGTCGTTCCAGTCGACTCTGGGGTGCTCGGATAACGTAAGAAAGTGACCGCTGATCAGGCTGGGGACATCACTCTTGCCTTCCGCCAGGCGGTAGTCACTGCGATGCCGCTCCAGGGTGCGCTTGGCCAGGTGTTTGCCGCGGGCGCGTTCGCTAAAGAGGCCGGGGTAGTCGTAGTCTTCCAGATCCGGCAGCGGCGGCGGTGGCTCTTCCCCTTCAATCGGCTGTTCGGCCTGGTGGGCGGCCTCCATCAGCAGATGCGGCTTTTCAAAGTCGTAGTCGCGACGGGTCACGCGGCTGGGCCGGGTCTCCATGCGCAGGGCAAAGCGTTTGATCACCTGTTCATCGGCGACCAGGCCGCTGTCCTGTGTATAGGCGGTGGGGCGCGGCAGACGCGGGAAGCTGGTCTGGTCATCACCAAACACCAGCAGGTGGTTATCGGTTGTGTGTTCAAAGTGGTAGTGAATACCTTCCTCTTCGCACAGGCG